>NZ_JHQS01000058.1 GCF_014843845.1 Mesorhizobium amorphae | reverse complement strand
CTCAGCTTCATCCAACTCGCCTGCGCCATGTTATGGATGCGATGAATGTCGATTCAGCCTAGTGCGGCGTTGCCCCTGAAAACGAAAAAGGCCGGATTGATCCGGCCTTTTCGTATGTGCTTGATCCCCGTAAGGAAACTGGAGCGGGTGAAGCGATTCGAACGCTCGACCCCAACCTTGGCAAGGTTGTGCTCTACCCCTGAGCTACACCCGCTCGCGCGGCTTTAGGGCCGCAAGCCGCGCCTATATGGCTGAAGAGCGCGGCGATTGCAACAGGGAAATGACGAGCTTTTTGGCCTAGCTCTCAAGTGCGACCGACTCCGTTTTGCGGTACCGAGGATTCGCCGGTCCGTTCCAGGGACGGCCTTGCCGGGAGGTAGCATTGGCCGTAAACGGCATGGCCCTGCTGGAGATGAAGAGAAGACCGATGCCGAAGACCGAAGCCGAGCTTTTCGCCTTTCTCGCCGACCTCGGCATCACTGTCTCGACGCGGCGGCACCCGCCGCTCTATACGGTCGCCGATTCGCAGGCCCTGCGCGGCGAGATCCCCGGCGGCCACACCAAGAACCTGTTCCTCAAGGACAAGAAGGACAATTTCTTCCTGGTCAGCGTCGGCGAGGAGGCTGTGGTCGACCTCAAGCAGATCCACCAGCTGATCGGCGCCGCCAGCCGGGTCTCCTTCGGCAAGCCTGAGATGCTGATGGAGCTTCTCGGGGTCACGCCGGGCGCGGTCACGGTTTTCGGGCTGATCAACGACACCGAGCGGCGGGTCAAGGTGGTGCTCGACCAGGAGCTGATGGGGCATGATGTCATCAACGCCCATCCGCTGACCAATGAGGCGACGACCTCGATAGCTGCCGCCGATCTCGTCAAATTCGTCGAGGCAACCGGACACGATGCTGTTATCTTGAAAGTCTCGGCATGATCGCCACATGGATGGCGAAAACTGATCTCTAGGAAGGACGTTGCGCCCCTCCGCTGGTGGGCGGCGCGACCAGAAGGGCGACGACATGAGCGACAACAATCCGTTCGGCGGCCAATTCGGCAGCAATGCCGGCCAGTACGCCACGACAGTGCAATATGGCGGCACTGACGCAGAGCGCGCGAAAGCCGCGCTTGGCCAGGCGCCGGCGGACGTCATCAAGGATACGACGACGGCCGGCTTTGCCGTAGATGTCGTCCAGGAATCGCGCAGGCAGCCGGTTCTGGTCGATTTCTGGGCGCCCTGGTGCGGCCCGTGCAAGCAGCTGACGCCGCTGCTGGAAAAGGCGGTCAAGGCCGCCGGCGGTGCGGTCAAGCTGGTCAAGATGAACATCGACGAGCACCCCTCGGTCGCCGGCCAGCTCGGCATCCAGTCGATACCGGCGGTCATCGCCTTCAAGGACGGCCAGCCCGTGGACGGCTTCATGGGCGCCATTCCCGAGAGCCAGATCGGCGAGTTCATCAAGAAGATCGGCGGCAAGGCTGGCGGCGCCCCGCAAGTGGCCGAGGCGCTTGCCGCGGCTGCGGAAGCGCGCGAGGCCGGCGACATCCAGACCGCGGCCGATATTTATGATGCTGTGCTGGAGCAGGCGCCGGAGACGATCGAGGCGATCGCCGGGCTGGGCGAGCTTCTGTTCGAGGCCGGCGATGCGCAAGGCGCGGAAGCCATCCTGGCCCGCGCGCCGGAAGCCAAGAAGGATGCGCCGGCGCTTGCCGCGCTGCGCACCAAAATGGCGCTGGCCGCGCAGGCGGCCTCGCTCGGCAATCCGGACGAGTTCGAGCGGCGCCTGGCCGCAAATCCGGACGATCATCAGGCACGGTTCGACCTCGCCATGATCCAGAACGCCAAGGGCGAGCGCACGCAGGCGGCCGACAATCTTTTGGCGATCATCAAGGCCGACCGGACCTGGAACAATGACGGCGCCAAGGCGCAGCTGCTGAAATTCTTCGAAGCCTGGGGCATGACCGACGAGGCGACGCTCGCGGCGCGGCGCAAATTGTCGTCACTGCTGTTTTCCTGAGGCGCTTTGCCAGCTGTTTTTGCCTGGTGGGCTTGCGGCCGGCGGCCGGCGCGCCAGATTAGAGCAATTCCAGGAAAAGTGCGTAGCGGTTTTCCGTCCGGAATTGCGTGGATAGAGCGGTTCTGCGTTTGCGTGAAACGGTGAACCGCTCTGGGACTGGCGAGGCGAAGGGAGGACTGACGTGCAGGTGGGAAATGCGCACTACCGGCGTGGCGCGGATCTGCCGTCGACGATCCCCGTGTTTCCGCTTGCCGGTGCGCTGCTTCTGCCCGGTGGCCGTATGCCGCTCAACATCTTCGAACCGCGCTATCTGCAGATGGTGGACGAGGCTATCGCCGGATCGCGGCTGATCGGCATCATCCAGCCCAGCCTCGATGGCGCCTTGCGCGACGACGGCGAGCCGGAGCTGTGCAATGTCGGCTGCGCCGGGCGCATCATCTCGCTGGCCGAGAGTGGCGACGGCCGCTACCTGATCTCGCTGCAGGGCGTATGCCGCTTCCGCATTGCGCATGAAACCGCCGCCAAGACGCCGTTTCGACAGTGCCGGATCGCCCCCTTTCTGACCGATCTCGACGAGGACAAGGTCGGGGGCGAGGTCGACAGGCCGTCGCTGCTCAAGGCGTTTCGCGCCTATCTGCAGGCCAATGATCTGGAGGCCGACTGGGAAAGCGTCAGCCGCGCCGAAAACGCCATGCTGGTCAACGCGCTGTCGATGATGGCGCCCTACGGACCGGCGGAAAAACAGGCGCTGCTCGAGGCGGCGGATTTGAAGACGCGCGCCGAAACGCTGATCGCCATCACCGAGATGGCGCTGGCGCGCGAGAATGAGGACTTTGGCTCGAGCCTGCAGTAGGATGTGTCGATATTCAGGTGATGCCGGCCTGATCTTGATCTCAACACATACTGGGCCTCCAACTTGCTGAGATGAGGACACGATGGCGGCGGACGGGCGTGAGGAAAAGAAGGTCGATCCGAAGCTGCTGGAGCTGCTGGCCTGCCCGTTGACCAAGGGGCCGCTGGCCTGGGATCCGGAGCGCGGCGAATTGATCTCCAGGGTGGCAAAGCTCGCCTATCCGGTGCGCGACGGCATCCCGATCATGCTGCCCTCGGAGGCACGGACGATTTCCGCCGATGATGTGCTGCCCCCCGCGCCGCCGCGCCTGAGCGGACCGTCCTGAGCCGCACAGGGTGGAAGCCAGCGAATGTTGACGAGGGTGCGGGGCTTTATTCGGCCGCCTCTTCGATCCGCTCCATATCGTCGTCCGACAGGCCGAAATGGTGGCCGATCTCGTGGATCAGCACATGGGTGACGATGTCGCCCAGCGTCTCCTCGTTTTCGGCCCAGTAGTCGAGGATGGCGCGGCGGTAGAGCGTGACGCGGTTCGGGCCCTCGCCGGTCTGCGGGTTCCAGCGCTCGGCGATGCCGCGGCCCTCGAACAGGCCGAGCAGGTCGAACGGCGTTTCCAGCGACAGATCGTCCATGATCTCGTCGGTCGGGAAGTCGGCGATCTGGATGACGATCTCGCCGGTCAGCTTGCGGAATTCCTCCGGCAGATGGGCGTAGGCCTCCAGCGCCAGGAACTCCATCTCCTCCATCGACGGCGAAAGCTGGTCGTGCCAGGTGCGGGTCTTGTAGATGCGGGCCATGCTTTGTCCTTTGATCCCGGCATATAGGCTTTCAAGCCGGAATCGGCAAATGAACGCGGCAATTCGGTAGTGTCTTATCCAAGACGCTCTGGTCTATGGATCACCTTTACGATTTGATGGACGCCATTGCACCGAAGTCGGGACCGCGCGGTCCATATCAACAGTCGAGTGTTCAGGATGCCGCCTAGAAGCCCCTTCCTCAGGAGCGCTGCAATTTGCGGAGCATTTGCCGGACTGCTCCTTTTGGCGCTGGTGGTCTTGACCAGTTATCTCGGTAAGAATTCCGAGTTGGTTAGCATCCTTCGGATGCTTGTCGGCGCAACCATAGGCGTCGTTATTGTCTGGCTGGGTTTTGGGGTAGCCCGAAAGCTGTTGGGTCGATAGCTCAGACCCTAACGGCAATTCCCGTTTCAAGACATTTACTGCCTCCGGGGGAATCGCGTACGGGTCAGTTCCGGCCATGTAACAGGAGCTCTCATGCCGGACCTTTCCACCATTGGACTTTTCGCAATCGCTTGCCTCGCTTTGACCGCGACGCCGGGGCCGGACATGCTGCTGATCGCATCCCGCAGCGCCAGCCAGGGACGCGCGGCGGGCCTGGCGACCTATGCCGGCATCGCCGCCGGCACTTATTGCCATGCGCTGGCCGCCGCCTTCGGCCTGTCGCAACTGTTCCTCGCCGCTCCCATCGCTTACGACATCGTCCGTTATGCCGGAGCGGCCTATCTGGCATACCTTGCCTGGAAAGCCTTCAGCTCCGATGGAGCAGTACTTGCACCGGTCGCCGGCCTGCCGCGCTATTCGCAGGGCCGCATCTTCCGGCAAGGATTGTTCACCAATTTGCTCAACCCGAAGATGGCGCTGTTCGTGCTGGCGCTTTTCCCGCAGTTCGTGCAGCCGCAGGCGGGTTCCGTGGCGGCGCAGATCCTGGTGCTGGCGACCGTCCTCAATCTGATCGGGCTGATGGTCAATGGCCTGGTCATCCTGACCGCGAGCCGGATCGGTGCGGCACTGTCGAGGCGCACGCGGTTTCAGCGGGCGCCCCAGCTGTTGCTGGGAACCGTATTTGCAGGGCTTGCGGCACGGTTGGCCTTCGGTGGCCAACGCTAAGCGCGTTACCGCAGAGGAATAAATTCCCCATGACTCCGCTTGACTCTTTTAGCACCCTCTGGAATCTATAGGAACATAACAGGAACAATGCTGCTGAAAGTTGACCGTCATGGCGATGACCGCCGTGGCGCGGGAGACCGTTTTTGCCCTGCGCCGCCAGATCGCGAAGATCGAGGGAACGCTGCCCGAGCGCCTGGCGGCGCCGGCCGCCGTGCAGCCTGGCGCGCGCGCTGACACCGATGATGGCGGTATCGCGCCCGAACGCACGCCCGAGATCACAATTCTCCGGCGCGGCATTGCCGTGGCCTCGCCAGATGCGTTTTTGCGTACCGGTGTCGAGCGTCTCGATGCAGCGCTCAGCGGCGGTCTGCCGAAGGCGGCACTGAGCGAAATCCACGGCACGGAAACCCGCGACGCCGGGGCCGTCGCCGGCTTTGCGCTGTCGCTCACCAGCCTGATCCTCAGGCAAGAGCCGCATTTGCCGGTTCTCTGGATTGGCACATCGGAGATTTTTCGCGAGGCCGGCTTTCCCTATGCCAGGGGGCTGCATGGCCTGTTCGGCATCGAACCGGAACAGCTTCTGTTTTCCGAGGCACCAAAACTTGTCGATGCGCTGTGGATCGCCGAGGAGGCCGCCCGGATGACGGCGCTCGCCGCCGTCATCCTCGAAATCCGCGGCAGCCCGCAGCGGCTCGACCTCACCGCGACAAGGCGTCTGCACGCGCGGGCGCAAAACGCCGGCCGGCCGGTCTTCCTGCTGCGCCAGGCCGGCGAGGCTGAGCCGACGGCCGCGCCCGTGCGCCTCATCGTGTCGGCCGCCCCCGCGGCCAGCCGCGACACGATTGCCGGGCCGCTCGCCGGCTCGATCGGCCGCCCCGCCTTCACCGTCAGCATCGGCAAGAGCCGCACCGCCCTGCCCGGTCAATTCACACTGGAGTGGAACCCCGATGAACACGCTTTTGAGGAAAGAGAACGGGCAACGAATCCTGTCGCTGTGGTTCCCGCATCTGGCCGCCGAACGCATCCTGCGCCAGCGTCTGGGGCGGTCCTGGCGTTCCCGGCCGTCGGATCATTTGCCGCTGGTGATCAGCCATCGCGACCGCAACGCCCAGCGCATATCAGCCCTCGACGAGCGGGCTGAGGCGCTGCACCTGAAGCGCGGCATGGGCATAGCCGATGCGCGCGCCATGCATCCTTCGATCGATATCGTCGAAGCCGATCCGGAGGCCGATCGCCGCCTGCTCGAAGGCCTCGCCGACTGGTGCGACCGCTACACGCCGCTGGTGGCGATCGACGGTGCCGACGGCCTGTTTCTCGATGTCACCGGCTGCACCCATCTGTTCGGCGGCGAACGCACGATGCTGGACGAGATCCTGTCGCGCTTTTTCCATCAGGGTTTTGATGTCCGCGCCGGACTGGCCGCGACGCCCGGTGCCGCCTGGGCGGCGGCGCGCTTTTGCGGCGACCGCATCGTTGCCGGCGGCGAGGAGGAAGGGCTTCTCGCACCCCTGCCGCTGGCGGCACTCCGCATCGAGCCCGAGATCCGCGCCAGCCTGGAAAGCGTCGGCCTGCGCACAGCGGGCGCGGTGATGGCGGCCCCGCGCGCCCCGCTTGCCCGCCGCTTCGGCGCCACGCTGCTGTTGCGCCTCGACCAGGCGCTTGGCCGCCTCGACGAGGCGGTGTCGCCGCGCCTGCCGGTGGCGCCGCTGTCGGTCGAACGCCACCTCTCCGAACCCATCATGCTGACCGCCGACATAGAGCGGCTGGTGAGCCTTTTGGCGCGGGCGCTGAAGAGCGATCTCGAACGTCGTGGCGAGGGCGCCAGGATGCTGGCGCTGCTGCTGTTCCGCGTCGACGGCGCCGTCAGCCGCATCGCTGTCGGCACGTCGCGTCCCCTGCGCGAGCCCGTGCTGATCCAAAAACTGTTCCATGAAAGGCTTGCCGCGCTGGAGCAGGACATCGATGCCGGTTACGGCTTCGACCTGGTGCGCCTCTCGGTGTTGTCGGCCGCCGCCTTCGACATGCAGCAGGCCGACCTTGCCGGCGAGGCGGAGGACAGCGACGCCGACATCGCGCTGTTCGCCGACCGCATCCGCGCCCGCCTCGGCGAAGCCGCGGTGCTGAAGCCGGTCGTCGTCGAGAGCCATCTGCCGGAACGCGCCGTCACCACCGTCCCCTTCTCCGAGGTGCCGCAAAGGCGCGCACCGCCGAGGCAGCGTAACACCCCGCCGGCGACCGTCTTTCCGCCGGAGCGGCCGATCCGGCTGTTCCGTTCGCCCGAGCCGATCGAGGTGCCGGCCACCGAAATGCCGGAGGGACCGCCGATGAATTTCCGCTGGCGGCGCGCTCTCTATCGCGTCGCGCGCGCCGAAGGGCCGGAGCGCATCGCGCCTGAATGGTGGCGCCGGCAGCCCGGCGAGGAAGAGGCGCCGACCCGCGATTATTTCCGCATCGAGGACAGCGACGGCCGCCGCTACTGGCTTTACCGCCAGGGTCTCTACGGCGCTTCCGAGGTGCCGCCGCGCTGGTTCATGCACGGGGTTTTCGCATGAACGCGCTGGCCGCCATTCCCTATGCCGAGTTCGGCATCCAGTCGAATTTCTCCTTCCTGCGCGGCGCCTCGAAGCCGGAGGAACTGGTGGTGGCGGCAAAGTACCTCGGCTTTTCCGCGATCGGGCTGGCCGACCGCAACACGGTGGCTGGCGTCGTGCGCGCCTGGCAGCAGGCCAAGGTCGAAAGACTTGCCTATCATCCCGGCTGTCGCCTGGTCTTTGGCGACAGCACGCCCGACATCCTCGCCTATCCGCAGGACCGCAAGGGCTGGGGGCATCTGTGCCGCATGCTGACGCAGGCCAATCTGCGCGACGAAAACGAGAAGGGCGCGACGCTGCTCAGCCTGAGCGATCTTCTCGAATGGGGCGACCTCATGTCGCTGGCGGTCCTCCCCGACCTGCAGACGGGCGCCGAAGACAGCCTTGCCTTGGTTAGCCGGCTCAAGGATAGGTTCGGCAAAGCGCTTCGGCTTGCCGTTGCGCCGGATTATCGAGGCAACGACCGTTTCCGCATCGAGCAGGCCGCAAGCATGGCTGACATGACCGGCGTGCCACTGATGGCGACCAACGATGTTCTCTACCATAGCGCCGAACGCCGCTCGTTGCAGGACGTGCTGACGGCGATCCGCCTCAACACACCCGTCGCCGAAGTCGGGCTGGAATTGACGGCAAATGCCGAGCGCCATCTGAAGCCGTCGCTCGAGATGGCCCGGCTTTTCCGCAGGCATCCGCAGGCGCTGGCGGAGACGCTGCGCTTTGCCGGGGAACTGAGCTTCTCGCTGAATGACCTCCAATACAATTACCCCGACGAGCCGACGGAATCGGGTCTTGGGCCGCAGGCCGAGCTCGAACGATTGGCCAGGGAGGGGGCCGCCACGCGCTACCCGGCGGGCGTCCCTGCTTCAGTAACGCAGCGCATCGAGGAAGAGCTCGCCCTGATCGAGCGGCTGAACTACGCGCGCTACTTTTTGACCGTGTACGACATCGTCAAGTTTGCCCGCAACCAGGACATCCTCTGCCAGGGGCGCGGCTCGGCCGCCAATTCCATCGTCTGCTTCTGCATCGGCATCACCGAAGTCGGACCGGACCGCATCGACACGCTGTTCGAACGTTTCATCTCCGAGGAAAGAAACGAGCCGCCCGACATCGACGTCGATTTCGAGCATGAGAAGCGCGAAATCGTCATCCAGTACATCTACGAAAAATACAGCGCCAAGCGCACCGCTTTGGCCGCCGCCGTCATCAGCTATCGCGGCCGTTCGGCGCTGCGCGAGGTGGCCAAGGCGATGGGCCTGTCGGAGGACGTCCGCAGTGCATTGTCCAGCTCGATCTGGGGCTGGTCGACCTCGGAGCTCGGCGAGAAGGAGGCGAGCGCCGGCGGCATCGACCGCAGCGACCCGCTGGCCAGGCAGGTGATCGAGCACGCCAACGAGATCATGGGCTTTCCCCGCCATCTCTCCCAGCATGTCGGCGGCTTCGTCATCACCCGCGACCGGCTGGACGAGATCGTGCCCATCGTCAAGACGGCGATGGAGGAGCGCAAGATGGTCGAATGGGACAAGGACGACCTTGATGCGGTGAAGATCCTCAAGGTCGACGTGCTGGCGCTCGGCATGCTGACCTGCCTGAAGCGCGCCTTCACCTTGCTCACGCATCATTACCCGGACGCGCGGGACCCGTATGGCCAACCCTATGTGCTGGCCACTCTCCCGCCCGAGCACAAGGACGTCTACGACATGATCTGCCGCGCCGACACGCTCGGCGTCTTCCAGATCGAATCGCGCGCCCAGATGTCGATGCTGCCGCGGCTCAGGCCAGAAAAGTTCTACGACCTCGTCATCGAAGTGGCGATCGTGCGACCCGGCCCGATCCAGGGCGACATGGTTCATCCCTATCTGCGTCGCCGGCAAGGCAAGGAAAAGCCTGAATATCCGAAGCCAGAACTGGAGAAGATCCTCGGCAAGACGCTGGGCGTGCCGCTGTTCCAGGAGCAGGCGATGAAGATCGCCATCGTCGCCGGCGGCTTCCGGCCGGGCGAGGCCGACGAATTGCGCCGCGCCATGGCCACCTTCAAGCGCACCGGCACGATCGGCAATTATCGCCAGCGCATGATCGACGGCATGGTCGGCAGGGGCTACGAAAAGGCCTTCGCCGAGCGCTGTTTCAAGCAGATCGAGGGCTTTGGCGAATATGGCTTTCCCGAAAGCCATGCCGCATCCTTCGCGCTGCTGGTCTACGCCTCCTGCTGGTTCAAGACCTTCTATCCCGACGTGTTCTGCGCCGCGATCCTGAATTCCCAGCCAATGGGTTTTTACCAACCGGCCCAGCTCGTCCGCGACGCAAGCGACCATGGCGTCGAGGTTCGCGACGTCGATATCAATTTCTCCATCTGGGACTGCACTCTGGAGGACTCCTCTTTCGATCCCGCCCGCATCCTCTCACGCCATGCCGAAATGCGCGGCGTCATCCGCACCCACCATGCCGTGCGGCTCGGCTTTCGCCAGATCAAGGGCCTGTCCGAGGATCGCATGAAGCAGTTCGTCGACTGGCGCGGTTCCGGCTATGAGACCGTCAGGGATGTCTGGCTGCGCTCCGGCCTCGATGTCGACGAGATCGAGAAACTGGCACAGGCCGACGCCTTCCGCTCGATCGGCCTCGACCGCCGCGCCGCCTTGTGGGCAGTGCGGGCGCTGGACGGCAAGAGCGCGGCCGAAAAACTGCCGCTGTTCGACCAGAAGCATATCCGCCTGCGCGAGCTGGAGCCCGAGACGAGGCTGCCCACAATGCCGCTCGGCGAGCATGTCATCCATGACTACCGCTCGCTCGGCCTGTCGCTTAAGGCGCATCCGGTGGCCTTCCTGCGCGAGCGGCTGGACCGCACCGGCGTCACGCCGAATGCGCGCCTCCCGTCCGTCCGGGATGGCAGGCGGGTGTCCGTCGCCGGCCTCGTCCTGGTGCGCCAGCGCCCCGGCAAGGGCAACGCCATTTTCCTGACGCTGGAGGACGAGCATTCGGTCGCCAACATCATTTTCTGGGAAAGGACCTTCACCCGCTTCCGGCCCATCGTCATGGGCGCGCGCTTCATCCGCGTCACCGGCAAACTGCAGTCGGAATCAGGTGTTATCCATATCGTCGCGGAGAAGGTCGAGGATCTGACGCCCTGGCTGTCAGCATTGCTGGAGGAGGCCGCTGGCCAGCCAGGCTCCGATCCGAAGAGCGACCCGGCGAGACCGGTGAATCCGGATCGCTCCAGCCCGCCCGCTACTCGCAACATGCCAGCCGGACAGGACATCGCAACCTTGTCGGGCAAGGCCGAAAGCGTCATGCCCAAGGGACGGAATTTTCAGTAGAGCATGTCCCACGCCTCGCGGGCACGACCCAAGGTCTCGCGACCTCGCTTCGACTGCTGGTGTGACGAAAGGATGAGCGCTTTAGCGACAGGCCTACCAGTCGCTGAGCTTGGTGTCGGGCCCGTATTCCTGGCCCTCGACGTCTTTCACCACCGCCTGGCCGCAACGCATGGTCTTGGTCTTCTTGTCGTAGGCGTAGGTCGGCGAGCCGAACAGGTGCCAGCCCTTGTTCAGCGCCGCCGTCACCTTGTGGCAGAAGCTGGAATCGTCCGGAGCGGACAGAAAGCGGTAGAGTTTCATGTTTCAGTTCCTGTCGTGAGTACCTATGGCCCGCGCTCTACGCGGGCATCATGCGCCGATGGCCGCCGCCTTCGCCAGCAGTTTTTCGGCCTGCGCCAGATGCAGACGCTCGACCATTTTGCCGTTCACCGCGATCACCCCCTTGCCGGCATTTTCGGCCAATGCGAAGGCGTCCTTCACCGCGCGCGCCGTGGCCACTGCCTCTGCGGACGGCGCAAAGGAGCGGTTCGCCGCTTCGATCTGGGCCGGGTGGATGAGCGACTTGCCGTCGAAGCCCATGGCGGCGGCTTCCGCGCATTCGCGCGCCAGGGCATCCAAATCGCGAAAATCGTTGGAGACGCCGTCGAGGATATCGAGGCCGCCGGCGCGCGCGGCCAGCACCATCTGCATCAGCCAGGGCATGAGATAGCGCCGGTCCGGCGTGGCCAGGATGCCGGTCTCCTTGATCAGATCATTCGTTCCGGCAACGAAACAAGCAAGCCGTGAGGCCGGGTCGCGGCCCAGTTCGGCAATGGCGCCGATGTTGAGCAAGGCCTTGGGCGTCTCGATCATCGCCCAGATCTTGACCGTATCCGGGGCAAAATTGTCGTCGAGCGCGTCGCCGGCCTCGAGGATGTCACGCGGCGTGACGACCTTGGGCAAAAGGATCCCGTCGGCCTCGACCTTCGCCGCCGCCAGAACATCGTCGGCGCCCCAGTCACTGGACAGCGCATTGACGCGCACGATCATTTCGCAGCGCCGCTTCGGGCGGCTGGCAAAGATGCCCGCCAGTTTCTCGCGCGCCGCAAGCTTGTCGGCGGGTGCCACGGCGTCCTCGAGGTCGATGATGATGGCGTCGCAGGCAAGCGAAGCGACCTTGGCCAGCGCCTTGTCGTTCGAGCCGGGGATGTAAAGCACCGAGCGGCGCGGGCGGTAGGTTTCAGTCATGCCCGATCTATGCCGCCTGCGGCCGGGCGAGGCAAGCACAGAGCTGACGCGTTGGAGATGAGCCAATCGTCGAAGTCGGCGCCGCCCCTCATCGCCCTGCCGGGCACTTCTCCCCGTATAGAGACGGGGAGAAGGGAGCTGGTGGCCGAGGCGCCGGCTCGATTTCTGCGACGCCGGTGATTGGCGAAATCCCGGATGACAGCGTCCCTCTCCCCGTCACTATACGGGGAGAGGATGCCGGCAGGCAGGTGAGGGGCGGCGCCAACGTCCCGAAAGGATGCGCGGGCTATTGCCTGACCCTGCACGAAAACTGCACGCAATTGCGGAAAACCTCCTCCAATCCGCCGCGCCTCTTCCCTGCCTGCCTGCGAGACAGGCGGCATGCAACAGCGAACAAATCTCCGTTGGTCCCTGCCTTACCGTCTGCGCAGCGAAGGCTGGTGGCTTGTCGATCCGCCAAAGGTCCGCCCGACGGCGAGCCTGCTGCCCTTCATCCCAAGATCGCGGCCGAGACATTTTAGCCGCGCGGCGGACGCGAGGAAAATTCGCTCATGACGGCATTCTTCGCTCCAAGCTACTGCAGCCGCTTCGGCATCGCCGTGCTGCTGGTCGCGCTGGCGGATTTTCTGTTCTACGGCCAGCCCGCCGGCATCAATTTCTTGCTGTTCGCCATCCTGATCGCCGGCGCGATCGTGGCCGTGCATCCTTCGGCATTCAGCGACGCCAGGCTCTGGCTCAAGCCCGCCGCCCTGCTCGTCGCGCTGCTGCCGCTGGTCGAGAACGTCAGCCCCTTGTCCGTCTCGATCGCCCTTGTGGCCCTGGCGGTGTTCGCGCTTTCGCTTGCCGGACGGCTGCGTTCCAGCCTTGCCCGCATCGCCGGCCAGCTCGGCATCTTCCTCTTCGCTGCCCCGTTCCGGTTGGTCCGCGACTTCTTCCGCTGGCGCAAGGCGGCGCGGCGGCTTGGGCGGCGGCGCATCCGGCTGGCGGCCATCGCCGTCTGGGTGATGCCGCTGGCGCTCGGCGCGGTGTTCCTTGCCCTGTTCGGCGCCGCCAACCCGGTCATCGAATACTGGTTCACGCTGATCGACCTGTTCGCGCTGCTCGATCTTATCCAGCTGGCACGGCTGGTCTTCTGGCTGCTGGTGCTTGCCGGCGTCTGGGTTTTTCTGCGCCCGCGCCTGCCGCGCTTTCTTCGCCGTTTGCCGCGTTTGGCGCCAAGCGTGCCTGCCGATGCACGGCCGCCGACAAAGGCCGTCACCACGATCGAGGACATCGTCTTCGGCAAGGGCGCGATCCTGCGCGCGCTGATCGTCTTCAACCTTTTGTTTGCGCTGCAGACCGCGCTTGACGCAACCTATCTCTGGGGCGGCGTCGCCCTCCCCGACGGGCTGACCTACGCCGCCTATGCGCATCGCGGCGCCTATCCACTGATCGTCACCGCGCTGCTCGCCGCGGGCTTCGTGCTGGCGGCGCTGCGGCCGGGCAGCGAAACCTCCAATGATCCGCTGATCCGCCGGCTGGTCTATGCCTGGGTGGCGCAGAACATCGTGCTGGTCATTTCTTCGATCCTGCGGCTCGACCTCTATGTCGGCATCTATGCGCTGACCTATCTGCGTATCGCCGCTTTCGTCTGGATGGGGCTGGTGGCGGCGGGTCTGGCACTCATCATCGCCCGCATCGCGCTCGGAAAATCCAGCGAATGGCTGCTCTCCGCCAATCTTCTGACGTTATCGGCGACGCTTTATGCCTGCTCCTACATCAACTTCGCGGCGCTGATCGCCAACTACAATGTCGACCATTCCTACGAAATGAACGGCCCCGGCACCAGCCTCGATCTCTGGTATGTGCGCTCGCTTGGCCCCAGTGCCCTGCCGGCCCTCGATCGCTTTTTCGACCATAAACAGAAGGTGTTCCTCGCCGACCGCCGCGACGGCGTCGACGCGATGACCGAGGCCCGCTATCGCACCATACAGAGAAACTGGCGCGCTTGGAGCTTTCGCGACTGGCGGCTTCTGCGCTATCTCGACAGGAACGGCGTGCTCGCGAATCCCGCCGTTTCTGAACCCTACGTGCCGGGCCGCTGATCGATGCCGCATAACATCCTCGTCGCCGACGACGATCCGCACATCCGCGAGATCATCTGCTTCGCACTGGAAAAGGCGGGGATGAAGACGGTCTCGGTATCCGACGGCGCGGCCGCCCTGCATGCGATCGAACGGCGCGCGCCGGACCTCGTCGTGCTCGACATCGGTATGCCGGAGATGGACGGGCTGGAGGTCTGCCGGCGGCTCAGGCAACATTCCGACGTGCCGGTGCTGTTCCTGTCGGCGCGGGATGAAGAGATCGACCGCGTCCTCGGGCTGGAAATGGGCGGCGACGACTATGTCACCAAGCCGTTCAGCCCGCGCGAACTGGTGGCGCGGGTCAACGTCATACTGCGGCGCGCCCGCCAGGCGCCGGCCGAGAGCGACGAGCGGCAGTTTTCGCATGGCGGGCTGGTGCTGGTGCCGGCCAGCCATAGCGCCAGCTTCAAGGGCAAGCCGCTGGCGCTGACTTCGATTGAATTCGCGATCCTCAGAGGATTCCTCGCCCGGCCCGCGCATGTGCTGGCCCGCGAGGCGGTGATGGCCAATGCCTATGCCGCCAACATCCATGTCGCCGATCGTACCGTCGACAGCCATATCCGCAACATCCGCGCCAAGCTGGCGGCGGCCGGCTGCGCCGATGCGATCGAGACCGTGCACGGCGTCGGCTTCCGTCTCGGCCGGTGCGGCGCGTGACCCCCGACAAATGGCGTCCGCGCCTGGCTACGGTCGTCATCGCCATTTTGGTCGTGGTGATGGCGCTGCCGCTGGTCGGCCTGTTCTTCTTCCGGCTCTACGAGAACCAGCTGATCCGCCAGACAGAGGCCGAGCTCATCGCGCAAGGTGCCGTGCTTGCCGCCATCTATGCGCAGGATGTGCGCGAGGCCGGCATTCCTTTTGGGAAACTCGGCGTGCCGATGCCGCCGTCGGGAAGCGATGCTGAGAGCCGGAGCGACGAAGCCGATACATCCTACCGGCCGATTGAGCCGACCCTCGATCTCGCTTCGGACACTGTTCTTCCAACCCGGCCCGCTGCCGTCGCAGCCAATGCTGATCCGGCCTTCGCGGCAATCGGCGCGCGCCTGTCAGGCATCCTCACGGAAACGCAGAAAACGACGCTCGCCGGCTTCCGGCTGCTCGACCCCAGGGGCGTGGTCATCGCCGGACGCGAAGAGGTCGGCCAATCGCTTGGCGATGTCGGGGAGGTTCGCGCAGCGCTTTCCGGCCGCTACGCCAGCGCGCTCAGGCTGCGGATCCCCGAGGAGCCGGCGCCACCGCTCTATTCGGTCAGCCGCGGCACCAAGGTGCGCGTTTTCGTCGCCATGCCGGTCGCCGTCGACGACAAGGTCGCCGGCGTCGTCTATCTGTCGCGAACGCCGAACAACATCGTCAAGCATCTCTATGGCGAGCGCGGTAAGGTGACGTTGGCGGCCATCGCCATTCTCGGCGGCACGCTGCTCATCGGGCTGGTCTTCCTGCGCACCGTCAGCCGGCCAATCTACGGGCTGATCGAACGGACAAAGCGCATCGCCGCCGGCGACCGCGCCGCGATGCGGCCGCTCGACCACCACGGCACGCGCGAGATGGCCGCGCTTTCCTCTGCCTTCCTCGACATGGCGCAGAAGCTGCAGGCGCGCTCCGACAGCATCCAGACCTTTGCCACCCACGTCTCGCATGAGCTGAAATCGCCGCTGACGGCGATCCAGGGCGCGGCGGAGCTTTTGCGCGATTCCGGTTCGGCCATGGACGAGGCCGAGCGGCGGCGATTTTCCAACAATATCGTCACCGATGCCGGGCGGCTCAATCTGCTGGTGCGCCGCCTGCTCGACCTGGCGCGCGCCGAGAACCTTGCCCCCAGCGGCGATACCACCTCGATCAGTGCAGCCCTTGCGCTGCTGCCGGCCGAAAACAGGCTGGCGGTTCGCGTCGAGGCGGGCGGCGACATCGGCCTCAGCATTTCCGGCGAAAACGCGGCCATCATGCTTGCCAATCTGATAGACAATTCGGCGCGGCATGGCGCAACGGCGGTTTCGCTGTCGACGACCAGCGCGGACGGCAAGGCGACGATCCGTGTCAGCGACGACGGCGCCGGCATTTCGCCGAGCAACCGGGCCAAAATCTTCGAGCCGTTCTTCACCACGCGCCGCGAGTCCGGCGGCACAGGGATGGGGCTTGGCATCGTGCTGGCCCTCCTGAAAGCGCATGATGGCACGATCCGGCTGGTTGACTCCGAACGCGGCACGCGCTTCGAGATTTGCTTGCCGGCCGCGTGAAGGATGCGGGTGAGCGGATCGGAGAAAAAATTGCGCTACGACATCGTCATCATCGGCGGAGCCATCGTCGGATCCTCGGTTGCCTACTACCTGCGCGAGGAAGGCTTTACGGGCTCCATCGCGCTGATCGAGCGCGACCCGCAATTCGCCCATGCGGCGACGACGCTATCCCTGGCCTCGATACGGCAGCAATTCTCGATCCCCGAAAACATCCGGCTGTCGCAGTTCACGCTGAAGCTGTTCCGGCGCCTGAAGGAGACCTTTGGCGCCGATGCCGATATCGGCTTTCGCGAGGGCGGCTATCTGATCCTCGCCGGCGAGAACGGACTGCCGATCCTGAAGGCCAATCACGAGGCGCAGATCGCCGAGGGCGCCGACATCCTGCTCGAGGATGCAGACCAGCTTGCGCGCCGCTTCCCCTGGCTGTCGGTCGAAGGCATCACCGCCGGCGCCTATGGCCGGACCGGCGAGGGCTGGTTCGACGCGCATGCATTGCTGATGCTCTTCCGCAAGGCACTGCGCGACAAGAAGATCGATTTCATCACCGCCGATGTCACCGGCATCGCGCGGCAGGGCAACCGCGTGACGGGCGTCAGCCTCGACAATGGCGAGACGCTGGAGGTCGGCATCGTCGTCAACGCCGCCGGCCCGAATGCCGGCAAGGTCGCTGCTTTTGCCGGGCTGGTGCTGCCGGTCGAGCCACGCAAGCGCAACGTCTTCGTGTTCGAGGCGCGCGAGAAATATGCCGACATGCCGCTGCTGGTCGACCCGAGCGGCATCTATGTGCGGCCCGAAGGCTCGGTCTATCTCACCGGCGGCGCCGAGCCGGAGGAAGGCGATCATGCTCCTGATCCCAAGGATTTCGAGGTCAACTGGCCCTTGTTCGAAGAGGTGATCTGGCCGGTGCTGGCGACGCGTATCCCGGCCTTCGAGGCGATCAAGCCGACGCGCGCCTGGGCCGGGCACTACGACTACAACACGCTCGACCAGAACGCGGTGATCGGCCCGCATCCGGAGGTCGGCAATTTCCTCTTCGCCAACGGTTTTTCCGGCCACGGCCTGCAGCAGGCGCCGGCTGTCGGCAAGGCGCTGGCCGAGCTGATCGTGCATGGCGGGTACAGGACGGTGGACTGCTCGGCCTTTGGGTATGGAAGGGTGGCGGAAGGAAAGGCGTTTCGGGAATTGAATGTGATTTGAGGCTTCTTTGGAAAGACGCTGCTCTAAGCCGCCGCCCGGACGAAGCCGCCTTGGCAGATGGTGAGCCGCGTGCCGCAGGAGGGGCGATTGCGTCCGCTGAAGCCGTCAGCCCTTGCGGCCGAACCAGAAGGCGTCCGGCATGCGCTTCATGCCGATCCGTTCGTAGAAACCAACGGCGTCGGGCATGGAAATCAGGCTGATGGCGACGGATGGCCCGAGCTGCCGGCGCGCCTCGTCCATCAGGCCCTTGCCGATGCCCAGCCCTTGCGCCGATTGGGAGACGGCGAGTTCGGAAATGTAGCAGACCCAGGCAAAGTCGGTCATGGCCCTGATAACGCCGAGCAGCGGCTTGCCCTCGACGTCGAGACGCGCCGTCAGCACCAGGTTGGCGCCTGAAAGCATTTTCTCCAGCCGGGCCCCGTCATCGACGGGGCGCGTTTCGCCAAGGCCGGATTCGACCAGCACGCGGCGGAACTCGGCAATGTCGAGCGTCGGCTCGCTGGCGTAGAGGACTTTTGAAGCTGTTGTCATGCCGCCAAGGTGCACCACGGGCGGGCGGTTTTGAAGCCTTTGCGTGCCGATCTTGTGATCGGCGGCCAAGAGCGAGCGCAAACAGCTGCCTTTTATTTGCCCGCGGCTTTGTGTAAACCGGGCGCCAGCAAATCCCCCGCAACGAAAAAGAAGACGGGCAGACCCATGGACAAATTCACCAAGCTCACCGGCGTTGCCGCGCCGATGCCGATCGTCAATGTCGACACCGACATGATCATCCCCAAGGACTATCTCAAGACGATCAAGCGCACCGGGCTCGGCAGCGGCCTGTTCGCCGAAATGCGCTACAAGGACGACGGCTCGGAAAACCCGGACTTCGTGCTCAACAAGCCTGCCTATCGCAAGGCGCAGATCCTGGTCGCCGGCGACAATTTCGGCTGTGGCTCGAGCCGCGAGCACGCGCCGTGGGCGCTGCTCGATTTCGGCATTCGCTGCGTCATCTCGACCTCGTTCGCCGACATTTTCTACAACAACTGCTTCAAGAACGGCATTTTGCCGATCACCGTCAGCCCGGAAGATCTGGAGAAGCTGATGGACGACGCCTCGCGCGGCTCCAATGCGACGCTGTCGGTCGATCTCGAGGCCAAGGAAATCCGCGGCCCTGACGGCGGCGTGGTCACCTTCGACCTCGACGACTTCAAGCGTCACTGCCTGCTCAATGGGCTCGACGACATCGGCCTGACCATGGAGAAGGCCGGCGCCATCGACTCGTTCGAGAAGAAGAACGCCGAGCAGCGCCCCTGGGCCTGAACGGCCGGATCTGAAAGGCTGGCGAAGCGGCGCCGATGGCCGGCATGGCGGTGAACGGAGGACGGTCATGACACGCTCGCTTCTGGCCAGCGCCTCGGCGCTGGTGTTGATGCTGCTGCCTGCGACGGCCATTCATGCCCAGACGCTGGCCGCGCAACAGACCCCGGCAGCGGCCGACCAGCCGGAAACCGACCAGGGATCGTCGAGCACCACCGATGCGGCGCCCGCCGACGACGACAAGCAGGCGCCGATCCCGTTCGAGGGTGGCCAGCTGACCATCACGCAGCCGGAACAGGACGGTGAAAAGGTGCTGGCCTATGACGGAAAGAAGCTGGCCAGCAATTACGACGTCTACTTCGACAAGGTCGTCAAGATCGGTGACGTCAACGTGGCGCTGGTCGATGTCGGCGACGGCGGTAACCAGTGCGGCCCGGCCAAGGTGATCGTGTGGAAACCGGAAGGCGGCACCATTCAGACCACAACGGTCGAGCAGGACGAATGCGGCGCGCCGCCGGCCTCCGTGTCGGACAACGCCATCTATTTCGTGCCCTATCTCCTGCCCGGCGAATCGAAGCCTGCGCTGCAATGGTCGCCCACGGACGGGCTGACCACCTCGGGCTATCTCAGCTATATGCCGGAACCCGGAACCGACTGGAAAGATATCGATCCGGCCAAATACCAGAACATCATCGACGCCTTCCACAATGAGGCCGTCTACAAGGCGGCCGAGACGCTGCTCGGCAAGGACATGCCCGACATCGCGACCAGCCTTTTGGTCGGCGGCGGCACGGAAAAGACGGCGTCCGGCGCCTTCTACGCCAGCGGCTGCGTGCCGCATGATTGCGGTGGCAATGACGGTTTCATGGCGGTCGACCCGGCCAAGCACACACTCTATTTCGCCCGCCGCGGCGACAAGCCGGAGCCGGACGCGTGGCCGGCGGTGAAGACCTGGCCGGCCGATGTAAAGGAAGCGCTGGACAAGGCGATGAGCTCGGGGAATTAGGGTCCACGTGGTGCTGGCTCGTCGCTGGCAATGGTCAATTCTCTTTGGCCCATGACTGACTACGCCTCCCCTGCTAGACGACCACCTACGAATGCGAGGAAGCCCATGCGCAAACTGATCTCCACCGGTTCGCCCTTCGAAAAGACCGCCGGCTACTCGCGCGCTGTCGTACAGGGCGACTGGTGTTTCGTGTCGGGAACCACCGGCTACGACTATGCGACGATGACGATGCCGGAGACGGTCGAGGCGCAGGCGCGCAATTGCCTGGCGACGATTGCCAAGGCCTTGCGGGACGGCGGTTTCGAGATGGCCGACGTGGTGCGGGCGCATTACTACATCACCGACCAGGCCTTCGTGGATATCGTCTTCCCGATCCTCGGCGAGACCTTCGGCGAGATCAGGCCGGCGGCGACGATGATCGTCTGTCAGCTCAACAAGCCGGAAATGAAGATCGAGATCGAAGTCACGGCGCTGCGGCGCACGGTATGAGCTCATGAAAGTTCGGCGCATCGTTGCAAACATAGACACGCAGGATATCGCGGCGGCAAGGCGCTTCTATCAGGATGTGCTCGGCCTCGATGTGCTCATGGATATGGGCTGGATCGCCACCTATGGCTCGCAAGAGACGATGACCGTGCAGATCAGCTTCATGGCCGAAGGCGGCTCCGGCACGCCGGTGCCTGACCTGTCGATCGAGGTCGACGATGTCGATGCCGCGCTCGAGGCCATGAAGAGCGCTGGCTTCGCCATCGAATACGGCCCGGCCGACGAACCCTGGGGCGTGCGGCGCTTTTATGTGCGCGACCCGTTCGGCAGGCTGGTCAATATCCTCTCGCATCGGTGACCACGCTTCCCACACGCAGGCTTGCGCACCGGCCGCTTGGCGTTTAGCAAGGCCGCGATTTCAACTTCTTTCCGGGACGGTTCTCCATGGCTTCGAAAAATCTTCTCCTGCTCGCTGGCGACGGCATCGGCCCCGAGGCGATGGCTGAGGTGAAGAAGCTGATCGCGGCCATGAACGCAAAGCTGGGCAGCGGCTTCGTCACCGACGAGGGGCTGGTCGGCGGCTGCGCCTATGATGCGCATGGCGCGGCGATCTCCGATGCCGACATGGAAAAGGCAATGGCGGCGGATGCCGTGCTGTTCGGCGCCGTCGGCGGGCCGAAATGGGACAAGGTGCCTTATGAAGTCCGCCCCGAGGCCGGGCTGCTGCGGCTGCGCAAGGACATGGAGCTGTTTGCCAATCTGCGTCCAGCCATCTGCTATCCGGCGCTGGCCGCATCCTCTTCGCTCAAGCAGGAGGTCGTCGAGGGTCTCGATATCCTCATCGTGCGCGAACTCACCGGCGGCGTCTATTTCGGCGAGCCGAAGCAGATCATCGATCTCGGCAACGGCCAGAAGCGCGGCATCGACACGCAGGTCTACGACACGTTCGAGATCGAGCGCATTTCGGGCGTCGCCTTCGAGCTGGCGCGAACGCGCAAGAACCACGTCACCTCGATGGAAAAGCGCAATGTGATGAAATCGGGCGTGCTGTGGAACGAGGTCGTCAGCCAGACGCACAAGTCCAAATACGCCGACGTCACGCTCGACCACATGCTGGCTGACGCCGGCGGCATGCAGCTGGTGCGCTGGCCGAAACAGTTCGACGTCATCGTCACCGACAATCTGTTCGGCGACATGCTGTCCGACATCGCCGCCATGCTGACCGGCTCGATCGGCATGCTGCCGTCGGCTTCGCTCGGCGCGCCGGACGTCAAGACCAAGAAGCGCAAGGCGCTCTACGAACCGGTGCATGGCTCGGCGCCCGACATCGCCGGTCAGGGCATCGCCAACCCGATCGCCATGATCGCCTCCTTCGCCATGTGCCTGCGCTATTCCTTCGGCATGGTGGCCGAGGCCGACAAGCTCGAAGGCGCAATCGCCGCTGTGCTCGATCAGGGCTTGCGCACCAAGGACATCCTGTCCGAGGGCATGACCGAGGTCGGCACCGTCGAGATGGGCGACGCGATCATCGCCAAGTTCCTGGGGTGATCCATGGCGGTCGACGTCCGCTGGGCGACGACCGGCGATGCGGCGGCGCTTGCCGTCATGCTCTGCGAGATGGCGGTGCATTACCGGCAGCCGCCGCTCGACAGCGAGCGCGCGCTGGCTGCGGCGCAAAAATGGCTTGGCGAGGAAAGCCTTGCCTATCCGCATTTCGCGCTGGCTTTCGTCGATGGCGAGGTTGCCGGTCTGGCATCGGTCGCCATCGCGCATCCCGGCATTGATCTCGAGCGACTGCTTTTCCTGAAAGATCTGTTCGTGCGCGACCATGCCCGCAATGCCGGCGTCGGCCGGGCGTTGATCGGCTTTCTCGCCCGTCATTGCCTGAGCGAGGGCATCGGCCGCATCGACCTCACCACCGAGGACTGGAACGAGGGCGCGCTACGCTTCTATGAGCGGCTCGGCGCCGAGCGTCACGGCCAGAAGGTCTTCCTCAGACTGTCGGGCAAGGCGCTGGAAACGGCAGCTAAACCCTGACGCCTACCGGCACCGGCCCCCACCGGTTTTCTTGTCCCTGCGTCGGGATCAGCGCGAAGACCAGCGTGGCGAGGCCGCCGACGGTCGGGATGAAAAACAGCACGGCAAGCCACCCGGTCAGGCCGATATCGTGCAGGCGGCGAACGATCAGTCCAATCCACGGCACGAACGTTGCCACGATGAACGTGATGGAAAGCCCCATCGCCATCGCCGGCAGGTCGGTGCCGGCGTCCAGATTGCCCATGGCCGCGTCGGCGGCGACGCCGATACCTAAGATCACGATCAAGCAGATCATCCAGAACAGGCAGAAGGCCCAGAATTCCTTGCGGCGGGCGCGACCGGCGAAGTTGACATAGTTTTCCGTCACCGCCCGCCAGAAATAGCTCCACAATCCGGTGGAGCCGGCGGTCTCGTTCTCGGCGAGACGGCCGAAAAGCTGCGGTTGAGGCGCGGCCGCCGCCGGCTTGCTGCTGGCCTGAGGCGATGCGGCGGCAGCGCCTGCCGGAGCCGCCGACGCCTGGGTACGGATCGAATAGACATTGCGCGCCTGGCCACCGCCCGGTTGGAATTCGACAAGCGCGCCCTTGGCCACAGAAGCGTCGCGGCGCATGTCCTCGCGCGCGAAGCTGTAGCGGCTGCCGTCGGCTCCGGCGATGAAACCGAAGCCCTGGTCTTCGTCATAGTGAAGAACTTCGCCGCGCATGTCCTTGCCCCCGCAATACATCCGGCCGAAATGTGACACGCGCCCGAACCGGCAAGCAAGGCCTGCGCCAGGAAAACGTGGCTTTTGCCGTCGCTGCAAATGAAGCATAAGGCGCAATCTTCCTCGTCAAGATGTAGGCAATGACCATCCAAAGCTTGAATGCCGGCACGACGGGGGAAGACGAAGCGGGCACGAGAGCGCCAACGCTGTTCATCGACGCGACGGGATTGTTGTTGTGGCCGCCCGGCAAGGCCCTGGCGGGCATTCCGCGGATCGAAGAGTTTCTGGTCAAGGCAGCCTTGGCGGATCCCGACCCTGCCGTGGAGGTGGTGGCGTTCAGAGCCGCGGAGTGCAGGTTCGAAGCGCTGGCACCCTTCGAGCAGGATTATTGGGCGGCAAGCGGGATTGCGCCTTTTCGCGCCAGGCGACGGCCAGGGACGATAGAGGCGCTGTCGCAGGCTCTCCGGTCGGTGAGGCAATATCCGTGGGGCAAGCGAGATGCCGACCGTCACCTTGCCATGACGGTCACCGGCGGCAAGAAGGGACCCGGGTTTCACGCGGTGAGGCTGCTGATCCGTGCCTGTCGCTCATACCGGCGGGTTCTTGGCAGGCTCGGCCGGCGCCAGGAGGTTCCGCATCGACCCGTCGATGCCGAACGGAGCCTGGTGCTGATCTCCAATCACATTCTCACACGGCAGGACCGATCGGCCATCTCGGGCGACGCCAAAGGCCTCGCCTTCATCTGCCACGATCTCATCCCGGTACTGCGCCCCGACCTGGTAGGCTCGGGCCCGACCGAAAAGGCCTTCGGGACCTACCTCGAGAGGCTTGTGCGGTCGGGGGCGACGGCCTTCTGCACCTCGGCCGAGGCCAGCGTCACGCTGACCGATCACATGCGCCAGGCCCGCATCGCGCCGCCGGTCATCCACCGCTTTCCAATGCCGTCGATCCTCTACGAGACTGCTTCGCGGCTCGATATGACGTCGCGCTTCGAGCCCGATGAGCCGTTCGTGCTTTACTGTTCGACCATCGAAGTGCGGAAGAACCACATCATGCTGGCGCGGATCTGGCGGCAGGCGCTCGAAGACGGCGTCAGCCTGCCAAGGCTTGTCTGCGTCGGACGCCGGGGATGGATGGTTGAGGCGTTGAACGCCTATCTGAAGGCTCACCCCGAGCTGGCCGGTCCGGTGACGTTCACCGGTCCGATCAGTGACGAGGAGCTTATCCGCCACTACCGCAGCGCGTCCTTCGGCGTCTTCCCTTCGCATATCGAGGGCTGGGGCTATGGCGCCTCGGAATGTCTCGATTTCGGGGTGCCGGTGATCGTCTCGAAAACGCCGTCGCTGATCGAGGCGACCGGCGGCCTGATGCCGGCAATCGAGTCCAGTGATCAGGCAGGTTGGTACGCAGCCATCCGCAGGATGGCCGAGGACACGGAATGGCGTTCCTCGCTGACGGACCGCATCGCGCGGCAGCACCGGCCGACGCCCGCAGCAGCCAGCTGGGCGGCGATCAAGGCCGGTCTCAAGGCAGGCAGATCACGTCCGTCTGAGGCCCTCGGCTGAGGGCCGCAAGGCCGGCGGCAAGGGCTCGCCTCTACGCCGGCCGCGTCTTCGACTTCTTGTGCTTTGGCGGTCCGGCCTTGTCGAATTTCGGCTTGCCCGCTTTGGCGGCCCAGGGCCTTGCCTCGAACGGAGGGCGCTGGCCATCCGATGCCGCGGCGCGCTTGTCGAATTTCGGCTTGTGGGCACTTTGGGGCGCATTCTCGTCGAATGCCCGCTTGCCGCGGTGCGGCTTCTTGTCAGGCTGCGGCGGCTGATAACCGGCGCGGGAAAGATCGGGTGTGCCGTCCAGCCGCTTCACCACGATGTTGTTCTGCAGCTTCTTGTCGGGGCCGATCGCCGCCAGGAACCGGTCGGCCCAGTCGGCGGCGATCTGAACGAAGGTCTCTTCCGGCTGCATCTTGATGGCGCCGATCTCGCGCTTGGAGATGTTGCCGGTGCGGCACAGCATCGGGATCAGCCAGCGCGGCTCGGCATTCTGCCGGCGGCCGACCGACAGCGAGAACCAGACGCTGGCGCCGAAATCGTCACGGCGGCTGGGCGTCTCGTCGCGGCGGGCAAACTTTTCGCCCGACGGCGTGAACGGTGCGACATCCAGCAGGTCCTCGGGGGCCGAGCGGCTGGCACGACATTGGCGTACGAAGGCGGCCGCCACCTGTTCGGCGCCATGCCGGGCGAGAAGCGCGTCGATGAAGGCGCGTTCGTCATCCTTCACGGGCTCGTCGAAAGCCGGATCGGCAAGAATGCGCTCGTCGTCGCGCTGGATCACATCGTCGGCCGATGGCGGGCTCGCCCATGTCGCCTTGAGCCCGGCATTCTGCAAAAGCCGCTCGGTGCGCTTGCGGGCACTGTTGGGAACGATCAGCGCGCTGACGCCCTTGCGCCCGGCACGGCCGGTTCGCCCACTCCGGTGCAGCAACGTCTCCGGATTGGTCGGCAGGTCGGCGTGGATCACCAGTTCGAGATTGGGCAGGTCGATGCCGCGTGCCGCTACGTCGGTGGCGATGCAGACCTTGGCACGGCCGTCGCGCATCGCCTGCAAGGCATGGCTGCGCTCGTTCTGGCTGAGTTCGCCCGACAGCGCCACGACGGAAAAATTGCGGTTGTTGAAGCGTGCGGTCAGATGGTTGACGGCGGCGCGGGTGTTGCAGAACACCAGCGCGTTCTTGGCCTCGTAGTAGCGCAGCACGTTGATGATGGCGTTTTCCCGGTCGGCCTGGGCAACGTTCAGCGCCCGGTATTCGATATCGAGATGCTGCTTTTCCTCGCCGGCGGCGGAGATGCGCACCGCATCGCGCTGGTAGCCTTGCGCCAGCGTGGCGATGGAGCGCGGCACGGTGGCCGAAAACATCAGCGTTCGGCGCTCGGCCGGGGCGGCATCGAGGATGAATTCCAGGTCTTCGCGAAAACCGAGATCGAGCATCTCGTCGGCCTCGTCGAGAACGACGGCCTTCAGCGCCGACATGTCGAGCGCGTGCCGAGTGATGTGGTCGCGCAGCCGGCCTGGCGTGCCGACGACGATGTGGGCGCCGCGCTCCAGCGCGCGCCGCTCCGTGCGCATGTCCATGCCGCCGACGCAGGACGCCACCGTCGCGCCGGTCAACTCGTAAAGCCATTGCAATTCGCGCGTTACCTGCAAGGCGAGCTCGCGCGTCGGCGCCACGGCCAGCGCCAGCGGTGCTCCCGCCTGGGCAAAGCGATCCGCGCCTTCGAGAAGGGTCGGCGCCAAAGCAAGGCCGAAGGCGACGGTCTTGCCGGAACCGGTCTGCGCCGAAACCAGTGCGTCGGCCTGGCCGAGTTCGGGGGCGAGAACCGCCTTCTGCACCGGCGTCAGCTCGGCATAGCCGCGTTTTTCCAGCGCCTGTGCAAGCGCAGGAACAATAGCTTGGAAACTGGACATCTATCTCTTTCGGAATTCAGGGTCTGCGCTCGTCATGGAGCACATGCCGGCGCATGCCAGCCAAACAATCTTGGCCGTTCGTACTTCCTGCCGCCACCATTGTACAGGGCGGCATGAAGACCGTGCGTCGCGCCACCAATTGACTCTTTATGCAAACCGCGTAAAAGCCCGCATCGAACGGGATCGTCATTCGATGCGCGGCCTTTTGATGGCTCTTCTTGCATTCGACTTCCCTGGCCACAATGCGAACCATTGGGCCGGGCGCGTCGGCGCGTCCCCTCGTTCCAGCAAAACCCCATTCTTGGCCAGGAAAACTGGCAAAACGACCACCAAAACGGTCTGATTCCCTTGGCCTAACCACCCTCTCCCGGGTCCGGCCCGGGGGTTGAAACCCGCATCGGCCGGCGGGTTTTCTCCAAAAACCGAGCGGAGAGGGACAGGAGATCTTTATGAGTTTCAAGGTTGCGATCGTCGGCGCCACGGGCAATGTGGGCCGGGAAATGCTGAACATACTGGAAGAGCGCGGCTTTCCGGTGAGCGAAGTGGTGGCACTGGCCTCGCGGCGCAGCCAGGGCACGGAAGTGTCGTTCGGCGACCGCACGCTGAAGGTCAAGTCGCTCGACCAGTATGATTTTTCCGACACCGATATCTGCATCATGTCGGCCGGCGGCAACGTCTCCAAGGAATGGTCGCCGAAGATCGGCAAGCAGGGCTGCGTCGTCATCGATAATTCGTCGGCCTTCCGCTACGACCAGGACGTGCCGCTGATCGTGCCGGAAGTGAACCCGGACGCGATCTCGCTGTTCACGCGCAAGAACATCATCGCCAACCCGAACTGCTCGACGGCACAGCTGGTGGTGGCGCTGAAGCCGCTGCACGATGTCGCCACCATCAAGCGCGTCGTCGTCGCCACCTACCAGTCGGTGTCGGGCGCCGGCAAGGAAGGCATGGACGAGCTGTTCACGCAGACGCGCGCCGTGTTCGTCGCCGACCAGGTCGACGTCAAGAAGTTCACCAAGCGCATCGCCTTCAACGTCATCCCGCATATCGACGTCTTCCTCGACGACGGCTTCACCAAGGAAGAGTGGAAGATGGTGGCCGAGACCAAGAAGATGCTCGACCCCAAGATCAAGCTGACGGCGACCTGCGTGCGCGTGCCGGTGTTCATCGGCCATTCGGAAGCGGTCAACATCGAGTTCGAAAAGCCGATCACCGCCGACGAGGCGCGCGACATCCTGCGCGAAGCGCCGGGCTGCCAGGTCTTGGACAAGCGCGAGGACGGCGGCTACATCACGCCACTCGAATCGGCCGGCGAGGACGCCACCTTCATCTCGCGCATCCGCGAGGATTCGACCATCGACAACGGTCTGTCGATGTGGATCGTCTCCGACAATCTGCGCAAGGGCGCGGCACTGAACGCGGTGCAGATCGCCGAACTGCTGGTCGAGCGCGGCCTGATCCAGCCGAAGAAGAAGGCGGCATAATCTCGCTCACGGGTGGTTCCGTTTTCGCTCACGGGCCGCACCGCCGCTATCGCGGCTGGCCCTCCGCGGGGGCGCCGGACGACCGGCGGCCCGCAGTCGCGGGCTCGGCCTTTGGCCGGGCAGCTCCCTTCTCCCCGTTCACGGGGAGAAGGTCCCGGCAGGGGGATGAGGGGCAGCGCCGGCCTCTGCTGAGAAACGTCCATGAACGATCCCGCCAAAGTCACGCTGCGCCCGGCCACCGGTTCTGACGCCGCTGCTATCGCCAGGCTCATGCGGGCAGCTCTTGGCTCGTTCGACTGGATGCCGGTCATCCACACGCCGGACGAAGACCTTGCCTTTATCCGCGACATCGTGCTGCCCCGGCAGCTGGTGACGGTCGCCGAAGCCGGCACCGGTATTGCCGGCTTCATTGCCGTCAGTGGCGACTGGGTCGAGCAGCTCTATCTCGATCCGGCCTGGACCGGACAAGGCATCGGCAGTCGGCTGCTGATAGACGCGACCGCTGCCATGCCGGTCGTGAAACTGCATTGCTTTCAGTCCAATACCGGCGCCCGGCGTTTCTATGAAAGGCACGGGTTTCGCGTGGAAGCCTTCGGCGACGGCTCGGCCAACGAGGAAGGCCTGCCGGATATTCTCTACGTTCTGCGGCGCTAGCCGGTGCCTGGACGAGCGCCGCAAGGTCAATCGCGCGGCACCGGGCGGCCCTGCCCGGTTTCCCAAATGGCCTTGAAGCGCTCCACCATCGACAAGAACAGGCGCGGAGGCAGCAGGCCGTAGTCATATCGGTATGCAGAGTGCGGTACCGGACGAAGGTCGTAGCCTGGCCACGCAAAGCGATTGCCTTCGTGAAGCATCACCCACGAGCGTTCACCGTCGAGGCCCAGGTGGCGTTTGACGGCAGGCGGCAGCTCGATCGCCAACAATGGGTCCGTCGGCGGCACGTGCGTGACAGGCACGACGGTAACGATCAGACCATCGGCGCCACGTTCGACGGCCAGCACGATCACGCAAGGGCGATCCTTCCGCCCCTCATCCTGTCCGGCTTGATGCTCATGGTGCCACAGATATGCGTAGGAGATGACGAGGCCAAGCTGCGGATCGGGAAGCGGCATGCCCTACTTGGCATCCAGAAGGGCATTGAGATGATCATGCTCGGATGACATGCGGCCGCTGGCGATGGCCTCGACTTCCTCGTGCTGCAGATCCTTGGTAGCGAACGATTGCCGGACCAGGTTCTTGTAGCGCTGAAGGTCCTCATACTCGACGGCCGAAACGAAATAGCCGGTCGGGCGCCCGTGACTCATCACAGCGACAGGCTCCCGCTGCACAATCTCGCGGTAGCGTCCGAAATTACGGGCAAATTCGGTGGCAGGAACTTCTCGCATGACAGCTCTGTCCTAAATCGTGCATTTTACGTACTTAGCGTAATATACGCAATTTCCATATTTTGTCAAAGCTCAGTCGACGCTGTCATCGGCCAGCTGGCGCAACAGCTCCATCGCTTCTTCCGCCCGGTCGGCCGGCACGAACAGGTGATCGTGATAAAAGGCCGAGACCGGGTTGACGCCCATGCCGGCTCTGGCCAGCCGCGCGGTGATGGCGGCGAGGAAACCGACCGCTTCCAGCGACGAATGGATGTTCAGCGTGATCATGCGGCAGCGAAAGGTTGCTTCCAGGCCAGCCGCCTTTGCCTGGTCCTCGAGCACGATCAGCGTCGTGCCTTCATGCTCGCGAAACAGCATCACCGGTTCGAGCGCGTCGGGAACCAGCCTACCGGGCGGCAAGGTGACGAAGACATGCACGCCTGGCAGCAGTTCCGGCGTCATCGTCGCCAGGAGTTTTTTCAGGTCGGTCTCGCCAGCCATCGGTTGCTTCCGGATCTTGTGCAACAGGCAGCCGTCGAGCGCCTGCGCCTTTCGTCAAGTTTCGCTGACTTCGATAACGCGCACCGCCCTGCCCTCGCAAGACGACATGGCGAGTCGTTGACGGCTGAGCTTGCGCAGCAGCGCCGTCACACAATAGACGGGCTCAGGGCCGGCGCCGGTCCGTGAAAGGGTTTTCCTATGATCGTTCGCCCGCGTCCGGGGGTCCTGCACCTGTTCTTCATCATGCGCGGCTCGGTGGTGCCGCGCATCCTGCCGCAGATCTTTGGGTTCGCGGCCTACGGCGCGCTGGTGGTGATCATCGTGCGGGCCCTGAAGCTCGACTTCGGCAATGCCGGCACAGCACCCTTTGCCCTGCTGGGCGTCGCGCTGTCGATCTATCTCGGCTTCCGCAACAACGCCGCCTATGACCGCTGGTGGGAGGCGCGCAAGCTGTGGGGCCAGCTGGTCTTCGACATCCGCAACCTGGCGCGCGCTTCCACCGGCCTGATCGAGGACCGGACCGAGTTGCGCGGCCTGTTGATGGAAGCGACGGCCTTTTGCCACTTCCTGCGCGGCCTGCTCAGACGGGTCGATGCCACGGCGGAAGCCCGCACCTTCATAGGCGACGAGGTCGAAAGCGCCGCCAAGGCCGCCAATGCACCGGACGCTATGGTGCGGCGGATGGGCGGACGTATCGCAGCACTCCGCAAGGCCGGCGCCATCGATACGATCGGTTATCGCATCCTCGACGAACGGCTGTCGGAGATCGCCGCCGCGCAGGCAGGCTGCGAGCGCATCGCCGGAACGCCGTTGCCTTTTGCCTATACGCTGCTCCTGCAGCGCACCGCCTACATCTTCTGCCTGCTTTTGCCCTTTGGGCTGACTTCCGCCGCCGGCTGGGCGACACCGCTGTTCACGGCGCTGATCGCCTACACGTTCTTCGGCCTCGACGCGCTTTCGGAGGAGCTCGAGGACCCGTTCGGCACCCAGCCCAACGACCTTGCGCTGGACGGCCTTTGCCGCGTCTGCGAGATTTCGGTGTTCGAGGCGCTGGGCGAGACGCCGCCGAAGATGATCGCGGCCGAAAGGTTCTATTTTTCCTAGCCTTGGCAATGGCTTACCGGGCGGAACCGCGCCCGGATGCCAAAAGATTCCGGCCCGTGTCGGATTGCCGCCTCCTGCCGCGTCCTTGGCTCGACTCCCAAAAAAGGGAGCTCGCAGCATCAGGAGGGAACATCAATGTCCATATCGCAAACCGCACCCGTCTCATCAGGCGCCTTGTGGACCGGCCGTGCGCTCAGCACGATCATCGTGCTGTTCATGATCTTCGATGGCGTCATCAAACTGCCGCCACTGGATATCGTTACCCAGACCATGACGCAGCTTGGCTGGCCGGCCGATGCCAATGCCGCGCGCCTGCTCGGCATTATCGGGCTGGTTTCGACCGCGCTCTATGCGTTGCCGCGCACCTCGGTGCTCGGCGCCATCCTGCTCACCGCCTATATGGGCGGCGCCATCGCCACCCATGTCCGCATCGGCAGTCCGCTGTTTTCGCACATCCTGTTCGGCGTCTATCTCGGCGTTATCCTGTGGGGCGGCCTGTTCCTGCGCGACCCCAGGGTGCGCGCGCTGTTCGCCAACTAAGCCATTGAAAGGATCGGACAATGCTTGCCACCATCCTCATCATTCTGCTCGCCATCGTCGCCGCCGTGCTCCTCTATGCCGCGACGCGGCCGAACGACTTCGTCGTCAGCCGCTCGGCCAGCATCAAGGCGCCTGCCGAGGCGATCTTTCCGCTGATCAACGATTTCAGGCGCTGGCCCAGCTGGTCGCCTTACGAAAAACTCGACCCGGACATGAAACGCACGCTCTCCGGCGCCGAAAGCGGCAAGGGCGCCGCCTATGCATGGCAAGGCAACAGCAAGGCCGGGGTCGGTCGCATGGAAATCACCAATTCGGTTCCGTCGTCGCTGGTCGCGCTGAAGCTCGATTTCGAAAAGCCGTTCAAGGTCAACAACACCGTCGACTTCACCTTGACACCGTCGGGCGAGGACACGTCCGTCACCTGGGCGATGCGCGGCGGCCGGCCCTTCATCGCCAAGCTGATGGGCCTGTTCATGAATTTCGACACGCTCATCGGCAGGGATTTCGAGGCCGGACTCGCCAATCTGAAGCGAGCCGTTGAAAAGTAAGGCGGTCGGTGCGGCGCTCTATCTCTTTGTTTTGACGCATTTCCGGACGGAAAACCGCTTCACACTTTTCCTGGAATTGCTCTAGGCGGATCAAATCACGCTTCCGTGCGTTATCGACCCAAGGGTGGGTGAAGATGGTCTCGCCTTGGAGAGGAACGACGATGAAAAAAACCTTGCTTTTGCTGGCACTGCTGGTTCCGCTAGGGGCCTGTTCGCAAACGGAAAAGGGTGCCGCGGTCGGCGGCTTGGGTGGCGCCGCCATCGGTGCTGCGGTGGCCAACGATCCGGTGGAAGGCGCAGTCGTCGGTGGCGCCGTCGGTGCCGTTGCCGGTGCGTTGATCGGCCGGGCCAACGAACCGGACCGCTGCCGCTACCGGGATCGCTACGGGCGCACCTACATCGCCCGCTGCCCGGAGGGCTATTGAACCCGCGTGACCTTCTGCGACTGAGCATGCCCTGAAAAGAGGAACGGCGGGCCAAGGCCCGCCGTTCCTATAAGCGATAGGGAGCCGGATTACTCGGCGGTGGCGGCTTCCGCCTCGGCCGGTGCGGCGGCCGCGGCGGCAACAGCGGCGGCGGCATCGTCCTGCGCCTTCTTCAAAAGGGCAGCGCGCTCCTGCGCCTTCTTGCCGGGCTCGGCCTTCTTCGGGGTGGAGCGGGCTTCGCGCTTGGCGAGGCCGGCCTCGTCGAGGAAGCGCAGCACGCGGTCGGTCGGCTGGGCGCCGTGCGACAGCCAATGCTTGACACGGTCGGCGTCGACCTTGACGCGCTCGCCGTCCTTGGGCAGCAGCGGGTTCCACGAACCGAGCGACTCGATGAACCGGCCGTCGCGCGGCGAACGGGCGTCGGCGACGACGACGTGGTAGTAGGGACGCTTCTTCGAGCCCGCACGGGCCAGTCTGATCTTCAGTGCCATTTCTTTTCTCCTACTCTGATTTCGTTGATCTGTTAAGGCTGGTTTCTCAACCGGTTTTCGTCACGCCGTTGGCAGCGGCGATCTGTTCGTGGTGACGGATCACTTCGCGGACGACGAAGTTGAGGAATTTTTCCGCGAAATCGGGGTCGAGATGCGCATCCTTGGCCAATTGGCGAAGGCGGGCGATCTGCTGTTGCTCGCGCGCCGGATCGGCCGGCGGCAGGCCATGTTCGGCCTTCAGCACGCCGACCGCCTTGGTGCAACGGAAGCGCTCGGCCAACATATGGATGAGGGCGGCGTCGATATTGTCGATCGAAGCGCGATAGCCGGCGAGAACCGTGCGCGCGTCGGCCATGTCCTTGTCCTCGTTCATGACGCCCTCACTTCTTCTTCCCAAGACCGGGCAGCCCGCCGCCGCCCAGGCCGGGAAGACCGGGCAGCTTCATGCCGCCGGGCAGTCCGGGCAGGCCACCGCCGCTGGGGAGGCCGCCGGGCAAGCCCTTCATGCCGCCGAGGCCGGCCGCCTGCGCCTGCTTCTGCAGCGCTTCGAGCTGTTTTGGGTCCATCTTGGACAGGTCCGGCATGCCTCCCATACCGCCCATGCCACCCGGCATCATGCCGCCAAGACCCATCTTCGAGGCAAGGCCGCCCATCATGCCGCGCATGAGGCCGCCGCCTTTGCCCTTGCCGCCCATCGCCTTCATCATGTCGGCCATGCCGCGATGCATCTTCAGCAGCTTGTTGATCTCGGCTGCATCGGTGCCGGAGCCGGCGGCGATGCGCTTCTTGCGCGAGTGCTTCAGGATATCGGGGTTGGCGCGCTCGGCCTTGGTCATCGACGAGATGATGGCGAGCTGACGGCCGAACATCCTGTCGTCGAGGCCGGCCGCGGCCATCTGGTCCTTCATCTTGCCCATGCCGGGCATCATGCCCATGATGCCGCCCATGCCACCCATCTTCGACATCTGCTGAAGCTGGCCGGCGAGGTCGTTCAGGTCGAACTTGCCCGATTGCATCTTTTTGGCCATCGCCGCCGCTTGCTCGGCGTCGATGTTTTCGGCGGCCTTTTCGACAAGCGAGACAATGTCGCCCATGCCGAGGATGCGGTCGGCGATGCGCTTGGGATGGAATTCCTCCAGCCCGTCCATCTTTTCGCCGGTGCCGATCAGCTTGATCGGCTTGCCGGTGACGGCGCGCATGGAAAGGGCCGCGCCGCCGCGGCCGTCGCCGTCCATGCGGGTCAGCACCAGGCCGGTGATACCGACGCGCTCGTCGAAACTCTTGGCCAGGTTGACGGCGTCCTGGCCGGTCAGCGAGTCGGCGACCAGCAGGATCTCGTGCGGCGACGACACCTTCTTGATGTCGGCCATCTCGACCATCAGCGGCTCGTCGATATGGGTGCGGCCGGCAGTGTCGAGGATGACGACGTCATGGCCGCCGAGCTTTGCTGCCTGCACGGCGCGGCGCGCAATATCGACCGGGTTCTGGCCGGCGATGACCGGCAGCGTCGCCACCTTCACCTGCTCGCCGAGCTGGCGCAGCTGCTCCTGCGCGGCGGGGCGCCGCGTGTCGAGCGACGCCATCAGGACCTTCTTGTTCTGCCGCTCGGTCAACCGCTTGGCGATCTTGGCCGAGGTCGTCGTCTTGCCTGAGCCCTGCAGGCCGACCATCATGACGACGACGGGCGCCGGCGCGTTGAGGTCGACGGCGACGCCCTCGGCGCCCAGCATCTCGACCAGCTCGTCATGGACGATCTTGACGACCATCTGGCCGGGCTTGATCGACTTCACCACGGCGGCGCCGACCGCCTTCTCGCGCACCTTGTCGGTGAAGGAGCGCACCACTTCCAGCGCCACGTCGGCCTCGAGCAGCGCGCGGCGCACCTCGCGCAGCGCCGCCGAGACATCCGCCTCGGACAGCGCACCGCGGCCGGTCAGGCCGTTCAGGATCGAACCAAGACGTTCCTGTAGCGATTCAAACATTCTTTTTCCTTTTCCCTGGCACCCGGATGGTTGCCCGAGAGGTAGTGCGTTCGCGCCGATCGTCCAACCGGAAGCCAAAGCCAAAAAGCACCCGGGGGCGCACAGCGCTGCCGGGTGTTGGCCTCCAGGATCGATTTATGGCACTCGCCTCAAAAAGGCTTCGGCGTCCTGGTCGGCTTGCTCGGAGGGATACTCGTCGCGGAATTCGCGGCGTGTAGACAGGAAATCGGCCGCAGAGTCAAGGCGCGGGCCGAGATGAGCGTCGAAACGCTGGTTTTGCGACTGGTTCAAGGGAGCACCTCTCCGTCGAGGATACGCGCGTAGAGGTTGAGGTAACCCTTGGCGGTCCGGGCGATCGGAAAGCGCTCGGCGGCCGAGTCGCGGCAGCGTTGCGGGGATAGATCCGCGACGGCGGCAAGGGCCGCGCCGAACTCCGTATCGGTGTCGAAGAACCGCCCGGTGTCGGCGTCGACGATCTCGGGCAGCGCGCCGCGCGGCGTCGTCAGCACCGGCGTTCCGCACAGCATCGCCTCGACCGAAGCCATGCCGAACGGCTCTTCCCAGGCGATCGGATTGAGAAGGGCCTTTGCCTCTCCCAGCAGGCGCAGCTTTTCGTCGCCATCGACGATGCCATGGAAGCGGTAGCAGCTGGCAAGGCTTTTGAAGAAGACGCCCTGGTTTCGAACATGGCTGCGCGTGAGCAGTTTCCAGCGCGAGCCGCCGGCGATATCGAGGGGGAAATCAAACTTCTTCGCCAGGTCGACGGCGCGGTTCAGGTTCTTGCCGGCGCGCGCGATGCCGGCAAGGAACATCAGACGATCGGTCTTGGCGTTGGCCAGCCGATAGGCGTCGATCGGAAAGCCGTTGTGGACGAAGGTCTCGCGGCCGTGGTTGCGGGCGTGGCTGGCGCTGACGAAACTCCAGTTCTTCTGCCGTCTGGGCTCGCTTGGAGTATAGCCGTGCTCGGTGTTGAGGGTCGGAAACGGAACCTCGATAAACCAGCTGTTGAAATGGACAATATCGGTGTCGGCGGGGATGGCGGCCCGGCATTGCTGCGCCGACGACGCCTGCCGCACTTCGCACAACGGATGGCTGGAGCCAGGGTCGGCGATAAGCACCACCCGGTGGCCGAGGCGCGCGAGTTCGCTCGCCAGCCACTCGACCTGACGCTGGGTGCCGCCATAGCCCTTGCAGGGGATTGCGCCCCTGACCACCAATGTGATGCGCATTAGTCCGGCCCGACCTTCAGCGGCGAGCGCGGATGCAACAGGAGCAACACCGTCAGCAGGCTGCTGACGATGCCGATCGCGGCGATCAGGACCGCGTCCCATGTCGTCCAGCCGGGGCCTTCCAACGGCTTGGCGTTGAACAGGGCAAAGGAATTGTAGCCTGCCTGGTGCGAAATCAGCAGGAAGCCGGTCAGGTTGTTGCCGAGATGGGCGCCGAAGGCAGCACCCAGATTGCCCGTCGCATAGACCAGCAGCGTCAGCACCAGCGCGAAGGTGGCGATCGAGACCAGCACGCAGGCATTGATGGCGAGCGACGAGGCCGAACTCCAATGCAGCGCGGTGAACAGCAGCACCGGCAGCAACACCCAGATCAGAGGGCTGCGAAACCGGTTTGCCAGGCCTCTCAGCAGATAGCCGCGAAACAGCGCCTCCTCGGAGGACGTCTGCAGAAAGGCCAGCAAGACGATCGGGACGAGGAACAGCAGCCAGGACGGCAGGCTGATCGCGCCGCGCGCGATCTCGGGTTGCAGCCAATAGAGCAACACCTCGGAGAGCAGCGAGGTGGTCAGCACCGCCGCCAGGCCCTTGAGGAATCCCTGGCGCGAAACGCGGCGGCTGGTTCCGATCAGCGCCGACAGCGGCTCCCCATGCACCCAGCGCATGGCGATCCAAAGGCCGATCCAGATGCCGGCGAAGGAGACCAGTGCGATAAGGATCCCTTCGGGCGATGCCAGGAAATCCTGCACCGGCCGGCCGGTCGGCGCGCTGCCGGCCATCGAGGCCCGCCAGGCGACGAAGGCATAGGTGCCGCCGAGCAGCACGACCAGGGTCGTCGCCACCCAGAAAAGCACGACAATGGCGCTTCCGAGCAGGAGGCGCGGCAAATTTGTCTTGTCGTTCGGCGAGCGCCGATAGCGCTCGAAAGCGGCATTGTCGATGATCACGCGGCTCCCCTGCCCAACGTATTCGCGACGCATGATCTATGGGATCGGGGCTCCGCGCGCAATCATCCTCGTCGGGGCCCTCATGTGCTGAGCTCGAAAAGAGCGGCGGCCGCCAGCGCTGGCGGCCGCGTGTTTCAGTGACCTAGTCACGCATGATGTAGACGATGCGCCGCGTGCCGGGGTCGACCAGCGCCGGCTGGTTGTTCACATAGACATAGCGGTAGTCGTAGTCAGGGATTTCACGCAACTCGACCGTGTCCGGCAAGGTCGCGCCCGTCACCACCTCGCCATCGAGATAGACAGGGTCGAGCCGGTTCGTGGTGACATAGGTGCCGACTTCGGCCGGCGGTCTGGCGATCGGGTCGATCGGTTCGGCCGCGACAATGGCGCTGGTATAGGTATCCGTATAGATATCGTCACTCGGCGGCGTCACAACCGCGATATCGGCGTCAACCGGCCGGCGCGTCAGCACCACCTGATTGCCGCCGAAATCGGCCGTTACATAATCCGAATAGACCCAGCCTTGGCCATTGGCCTCGGCGATGGTGCACCATTTGCTGTTTGCAATGCAGCCCTGGAGCGTTGCCGACTGGCCGGCGGCCAGCACGCCGATCACGGGATATTGCGGGCCGGGGCCGGCGCGCACGTTGAGATCGGTGACAGCCGAAACGGCTGTCTCGGCCAGAGCCGCGCCCGACATGGCGACGAGCGCCCCGGCGATGGCCGGAAACAGTATGGCTTTCATGATTTCTCTCCGTTCTTCGAACTCCCTCGCGAACGGGGACGAAACAAGGCTCTATGCGTTCCGGCTAAAATGCCCCTGCCGGCTCACGAATTGTTCCGGTTTCTTTCGGCAAACCGGTCAAAAGCGCGTGGACGAAGTCCAGTTTCCGCGCCGTCACGTCCGAAATGACGAAGGGATAGAGATCGGGCAGGCCCATGCAGCGGTTGATCGAGTTGGACGCCTCCGACAGGACCAGCCAACGGGCGAGGATCCTGTCGAAGGGCTCGGGCACGGTGGCGGGTTCGGACGGCGCTGCCTGCAGTTTGCCGCCGGTATCGCCGCGCGGCAGCGCCTCGGCGTCAACCGTCTCCAGCCGGCCAAGCGGGAAATTCAGCGCATGCACCATCTCCAGCGTGTCGGTGATGTGCAGATAGTGCGCGAAGGTTTCGGCCCAGTCTTCCCAAGGGTGCGACGTCGCATAAGCGGAGATGTGGCCCTGCTGCCAGTCGGGCGCAGCACCCGTGGCATAGTAGGTCTGAAGCGCCTGCTCATAGTCCGGGCGATCGTCGCCGAACAAGGCGCGGAAGGCTGCAAGCCTTTGCGGGTCGTCTCGGATCAGCCGATCCCAGTAATAGTGGCCGAGCTCGTGGCGGAAATGGCCGAGCAGCGTGCGGTAATTCTCGCCCATTTCGACGCGCCGTCTTTCACGTTCGGCGGAGTCCGCCTCGGCGACGTTGAGCGTGATCAGGCCATTGTCATGGCCGGTCAGGATGCGCTCGCCGCCTGGGCCGCCGCCGATCGGATCGGCAAGGAAGTCGAAGGCAAGGCCGGCCTCGTCGCCGGGGTTGTGCTTTGGTGCGGTCGGCAGGCCGAAGGCGAGCAGCGAATAGATGGCGCGCTTCTTGGCCGCCTCGACGCGGATCCAGCGCCGGCGGTTGCCGTCGACCGAGAGGTCCGGGATCAGCTGGTTCAGCGCGCAGGCGCGGCAGAAGGCCGGGCCCGGCCCCGCCCGCCAGTTGCAGGCGCATTCATCGGCATTGGTGCATTGGAAAACGCCGTCGATACCAGACAAGGTAAAGCTTGCCTGCTCGGGATCATAGAGGACGAGGCTGGCGCAGCTCAGGCACTGGGCGTTCTCGAAATAGAGGCGGTGGCCGCAATGCGGGCAGTCGAACAGCTTCATTGTGCTCTCAAATCGTCAGAGCCAGCATATAGGGCGGGATCGCCGGCCACCCAAACGCGAGCCGCCGCCCCAGCCGCCGCTATCCAATCGCAAGCAAGGCGGCCACCTGCCGTGCCACGCTCTCTCCCGACAGGCGCGCGCCACCGCAGGTCTGGATGAGCGGACCAGCCAGGTGCTCGCCGGCGAAGAAGATCTTTTCCGCCACCGGCTGCATCAGGGTGGCGCGCGCTTCGGAGCGTCCCGGGCGGGCCGCCGCATACGCTCCGCGCACGAAGCGCTCGCCGCCCCAATTGGTCATCATGGCGCGTGCGACATGCTTGCGGGTGTCCGCACCGAAGATGTTGCAGAGACGGTCGATGACGAAGTCGATGCCCGCCGCTTCACCGGCAGCGGACATCTCCCAGGCGAAGTCACCGCCGACGAAACCGACCATCAGGTCGAGATCGAAGGGAAAGCACAGGAAGTAGATGTCGTGTCTGGCCAACCGCTCGATCAACAGATCGTCGAAGGGCTGCAGGCCAAGCCTGGTGCCCCGGATCTCGACCGGCAGCTTGGTCAGCATGCCCATAGGCAGATCGAAGAAGGCGCCAAAATGCGTATCGGGAAGCGCCGGCGAGAACTCGATCTCCTCGAAGGCGAGCACCGCCGGCGAGGCTGTGACGATGACCGCCCTGGCGCGGATGGTGCCGCGATCGGTGACGCAGGCGACACCCGGCACGTCCCAGAGGATCTTTCGCACCGGCGTCGACAGTTCCACCGGCAGGTCTGCCCCGAAATGCGCCACCAGGGCGCCAAACCCTTCCTTGCTGAAATAATTGGGATCGAGATCGGCGGCGGCCTGAAAGTCACGGATCGATATTTCGTCCTCGTCGGCGCCAAAATCCATCGGCCCGGCGAAGGTGGCGGCGGCGCGCGGCGCATGTCCCTTGGCGAGGAGTGCCGAAAGGCGGTCGTCGTCGCCCTCTTCCACCTGGTGCGCGGCCAGCAGTTCGAACAGCCGTGCATCGGCGGCCTTCATCTCGGCCTCTTCGACCTCGCTTGCCTTGCGCTGGCGGTAATAGAGATGATCGACATTCATGTCGTGATGGTGAAGCGTCCAGCCGGCGGCCTCGGCCTCGGGAAAATAGGGATTGCGATCCGCGGCATGCAGCCAGGCGCAGCCGATGTCGAACGGGACGCCGAAATGCTGGTCGCTGGTCCAGGCGCGACCGCCGACGCGGCCCATCGCTTCCAGCAGTTTGAAGGAAAGGCCGGCGGCGCGAATGGTCTTGGCGGCGGCGAGGCCAGCGGAGCCGGCGCCGATGATCACGACGTCAACGTCATCCATGAATGCAAGACCCCCGCCACAATATCTACTTGATCGTAGGCAAATTGCGCGGCATTGGCCAGCGTAGCGCCGGGGGTACGGTGACAATTGCGCGTTTCACTGGCAAATTCGCAACCGGGACGTGATTCAGGCAATCAGGAGAAAAGCATGGCATTTCTTGCCAAGGGAAGAATTTTTGCGGCCGCGCTGGCGGTGCTTGCGCTGGCGACGGGCGCGCAGGCGGCCAGCTGCGGCAAGAACGGCGCTGGCTTCGAGGCCTGGAAGCAGGAGTTTGCCGCGGAGGCCAGGTCCAACGGTGTCGGTTCGAAGGGTCTGGCCGCTCTGGCCGGCGCCACCTACGCAACAAAGACGATCAGCGTCGACCGCGCCATCCATAAGGCTTTCAGCGGCTCTGTCGAAGAGTTCATGAAGCGCCGCGGTGGGGCCGCGATCATTTCCAAGGGCCGTTCGCTGAAGAAGTCGAACGCGGCGCTGTTCAACAAGATCGAAGCGACCTACGGCGTGTCGCCGGGTGTGTTGCTCGCCATCTGGGGCATGGAGACCGGCTTCGGTGCCTCCTTGGGCAAGCAGAATACGGTCTCTGCCATTCTGACGCTTGCCTATGATTGCCGCCGGCCGGGGTTCTTTTATCCGCATGCCATTGCAGCCCTGAAGCTGGTCGATCGCGGCGCGTTGAGCGCCTCGTCGGTCGGCGCAGCGCATGGCGAGATTGGCCATACGCAGTTCCTGCCCGGAAATGTTTTGCAGTATGGCGTCGGCAACGGGAATCTGCGCGACAAAGCCACTGCGCTGGCTTCCACCGCCAACTTCCTCAAGGCTCATGGCTGGCAGGCGGGTGCGAGCGCAAGCGCGAATATGGGCGCCATTGCCGGCTGGAATTCCGCGAGCGTCTATCAACAGGCCATCGCCCGCATCGCCACGGCGATCGACGGCGATTGAATAGAAATCTCTAATCGACGAAAGCCCGGCCATGTGCCGGGCTTTTTTGTTGATGCGTGTGGCAAATGCCATGCCGGCTGAGCGCCTGGCACATCGCTCTCAATTGCGGTTGCGCGCGGCAAGTGTGCGCAGCCGCAGCGCGTTGAGGCGGATGAAGCCGGCGGCGTCCTTCTGGTCGTAGGCGCCGCGGTCGTCCTCGAAGGTGACCAGCGCGTCGGAATAGAGCGTCTTGTTCGACTTGCGGCCGGTGACCATGACGTTGCCCTTATAGAGCTTGAGCCGCACCGTGCCTTCGACGTCTTCCTGGCTCTTGTCGATCATCGCCTGCAGCATCAGCCGCTCGGGCGAGAACCAGAAGCCGTTGTAGATCAGCTCGGCATAGCGCGGCATGAACTCGTCCTTGAGGTGGCCGGCGCCCCTGTCGAGCGCGATCGACTCGATGGCGCGGTGGGCTGATATCAGTATGGTGCCGCCAGGCGTCTCGTAGACGCCACGCGATTTCATGCCGACGAAACGGTTCTCGACCAGGTCGAGGCGGCCGATGCCATTGTCGCGGCCGAGATCGTTGAGCGCCGCCAGCATCGTCGCCGGCGACAGCTTCTTGCCATTCAGCGCGATCGGATCGCCCTTGAGGAACTCGATCTCGATCTCGGTGACCTTGTCCGGCGCATCCATCGGCGAGACGGTGCGCTGGTGGACGAATTCCGGCGGCTCGCTCCACGGATCTTCCAGCACCTTGCCCTCGGACGACGAGTGCAGCAGGTTGGCGTCGACCGAGAACGGCGCGTCGCCCTTCTTGTCCTTCGGCACCGGGATCTGGTGCTGCTCGGCGAAGTTGATCAGGTCGGTGCGCGACTTGAACGACCAGTCGCGCCACGGCGCGATGACCTTGATGTCGGGATTCAGCGCATAGGCCGACAGCTCGAAACGGACCTGGTCGTTGCCCTTGCCGGTAGCACCATGAGCAATTGCATCGGCACCCGTCTCCCTGGCGATCTCGACCAGATGCTTGGAGATCAGGGGTCGGGCGATCGAGGTCCCGAGCAGGTAAGTGCCTTCATAGACGGCGTTGGCGCGAAACATCGGGAAGACGAAGTCGGCGACGAATTCCTCGCGCACATCGACGACGCGGATGTCCTTGATGCCCATCATCTCGGCCTTGCGGCGCGCCGGCTCCAGCTCGCCGCCCTGGCCGAGGTCGGCGGTGAAGGTGACGACTTCGGCGCCAAGCTCGGTCTGCAGCCATTTCAGGATGATGGAGGTGTCGAGGCCGCCGGAATAGGCGAGCACGACTTTCTTGACGTCTTTTGCTTTTGACATTTGGCGGTTCCGCGACAGGAGTTCTCGGCGGGCGAGGTATCACGGCGTTTCCGGCCTGCGCAAGAGACGAACGGTGGCTGGACCAGATGCTGGATCAGCCAGAAGCTGGCAAGGGCAGGACACTTGCGTTATGGCTGCGCCGTCTTTTGCTGCCTTGAGACCGGCCATGTCCTTCATTCCCGACACCGCGACGCTGATCCAGTTCGCCATTGCCACCGTCATCCTGGCGATCACGCCGGGGCCCGACATGACGCTGTTCGTCTCGCGGACACTGAGCCAGGGCCGCGCCACCGGCTTTGCCTCGATGGCGGGCGCGCTGTGCGGCACGCTGATCCACACGACGCTGGTGGTGGTTGGCATCTCGGCGCTGATCGTCGCCTCGCCGATGGCCTTCTTCGTGCTGAAGATTTTTGGCGCCGGCTATCTGGTGTTCCTGGCCTGGCAGGCGCTCGCCAAGGGGTCCGCGTTTTCGCCGGAGAAGAAGAGCGGGCCACAAATCTCGTTGTTCCGCAGCTGGGCGGCCGGGCTGGGCGTCAATCTGCTCAACCCGAAGATCATACTGTTCTTCATGACGTTTTTGCCGCAGTTCGTTTCCGCGCACGATCCGAACGCACCGGGCAAACTGTTCTTCCTTGGTGCGGTGTTCATCGTGCTATCGATCCCGGTGACGGCGCCGATGGTGTTTGCTGCGGAAAGGTTCTCGGCGGCGATGAAGGCCAGCCCGCGCGTCACGCGGGTGGTCGACTATCTGTTTGCCGGCGTGTTCTCGGCCTTCGCGCTCAAGATCCTGACGGCCCAGGCGAAATAGGCGCTTCGCTTTTCCACCAGCTTCCGGCCCAGCGGCCGGCGGCGAGCCAATAGAAGATGCCACCGACCATGCCGCAGCCGATCACGGCAGCGATGGCACGTGGCTCAGTGACGTCGAAATCGGCGTCGGCGTTCTGATGGACAAAGCCGAGGAAGACCGCGGCAACCACGCCGCCGGCAAGCGCGTAGAACAGCCAGTCGCGCCGCCCGAGGATTTCGGAAATCAGGATGACGATCGCCGCCGGCATGAAGCCGAAATAGGCGACGAACAGCGCCACGAACGGAATAGAGAAATAGAGCGATGCGGTCGCCGTCGGGTGGGTCTGGTCCGGCGAATAGCCGAGCGAAGCCAGGAACAGGATGTTGAGGAAGGCGCTAGCCGCCAGCGAGGCGACGATATAGCCGATCAGGATGACGGCGAAGCGGATGAGATAGGCGAGAAGACGGCTCACGCCTCGCCGTGCCCCGCGATCATCATGGCTTCCAGCGCGAGGCGGTCGACTTTGCGCATGCGCTCCGATTCCGACTTCAGCTGGCCGCAGGCGGCGAGGATGTCGCGGCCGCGCGGGGTGCGGATCGGCGAGGCGTAGCCGGCATTGTTGATGTAGTCGGCGAACTTCTCGATCGTCTCCCAGTCGGAGCACTGATAGTTGGTGCCCGGCCACGGGTTGAACGGGATCAGATTGATCTTGGCCGGGATGCCCTTGAGCAGCTTGATCAGCCCCTTGGCGTCGTCGATGGAATCATTGACGTCCTTCAGCATCACATATTCGAAGGTGATGCGCTTGGCGTTGGACAGGCCAGGATAGGCGCGGCAGGCGGCGATCAATTCCTTCAGCGGATACTTCTTGTTGATCGGCACCAGCAGGTCGCGCAGATCGTCATTGGTGGCATGCAGCGAGATCGCCAGCATGACGCCGATCTCCTCGCCGGTGCGGAAGATTTCGGGCACGACGCCGGAGGTCGACAGCGTGATGCGCCTTTTCGACAGGGAAAGTCCGTCGCCGTCGGAAGCGATCAACAGCGCCTTCTTCACCGCCTCGAAATTGTAGAGCGGCTCGCCCATGCCCATCATGACGATGTTGGAGACTTTTCTGCCCTCGGCCGGCACGATGGCACCGTCCGGCGTGTCGCGGTCGGGGAAATCGCCGAGCCGGTCGCGGGCGGTCAAAAGCTGGGCGAGGATTTCCTCGGCGGTCAAATTGCGCACCAGCTTCTGCGTGCCGGTGTGGCAGAAGGAACAGGTCAGCGTGCAGCCGACCTGCGAGGAGATGCAGAGCGTGCCGCGCCCTTCCTCGGGAATGTAGACGGTCTCGATCTCGACCGGCCGACCGGCGCCGCGCGGCGGAAAGCGGAACAGCCATTTACGCGTGCCGTCGGCGGAAATCTGCTCCTCGACGATTTCGGGCCGCGCCACGGTGAAATGCTTGTCCAGCTCGGCGCGCAGATCCTTGGAGATGTTGAACATGCCGGCAAAGTCGGAAACGCCGCGCACATACATCCAGTGCCAAAGCTGCTGGGCGCGCATTTTTGCCTGGCGCTCCGGCACGATGCCCGCGGCGACGAGGGCTTCACCGAGTTCGGCGCGCGTCAGGCCGATCAGCGACGGCTTTTCGGGCTGTGCTGCGCGGGCGCGCAACGCGTCACGAGCGCCTTCGGCGGTAAGATCGAATGAAAAGGTCATGGTAGCGCCAATATAAGCGGTTTGCGGCCGATTTCAGCATCGTGCCGGAAATGAAGCGCGGCGCATAGCACAGGTTGCGCGCGGAGTCATGCGGGGGGCGGCAGCGGTGCGTCAGCTTCGCCACCGTCTGTTGGCGTCAGGATGCCGGCTAGATGTAGAGGCTGGCGGTCAAGCTGCCAAAAAGCGCATCAAAACTCTTACTCCGGCCAGACCGCCCATGCCGAAAATTGCACCGACAATCCAGCCGGCCAGACCCAGCGCTATTGCCCCAGTGTATCCGGCGTTGTTGTAGCCAGTCATGGCGCCAAGCGACAATCCTGCCGCGCACAGCGCGACAATCCATGCCGTGCGTAGGATCTCCCCTAATCTGCTCATTCGAACCGGTTGCTGCTCACTCTCGGGTAAGTCCGAGAGCGGGCCATTCGGCGGCACGGCCTACTTGCACTTGGCGATCGACGACAGCGCCGCCGAAATGCCCTTCAGCGAAAAGACGTAGGTGGTGGTGTTGCCGCGGCCGGACTTGGCCGACACCTTCATGTCGGTGCCGGTCTTCATCGCGGCGATCAGCACCGGCTCCTCGGCGGCGTTCTCGACCCAGGCCGACTTGCCGCGCGTGAACATCGAGAAGGATTTCTTGTCGATGGTAACGGTGGCCTTGGAGCCCTCCTGGAAATTGTAGCCGGCGATGAATTGCGGCTCGTAGGAGACTTGCTGTCCCGGCCGCTGGCTGACGAAGAAGAACATGTCGCCATGGTCGAGCGTCGGCGGCTGCTTGTCGGTCGGCACGGTCAGCACGTAGCAGACCTTGCCGCCCGAGGCCTGGTAGCTGTAGGTGCCCCAGGCATTGTGCTGGCCGATCTTGGTCGCCGACTGCGCCAGCGCCGGCGCGGCCAGGGCCACCAGGACCAGGCTGGAAACTGTAGCAATCAATCCGCGCATCGTTTTTCCCGTATTCCAACTGGTGCGGCGGCAGGCCGGTCTGGCGTCCTGCCCGTCGCTTCATTTTGATTTAATCTGGGTTACCAAACGGTGAATTTTCCTCAAGAAAAGGACCCACACCCCTGGAAACCGCCGCCATCACCGCACTGCCGCTCGAAAAGCAGCAGCGCGACGTCCCTGTCTCGGACTTGGAGGCCACGAAAGCGGCAAGAGTTTGTCTTTTCAAACCACCCCTGCGTGTGCTGTGCCGGCTCAGCTCTTGCCGGCAATCGCCTGCTTGGCGGCCTGCCGGTGCGCCGGGGTGATGTGGGCGCTGACGGTGGTGATCGCCGCCGTCAGCACGGCTATGTCGTCGGTGAAGCCGAGGCCGAGCACGAAATCGGGAATGAAGTCCACCGGCAGCACGAAGTAGCCGAGCGCCGCCACCAGGATGCCCTTGGCACGCAGCGGCGTGTTCTTGTCCATGGTGCAGTAATAGGCTGCCACCACGTCCTCCATAAAGGGGATCTGCCGGGCAGCCTTCTTTGCGGTGCGCCAGAACTTCTCGCGCACCTCACGCTCGCCGGCAAGCTTGTCGCCAAAGCCGAAGAAATCAAAACCGGAATCTTGCGCCATCAATCTCTCCTTGCAGGCGCCTACGTATCGTTCAACGCGCGGCTGCGAGCAAAAATGTGGTGAAAGCCGACCCCCGCTGCAAGATGCCGGCGCCGATTTGGCATGCTGGGCCTGTCGCGGGGCGTCACTCAGCCGCCGAAATAGCGGTTCATCTTCTTCGCCAGTTCGATATCGAGAGCGGTCACGCCGCCGGCATCGTGCGTGTTCAGCGTGACGTCGACGGTCTTGTAGACGTTCGACCAGTCCGGATGATGATCCATCTTTTCCGCCGCAAGCGCGACGCGGGTCATGAAGGCGAAGGCCTCGGAGAAGTTCTTGAAGACGAAGCTGCGCTTGATCGAAGCGCCGTCGGCGGCCAGCGACCAGCCGCCCAGTTCAGCAAGGGCAGCAGCGATAGCGTCCTTGCCCAGTTTCTCTCTCGTCATGTCGGATTCCTGTGCTATTCGAAAAATGACCCTCACCATAATGCATGTCGCCCAAAAGTGCGTCGCGGTTTTGGGACAGCGACATGCACAAAAATAGCGCCGGATCGATGAGCGCAAAGCCCATAAAGTCCATTCTGTTCGTCTGTCTCGGCAACATCTGCCGCTCGCCGCTGGCCGAGGGCGTTTTTCGCGCCGTTTGGAGCGAGCGCGCAGGGGACCAGGATATGGTGCTCGATTCAGCCGCAACCAGTGGCTGGGAGGTGGGCTCGGCCTCCGACCCACGCTCGATCGCGATCGCCGCCCGCCACGGCATCGACATTTCCAGACAGACAGCACGCAAAGTTGCGCCAGGGGATTTTCACCGCTTCGACCTGATCCTGGGGATGGACCGGCAGAATGTCCGCGACCTGAAGGCGCTGGCGCCAGCCGCCGTGCACGACCGCATCCATCTTTACCTGGAGTTTGCGAGCGGCAGCGGTCGCGACGTGCCGGACCCTTACTATGACGGGCCGGAGGCGTTCGCGACCGTCTACCGCATGATCCGCGAGGCGTCGGAAGCGCTGGCGGCGCGGCTGGCAGTGCGCGTGTCGGCGCCCGACAGCGGCCAGGCTTCCTCGACGATATAGGGGCCGCCGCCGACCGAATCGCGCGACGACATCAAGACGAAGCGGCCAACGCGGAACGGCAGCGTCGAAAAATTGCCGCGCGCCGACAGATACTGGGCGACGTCGAGCGGGCTCGAATTGCGCAAGCGCGCCAGCGTCACATGCGGCGTGAATTTGCGTGGATCGGCCGGCAGGCCAAGCCGCTGGCAGATGCGATCGATTTCGGCTTGCAGGCCGCTAAGATCCGGCGAGGCAGAAACGCCGGCCCACACCGCATGCGGCTTTTTCTGGCCGAAAGCGCCGACGCCGGACAAGGCTATCGGGAAGGACGGGCGGTGGACGCGGTCGAGCGCGATGGCGATCTCGTCGGCGACATGGCCTTCGACATCGCCGATGAAGCGCAGCGTCAGATGGTAGTTTTCGACGTCGATCCAGCGGGCTCCGGGCAGGCCGCCCCGGAGCAGGGACAACGAAAGGGCAGCATCACGCGGAATTTCGAGGGCGGTGAAAAGACGTGGCATGGCAAGCCTCCTGTCCTCGAATCGAACTCACGCCCCTAGCGAATCATCGATATTCAAACGGGGCAAGCGGTTTATTGGCTCCGCGGTTTCCCCAGCGGCAACCGTGACTTTCCAGCCTCACGGCGCTCCGCCCGCCCCGGCAATAGCCTTTTCGACTGTCGGCAGGATGCGCTCGACCATCATTTCGACACCCTTGGCGTTGGGATGCAGGCCGTCCTCCAGCAGCAGCCCGGGCTGGCCGGCGACGCCGTCCAGAAAGAACGGGTAGAGCGGAACGCCGTATTTCGCGGCCAGCTTCGGATAGATCGCGTCGAAGGCGTTCTGGTAGTCGGCGCCGAGATTGGGGGCGGCGCGCATGCCGGCCAGAAGCACGGCGATCTTGCGCTGTTTGAGCTTGGCCAGCATCTCATCCAGGTTCTTTTCGGCGATGCCGGGCGATACGCCGCGCAGCATGTCGTTGGCGCCGAGCTCGAGGATCACCAGTTGCGTGCCGTCGGGCACCGACCAGTCGAGCCGCGCCAGGCCGCCGCTTGTCGTATCGCCGGAAACGCCGGCATTGGCGACCGTCACGTCATGGCCCTTGGCGCGCAGCGCGGCCTGCAACCTGTCGGTAAAGCCTTCGCCGGGACCAAGGCCGAAGCCCGCCATCAGGCTGTCGCCGAAACCGACGATGGTGAAGGTCTCGGCGCGCGCCGACGAAATCGCGCCGCTGATCGCAGCGAAAAGAACGAGGGCTGCAGCAAGAGTGTGTTTGAAAGCCATGCGGCAAGCCCCATATGAGCGGAAATAGTCTTCAGGCGCAGGCGGATCGGACCGCTCTCACCCTCCCATATAGGACGCTTTCATTTTGACAGAAGCCGTCATCGTGCTGAAAGACGTATCGCTGACGCTCGGTGAAGGCGCGTCCTCGGTCCATGTGCTGAAAGGCGTCAGCCTCGATGTCGCCGCCGGCGAGGCAACCGGCATCGTCGGTCCTTCAGGGTCCGGAAAGTCGACGCTGCTGATGGTTCTGGCAGGGCTGGAAAGGGTCGATTCGGGTACGGTTCGAATCGCCGGCGAGCTGCTCAACGGCAAAAGCGAGGATCAGATCGCATCGTTTCGTGGACGAAACATTGGCATCGTCTTCCAGTCCTTCCACCTCATCCCCAACATGACGGCACTCGAAAATGTCGCGGTGCCGCTCGAACTCGCCGGCCATGCCGATCCGTTCGGGGTGGCGGCGCGGGAACTCGCGGCAGTCGGCCTCAGCGACCGCGTCACCCACTATCCCGGCGAATTGTCCGGCGGCGAGCAGCAGCGCGTGGCAATCGCCCGCGCGCTGGCGCCTTCGCCGCGCATCCTGGTCGCCGACGAGCCGACCGGCAATCTCGACCAGGCGACGGGCCGGCAGGTCGCCGACCTGCTGTTCGCCAAGGCGGCCGAGCGCGGCATGACGCTGGTGCTGGTCACGCATGATCCGGCGCTGGCGGCGCGCTGCTCGCGCCAGGTCTCGATGCGCTCTGGACGGATCGAGGACACATCGAGGCCGCTGAAGGTGACGGCCTGATGCCGCTATCCCAGACGCTGAAGCTCGCCGTCCGATTCTCGCTGCGCGAAATGCGCGGCGGGCTGTCGGGCTTCCTGATTTTCCTTGCCTGCATCGCGCTCGGCGTCGCGGCAATCGGCGGCGTCAATTCGGTGGCGCAGGCAATCACCGCCGGCGTTGCCAATCAGGGCCAGACGCTGCTTGGCGGCGATCTGCGCTTCCAGATCAACCAGCGCGATGCGACGCCGGACGAACGTGGTTTCGTCGATCGGCTGGGCGCCGTTTCGCACAGCGCCAGCATGCGCTCGATGGCGCGGCTCGAGGACGGCTCCGACCAGTCGCTGGTCGAGGCCAAGGCGGTCGACGACGCCTATCCGCTCTATGGCGCGCTGGAGACCGAGCCGCAGCTATCGAGGCAGGACCTGTTCGGCGAGAAATCCGGCGTCTTCGGCGCCGTGGCCCCCGACCTGCTGCTCGACCGGCTGAACCTCAAGATCGGCGACCGGCTGAAGCTCGGCAGCGCCACATTCGAACTGCGCGCCAGGCTCACCAGCGAGCCGGATGCGGTGTCCGACGGTTTTGGCTTCGCGCCGCGGCTGCTGGTGTCGACCGAAGGGCTTGCCGCATCCGGCCTCATCCAGCCTGGCAGCCTGGTCGAGCACGCCTACAAGATCCGCCTGCCCGCCGGCGCCAGCGAGGCTGATATCAAGGCGATCCAGGACCAGGCCGCAGCGGACTTTCCGCAGGCCGGCTGGTCGATCCGCACGCGCAGCAACGCCGCACCCGCACTGTCCTCCAACATCGAGCGCTTCTCGCAATTCCTGACGCTGGTCGGGCTGACGGCGTTGGTGGTCGGCGGCGTCGGCGTGGCGAACGCGGTGCGCGCCTATCTCGACGGCAAGCGCGGCGTCATCGCCACCTTCAAGAGTCTGGGCGCCTCGGGTGGTTTCGTCTTTGCCGTCTACCTGGTGCAGATCCTGCTGATCGCCGGTCTCGGCATCATGCTTGGCCTCATCCTCGGCGCGCTGATGCCGTTCGCGGCAAGTGCAGCCCTTCAGTCGGTCATCCCGGTGCCGGCGGAGGGCGGCTTCTATCCCGGCGCGCTTGCCATGGCGGCGCTGTTCGGGCTGCTGGTGACGCTGGCTTTCGCGCTGCTGCCACTTGGTCGCGCCCGCGACGTGCCGGCGACGGCACTGTTTCGCGAGATGGGCTTCGAGAGCCGCGGCTTTCCGCGCCTGCCCTATGTGGCGGCAGCGGTCGGCATCGCGCTCGCTTTGGCGGCCTTGGCCATCCTGTTTTCCGGCGACCGCCGCATCGCCTCGATCTTCGTCGGCGCCACCGTCGTGTCATTCCTGGTGCTGCGCCTCGTCGGTGGGCTGGTGCAGTGGATCGCCAAGAGAAGCCCGAGGGTCCGCTCCGTCGCGCTCAGGCTTGCCATCGGCAACATCCATCGGCCAGGGGCGCTCACGCCGTCGGTGGTGCTGTCGCTCGGCCTCGGGCTGACACTGCTGGTGACGCTGGCGCTGATCGACGGCAATCTCAGCCGGCAGATTTCCGGCAGCCTGCCGGAACGGGCGCCGAACTTCTTCTTTGTCGACATCCAGAGCAGCGACGTCGACGCCTTCTCGGCGCTGGTCGGCGGGCAGGCGCCGCAGGGAACGCTGGTCAAGGTACCGATGCTGCGCGGCCGGGTCATGGCGCTGAACGGCGTCGATGTCGAGAAAGTGAAGGTGCCGGCGGAAGGCGCCTGGGTGCTGCGCGGCGATCGCGGGTTGACCTATGACGACCGCCAGCCCTCGAACGCGACGCTGACGGAAGGTTCATGGTGGCCGCAAAACTATGCCGGCGAGCCGCTGGTGTCGTTCTCGGCCGAGGAAGGCAAGGAGATCGGGCTGAAGCTCGGCGACACCGTCACCGTCAATGTGCTGGGACGCAACGTCACCGCCAGGATCGCCAATTTCCGCCAGGTCGAGTGGGAAACCATGGGCATCAATTTCGTCATGGTGTTCTCGCCCAACACATTTGCAGGTGCGCCGCATGGCTGGCTGGCGACGCTGACCGAGAAGAACGCGTCGGCGGCGGACGATGCCCGCCTGCTCAATGCCGTCACCCGCGCCTTCCCGGCGGTGACGACGGTGAGGGTCAAGGACGCGCTCGATATCGTCAACCGACTGGTGGCGCAGCTCGGAACGGCCATCCGAGCCGCCGCCGGCGTGGCGTTGATTGCGTCCGTGCTGGTTCTGGCCGGCGCGCTCGCCGCGGGCAACCGGGCGCGCATCCACGACGCTGTGGTGCTGAAGACGCTGGGTGCCACCAGGCGAACGCTGATAGCGGCCTTTTCGCTCGAATACATGCTGATCGGCCTTGCCACCGCGGTCTTCGCTTTGGCGGCTGGCGGGGTCGCTGCGTGGTTCGTCGTCGCGCGCATAATGACCCTGCCATCGCATTTCATGCCGGAAGTGGCGGTGGCAACCATAGGCTTTGCGCTGGTCATCACGGTCGGCATCGGCCTTGCCGGAACCTGGCGGGTGCTGGGGCACAAAGCGGCGCCGGTGCTGCGAAATCTCTGATCCGCAACCGCCTGAATCGGCCCAGCTTCGATTAAATCTCGTTAATGTTGCGGCTGGGACGGCTGATAAGGCGCAATTTGGCTGCTTCACGAAGCATTACGCTCGGTTACGGTCTTGTTCTTGTCGCCAAGAACCATCATATTCCGCCGCAGGCATGCTGGAGCCCCGCCAGCGGCGCCTGGGCTCGGTCGAGCCTGACACCGGACCGGACGGGGCAGAAGCAAAAGAGGATTCCAATGGCTGATCCCATTCGCAATTACCAGACGCGCGCCGTACCCGGCGCTGCCGTCGATATCGATCAGGGCCTGCGCGCCTATATGATCAAAGTCTACAATCTGATGGGGCTTGGCTTGCTCATCACTGGCCTTGCCGCCGTCGGCACGATCATGCTGGCCACCACCACCGATCCGGCCTCGGCTGTCGCAACGCTGCCGAGCGGCGAGATGCTGACCTCCTTCGGCTACGCGATCTTCGGGTCGCCGCTGCGCTGGGTCGTCATGCTGGCCCCGCTGGCCGCGGTGTTGTTCCTGTCGTTCCGTGTCCAGTCGATGAGCGTGTCGGCCGCGCAGACGACATTCTGGGTCTATGCCGGCCTCGTCGGCCTGTCGCTGTCGTCGATCTTCCTTGTCTACACGACGGCCAGCATCTCGCAGACCTTCTTCGCCACCGCTGCCGCCTTCGGCGCGCTGTCGCTCTACGGTTACACGACCAAGCGCGACCTGACCGCGATCGGCTCGTTCCTGATCATGGGCCTGTTCGGCCTGATCATTGCGATGGTGATCAACATCTTCCTGCAGTCGTCGGCTCTGTCCTTCGCCGTTTCGGCGATCGGCGTGCTGATCTTCTCGGGCCTGACCGCCTATGACACGCAGAAGATCAAGGAGATGTATTTCGAGGGCGACGCCACCGATGTCGCCGGCCGCAAGGCGATCATGGGCGCGCTGACGCTCTATCTCGACTTCATCAACCTGTTCATGTTCCTGCTGCAGTTCATGGGTGACCGCCGCTGATTTGGCGGTTGGACCATCGAGTTCCCGAAGGGCGGCCCAACGGCCGCCCTTTTCTTTTGTGCCGGCCTTTGCTGTTATCTCAGGCAGGCAAATGGCATGCATAAATTATGAGCAGCATCACCATACGGGCCGCCAGTTCGGCCGACCTCGATCGAATCACGGAAATCTACGCCGACGCGGTGACGCACGGCACCGCGAGCTACGAGCTTGAGCCGCCGAGCCGCGCCGAAATGGGCAGCCGATTCGACACGCTGATGGCGGGCGGCTTTCCCTATCTGGTGGCGGAAAAGGATGGCGCCGTGCTCGGCTATGCCTATGCCGGCCCGTTCCGGCCGCGCCCGGCCTATCGTTTCGTCGTCGAGGATTCCGTCTATATCGCTCCGGAGGCCAAGGGCCAGGGCGTCGGGCGGCTTCTGATGGACGCGCTGATCGAGGCAGCGCGCGTTGCGGGGTTTCGCCAGATCATCGCGGTCATCGGAGATGGCCATGCCGACAGCGCTTCGGTGCGGCTGCATGAGAAGCTCGGCTTTCGCCATTCGGGCCGCCTGGAAGGCTCCGGCTACAAGCACGGACGCTGGCTGGACACGGTTTTCATGCAGCTCTCGGTGAATGGCGGAGCGCAGCTCCCGCCCGATCCCGCCTCGCTGCCGGAGCGGAAATTCCGGCAAAAATCAAATAGTTAAGCTTCGACCACCTTCAGCTTGCTGTCGAAGACGCCAAGCACGCGGCCGAGCTCCTGGCCGCGCTTGAGGATGCTGCCGCCGGCGGCAATGACGGCAAAGGCGCCTTGCCGGCGCGCCAGCTTCGGGTCCTTGACGATCTGGAACAGCGGCACTTCGCTGGCGCGGCGGAAGACGGAAAAGACGGCGCGGTCGGAGAGGTGGTCGATGGCGTAGTCGCGCCATTCATTGGCGGCGACCATGCGCCCGTAAAGTCTCAGGATCTGGTCCAGTTCGCGCCGGTCGAAGCGCACCGGCTGGTCGAGGCGTTCGCGTCTTGCCTCATGCAGCGGGATCAATATTGCGGATGCGTCCCCATCCTCCGTCCCACTGCCGCCGCGATCGGTCATGCCTCGATCCTTCGAATGAATCCTCGCTTGCAGAAGTTGGCGTGTTCGCTGGCGAATTGCAAGGCCCCGGCTAAGCAAGCCGGAGCCAAGCCGTTTCCGTCACGTCCAGTCACGTTTGTCAAACGCCTGTTGGAATTGGTGATGCTTCGCCACAATCCTGCCTTATTTTATCCGCGCTGATGCCCCAATCTCCGACGAGTTTACCGGCGTTGCCTGAGACGGTTCGGTCCGGCACCGGCTCGTAAACCCCAAGCCCCCCGCCCACGGGTCTGCGTCGGATCGAACCAACCTCGGTTTTTCCCTCGGAAGAATCGGGTGCGACGATCCCAAAACCTAAATGACCGGCGTCAGAAGCAAGCTGACGCCGGTTTTTTATTGGCCTGTGGATGCGGTTCCCAAAGCGCGTTGCGTTGAACGGCCCCGTGCGAGCGCTTCAACGACTGATATCGTCGGTCCGCGCTGCCCCTCATTGTCCTGCCGGACATTTCTCCCCGTCTAAGTGACGGGGAGAAAGACGCTGTCATTGACGGTTTCGCCAATCATCGACGCTGCAGAATGGGCGCCAACGTTGCGGCCAGTCCCCCTTCTCCCCACGGGGAGAAGCCGGCAGGTGGATGAGAGGCGGTGCCGACGGTCCAGTTACGGCTTGCGGATGAAGGCCGCGCCCAGGATCGGCCCGGGGGTGCCGTCCTTGCCGACCGACTGCAGCAGGACCGCGCAGCCGCCTTTCTTGGAGATCTCTGTCATCGGCAATTCGTAGCGTTGCGCCTTGCCGTGCCACATGCCGGCGGTCTGGATGCCGGAGACGGCGTTCCAGTAGGTCATGCTGCGACCGCTGTTCTCACCCTCGCCGATCTTGATCGTTTGCGGCGCATTGAAATAGACGATGACGACGTGGGCATCGGTGGGGCCGCCGCCGGCGTCGCCGGTGTCGATCATGACGCGGTCGCTGGTGCGGCTGACCTTGATGCCGACCCGCATGCCTTCGCCGGTCTTCTGCAGGCGGGCAAGTGTGCCGTCGACTTCCTTGCGGCTGGCGCCGTTGACATGGCTGCGGCCGTTGATGACGGCTTGCGGCGTATAGACCGATCGGCTGCCGAAGGCGCGCATATAGTCATACTGCCGCTCGGTGTTCTCCTTGCGGCTCAGCGTGTCCTGCCAGCCGAGATAGTCCCAGTAGTCGACATGATAGGCCAGCGCGATGATGTTTTCCTTGGCGGCGAGCTCGGCGAAGAACGCGTCGGCCGGCGGACAGGAGTTGCAGCCCTGGCTGGTGAAAAGCTCGACCACGCCGAGCGGCTTGTCCGTTTCCTCCGCAAGCCCGTTGCCGGCGAACGCCGACAGGGCCAGCGCTAGTGCCGCAAGCCGCAATGATCCCTGAGATGCCATGGCCGTTCCAATTTCCCGCCGGTGACGCCGGCTTTGTCGTGATTGCTAAAATATGTGGCAGAAGCGACAGTCAACGGGAAGTCACGTTGCGGTGAAATTTTGTGGTTGCAACTGAAGGCAAGCCCGCAATAGGAGAGGCGTCTGCACTTTGCGGTGCGGTTCGATTGGAGGCGGCGGCATCAGCATGTGGCAAACTCTCCTGACGCCGGTCGATCTTTATTGTGAACGGACAGGCCCGGAACTTTGGGCCGAACCGGTCAATGCTCTGACAAATCTTGCATTTCTTGCCGCCGGTCTGTGGGGAGTGCGTGAGGTGCGCCGGCACGGCACCGGCACTTTCGCCGAAGTGCTGGCCTGGTGGGTGGTGGCGATCGGCATCGGCTCGATGCTGTTCCATATCTTCGCCATCCGAGCCACGATCTGGGCCGACGTGCTGCCGATCGCCGGTTTCACGCTCGCCTACACGCTGTTCACGCTGCGTCGCTTCCTCGGCATGGAATGGGACAAGGCGATCGCCATCTTCGTCGCCTTCTACGCCGTCGCCGGGCTGCTGACATGGGCGGTGCCGGACTGGCTGCGGCAGGCCTCGAACGGCACGACCGGCTATCTGGCGCCCTTCCTGGCGCTTGCCTTCCTCGGCACATGGACAGCGTTGAGCGGCAGCGGCGCCGGCCGCTACAATCTGGCGGCCTTGGCGATCTTCGTCGTCTCGGTCATCTGCCGTATGGCCGATCCGCTGGTCTGCGGCAGCTTCCCGCTCGGCACGCATTTCCTCTGGCACATCCTGAACGGCCTGATGCTCGGCGTGCTTCTGGCCGCGGCGGCGCGGTATGGGAAGCCGAAAGTAGGCAGTAGGCAGTAGGGGGTTCTATTCCCTACTGCCTTATTCCCTTCCTATGCCGCGAGATCGCGCAGCACGTACTGCAGGATGCCGCCGTTCTTGAAGTAGTCGAGCTCGTCCAGCGTATCGATGCGGCAGATGATCGGGACGTTCTTCACCGTGCCGTCGCCGTAAGTGACCTTGGCGGTCATTTTCTGACGCGGCTTGATGGCGTCGAGGCCGTCGATCTCGACCAGCTCGTCGCCCTTGAGGTTGAGCGAGGCCCATGACGTCCCGTCCTCGAAGACGAAGGGGATGACGCCCATGCCGACCAGGTTCGAGCGGTGGATGCGCTCGAAGGACTGGGCGATGACCGCGCGGACACCAAGGAGATTCGTGCCCTTGGCCGCCCAGTCGCGCGACGAACCGTTGCCGTATTCGACGCCGGCGAAGATGACCAGCGGCACGCCGTCCTTCTTGTACTCCATCGCGGCGTCGTAGATCGACGTCTCTTCCTTCGACGGATAGTGGATGGTGTAGCCACCCTCGCGGCCGTTCTCGCCCAGCATGTGGTTGCGGATGCGGATGTTGGCGAAAGTGCCGCGCATCATCACCTCATGGTTGCCGCGGCGCGTGCCGTACTGGTTGAAGTCGGCAACGCCGACGCCATGGTCGGTCAGGTATTTTCCGGCCGGCGATGCGGCCTTGATCGAACCCGCCGGCGAAATGTGGTCGGTGGTGATCTTGTCGCCGAACAGGCCAAGCACGCGCGCGCCCTTGATGTCGCCGATCTTGCCGAAGCCCGACGTCATGCCGGCGAAATAGGGCGGGTTCTGCACATAGGTCGAGTTGTCGTCCCAGGCATAGGTCTGGCCTTCCGGCGCCTTGACCTTCTGCCAGTACTCGTCGCCCTTGAAGACGTCGGCATATTTGCGGGCGAACAGCTCGCGTGTGACGTTCTTCTCGATGAACTCCTGGATCTCGGCCGAGCTCGGCCAGATGTCCTTGAGATAGACCGGCTCGCCGTTCTTGTCCTCGCCGAGCGGCTCGGTGGTCAGGTCCTTGGTCACCGTGCCGGCCAGCGCGTGGGCGACGACCAGTGGCGGCGAAGCGAGATAGTTCGCCTGCACGTCGGGCGAGACGCGGCCTTCGAAATTGCGGTTGCCGGACAGGACCGCGGCAGCAATCAGGCCCTTATCGTTGATGGTCTTGGAAATCGGCGCCGGCAGCGGACCGGAATTGCCGATGCAGGTGGTGCAGCCGAAGCCGACCAGGTTGAAGCCGATCTGGTCGAGCTCCTTCTGCAGGCCCGACTTCTCCAGATATTCGGCGACCACCTGGCTGCCCGGCGCCAGCGAGGTTTTCACCCACGGCTTCTGCTTGAGGCCGAGCCGGTTGGCGTTGCGGGCGAGCAGGCCGGCGCCGATCAGCACGCTCGGATTGGAGGTGTTGGTGCAGGAGGTGATGGCGGCGATGACGACGTCGCCATGGCCGAGATCATGGGAAGTGCCTTCGACGGCATAGCGCTTGGAGATCTCGGCGGCCTTCTTGTATTCGGTCTCCATCGCCTTGGCGAAGCCGGCCGGGATGCCTTCGAGCGCGACGCGGCCTTCCGGACGCTTGGGGCCGGCCATCGACGGCACGACGTCGCCGAGCTCGAGTTCGAGCAGGTCGGTGAAGACCGGGTCGGCCGATCCGGTGTCACGCCACATGCCTTGCGCCTTGGAATAGGCCTCGACCAGCGCTATGCGGTTTTCCTCGCGGCCGGACATGGTCAGGTAGCGGATGGTTTCAGAGTCGACCGGGAAGAAGCCGCAGGTGGCGCCATATTCCGGCGCCATGTTGCCGATGGTGGCGCGGTCGGCCAGCGTCATGTTGGACAGGCCGGGGCCGAAGAACTCGACGAACTTGCCGACGACGCCCTTCTTGCGCAGCATCTGGGTGACGGTGAGCACGAGGTCGGTGGCGGTGACGCCTTCCTTGAGCCTGCCGGTGAGACGGAAGCCGATGACTTCGGGCAAAAGCATGGAGACGGGCTGGCCGAGCATCGCGGCCTCGGCCTCGATGCCGCCGACGCCCCAGCCGAGCACGCCGAGACCGTTGATCATGGTGGTGTGCGAATCGGTGCCGACGCAGGTGTCGGGATAGGCCGTGGTTTCGCCGTCCTCGACGTTGGTCCAGACAACCTGGCCGAGATATTCGAGATTGACCTGGTGGCAGATGCCGGTGCCGGGCGGCACGACGCGGAAATTGCGGAAGGCCTGCTGGCCCCATTTCAGGAACTTGTAGCGTTCTTCGTTGCGCTCATATTCGAGCTCGACATTGCGGGCAAAGGCCATCGGCGTGCCGAACTCGTCGACAATAACCGAATGGTCGATGACGAGGTCGACCGGCACCAGTGGGTTGATCTTCTGCGGGTCGCCGCCGAGCGAGGCCATGGCGTCGCGCATGGCGGCAAGGTCGACCACCGCCGGAACGCCGGTGAAATCCTGCATCAGGACGCGGGCCGGGCGATAGGCGATCTCGACGCCTGCGGTGCCTTTGTCGGTCAGCCAGCCGGCGACCGCCTGAATGCTTTCCTTGGTGACGGAACGGCCGTCCTCGTTGCGCAGCAGGTTTTCCAGCAGCACCTTCATCGAATAGGGCAGCTGGGAAATGCCGGTGAGGCCGTTCTTCTCGGCCTCGATAAGATCGAAATAAACATATTCGGTGCCGGCTGCGGTCAGCGTGCGGCGGCAATTGAAACTATCGAGTGATTTTGACACGTGCGGTCCGTCCTTGTCTGTTCAGCCTGAAAGGGAACGGACGCCGATGGCATGCAATCACGCGCAAAGGTGCGGGTACGGCCATTTCCGCTGTCCGTTCCCAGCCAACCCGAGCCGTTCAAGGCGGCGCGTGCGCTGGTTCGGCGCTAATTCTGTTCCCGTGCTGACCGCTGGCACGGATGACCCGGATATAGAGAATTTCCTGGAATAGTTCTAGACACGGAATCGCCATTTTTGCTGCGGCGCACCGGAGCCGCGCTTGGACTTTCGGCGAAGGGGAACGAATGCGGCTGATCGCCGAAAATCTGGGCGGCGAACGCGGCGGCGAGACGGTCTTTTCCGGCATCGGCTTTGTGCTCGAGAAGGGTGAGGCATTGGTCGTCACCGGGCCGAACGGCGCCGGCAAGTCGACGCTGCTGCGGGTCATCGCCGGGCTGCTGCCGGTGGCGGAAGGCCGGGTACGAATCGAAGGTGGTGGCGAGGATTTCCCGTCGATTGCCTCTGCCTGCCACTATCTTGGCCATCAGAACGCGATGAAGACGGTGCTCAGCGTGACGGAGAATTTGCGCTTCTGGCGGGATTTTTCGGGTGAGCCGCTGCTTTCCGTGGAGGAGGCGCTGGAGGCTGTCGGGCTCGGCGGGATCGGCCATTTGCCGTTTGGGTATCTGTCGACCGGGCAAAGGCGGCGCGCGTCGATCGCGAAGCTGCTGGTGAGCCGCCGGCCGCTGTGGCTGCTGGACGAGCCGACGGCGGGGCTGGACAAGGCTTCGGAGGCAAGGTTTGGCGGGGTGATGACGGATCACTGTCGGCAAGGGGGGATCATCATAGCAGCAACGCATTTGCCTTTGGGGCTGGATGGGGCGAAGGCGTTGGTCATGGGGGAGACCGTTTGATGTCGGCGCTCTACGGCGCCCCCCTCTGCCCTGCCGGGCATCTCCCCCTCAAGGGGGGAGATCGGCAGCTTGGCCCTCGGCTCAATCTTTCGACGATGGGAATTGGCGAAAGACGAGGTGACAGCCCATCTCCCCCCTTGAGGGGGAGATGTCCGGCAGGACAGAGGGGGGTGTTCAAGCGCGGGCATCTCAAACCATGCTAGCGCTCTTCCTCCGAGACATCCGCCTCTCCATCCGTGCCGGCGGCGGCGCGTTGACCGGCGTGATCTTCTTCCTCGCCGTCATCGCAACGATCCCGTTTGGCGTCGGGCCGGACCTCAATCTGCTTGCCCGCATCGGTCCGGCGATCCTGTGGATCGCGGCGCTGCTTGCTTGCCTGCTCGGGCTCGACCGGCTGTTCCAGGCCGATCGCGAAGACGGCTCGCTCGATCTTCTGGTGCTGGGCCACGACCGCCACATGCTGGCGCTGACGGTGCTGGTGAAATGCCTGGCGCACTGGGGTGGCAGCGTGCTGCCGCTGGTTGTCGCCGCACCCCTGCTCGGCCTGTTCATGAATATGGAGCCGATGGGCATCGGTGCTACCGCGCTGACCCTTCTGGTCGGCACGCCGGCGATTACTTTCATCGGAGCGGCGGGCGCCGCCGTAGCGGTGGCCCTGCCGCGCGGCGGGTTGCTGATCTCGGTGCTGGTGCTGCCGCTGACCATCCCGGTGCTGATCTTCGGCGTCTCGGCAAGCTACGGCGCGGTGGCGGATCCCGATCCGTTCCTGCAGCCCTTCCTCATTCTCGCCGCGCTGACCCTGTTTCTTGCCGTTCTGGGGCCGGTGGCCGCGGCACTGGCGCTGCGCCACGGGACCGACTGATGCATTGGGCCGTGGGCGGCTGCGGCGCGGCGGCCGATTGCGAAGCCGGGACGGCAAGGCTAAGGGAAGGCATGATCGAACACGGCGACATGGTCGGGTCGGACGCCCGAGCGGAGCAGCTGGCATGAGCGCGCATGCGCTCTATGTGACTGCCGCCTATGCCATCACGGCGATCGTGCTGGCCGGGCTGATCGGCTGGATCCTGGTCGACCAGCGCGGGCGCAAGCGCGACCTGGCAGAACTGGAGGCGGCCGGCGTGCGCCGCCGCTCCGACAAGGGCGCCGGCGACAAGAGTGTTCGGGAAAAGGGCGCCAAGTGATGAGCAGCGAAACCGAAACGCCGGCCCGTCGCCGCCTGATCGTGCTGTTGCCGCTGGTGATCTTCCTCGGCCTGGCGGGGCTGTTCCTGTTGCAGCTTCTGTCCGGCCGCGATGTTTCGGAAGTGCCGTCGGCGCTGATCGGCCTGCCGGCGCCGCAGACCAATCTGCCGGCGCTCGAAGGCACCAACCTGCCCGGTCTCGATTCGAAACAGTTCGCCGGCAAGGTGACGCTGGTCAATGTCTTTGCGTCGTGGTGCGCGCCGTGCCGCGAGGAGCATCCGGTGCTGCTGGCCCTGTCACAGGACAAGCGCTTCGTCACGGCGGCGCTGAACTATAAGGACGAACCGGAAAATGCCCGCCGCTTCCTTGGCGAGCTCGGCAATCCGTTCCAGGCGATCGGCGTCGACGAAGCCGGACGCGCTGCGATCGACTGGGGCGTCTATGGCGTGCCGGAAACCTTCGTCGTCGGCAAGGACGGCAAGATCGCCTACAAGCATGTCGGTCCGCTGACAGCGGAGTCAGCCGAGACGCTGCTGGTGCCGCAGATCGAAAAAGCTCTGGCGGCACGCTGATATTCAGGTGATGCTGGCCTACGAACGGCGGTTTCCTGCGCTTCCGGTGCTCACGTACTTAAGTACGCTCCGCTCCGGTTCTCGGAATCCACCATTCTCGACTCGGCCTGACCTGAATCTCAGCGTGCCGGACCGAGTCTTTCGACTAAAAGTTCAGCCGTAGATCTGCTTGTGGATCTGGTAGAGCATTTCCGAGCGGTCGGCGCGCATGTCGGCCAGGTCGCGAGCGGTGAAGCTGTCGATTTCCGCGACGAGGCGGTTGTAGTGCTTGCGCTTGGCAATGCTCTGGCGAGCGCGGGTCATGAGGCTGTCGATGATCATAGCAAGGTTCCTTTCGTGCCGCGTACTGGCGGCGAATTGTTCCTCCCTTGATCGATACGGAGCATGACATAGTAATGGTGCGTTGCAAAAAGAAGATGTTGCAATGCACCATTGCGCCCAGTGCATAGCCGGTTAACCGGCCCTTACCCGCAATTCCTGCGGGACGGCATCGCTCCCACGTTGCCTGGAGGCCTCAAGATGCAGTGAAGCACTCATCATCGATCTTGCCAGATCGGCCGCCGGCTGGCTTGATCGCGCCCGATCTCAAGTGCCGGGAGGAAAAGCATGGCCGCCGCAGACTATTATGAAGTTCTCGATCCGCGTTTCGCGCGGCTGTTCAACTCCAACGCGCAAGTGGAAAAGCTGTTCACCGGCTGCCAGTGGGCGGAAGGCCCGGCCTGGTTCGCCGCCGGCCGCTATGTGGTGTGGTCCGACATCCCCAACAACCGCATGCTGCGCTACGACGAAACCGACGGCAATGTCAGCGTGTTCCGCCAGCCCTCCGGCAATTCCAACGGCAACACTGTCGACCGGCAGGGCCGGCTGGTGACCTGCGAGCATTCGGGCCGCCGCGTCAGCCGCACCGAACATGACGGCTCGGTCATCACCATTGCCGACAAATGGCGTGGCAAGCGGTTGAATTCGCCCAACGACGCGGTGGTGAAGTCCGACGGCTCGATCTGGTTCACCGATCCGACCTACGGCATCGACACCGACTATGAGGGCGACAAGGCCGAGAGCGAGATCGGCGCCTGCAATGTCTACCGGGTCGATCCCGACAGCGGCGAGATCGAAGCCGTGATCACCGACATGGTCAGGCCCAACGGGCTGGCCTTCTCGCTCGACGAGAGCAAGCTCTATGTCGTCGACACCGGCCGTACGCATGGCGCGAAGAACCCTGCGCATATGCGCGTGTTCAATGTCGGCAAGGGCGGCAAGAAGGTTTCCGGCGACAAGGTGTTCGCCGACTGCACTTCCGGCATGTTCGACGGCTTCCGGCTCGACGAGGACGGGCGCATCTGGACGAGTGCGGCCGACGGCATCCATTGCTACGATCCGGACGGGACGCTGATCGGCAAGGTCAAAGTGCCCGAAGTCACCGCCAATTGCGTGTTCGGCGGCAACAAGCGCAACTGCCTCTACATCGCCGGCACCACCTCGCTCTACATGGTCCGGCTGATGGTCAATGGCGCCAAGACCTTTTGAACCTCATGTCGTTCAGCGGGCGCCGATGAAGCCGGCGAAGGCTGAAACCGCCTCGCGCATGGCCAGCCGGCTTGCCGGCTCGGCCAGGATCTTGTCCATCTCCGGTGGCTTCTTGCCGATCAGGACGACCTCGAGTGCGGTATCTTCATAGAGCGCGAACGACATCGTGCGCATGATCTCGGCGAGTGCAGCGCGGGCAAACAGCGAGCGCGGCGAGGCATGCACCAGCATGGCCGGCTTGTCGACGGCGGCGTCGCGCGACACCAGCCAGTCGAGCCCGTTCTTCAGCCCGCCCGGCACGCCATGGGCATATTCGGGGCAGGAGACGATGACGCCGTCGGCGCGGGTGACGGCGTCGATCAGCCTTGATGCCTCCGGCGGCGTGCGTTCGCCTTCATCGTCGGGATTGAAGATCGGCAGCCGTCCGAGCCCGTCATAAAGGCGGATGCGGCAATCAGCAGGCGCGTTCGCGGCCAGCGCCGCGACGAGGGCCGAATTGGTCGAGGCGGCGCGCAGGCTGCCGGAGATGGCGAGGATTTCGATCAAGGGGAGGCGAGCCGGGTGAACGGAGAATCGTTCCCAAAAGCTACCACAGGGTTTTCTGGTAATCCTCGTCCAGCTCGCGGTCGATATCACCCGCGGTGTCGGCCAGCGCCAGCTGGTCGCGCATGATCTGACCGAGCGTCGGCAGCGTCGCGCGGTCGTACCAGGTCTCGGGTTTCCACAGATCGGAGCGCATGAAGGCCTTGGCGCAATGCATGTAGGCGGCTCTGACCGACACCACGACGACGCTTTGCGGCGCCTTGCCGTCGATCGCGAGCCGTTCGCGCAAACCGGCATCGACGGTGATGCGGGCATCGCCATTGACGCGCAGCGTCTCGTTCATGCCGGGGATGAGGAAGAGCAGCCCGATGGACGGATTGCGAATGATGTTTTCGAGCGTGTCCAACCGGTTGTTGCCGGGCCGGTCGGGGATGGCGATGGTCCTGTCGTCGAGCACGGCGGTAAAGCCCGGTCTGTCGCCCTTCGGCGTCACATCGGCATTGCCGGCGCCGTCGGAGGAACCGATCAGCACGAAAGGGCTCTTGCCGATGAAGGAGCGGCAGTGACCGTCGAGCCCCTTCAGTTCCTTGCGGATGGAGCCGTCGGTGGGCCGGGGCGTCTTGTAGATCGTCCTCAGCTCGTCGCGCGTGGTGACGAAGTCCATCCCGGTCTCCCCTACTTGCCGGCCTTCTCTTCGGTCTTGTCCTCGAGCGAGTGACGCAGGATCAGCGGCATCTGGCTGAAGGTGAAGATAAGCGTGATCGGCATGATGCCCCAGACCTTGAAGGTAACCCAGGCGTCGGTCGAAAAATTCCGCCACACCACTTCGTTGACGAGGGCCAGGAACAGGAAGAACAGCCCCCAGCGGAAGGTGAGCTTCTTCCAGCCTTCGGCATCGAGACTGAAAGCGGAATCGAAGACGTAGCCGAGCAGCGACCGGCCGAAGAACAGGCCGCCGAGCAGCACGCCGCCGAACAGCGTGTTGACGATGGTCGGCTTCATCTTGATGAAGACGTCGTCTTGCAGATAGAGCGTCAGCGCGCCGAAAATGAAGACGACGACGCCCGACACCATCGGCATGATCGGCAGAGTGCGGGTGAGCAGCCAGGAGGCGATCAGCGCGATCGCGGTCGCGGCCATGAACAGGCCGGTGGCGACGAAGATCGGGCCGCCGAATTCGGCCAGCACGGGAAATTTCTGCACCAGCCATCCGCTGCGCGCATTGGCGAAGAAGAACACCAGCAGCGGGCCGAGCTCGAGCGCCAGCTTGAGCACCGGGTTGACGGCTTCTTTCTTTTGTTTCTGCGGATCCGACGGGTCGCGCTCGAGGATGGGCGGGTTCATAGGCTTCCTTCTTGCGCGCGATCCAATCAAAAAAGCTTGCGCCTTTCGAGATCACGCTTGTTAGGCCACTCCAGCGATCGCCCTGGCGAATTCGCTTGCCGAGAAAGGTTCTAGGTCGTCAACCTGTTCGCCGACGCCGATGAAATAGACCGGCAATTTGTGCTTTGCCGCGATCGCCACCAGAATACCGCCACGCGCCGTGCCGTCCAGCTTGGTCATCACCAGGCCATTGACGCCAGCAACATTGCGGAAGATCTCGACTTGGTTGAGCGCGTTCTGGCCGGTGGTGGCGTCGACCGTTTGCAGCACGGTATGCGGCGCCTCCGGATCGAGCTTGCCCAGCACGCGGACGATCTTTTCAAGTTCGGCCATCAGCTCGGTCTTGTTCTGCAGCCGTCCGGCGGTATCGATGATCAGCACGTCGGAGCCGGCTTCCTTTGCCCGCTCGAATGCATCATAGGCGAGGCCGGCGGCGTCGGCCCCGATTTTCGAGGCGATCACTGGCGACTTCGTCCGCTCGCCCCAGATCTTGAGCTGCTCGATCGCCGCAGCGCGGAACGTGTCGCCGGCGGCAAGCATCACCGACAGGCCGCCATCGGTCAACTTGGCCGCCAGCTTGCCGATGGTCGTGGTCTTGCCGGTGCCGTTGACGCCGACGACCAGGATGACATGCGGCTTGTGGGAGAGGTCGAGTTCCAGCGGCATGGCGACATGGGTCAGCACCTTCTCGACCTCGGCCGCCATCACCGCGCGGACTTCGGTATCGGAGACGTCCTTGCCGTAGCGGCTGGAGGCAAGCGCGTCGGTGACGCGCAAGGCCGTCTCCAGGCCAAGGTCGGCGCGGATCAGCACGTCCTCCAGATCCTGCAGCGTGTCCTCGTCCAGCTTGCGCTTGGTGAAGACGCCGGCGATGTTGCCGGAGAGTTCGCGGGACGAACGGGCAAGCCCGTCCTTCATGCGCTGGAACCAGGAACGCCTCGGCGCCGGCTCCGGTGCCTTCAGGGGCTCGGCTTTTTGCTCGACCTTCTTGGAGACGGTCACCTTGCCGGGAGCGGGTTTTGGCTCCGGCGCGGGTTGCGGGACTGGCTGCAGCTCGGGCGCGATCTCGGCGAGGATCGGTTGTGCTTCAACCGGCGATGGCTGGCGAATAGGCGCTGGGATTTCGGCCGATGGTGCAGCTTCGGCAGGAGAGAGGCCAATATCGCCAGGTTCGCGCTGCCCCTCACCCTCACCCTCACCCTTACCCTCTCCCCGTGAAGGACGGGGAGAGGGGGGCGCGAGCGTTGAGGCTTCTTCTTTGATGTCTGCAAGAGGGGTGCTGGCACTACGATCAGCTCCCTTCTCCCCGTCACTATACGGGGAGAAGGTGCCGGCAGGCGGATGAGGGGCAGGGCCGAGCTCTGAAGATGGCGGCGCAGAAGACGGAGTCGATGGTGGTATCTCGACCGGTTTGGGCGTCTCCGCCGGGACCTCTGCAGGAGGCGTCGGCACTTCGACGGGTGCTGGTTCCGGCTGCCTTTCCGGGCGTGACGGGACGATCTCCGGCTCGGCCGGCGCAGGTGGCGGGACTTCCTGAGGCTGCGGTTCGGGGGCAGGCTCGGGAACGACGGGCGCAGGAACTTCCTGAGGCGCTGGCGGCTCGGCAGGTGTCTCAGGAGCGGGTTTCGGCTCCTCTATAGGCTCGGGTTCCGGCAGAGGTTCCGGCTCGGACGGAACGATCGGCTCCGGCGCCGGTGGAATGGTCGGGGTCGGCTCGGGCTTTGGCTCCTCGGGGGCCGGTTGCGGTGCCGGCGGCGCTTCTGGCTCAACAGCGGGAGGCGGCGTCGGTTCAGCCTGCGGCGCGACCTCTGCCGCAGACTCGTCGCGCTTCAAAAACTCCGGCAACGCCTGCTCAGCCGCAGGTTTCAGCGCGTCCAGCGCCTCCCATTTGATCGGCGGCAGCGGTGCGGTCTCGTCGATCCGCTCCTCGACCACTTCCTTCTTGCCGAACGAAAATATCTTCTTGAAAAAACCGGCCATGCTTTGCGTTTCTCAGGCGGCGCGGGCGGTAGCGGGCGCGGCGATCAGGCGGGCACCGTCATGGCCGGTGATATCGGCCTCGACGATCTCGCCCGGCGAACCTGCAGCGATAGCGGCAAGCGTAAACCCTTCGGTGCGGCCGAGGCCGTCGCGCTCGACCAGGATCGACTGACGCGTGCCGGCGAGCGTAGCGAGATGACGGCGATAGGCGGCCTCGCCCGCGGCGCGCAGTCGGGCGGCGCGCTGCTTGACCAGTTCGCGGCGGACCTGCGGCATGCGCGCGGCGGGCGTGCCTTCGCGCGGGCTGAACGGGAAGACATGCAGATGCGTCAGCCCGCATTCCTCGACGATCTTTTCCGAGTTCTCGAACATCGCCTCGGTCTCGGTCGGGAAGCCGGCGATGATGTCGGCGCCGAAGACGATGCCGGGGCGCAGCTTGCGCACATCCTCGCAGAAGCGGATCGACTGGTCGCGCAGATGGCGCCGCTTCATCCGCTTCAGGATCATGTCGTCGCCCGACTGCAGCGACAGATGCAGATGCGGCATCAGCCGCGGCTCGGTGGCAATCGCATCGAGCAAATCGTCATCGGCTTCGATCGAATCGATCGAGGACAGACGCAGCCGCTTCACGTCGGGCACCTGCCTGAGGATCGTCTTGACCAGCTTGCCGAGTTTTGGGCTGCCCGGCAGGTCGGCGCCAAAACTGGTCATGTCGACACCGGTCAACACGATCTCGGCATATCCGTTGCCGGCAAGACGCTTGACCTGCTCGACCACGGCGCCCATGGGCACCGAGCGCGAATTGCCGCGGCCGTAGGGGATGATGCAGAAGGTGCAGCGGTGGTCGCAGCCGTTCTGCACCTGGACGAAGGCGCGTGCGCGGCCCTCGATGGCGTCGACCATGTGGCCGGCGGTCTCGCGCACCGAGAAGATGTCGTTGACGCGTGCCTTCTCGGTGTCGTTGACGCCGAAATCCGGCAGCGCGCGATAGGAATGCGCCTTCAGCTTCTCCTCATTGCCAAGCACGAGATCGACCTCGTCCATGGCAACGAAATTCTCCGGCTCGGTCTGCGCGGCGCAGCCGGTGACGATGATGCGGGCGGCCGGGTTCTCGCGGCGGGCTTTCCTGATCGACTGCTTGGCCTGGCGCACCGCCTCGCCGGTGACTGCGCAGGTGTTGAAGATGATGGCGCCGCCTTCGAGCGCGCCGAGGCCGGCGCTTTCGGCTTCGCGGCGCATCACCTCGGATTCATAAGTGTTCAGCCGGCAGCCGAAGGTGACGACGTCGATGCCCTTTGAGAGAGCCGCCATCAGGCCGCGCTTTCGGTGTCGCGGGCCCATTGGCCGGTCGACGGGTCGAAACTGCCGGAAAATTCCCATTCGGCGGCACCGGTCAGGATGACATGGTCGTCGTCGCGCCATTCGACATGCAGCGAGCCGCCGCCCGGCGTCATCAGCGACACGCTGCGTCCGGTGCGCCTGGTGCGGGCAGCGGCGACGACTGCGGCGCAAGCGGCCGAACCACAGGCCTTGGTCAAGCCGGCGCCGCGCTCCCAGGTGCGGATGACCATGGTTTCCGGCGAGGTCACCTGCGCAATCGTGATGTTGGCGCGCTCGGGGAAGATCGGGTGGTTTTCCAGCAGCGGGCCGAAACGGTCGAGCTCATAGGACCAGACGTCGCCGTCGACCCAGAAGATGGCGTGCGGGTTGCCCATCGAAACGGCCGAGGGCGAATGCAGCACCGGCGCGTCGATCGGGCCGATCTGCAATTCGATCATGCGGGTGTCGCGGAATTCCTCGGCCAGCGGGATATCCTGCCAGCCGAAGCGCGGCGTGCCCATGTCGACCGAGATCGTGCCGTCGGCGTGTTCCCTGGCGTTGAGGATGCCGGCGACGGTCTCGAAGGTGAATATCTTCTGGCCGGTCTCGGCGGCAAGCGCCTGGACGACGCAGCGCATGCCATTGCCGCAGGCCTGCGCGCCGGAGCCGTCGGAATTCAAGATGTCGATGAAGAAGGCCGTGCCCGGCGTCCTGGCGTCGTGGATCGCCATGATCTGGTCGAACTTGGTCGCGGCATCGGCATTCAGCGCGATGGCGGCAGCCGGCGTCACCCGATCGGCACGGCTGCGCATGTCGGCAACGATGATCTCGTTGCCGATGCCGTTCATCTTGGCGAAGGGGGCGGTGCCTGCCATTGCTCCGATGGTTCCATGTCCGTTTGCCGCTATATGGCGGAAACGGGCAGGAATTACCAGTGTGCCACCCCTTTTGGCCACGGCGAAGACGCCGGACCTAGCCACGGCGAAGACGCCGGGCTGGCGACGGCGAAGACGCCGCGCCTATGTTACCGCGAAGACGCCCAGTACGAGCAGCAGGAAGATGATGAGGACGATGCCGATGAGGATGCGCGCGCCGGTGGCGGCGGCACCCGCCAGCGCCGGCATGCCGAGCAGGCTGGCGGCGGCGGCGACAATCAGAAGAATGATGATCCATTTGATCATGAGGTGGCTCCCAGCCGAATTGCGTTGTGGAACCAACGCGTTTTCAAAGGTTGGGTTCCTCAGCCGATCTCCGGTACGTCCCAGACCTCGCCCGGGCGCAAGGCGCGAAAGCGTTCCTGCGGCAGGCCTTCGGCGTCCAGCGCCTCGGCCAGTTTCCGGGCCGGCTCGTCGATCGGTTCGTTGGTGAGTTGGAAGGTGCCCCAGTGGCAGCCGGCGGCATGGGCGGCGTTGCACAGCTTCATGCCTCGCACCGCTTCCTCCGGGTTCTGGTGCTGCGACGCCATGAACCAGCGCGGCTCATAGGCGCCGATCGGCAGGATGGCGAGGCGGAAGCCGCCATGCTTTTCCGCCATCAGTCGGTAATTGGTGCCGCCATGAAAGCCGGTGTCACCGGCGAAATAGACTTTTGCGTCCGGGGTTTCGACGACGAAACCCGCCCACAGCGCCATGCGCCGGTCGCGCGCGCCGCGTGCCGACCAGTGATGCACCGGTTCGACATGGACGGCGACACCGTCGCCGATCTCGACCCGGTCGCCCCAGTCATGCGCCGTGAGCCGCATGCCAGGCACCACATCATCGATGATGGCGTCGTTGCCGAGCGGCGTCAGCACAAGCGGGTCGTGTTTCGCCTTCAACCGCTTCAGTGTAGCGAGGTCGAGATGGTCGTAATGGTTGTGGCTGACCAGCACGAGGTCGATCGGCGGCAGCTGTGAAAAGGCGATGCCGGGCGCATTGACACGTTTTGGCCCGGCAAAGGAGAGCGGTGAGACGCGCGGCGACCAGACCGGATCGGTGAGGATGTTGAGACCAGCCGTCTGGATGAGCAGCGAGGAATGGCCGACCATGGTCAGCCGCAGCCCTGATCCGTCGATCCGTTCGGCCGGCTTTGCCTGATGAAACGGGCTCGGATTGGCCGCCGGCCATTTCGAGCGCTCGCCGCTCAATTGCCATTTCAGCAGGTCGGCAAAGCGGCCCGGCGGCTGGCCGTCGGGATTGAAGAACAAGGTGCCGTCGAAATGATCGCTGGGCGGGCCGCTGTAGTAGCGGTTGGCGGCTCTCTTTCTCGCAGCCATTTTTCTTCCGCTCCCGCGGGGTTCGCTTTTTTCCTGAGATAGGGTCTGGGCCGTCTGGCGCAAGCATTTTTCACGCCAATGCCAAGGGCGAAGAGGTGGCCTCGGCTAGGATCGTGAAGGTGCGGGCGGGAGGAGGAACGGCCATGGCTATGAAGCGGACGAAAACACCGTGGATGAAGGCCGAGGATTTCGGCCGCTCGCTGCCGCGCGGCATCGGCATCAATCTTCTGGTCACCGACATGCCGGCCATGGAAGCTTTTTGCCGCGACGTGCTCGGCGCACGGATCATCTATGCCGATGAGGATTTCGCCGCGATCGAACTCCTGGGATCGGTGTTCATGCTGCATGCCGACCACTCCTATCTCGACAACCCGATGACCGGCGTCATCGCTGGGGTGGAGACGCGCGGCGCGGGCATCGAGCTTCGCCTCTACGGCGCCGATCCGGACGCGGTTGAAGCCAAAGCGCGCGACTTCGGCCACATCGTGCTCACAGGGGCGATCGACAAGCCGCACGGCTTGCGCGAATGCCATATCGTCGGTCCGGACGGCTACGTTTTCGTGCCGAGCGCGCCGCTCCCTGCGTAGAGCAATTCCAGGAAAAGTGCGTTGTGGTTTTCCGTCCGGAATTTGCGCAAAAACAAATAGCTCTGGTTTTCACGCCCAAAAAGCGAGGCATCCGCAGGGCGGGCCGCGAGAAGGCCCGTGAGCGGTCACATGCCTGTTGCGATAAAATTGCAACAATTCTCCCGAAAACCCTATTTTAACCATATCGGGTTGAAATTCTGCCACCTTCTCCAGCTTGGTGAGGGAGAGATTGCGCGGACGGCGTCCCCCAAGCCGGATCCGACGGAGGTTGGAATGACTTTTTCGAAGACCGCTCTGGTGGCCGTATCGCTTGCTGCGCTTGTTGCAAGCGGCTGTTCGACCTCGCGATTCTCATCTATGGATGACCAGCAGCCGGCGCCGCTGACGCCGGCGCCCTCCGGAACGGTGACGGGAAACCAGCTGCCGCCGCCGGCCGCGCCCGGCACCACCGACCCGTCGCAGTTCCCGACCGCGCCGGCGAACAGCCAGATCGCATCGCTGCCGGCGGACGGCACGGCGCCTGCCGGCGCACCGGATCTGACCGCTGCCAGCGTCGCCGGCGTCTGGAACGCCAGCGTGTCGGGCCAGAGCTGCAAGGTGGCGACGCCACAGACCAAATTCGGCGCCGGCTACCGCGCCGGCCCGCTGCACTGCCCGGCGCCGATCGACGGCATCAAGTCCTGGAACGTCGCCGGCAAGCAGCTGACGCTTTACGATGAGAATGGCGGCACGCTGGCGCGCCTCTATTCCTCGGGCGGCGAGAAATTCGACGGCCAGACTTCCACCGGCCTGCCGATCTCGCTTACAAGATAGGCCGATCCGCCCCTATTTGTTTTTACGCAATTCCGGACGGAAAACCGCTACACACTTTTCCTGGAATTGCTCGAGAACGACGTGACCGATGCATCTGCGTGACGGCCTCCAGACCCATGCGACCGTCAGGCAGCGCTACGACCATCTGGTCGAGACCGGCGCCATCGAGCGCGATCCGGCGCAGGAGCGCATCGCCGCGGCACTCGACCGGCTGACCGACGAGATCTCGGCCAAGCGGCTGGCGCAGAAGTCGAGCGCGCTGGGCTGGCTGTTCGCGCGCAAGCAGCCGCCCGCGGCGGTCAAGGGCCTCTATATCCATGGCGGCGTCGGCCGTGGCAAGACCATGCTGATGGACATGTTCTTCGATCTCTTGCCGGTCCGGCGCAAGCGCCGTGTGCATTTCAACGACTTCATGGCCGATGTGCAGGACCGCATCCAGAAACACCGGGCGGCGCGCAAGAATGGCGACGTCAAGGAGGACGACCCGATCCCACCGGTGGCGCGCGCGCTGGCCGAGCAGGCTTGGGTGCTGTGCTTCGATGAGTTCTCGGTCACCGATATCGCCGATGCGATGATCCTGTCGCGGCTATTTTCGGCACTGTTCGCCAATGGCGTGGTGCTAGTCGCCACCTCCAATGTCGCGCCTGACGACCTCTACCGCGACGGGTTGAACCGCCAGCTCTTCCTGCCCTTCGTCGGCATATTGGGGCGGCATGCCGATGTGCTTGCGCTCGACGCCGACAAGGACTACCGGCTCGAAAAGCTCAGCCGCATGCCGGTCTATGTCACGCCGGCGGATGCGGCAGCCGATGCCGTGCTCGACCAGGCCTGGGAAGCGATGACGCATGGCCGGCCGACATCAGAGACGGCACTGACCGTGAAGGGTCGGCAGGTCGTGGTGCCGCGCGCCGCAGGCGAAGCAGCGCGCTTCTCCTTCGCCGATCTCTGCGAAAAGCCGCTCGGTGCGCGCGACTATCTGGCCATCGCCGGCCGCTTCTCGACCCTCTTCATCGACCATGTGCCGGTGCTCGGCGAAGGCAAGCGCAACGAGGCCAAGCGCTTCATCCTTTTGATCGACACGCTCTACGACCATCACGTGCGGCTGGTAGTCAGCGCCGAAGCGCCGCCACAGGCGCTTTACACGGCCAAGCGCGGCAACGAGGTCTTCGAGTTCGAGCGCACGGCCTCGCGGCTGATCGAAATGCAGAGCCGCGACTGGCTGGAGGATTGGGCGGAGCGGCTGAAGGCGAGGATGGCGCCGGCGGAAGCGCAGCAGGCGCAGGCGTAGCCGCCATGCCTTCGTCATCCTAGCGCGGAGCGACGCAAAGCGGAGCGCAGACCCTAGGATGACGAAGGTGAAGAGGCCTCGGCCAATCGCTAAAGCTCATACACATACATGACGAACTCCTCCGCCGGCCCATGCGGCTCCCGGCGCGACTCGTAAAGCGCTCGCGCCGCAGCATTGTGCGGCTCGGTGCCGACCCACGTTTCCTCGCAGCCATTCTCCCTGCCGATCACAAACATCGCGTCGAGCATTTTTCGGGCGATGCCCTGGCGCTGGAAGGCCGGCGTCACGCCGATCTCGTCGATGTAGAGTTCGCTCACCTTGTCGGGATGGCGATGGATGACGGCGGCGCATTGGCCGACGACCACGCCGTCGGCCAGCGCCACAATCATGAAATGACCCGGCGAAGCGAGGTAGGCGGCAAGCCTGTCTGGCCGCACCGGCTCGTCGAACACGTCTTCGGCGACATGCATCACAAGGGCGTCATCGCCCGCTTCCAGCCTTCTGATTTCGATCGGCATTGTGTAAATTCCTTGAAGTCGGCTCACAAACTTTGACGTTTACGTAAATCCCAAATCATCTAACCGATTGAAATTCCTATGCCCAAAATAATCGTTTGAATTTCATCTCCACCGAGGCTATTTGGTGCGGCGAAAATCCGCGGTTCCCCGCAGCATTCCGGCCTCTTCCTCGACGCCGTTTGGCGCCGTCACAGACCAAGGGAAAACATCCTGACATGGCACGCAACAAGATAGCGCTCATCGGCTCTGGCATGATCGGCGGCACGCTCGCCCATATGATCGGCCTTAAGGATCTCGGCGATGTGGTGCTGTTCGATATCGCCGAGGGCATTCCGCAGGGCAAGGGGCTGGATATCGCGCAATCGTCGCCGGTGGACGGCTTCGACTCCAGGCTGACCGGCGTCAATGACTATGCCGGGATCGAGGGCGCCGATGTCTGCATCGTCACCGCCGGCGTGCCGCGCAAGCCGGGCATGAGCCGCGACGACCTTCTCGGCATCAACCTCAAGGTCATGGAACAGGTCGGCGCAGGTCTCAAGAAATACGCACCGAAGGCGTTCGTCATCTGCATCACCAACCCGCTCGACGCCATGGTCTGGGCGCTGCAGAAGTTTTCCGGCCTGCCCAAGACCCATGTCGTCGGCATGGCCGGCGTGCTCGACAGTTCACGTTTCCGCTATTTCCTTGCCGAGGAGTTCAAGGTCTCGGTCGAGGATGTCACCGCCTTCGTGCTCGGCGGCCACGGCGATTCCATGGTGCCGATGATCCGCTATTCGACTGTCGCCGGCATTCCGCTGCCCGACCTCGTCAAGATGGGCTGGACCTCGAAGGACAAGCTCGACCAGATCGTGCAGCGCACCCGCGACGGCGGTGCCGAGATCGTCGGCCTCTTGAAGACCGGCTCGGCCTATTACGCGCCGGCCGCTTCGGCGATCTCGATGGCCGAGGCCTATCTCAAGGACAAGAAGCGCGTGCTGCCCTGTGCGGCGCATCTCTCGGGCCAGTATGGCGTCAAGAACACCTATGTCGGCGTTCCCGTGGTGATCGGCGCCGGCGGCGTCGAGCGCATCATCGAGATCGACCTCTCCAAGGCCGAGCAGAAGATGTTCGACTCCTCGGTGGCGGCGGTGCAGGGCCTCACCGAGGCCTGCGTCAAGATCGCCCCGCACCTCGCCTCGAAGTGATCCCCTGGCAATCGATCTGGAGATATTGAGCCATGAACATCCATGAATATCAGGGCAAGGCGCTGCTGAAGAGTTTTGGCGCGCCGGTGGCCGAGGGCGTGCCGGTGTTCAAGGCGAGCGAGGCGGAAGCCGCCGCCAAGGCGCTGCCCGGCCCGCTCTATGTGGTGAAGAGCCAGATCCATGCCGGCGGCCGCGGCAAGGGCAAGTTCAAGGAGCTGTCGCCCGACGCCAAGGGTGGCGTGCGGCTGGCGAAGTCGGTGGCCGATGTCGTCGCCAACACCAACGAGATGCTCGGCAACACGCTGGTGACCAAGCAGACCGGTCCGGCCGGCAAGCAGGTCAACCGGCTCTATATCGAGGACGGCGCCGACATCGAGCGCGAGCTCTATCTGTCGATCCTGGTCGACCGATCGGTCGGCCGCATCGCCTTCGTCGTCTCGACCGAGGGCGGCATGGATATCGAGGGCGTCGCCCACGACACGCCGGAAAAGATCATCACCCGCGCCATCGACCCATTGGCCGGCGTGACGAGCATCGACGTCGACATACTGGTGCAGGCACTGGGGCTCGATGGTCAGGCCGCCGAGGACGCCGGCACGCTGTTCCCGCTGCTTTACAAGGTCTTCGTCGAGAAGGACATGAGCCTGCTCGAGGTCAACCCGCTGATCGTCATGAAGAACGGCCGGCTGCGTGTGCTCGACGCGAAAGTGTCGTTCGACAACAACGCGCTGTTCCGTCACCCCGACGTGATGGAGCTGCGCGACACCACCGAAGAGGATGAGAAGGAGATCGAGGCGTCGAAATACGACCTCGCCTATGTCGCGCTCGACGGCAATATCGGTTGCATGGTCAACGGCGCAGGCCTCGCCATGGCGACGATGGACATCATCAAGCTCTATGGCGCGGAGCCGGCCAACTTCCTCGATGTCGGCGGCGGCGCTTCCAAGGAGAAGGTCACGGCGGCGTTCAAGATCATCACAAGGGATCCGGCGGTCGAAGGCATTCTGATCAACATCTTCGGCGGCATCATGAAGTGCGACGTCATCGCCGAGGGCGTGATCGCCGCGGTCAAGGAAGTCGGGCTGAAGGTGCCGCTGGTGGTGCGGCTCGAAGGCACCAATGCCGAGCTCGGCAAGAAGATCATCAACGAAAGCGGCCTCAATGTGGTCTCGGCGGATGACCTCGACGACGCGGCCAAGAAGATTGTTGCGGCGGTGAAGGGCTGAGCCTGTGCCCCCGCGCAAGATAAACCTCGTCGAGGCAGCGGACCGGACGATCACCAAGGTGTTCGACCCGCACATCGCCGGCGATGTCAATGACAGCCAGGCGAAGGTCGCCAAGTTCGGCGACGTCTTCGACTGGCACGCGCATGACAAGGAGGACGAAGCCTTCCTCGTGCTGCGCGGCAGGATCGCGATCGATTTCCGCGACGGGCCGGTCGAGCTCGGCGAGGGCGACTTCATCGTCGTGCCGCGCGGCGTCGAACACCGGCCGCGCTCGCTCACCGAGCAGCCTGTCGTGCTGATGTTCGAGCCGGCGACGACTTTAAACACCGGCAATGCCAAGAGCGACCTCACCGTCGCCGATCTCAAGCGGCTCTGACCATGACCGCGCAGCCTTCCTCGATCAACGGTTTTTAGAAAAGGGCTCCAATGTCCATTCTCGTCGACAAGAACACCAAGGTGCTGGTGCAGGGCCTGACCGGCAAGACCGGCACGTTCCATACCGAACAGGCGCTCGCTTATCACGGCACCAAGATGGTCGGTGGCATCCACCCCAAGAAGGGCGGCGAGACCTGGACCGGCGCGACGGGCGAGAGCCTGCCGATCTTCGCCACCGTCGCCGAAGGCAAGGAAAAGACCGGCGCCAACGCCTCGGTGGTCTATGTGCCGCCGGCGGGTGCCGCCGAGGCGATCATCGAAGCGATCGAGGCCGAGATCCCGCTGATCGTCTGCATCACCGAAGGCATACCGGTGATGGACATGGTCAAGGTCAAGGCGCGGCTCGACCGCTCGACCTCGCGACTAATCGGACCGAACTGCCCGGGCGTGCTCACCCCCGACGAATGCAAGATCGGCATTATGCCCGGCAACATCTTCCGCAAGGGCTCGGTCGGCGTTGTTTCCCGCTCGGGAACGCTTACCTATGAGGCAGTATTCCAGACTACCAATGTCGGCCTCGGCCAGACCACCGCCGTCGGCATTGGCGGCGATCCGGTCAAAGGCACCGAGTTTATCGACGTGCTGGAGATGTTCCTTGCCGACGACGAAACGAAGTCGATCATCATGATCGGCGAGATCGGCGGTTCGGCCGAGGAGGACGCAGCACAGTTCCTCAAGGACGAAGCCAAGCGTGGCCGCAGCAAGCCGATGGCCGGCTTCATCGCCGGGCGCACGGCGCCGGCCGGCCGCACGATGGGCCATGCGGGCGCGGTCATCTCCGGCGGCAAGGGCGGCGCGGAAGACAAGATCGCGGCAATGGAATCGGCCGGGATAAAAGTTTCGCCGTCGCCGGCACGGCTGGGCACGACCTTGGTCGAGGCGATCAAAGGTTAAGTGAGTAGTGAATAGTGAATAGTGAATGGAAAGAGTGGGTGAGTAGCGGCGCGAAGCGGGGAATTCCCCAACTTACTACCGACTATTCACTACTCACTATTCACCATTCACTCTGACAAGGAGACGGAGCCGGGCTCCGCAGACAAAAATGGCACGACAAGATCAGGCCAACGACCAATTTTCGCTCACCTCTTTCCTTTATGGCGGCAATGCCGACTATATCGACGCGCTCTATGCCGCCTATGAGGACGATCCTGAATCGGTCAATCCCGAATGGCAGGACTTCTTCGCGGCGCTGCAGGATGACGCCGGCGATGTCCGCAAGAACGCCAAGGGCGCCTCATGGGCCAGGCCCTCCTGGCCGCTGCAGGCCAATGGCGAACTGGTGTCGGCGCTCGACGGCAATTGGGGCATCGTCGAAAAGCACCTGGAAAAGAAGGTCAAGGAGAAGGCGGTCGTCAACGGCGTGGCGCTGTCCGACGCCGACGTGCATCAGGCGACGCGCGATTCGGTGCGCGCCATCATGATGATCCGCGCCTACCGCATGCGCGGCCATCTGCACGCCAATCTCGACCCGCTCGGCATCGCCAAGCCGCTCGAGGACTATAACGAGCTGTCGCCGGAGAATTACGGCTTCGTCGCCGCCGACTATGACCGGCCGATCTTCCTCGACAATGTGCTCGGGCTCGAATTCGGCACGATCCGGCAGATGCTGGAGATTCTCACCCGCACCTATTGCTCGACGCTCGGCGTCGAGTTCATGCACATTTCCGACCCCGAGGAGAAGGCCTGGATCCAGGCGCGCATCGAAGGCGCCGACAAGGAGATCACCTTCACCGCTCCCGGCAAGAAGGCGATCCTGCAGAAGCTGATCGAGGCGGAAGGCTTCGAGCAGTTCATCGACGTCAAGTACAAGGGCACCAAGCGTTTTGGTCTCGACGGCGGCGAGTCGCTAATCCCGGCGCTGGAGCAGATCCTCAAGCGCGGCGGCCAGCTCGGCCTCAAGGAAGTCGTGCTCGGCATGGCGCATCGCGGCCGTCTCAACGTGCTCTCCCAGGTGATGGCCAAGCCGCACCGCGCCATCTTCCACGAATTCAAGGGCGGCTCGGCGGCTCCCGACGAGGTCGAGGGTTCGGGCGACGTCAAGTACCATCTCGGCGCCTCGTCGGACCGCGAGTTCGACGGCAACAAGGTGCATCTCTCGCTGACCGCCAATCCCTCGCATCTGGAAATCGTCGACCCGGTGGTGATGGGCAAGGCGCGCGCCAAGCAGGACCAGTTCGCCGGCCGCGAACGCGGCGAGATCGTGCCGCTGTCGGAACGCGCCAAGGTGATGCCGCTGCTGCTGCACGGCGACGCCGCCTTCGCCGGCCAGGGCGTGATCGCCGAGATCCTCGGCCTGTCGGGCCTGCGCGGCCATCGCGTCGCCGGCACGCTGCACTTCATCATCAACAATCAGATCGGCTTCACCACCAATCCGCGTTTCTCGCGCTCGTCGCCCTATCCGTCGGATGTGGCCAAGATGATCGAGGCGCCGATCTTCCACGTCAATGGCGACGACCCGGAAGCCGTGGTCCACGGCGCCAAGGTGGCGACCGAATTCCGCATGAAGTTCCACAAGCCGGTCGTGGTGGACATGTTCTGCTATCGCCGCTTCGGCCACAATGAGGGCGACGAGCCGGCCTTCACCCAGCCGATCATGTATCGCAGCATCCGCAACCACAAGACGACGGTACAGATCTATGCCGATCGCCTGATCGCTGAAGGCCACATCACCCAGGCCGAGTATGACAAGATGAAGGCCGACTGGCGGGCGCATCTGGAATCGGAATGGGAGGTCGGCCAGCACTACAAGCCCAACAAGGCCGACTGGCTGGACGGCGCCTGGTCGGGCCTGCGCACGGCCGACAACCAGGACGAACAGCGGCGCGGCAAGACAGCCGTGCCGGTCAAGACGCTGAAGGAAATCGGCAAGAAGCTGACCGAGGTGCCGAAGGATTTCGAGGCGCACAAGACGATCCTGCGCTTCCTCGAGAACCGCCGCCAGGCGATCGAATCCGGCGAAGGCATCGACTGGTCGACGGCAGAGGCACTGGCCTTCGGCGCCATCCTGCTCGACGGCAATCCGATCCGGCTGTCCGGCCAGGATTCCGAGCGCGGCACCTTTTCGCAGCGCCATTCCGTGCTCTACGACCAGCGCGACGAAACCCGCTATATCCCGCTCAACAATCTGTCGGCGGCGCAGGCCGGCTACGAAGTCATCAACTCGATGCTGTCGGAAGAAGCGGTGCTCGGCTTCGAATACGGCTACAGCCTGGCCGAGCCGAAGGCGCTGACCTTGTGGGAAGCGCAGTTCGGCGACTTCGCCAACGGCGCCCAGGTGGTGTTCGACCAGTTCATCTCGTCGGGCGAACGCAAGTGGCTCAGAATGTCGGGCCTCGTCTGCCTGCTGCCGCATGGCTATGAAGGCCAGGGTCCCGAGCACTCCTCGGCCCGGCTCGAGCGCTTCCTGCAGCTTTGCGCCGAGGACAACATGCAGGTGGCCAGCGTCACCACGCCGGCTAACTATTTCCACATTCTGCGCCGGCAGCTGAAGCGCGACTTCCGCAAGCCGCTGATCCTGATGACGCCAAAGTCGCTGCTGCGGCACAAGCGGGCGGTGTCGACGCTGCCGGAGATTTCCGGCGAAAGCTCCTTCCACCGGCTGCTGTGGGACGATGCCCAGCTGCTTTCAGGCCAGGCGATCAAGCTGGTCAAGGATTCCAAGATCCGCCGCGTCGTGCTGTGCTCGGGCAAGGTCTATTACGACCTTTACGAGGAGCGCGAGAAGCGCGGCATCAACGACATCTACCTGCTGCGCGTCGAACAGCTCTATCCGTTCCCGGCCAAGGCGCTGATCACCGAACTGTCGCGCTTCCGCGGCGCCGAAATGGTGTGGTGCCAGGAGGAGCCCAAGAACATGGGCGCCTGGTCGTTCATCGACCCGTATCTCGAATGGGTGCTGGCGCATATCGACGCCAAGCATCAGCGGGTGCGCTACACCGGCCGGCCGGCTGCCGCTTCGCCGGCGACCGGACTGATGTCGAAGCATCTCAGCCAGCTCGCCGCCTTGCTCGACGACGCGCTCGGCGAATAGAACCCCTTCAAGAGACAGAACGGACAGGCACAATGGCTACCGAAATCCGCGTCCCCACCCTCGGCGAATCCGTCACCGAAGCGACCATCGGCAAATGGTTCAAGAAGGTTGGCGACGCGATCGCCGTCGATGAACCGCTGGTCGAGCTCGAAACCGACAAGGTGACGGTGGAGGTGCCGGCAGCAAGCGCGGGGACACTCACGGAGATCGCCGTCAAGGAAGGCGAGACGGTCGAGGTCGGCGCGCTTCTGGGGACGATTTCGGCCGGAGCTGGTGCCGCCGCCCCGGCAACCAAGCCGGAAGCGGTGTCGCAGGCCTCGTCACCGAACGCTGCATCCACCGTCAAGCAGGCCGCGGCCGAGACCGCCAAGATCGCCGGCGACGCCGGTGCGATCGAGACACGCAGCATGCCGCCGGCGCCGGCCGCGGCGAAGCTGATCGCCGAGGCCAATCTCGCGGTCGACCAGGTTTCCGGCTCCGGCAAGCGCGGCCAGGTGCTGAAGGGCGACGTGCTTGATGCCATCGCCAAGGGCACGCCGTCGCAGCCGGCCGAGACGCCGAAGGCGGCACCGGTTGCCGTGCGGGCGCCGTCAACCGCCGACGACGCGTCGCGCGAAGAGCGCGTGCGCATGACCAAGCTGCGCCAGACCATCGCGCGCCGGCTCAAGGAAGCGCAGTCGACCGCCGCCATGCTCACCACCTTCAACGAGGTGGACATGAGCGCGGTGATGGCGCTGCGGACCAAATACAAGGACGTGTTCGAGAAGAAGCACGGCGTGAAGCTGGGCTTCATGGGTTTCTTCACCAAGGCCGTCACCCACGCCTTGAAGGAGATCCCCTCGGTCAATGCCGAGATTGACGCCACCGACATCATCTTCAAGAACTATGCCCATATCGGCGTCGCCGTCGGTACGGAAAAAGGCCTTGTCGTGCCGGTCGTGCGCGACGCCGACCAGATGTCGATCGCCGAGATCGAAAAGGATATCGGCCGGTTGGGTATTGCCGCGCGCGACGGCAAGCTCTCGGTGGCGGATATGCAGGGCGGCACCTTTACGATTTCCAACGGCGGCGTTTACGGGTCGTTGATGTCGACGCCGATCCTCAACGCACCGCAATCGGGCATTCTCGGCATGCACAAGATCCAGGACCGGCCGGTCGTGGTCGGCGGCCAGATCGTGATCAGGCCGATGATGTACCTGGCGCTGAGCTACGATCACCGCATCGTCGACGGCAAGGAAGCGGTGACCTTCCTCGTCCGCGTCAAGGAAAGCCTGGAGGATCCGGAACGGCTGGTGCTCGATTTGTGACGGCCGAGCGCGCCATGAGTGTCTGGCCGGATGTCGTGCGCCAACTGTTTCGACGTGGTCTCGTCTGGCTGGGCATTTTCTCCGCGTTGCCGCCGATGGCGCTGGCCGCCGGCTGGGACGTGACGAAGGCGAGCAGCAATCTTGGCGTGTTCGCGCTGAGCGATGCCGAGCTGGCGGAGCGACAGATCGCGGTCACAGCGATCGGCGAGCTTGAATTGCCGACGGGCGAGATCATCGCCTGCGACCCTCTGGTCAGCGACCTCAAGACGCCCGCCCTGAGCCGCAAGGTCAAACCAGGCCGCTACCCGGTTTCGTTGCTGGAGGCACAGGGACGTGTGGCAGTGGCGGTGCTGCGTTTCAGCGCAGGCACGCCGGTTCGGTGGGAATTGGCCACCGTACCTGGTCAGGATGTTTCGACATTGAAGGATGACGAGATATTCGGTTATCCCGTCGACGCTGGCCTGGGTTCCTTCATGGACAAGACGGCCATGGTGCTGATGTCCGCGCGGCAGGACAAGCTCAAAGCCGACGAAAATTACTATGATGATGTGCTGGCCGCCGAATTTGCACCCAACCAGGACAGGTTCGTGATGCATCACCCGGTTGCCGGCAACCCCGTCAACATCGCGATGTTCTGGAGTGGCTGGGGCGACGGATTTTATCCATCGTTCTGGGGACTGGACGCGGCCGGCCAACCACTGCTCCTCACGACCGACTTTGGCGTTCTGGAAAACGCCGATGGCCGCGAGAAGAAGTAGATCGCCGTGATGCAAAGCGCCATGTCACCCGCCGTCGGATCTGTTGCTGGGTTGCTGGCCCTTTTGTTTGCGAACTCCGCCGCTCTCGCCGCCTGTCCGCTGGCGCTTGCCGTCTATGGCGATGCCGAAAGCGAGGCCGGCATCGATTTCAGGCCGACCATGGATTCGGCCACCGTCACCAACAGCTTCAAGATGGTGCTCGACAAGGGCGTCGTGCTGGACGGCATCGTCATGTGGACGGATGGGGTGGCGCGGCCGCATGGTTCGCTGATGTACAAATGCCCGACAGGCGATGTCACCGGCGATGAGCTTGCCGCCTGCACGGTCTGGGAAGGCGTCATCTACAGTGCCGATGACAAGGGCAACATTGCATTGCTGCCGGCCGAAGGCGTGGATGCGCCGAAGACGCTGATCTTTCCCGACCTCGGGCCGTCGCTGCAGATGTCGGCGGCCTATGGCGCCAGTGGTTTTTCCAAGGTGCCGTGGGATGCGTTTCTGCTGAAGGGCTGCCAGGAATGAGCGCGGCGCAAAAAGTTCTGCTGGTCACCGGCGGCAGCCGCGGCATCGGTGCCGCGGTTTGCCGGCTCGGCGCCGAAGCCGGCTATCGCGTCGCGATCAACTATGCCGCCAATGAAAGCGCCGCCAAGGCGCTGGTCGCCGAGATCGAGGCTGGCGGCGGCGAGGCGATCGCGGTCAGAGGCGATGTCGGCAAAGAGGCCGATGTCCTGGCAATGTTCGAGGCGGTCGACCGTGCCTGGGGGCGGCTCGATGCCTTCGTCAACAATGCCGGCATCGTCGACGTCAGGGCGCGCCTCGACGAGATGAGCGGCGCGCGGCTCGAGCGCATGATGCGCATCAACGTCGTCGGCTCCTTCCTCTGCGCGCGCGAGGCGGTCAGGCGCATGTCGACGCTGCACGGCGGCAAGGGTGGCGCCATCGTCAACGTCTCGTCGGCCGCCTCAGCGCATGGCTCGGCGGGTGAGTATGTCGACTACGCGGCATCCAAGGGCGCGATCGATACCTTCACGCTCGGGCTTGCCCGCGAGGTGGCGACCGAGGGCATCCGCGTCAATGCGGTGCGCCCGGGCATCATCGACACCGAAATCCATGCCTCCGGCGGCCAGCCCGACCGCGTGGCGCGCATCCAGGATACGCTGCCGATGAAAAGGGCCGGCACATCGGATGAAGTCGCGCGCGCAATCCTCTATCTGTTGTCGGACGCGGCGTCCTATTCGACGGGCGCGATCCTGAATGTAAGCGGCGGCCGCTGACGGCCGGACCAAGAAGGACACCATCATGGCTTATGACGTCGTTATCATCGGATCGGGACCCGGCGGCTATGTCTGCGCCATCAAGGCAGCACAGCTCGGGCTGAAGACGGCCGTGGTCGAGAAGAACGCGACTTTCGGCGGCACCTGCCTGAACATCGGATGCATCCCGTCCAAGGCGCTGCTGCATGCCTCCGAGATGTTCGCCGAGGCCGGCCATTCCTTCGACACGCTCGGCGTCGAGGTGACGCCGAAGCTCAATCTGAAGAAGATGATGGCGCACAAGGACGCAACGGTGGCGGCCAACGTCAACGGCGTCGCCTTCCTGTTCAAGAAGAACAAGATCGATAGTTTTCGCGGCACCGGCAAGGTGGTTGGGGCGGGCAAGGTGTCGGTGACCGGCGAGGACGGCAAGGTCGAGGAGATCGAGACCAAGAACATCGTCATCGCCACCGGTTCCGACGTCGCCGGCATTCCCGGCGTCGAGGTCGACTTCGACGAGAAGGTCATCGTGTCCTCGACCGGCGCGCTGTCGCTGGCCAAGGTGCCCGGCCATCTGGTGGTGGTCGGCGGCGGCGTCATCGGGCTGGAACTCGGCTCGGTCTGGGCACGGCTTGGCGCCAAGGTCACCGTCGTCGAATTCCTCGACACCATTTTGGGCGGCATGGACGGCGAGGTCTCCAAGCAGTTCCACCGCATGCTTTCCAAGCAAGGTTTCGAGTTCAAGCTCGGCGCCAAGGTCACCGGCGTCGCCAAGGCCAAGAAGGGTGCGACCGTCACTTTCGAACCGGTGAAGGGCGGTGCCGCCGAGACGATCGAGGCCGATGCGGTGCTGATCTCGACCGGGCGCAGCGCCTATTCCGACAGTCTCGGGTTGAAGGAAGCCGGCGTCGAGGTCGACGAGCGCGGCCGGGTCAAGACCGATGGCCATCTCAGGACCAATGTGCCCGGCATCTACGCCATCGGCGACGTCATCGCCGGGCCGATGCTGGCGCACAAGGCTGAGGACGAGGGCGTGGCGGTGGCAGAGTCGATTGCCGGCCAGGCCGGCCACGTGAATTATAACGTGATCCCGAGCGTCGTCTACACCAGCCCGGAAATCGCCTCGGTCGGCAAGACCGAGGAGGAGTTGAAGAAGGCCGGCATCGACTACAAGGCCGGCAAATTCCCGTTCACGGCCAACGGCCGGGCGCGCGCCATGCTGCACACCGACGGCTTCGTCAAGATCCTCGCCGACAAGGCGAGCGACCGCGTGCTCGGCGTCCACATCGTCGGCTTCGGCGCCGGCGAGATGATCCACGAGGCGGCGGTGCTGATGGAATTCGGCGGCTCGTCGGAAGATCTTGCCCGCACCTGCCATGCGCACCCGACGATGTCGGAAGCGGTGAAGGAAGCGGCGCTGGCCACGTTCTTCAAGCCGATCCATATCTAGGGAACGCAACCCGTCCGGCCTAAGGGCCCCTGTGACGCAAGAAGAAGCTTTCAGCGTCCGCGCTCTGCCCCTCACCTGCCTGCCGGCATCCTCTCCCCGTATAGTGACGGGGAGAGAGAGAGCTTTCGTCCACGATTTCGCCCATCACCTGCGTGGCAGAAAGGGTACCGAGGTTGCGGCCAGCGTCCTTCTCCCCGTCACTATACGGGGAGAAGTGCCCGGGAGGGCGATGAGGGGCAGCGCCGACTTCGACAATAGCCACACTGCGGTCGCTACACGGGCGTACGGTCAAGGGTCATCGCCCCCAAAACAAAACGGCCCGCCTTTCGGCGGGCCGTTCGTCGTTGAATTCAGGGGCCTGATCAGTTGGCCGGTGCGGGCGCCGGGGCTGGTGCAGGAGCCGGTGCGGGCGCTGGTTCTGGAGCAGGCGCCGGGGCTGGTGCGGGAGCCGGCGCGGGTTCTGGCGCAGGTGCGGGAGCCGGTTCGGCGGGCTTCATCGGCTCAGCCGGTGCGGGCGCAGGCGCCGGTGTGCTGGCGGCCGGCGGTTCGGCGGGCGCCGAGGGGTGTTCGCCGCTTCTTCCGAAAACATAGTAGGCGACGATGGCCAGGATGATGACAACCAGGGCAATCAGCCAGCCGCTACCGCCGCCACCCGATTTGGGCGCAGGGCCAGGAGAGGTGAAGGGGTCGTTTGGGTTCGCCATAAAAGTGTCCTCCGAGGATGAAAAGTATCAATCAACACCCATCAACGCGCAACCGTTGAACGGGTTTCATACTACGCTTGGAAAATGCCGAAAGCAGGGCAATTTTAACCCGGAATCGCTGGTTGGCATGTATTTCCCCCGCAAATTTGGCCGCGAGCGAGCGGAAGCCAACCGCTTTGGCCTTTTTCGCTGAAAACAGGACGCGTCCGCCATCGATCTGCGAATCAGGGCGAATCCCGACAAGGACGGGGACTCGCGTGATTCGACGTGCAACCCGACCGTGCAGATCAGCGCACGGCGGTGACGGTGTAACCCGCCTTGCGAAAATCCTCGACCAGGCCTTGCGCGCCCGGAAGGTGCATGGCGCCGACCGCCATGAAGGCGTTGCCGCGAGCGAGGATCGGTCCGGCATGGTCAGCCATCACCTGGTTGCGGCTGGTGATCATGGTTTGATCGAAGGCCGCGTAGCCCGCCGCGTCGTCGCCATCGCCTGGCAGGATCGCGCGGAACAGCGGCCAGAACATGCCGGTGTCGCCGTTCAAGTAGAGCACGATCATGGTTTCGTTGACGTCGTTTATCCTGTCGCCGAGCTTGAGTGTGTCGACCAGCCCCTTCATGTGAAAGGTGAGCGGCAGCGAGGCCATGGCGCGCAGCTGGCCGGCGACCGTTTCCAGACCTTCGACGGTCTTGCCTGAAGCCATGGCATCCTGCGCGAGCTTGACGTCGAGCACCGGCGTGCCGCCGGCCTGGCGGGCGACCTCGCAGACCGGGAGCGCCACCATGGCCGACAACAGCCACGGCTTCATCTTGGACACGCTGCCCGGCGGAATGCCGCGTGCGTCGAGTGCCTTGTTCACCACCGCGGCATCGTCGGGCGACAGCAGCGACGACAGCGTCGTGTTGTCGGTGAACATCATCAGGTCCGGCTCGTTGAGCATCGCCGCCATCATCTTCTGCTTGTCGAGCACTTCCGTGGTCTCGATAATGATGGTGTCTGCGGCGTCATAGGCCGTTTGCGCGGCGGGCGGCAGCGTGGTGACGCGCGGGTCGGTCATATGCATGGTGCCGAACAGCCAGGATGGCTTCTCGCCGGCCTTTTCCAGTTTCCACAACAGTCCCTTGCCGTTCGGGGTCGCGGCCGCCTCCGTCTCGATCTTGCGGTAGGTGTCCGGGTTGTCCTTCTGCAAGGCCGACAGCATGTCGGCGCCGCTGCAGGCTGGCGTCTGTGCATGCGCCCTGCCGGCGGCAAGCAGCGCGACGATCAGGAAAGACAGGAAAAACAGGACGTTGAGCGCAACAAGCAGCTTGAGCGACACAGAGGCCGCGCGGTCAGCGATGGCGATGACACGTTTCATGGCCTGCGTCTTAAGGGAAAAAAGCGGCAAAACGGTTAACCGGCGTGGTAAAATAGTTCTGAGATCCAAGGCGATCACGCCCGCGGATGCGCGGAGTCGTAGATTTCGAGCAGCCTCGCGGTGTCGACGCCGGTGTAGATCTGGGTGGTCGACAGGCTTGCATGGCCTAGGAGTTCCTGGATGGTTCGGAGGTCGCCGCCGCGTCCGAGCAGATGCGTGGCGAAGGAATGGCGCAGCGCGTGCGGTGTCGCCGTATCCGGCAAATTGAGCGCCGAGCGCAGTTTTACCATCTCGCGCTGGACGATCGCCGGATTGAGCGGGCCGCCGCGGGCGCCGCGAAACAGCAGGCCCTTCGGGTCGATATGATAGGGGCAGAGCCGCCGGTATTCGGCAACTGCCCTGAGCGCCACCGGCAGCACCGGCACCAGCCGCGTCTTGCCGCCCTTGCCAGTGATGCGCAGCACGGTGTCGGTCTCCGACGACAGGTCGGCGCCGCTGAGGCCGAGCGCCTCGGAAATGCGCAGGCCCGAGCCATAGAGCAGCGTCAGCACAGCGGCGTTGCGGGCGGCGATCCATGGCTCCTCCGCCAGCTGGC
>NZ_JHQS01000062.1 GCF_014843845.1 Mesorhizobium amorphae | reverse complement strand
TGCCGCGACGCGGCGGTGGCGGTCGAGACCGCCAAGGACTTCATGAAGCGCAAGCACAATGTGCGCGTTTGAGCACAGCAGTGCGATCCAGGTTTGTGACCGAGAGCGCCGTCATGCACTGGAATGGCAAGATGGCCAGAATCGCTTGGCTCGAAGGAAGCTAGGTCCGATGCGTATCGAGTCGATTAGAGTCTATCAGGTGCTTCTGCCTGTCAAAGGCGGTGCCTACCGGATGGCCAGCGACACCGTGCAGGATCTGGACAGCACACTCGTTGAAGTGACCACCGAGGACGGACTGTCAGGCTGGGGCGAGACCTGCCCGGTCGGCCCTGTTTATCAGCCCCAACATGCTTTGGGTGCGAGAGCGGCGATTGCCGAAATAGCGCCTGGACTCGTCGGCGAAGACACCACGTCCGTGCGCCGCCTCGCGGCAAGAATGGATGAGCGGTTGAACGGTCACAACTATGCCAAGGCAGCCTTGGATATCGCTCTCCTCGACCTCGCCGGCCAGCGGCTGGGCGTTCCGGTTTCAACACTTCTGGGCGGTGCGCTCACCGATCGTGTGCCCTCTTACTACTCGACTATTGTCGGTGCACCGGATGAGACTGCGCGCATTGCCGTCGACAAGGTCAAGGCCGGCTACCCACGGCTTCAGATCAAGATAGGCGGACGGGATCTCGAGCAAGACGTCGCCACCGTGCACAAGGTCTGGGAAGCGGTTGGCTTCAGGGCCCGGATAGCCGTCGACGCAAATCGTGGCCTCACCGCCGCGGCCGCGCTGCAGATCGACCGGCTTTGCCAGGCAATCCCGTTCGTGTTTGAACAGCCTTGCAACACCATGGAGGAAGTCGCGAGCCTCAAGGGACGCGTTACCCATCCGGTCTACCTGGATGAGAATACCGAGGATTTGAATGCCGTCCTGCGGGCAATTTCTTCAGGTATCGCGGACGGGTTCGGATTGAAGGTCACCCGCCTTGGCGGCCTTACCAAGATGGTCACGGTCCGCGATCTGTGTGCAATACGATCTCTTCCGCACAGCTGTGACGATACATGGGGCGGGGACGTCATCGCCGCGGCATGCGTGCACCTTGCCGCTACCGCCGAGCCGAGACTTCTTGAGGGCGCCTGGATCGCGCAGGAATACATCGAAGGGCATACCGATCCCGCAAACCCCATCGTCATCGAAAACGGGCATATCCGTGTCCCGCAGATGCCAGGGCTCGGTGTCAAGCCCGAGCGCTCCCAACTCAAAGCGCCTGTCGCGACTTTCGGAGGCTGAGGATCCTGTGATGTTCGCAGCGATTGTATCTGGCCAGTATCGTCGGCAATTAGCCGCGGAAGCGCTTTTGCGAACTTCCAGAACGTCTGGTGGGGCGCCTGAGGCTGGCGCTGCGGGGCTTCATGAGCCGCAAAAAAGCCGATATGCAGGATGCGTGGTGGTGATCTTGCCACCACGCCGCCGAACATCCGGAGATCCTGCATGAGACCGATAGTGCTGGCCGCTGCCATGTCGATTGCCTTGCCTGCCGCAGCACTCGCTGGGCCGGCTTCCAATGCCGTGAAGTTCTTCTACGCACCGGTGAAATTCGAGGCGGACGCCAAATATCGCGACCGCTTCACCGATCCGGTGACCAAGCTGTTCGAGCTCAACGACAAGGCGCAGAAGGAGAAGCCCGACGAGGTCTCCTGCATCGACTTCGATCCCGGTCTCGACGCGCAGGATTTTGACCAGAAGACGGTGACGAAGACGCTGAAGCTTGCCGAAACGGTCGATGGCGATACGGCCGAGGTAACGGCGACGTTCAGCCTTTTCCCGGAAGGCGATGATTCCAAACGCGAAATGGTGTGGTCGTTGAAGAAGGTGGACGGCAAATGGAAGGTCGCCGACATCACATCCAAAACCAACAACTGGACCCTGAGTGCCTTGGAATGCTTGCCGGCCCCTCGGCGGAGTGACGCTGTGCTCCGTCGTCTTGTCGTCGCGCTGTCGACCCTATCGATGCTGGCCGCGGGGCTGAACGGCGGCGCCTCGGCGCAAGGCCTGTTCGGCGCGCCGCCAAAGGCCTCGTCCGGCGACAACGCGCCGGCGGATGACACATCGCCGCCGCCGGAAGGAACGCCCGCGCCGGGAACCAAGTCGGCCGAACCGCCGCCGCCCGCGCCCGTTTTGCCGGGATCGCCGACGGCGGTGGTGAAACCCTTCTACGAGCATCTCGGGCTGGAGCTTGATCCGGCTCAGCGCAAGAACTTCATCGATCCGGCGAAAACCGTTCTCGACAAGAGCGATGCGCTGCGCGCCTCGGGGCAGGGCGAGTGCCTCGACCCCAACATGGCGCTCGACAATGCCGACTACGACAAGCTCGCCGTCGACAAGAGCCTGCGGACCATCGAGGCCGTCAATGGCGACGAGGCCAAGGTGGTCGTCGCCTTTGTCGTCGAAGGTCACCAGCACCGGCTCGAATGGAAGCTGAAGAAGGTCGGCGGCGCCTGGAAGATAACTGACCTTCTGTCGGTGACCGGCGAATGGGCGCTCAGCCAATATCAGTGCGAATGAGTATTGTTAGCGTGATCTCGTCATCCCCGCCCGCGATAGGGCGCGACACCGGTGTCAGGCAGCCAACTGCCCTCCGGCGGCGCGCCGGTTTGCCAGAACACGTCGATCGGAATGCCGCCGCGCGGATACCAATAGCCGCCAATGCGCAACCACAGGGGCTTGGTCGCGGCCACAATGCGGCGGCCGATCATGACGGTGCATTCTTCATGGAAGGCGCCGTGGTTGCGAAACGAAGTCATGAACAGCTTGAGCGATTTCGATTCGACCAGCAGCGTATCGGGTGCGTAGTCGATGACGATATGGGCGAAATCCGGCTGTCCGGTGACCGGACAGAGCGAGGTGAATTCCGGGCAGACGAAGCGCACGATGGCCGGCGGGCCGTCGCCGCGCGCAAACGGCACGGTTTCCAGGACCGCTGCCTCGGGGCTCTGTGGCGTCTCGACGTGCGCGCCGAGCTGGGTGAGGGTTTTGGTGTCGATCATGGGTGGGTCTCTTTTCATTTTTCGCCGCTCATTAGCACAAAATGAATCAGTAGGAAGACGATGACCAGCAACGATCCGCTTCTCCAGCCCTACCAGCTCAAGCACCTGACGCTGAAGAACCGGGTCATGTCGACCAGCCATGAGCCTGCCTATTCGGAGGACGGCATGCCGAAGGAGCGCTACCGGCTCTACCATGCCGAAAAGGCCAAGGGCGGCATGGCGCTGACCATGACCGCCGGTTCGGCGATCGTCTCGCGCGACAGCCCGGCTGCCTTCGGCAATCTGCATGTCTATGACGACCGCATCGTGCCCTGGCTCAAGGAACTGGCGGATGCCTGCCACGAGCATGATTGCAAGGTGATGATCCAGATCACCCATCTCGGCCGCCGCACAGGCTGGAACAAGGCCGACTGGCTGCCGGTGCTGTCGGCCTCGCCAGTGCGCGAGCCGGCGCATCGCGCCTTCCCGAAGACCATCGAGGACTGGGATATCGAGCGCATCGTCGCCGACTATGCGTCGGCCGCCCAGCGCTGCCAGGCCGCCGGCCTCGACGGCATCGAGTTCGAGGCCTACGGCCATCTGATCGACGGCTTCTGGTCGCCGGCCACCAACCAGCGCGATGATGAGTTCGGCGGTTCGCTCGACAACCGCTTGCGCTTCACTCGCATGGTGCTCGACGCGGTGCGCGTGGCGGTTGGCGAAAATTTCGTTGTCGGCATCCGCATGGTTGCCGACGAGGATTTCGAAAAAGGTCTGTCGAAGGACGAGGGCGTCGAGATCGCCAGGCGGCTGGCCGCATCCGGCATCGTCGATTTCTTGAACATCATCCGCGGCTCGATCGAGACCGATGCGGCGCTGACCAAGGTCATTCCGGTGACCGGCATGCGTTCTTCGCCGCATCTCGATTTCGCCGGCGAGGTGAGGGCGGCGACGAAGTTCCCGACCTTCCACGCGGCACGCATTTCCGACGTCGCCACGGCGCGCCACGCCATCGCCACCGGCAAGCTCGACATGGTCGGCATGACCCGCGCCCACATCGCCGATCCACATATCATCAAGAAGGTCATGGAGGGCCGCGAACACGAGATCCGCCCCTGCGTCGGCGCCACCTATTGCCTCGACCGCATCTATGAGGGCGGCGAGGCGCTGTGCATCCACAATGCGGCAACCGGCCGCGAGGCCGAGATCCCGCATATCATCCCCAGGACGGAGGGGCCTAAGCGCAAGGTGGTCGTGGTCGGCGCTGGCGCCGGTGGGCTGGAGGCGGCGCGCGTCGCCGCTGAGCGCGGCCATAAGGTGACAGTGCTCGAAGCCTCCAGCCAGGCCGGCGGGCAGGTGCGGCTGGCGACGCAGAACCCGCGCCGCAAGGAACTGATCGGCATTATCGACTGGCGATTGGCCGAACTCGACCGGCTCGGTGTCGAGATCCGCTACGACAATTGGGCCGAGAAGGACGACGTGCTGGCGCTGTCGCCCGATGTGGTGGTGGTCGCCACCGGCGGCCTGCCGCAGAACCCGCCGCTGACGGCGGGCGATAATCTCGTCACCTCGAGCTGGGACATCATGGCGGGCGCCGTCAAGCCGGCCGAGAACGTGCTGCTCTATGATGACAATGGCGGCCATCAGGGCATGGGCGCGGCCGAACTGATCGCGACTGCCGGTTCGAAGCTGGAGCTGGTTTCGCCGGAGCGCTTCTTCGCTCCCGAGATGGGCGGCATGAACCATGTGCCTTATATGCGTGCCTTCCAGGAAAAAGGCGTCACGATCACCATCAACACCAGGCTGCGGTCGGTGCGGCGCGAGGGCAACCAATTGGTCGCCGAACTGGCTTCGGATTTTGCCGATGGCTGGCGCGGCGAGCGGCGGGTCGACCAGGTGGTGGTCGAGCATGGCACGGCACCCCTCGACGACCTCTACCTCTCGCTGAAGCCGCTGTCGCGGAATGGCGGCGCGGTCGACTACGAGCGGCTGGTCAGTGGCGGCGACATCTTCCCCAGGCGCAATCCCGAAGGCGGTTTCGTGCTGTTTCGCATCGGCGATGCGGTGGCCTCGCGCAACATTCACGCCGCCATCTATGACGGCATTAGGTTCGGCTTGCGGATCTGACGAGCAGTACGGACGGTTGGTGACGCGCGCCGGACCTTCGCAGGGAGAGCCACCTGCCGCGTTGGCCCGGTGCGCGCCGCGCACGGTGCCGGCTTGGCGCCGGGCACTGTACGATATGTAGACAGTGCTTGCGCCGTTGCTCAAAACATCCTGGCGGTGGCCATGCAGAGCACGGTGATGACAAGCAGCCCCCCGGCAATGCGCTCGCCCCTTGTCATCTTCGCACGCAACTGGCTTTCCGTTGCCTGGTCGGCGCCGGCAAGCTGCCTGCTGGCGGAGCCCACCAACGCGCCCTGCACGCCGGCGGCAATCAGGGCGGTCACGATGCCCAGCGCCAGCACCTTTTCCATCGAGCCGAAAACGCCCTCGTGGAAGAAGTACCAAAGCAATATGCCGGTGAGAAAAGCCAGGCCGGCCGCGCCCATTTGCGGCCGGAAGAACCGCTCCGCCCGAATCTCCGGGTCACGGCCGACAGCGATGGTGGTGCCCGCCCAGAACACGCCGGCCATGACGTGAAGGCCGAGGACGGCAATGAAGATATATTGCATGACCGCATTTCCTCTTTTGCCCCGCCGTTTGACAAAAAAGTTAGATGTCGAATGGTTTGATGTCAATGCATGAGTCGAGTTTCGCCGATGCGTTTGATGCATTAGTGTCGAATCATGACGCCTTTTGACCGTCCGCCCGTCGGAATGAACCTCGCCCGTACCGCAAAGCTGGTGGCGCAGGCGTTTGACGCGGCGCTTGTCAAGGCCGGCGGCACGCTGCCGGTCTGGGTCACTCTGCTGTCGGTCAAGTCGCGCGAACTTGCCAACCAGCGCGAACTTGCCGGCATGATCGGCATCCAGGGTGCGACGCTGACCCACCATCTCAACGCCATGGAAACGCAAGGATTGCTGACGCGCCGGCGCGATCCGAAGAACCGCCGGGTTCACCAGGTGGCGCTGACCGCGGCCGGCGAAGTGCTGTTCGAGACATTGCGCACCGCAGCACTCGCCTTCGACAAGCAACTGAGAGTGGGATTGCCGGACGACAGGCTGGCGGAGTTTGCCGAGGTACTGGCGGCGCTCAGGGCAAATGTCGAAGCGCCGAGCTTCGGGCGACTGCTAACGGATTTTCCGGGTGACAAGAACGATATCCTGCCTCGTTCCCGAAAACCGGCTCGCAACGTCAAATTATGAACTGCTCAACCATTATGGCCGGCATTGCCTGAATATCGACTCGCCTTAAGCGAGGCTGCCCTGAAGCACCTTCAGCTTGGCCTTCTTCGGGCTGCGCGCCATCAGCCATTCGCGCGCCTTGTCCTGCGGCATCGGGAAGGCGATGGAATAGCCCTGCACCTGGTCGCAGCCGATCGCCATCAGCGAGTCGAGCTCGGCTTCGGTCTCCGCGCCCTCGGCGACGATCGAGATGCCGAGGCCGCGCGCCAGCTCGGTGATGGCGCGCACGATCTTGGAGTTGTCGCCATTCTCGTTGATGTTCTGGACGAAGCGGCGGTCGATCTTCAGCCGGTCGATCTCGTTCGGGTTGACGTGGCTGAGCGAGGCATAGCCGGTGCCGAAATCGTCGAGTTCTAGATGCACGCCTGCGGCGCGGATGTGCCTGAGCTTCGCGGCGATGCCCGTCTTCTCGTCGTCGAGGATGACGGATTCGACGATTTCCAGCGACAGCTTCTGCGGCGCCAGGCCGGCCTTCTCCAGCGTGTCGAACAGGAACTTGTCGAAGTCCGGCTCGCGCAACTCGGTGCCAGAGACGTTGACGGCGAGCCGCCCGAAGGCGATGCCGGCGCGGTCCCATTCGGCCGCTTCGTTGATTGCCTTGCCAATGACGATGCGGCCGATCTCGGGCATGAAGCCGCATTTCTCGGCGACCGGAATGAATTCACCCGGCGAGATCATGCCACGATCGGCGTGCTTCCAGCGCACCAACGCCTCGATGCCGCTGATCGTGCCGTTGGTCAGCGACACCTGAGGCTGGAAATAGACCTCGAAGGCCTTATCGGCGATGGCCGTGCGGATGTCGTGCTCGAGCTGCTTGCGGTAGTCGAGTTCGCGCCTGAGCTCCTCGGAGAAGAACGAGAAGTTGCCGCCGCCGAGCTTCTTGGCGGAGTAAAGCGCCAGATCGGCATGGACCAGAAGGTCCTCGGCATTGTCGGCGTCGACGGGATAGACGGCAATGCCGCCGCTGGCGCCCGGCAGGATCGTCGTGCCCTGGAAGACGATCGGCTCGTTGATCTGCTCCAGGATGCGCCTGCCCAGCATATGGATGTCCTCGGTGCTGCCGGCACCGTTGAGGATCATCACGAACTCGTCGCCGCCGAGGCGCGCGCACAGATCCGATGCCCGGCAGGAATCGCGCATACGCTGCGCGGTGACCACCAGCACATAGTCGCCGGCGGCGTGGCCGAGCGTGTCGTTGATCTGCTTGAAGCGGTCGAGGTCGAGCTGGATCACGGCCAGCCGCTCGCGCCGGCGATGCGCGCCCTTGATCAGCGTGTCGAAATGGTCGGTGAGAAAAGTGCGGTTGTGCAGGCCAGTCAGCCCGTCATGCACGGCGATGAAGGCCATCGAGTTGCGCGCGTCGACCAGCTCACGCGTCTTGCGCAGGATGGCGTTCGACATCGGCCGGAAGATGAACAGCGCCACCAGCACGATGACGCCGATGGTGGCGAAGAACAGGGTGCGGTGGAGATCGAGCAGCTGTCCCGAGCGCTCGTTGGCATAGGCGCTGATGCGCTGGCCAAGTGCCGCATAGCCCGACAGCGTGGCATTGGCGACGGAGGCGTCGAGATTGACGCGCTCGGCACCGCCCTTGTAGCTCTCGCCGCCGATTGCCAGCTTCGATTCGAAGGATGAGATCAGGCGTTCGCCGTTGGCGATCAGCCCGACCGAGAAATAGTCGAGGTGGAAGGGTTTGGCGAACAGCACATTCTCGATCGATTTCGGATCGAGCCGTGCCGGCGACGTCGGATCGGCGCCCGTCTGGTCGAGCAGGAGGTCGTAATTCGTCTCGAACTCGGCGGTCGCCTGCTTCAGCGCGGCAACCAGGGCCGGTTGCTTGTCGCGCGTAGCAGCGCCCGTTGCACCGGCAAGGAAGACGATGCGCTGCGACAGGGCCTTCTGCGTGCTGACGATGTTGAGCAGTGCGTCGTTGAGCTGCTGGGCCGCCATCATCTGCTGCAGCAGGATGAAGGAGGCCATCACCATGGTGGCGATGATCAGCAGCGCCAGCCAATAGCCGCTCTTGATCAGCAGTATCAGCTTGCGCGACACGCTATGCACTGGCTGCTGCGACATTTCTAGGTGACCCCTCCGGTCGACGGTCGACGGATTCCTGCCGTGAATAGCTGGCGAGAAGACCATTGGCTTGAAAGGGTTAACAGGTCCGGAAATGATGACGCTGGCCGCAAGGGCAGGGATGGAAAGCTGCCAAGATGGTTATCATGTTCTTTAGCCGCAGCCCTGCATTTGAGTTCATCGTCGCTTGATTGTCACGAAGGATCGCGGCCGCGCGTTCGCGGCGCCACCGAAGCCGTCGCTTTTGCGATGGATTTTTCAGCCGCGCGGGGCGACAGTCCGATCGATCTCAACAGGGCCTGACCATGAGCGCGGCATTCCTTTCCCACATCGACAACGAGCTTGAAGGCCTGAAGTCGGCCGGCCTCTACAAATCCGAGCGGGTGATTGCCTCGACGCAGTCGGCCGAGATCGAGGTTGGCGGCGAAAAGGTGCTGAATTTCTGCGCCAACAACTATCTCGGGCTCGCCGACAGTCCCGAATTGCGCGGGGCGGCCAAGCGGGCGCTCGACCGCTATGGCTACGGCATGGCCTCGGTGCGCTTCATCTGCGGGACGCAGGAGGAGCACAAGGAGCTCGAAGCCACAATTTCCGCCTTCCTCGGCATGGATGACACCATCCTCTACGGTTCCTGCTTCGACGCCAATGGCGGCCTGTTCGAGACCCTGCTCGGCGAAGAGGATGCGATCATCTCCGATGCGCTCAACCACGCCTCGATCATCGACGGTGTGCGGCTCTCGAAGGCAAAGCGCTTCCGCTACGCCAACAACGACATGGCCGAACTGGAGGCGCGATTGAAGGAGGCGAAGGATTGCCGCTTCCGGCTGATCGCCACCGACGGCGTGTTTTCCATGGACGGCATCATCGCCAACCTGAAAGGCGTCTGCGACCTCGCCGACAAGTACGACGCCATGGTCATGGTCGACGACAGCCATGCGGTTGGTTTCGTCGGCAAGAACGGCCGCGGCTCGGCCGAGCATTGCGGCGTCGAGGGCAGGGTGGACATCATCACCGGCACGCTCGGCAAGGCGCTGGGCGGCGCCTCCGGCGGCTATACATCGGGCAAGAGGCAGGTGGTCGACTTGCTGCGCCAGCGCTCGCGGCCCTATCTGTTCTCCAACACGCTGATGCCGGCGATCGCCGGCGCTTCGATCCGGGTGTTCGAGATGGTACGCAACGGAGATGCGCTGCGCCGGCGCCTCTACGACAACGCCGCGCGGTTCCGCTCCGAGATGGGCAAGCTCGGCTTCACGCTGGCCGGCGCCGACCATCCAATCATCCCGGTTATGCTCGGCGATGCCGCATTGGCGCAGGAGATGGCGGCACGCATGCTGAAGCGCGGCATCTATGTCATCGGCTTTTCGTTCCCGGTGGTGCCGAAGGGCCAGGCACGCATCCGCACGCAGATGTCGGCCGCCCATTCCAGGACCGATATCGACCGCGCGGTGGCGGCGTTCGGGACGGTCGGCAAGGAGCTGGGTGTCATCTCCTGAGCCGCCAAAAGCGATTCCGGATCAAGGGATTCAAGGGACAAAAGAATGTCGAACATGATGAAGGCGCTGGTGAAGGCCAAGGCCGAGCCGGGCATCTGGATGGAAGAGGTGCCGGTGCCGGAGATCGGCCCCAACGACGTGCTGATCAAGGTCAGGAAAACCGCTATCTGCGGCACCGACGTCCACATCTACAATTGGGACCAGTGGGCGCAAAAGACCGTGCCGGTGCCGATGGTGACCGGCCATGAATTCGTCGGCACGGTCGCCGATTTCGGTGCGGCGGTCACCGAATACAAGGTCGGCCAGCGCGTATCGGGCGAAGGTCATATCGTCTGCGGCCATTGCCGCAACTGCCGGGCGGGGCGAGGGCATCTGTGCCGCAACACGCTCGGCGTTGGCGTCAACCGCCCCGGCGCCTTCGGCGAATACCTGGCGATCCCGCAGCACAATGTCGTGCCGATTCCCGACGACGTGCCGGACGAGATCGCCGCGATCTTCGATCCTTTGGGCAATGCGGTCCACACGGCATTGTCGTTCGACCTGGTCGGCGAGGACGTGCTGGTCACCGGCGCCGGCCCGATCGGCATCATGGGCGCGCTGGTGGCGCAATGCGTTGGTGCCAGGAAAGTCGTCATCACCGACATCAACCCGGTACGGCTGGCGCTGGCCAAAAAACTCGGCGTCCAGCATGTCGTCGATGCCTCGAAGGAAAAGCTGCGCGACGTCATGCCGGCGCTCGGCATGACCGAGGGCTTTGACGTCGGCCTCGAAATGTCGGGAGCGGCTCCCGCCTTCCGCGACATGATCGACACCATGAACAATGGCGGCAAGATCGCCATTTTGGGCATCGCGCCGACCGGCTTCGAGATCGACTGGAACAAGGTCATCTTCAAGATGCTGCATCTCAAGGGCATTTATGGGCGCGAGATGTTCGAGACTTGGTACAAGATGATCGCTTTGGTGCAGGGCCCGCTCGACGTCTCCGGGCTGATCACCCATCGTATCGGCATCGACGATTTCCAGACAGGGTTCGATGCCATGCGCAGCGGCAGTTCCGGCAAGGTGGTGATGGATTGGTGAAGGCGGAATAAGAGACGCTGTCCCGCCGGCGTATCAACAATTCTGTTTGCTGACCTAGCCGTCGGCCAACGCCGCCTCCAGCGCCGCCACTCCGCGGACAATCGCCGACCGCCCTTCCGCGCCCAGCCTCGCCAGCAATTCCCTTTCAAACGCCTTCGCCAGCGGCAGCATCTCGCGATAGGCGGCAAGACCCGCTCTGGTCAGCGCCAGATGCTCGACGCGACGGTCGTTCTCGTCGGGCGTGCGCGTCAGCCAGCGACGCAGCTCGAGTTCGGCGACGGCGCGCGAAACCTTGGTCTTGTGCATTGCCGACTGTTCGCCAAGTGCCTTTGCCGTCATCGTGCCGTGCTGGCCGAGCCCGGCCAGCGTGCGCCATTCGGGCCGGGTCAGGCCGTGGCGGTCCTTGTAGATCTTCGAGAATTCGTGGCTGACCGCATCGGCAAGCCGGTAGAGCCGGTAGGGCAGGAAGCTTTCCAGTTCGAGGATGTCCATGGTTGCTTAGTCCTCGCAACGCCATCGCGGCATTGATAGTTACATTTTAGATGGTTACAAATGAAACCAGTTTGGTCAACCCGCGGACCGCCAGACGCCATCGCTGGGTGGAAATGGCAATCCGGGGATCATGCTTGAGGAGGAAGCGATGGCCTTTTCCTATATGCCGGGCTTCGGCAACGATTTTGAAACCGAAACCTTGCCCGGCTCGCTGCCGCAGGGGCGGAATTCCCCGCAGCGGCCGGCTTATGGCCTCTACGCGGAGCAACTGTCGGGCTCGCCCTTCACCGCGCCGCGCGGCACCAACGAGCGCTCCTGGCTCTACCGCATCCGGCCGAGCGTCAGGCACACCGGGCGCTTCAAACCGGCCAGCTATCCGCTGTGGAAGACCGCGCCCAATGTCGGCGACCACGAACTGGCGCTCGGCCAGTACCGCTGGAACCCGGTGCCGATGCCGAAGGAGCCGACCGATTTCATTCAGGGCATACGCAGCATGACCACGGCCGGCGATGTGCTTGGGCAGACCGGCATGGCAGCGCATGTCTATGTTGCCAACCGCTCGATGGTCGACGACCATTTCTTCAACGCCGACGGCGAGTTGCTGATTGTGCCGCAGGTGGGCGCGCTGCGCTTCGTCACCGAAATGGGCGTCATCGAGCTCAGGCCGGGCGAGATCGCCGTTCTGCCGCGCGGTCTGGTGTTCAAGGTCGAGCTGAGCGACAAGGAAGTGCGCGGCTATGTCTGCGAGAACTACGGCGCCAAGCTGACGATGCCCGACCGCGGCCCGATCGGCGCCAATTGCCTCGCCAATCCGCGCGATTTCAAGACGCCTTGCGCCTGGTTCGAGGAGAAGGAGACGCCCTGCCGGCTGATCGTCAAATGGTGCGGCAATTTCCATGTCACCGAGATCGGCCATTCGCCGCTGGACGTCGTGGCGTGGCACGGCAACTACGCACCCTACAAATATGATCTTGCGACGTTTTCGCCGGTCGGTGCGCTGTTGTTCGACCATCCCGATCCGTCGATCTTCACCGTGCTGACGGCGCCCAGCGGCGAGGAGGGCACCGCCAACATCGACTTCGTCATCTTCCCGCCGCGCTGGCTGGTGGCAGAAGACACGTTCCGGCCGCCCTGGTACCACCGCAACATCATGAGCGAGTTCATGGGCCTGATCCACGGCCAGTACGACGCCAAGGAGGAAGGCTTTGTCCCTGGCGGCATCAGCCTGCACAATCTGATGCTGGCCCACGGGCCCGACGCCCCTGGCTTCGAAAAGGCCTCGCGCACGGAGCTGAAACCGGTCAAGCTCGACAACACCATGGCCTTCATGTTCGAGACCCGATTCCCGCAAATGCTGACCCGCTACGGCGCGGAGCTGGAAACCCGGCAGGACAATTACATCGACTGCTGGGCCGATCTGAAGAAGCGTTTCAATGGCACGCCCGAGGGCGACTGGTCTTGAGCGTCGACCGGGTACGCGATCGGTTGGTGCTTCTGGGTTCCAAGGGCGGACCGGCGGTACGGCTAGGCGGGCCTTGGCCGAGTTCGTCGCTGCTCGAGCTCGGCCGCCGCACCATCGTCGTCGACTGTGGGCTGGGCGTGACGCGGGCGTTTGTTGACGCAGGAGTCGGCCTGAAGGCGCTCGACCTCATCTTCATCACCCATCTCCATTCCGACCACGTGCTGGAACTCGGGCCGCTCATCCATACCGCCTGGACGGCCGGTCTGGCGAGCCCGGTCAGCGTCTTCGGACCACCCGGCACCGGCCATTACTGGAGGCGCTTTTGTCAGGCGATGGAATTCGACATCGAGATCCGCATCGCCGACGAAGGCCGGCCGGATATCCGCGAGCTGGTTTCGGTCGTCGAGTTCGGCGAGGGCAAGGTTATCGAGGACTACGGACTGAAGGTGACGGCGCTGCGCGTCGACCATCCGCCGGTGACCGACTGTTTTGCGCTGCGCTTCGAGCAAGGCGGGAAAAGCGTCGTCTTCTCGGCCGACACGGCGTTCTTTCCGCCGCTGGCCGGTTTCGCTAGGGGAGCCGACATCCTCGTCCACGAAGCGATGCTGGAACAAGGCATCGAGAGGCTGGTCGCCAAGACCGGCAATGGCGCGCGGCTGCGTGAACATCTGCTCGCCAGCCACAGTTTCGCGACCGATGCCGGCCGCATCGCCACCGACGCCGGTGTCAAAAGACTGGTGCTGAACCACCTCATCCCGGCCGACGATCCCGAGATCGGCGAAGCCGATTGGATCGCCGCCGTCAGGAAAACTTGGTCTGGCGACTTGACGATTGCCCGTGACGGCCTTGTTGTGGGCTTAAGCTGCGCCGAAGCCGCAGTAGGAGAGGAAACCGCATGAAGCTTGCCACATTGAAGGACGGGACGCGCGACGGGAAACTTGTCGTCGTCTCGCGTGACCTGACGCGCTTTACCGAGGCCTCGTTTCTGGTGCGCACCCTGCAGGCCGCGCTCGACGACTGGAGCCGCATCGCGCCGCATCTCGCCGCCATGGCGGAATCACTGGAGAACAATGCGGTGCCTTCTGCCCGGTTTCACGAGCATGACGCCCATTCGCCGCTGCCGCGCGCCTATCAATGGGCCGACGGTTCGGCCTATGTGAACCATGTCGAGCTGGTGCGGAAGGCGCGCGGCGTCGAGATGCCGGCGAGCTTCTGGACCGATCCGCTGATCTACCAGGGCGGCTCGGACAGCTTCGTTCCGCCGCGCGATCCGATCCGCATGGCGGATGAGGAATTCGGCATCGACATGGAGGCGGAGGTCGCTGTCATCGTCGACGACGTGCCGATGGGTGCAGGCCTCGACGAGGCGAAAGCCGCGATCCGGCTGCTAATGCTGGTCAACGACGTGACGCTGCGTGGCCTCACAGGCCCCGAACTCGCCAAGGGGTTCGGCTTCTTCCAGTCAAAACCGTCCTCTGCCTTTTCGCCGGTCGCTGTGACGCCGGACGAATTGGGCGATGCCTGGGATGGCGGCAAGATCAGCCTGCCGCTGCTCGCCGACCTCAATTGCAAACCGTTCGGCCGGGCGAACGCCGGCATCGACATGACCTTCGATTTTCCGGCACTGATCGTCCATGCCGCCAAGACAAGACCGCTCGCCGCCGGCACGATCATCGGCTCCGGCACCGTCTCCAACAAACTCGACGGTGGTCCGGGCAAACCCGTGTCGGCAGGTGGCGCCGGCTATTCCTGCATCGCCGAACTGCGCATGATCGAGACCATTGTATCAGGCGAACCCAAAACGCCTTTTCTGCGCTTCGGCGACACGGTGCGCATCGAGATGAAGAACAAGGCGGGAAGTTCGATCTTCGGCGCCATCGAGCAGAAGGTCGAGAAATACGAGAGGTGAGGGAGTGACGGGCGGGGCATTCTATCTTCTGTGCGGCGTCTGGGCGCTTGTGATGCTGGCGATCTTCATCCAGGCGATCCGGCTGAGCTATCGCATCGAGGCGCGCTCGCCTGACCTCACCAACCGCAGCGGCTTTCCGCGCAATGCGATGATGTTCCACACCGTCACCAACATCAACGTCGCGCGCGACGAGGAAACGCAGGCCATGCGGCGGCGCATGAATCGGCTGCTGCTGATCGTTCTCGCCGGTTTCGTGCTGATGTGGGCGGCTCTTGGTCTAGTCAGGCGGATGAATTCGTGACCCTGCTGGAATATCTGCGCCGCATGGCAGGCAACAATCTCTGGTCGAACGACCGGCTCTACCGTGCCGTGCTGCAGCTCAAGCCTGGCGAATTCGAAGCCGAACGCACCAGCTTCTTCCCCTCGATCAAGGCGACGCTCAACCACATCCTTGCGGTCGATTATCTCTATCTCGATTTCCTGGAGCAGGGTGGTGTCGGCGCTGCCGCCCATGACGATTACGTGCCGTTCGACAAGCCTCAGGCGCTGTTTGCCGCCCAGGTCGCGGCCGACCGAAGGCTCATCGCTTTCTGCGACGCCCTGTCAGAGGCCGATCTCGACCGCCGCGTCATCACCGACCGGCGGGAGGACGGCATGATTCCGGAAAAGATCGGCGACATCCTCGCCCACGTCTTCCTGCACGACATCCATCACCGCGGCCAGGTGCACGCCATGCTTTCGGGCACCTCGGTCGCGCCGCCACAACTCGACGAGTTTCTGCTCGATTATGATGTGAAGCTGAGGAAAGAAGAGGTAGAGCGGTTGGGATTGTGATCGACCAATCCCCGATATTGGCGCCGCCCCTCATTGCCCTGCCGGGCATTTCTCCCCGTAAACGGGGAGAAAGTGGCTGGCCGCAACCCGACGCCATTTTCTGCAATGCTGACAATTGGCGAAAGCATCGGCGATAGCGTCCCTCGCCCCGTTTACGGGGAGAGGATGCCGGCAGGCAGGTGAGGGGCAGCTGGACGTCGGCAATTTGACCGTTACGCCGCCTTGCCGTCCACCTTGATCACGCCGCGCTTGATCTGATCCTGCTCGATCGATTCGAACAGCGCACGGAAATTGCCCTCGCCAAAGCCTTCGTCGCCCTTCCTTTGGATGAACTCGAAGAAGATCGGGCCGATCACGGTCTTCGAAAAGATCTGCAGCAGGATCTTGGTCATGCCGCCGTCGACCACACCTTCGCCGTCGATCAGGATGCCGTGCTTCTTCATCCGCTCGATCGGCTCGTCATGACCGTTCACACGGGTCTGCGACATGTCGTAATAGGTTTCCGGCGGTCCCGGCATGAACTTCAGCCCGTTTGCCGCCAGTCTGTCGGTGGCGCCGTAGATCTCGTCGGTGCCCACCGCGATGTGCTGGATGCCTTCGCCATTGTATTTCTTCAGATATTCGGCGATCTGGCTGGTCTCGTCCTTGGACTCGTTCAGCGGGATGCGGATCTTGCCGCAGGGCGAGGTGATGGCCCGGCTGACAAGGCCGGTGATCTTGCCGTCAATGTCGAAGAAATGGATCTGCTTGAAGCCGAACAACTCGCGGTAGAAATCCCACCATTTGTCCATCTGGCCGCGATAGACATTGTGGGTGAGGTGGTCGAGATAATAGAAGCCGACGCCTTGCGGCCGCGGGTCGCGCTCGCCCAACCATTCGAACTCGGCGTCATAGGCCGAGCCCCTCTTGCCATAGCTGTCGATGAAATAGAGCAGCGAGCCGCCGATGCCGACGATGGCCGGCACGTCCAGCGCCTTGTCCTTGCCTTCGTAGGGCGTGGCGCCCTTGGCCACGGCATGGTCGAAAGCGTGCCTGGCATCGACCACCCGCCACGCCATCGAGGCGGCGCAGGGGCCGTGCTTGTCGACGAATTTCATCGCATGCGAACCGGGCTCGGCATTGACGATGTAGTTGATGTCGCCCTGGCGCCAGACGGTGATGTCCTTGCTGCGGTGTTTGGCAACCGCGACATAGCCCATGCGGGTGAAAAGCTCGGCGAGCTTCTCCGGCTCAGGATGCGCGAATTCGACGAACTCGAAGCCGTCGGTGCCGGCGGGATTGGTCTTGCTGATCTTGGCGGGCGGTGCGTCGTGCGGGAAGGGGCCCATGGCAGTCTCCGAAAGCTGTTCTGGCCGCTCTTGGCCATCCTTGCCCATTATAGCGCCAACCAACCGCACAGAGCTTGCATTTAAACGCTTGAAATGTTCATCTGATGCGTGAAACGTGCACAGAGAGGAGAACGTCCGTGGATGATGTGCGCATTGATCAATTTGACCGCAAGATACTGGCGCTGTTGCAGGCCGACGCGCGGCTGACCAACAGCGACTTGTCGGACCGGGTGAACCTGTCGCCGTCGCAATGCTCGCGCCGCCGTCAGCGGCTGGAAGAGGACGGCTACATCAGGGGCTACCGCGCCGTGCTCGATCGCGACCGGCTCGGCTTTTCGCTGGTCAACGTCATCTCGGTGACCTTGGCCACCCACAACCGCGACAATGCCAGGCGCTTCGGCGAATTGCTGGCGCGGCTGCCGGAAGTGCAGGAGGCGCACGCGCTGACCGGCGAGATGGACTACATCTTGAAGGTGGTGACGCCGGATCTGAAGTCGCTGTCGGAATTCGTCAACGACGTGCTCTTGCCGCACGAATCCGTGCAGCACGTGAAGACGGCGATCGTGCTGGAGACACTGAAGGAAACCGGCGCGCTGCCGATCTAAACCTTCTGCTGCTGGATCAGCCCATAAAGATTGGTGCAGCGCGCGCCGGAGCGGCAATAGGCGAACACCGGGCCTTCGAGCTCGTCGAGCGCTTTGGCCTGGTCCTCGACATTCTCCATGGTGATCTGGCCGCTGATGACCGGGACGAAGCGGAAAGCGAGTCCTGCCGCTTCGGCGGCTGCCTTGACGCTGTCGGCCGAGGGCTGGCCGGGCTGCTCATTGTCGGGCCGGTTGCAAATGACGCTCTTGAAGCCGGCTTCCTTGATGGCGGCGACGTCTTCGGGCTGGATCTGCCCCGCGACCGAATAGTCTTCGCTGATCTGGCGGTATTCCATGGTGACCTCGCAATCCGATTTGGCGGCAGTCTTGCCACTCCCCGGTCGGACCGGCAATCCGCGCAGGGAAGAAATCTCCCTGCGCACATAGACATTTCCGGCGAGGAATCCAACCGGCCTTGCTCAACTGCCGAGGATGGCGCCTTTGATCTGGGCGATGTTGTTGTGCATCATGTCGATATAGGTCGAGGCCGGGCCGTCGGGCTGCGACAGCGCGTCGGAGTAGAGCGTGCCGCCCACCTTGATGCCGGTCTCGCTGGCGATCTGCTCGATCAGGCGCGGATTGGTGATGTTCTCGACGAAGATCGCCGCCGCCTTATCCTGCTTGACCTGATTGACCAGCTTGGCGACGTCGGCGGCCGAAGGCTCGGAGTCGGTCGACACGCCCTGCGGCGCCAGGAAGGTCAGGCCGTATTCGTGTTCGAAATAGCCGAAGGCGTCATGCGAGGTGATGACGACGCGTTTTTCTTCCGGGATGGACTGGATCGCGGTCTTCACTTCGCCTTCGACCGCTTCGAGTTTCTTGGTGTAGGCGGCGGCGTTGCTCTGGTAGCTGACGCAGCCCGCCGAATCGGCGGCGCAGAAGGCATCGGCGATGTTCTTCACATAGATCTTTGCGTTGGCGATCGACTGGAAGGCATGCGGGTCGGTGACCGTCTTGCCGCCACCCGTGCCGGCGCCTTCGGCAGCGTCGGCATCGGCGAACTCAGGCTTGAAATCGATCGGCGTCACACCCTTGGTCAGCACAGCGATCGTCGCCTTGGTGGCGCTGGCGTCGACCAGGCGCTGCAAAAAGCCTTCGAAATGCAGCCCGTTGACCAGCACCACATCGGCGCCGGCCATCGCCACTGCATCGGCCGGGCTCGGCTCGTAGACATGCGCATCGCCATCCGGGCCGACGATGGTAGTGATGTTGACCCGGTCGCCGCCGACATTTTTCGCGAAATCGGCAATGACCGTGAAGCTGGCGACCACCTTGAGCGGCGCCGCGAAGGCCGAGGAGGCTCCAAAGGCGGTTAATGTTATAACGCTCATCGTCAGGGCGGCGCGGATCGATTTCAGCATTGGGAAGATCTCCTTGTAGGGCGGGGGGTGAGGATCAGGCGGTTCGGTGGCGGTGATGCACGATGCGGGCGCGCAACACGCCGCGCGTGCCGAACAGGATCGAGGCGAAGTAGACGACGCCGGCGGACAGGATGATGGCCGGACCTGACGGCAGCGACGCGTGATAGGAGAGCAGCAGCCCGGCAATGCAGGAGGCGAAGCCGATCAGCACCGCCAACACGCACATCGGCTCGACGCGCACGGTCCAGAAGCGGGCGGCGGCCGCCGGCAGCATCATCAGCCCGACCGACAGCAGCGTGCCCAGCGCCTGGAAGCCGCCGACGAGGTTGAGCACGACGAGGCCGAGAAAGATGAAATGCACAGGGCTGCCGAGACGGCTGACCGAGCGCAGGAACAGCGGATCGAGGCATTCCGCGACCAGCGCCCGCCAGAAGATGGCGAGGCTGACCAACGTCACCGCGACGATGCCGCCGATCAGCGCCAGCGCCTCATTGTTGAGCGCCAGCACGGTGCCAAACAGCACATGCATGAGGTCGACGCTGGAGCCGCGGATCGACACCATCAGCACGCCGATGGCGAGCGAGATGAGATAGAAGGCCGCCATCGAGGCGTCCTCGCGCTGGATCGTGAAGCGCGAGACGGCACCGGCGCCGAGCGCCACGATGATGCCGGCGATCAGCCCGCCAATGGTCATCGGCAGGATTTCCAGCCCATAGAACAGGAAGCCGGCGGCGGCACCGGGCAGGATGGCATGCGCCATGGCGTCACCTGACAGGCTCATGCGCCTGAGCATCAGGAAGACGCCGACCGGGCAGGCGCCAAGCGACAGCATCAGCGAACCGATCAGGGCCCGCTGCATGAAGCCGAAATCGGCAAAGGGCGCGATGAAGAAGCCGTAGAGCGCGTCCATCAGGCCGCCCTCGGCCCGGCGCCATGATGGTGGTCATGGGCGTGATCGTGCCCGTGGACATGCCCGTGATCATGGCCTTCCGGCTCGCACCACGGCGCATTCTCTTCCCAGGCTTCGTGGAAGCGGCGGGCGCGCAACAGGTTCTCCGGCTGCAGCGTTTCCTTGGTCTCGCCCCAGGCCACCGGCTGGCGAGCAAGCAGCAGCGTTTCGGGGAAATTCTGCCGCACCAGATCGAGGTCGTGGACGACGACCATGATGGTGCGTTCCTCGCCATGCCAGCGTTTGATAAGCTGGACCAGGTCGCCCACCGTCTTGGCATCGACGGCGTTGAACGGCTCGTCGAGCAGGATGAGGTCGGCGTCCTGCAGCAGCACCCGGGCAAACAGCGTGCGCTGCAACTGACCGCCCGACAGCGTGTCGATCGGACGCTTTTCGAACCCGCCGAGGCCGACAGCCATCAGCGCCTGGCTGACGGATTCGCGATCCTCTTTTGTATAGCGGCCAAGCATGCCGCGCTTTGGCCAGAGGCCCAGTGAAACCAGATCGACGACCCGCGCCGGAAAGGAGCGGTCGAGCTCCGATTGCTGCGGCAGATAGGCGGCACGCACGCCGGGCGCGCGGATCACGCTGCCGGCCATCGGCTTGAGAACTCCGACAATGCCCTTCATCAACGTCGACTTGCCCGAACCATTGGCGCCGACGACGGCGGTCAGCGAGCCCTTGCGGATGGTACCGTCGAGATGGTGGATCGCCGGGTGGCTGCCATAGCCGAGCGTCAGGTCGCGGAAGGTCAGGCAGGCATTTGTCATCAAACGATCCGTGGCGCGGAAATCCGCGCTGCTGCAGGCGGTCAAGTCGATATGTGATGTTATTACATTAGTCAACAAGCCAATCCGGCGGAATTGCGGCGCCCAGGTCAACTCGCCGTGTACGGCTGGCCGCGCGCCCACCGCCTTGGCTCAAGAAGGATTCGCCCCGGCGGCCTTGCCCGAAGCAAGCCGCAACTCTAAAGAGGCGCGACCCACAAAAGGAAGGAAACATCCCATGAGCATTCGTCGCATCGATGTAGGCCCGCGCATGACCCAGATCGTCATCCACGGCAACACCGTCTATCTGGCCGGCCAGGTCGGCGAGCCCGGCGGCAACGTTGCCTCGCAGACCCGCGACATTCTGGCGACCGTCGACGAATTGCTGGCCAAGGCCGGCACCGACAAGACCAAGATCCTGCAGGCGATCATCTGGCTGGACGACATGGGCACCTTCGCTGAGATGAATGCGGAATGGGACAAGTGGGTGCCGAAAGGCCACACGCCGGCCCGCGCCACCGGCGAGGCCAAGCTCGCCGGCCCGGAATATCTGGTCGAGATGATTATTACCGCTGCGATTTGAAGCGCGGCGCTCTACCTCCCCCTTGTGCGGAGGTCGGACCGAAGGTCCGAGTGGGGGAGGCGCCGCACCCCCCGCCCCGCTGCTCCGCAGCGACCCTCCCCACAAGGGGGAGGGTAAAGAGGCGCTACCCCTGCGACGGCCTGAACCGCGCCACCAGCGTGTGGCTCTCGGCCGGATAGCGGTCAAGGGTGACAGGATGCTCGGCGCTCCTGGTGCGGCGCTCGAGTTATCGCCAAATGGCTCTTAAAGGTAACGATTACCCATCACTTGGATTGGTCCTCGGGGACGGCCATCGCTCCGATCAAAGAAAGCCATTGTGCGTTGGCGGCTGCATATCGATCCTCGGGACATACGCACACCAGCACCTCCGCGCCGAATGGCACGATTACCTGGGCGATCCAGATGCGCATCAACTTACCGGCGTCTTCCGTACGGAACGAAGATAGCCCGGCTGTCCTTTCGCCCACTCTATGAATTGCCAGCTCTTCAACCAGCTTCGGGTCGAAGCCTTGCTTCGTGAATTCCCCAAGTACGAGACGTGTGATGTCAGTTCCAAAATAGCCAAGGAGGGCCTGCGGCGTTGACCCCTGCTTAGCGAGTTGCGGCGTTGCGATGCACTGAGCGCCTGCTCCGCCGCACGCCGCAGTCTTGCAGGTCAAATTGATGTTCTGATCGTCATCAAGCTTGGCAGACCATTGGGCCTCATCGTAGGCGAGCCCAACACCATGTTTGGGCTCTACGATCTGCGCCGCTTCCGCCGGTACAGCGAGGAGCGTCAGCAGGATTGCCGCAGGCAGGCAATTGGAGATGAATGCGTTCCGTGTCATGCCGCAATACCCTACACTTACCGACATTCTGCACGAGGACGAGCGCATGCGCCAGGTCGCCTGCCGACGGACAAATAACTGGCGATGCAGCCCTCCCTGTCCTGGCGGACATCTCCTACAAGCGGGAGATCGGATGTCGCCTCGGCTTTCGCCAATTTTCGACGCTGAAGAACCCTACCCCTGCGACGGCTTAAACCTTGCCACCAGCGTGTGGCTCTCGGCCGCATAGGTGAAGCGGACATGGGTCACTGGATGCTCGGCGCTCCATGTCCGCCGTTCGACCACCAGGCACGGCGCGCCGGGCTCGATGTCGAGGGCATCGGCAATGTGCTGGTCGGCGGCAATGGCGCGGATGCGATGCTCGGCTTCGCTCCACGGCACGCGGCCGATCAGCCAGGGGCCGGGTGCGATTTCAAGAAATTCTTCCTCGCCAGCCTCCGCGACGGCGGTCAGATTGATCAGCCGTTGTTCGTGTGCGAACGGCCGCTGTCCGGCGAAATGCAGGCACTCCAGCGCCAGCACAGGCCCTGCGGCGGTTAGCTCAAGCAGGGCGCGGTCCTCGGCGCTGCTGCGCCGCTTCAGCCGCGCCAGCCTTTCATAACGATAAAGCAGGCCGAGCGCTTCGACCTCGATTCGGATGTCGTGGATTTCCAGCACCGCAGCTTGCGATTGCGGCCGGCGCACGAAGCTGCCCGAGCGGCGGCGGCGCTCGATCAGTCCGGCCTTGGCCAGCTGTGACAGCGCCTTGTTCACCGTCATGCGCGAGCAATTATATTCCGCCGTCAATTCGTGCTCGAACGGGATGCGGTGGCCGGGCGCCCAGGCACCTGAGAGGATTTTTTCGCTGATGTCGGACAGGATGCGCTGGTGCAGCGAGCCGCCGCTTTCCGCCGCTGCCGTCTCGATCAGGCTCATGCCGAAAGCGCCGTCATCACATTGCGAAACCGCGCGGCAATCGCCTCGCGTTTTGCATGCCTGCCGTCGCTAACCAGTTTTGCGCCATGCACCCACACGCAGTCGACCTTGGTGCCGTTGGCAAAGATCCAGGCGTCCAGGATCGCGTCCCCGGCCTTTCCGGCCAGCGATGGATGATCCGCATCGAGCGAGACGAAATCGGCGGCGGCCCCGGCGGCGATCTGCGACGGCCCGGCGCCGAGTGCGGCGCTGCCGCCGTCGAGCGCTGCATCGAACAAGGCGCGCCCGGTCGAGCCGCCGGCGACCGCCAGCACATTGCGGGCGCGGTGGGCGAGGCGCTGCGAATATTCGAGCTGCCTGAGTTCGTCCGGCAGGCCGATCAGCACATTGGAATCGGAGCCGACGCCGAAGCGTCCGCCATGTTCTCTGAACAGCGGCGCGGCAAAGGTGCCGTCGCCGAGATTGGCCTCGGTGATCGGGCATAGCCCAGCGACAGCGCCGCTTTTTGCCATGCCGACTGTCTCGGCCTCGGTCATGTGGGTGGCATGGATCAGGCACCAGCGCTGGTCCACCCCGGCATTGGCGAGCAGCCATTCGACCGGGCGCGCGCCGGACCAGGCGATGCAGTCCTCAATCTCTTTCACCTGCTCGGCAACGTGGATGTGAACTGGCCCGTCCGGCGCCATCGCGGCGACCGAGGCGAGTTCATCCGGCGTCGCGGCGCGCAGACTGTGCGGGGCGACGCCGACGACGGCTTGATTCAAAGCGCGAACACACTCCCGGCTTTTCTCAAGCAAGCGTGAGAACTTCTCCACATCATTGATGAATCGCCGCTGGCCTTCATTGGGCGCCGCGCCGCCGAAGGAGGAATGCGCGTAAAACACTGGCAGCAGCGTCAACCCGATCCCTGTCTCGCCGGCCGCCGCCGCGATCCGCTCCGCCATCTCGGCGATGTTGGCATAGGGTTTTCCGTCGCAGTCGTGGTGCAGATAATGAAATTCGCCGACGCGCGAAAAGCCGGCCTCCAGCATCTCGACATAGAGCTGCGCCGCGACCGCCTCGACCTGGTCGGGCGTCATTGACAGCGCGAAGCGATACATCACCTCGCGCCAACTCCAGAAACTGTCGGCGGAAGGGCCGCGCAATTCGGCGAGACCCGCCATGCCGCGCTGGAAAGCGTGGCTGTGCAGGTTCGGCATGCCGGGAACCACGATGGCATGGCGCTCGTCGCCGGCTTGCGGCGATGCACCTGGATCGACTGTCACGATGCGGCCGTCAGCCAGTAATATCCTGACATTGCCATGCCAGCCGTCGGGCAGCAGCGCCTGTTCCGCAAAGATCGCCGTCACGTTTTTCTCCGAATCCCGCTTTCCATTCACGATAGCACTTGCAGTGCGTTTCAATATGTATATACATAATAGCCATCCATTGAAAACGGAAAAGATGATGGCGGCACAAATGAAAAGCCGGGCAGGGGGCCTTCACCTTTGGCGCAATGCGCGCCTGGCGACCTTGTCCGAAAACACGTCCGGACTTGGCATCGTCGAAAAGGGCGCGATCGCCGCGCGCGATGGCCTGATCGCCTATGCCGGCCCGGAAGCTGAGATGCCGTCGGGCCTCGTTCAAGGCGCCGAGAGCGTCGACTGTGAGGGCCGCTGGATCACGCCCGGCCTGATCGACTGCCACACGCATCTTGTCTATGCCGGCAACCGCGCCAACGAATTCGAGATGCGTCTGGCCGGCGCCACCTATGAAGAAGTCGCCAAAGCCGGCGGCGGCATTGTCTCCTCGGTCAAATCCCTGCGTGCCGCCAGCGAGGACGAACTGGTCGCCCAGACGCTGCCGCGCCTCGATGCACTGATGGCGGAAGGCGTCACCACCGTGGAAATCAAGTCTGGCTATGGTCTCGATCTCGACAATGAGACAAAGTCGCTGCGCGCCGCGCGACAGTTGGGCAGCGAACGCCCGGTGACGGTCCGCACCACATGCCTCGCCGCCCACGCATTGCCGCCCGAAGCCAAGGGCGACAAGGACGCTTTCATCGATGTGGTCGCCAAGGAGATCCTGCCGGCCGTTGCCGCCGAAGGTCTCGCCGACGCGGTCGACGGATTCTGTGAAGGCATCGCCTTCTCGCCGGAGCAGATGTCTCGCGTGTTCGACAAGGCCAGGGCGCTCGGCTTGCCCGTAAAACTCCACGCCGACCAGCTGTCCAACCTGCATGGCGCCGAACTCGCCGCCCGCTATGGCGCGCTGTCGGCCGACCATCTTGAATACACCGACGAGGCCGGCGCGGCCGCAATGGCCAAGGCCGGGACCGTGGCGACGATCCTGCCCGGCGCCTACTATTTCATCCGTGAGACCAAGAAGCCGCCGGTCGCCCTGTTCCGCCAGCACGGCGTCAAAATGGCGGTCGCGACCGACTGCAATCCCGGCACCTCGCCGCTGACCTCGCTGCTCTTGACCATGAACATGGCGGCGACCTTGTTCGGCCTGACGGTCGAGGAATGCCTTGCGGGAGTCACCCGCGAAGCGGCTCGCGCGCTCGGGCTGCTGGAAAAGACCGGCACCTTGGAGGCCGGCAAATCCGCCGATCTCGCGATCTGGGACATCGAGCGCCCGGCCGAACTCGTCTACCGTATGGGCTTCAACCCGCTGCATGCCCGCATCTGGAGAGGACAATGACCGAACTCGTTTTGAAGCCCGGCAATGCGACGCTTGCCGACTGGCGCGCCATCTATCGCGGCGCCGCACTGAGGCTGGACGATGCCTGCCGGCCAAAGATCAAGGCCAGCGCCGAGGCGGTGGCCAGGATCGTCGCCAAGGGTGAGCCGGTCTATGGCATCAACACCGGCTTCGGCAAATTGGCGAGCGTCCGCATTCCCGCCGCCGACCTCGAGACCCTCCAGCGCAACATCGTGCTGTCGCATGCCGCGGGTGTCGGCGAGCCGATGCCGGTCGCTGTCACCAGGCTGATGATGGCGCTGAAGCTCGCCAGCCTGGCGCAGGGCGCTTCCGGCGTACGGCCGCAGACCATCGAACTGCTGGAAGCGATGCTTGCCAACGACGTCATCCCGGTGGTGCCGGCGCAAGGCTCGGTCGGCGCTTCCGGCGATCTCGCGCCGCTGTCGCACATGACCGCGGTGATGATCGGCGTCGGCGAATGCTTTACCCCGCATGGCCGCTTCCCTGCCAAGGTCGCCTTCGTCTCGCACGGGCTGGAGCCGGTGACATTGGGCGCCAAGGAAGGGCTGGCGCTGCTCAACGGCACGCAGTTCTCGACCGCCTATGCGCTGGCCGCCCTGTTCGAGGCCGAGGTCCTCTACCAGTCGGCGCTGGTCGCCGGCGCGCTGTCGACCGATGCCGCCAAGGGCTCCGACGCGCCCTTCGATCCGCGCATCCATCTCTTGAGAAAGCATCGCGGCCAGATCGAGACGGCGGACGCGTTGCGCAATCTGATGGCCGGCAGCGCCATCCGGGAATCGCACCGCGTCGGCGACGAGCGCGTGCAGGACCCGTACTGCCTGCGCTGCCAGCCACAGGTGATGGGTGCCGCACTCGCCGTGCTGCGTCAGGCCGCCGATACGCTCGGCACCGAGGCCAATGGCGTCACCGACAATCCGCTGATCTTCGCCGAGGACGATACCGCGCTTTCCGGCGGCAACTTCCACGCCGAGCCGGTGGCCTTCGCCGCCGACATGATCGCGCTCGCCGTCTGCGAGATCGGCTCGCTGTCGGAGCGGCGCATCGCCATGCTGGTCGACCCGGCGCTGTCCGGCATGCCGGCTTTTCTCACGCCGAAGCCCGGACTGAACTCCGGCTTCATGATCCCGCAGGTGACCGCCGCGGCGCTCGTTTCCGAGAACAAGCAGAAGGCCTATCCGGCCAGCGTCGATTCCATCCCGACCTCGGCCAACCAGGAAGACCATGTCTCGATGGCAGCACACGGCGCGCGCCGGCTGATCGGCATGGTCGAGAACGCGACTGCCGTCATCGGCATCGAGTTGCTGGCAGCCGCGCAAGGCTGCGACTTCCACGCACCGCTGCCGTCGAGCACAGCGCTCGAAGCTGTCCGCAAGCTGGTCAGGGCGGAAGTGCCGCATCTCGACAATGACCGCCACTTCCACCCCGACATGGAAAAGGCCATCGCCATGGTGCGCAGTGGTGCTGCGGTGAAGGCGGCGGGTGCGGTGGCGCTGCCTGCGATTTCGGGAGCGGCATGATGGCCGACTGGCTCACCGTAACGCGCGGCACCGCCCCGCTGCTGGTATCGATCCCGCACACCGGCATCGATCTCGCCGGCCTCGAGAACCGTTTGGTCTCGCCTTGGCTCGGCCGCCGCGACTGCGACTGGTGGATCGACAATCTCTATGATTTTGCTGCCGGCCTCGGCGCGACGATCGTCCATACGGCGATCTCGCGCACCGTCATCGACGTCAACCGCGACCCGTCCGGCGCATCGCTCTACCCGGGCCAGGCGACGACTGGCCTTTGCCCGACCGAGAGTTTCGATGGTGATCCGCTCTACCGCGAAGGCGAAGAGCCGGGACCGTCGGAGATCGATGAGCGCCGCGAAAAATACTTCATGCCCTATCATGCCGCCTTGCGGGCCGAGATCGACCGGCTGCGCGGCCTGCACGGCAAGATCGTGCTCTATGACTGCCATTCGATCCGCTCGGTGCTGCCGCGCCTGTTCGAGGGCACGCTGCCGGTGTTCAACCTCGGCACCAACGATGGCAAGAGCGCCGATCCTGCGTTGCAGGCGATGGTCGGCCAGATCATGGCCGAGACCGGCGAGACCTTTGTCGTCAACGGCCGCTTCAAGGGCGGCTGGATCACGCGCCATTTTGGCCAGCCGCAAGACAACGTGCATGCGCTGCAGATGGAACTCTCCAACCGTGGCTACATGCGCGAGCCTGAGGGCAAGGGCGCGCCGGACAATTGGCCGGTGCCCTACGACGCCGAATTCGCAGCGCCGATCCGCGCCACGCTGAAAAAAATCCTCGAAACCGCGATTGACTGGGCCGGGCGCTGACGCGCCGCCTTACTCGAAAGGGACAATGATGACCGATCCTCACCACAACATCCGCGAAGTCCGCAGCCCGCGCGGCGCCGAGCTCAACGCCCGCACCTGGCTGACCGAGGCGCCGCTGCGCATGCTGATGAACAATCTCGATCCCGACGTTGCCGAAAACCCCAACGAACTGGTCGTCTATGGCGGCATCGGCCGCGCCGCGCGCACCTGGAACGATTTCGACCGCATCGTCGCGTCGCTGAAGACGCTCGGGGAGGACGAGACGCTGCTGGTCCAGTCCGGCAAGCCGGTCGGGGTGTTTCGCACCCATCCGGATGCGCCGCGCGTGCTGATCGCCAACTCCAATCTGGTGCCGCATTGGGCGACCTGGGAGAAATTCAACGAGCTCGATAAGAAGGGCCTGATGATGTACGGCCAGATGACGGCCGGCTCGTGGATCTATATCGGCACGCAAGGCATCGTGCAGGGCACCTACGAGACCTTCGTCGAGGCCGGCCGCCAGCACTATGGCGGCAATCTCAAGGGCAAGTGGATCCTGACCGGCGGCCTTGGCGGCATGGGCGGCGCCCAGCCGCTGGCGGCCGTCATGGCCGGCGCCTGCTGCCTGGCCGTCGAATGCGATCCCGACCGTATCGATTTCCGGCTGCGCACCCGCTACGTCGACGAGCGCGCCGACACGCTGGACGAGGCGCTGGAAAAGATCGAGCGCTGGACCAAGGCCGGAGAGGCGAAGTCGGTCGGCCTCGTCGGCAACACCGCCGAAATTGTGCCGGAACTGGTGCGGCGCGGCGTGCGCCCCGACATGGTCACCGACCAGACCTCGGCGCATGACCCGCTGAACGGCTATTTGCCCAAGGGCTGGACGCTGGCCGAATGGCGCGAGAAGCGCACGTCCGATCCGAAGGCGGTCGAGAAGGCCGCCCGCGCGTCGATGCGCGAGCATGTCGAAGCGATGGTTGCCTTCTGGAACGCCGGCGTGCCGACGCTCGACTATGGCAACAACATCCGCCAGGTCGCCAAGGATGAAGGCTTTGAGAACGCCTTTGCCTTCCCCGGTTTCGTGCCGGCCTATATCCGCCCGTTGTTTTGCCGCGGCATCGGCCCGTTCCGCTGGGCGGCGCTGTCGGGCGATCCCGAGGACATATACAAGACCGACGCCAAGGTGCGCGAACTCACTCCCGGCAACAACCATCTGCACAACTGGCTGGACATGGCGCGCGAGCGCATCGCCTTTCAAGGGCTGCCGGCGCGCATCTGCTGGGTCGGCTTAGGTGACCGTCACCGGCTCGGCCTTGCCTTCAACGAGATGGTCGCCAAGGGCGAGCTCAAGGCGCCTGTCGTCATCGGCCGCGACCATCTCGATTCCGGCTCGGTCGCTTCGCCCAACCGCGAGACCGAAGCGATGAAGGACGGCTCCGACGCCGTCTCCGACTGGCCGCTGCTCAACGCGCTGCTCAACACCGCGTCGGGCGCCACCTGGGTGTCGCTGCACCATGGCGGCGGCGTCGGCATGGGCTTCTCGCAGCATTCAGGCATGGTCATCGTCGCCGACGGCACGCGTGAAGCGGCCAAACGGCTGGAGCGGGTGTTGTGGAACGACCCGGCGACCGGTGTCATGCGCCACGCCGATGCCGGCTACGACATCGCTGTTGACTGCGCCAAGCAGCACCAGCTCAACCTGCCGGGCATTTTGGGGTGAGAAACGTCCGGCCGCAGGCAGGCGAAAGGCCGCGGAATCGGCTTTTCGAGTTTCGAACGCCCGTAGCCTAGCGGAGGGCTAAGCATGCGCATCCTCCGTGCCGCCGACTACCGCGTCATGCCGTGGAAGAACGGCGGCGGCACGACGACCGAAATCGCCGTCTCGCCTGAGGGCGCCGGGCTCGATGATTTCGACTGGCGCGTCTCCATGGCACGCGTCGAGGCCGGCGGGACGTTTTCAAGCTTTGCCGGCGTCGACCGCACCTTGGCCGTGCTGGGAGGCGAGGGCATCACCCTCGATATCGCCGGCTGGGCTCCGCAGAAACTGACCAGCGCCTCCGCCCCGTTTTCCTTCCCGGCAGATGTGGCAACCGGAGCCGAGCTGATCGCCGGGCCGATCACCGATCTAAATGTCATGACCCGCCGCGCCCGCATGACCCACGCTGTCGAGCGGCTGCTGATTTCGGCCCCGACTGACGTTCCGCCGGCTGATGATGCGACGCTCGTCCTCTGCCTCGATGGCGAACTCGCGGTGCACGGCGCCACGCCGGCGCGCCTGGGTCCGCTGGATGCGGTTCTGCTGGGGCAGGGTGCCTCAAGGCTTCGCCTGGAGCCCGCCGGGACCGTGGCTATGTTCGTCGCCCGCATCGGCCGTGTTCCCGGAAACGGTTAACGCCTGTCTCCAAACATGATCGCGCTGCCGGCGAAATATCGCGTAAGCTGTTGCCCGTACCACGAAAAAGCCTGAATCCGATCAAATCCGAATGGGTGCGAGGGGCGCTCATCCGGAAGTTGTCGAGAGACGGCGCCCTGTCGTGCGCGGAAACAACATTTCGGCAATGTCGCCATGCAACCAATTGCATTTGAATCGGTTTTAGGGACATTGCCGTGGCGGGGACGCCGCATCGCGCCCGCTATACGGAATTTTCAATGAACATACAGACGAACCCCGCCAAGATCGAAAAGACGAGCGCCGCCTTTCCGGCCATCACGGAAGAGCCGATCCGCTCCAATTTCCTCCCCGAGGACCGCCTGCGTGCGTTGGGCAGCGGCCTCGCCGAGGGTGAAGTCGGAGATCTGTTCGGGCTGACGCCGTTCGAATTCCAGGCCCGTATCCGCGACAGCGCGAAACGGATTCTCGAAGTCTACCGCTCGACCAATGCCGCGCAGGCCAAGGGCGAAACCATCACGCCGGCGGCGCAATGGCTGCTCGACAACAACTATCTGGTCGAGGAGACGATCTTCCAGGTCAAGCGCGATCTGCCGCGCCGCTTCTATCGCCAGTTGCCGACCCTGAAACTGTCCGACGGTACCAGCGTGCCGCGCGCTTTGGCGGTGGCCTGGACCTATGTCGCGCATTCCGACAGCTCGGTCTCCGCGACCCTGTTCAAGTCGATCGTCGAGGGCTTCCAGTCGGTAGAGCCGCTGAAGATCGGCGAGCTCTGGGCGCTGCCGTCGCTGCTGCGCTTTGTCCTGATCGAAAACCTTCGCCGTATCGCCGTGCGCGTCAACCGCACGCGGCAGATGCGCCAGATCGCCAACGAAGTCGCCGACCGCGTGCTGGCGACCGACGACAATGCCGACCGCCAGGCGATCCTGTCGCATTACGTCACCCATGCGCAGGACACCACCTTCGCCACCCAGTTGCTCTATCGTCTGCGCGACGGTTCGCAGAATGCCGGCCGGGCGCTGGAATGGCTGGAGGGCGAGCTCGAGAAGACCGGCTCCGACGCCGAGGAAATCATCATCTCGGAGCACCACACGCTGTCCAGCGGCAATGTCACCACCGGCAACATCATCCGCGGCCTGCGTCTGATCAACGACGTCGACTGGACGGTGTGGTTCGAGGGCGTTAGCCGCATCGACACGCTGCTGCGCGAGCGCACCGATTTCGCCGCGCTCGACTTCTTCTCGCGCGACCAGTACCGCACCGCGATCGAGGAGCTGGCGCGCCGCTCCGAGCTTTCTGAATACCGCGTCGCCGAGAAGGCGATCGAGCTTGCCGGTCATGTATCCGGCGCTGACGCCATCGAGAGTGTAGCGCATACGGATGTCGGCTTCTTCCTCGTCGGTCCGCGCCGGCTGGAGCTGGAAAAGGCGATCGGCTACCGGCCGACCGTCAGCGTCACGGTCAAGCGGACCTTCGCCAGCACCGGCTGGCTGGGTGTCGTCGTGCCGGTGTTTGCGCTGACCGTCCTGCTTCTGGCGCTCGCGGGCAACGCGCTCGCCCATCTCGGCCTTTCGGTGCCGTCCATCGTGCTGATGCTGGCGCTGTTCGCCGTGCCCGCCAGCGAGGGCGCGCTCGCCTTCTTCAACACCGTCGTGTCGCTGTTCCTGAAGCCGACGCGGCTCGTCGGTTACGACTACAAGCACGGCGGCGTGCCGGCCGAGGCGCGCACCCTGGTCGTGGTGCCCTCGCTGATCGGCTCGCGCGACGATGTCGAGGAAAACATCCGCAACATCGAGGTGCATCACCTCGCCAACACGGCCGACGAGATCCGCTTCGCGCTGCTTTCGGACTGGCCGGATAGCAAGACCGAGATCGACGCCGCCGATATCGAGATCCTGCAATATGCCCGCGACGAGATCGCCCGGCTCAACGCCCGCTATCCGTCGGAAGGGGCGCCGCGTTTTTATGTGCTGCACCGGCGCCGGCTTTACAACGCCGCGCAAGGCTGCTGGATGGGCTGGGAGCGCAAGCGCGGCAAGCTGCACGAGCTGAACCTTTTGCTGCGCGGCGACAGTGACACCACCTTCCTGCCGCTCGATGTGTCGTTGCCGGAAAACGTCGTCCATGTGATGACGCTGGACGCCGATACGCGCACCACGCGCGATGCCGTCGCCACCTTGGCCGGCAAACTCAGCCATCCGCTCAACCGGCCGCATTTCGATGCGGCCAAGCGTCGTGTCACCGCCGGCTACACCATCCTGCAGCCGCGCATCACTGCCTCCTTGACCAGCGGCGACGACGCCTCGTTCTTCCAGCGGATTTTCTCCGCCAATCGCGGCCTCGACCCTTACGTCTTTGCCGTTTCGGACGTCTACCAGGACGTCTTCGGCGATGGCTCCTTCACCGGCAAGGGCCTCTATCATGTCGATGCCTTCGAGGCGGCGCTGAAGGGCCGCATCGAGGAGAACACCATCCTCAGCCACGATCTGCTCGAAGGCGCTCTGGCGCGCTCGGCGCTGGTTACCGATGTCGAGTTGGTCGAGGATTATCCGACGCGCTATTCGGTCGATGCTTCCCGCCATCACCGCTGGGCGCGTGGCGACTGGCAGCTGCTCAGCTTCATCTTCAATCCGCGCTCAGGCGTGCCGGCGCTGTCGCGCTGGAAGATGGTCGACAATCTGCGCCGCTCGCTGACGCCGATCTTCTGGGTGATGGCGGCGATCGCCGGCTGGGCGCTGCTGCCCTTCACGCAGGCCGCGCAATGGCAGGCGCTTTTGATCCTCAGCCTGTTCATGGCGCCGACCTTCGACATCGTCAACGGCATCCTGCCGAAGAGCGGCGACCAGACGCCGCGCGGCCACTTCTCGGCGCTGGCGCGCGATACCGTCTTCGGCACGGCCCTCGTGGCGCTCAAGATCCTGTTGATGGCCCATAACGCCTGGATGATGGGCGATGCGATCGTGCGTACGGTCTACCGTCTGTTCGTCAGCCGGCAGAACCTGCTCGAATGGCGCACCGCCTCGCAGGCGCACAAAAGCGGCGGCAGTGATCTCGGCGCCTATTACGGCATGATGTATGGCGCTGTGATCATCGGCGTCGTCGGCCTCGCCATTCCAGTACTCGCCGATTCCACCGGCGCCTTCGTCGCCTTCTTCTTCGCGATTTTCTGGATCGGCTCGCCGGCGGTCGCCTGCTGGATCAGCCGCTCGGCCGAGACCGAGGACCGGCTGCGCATCTCGGCCGCCGACATCCATGCGCTGCGCACCGTGGCGCGACGCACCTGGCACTACTTCGAGACTTTCGTCACCGCCGAGCACCACAATCTGCCGCCGGACAATTTCCAGGAGAGCCCGGCGCCGGTGGTGGCGCCGCGCACCTCGCCGACCAATATCGGCGTCTACCTCTTGTCGGTAGTCTCGGCGCGCGATTTCGGCTGGATCAGCCTGTCCGACGCCATCACCCGCATCGATGCGACGATGGCCACCATCGAGAGCATGCCGCGGGATCGCGGCCATCTCTACAACTGGTACGACACCACCACGCTGAAGCCGCTCTATCCGCTCTACATCTCGGCCGTCGACAGCGGCAACCTCGCCGGCCATCTGGTGGCGGTGGCGGCGGCCTGCGCCGAATGGGCGGAAGCGCCTTCGGTACATCTGCAGGGCGATTTCGAGGGCATCCTCGACACCGTGACCATCCTCGACGAGAGCCTCGAGGAATTGCCCGACGACCGCCGCCAGCTCAGGCCGCTGCGCCAGCGGCTCGCCGACCGCCTCGACGGCATGCGGCGCGCGGTGATGACCATCAAGGCACAGCCCGAGATGGCGTCGATCCGCACCATCAACCTTGCCGTGCTCGCCGGCGAGATCCGCAAGCTTGCTGTCGCCATCCACACAGAAGCCGCGTCGCCGCGCAGCGATGTCATCGCCGATTGGGCGGCACGGCTGGAGGCCACCTGCGAGGCGCATGTCCACGACTCGCATAATGACGAGAACGCCGTCGAAACCTTGCGCGCCAGGCTCCTGGCGTTGCGCGAGCGTACGCGCCGCTACGCCTTCGAGATGGATTTTTCCTTCCTGATGCGGCAGGAGCGCAAGCTCCTGTCGATCGGCTACCGGGTCGAGGAACACCAGCTCGACGAAAGCTGCTATGACCTTCTCGCCTCCGAGGCGCGGCTGACCAGCCTGTTCGCCATCGCCAAGGGTGACCTGCCGACCGAGCACTGGTTCCGCCTTGGCCGGCCGATCGTCGAGATCGGTTTCCAGGGCTCGCTGATGTCCTGGTCGGGCTCGATGTTCGAGTATCTGATGCCGCCGCTGGTGATGAAGGAGCCGCAGGGCAGTATCCTCAACCAGACCAGCAAGCTGATCATCAAACGCCAGATCCAGTATGCCCGCTCGAAGAACGTGCCGTGGGGCATCTCGGAAGCCGCCTACAACGCCCGCGACCGCGAGCTGACCTACCAGTACACGAATTTCGGCGTGCCGGGGCTCGGCCTGAAGCGCGGCCTCGGCCAGAACACGGTGATCGCGCCTTACGCGACGATCCTGGCGGCGCAGTTCACGCCGCGCGAATCCGTGCAGAACCTGGCCAGGCTGAAGGCCATCGGCGCGCTTGGCCGGCACGGCTTTTACGACGCCGTCGATTTCACGCCGCAGCGCGTGCCCGAAGGCGCCGACCACGCCGTCGTGCTGAACTACATGGCCCACCATTCGGGCATGTCGATCGCCGCCGTCGCCGACGCCATCTTCGAAGGCCGTCTGCGCGACCGTTTCCACAGCGACCCGGTGATCGAGTCGGCCGAGCTCCTGCTGCAGGAGAGGGCGCCGCGCGACATCCCGACCGCCACCGTCAGGACCGAGGCCGACGAGCGCTCGAAGGACGAGACCGAGACCGAAAGCCCGGACACGCGTATCATCCTCGATCCGGCGCGGGCGCTGCGCTCGACCAACGTCATGTCCAACGGCCGCTATTCGGTGATGGTCACCGCCACCGGCTCGGGCTACAGCCGCTTCGGCGAGCTTGCCGTCACCCGCTGGCAGCCGGACCCGACCGAGGACCGGCTCGGATCCTACGTTTTCCTGCGCGATGCCGGCACCGGCGACTGGTGGTCGGCGACGTCAGAGCCGAGGCGGGCGGAGAGCGAGCGCGTTCAGACGCTGTTTTCCGACGACAAGGCGAGCTTCATCAAATCCGTGGGATCGCTGCGTTCGGAGGTCGAATGCATCGTCATCTCGGAAGGCAATGGCGAAGGCCGTCGCGTCACGCTCTACAATGACGGCGCCGTCGACCGGCATATCGAGGTGACCTCGTTCGCCGAACTGGTGCTGGGCAACGAAGCCTCGGATTACGCGCATCCGGCCTTCTCGAAAATGTTCCTCGAGACCGAGATCGCGCCCAACAAGGGCGCCATCTTCGCCACCAGGCGCAAGCGCGAGAAGAACGAACCCGACCTCACCATGGCGCATTTCGTCACCGATCCTTCGGGGCCGGCGCGCGATGCCGAGGCCGAGACCGACCGGCGTGCCTTCATCGGCCGCGGCCGCACCATCGTCGATGCGGCTGCCTTCGATCCCGGCGCCAAGCTCGGCGGCCATTCCGGCTTCACGCTGGATCCGGTCGCAGCCCTTCGCCGGCAGGTGCGCGTACCCGCCAACAAGAAGATATCGCTGACCTTCTGGACCGTCGTCGGCGCCAACCGCGCCGAGCTCGACGAAGCCATCGCCCGGCTCGACCATCCGGAAAGCTTCGCCCGCCAGGCGATGCTCGCCTGGACCCGCAGCCAGGTGCAGACCCGCCATCTCGGCCTCAGCCTGACCGACGCCGCCAATGTGCAGAAGCTGGCGCGCTATCTGGTCTATCCCGATCCGTTCCTGCGCCTGCCGGCCGAATCCATCGCGTCGGGTCTCGGCAAGCAGTCGAGCCTGTGGCCGACCAGCATCTCCGGCGACTTCCCGATCTTCCTGGTCCGCATCGGCGACGTCGCCGACCTCGAGATCGTCGCCCAGGCGCTGCGCTTCCAGGAATACATGCGCGCCCGCGGCATGATGATCGACTTCGTCGTCGTCAACGAGCAGGCGTCCTCCTACGTGCAGGACCTGCAAAGGGCGGTCGAGACGCTGTGCGAAAACGCCCGCCTGCGCGGCAAGGAGCTCGGACCGCGCCAGCACATCTTCGCCGTGCGCCGCGACCTGATGGACGAGGCCACCTATAAGACCTTGCTCGCGGTTGCCCGCGTCGTGCTGCACACGCGCAACGGCACCATCTTCGACCAGATCGAGCGCGCCGAGGCGGCGGCGCTGCAGGCGCGTGACGCCCTGCAGCCGGCGCCGGGCGCGGCGGGCCCTCGCGAGCCATCGCTGCCGGCACCGGCCTTCATGACGCGCTCCTCGGCAGAAAGCAGCGCCGACGGCAGCGGCTTGAGCCTCTGGAACGGTTTTGGCGGCTTCGACGGCGACGGCCGCCACTACGTCACCCGTTTGACCGGCCACCGCACGACGCCGCAGCCCTGGATCAACGTCATCTCCAACCCTTCGTTTGGCTTCCATGTCTCGGCCGAGGGCGCGGCCTTCACCTGGAGCCGCAACAGCCGCGACTACCAGCTGACGCCATGGTCGAACGATCCTGTCTCGAACCGGCCGAGCGAGGGCATCTACATTTACGACCACGCCAGCGGCAAGGCATTCTCGCCGACGGCCGCCGTGCTGCGCGATCCCGCCTTGACCTACGAAACATGGCACGGGCAGGGTTTTTCGACCTTCCGCTCTAAGCGCGGGCCGCTGTCGATGGACCTGACGCATGTGGTGGACCCGGACGATCCGGTGAAGATCACCCGGCTGCGCATCCAGAATTCCGGCTCGGTGTCGGCGCGGCTGCGCATCTATGCCTATGCCGAATGGGTGCTTGGCAGCCATCGCTCGCGCACAGCGGCGACCATCGTCCCGTCGCGGGATGCCGCGACCGGCGCGCTGCTGGCGAAAAATCCCTATGGGCTCGATTTCAGCGAGCGGGTGGCCTTCCTGGCCGCCGGCGGCCCGGTGCATTCGGTGACGGCGGACCGTGGCGAGTTCATCGGCCGGCACGGCAGCAGCGAGTATCCGCAGGCGGTGCTGGCCGGCGCTAACCTGTCCGACCGCGTCGAAGCCGGTGATGATCCCTGTGCCGCGATCGCCAGTGACGTAGACATCCCCGCCGGCGGCGACGTGACGCTTTTCTGGCTGCTCGGCGACGCGGCCTCTGTCGAAGAGGCGAGCGCGCTGGTGCAGACCCATCGCGGCAAGGATTTCGACCAGCGTCTGGCCGACAATGAGCGCGTCTGGCGCGGCTTCCTCGATACCATCCAGGTCGAAACGCCCGACAAGGCGCTCGACGCCATGGTCAACCACTGGCTGCCCTACCAGAGCCTCGCCTGCCGCATCCGTGCCCGCTCCGCCTTCTACCAGGCGAGCGGCGCCTTCGGCTTCCGCGACCAGCTGCAGGACACGATGGCGCTCTTGGTTCATGACCCGAAACTGGCGCGCGACCAGATCCTCAACGCGGCGCGCCGGCAGTTCCCCGAGGGTGACGTGCAGCATTGGTGGCTGCCGCGCACCGACGCCGGTGTGCGCACCATGATCTCGGACGACGTGGTCTGGCTCGCCCACGCCACCAGCCGCTACATCGATGTGACCGGCGATGCCGGCATCCTGAAGGAGCAGTTGCCGTTCATCGACGGGCAGGAGCTCGGCGAAGGCGAGCACGATGCCTTCTTCACGCCGGAGATTTCCAAGACGCATGCCTCGCTCTACGACCATTGCGCGCGGGCGCTCGATCTTGCCATCAAGCGCAGCAGCCCCGCCGGCTTGCCGCTGATCCTCGGCGGCGACTGGAACGACGGCATGAACCGCGTCGGCGAAGGCGGCAAGGGTGAGAGCGTCTGGCTGGGCTGGTTCCTCTTGAAGACGCTGGGCGACTTCGCCCCCGTCGCCAAGATGCAGGGCGACACCAAGCGCGCGCAAACCTGGACAAAGCACGCCGACGCGCTGAAGCGGGCGCTGGAAAGCACGGCCTGGGACGGCCAATGGTATCGCCGCGGCAGCTTCGACGACGGCAGCCCGCTCGGCTCGCACAACTCCGCAGAGTGCAAGATCGACTCCATCGCTCAGTCGTGGAGCGTGCTGTCGGGTGAGGGCGATCCGGCACGCTCGACCACCGCCATGCAGCAGGCGACAAAGATGCTCGTCGACGACGAACTCAAGATCGTCAAGCTGTTCACGCCGCCCTTCTCCAGGACCGACAAGGACCCGGGCTACATCAAGAGCTACCCGCCGGGCGTACGCGAGAACGGCGGCCAGTACACCCACGCGGCGACATGGTTCGTCATCGCGCTGGCCGAGATGGGCCGCACCGACGACGCCTACCGATGCTTCTCGATGCTGAACCCGGTCAACCATTCCGCCGACGAGGCTGCCGCCGAGCATTATCGGGTCGAGCCCTATGTCGTGGCGGCCGACATCTATGCCGGGGAAGGCAAGGGCGGTCGTGGCGGCTGGACCTGGTACACCGGGTCGGCCGGCTGGCTTTACCGGGCTGCGGTCGAAGGCATTCTGGGCATCGAGCGGCGCGGCAAGCAGATCACGTTCCGGCCGAAACTCCCCGGCCATTGGGACGGCTATGCGGCGACGCTCAAGATGCTGGAGGCCGAGGTCAAGGTTCGTGTCATCCGCGACAAAAAGGCCAAATCCATCTCGCTCGAGGTCAATGGAACCAAGACAAAATCCTCGTCCTTTGAGCCGAAAGCCGGCGACAAGGTCGATGTGGTTGTCAGGATACCTGCGTGAAATCAAAGGCTTGAAGCACTATCTGCACGTCCTTCGGGGCGGGCAGTACTCTGAAGTCTTTATTTGCGCATGACCTTGGCGAATGGGCGGTTCGGCCTATTAGGTTCAGCTACGCAAGCTTCCGGTGATTAAAAATGTGGCAGCGCTTCGGCGCTGCCATGATTTTGCCGCAAGGCTGACATTTCACCTTTTATCTCAAACCGTTAGGTGATCACGACAGATTTCGCAGCGTCGTCATCTTTTGTTCGCGAATTGGGAACGGAAGAGGTAGACGGGCATTGTTTTGCGACACGTTAACCGGTACGTGTCAAGAAATGGTGCGGTGCACAATAATGTTTTTGGCGGAGTAGCTGAAGTGTCCCTTCTGCAAATCTACTGGAGAGCGCTGGGTTATCTCGCGGCCGACAGAAAGCGCGTTGCGCTGATCTGCGGCGCGAACGTTGCGCTCGCCGTTATCGCCATCCTCGAGCCGATCATGTTCGGACGAGTGATCGATGCCATCTCCGAGCATGGCTCGGTGTTCTCGACGCTGGGACTGTGGGCCGGCCTCGGTGCGTTCAACATCGTCGCCTTCGTGCTGGTGGCGCGCGGCGCCGACCGTTTCGCTCATAAGCGGCGCAGCGAAGTTCTGTGCCAGTCGTTCGAGCGCGTGATCACGATGCCGCTCGCCTGGCATCACCAGCGCGGCACCTCCAATTCGCTCCACACGCTGCTGCGCGCGGTAGAGACCCTGTTCAGCCTGTGGCTCGAATTCATGCGCCAGCATCTGTCGACGGTCGTCGCCCTGGCGCTGCTGATCCCGACCGCGCTCAGCATGGACGTTCGCATGTCGATGGTGTTGCTTGCGCTCGGCGCCCTCTATGTCGGCATCGGCCGGCTGGTCATGCGCCGCACCAAGGCAGGCCAGGCAGCGGTCGAGCGGCACTACCACACCGTGTTCGCGCATGTGACCGACTCCGTCAGCAACGTCGCCGTGCTGCAGAGCTACAACCGCATCGGCCATGAGACCGAGGCGCTGAAGCGTTACGTCAAGAACCTGCTCGATGCGCAGAACCCGGTGCTCGATTGGTGGGCGATCGCCAACGCGCTGCATCGCCTGTCGTCGACCATCTCGATGATGATCGTGCTGCTGATCGGCGCCTATCTGGTCACCCATGGCCAGCTGCGCATCGGTGACGTCATCGCCTTTACCGGCTTCGCCACGCTGCTGATCGCCCGTCTCGACCAGATGTCGGCCTTCGCCAACCAGATCTCCGAGGCCCGCGCCAAGCTCGAGGACTTCTACCGCCTCGAGGACTCGGCCGCCGAAACCGCCGAGCCCGACGGTCTGCGCGACCTCGTCAACGTCACCGGTCACGTCCGTTTCGAACATGTCGGCTTTGAGTTCGCCAATTCCGGCCAGGGTGTCGACGACGTGTCGTTCGAAGTCCAGGCAGGCCAGACGGTCGCCATCGTCGGCCCGACGGGCGCCGGCAAGACGACGCTCATCAACCTGCTGCAGCGCGTCTTCACGCCGTCCAGCGGCCGCATCCTGATCGACGGCATCGATACCCGCTCGGTGACCCGCAAGTCGCTGCGCCATTCGATAGCCACCGTGTTCCAGGACGCCGGCCTGCTCAACCGCTCGATCGAGGACAACATCCGCGTCGGCCGCGCCGAGGCGACCTATGACGAGGTCCACGCCGCCGCCAATGCCGCCGCCGCGCAGGATTTCATCCTGTCGAAGAGCTCCGGCTATGACACCGTCGTCGGCGAGCGCGGCGGCCAGCTTTCGGGCGGCGAGCGCCAGCGCATCGCCATCGCCCGCGCCGTGCTCAAGGATGCGCCGATCCTGGTCCTCGACGAGGCCACCAGCGCGCTCGACGTCGAGACCGAGGACCGTGTCAAGGAAGCGATCGACGAGTTGCGCCGCGATCGCACCACCTTCATCATCGCCCACCGCCTGACCACGGTCCGCGACGCTGACCTGGTCGTGTTCATGGACAAGGGCAGGGTGGTCGAGTTCGGCGGCTTTGCCGAACTGTCGCTGCGCAACGGCCGCTTCGCCAGCCTGCTGCGCGCCGGCGGCCTGCTCAACGACGAAGAGGTCCGCCGCCTCAGCCGCACCGTGCAGCAGGGCGAGGCCGCCTGAATTGCCTGGTCCCGGGTTTTGCCCGGGGCCCGCAATCTTCGACCTGCGACATCGATGATCGATTGCTGCGATCACCCCGCCGGTCTATGTAGGGCCGCATGAGCGACACCACCTCACGCCGCACCGGCTGGATGGATATTGCCAATCCGACACGCTTCGTCGGGTTGGCCGACAGGCTCGTGCCGTGGCTGGCTTCGGTCGCCGCCATCCTGCTCGCTGCCGGCCTCTATATGAGCTTCGCAGCACCTGAGGATTTCCAGCAGGGCATCACCGTGCGGATCATGTACATCCACGTGCCTTTCGCCTGGCTCGCCATGATGTGCTACACGCTGATGGCGATCTCGGCGTTGGGCACGCTGGTCTGGCGCCATCCGCTGGCCGACGTGGCGCTGAAATCGGCGGCACCGATCGGCGCCGTCTTTACGGCACTTGCGCTGATCACCGGTTCGATCTGGGGCAAGCCGATGTGGGGCACCTGGTGGGTGTGGGACGCGCGACTAACCTCGGTCTTCGTGCTGTTCCTGATGTATCTCGGCATCATCGCACTGACCCGGGCACTCGATGACGCAAGCCGCGCCGCCTGGGCCGCTGCCATCATCACGCTGGTCGGCTTTATCAACATCCCGATCATCAAATTCTCGGTCGACTGGTGGAACACGCTGCACCAGCCGGCTTCGGTGTTCCGCATGGGCGGCTCGGCCATCGATCCCTCGATGTTGCGGCCGCTGCTGGCGATGGCGCTCGGCTTCACCGTGCTGTTCTTCGCCCTGCATCTGATGGCCATGCGCACGGAAATCCGCCGGCGCCGCGTGATTTCGATGCGGCGTGTGGCGGCGCGGCAGGCTAACTGACCTCAGTCGAAGATCAGCTACCGCTCCTCACCCCATCCGGCCGCGCGCAGCCACCGGCAGCGTTTCCAGCACTTTGTCGCCGTCGATCAGATGCACCTGGTCGAACAGATTGGTGACGACGCAGCAATGGTCGGGCACGACGCGCACGCGCTCGCCGATGCGAAGCTTGGCGCCATCCGAAAGCGTGACATTGCCATGCTCTTCGCTCAAGCCGGTGACCCTGGCGCCCGGAATGCCCAGCAGCTCGCCGAAATCCACCAGCCCCAGCGTGTCGCTGGACAGCGCCTTGCTGCCGGCATCGAGGATGGCCCGCGCCGGCGTCGGGTGGCTGACCACCGTCGACAGCACCGTCAGCGCACAACCGTCGAGGCTGCCGACGCCTTTGGCGACCTGGTAGCGGTCGAGGTAGATGTAGGTGCCGGGACGGTACTCGGTGACGACGCTGTCCTCGCCCGAGCGCCACATATCGGGCGTGCCGCCGCTGGAGATGCGCTGGCATTCGAGGCCCGCTGCCGCCAGCGCTTGTTTGGCATCCACGAGCCACGCCTCGGCCTGCGCCGCGCGGCCTGCCGCCGGATAGGTCATCAGCCCGCCGAAGCGAAGGCCTCTGGCCTTGTCGATCTCGCGCGCCAGCGCCACCGCTTCGTCGGCCGATTGCACACCGCAGCGGCCCATGCCGGTGTCGCATTCGACCAGCACCGGCAGGGGATGGCCGGCATCGGTGAAAGTGTCGGCAAGTCCCATCAGCGTGTCCATGCTATCCGCCGTCACCGATAGGGTTACGCGGCCGTGCAGTGCCTTCAGCCGTTCCAGCTTCGCCCGGCCAAGGATATTGTAAGGGAGAAAAATATCGGTCAGCCCAGCATCGGCCATGACCTCGGCCTCGCCGATCTTCTGGCAGGTGATGCCGACCGCGCCGGCCGCAACCTGCTTCTTCGCCCAGTAGGGCAGCTTGTGGGTCTTGACGTGCGGCCTGAGCTTCAGCCCATGGCGGTCGGCATGCGCCTGCGCCCTTGCGATGTTGGCTTCGGCGCGGGCGGCATCGATCAGGATCGCCGGCGTATCGAGGTCGTCTATGCTGCGCATGGGATTGTCACCTTGGGATTTGCCTGGACTTATGACCCTGATCGGTCCGGATGTCATGAGGCCAGTATAGAGTTTGCGTCGACACCGGATCGGTGTTCGGCTATGCGCTGTAGGCGCCGCCTGAAGAAGGGATCACGACCATGAAACGCTCCACCATCAACGACATCATCCGCGACGCCGACGCCTTCATCCGCTCGTTCGGTTACATCATGCCGCCCTTCGCCTACTGGAGCCCAGAAGAGATGAAGGCGCGCAAGGCTGATTCCGCGGCCATTTTCACCTCGCGCCTCGGTTGGGACATCACCGACTACGGCCAGGAGAAGTTCGACGAACTCGGCCTGTTCCTGTTCACCGTGCGTAACGGCGTCTACGCGGACATGAAAAAGGGCATGGGCATGCTCTATGCCGAGAAGATCATGATCTCGCGCAAGGACCAGCTGTCGCCGATGCATCGCCACAACATCAAGGCCGAGGACATCATCAACCGCGGCGGTGGCAAGCTGGTGCTGGAACTGTTCATGCACGATCGCGACGGCGGCATCGATCCGAAGGCCGAAGTGTCGGTGCCTGTCGACGGAACCATCCACAGATTGCCGGCCGGCGGGCTGCTGAAGCTCGATCCGGGCCAGAGCGTTACACTAATGCCGGGCGTCTGGCACGCCTTCTGGGCCGAAGGCAAGGACGTGCTGATCGGCGAGGTCTCGACCGTCAACGACGACCTCACCGACAACGTCTTCCGCGAGCCGATCGGCCGTTTTTCCAACATCGACGAGGATGTCGCGCCGGTGCATCTGCTGGTGTCCGACTACGAGAAGTGGGTGGGGTAGGCGAGAGGGCTGCACTGACTGGAACCGAGCTTCTGTCAGCATGTGAGTTTTCGAGAGATGGCGAGCATATGGTGAACCGGTAATGATGAATGTAAGGAGCGGTCCGCAAATTAGCCTAAAGGCGTTATATATCTTTTTGATGATATCTGTGTTTGTTATTTCAATTCTAGTTATCAACGGAATTGGTGGATGGATAGTCGTATACGGAGAAGGATACTTTCGTAAAAGTTATTCTATGAGGGGTATTTGTTTATTCGTATTGTCTTTGGTTGTGTTTTATGGTTATTTGAAGTACGACGACCACGAGAGAGGTTTTAGGGAAAAGTTAATTGAAAGACAGGCGCTGATAGTTCGATTCATGCAAACAATGGGCATTGCCTTAATCTGCTTGTTTTTGTTTTTAACGTCGTAACTGTAGCAAAAATGCGTCTACCGTGCATGCTTGTCCGCCTTGCGGTTGCCAAGCAGCAGCTTGCGTTCCAGATGCGCCCTGAGCTCGCCGTAGTAGGCGGTGAGGAAGGCCCTTGAATCCGGCGCCTGTGGTGCGGCGCCGATCTTGCGCCCGATCGTCTCGGCCACGGCCCTGAGTGCGAAATAATCGTCGCGGCGCAGCACCTCTTCCAGCTTGTGCAGTTCGGCGATGCCATAGGCGTCGAGCTGGGCTTGGCTGAAATGGAACGCTTTGGCGACCGGATCCTGTCTGGCGGACAGATCCTCGACCAACGCGAGCTTCGGCGCCTCGACCACCCAGGTGCCGGCCAACAGGTCGCCGATGCGCAGGCGGTCGCGGTTGAAAAGCGGGAAGAGCGCGAACATCAGCGCCCACACCAGCCCGAAGATCGTCGTCAGCGTGTCGGCGACGCCCGTGCCGCCGCGCCCGGCGAGGATGGACAGCGGCAGGAAGATCTCGATCTCGCGCATCAGATTGCGCGCTATCACCTGATCGATCGTGAGACCCGCGCCGCTGCGCGAGGCGACCCGTATGCCGACGATACGCTTGCCGGGCGTCGCGGCGCGCCGGCCGGCCTCGAAGGCGATGAAATAGGCATTGCGCAGCAGGAAGATCAGGATGATCCAGACGATGAAGAGCGGCTGCAGTTCGTGGGCGCCAAGGCCTCTCAACCCGAACAGCGCGACGATGGTGATGACCACCGCCGCGGTCGAGATGATCACGACATCGAGCAGGAAGGCGGAAGCTCGCGTGCCGGCGTCGGCAAGCCTGATCCTGAGATCGACACCCTCCGGCGTGATCAACGGTCGTGCCGCTACAAAGGCAGCGCGCCTAGCCATGCCGCACCAGCCGGAATAGGTAGAAATAGGCGCTCCAAAGCGCCAGCATGCCGCCGCCTATGGCATAGCGCACGCCATCGCTGGTGATCGTCTGCCGGCCGATGCCTTCGAGCAGGCCGGCAAACAAAAGCATAACCACGACGCCGACCATGGCCGTCGCGGCCACCCGCCCGGCCTGGGCGGCGGCCGCCATGCGGGGCAGTTCGCCGGGAAAGGCGATGCGCGTGCCGATCCGCATGCCGGCGGCACCCGCCAGCGCGATAGCGAACATCTCGGTGGTGCCATGGATGGAGAGCCAGCCGCCGAGTTCGAAGCCCAGCCCTTTGGCTGCATAGACCTGGAACAGCGCGCCGAGCATGCAGCCGTTCATCAGGATGAGCAGCACGCTGGGCACGGCAAAGGCGAAGCCAAGCGCGAAGGCCAGGATCGCCACCTGGGTATTGTGGGTGAAAAGATAGGCGGCGAAGCTCGACAGGAATTCGCTGCTGGCGCCGTCATAAAGCACGCTGCGCAGCATCTCTGCCGACGAATCCGGATTGCGCCCGCCGGCAAGGCCAGGCGCGATGATGGCGTCGTACCAGCCCTTGTCGGACGCCACCAGCCAATAGCCGGCGCCGGCGCCTACCGCAGTCAGCCCGACGGACACCAGCGTCTCGCGCCACAGGTCGCGTATGGCATGCGGCCAGTCATGCAGGAAGAAATCGCCGATGCGCTGCCGCAGGCCGCGGCGCGCGCCATAGAGGTAGAAATAGCCGCGCAGGCAGAGCGATTCGAGATAGGAGACCAGGGCATTGTCGAGCGATGTCGCGCGCGCCACCGACAGCGAAGACAGCGCCGACCGGTAGAGCAGGGGCAGCGACAGCAATTCTTCTTCCGACAGCGCGCGGGGCGCCCGTTTTTCGACGCGGGCCAGCAGCGCCTCGAAAGCCTTCCAGTCGGCCTCGCGCTCCTGGCGGAAGCTGGCCAGCGACTGGCGTACCGCGTTCGTGCCGGCTTGCATCGTCACAACAGATCCTCCTGCTTCAGCTGCAGGTAGCGCTCGACCAGCGCCGGGCCCAGCCGCTGATGGCTGGCCTCGATGACATGCGCGCCGAGCAACCTGAGACGGCCGATCACCACTTGCCGCTCCCTGAGCAGGTTGCCGGCGGTGACGGCGCGCGCGACGTCTTCGGGGGAGGCGGGCGACATGTCGGCCAGCGTCTCCAACTCGACATCCTTCATCATCATGAACAGCACCAGATGCCGTTCGGTCAGCCGGCCGACGGTGCGCAGCATCAGTTCGGCGCTGATCGGGTCGACGAAATCAGTGAAGACGATGACCAGCGAGCGCCGGTCGAGCTTGGCCGACAGCGTGGTCAGCGCCAGCGTGAAATTGGTCTCCTCGCTGGAATAGTCGATCTCGGCTGCCCGCTTCTGGATCATCGCGAAGCTGGCAGAGCCGCGCACCGAACCGCTGGTGACACGCGGCCGCGCATCGAACGAGAACAGGCTGACCATGTCGCCGCCCTTCAGCGCGATGAAGGCCGACAAAAGTGCGGCCGTCACCGCACGGTCGACCTTCGGCACGCCGTCGACCGGCTCGCACATCAGGCGCCCGCTGTCGATGGCGAGCACGATGTTGTTGTTCTCCTCGACCCGGAATTCGCGCGCCAAAAGCTTGCCATGGCGAGCGCTGCGCTTCCAGTCGATCATCCGCCGGCCCATGCCGGGCTGATAATCCTTCAGCGACTCGAACTCGCGACCCTGGCCGGCTCGCCTTTGCGCATGGCCGTCGGCCAGTGCCGATCGCTGCAGAAGCGTGATCGCCTCGTCGCGGGCACTGCTGACGTCGGGCAGCACCGCCACCTTCTTGTCCATCGGCAGCACGACCTGGTTCCAGACCAGCCCGAACGGTCCACGCCAGCGCAGCCACAGGCGGTCGAAGCTGGCAATGCCGCGCCGCAATGCCTCGAACTGCAGGTCGAGCGTTCCGCCGTCCCTGGTCGGAGCCAGCGCGCCGCCACTGCCGGCGACCGGCGCCAGCCGTGTATCGTGCCCGACCCGCGCCTGCAGTGGTCGCGGCCGGCCGGCAAAGCGAGCGGCGATCTGCAGGTTGAAGCGACCTCCGACGCCGATCTGCGGCGGCGCGTCGAGACTGGCGCTGAGCGATGCCCGTCCGCGCCCGGCGGCCGCATCCACCGCCAGGAAGGCAAGCAGCAGGCAGATCCACAGCAAGCCGAGATACCAGAGCGACGGCAATGCCAGCGCCACCAGAAAGGCAGGGATGGCCCCTGCCGCCGCTGCCCAGATCGCTCTGCCGCTGGGATAGATCAACGCGGCGCTTCCGTTTGGTCGACGAGGTCGGAGACGATCTGCTCCACCAGCCGCCCGTCGATCTGCGCCGCCGGCGAGAGAATGACGCGGTGGCGCAGAGCCGGCACGGCGAGCGCCTTGACGTCGTCGGGGATGACATAGGCGCGGCCGTCGAGCGCCGCCCTGGCGCGCGCCGCGCGGGCGAGCATTGCGCCGGCGCGTGGGCTGGCGCCGACTTCCAGTTCCGGGCTTTGGCGTGTGGCGCGCACCAGCGAGGCAATGTAGCCGACGACGTCGTCGACGAGCGTGACATCGCCGACGGTGGCAAGCGCCTTCTCCAGCGTCTTGCGGTCGGTCTGCGCCTCGATGCCGTATTGCTTGATGTCATGCGAGGCGGAACCGCCGCCATGGTGGATGATGATGGCGCGTTCCTCCTGCGCGTCGGGGTAGCTCAGCCGGTGCTTGAACAGGAAGCGGTCGAGCTGGGCTTCGGGTAGCGGATAGACGCCCTGATGCTCGATCGGGTTTTGCGTCGCCACCACCATGAAGTTCTGGCCGAGCGAATGCGTGGTGCCGTCGAAGGTCACGGCGTGTTCCTGCATGGCTTCCAGCAGCGCTGCCTGCGTCTTCGGCGGCGTGCGGTTGATCTCGTCGGCAAGCAGCAGGTCGCAGAAGATCGGGCCGCGCGTCAGCGTGAATTGCCCGGTCTGGAAATTGTAGATGTTCGATCCGACGATATCGCCGGGCATCAGGTCGGGTGTGAACTGGATGCGCCCATAGGCGACGCCGAGCGCCTGCGCGAAGCAGCGCGCCGTCATCGTCTTGGCGGTGCCCGGCGGGCCTTCGAGCAGGATATGCCCGCCGGCGAACAAGGCGGTCAGCATCAGGTCGACCGTGTCATGCTGGCCCGTAATCGCCTTCGCCACCTCTTCCCTGATCGCATTCGCCAGGGTCTTCACATCATCGACGTTCACTGAGCCTCCTTGCCGTCCAGTCGTGCAGCCGCTCGGCCGCCTCATGCATTTGCGCCAGGGTCCTGGCATTGTTTGCGGCCTGCAGGCGCACAGTAAAGCCGCCGGCTTCATCCTTGTCGCGGGAATCCAGCCAGTGGTCGAGCGCTTCGCCCTGCAGGCCGTGCGGCGCGCCGAGCAGTGCCGCGGCGCGCGCCCGCGCCAGGGCGCCATAGCGGTCGCCCAGCTCCTCCAGCCGACCGGCGCGCCTGAGCAGCATCGCCGTGGTGTCGACCAGCGCCCGCTTGCCGAAGGCGATAGCGCGCTCCTCGGCACGCGGTGGCCCGAAACGGCCAAGGCCGTGCAGGAAGGCCAGCGCCGAAGCGGCGAGGATGGTCAGCGTCAGCGCCAGGAACGGCGGCTCGACTAGGAGCTTGGCGAGATCGTATTTGCGCCCCGCGCCGTGAAGGGTGAGGTCGAACATGACCTCGCCCTCATCGGGTGTCAGAAAGGCGATCATGTCGCGCGCCGCCGCTGCCTTGTCGGGGTCCTTGAGCGCAGCGTTGTTGATCAGGTCGGGGTCGGTCAGGATGTAGAAAGGCTTGTCGGCGAGTTCGGTGAGAACAGCCTTGCCGTTGCCCGCCGCGATCAGCGGATGCTCCTCGGCCACCCACTGCATATCCTCGGGCGCGGCTACCAGCCTGTCTTCGATGTCGAGTTTCTCGACCGTGCTTTGGCCGACGCCGAGCTTTGCCTTGGTGATGCGGCCGAGCCATTCATTCACGACCGTGTCGGGCAGCCGCCCGACTTTCGTCTCCCAGCCTTCGTGCTCCGGCAGCGGGAACGTCTGCCATTTCGGCAGCACGAAGAGCGTGCTGAGGTCTTTGCGCAGATCGAGTATCCGGGTGAGCGCCTCCGGGTCGCTCGCGGGCGAGATGGTGACGATCAGCAATTTGTCGCTGGCAAGGTCGTCCTCGTTGCGCGCCATCGAAGGTGGCTCGCCGGTTAATTTCAGCCATTCCACCAGGCCGGCATAGCCGGAGCCGCCCTTGGACAATGGCGTTGGCCCGCCATTGCCAGGCGTACGGAAATCGGGGGCATAGGTGGAGAGCAGGAAGAAGCCGGCCGCCGCAAGCAGGCTGGCGAAAATACCCCAGAACAGCGTTCTGCGGCTGAACGGTTCCTGCGACGGAACTTCGGCTGCCGAAGCACTCATGCCCAGGCATCCCGGAAGGCGAATCGCTCATAAGCGCCGCGCGCCTGTTGCCAGCCTTCGGCGCCGACCGGCCGACGGGCGAACAGGGCGGCCTCGACGATCCGCGCGATCTCGCTGAACGCGCCGCGGGCGCGTGCCGGCAGGGAAGGCGCATTGGCAATGTCGCGCGACGTCAGCGACGGCCGCAGGAAGTCGGGCAGCCGTCCGGCAATGTCGGCGACGCTGCGGCGAAGCAGGAGATGGACCGCTTCGTCATAGTCGCCACGCGCGGCAAGCGCGTCCGCTTCCGACAGCAGGATCTGGGCCGCGCCTGCGTCGGGGCGCCATGCCTCTTCCGCCTCGGTCTCCTTGCGCGCGCGCCGCCACGGCAGGCGCCAGGCGATGCCTTTCACTTCAAGCACGATCAACAAAAGGATGATGGCCGCACCCGATATCACCGCGGCCCAGAACAGATAGATCATATAGGGACCGAGCCGCTCCAGCATCTCCAGCAACGGCTTCAGCCATTCGGGCGGTTCAGGCTGAACAAGGGCCGGCAGACCGAACTGGATCGAATCATCCGAGAGCAGCTGCTTGTGCATCTTGGCCAGCCATTCGGCGTCCGCTGTGCCCAGCCCTGCATTTGCCACCCGCTCGCCCCCTGCAACCTGCGGTTCCGCACCGACAGTGGCAATGCAGAATAAGAATTGCAAGTGGGCTGGACGGCGACGTTCAATCTTGGCAAATTTACTGTCGAGTCCGCCAACCTACACGCGGCGGTGAGCACGGGGGGTGCATCATGACTTCGACGACAATGGAACGGCCGGAGAAATTTCAGTTCGGCAGGGTGTTCAACAACACATTTGCCGTAATCGGTCGCAACATCGGTCTTTGCATTGGTTTGGCTTTGCTGTTTTCAGGTGTGCCGACGGTTGTTTTTCGACTTTGGACCGAATCGCGCATGCAAGCGATCTTGCAGACCGATCCTGGCGCCGCGGCAGACCCCACCTTCGCGTTTGGCAATCCCTGGATCACGGTTGTTGCCGTTCTCATAAGCTCCATGCTGGCGCTGCTGCTGCAGTCGGCGCTTGTGCGGGCCACCATCGAGGATTTGAACGGCAAGCGGCCGACCCTTGGCGACAGCCTCCAGATCGCCACCCGCTTTTTGCTGCCGACCCTGGCGATAGGTTTCCTCGTTGCTCTGGGGTCGGGCCTGGCCATGATCGCCTTGATCGTGCCCGGCGTCATCCTGTGGCTCGGCTGGTCGGTGTCGGTGCCGGTTCTGATCCAGGAGCGGCTCGGAGTGTTCGGTTCCATGTCGCGCAGCCGTGCTCTGACCAAGGGCAGCCGCTGGTCGCTGTTCGGCCTGTTCCTGGTTTTGATCATCATCGCCATGGTCATCCAGGGGGCGGTTGGCGTGGTTGTCTACCTGTTTCACGGCACTGTCGCTTCCATCCTGGAGGGGCTGGTGCAGAGCGTGGTGTCGATGGTGCTGTCGGTCGCCGCCGCGGTCAGCTATGTCGAGCTGCGCCAGGTCAAGGAAGGCACCAGCGTCGATGAACTGGCGGAGATCTTCTCCTGACGGGGAGCGTTCTCACCATATCATGAAGCTCCTGCACATTGGCCTTCAGCCCGAACGTGGCTGAAGGCTGCGCCTGCTCGTGGCCACCAGCGCTGCGATTGGGCGCTTGAGCCGCGCGATCCCGCACTCGCTTGCGTGATGAAGGCGTATAATGCTCAGCGCAATGACTGATTGCCGTCGGCAAAGGCGGGAGCACGCGAGACCATGATCCCTAATCTCAACATCGTTCCCTTCGTCAGCGTCGATCACATGATGAAGCTGGTGCTGAAGATCGGCGTCGAGCGTTTTCTTACCGAGCTTGCTGCCTACATCGAGGACGACTTCCGCCGCTGGGAGGCCTTCGACAAGACGCCGCGCGTCGCCTCGCACAGCGCCGAGGGCGTCATCGAACTGATGCCGACCAGCGATGGCGAGGTCTATGGCTTCAAATATGTCAACGGCCATCCCAAGAACATGCGCGAAGGCCGCCAGACGGTAACCGCTTTCGGCATGCTGGCCGACGTCCACAATGGCTATCCGGTGCTGCTGTCGGAAATGACCATACTGACGGCGCTGCGCACGGCGGCGATGTCGGCGCTGGCGGCAAAGCACCTGGCGCCTGCCGGCGCCGATTGCATGGCGCTGATCGGCAATGGCGCCCAGGCCGAATTCCAGGCGCTGGCTTTCAAGGCGCTGCTCGGCGTGCGCAGATTGCGCTTCTTCGACATTGATCGCGCGGCGACGGAAAAATGCATCCGCAATCTCGCCGGCCTCGGCTTCGATATGGTCGCTTGCGCCACCGCGCAGGAGGCAGTCGAGGGCGCTCAGATCATCACCACCGTCACCGCCGACAAGCAGTACGCCACCATTCTCACCGACAACATGGTCGGCTCCGGTGTCCACATCAACGCGGTCGGTGGCGATTGTCCCGGCAAGACCGAGCTGCACCGCGACATCCTGCTGCGCTCAGACATTTTCGTCGAATACCCGCCGCAGACCCGCATCGAGGGCGAGATCCAGCAGCTTCCCACCAACCATCCGGTAACCGAGCTGTGGCAGGTCATCACCGGCGTGGCAAAGGGCCGGCGCGAGCCCGGCCAGATCACCCTGTTCGATTCCGTCGGCTTCGCCATCGAGGATTTTTCGGCGCTGCGCTATGTCCGCGACCAACTGGCATCGACCGGCCTCTACCAGGAGCTCGACATGCTGGCCGATCCCGACGAACCGCGCGACCTGTTCGGCATGCTGCTGAGAGCGGCGGCACCGGTGAAGGTGACTTGAGGTGCCTCAATGGCAGCAACTGTGCCCTGACTGGACGCTTGTCCGACAGAGGCAGGACGAGGTGATCGGTACGTCCGTTCTGGCCAGCGCGGCGGCGAGCCTCGCCTGCAGCAGCGGAAGCTCGTCAGTCTCGCCGCGGCGCTTCAGGCATTCCACCAGCCCGTGCAGCGCCCAGACATTGTCCGGATGCTGCGCACAGCGCTGCACCGTGCCGCTGAGGCCGAGATCGTCGCGATAAACCTGCTCGGCCTCTTCAACGTGACCCTGGTCGAGAAGCAGGGCGGCCAGCGCATGGCGCGGCGGGTGCATCCATGCCCAGGGTTCGGTGTAGGAGAGATTGTCGTCGAGCTCGACCGCTTGCCGAAGGTGAACGTAGGCCTCCTCATGACGGCCCTGATGGTAGGCGAGCTCGCCGTCGAGCAAGGCAGCGCCGACGGCGAGCGAGGCGCGGGTCGGGTTACTGAGGAAGCGCCGCTCCGGCGGTATGCGGCTCAGATGAAGGTGGAAGCGCTCGCGCTCCCGTTCCGCTGCGGAGAAGTCCCGCAGCGTCGCAAACGCGACGCCCTTGGCGTAGTGCTGCATGGCCGTGGTCAGCACATAGAGTTCGGGCTCTCCAACCATCGCCTCGTCGATGATCTCCTGCCAGCGGCCGAAGCGCACCTGCACATGCGATCGCATGGCATGGTAGCCCTCCACCGTCTGCGTCAGCTTCGGCCGGTCGGGGATGCTGACGACATCGCGCGTCACCAGGCTGCGCACCTTGTCGGCCGCCCACAGCGCCGGCTGGTACTGGCCGAGGAACATGCAGGTGAACATCATCAGATGCAGGTCGTGGCAGCAGCCGAGCAGGTAGTAGGAAGTCTCCTGCGCATAGGCGAGATAGAGGTCGTTGGCGCGTACCGCCTTTTCGCTGGCGAGCTTTGCCTTCTCGTATTCGCCGCAGAGTACATAGATATGGCCCGGCATGTGGTTCATGTGCCCGGCATCCGGACACATCGTGCCGAGCCGGTCGGCGGAACGCATGCCGCGTTCCGGCTGGGTCGACATCTCCAGGAGATGGATGTGCAGATGGATGATCGCCGGATGCTGCGCGACACCGGCCTCGTCCGATAACCGGATCGAGCGCTCGCAAACCTCCAACGCCTCCAGCACATCCGAATTCGGCGCCGGCTGGCCGGTCTTGAGGTTCCACAGCCGCCGCACGGTGCGCATCATCAGCGCCTCGACGGTGAGCGCCATCACGTCATGGTCGTTAGGGAAGTCTGCATAGACGCGGCGCATCTCCGCGGCATAGGCATCGTCCCATTGCTCGAATTCCGCCGGCGTAACACGCTGCGGCTTCTGGAACCGGCAGGCCAGCGCCTCGATCAGCCGCCTTTCGACCGTGCTCGCCTGATCGGTATTGGCGCGCGCAAGCTGGACATGCTCGAAGCACAGTTTCGTCGCCCTGTTCGCCTCGGCCTCGCCATGCTCCTTCCAGGTCAGATTGTAGAAAGGTCCGGCGGCATAAGCGATGCCCCAGTGCACGAAGGCGCAGTCAGGGTCCGTTTCCAGCGCCTTCTCGAAACATCTTATCCCTTCTTCGTGATTGAAGCCGTAGCACCAGTTCAGCCCGATATCGAACCAGCGCTGCGTCTCCGCCGAATGGGTGGAGATGGGACGCCGGTAAGAGCCGAGGTCGAAATGATCCATGCCTGATTGCTTCTCGCGCCGATGGTCAGTCAGGCGCAATCTGTGCCAAAATTCACGCGCATGGCAAATGGCATTCGGCGAGCGCTTGCTCCCGCTCAGCTTTCAAACCGTCCAGGGCGAAACGGTTCAAGCAGCGAATTTGGCGTCCCGCTGACGATTTCTCCGGCCAGCAATTCTCCCGCGACGAGGCCAAGCGTCGCGCCGCTATGGCTGAAGACGACGTGATAGCCCGGAATGCCGGTCAATTGGCCGATCACCGGCTCGCCATCGGAGGGGATTGGTTTTGGCCCGGTGTGATAGCTTGCCAGCGCGAGCGTCGGGTTTCCCTCCAGCACCTTGGAGGCTTCATCGAGCAATCCTGCAATGGTCGACGGCTTCGCCTCGTACATGCCGTCGTCGCCCACGATTACTTCATCTTCGGACCAGGCCGAGTCGAGCGCGAAGGCGCCGTTGGGCGTCGGCCGGATGGCGACGCGCGGCGTGTTCAGCACGGCCCTGAGCGGGTGCTGCAGCGGCTTGGTGAGGACAAGCAGCGCGCGTGTCGTGCCGTCACCTATGCGTTTGCCCACCTTCGCCGCCATAGCCGGCACCCCCGCACCTGTCGCAACAACGACAGCATCGGCCTCGACCACTTGGCCGGAGGCAGTCTTCACGCCGGTGACGCGACCGTTCGCAAGAGTAACATCCGCACGGCCGGCATCGGTGATGAGACGGCCGCCTCGTTCGCGAAACTCCTTCAGCAGCAGGCCGATGAGCGACGGCAGGTCGACCCATCCTTCGTCGGCATTGAAGATCGCACCCTGACGCGAAACCGCCTTTGCATCGACACCCGGGGTGACGGCGGCGATATCGCCTGGCGCGAGCAGGCGCGTCTCATAGCCGATCGCCTGCTCATGACGGAAGATTTCCGGGATCTGGTTGGAAGCGTTGTCGGCATCCCAGGTGAGGCCGCCATCGAAGCGCAGCCAGGCACCGCAATCATTCCCGGCCGCAAGCGTCCTGTAGCGGTCGAGGCCCTGCATACGGAGCCTGTGGTAGGTGGCCGAACGCTTTCGCGCCGAATTGAGCCAGGCGAGCGAGCGCGACGATGCGCCATTGGCGACCGGGCCGTCATTGACGATCGTCGTTTCTATGCCGAGGCGGGCGAGATGGACGGCCGTGGAGATGCCGAAGATGCCGCCGCCGATGACGGCGATCTTGAGGGCAGGATTGTGGGTCATGAATGGAGCTTTCGATGGTCGGACGATTGGATTTCGGGGTCATGCCCTGCGCTTGGCCCGGCCGGCCCGTGCGCGGCGGCATCGTTCATAGGACCTCGGCGAGGAACTGCCTGAGCCGCGGGCTCTTCGGCCTGTCGAATAGCTCCGCCGGTGGGCCGACCTCGACGATGCGGCCTTCGTCCATGAAGGCGACCTGGTCCGCCACCTTGCGGGCAAAGCCCATCTCATGGGTGACGACGATCATCGTCATGCCGCGGCGGCCGAGATCGGCCATCAGGTTGAGAACGCCCTTGACGAGTTCGGGGTCGAGCGCGCTCGTCACCTCGTCGAAGAGGATGACTTCGGGATCCATTGCCAGCGCGCGGGCGATCGCCACGCGCTGCTGCTGACCGCCTGACAGGCGGCTCGGCCGGTAGTCCTTTCGCGCCGCGAGGCCCACTTCGGCAAGGCGCGCTTCCGCCTGGCGCCTGGCCTGGTCTGTCGCCATGCCCTTGATCTTGGTCAGGGCGAGCATGACGTTCTCGAGTGCCGTATGGTTCGGGAACAGATTGAAATGCTGAAAAACCATGCCGACGCGCCGGCGCAGCGTCTCCGGTCTCATCGCCAGGATGCTTTCACCGTCGAGCAGCACGTCGCCCGCCTTCGGCTCGACCAGCCGGTTGAGGCAGCGCAGCAGCGTCGATTTTCCGGAGCCCGACGGACCGATGACGCAGGTGACCGTCCCCGGCTCGACCTTGAGCCGGATCTGCTTGAGCACCTGAAGCTCGCCATAGGCCATGTCGAGATCGTGAACCTCCAGGCTGCCGGCCTTGACGGCCGAAGGCGTGGCGCCGGTCGTCGCCGAGGCTTTGCCTGCCGTGTTCTCCAACTCGCCGACCTCGACTAGGCCGCTGACGCCGCCGCCGGGCTTCTGCTTGCCGAGCCGCAGGCGATTGTCGATGGTGTTGACCACATGGGTCAGCGGCACGGTGATGATAAGATAAAACAGGCCGGCCAGAAGCAGAGGCGAGAGGTTCCCGGTGACCACTGCCTGGTCCTGGCCGATGCGGAAAATCTCGCGTTCGGAGGCAAGCAGGCCGAGAAAGTAGACGAGGCTGGAATCCTTGACGTTGCCGATGAACTGGTTGACCAAAGCGGGGAGCACGCGGCGCACGCCCTGTGGGATCACGATCAGCCGCATGCCCTGGCCGTAGCTCATGCTGAGCGCGCGGCACGCTTCCATCTGGCCGGTTTCGACGCTCTGTATGCCAGAGCGGAAGATCTCGCCAATATAGGCGCCGGCAATCAGGCTGAGCGCGAGGATGCCGAGCGGGTAGGGGGAGGGGCCAAAGATGTCCCGGCCGATGCGCGCGAATCCCTGCCCGATCAGCAGGATGGTGAGGATGGCGGGCAGCCCGCGAAAGATGTCGGTGTAGACGCGCGCCGGGATGCGCAGCCAGGCGGAGCGCGAAATGCCCATCACAGCAAGGACCATGCCCAGCAGGATGCCGAGCACGGTGGAAGCCGCCGCGAGGATCAGGGTGTTTTTCAGCCCGACCGCAAGCAGCGCTGGCAGCACCGACGCCATCGCGTCCCAGTCGAAAAAGCTGCGCTGAAGGTTCTCGAGCCAGTTCATCTGCCAACCTGCCTTGCGCGGCGGCAAAGCCACCGGTCGTGTGATCGCTCATGTCTATTTGAGGCCGCCGGCATTCGCGCCGGCGGCCTCACGCGGCTCAGTTCTTCTTGGGAAGATATTGCTCCGGCATCGGCGATCCGGGGAACCATTTCTGGTAGAGATCCCTCCAGGTGCCGTCCTGCATCGCTTCGTGAATGCCCTTGTTGAGCGCTTCACGGAAGGCGTCGTTGCCCTTGCGGACAACAAAGCCGGCCGGTGCATCGAAGGAGGGGATGTTGATCGCGACCTTCAACGCCGGATAGCGCTCGCCATATTGTTTCGCCGCCTCATAGTCGAGGAAGTGCGCATCGACCGTGCCATTGTTGAGTGCGGCGATGGCGGAGTTGTTGTCCGGGAATTTCACCAGGTCCGTGTCCTTGAAGTTCTTCGCGGCATAGATCTCCTGCAGCGTGCCCTGGACGACGCCGAGGCGTTTGCCGTCGAGGCCTTCGGCACTGGTGATGCTGGCGTCCGACGTCAGCACCGAAAGATATCCGGCCAGGTAGCCGTCGGAGAAATCGACGTTCTTCTTCCGCTCGGCGGTGGTTCCGATGGCGGCGACCGCGACATCGAAACGTTCATTGGCGACCGAGGGCATGAGCGCGGAGAATTCCTGGCCGGTGAAGGTCACCTGATCCGCCTTGAATCCCATCCGCCCCACCACCTTCAGGAAGAATTCGAGGTCGAAGCCGGTGAATTTGCCGTCGGCGGTCGTGAAGGCATAGGGCTTTGCATCGCCCATCGTGCCGACGCTGATGGTCTTGGCATCGATCAGATTATACGGATTGTCGGCGGCCCACGCCTTGGGCAGGGACAGGGCGGCCAGCGTGACGGCGAAGATCATGGAGCCGATGCGCTGCCGCGGGCTCGATGTGAAAAGACCTCTGATGCTCATGGTTGTTCTCCACTCTGAAGATCGGTCCGCGGGGGCGCTGAAGCTTTCACGGCGGACACGCGCCAATTTTCAATACGGCTTGCGATGTGACGCCTCCAGGCGCTCTTTTTCCTGTGAGACCGGTCTCAAATGTAAATGAGACCGGTCTCTTGACATTTGTAGTCATGGGAATGACCATCCGTCAACGAATTCGGAAGCGATTTTTTCCACAATGAAACGTCCGCCCAAGGCTCCCTCCATCACCGTCAGCGATGTCGCCCGCCAGGCGAAGGTCTCGAAAGCGACGGCAGCGCGCGTGCTGGGCGGCTATGGCCGGGTGAGCAAGACGGTGCGCGCCGCTGTACTCGAAGCGGCGAAGGCGCTCGACTATCGTCCAAACGAATTGGCGCGCAGCATGACGACGGGACGCTCAGGCAGCATCGGCGTGGTCGTCGGCGACATCGAGAACCCGTTCTTCTCGCTGGCGGTGCGCGGCATCAGCGACGTGGCGCGCCTGTCGGGCATCAACGTCATCCTGGCCAATTCGGGCGAACAGGTCGAAGCCGAGAAGAATGCGATACGCGTTCTCATGGCAAAGCAGGTTGACGGGCTGATCGTAACGCCGGCCCAATCCGGAGAAATCGCCCATCTCGTGGAGATTGCGCGCTCCGCCTGTCCCTTGGCGCTGCTCGACCGGGCGCTGCCGGATCTCGATGTCGATACCGTGACCGTCGATGATCGGGATGCGGCCTTGCGCGCCACCCGCATCCTGACGCGGGCAGGGCACACCAGGATCGCCTATATGACCGCCGCAGTCTTGTCCGGGGACTTTCGCGGCAGCGAGTCGAGGATCAACACGTCCACCGTGCGTGAGCGCATTCTAGGATTTCTCGATGCCTGCCGGGAATCCGGCATAGAGCGAGCCGAACGCAACATCCATTTTGGCTCCGGGCGATCCGAGACGTCGCGGGCCGTGATGCATGGATTGCTGAAGAGCCCAGACCGGCCGACGGCGATCCTCGCATCGGATAGCGTCGTGGCACTCGAATTGTTCAAGGCGATCCGGGAATGCGGCCTGCGCATTCCGCAGGACATGTCGCTGATCACCTTCCACGATGCCGACTGGACGAGCGTGACCACGCCGCCCATCACCGTCATCGACCAGCCGGTCTACGCGCTGGGAAAATCCGTGGCAGAGCTATTGATACGCCGCCTGAAAGGCGATGACCGGCCGCCCGAAAGGATCATCCTGCCGACGACCATCATCGAGCGTATGTCGGTCGCGCAAGCTCCGGATGTCGCCAGGCAGGCCACCGCCTGACGCGCCCACAACAAAGTGGCCGCGTCGGAAGCCCGGTCAAACAGGTCAGCTCTCCAGCCAGACCTTCTCGAAATGCTGTTCCAGCGACTGGTGCTGTTCGCAGCCATGCACGCCCTTGCGGTAGGTGCGATAGACCGAGCGCCAGTAGGGCTGGACGATGATGCCGGAGTCACGCAAATTCTGCTCGATCTTGGCCATGATCTCCTTGCGCGCCTTGGCGTCGGGCATTGCCAGCGCCTTGTCGAGCAGTTCGTCGAACTCCTTGTTGGCATAGGCACTTTCGTTCCAGGCGGCGCCCGATTTGTAGGCGAGCGCCAGCACCTGGACGCCGAGCGGCCGTCCCAGCCACTCGGTACAGGAGAAGGGGTATTTGCTCCAGTCGTTCCAGAAGGTTGCGGCCGGCAGCACGGTGCGCTTGATCTTCAAGCCTGCCTCGCGCATCTGCGCGGCGATCGCATCGCCGGTGCTCTTTTGCCATTCGACATCGACGGAGATGAGCTCGTACTCATGGTCGACTTTGCCGGCCTCAGTGAGCAGCTTCTTCGCCTCATCCACATCACGCTTGGCGGGGCCGATATCGGCATATTCGGGGTGCATCGGGCCGACATGGTGGTTGTCGGCGGGTTTGCCGCGGCCGTCGATACCGAGCTTCAGCACGGCCGAATTGTCGACGGCAAGCTGGGCGGCGCGGCGCACCTTGACGTCGTCATAGGGTGCATTGCCGACATTGAAGCGCGCCACGATGGTCGAGCCGGTGGCGATCTCGGAATTCTCGAGCCCCATGTCTTCGGTCTGCGACACGGCATCGGAAGCGGTCTCGTGGTCGGTGTCGATCTCGCCGGATTCGAAGGCCGACAGCATGGCGTTGGGATCGGAGCCGTAATCGACCCATGTGATGCCGTCGAGATGGAACTCGCCCTTCCACCACGGCTTGTCCTTGCGCCGCACCTCCGCACTGGTCTCGGCATCCCATTTCACCAGCTCGCAAGGACCGGTGGTGATCGCCAGCGCCTTCATCGGGTCGCCGTCGCCCTCATAGGAGCGATGCATGATCAGCGCCGGATAGTCGGCCATGCCGGCGATCAACGAGATGTCGGGCTTTGGCAAATTGAGTTTCACGGTGAAGTCGTCGACTTTCTCGATGCCGCCGTCGACCGGCTTCTTGGTGTCGGCGTTGACCAGCGCGCCCATGCGCGCGGCGACCGAATTGCCGGCGATGGAAGCGTCGCACCAACGCGTCAGATTGTGGACGACGTCGTCGGCGTTGAACGTGTCGCCGTTCGACCAGGTGATGCCCTTGCGCACATGAAGCGTCAGCGTCTTGGCGTCGTCGCTGGTCTCCCAGCTTTCGAGCAGCCACGGCTCGAAGCTGAAGTCGGTGTTCCAGCGCACCAGATATTCGTTGCAGTGGCGCGCGACATTCGACATTTCGACGCCGTCGAAGGTGCGCGGATCCTTGAAACCCTTGACGTTCATGGCGACGCGCAAGGTGCCGCCACGCTTCGGTTCTTCGGCGCGGGCGGGCGAGGTGCTGAGGCCGCCCAGCGCCAGCGCCCCGGCGGCGCTGACGCCGAACCCGGCCATCAGGGCGAGGTACTCGCGCCGGTTCATGCCGCCCTTTCTGAAATCGTCGGCGATCGGCTTTGCGCGCGGGTGAAGTTTCCTGTCGGTCAGCATGAATTTCATCGTCGATCCCTCCCTGTTGGGCGCCCCGGCCGATCGCGGTGCGGGGGGCGGATGCGTTTCGCCGGAGCGCCCTTTGGCCTGCGCCGATGATAGGGCGGGCTTACGCAGGGAAATGTTCGCTTTTCCGCAGTTCTTGTGCGCTGTTCCGCAGGGCATGGGTACAGCCAATCTCCCCCCTCGTGGGGAGATGTCCGGCAGGACAGAGGGGGCGCTGTCCCGCCTTACGGTTCAGTTAGCAATAGCTGCGTTCTCAGGGGGGGCGGGTGATCAAGAACCCGAAGGTTCGCGATCCTTCGCGCCCCCCTCTGGCCTGCCGGCCATCTCCCCCACAAGGGGGGAGATCAGATCTCCGTCGCCGGCGCCCAGCATGGTGACGGAAGCGATGGCCGAGAGGATGTCGAGGAAAGCCTCGCCGGCGCGCGGCACGTTCTTGCGGGCGCGCAAAAAACTGTGCACGAGGCGCGGCTCCTCCTGCCACCAGGCCGAGCCGCCGGCGGCAACGATGCGGTCGCGATAGGCCTCGCCGTCCGACGATAGCGGGTCGCATTCCGCCGTAATGACGAATGTCGGCGGCAGGCCTGAGAAATCGCTGTCGCGTAGCGGCGAAAAGGTCGGATCGTCGGGCGATTGTCCGGGTGCGGAGCGGATGCGGCGATAGAAATCGATATCGCCGAGCGTGAGCAGCGGCGCCTCGGCGTGCTCGATGTAGGAGCGGCCGGCCTCGTCGCCGCCGAGACCGGGATAGATCAGCACCTGTCCGGCCGCGCGGCGCGGGTGGCGGCGCGTCGCATGCGCGACGGCGGCGGCCAGATTGCCGCCGGCGCTCTCGCCGCAAAGCACGATCGGCAGGGCGCTCGTCGCGGCCACCCATTCGAACACGGCCAGCGCATCGTCGAAAGCGGCAGGATGAAGATGTTCCGGCGCCAGCCGGTAGTCTGCCGACAGCACCTCGAAGCCGGTGGCTGCGCAGATCTCGGCGCAAATGTCGTCATGGCTGTCGAGCCCGCCCAGCACGAAGCCGCCGCCATGATAGTAGACAACGATCGCCTGCGGCGCCTTGCCGGCGAGCCGGTAGCCCCGGACAGGAATGTCGCGAGCGGCGGCGGCGACCAAGCCGTCACTGGCTGATAGGCCCGGCGGATGGCCCGGGTGGAAGGCCCGGCACATCGCGTCATAGACCGCCCTTTGCTCGGCGATCGGCAACTCGGCGATTTCGGGCGGATACCATTCGTTGACCCGGTCGATATAGACCCACAAAGCCGGATCGAGCCGACGGGCATATTTCCCGCGCCTGGTCATGTGGTGGACCGTGCCCATCGCATCCGATCCTCGCGTCAGAGGTCGTCGTAAAGCCCGGCCGCGTTCTCATAGGTGAAGCGCAGCGGCACCGAACCCTCGACCTGCCAGACGCTGACCGTGTCGCCCGACAGCAGCCGGCAGGCATCCACGGTGTTGGCGACGGCGCCGCCATAGAGCCGGTTGGCGAGGTTGAGGATGGCGGTCTGGTGCATCGCGGCACTGGCGCTGCCGCAGGCGTCCTTGACCAGCAGCACGCGAAAGCCGAGCGCCACCGCATCCCGAACGGTGGCGTCGATGCAGGCCTCGGTCCACACGCCGGCGATCACCAGCCATTCGATGCCGGCAGCCTTGAGCTGGTCGGCGAAATTTCCCTTGCCGAAGGCGCTGGCCTCGGTCTTGACCAGCATCGTCTCGCCGGAAGCCGGCGCCACTTCCGGGCAGATCGCGGTCAGCGGATCGTCCTTGTCGGAGAAGGCCGATTTGCCATCGGCATCGACCGGATGGAACGGCCGTGCCTTGGCGAGGTCGACGATATAGGCCCAGTGATAGAGCGGCACGAAATTGCGCCGCGCTGCTTCCTGCAGACGCTGGACGTTGGCGAGGATGTCGCCGAAGCCTTCGACCAGATAGCGCTTGTCCTGGCGATGCTCCTCCTGGAGATCGATGAACACTGCGGCCACCGTGCCGCGCCGGATGGAAATAGGCGTTTTCATGCGAATGTGGCTGTCGGTGCGTCGGGGCTACTTGTCAAGAAATTCGTCCTCATAGGGGAAGCGCGACAGAAGCTCGGTGCCGGTCTCGGTGATCAGGATCTCGTCCTCCAGCTTGACGCCCTCGCGGCCGCCTTTCTCGCCGATATAGCTTTCGACGCTGACCACCATGCCGGGCACGATGATGCCATCGCGGCCATAGGTCTCGTAGTCCATGGCATGCGCGATGAACGGCGTCTCGCCATGCATGCCGACACCGTGCATCACCGACGTATAGCGCTGGTCGACGAAGCGGTCGGGGATCTTCCACGCCTTTTCGGCGATCTCGCGAAAAGCCATGCCGGGCTTGACGATCGAGATGTTGTGCTGAACCTGGTCATGCGCCATGCGGTAGAGCGATTTCTGATAGTCGGTCGGCCTGCCCGGCCCGCAGCGGAAGGTGCGCGAAAAGTCCGAATAATAGCCGTAGCAGCCGATCGTGTCGGTATCGAGCGCCAAGAGCTCGCCCGGCCTGATCTTGCGGCCGCTCGCCTCGTTGAACCACGGATTGGTACGCTGGCCCGAGGTGAGCAGGCGGGTCTCGATGAACTCGCCGCCCTGCCGGATCACCTCGTGATACATGATGGCGAACAAATCGTTTTCGGACACGCCGGGTTTTATTGCCTCGCGCACGGCTGACACAGCAGCCTCGGCGCCGGCCATCGACACCTGCAGGCATTTCACTTCCTCCGGCGTCTTCACCGCGCGCACCGCCAGGATCTCGCCCTGGCAATCCCTGACCTCGCAGCCGCGCTTTTCAAGCGCCAGCGCCTGCAGATGGCCGCAGCGGTCGAGGCCGAGCTTCATCGAGCCGCCGCCATGTTTTTTCAGGAGCTCGGCGATCTCGTCGGCGAACGGGCCGGCGGTCTCGTCGTCGCGGCCCGAGACGGAAGACCAGACCAGCTTGGACGGCCGCGCCTCGTCGATCGTGTCGAGCACCATGGAGACATGGTAGCTCTGCGGATATTCGAACAGCACGATCGGCCCTTCGGTCGGGATGAAGAAATAGCGGGTCGAATTGCGCAGGAAATAGCCGAACATGTTGCGCGAGCCGGTGGCATAGCGCTGGTTGTAGGGGTCGAACAGAACGACGCCGCCGTAGCCGGCCTCGCGCATCCAGGCGCGCAGCTTGGCCAGCCGCCCCTTGCGCAACGCATCCGCATCGATGAAGGACGGCTCGGTGTCCGACAGCCACATGCCGCCGGCCGGATCGGCCGCCGCGGGGTGGCGCATGCGATCCTTGAAGTCCACGTCCTCGGTGCTGTCGGGGTCGAAAATGACGATGCTCATGGGTGCCTCCTGAAGCGGCGAAGATGGGCCATGCGTCATGCAAACGCTGTGCGGAATCCCGCAAATGTCGTGCCGAATGCCGCACTCTAATGCCGTCGTATCCCCTTCGGCGCATGCCCATGCTCCTCGCGAAACGCCCGCGCAAAGCTCGACATCGAGGCAAAGCCGCAGGCGAGCGCCACGTCGCGCACCATCAGCGTCGAATGCGCGAGCAGGTCGGCGGCGCGTTTCAGCCTGAGCCGGCGATAGTAGCCATTGGGCGAGATGCTGAGTTCGGATCGAAAATTGCGCTCGAGCTTGTCGGGCGAAACGCCGAGCCTTGTCGCCAATTCCGCCATGCCGAGCCGCTCCTCCACCGCGTCCTCCATGATGGCGATGGCCGACAGCACCAGCTCGTTCTGCACGCCGGTGCGAAGCCTGAGCGGCATCAGCTTGCGGTCCACACTCGATCGCAAAGGGCTGTGCACGAACCATTCGGCGACGCCGGCGGCGAGCTCGGCGCCATAGTCGTGGGTGATGATCTCCAGCATCATGTCAAGGCTGCCGACGCCGCCGGCCGACGTAAAACGCTTGCGGTCGATGACATAGAGATCGCGTCTCAGCTCGATATCTGGGAATGCTTCGGTGAAGGCCGCCTGGCTGGTCCAGTGCAAGGTGCAGGCATGGCCGTCGAGCAGGCCCGCGCGGGCGAGGAAGAACGCCGCATCCGCCACAGCACCAATATCGGCGCCGCCCCTGAGGCTCTTGCGGATCCAGCTCAACGCCTCGTCGGCGACGAGATGGTCGGCATCGCCGCCGGAGCAAACGACGATGCGGTCGACCTTCGGTGCATCGCCGGCAAAAAAGCCCGGCTGGATGACGACGCCGTTCGAGGCTTCGACCGGACCCTTGCCGGCGCCGACGATCACCCAGCGGTAGCATTCCTTCTTGGCCAGCACATTGGCCGCGCGCAACGGCTCGATCAGCGAGCTGAACGCCATCATCGGAAAACCCGGGAAGACCAGCACAGCGAAGGTAAGGGGAGCCTCGGTCGGTTTGGATTGCGTGCGTGGGCCGGTGTTCATGGAGTCAACATTTTGGTCGAACTGCTACAAAGACCGCGTTTCTAGCGGAGAGCGCATATTACCAACGTTATTCGGCCCAATGACGACAGATCATTGTTGGGATATCGGTCGAGAACCCAGCCGCCGAAATCTACCGATCCTGATTCCAAGAAGATTTGAGTCGTCACATATCCCCAGTCTGAAAAAACTGCCTGACCTTAGTCATGAATTGATGAAAGTCCTTATTTTCGACGGCCAGACGGCTGCACATTGCCCACTCGAGATCCGGCCTTTCCCTGGCCGGAACGAGGATTTCGCTCTCCGTTGGATTTTCCTCATCCAGTCGAATGATTTCGATGCCGTGCATGGCGTAAAGGATTCGAAGTTCCTTGAGGGTCTCTGAGCCTTCGATGTTGGCGGCAACAAGGTAGCCGAAATTTGCCCAGGACGAATTCGAGACTGCTTGGAAATAGGTTTCCCGGGCATTGGATCGGTTGACGAGCAACTTCACCTCGAAGGACCACAGTCTTATCTGTCGGTCCCTGCTTTCCCGAACTGCCGTGACGACTTCACGATGAAGGCCATCGGTTAGGTTTTCCATTCCGACGACATCGGGAAACAACCACTTGTTTCCACCAGCCCCATAAGCATTCGACGACTTCTTTTCATCGATACGATAACCCTTCACATTATGCTCGAACCCCAAAAATTCGACGAGCATTGGATACAGATCTTGTTCGCTCCTCCTCGCTATCTTCTTTTCGATGACAGTGGCGGGATCATCAACACCGACTTCGTCCGCCGCCGCAAATTTCACGAACCGATCGCGACCACTCTCCACGTCCTCGACTTCCTGTTCCTCAGTCTTTTCCGACCAGTAGAACAGTCGTGGTCGCACCCCTTCCGTAGTCCGCAACTGTGGAATCTGCTTCTGCCATGAAGGCCTGTTCGCTCCTATTTCAGCCACGATCTGGTAAAGCAGTTGGTCATGCGTTTCGATGGAAACACTTCTCTCGATCTTGGCGGCTGCGTCCTCAGGATATTTCTCGGTGATCCAAAGCGCTATGTCGCGGGCTTTGAATCGCTTCTCGGGGTTCGCAGACAGGAGTTCGACTACTCTTTTCTTTAGTGCAAACGACATTATCGCCTCGAAACTGCTCTGCCAGCCACGATCATAGGCACACGCGCGGCTGGCGCAACGGCGTGAAGGGCGCTGGTGTCTCGTTTGCACACCACGCCGGCTGCGATCCGGATCTTCTTGGCATGACTGGTATTCATTTGCAGGCTATTTCCTCACCGCTTCATTGGTGGCAGAGAAACTGTAGCGGGCGTTTCGGGACACTGGCAACGGAGACACGACACGATGTTTGCGGCCAAAACTATCGACGGCACCGACAAGATCGCCTTCTATCGCGATCTCGCCACCCAGCTGAAGGCGCTGCTGGAGGGCGAGCGCGACTCGATCGCCAACGCCGCCAACACGTCGGCCCTGATCTTCCAGATGGTGCCCGACCTCAACTGGGCCGGCTTCTATTTCCTGGCATCGGACGAGGAACTGGTGCTCGGCCCCTTCCAAGGCAAGCCGGCCTGCGTGCGCATCGCCGTCGGCAAGGGTGTCTGCGGCACGGCTGTCGATCTCGGCATGTCGATGCTGGTCAAGGACGTGCACGACTTTCCCGGCCACATCGCCTGCGACGCGGCCTCGCGGTCGGAACTGGTCGTGCTGCTCAGGGACAATGACGGCGTCTTCGGCGTGCTCGACCTCGACAGCCCGACGCCCGGCCGCTTCGACAAGGAAGATCAGGCCGGCATCGAACAGCTCGCGGCGATCTATGTCGCGGCGAGTTCGTTTGAGGATTAGTTCCTCGACATAGAACTCAGTCGTCGAGTTCTACGGCGCCCCCCTCTGTCCTGCCGGACATCTCCCCCACGGGTGGGGAGATTGGCTGTCATCGCGGCTTTCGCCTACCTCCAAGGCTGAAGGATGAAGCGCCGTCGGCGAAGCTGCTGATCTCCCCCCCAAGTGGGGGAGATGTCCGGCAGGACAGAGGGGGGCGCCGTAGAGCGCTCCTTGGAGCCCTAGGCGAGCTTCACCAGCATCAAACCAAACGCTGCGATGAACATAAATGCCGAGAAGGCCAGCATCAGCGGGCGCAGGCCGCGCGAGCGCAGCTGCGAGATATCGGCCTGAAGCCCCATGGCGGCGAGCCCCATGGTCAGCATGATCTGGGTGGCGAGAGCGATCGCCGAGTGGATCTGGGTGGGCATTGCGACCAGACTGTTCAGCGCCACAACCGCGATGAAGGCCACGACGAACCACGGCATGGGCGCCTTGGCCGCCGACGGATCGGCACTGCCGCGGCGCGCCATCAGGCCGAGCGCGAGCACCATCGGCGCCAGCATGGCGACGCGGGTCAGCTTGGCGACGGTTGCGGTCTCGCCGGCCTGCATGCCGTTCTGGAAGCCGGCGCCGATCACTTGCGCCACCTCGTGGATCGAGGCGCCCGCCCACAGGCCGAACGCGTGCTGGTCGAGGCCGAACACCGGCGCCAGCAGTGGAAAGCCGAGCATGGCAATGGTGCCGAACAGCGTGATGGCGGCAACGGCGTAGGTGACATCCTCGTCGCGCGCGTCGGTCACGATGTTGGTGGCGACGATGGCCGAGGCGCCGCAGATCGAGGTGCCGGCGGCGATCAGCTGCGCCAGCTTGCGGTCGACGCCGAGCAGCCGGCCGAGCGTGACGGTGAAGACGAAGGTGGCGCCAAGCGTGGCGGCCACGATGCCGACGCCGCCGGCGCCGATCGCCGCCACCTGGCCGAGCGTCAGCTGGAAGCCTAGCAGCACGATGGCGAAGCGCAGCAGCCGGCGCTGTGAAAATGCGATGCCGGCCTTGGCGTGCGCCGGCGTGCCGAGCACGTTGGAATAGATCATGCCGGCGACCACGGCCAGGATCATCGGGCTGAACAGCGCGAAGCCTGAGACGCTGCGGGCCGAGTAGGCGACGCTGGTGATCATCGCCACCAGGACGATGCCAGGCACCACGCCGGCCCAATTGAGCGCGGCCGGGCCTGTGCGCGTTTCAATACCGGGTCCGTTTGGAAGATCGTTCGCGGTGGTCGACAGGAAAGACAAGGAAATTCTCCAGACGAATTCGCCAGTGGAATGCCATTCCATTACCGATCTTTCCAACGAATTATTCGCATCACAACGATCGATTTTTCAGAACGATTGCGAGGCCGTCGAATTGGCTGCGGATGATGGGGTTGCGCAACCGCCTCTATCCGCCCCGGCAGGCGGCTTGACGCTTCGCCGTTTCTGCTTCAGCTTGCCGCCATGTTCGCCTTTCCCGCAAATTCAAAGCGACGCCGCCGTTCTCACGAGCGGCAAGCTGATTGCGCGAAGATAAAGGCCGGCTAGTCGACAATCCGGTCTGTTCGTCCCCAGCCCCGCCATCCAAACGGATCGGCGGGTTTTTTGCATTTGGAGCACTTGAATGACTGATCTTTCCATCCAATTTCGGTCGGCCGAGCCGGCGGATGCCGCCACCATCAGGGACATCGTGCGCGCCGCCTACGCCAGATGGGTGCCGGTGATCGGTCGCGAGCCCTTGCCGATGCGCGCCGACTACGACAAGGCCGTCCGCGAGCATCAGTTCGATCTCGCCGTCGAGAACGGCGAGATCGTCGGCTTGATCGAAACCATGCGGCATGACGATCACATCTGGATCGAGAATGTCGCCGTCGCGCCCAAGGCGCAGGGCAGGGGCATCGGCCGGCTGCTGCTCGACGGCGCCGAGCGCAGGGCCGTCGAAGCCGGTTGCCCAAAGCTTCGCCTGCTGACCAATGGCGCGTTCGAAGCCAATGTGCTGCTCTATCGCAAGCACGGCTATACGGTGGATCGGGAAGAGGAATTCATGAACGGGATAACCGTCTATATGAGCAAGGCGCTCGCGTAGTTTTGTTTGGCTCCGAGCCGAACAGGCCTGGCTCAATCACTTGGTGCTTGCGTTTGACAGTGCCGATCGCGCATCGTTATCTCTGGAAAAATACGACGATCCCCCCATCAAAATCGAGATCCGTGCGAGGAGGAAACCATGTCCCATAATCTGCAGTTCTACATCGATGGTGCCTGGGTCGATCCGGTCGTGCCAAACACGCTCGACGTCATCGATCCGTCGAATGAAGATGCCTTCGCGCAGATCTCGCTCGGCTCCAAGGCCGATGTCGACAAGGCGGTGGCCGCCGCCAGGCGCGCCTTCAACACATTTGGCTTCACCGAGGTCGCCGAGCGGCTCGACCTGTTGAACCGCATCATCGACATCTACAAGAAGCGCAGCGCCGATCTTGCCGTTGCCGTGTCGCGCGAGATGGGTGCGCCGCGCCAGATGGCGCTGGACAGCCAGGTCGGCGTCGGTCTCGCGCATCTGCAGAAGATGGCCGAGGTGCTGAAGAGTTTTCAGTTCCGGCACGTCAAGGGCTCCTCGCTGGTGGTCAAGGAGCCGATCGGCGTCGTCGGCCTGATCACGCCGTGGAACTGGCCGCTGAACCAGATCACCTGCAAGGTCGGCCCGGCGCTCGCCGCCGGCTGCACCATGGTGCTGAAACCGTCGGAAATCGCGCCGCTCGATGCCATCATCTTCGCCGAGATTCTGGACGAGGCCGGCGTGCCGAAGGGCGTCTTCAACCTCGTCAATGGTGACGGGCCGGGCGTCGGCCAGGCGCTCTCCAGCCACCCCGATGTTGACATGATGTCGTTCACCGGCTCGACCCGTGCCGGCATCCTAGTCGCCAAGGCCGCCGCCGACACGGTCAAGCGCGTGCATCAGGAGTTGGGCGGCAAGTCGGCCAACATCCTGTTCCCCGATGTCGATCTTGCAAGCGCCGTCAGCAAGGGCGTCGCCGGCTGTTTTAGCAACAGCGGCCAGTCCTGCAACGCGCCGACCCGCATGTTCGTGCCGCGCGACCGCCACGACGAAGCGGCCGCTTACGCCAGGACGGCGGCGGAAAAATTCACTGTCGGCCCGGCCGATGCGCCCGGATCAAAGCTCGGCCCGGTGGTCAGCCAGGTCCAGTTCGACAAGATCCAGGACCTGATCCAGGCCGGCATCGACGAGGGCGCCACCCTGGTCGCCGGCGGCCCCGGCCGTCCTGCCGAACTCAACCGCGGCTACTATGTCCGGCCGACCGTATTCGCCGACGTCACCCACGACATGCGCATCGCCCGCGAAGAGATCTTCGGACCGGTGCTGGCGATCATGCCCTATGACAGCGTCGACGAGGCGATCCACACCGCCAACGACACCGTCTATGGCCTGGCCTCCTACATCCAGGCCAAGGACATCCAGAAAGCCCGCGAAGTCGCCACACGCATGCGCACCGGCAACGTCTACATCAACTACCCGACCTGGGACGCCGGCCTGCCCTTCGGCGGCTACAAGCAGTCCGGCAACGGCCGCGAATATGCGGAGTATGGGCTGGAGGATTTTCTGGAGATCAAGGGTATCGCTGGGTACGAGGCGGCGGAGTAGGCTTGGCTGCAATTTATCGCCCGATCAGACGACGATGCAACCGATCTTCGGCGCATCGTCGACACGCCGTCGGAGGCCTCCACCGGCGGTCACCCAGCGCCAGTTCTCTCTTTCGCCAACATATTGGCCCCGCGCATCGTCTCTGAATCTAACGCCCTCTTAGGAAAATCAACAGCATGGGCGTTGGCGGGTTTCGCTTGGCCGTGCGAGTGTTCGCGGCTTCAACATGCCGAGGCACAAATACGGCCGACCGGGACACCGATGTAGCGCCGCATAGGCAGCGGATCGAAGAATACTCCTTGGGCGCATCGCGATCGCAGCCAGAATAGTCTAAGACACACTTGCATTCTCTTAGGTGGGCGTTGCGGGAGGCTCGTATGAGGGTTCGCGAGAAAATCGAACTGTCAGGTTATTTCTGGCTTCCGGACAAGGCTGATCACAAATTACCCGGAACTCTATCCATCGCAGATGGCGGAGATATCAAGCTCGATGTTGTCGGATTGTTCAAGGAACATCCTTCGATCGAGAAAAAAGATTACGAGCTGAAGCGTATAATTGGGAATGTCGAAAAGCATGGTCTAGTGACGTTGGATGATTGTTTCTATAAGTACAAGAATTATGCTTTTGTAGGGATATCAAAATCAAAAATTGTAGTAAACAAGGCCTTCTTTGGAGTTTCGTACGACGAAGGGGAGGACGTTCTATTTACTGAGATGACGTTTTCCGTCGAGGGTTTGGACGAATGGTTGGAGATAAGTGGAATAGAAATAGAGTACTTTAATGAGTTTAGATCTGCATCGATTTCGTACAATCCGCCAGAGAAGTTAGTATATCATCTAGGTGATGGAACAGGCATTTCTGTCTTGTTTGCATACACACTCCCGGCGCCTTCAAAAATTTCCGAGGCGAAGGTGACTCAAAAAGCCTACTTTAGAATAAACTCAAAAGAGGAAAAACGGTTTTCGTATTTTACAAGTGTGGCACATAAGATAGCAAATATGCTGTGTTTTGCAATAGATCAAACCGTATCTATAAATGAAGTAACGACTATGTTAAAAAATGTAAATATAGGGATTGTTGGTGAAGAAACAAGGCCAGTAGAAATATCGATTTACTACTCAAGTTTGCCGTTTTCTGCAGAGATTCCCGCGATTTCGAGTCACAGAATGCTATTTCGATATGCTGACATTAGGCATGAGGCAGAAAGGTTCATTCGCAATTGGTTTTCTGCTTATGATATTATAGCACCCTCTATGGGATTATACTTTGCAGCAAAATTGGTAGGCCATAAGTATTTAGATAGCAAGTTCTTAGCATTGGCTCAGGGTCTTGAGACATATAGCCGGAGAACTTGCGACGAGAAGACGATGGATGACGCAGAATTTTCTACCATAAAAGAAGGACTATTATCAGCGTGCCCCGATGACAAGAAGGAATGGCTCGAGAGCAGGCTCGCTTATGGCAACGAAATTAGCCTATCAAAAAGATTAAAGAACATTATTGCTCCTTTCAAGGAAATTCTTGGTGGAAGCAGAGATAGAGAAAGCTTTGTAAGAAAGATTGATACACGAAACTACCTTACCCACTTTGATGAAAGATTGAAGACAAGAGCGGCGACGGGAAAAGCAATATGGCCAATTTATATTAAGATGGAGGCAATTTTTCAACTCCAACTGTTGACGGTTTTGGGATTTTCAAAAGCCGAAATTTCGGACTTAGTCGGCAAATCCTCTGAAGTGGCTCAGAAGCTAAGAGGCGGGGGCGCATAGAAGGCGGCGCGGGCAAGGTTGCTCTTTCACGCAAAATAATTGGGGGGAACTATGAATGTAGGACAGTGGCTGGGTGCTAACACGAACGGTTCTTGGCGTCGGCTCAGTCCACAAGAGCGAATGGCAATTCGAGATTTCCCCGTTCTTTGGGCACTATTCGAATTGAAGATTTCCCATCCAGCTACGGCAGATGCTCGCGGAATAATCGATGCAGTCGATCGGCTACCGCGAGGAGCCGCGTTTGCCCAGAAGGCATTCTCTGACGCGTTCGGGTACTACCGAGATAGATACTATAGCGGCGGCCACCCGACACGACATTATGATCCCCTGGGCCTGCGGGGCCTTGGGGAGGCGCGCGTGTTAGAGGTTTTTGACGACGTTCGAACAGGACCAAGGCATGAACTGATCGCAATTCTTTTGATAATAAATCGCCTTCGGAACAATTACCTTCACGGCAGCAAAGCGTCAGATGGATTTCGCAATCAATTACACAATTTTAGACACGCCGAACTCTGATGGCCGCAATTCCATTGTGGCGGTAGCCGAAGATATGGGCTGCACCCCCAAATACCTGGCGCAGGTGCTCTCAAAGACAACGCTGACAACAAGACAACGCGCCGCGCGCTGTCTTGCAGTCACAGGCGGATCCGCATCGACAAAATCATAGCTGTCAATTTCCAGCGCGCGCCTCTTCAGGCCGAGCGCGGCCTTCATCCCGCATTGCACAATCCCCCCGCTTCGACATATTGGAGCGATGGTCCGCTCCTCACTCGCCGTTCTGGTGATCGACGAAAACCGCATCCGTGCCTCGATCATCGAGGCCGGGCTGCGGGAGGCCGGGCATGAGCGGGTCACCGTCATCCATGACGTCACCGGCATCGCGCGACGCATTGCCGAGATCGAGCCTGATGTCATTGTCATCGATCTCGAAAACCCGAACCGCGACATGCTGGAAAACATGTTCCAGCTGTCGCGCGCGGTGAAGCGGCCGATCGCCATGTTCGTCGACCGCTCCGACCAGGCTTCGATCGAGGCGGCCGTCGATGCCGGCGTGTCGGCCTATGTCGTCGATGGTCTGCGGCAGGAGCGCGTCAAGCCGATCCTCGACATGGCGGTCAGCCGCTTCAACGCCTTCTCGCGCATGGCGCGCGAACTGGAGGAGGCGCGCAGCGAATTGGAGAGCCGCAAGGTCATCGACCGCGCCAAGGGCATTTTGATGAAGTCGCGCGGCTTGAGCGAAGAGGCGGCCTACACGCTGCTGCGCAAGACGGCGATGAACCAGAACCGCAAGATCAGCGACATCGCCCAGAGCCTGGTGACCGCCGCCGGGCTGCTCTCGGAGGACGAATAGGCATGACTGCTGCGCACCAGATCACCGCCGGCTTCATGCCGCTCTTCGACAGCGCCGTGCTGGTCGCGGCGCGCGAATTGGGCTTTGCCGCGCGCGAAGGCATCGAGCTCACGCTGCACCGCGAGACCTCCTGGGCCAACATCCGCGACCGCATGGCGATCGGTCATTTCAATGTCGCCCATATGCTGGGGCCGATGCCGCTCGCCTGCAATCTCGGCCTGACGCCGCTCGCTTCGGAGACGATCGTGCCGTTCTCGCTGGGGCTCGGAGGCAATTGCGTCACCATCTCCAATGCCGTCTGGGCCGGCATGGCGACGCACGGCGCCGAGCCGGACCTCGACCCGGCGCGCGCCGGTGCGGCCCTTCGCGCGCTGATCCGCGAACGGGCAGGGGCCGGCCGCGATCCGCTGCGCTTCGCCGTCGTGCATCCGCATTCCGGGCACAATTACGAGCTGCGCTACTGGCTCGCCGCCTGCGGCGTCGATCCGACCCAAGAGATCGAGATCGTCATCGTGCCGCCGCCCTTCATGGCCGATGCGCTGGCCGCCGGCCGCATTGACGGCTACTGCGTCGGCGAACCGTGGAACAGTGCCTCGGTCGCCGCCGGCACCGGCCATATCGTCACCGTGAAGGCGTTGCTGTGGCGCAATAGCCCAGAGAAGGTGGTTGGTGTGCGCAAGGCGTGGGCCGAGGAGAACCCGGATGCGCTGGCGGCGCTGCTGCGCGCCCTGCATCATTCGGCCCGCTGGTGCCAGGATCCGGCCAACCACGGGGAATTGGCTGCGCTGATGGCGCAGCCCGGCTTTCTCGGCCTGCCGCCGGCAGTGCAGATGCCGATCCTGACCGGCCATCTCGATCTGGGCGGCGGCGCGAAGCGGGCGATCGACGACTTCTTCGTGCCTTTCGACAAGGCGGCGAATTTTCCCTGGAAGAGCCACGCGCTGTGGTTCTACACGCAGATGGTACGCTGGGGGCATGTCGCGCACACGCCGGAGAACCTTGCTATCGCCAGGGAGTGTTATCGGCCCGACCTCTACCGCTCGGCGCTGAAGCCGCTCGGCGTGGCGCTTCCCGGCGCCAATGCCAAGGTCGAGGGCGCGCTGAAGGCCGCGACGCCGGTCGGTTCGGCAGGGGCAAGTCTGGTGCTCGGTCCCGACGGTTTCTTCGACGGCCAGATCTTCGATCCCGACGAGATCGACGCCTACATTGCCGGCCAGAAATCGGCCCGCGCTGAGGCCTGATCATTTTCGCGCCATTCTTGTGCAATGCACAAAAATTGTGCGTGCGCTTGCGCTAATGAACAATCTTTGGCCTGTTTGATTTGTAGCCCGGCGCAGTTGTCCTCCACATCTACCACTGATTTCATTGATATTTTCGCTCCGGCTCGAAACTGGCACGGTTCCTGCTTTGTCATAGGCAGGCTCTTCTAGGGTCACGGAACGGGCGTCCAATGGCGGGCGCCACAGGCAAAGCTGCCGCTCAGGTCAACACGCGATCCCGGATGGACGGACGCGCGCGGCCTGGCCGGCGGCTTTTTTGTTTTGATCGAACACGCAATCGACGGCGCCGATCCCGAGCGGCGCCCAACCGGAGATGACGATGACGAAACGCATCAAGACCGAAGCCCCTCTCGAGGGCATGACCCGCCGCAATTTCCTGATGGCAAGTGCTGCCACCGCGGCAACCCTGGCGGCGGCGCGTGCGCTGCTGCCCTCCGGCGCCTATGCGGCGCCGGCCGCTCCGGAAGTGACCGGCGCCAAGCTCGGCTTCATCGCGCTGACCGATGCCGCCCCGCTGATGATCGCCAAGGAAAAGGGTCTGTTCGCCAAGTTCGGCATGCCCGATGTCGAGGTGCTGAAGCAGGCCTCCTGGGGCGCGACGCGTGACAATCTGATGCTCGGCGGCGAGGCCAACGGCATCGACGGCGCCCACATCCTCACGCCGATGCCTTACCTGATGCACACCGGCAAGGTGACGCAGAACAACCAGCCGCTGCCGATGGCGATCGTGGCGCGGCTGAACTACGACTGCCAGGGCATCTCGGTCGCGCAGGAATATGCCGCCACCGGCGTCGGCCTCGACGCCTCCAAGCTGAAGGAGGCCTTCGCCGCCAAGAGGGCCGAGGGCAAGGAGGTCAAGGCCGCCATGACCTTCCCGGGCGGCACGCATGACCTGTGGCTGCGCTACTGGCTGGCCGCAGGCGGCATCGATCCCGACAAGGACGTCTCGACCATCGTCGTGCCGCCGCCGCAGATGGTGGCCAACATGAAGGTCGGCAACATGGACGTGTTCTGCGTCGGCGAGCCGTGGAACGAGCAGCTCGTCCACCAGGGCGTCGGCTTCACCGCCGCCACCACGGGCGAATTGTGGAAGGGCCATCCGGAAAAGGCGCTCGGCCTGCGCGCAGCCTTCATCGAAAAGAACCCGAACGCCACCAAGGCCATCCTGATGGCCGTCATGGAAGCCCAGCAATGGTGCGAGGCCAAGGAAAACAAGGACGAGATGGCCGCCATCATCGGCAAGCGGCAATGGATGAACGTGCCGACCGCCGACATCATCGGCCGCCTCAAGGGCGACATCAACTACGGCAACGGCCGCGTCGCCTCTGGCACCGACCTCTACATGAAGTTCTGGAAGGACGGCGTGTCCTATCCGTTCAAGAGCCATGACAGCTGGTTCCTCGCCGAAAACATCCGCTGGGGCAAGTTCGCGCCGACCACCGACATCAAGGCGCTGGTCGACCAGGTCAACCGCGAGGATCTGTGGCGCGAGGCGGCAAAGGACCTCGGCGTCGCCGCTGCTGATATTCCGGCATCGTCGTCTCGCGGCGTCGAGACCTTCTTCGACGGCAAGACCTTCGATCCGGCCAACCCGTCGGCCTATCTGGACAGCCTGAAGATCAAGGCATCGGCTTAAGCGCAACGGCGCCTTAGCGCCGTTGTCGCCTCCAGCGCCAGGCGCAAGCGGCATCAGCCGCTTGTCGCCAGATCCGACCACGGAGTTACCCTCAGACATGTCAATCCAAGCCATCGAGGACACCAAGGTGAAGGTGTTTCCAGCGCCGGCCGAGCCGTCGAGGGTGATCGCTTTCGCCACCAAGGCGCGGCGTCGCTTCGACCTGCTCGCGATCTTGAGCAAACTGGCCGGCACGCTGCTGCCGCCGGCCGTCGTCATCGTGCTCATGCTTGTCGTATGGCAGATCGCCTGCTCGTCGCCGACGGCCAGCCTGCCGCCGCCGAGTCAGGTCTGGACCGAGGCCTATGACCTGATCGCGCATCCCTTCTTCGATAATGGTCCGCAGGATATCGGCCTCGCCTGGCGGGTGCTGATCTCGCTGCAGCGGGTCGCCATCGGCTTTGGCCTCGCGGCAATCGTCGGTGTCGCGCTGGGTGCCCTGGTCGGCCAGTCTATCTGGGCGATGCGCGGCCTCGACCCGGTGTTCCAGATCCTGCGCACCGTGCCGCCGCTCGCCTGGCTGCCGCTGTCGCTGGCGGCTTTCCGCGATTCCAGCCCGTCGGCGATCTTCGTCATCTTCATCACCTCGATCTGGCCGATCATCATCAACACCGCCGTCGGCGTCCGCAACATTCCCGAGGACTACCGCAACGTCGCCCGTATCCTGCGGCTCAACCAGATCGAGTTCTTCGTCAAGATCATGGTGCCGGCGGCAGCGCCCTACATCTTCACCGGCTTGAGGATTGGCATCGGCCTGTCCTGGCTCGCCATCGTCGCCGCCGAAATGCTGACCGGTGGCGTCGGCATCGGCTTCTTCATCTGGGATGCGTGGAACTCGTCGCGGCTGCCCGACATCATCGTCGCGCTTGCCTATATCGGCGTCACCGGCTTTTGCCTCGACCGCCTGGTCGCGGCGGTCGGCGCCTTCGTCACCCGCGGCACAACGGCAAAGTGAGGAAAGCGCCATGACGGCCTATCTGAAGCTCGACCATATCGACAAATCCTTTGCCCGCGGCGGCCAGGTCAGCGAGGTGCTGAAAGACATAAGACTGACCATCGACAAGGGCGAATTCGTCTCCATCATCGGCCATTCCGGCTGCGGCAAGTCGACCTTGCTCAACCTGATCGCCGGGCTGACCAAGGTCTCCGCCGGCGCCGTGCTGCTCGAGGACAAGGAGGTCGACAGCCCGGGACCGGAGCGCGCCGTGGTGTTCCAGAACCACTCGCTGCTGCCTTGGCTCACCGTCTACGAGAACATCAACCTGGCGGTGTCGAAAGTCTTCGGTTCGACCAGGACAAAGGCCGAGCGCCACGACTGGATCATGCGCAATCTCGACCTCGTCCAGATGGCGCATGCCAGGGACAAGCGCCCGGCCGAGATCTCGGGCGGCATGAAGCAGCGCGTCGGCATTGCGCGTGCGCTCGCCATGGAACCGAAGATCCTGCTGCTCGACGAACCGTTCGGCGCGCTGGACGCGCTGACCCGCGCGCATCTGCAGGACGCGGTGATGGACATCCATTCCAGGCTTGGCTCGACGACGATCATGATTACCCATGATGTCGACGAGGCGGTGCTGCTCTCCGACCGTATCGTCATGATGACCAACGGTCCGGCGGCGACCATCGGCGAGGTGCTTGCCGTGCCGCTGGCCCGGCCGCGCCGCCGCGTCGAGCTCTCTTCCGACCGCACCTTCCTGCGCTGCCGCGAGGCGGTGCTGAAGTTCCTCTACGAACGCCACCGCTTCGTCGAAGCCGCGGAGTAGGGCCATGACCGATCATCGGCAACGGGGAATCTGCATCGGCATTAGGCGATATACCGCATTGCACAAATATTATGCTGCCGTGCAAGGCATTCTGACTAATCTTTGATCCGCAGCCGGGCTTGAAAAGTCGCGATGCTGCGGCTTCGCATTGAGTTCATTCGATAATCCAGCGCGCTGTCGAGTTGGCACGCTTCCTGCTTTCCAGAATGCAGGCCCGCATGGGCCAAGAAACACGGCGTCCAATGACGGGCGCCACAGGCAAAGCTGCCGCTCAGGTCAACACGCGATCCCGGATGGGCGGACGCGCGAGGCCTGGCCGGCAGCTTTTTTGTTTTGACCGAACACGCAATCGACGGCGCTGGTCCCAAGCGGCGCCCAACGGAGACGACGATGACGAAACGGATCGGAACTGGCGCGTCCCTCGCGGACTTCACGCGCCGCGATTTTCTGGCCAGCAGCGCGCTGACCGCGGCACTGTTCACCGCCGCGCTCCTCCTCTTTCCCGCAGGCGCCAAGACTAACGGCCAGGGTCCCGCGGTGACCGCGCAGAGCTCGGTTTCATCCAGCTCGCCGATGCCGCGCCGCTGACAATCACCGGAGCCTGAAATGACTGCAAATCTCCCAGCCGCGCCCAGCCAGGATAGTGCCCCCAGGCAGGCGCTCATGATGTCCACCATCGCCTTTACTGTCTGCTTCGCGGTGTGGACGATCTTTTCAATCATCGGCGTCCGCATAAAGCAGGAGCTGGGGCTGAACGAGACGGAGTTCGGCCTGCTCGTCGGCACGCCGATCCTCACCGGCTCGCTCGTGCGCATGGTGCTCGGCGTCTGGACCGACCGTTTTGGCGGACGGCTGGTCTACACCGCGACCATGCTTGCGGCGGCGGTCGCGACCTTCCTGCTCGCCTTTGCGCACACCTACGGGCAGATGCTGGTCGCCGCGCTCGGCGTCGGGCTCGCCGGTGGTTCCTTCGCCGTCGGCGTCGCCTATGTCTCGCGCTTTTTCCCCGCCGGCAAGCAGGGCACGGCCCTCGGCATCTTCGGTGTCGGCAATGTCGGGGCCGCGGTCACCAAGTTCCTGGCTCCGTTCGTGCTTCTCTCCTGGGGCTGGCAGTCGGTCGCGCTGATCTGGGCGGCGGCACTCGTCGTCATGGCCGTCGTCTTCTGGTTCACGACCAGCGACGATCCGGTCATCCGTGAGCGCCGCGCCGGCAAGGCGGCGCCCGCGAGAAGCTTCTGGCAGGAATTCGCGCCGCTGAAGAACCTGCAGGTCTGGCGCTTCGCCCTCTACTATTTCTTCGCCTTCGGTGCGTTCGTCGCGTTGTCGCTGTGGTTGCCGCGCTACCTGATCGGGGTCTACGGCTTCGGGCTGGCGACAGCCGGCATGATCGGCGCTGCCTATTCGATCCCGGCAAGCATCTTCCGCGCCTATGGCGGCGTGCTCTCCGACCGGATCGGCGCTCGCACCGTGCTCTACTGGACCTTCGCTGTGTCGTCCGTCGCCACGCTGATCCTGTCGCTGCCGTCGGCCGACTATGTCGTTCACGGCATCAGCGGGCCGATCCCCTTCCACTTCGCCATCGGGCCGGTCGCCTTCATCGCCGTCGCCTCGATACTCGGCTTCTTCATGAGCCTGGGCAAGGCCGCCGTCTACAAGCACATTCCGGCCTATTATCCAGGCAGCGTCGGCGCGGTCGGCGGCGTTGTCGGCATGATCGGCGGGCTCGGCGGCTTTGTCCTGCCGATCGCCTTTGGCGCCCTCAACGACCTCACGGGCGTATGGTCGAGCTGCTTCATGCTGCTCTTCGTCATCGTCGCCACCTGCTTTGCCTGGATGCACGTCTCCATCCGGCGGATGGAGCGCGCGGCATCTGCCGAAACTTCAGCCCTTTCCTACGCGGCTGAGTGAGACTGGAGCGGATCAGGAATATGACCGAAAAACTCGTCATCATCGGCAACGGCATGGCCCCCGGGCGCATGCTGGAGCATCTGCTGGAAAAGGCGCCAGACCGCTACCAGGTCACCATCTTCAACGCCGAGCCGCGCGTGAACTACGACCGCATCATGCTGTCGCCGGTTCTGTCGGGCGAAAAGGATTATGAGGAGATCATCATCCATGGCGATGGCTGGTACATCAAGCACGGCATCACCCTCTACAAGGGCCACAAGATCGTCGCCATCGACCGGCAGGCCAAGACCGTCACCTCTGATCACGGCGTGACCGAGCCCTACGACAAGCTGGTCATCGCCACCGGCTCGGTGCCGTTCATCATCCCGGTGCCGGGCCACAATCTGCCGGGCGTGCTGACCTATCGCGACCTGGACGACGTCCGCGCGATGATGCTTGCCGCCCAGTCGCGGGCCAAGGCCGTGGTCATTGGCGGCGGCCTGCTCGGGCTCGAAGCCGCGGCCGGTCTCAACGCGCAAGGCATGGACGTCACCGTGCTGCATGTCATGCCGACGCTGATGGAGCGCCAGCTCGATCCGGCCGCTGGCTACCTCCTGCAGCGCGCCGTGGAAGAGCGCGGCATCAAGGTCATCACCAAGGCCAATACCCAGGCGATCACCGGCAACGGCAAGGTCGAGCAGGTGGAACTTGCCGATGGCACCGTAATCCCGGCGACGTTGGTGGTGATGGCGGTCGGCATCCGGCCGAACGCGGCGCTGGCCAAGGAGGCTGGCATCGCCGTCAACCGCGGCATCGTCGTCGATGCCGGCATGCGCAGCAACGACCCCGACATCTTCGCGCTCGGCGAATGCGCCGAGGTCAACGGCATGGTCTACGGGCTGGTGGCACCGCTCTACGAGATGGCGCGTGTCGCGGCCAGCCAGCTTGCCGGCGACGAGGCTGCGGCCTTCGTCCATTCGGACACGCCGACGAAGCTCAAGGTCACCGGCATCGAACTGTTCTCGCTGGGAGACTTCGCCGAGGGCGAGGACCGCCAGGAGATCGTGCTGCGCGACGCTGCGGCCGGTGTCTACAAGCGCCTGGTGCTGAAGGACGACCGCATCATCGGCACCGTGCTCTATGGCGAGACGGCCGACGGCGCCTGGTTCAATGATTTGAAGAAGAAGCAGACTGACATATCGGAGATGCGCGACACGCTCATTTTCGGCCAGTCCTACCAGGGGGGTGCCCCGCTGGACCCTATGGCGGCCGTTGCAGCCTTGCCGGATGATGCGGAAATCTGCGGCTGCAACGGCGTTTGCAAGGGAAAGATTACTGGCGCGATCACGGCCAAGGGCCTGACCTCACTCGACGATGTGCGCGCGCACACCAAGGCGTCCGCCTCCTGCGGCTCCTGCACCGGCTTGGTCGAGAAGCTGATGGTGCTGACCATCGGCGACAACTACAACCCGGCCGCCGTGCAGCCGATGTGCGGCTGCACCACGCTCGGCCATGACGAGGTCCGCCGACTGATCAAGGCCAAGAGCCTGAAGACCATTCCCGCCGTCATGCAGGAGCTGGAATGGAAGACCTCCTGCGGCTGCGCCAAATGCCGGCCGGCGCTGAACTACTACCTCGTCTGCGACTGGCCGAACGACTACGCCGACGACTACCAGTCGCGCTTCATCAACGAGCGCGTCCACGCCAACATCCAGAAGGACGGCACCTATTCGGTGGTGCCGCGCATGTGGGGCGGCGTGACCAGCGCATCCGAGTTGCGCGCCATCGCCGATGTCGTCGACAAGTTCGAGATCCCGATGGTCAAGGTCACCGGCGGCCAGCGCATCGACATGCTGGGTATCCGCAAGGAAGACCTGCCTGCGGTGTGGGCCGATCTCGGCCAGGCCGGCTTCGTTTCCGGCCATGCCTACGCCAAGGGCCTGCGCACGGTGAAGACCTGCGTCGGTTCCGACTGGTGCCGCTTCGGCACGCAGGATTCGACGGGTCTCGGCATCCGCATCGAGAAGTTCATGTGGGGCTCGTGGACACCGGCCAAGGTCAAGATGGCGGTGTCGGGTTGCCCGCGAAACTGCGCCGAGGCGACCTGCAAGGATGTCGGCGTCATCTGCGTCGATAGCGGCTACGAGATCCATTTCGCCGGAGCCGCCGGCCTCGACATCAAGGGCACCGAAGTGCTCGGCCTGGTCAGGACAGAGGACGAAGCGCTGGAGCATATCGTGGCGCTGACGCAGATGTACCGCGAGCAGGGCCGCTATCTCGAGCGCATCTACAAATGGGCCAAGCGCATCGGCATCCCCGAGATCAAGCGCCAGATCATGGACGATGGCGAGAAGCGCAAGGCCTATTACGAGCGCTTCGTATTCTCGCAGAAATTCGCCCAGGTCGATCCATGGTCCGAGCGCGTCTCCGGCAAGGACAAGCACGAATTCCGGCCGATGGCATCGGTCGGGTTCGCCGAGGCAGCGGAGTGAGCATGATGAACTGGATCGCTATCGGCACGCTCTCCGACATCCCCCGGCGCGGTGCGCGCTGCGTTGCTACGCCCGAGGGCAAAATTGCCGTTTTCCGCACCGCGGACGATCAGGTCTACGCCATTGACGACCATTGCCCGCACAAGGGCGGGCCGCTCAGCCAGGGCATCGTCCACGGCGCGGCGGTGACCTGTCCGCTGCACAATTGGGTGATCTCGCTGGAAACGGGCAAGGCGCTCGGCGCCGATGAGGGCGTTGTGCGCACCATCCCGGTGCGCATCGATGGCGAGCGTCTGTTCATCGCGCTGGAAGCGCTGGCCAGCCGCGCGGCCTGAAATCATGGAGATCGACGCAGTGCGCGAGGTGAGGACCACCTGCCCCTATTGCGGGGTGGGTTGCGGCGTGCTGGCGAAGGTCGCCGCGGACGGGCAAGTGTCGGTCCGCGGCGATCCTGACCATCCGGCGAATTTCGGCCGGCTCTGCTCGAAGGGCTCCGCCCTTGCCGAGACCATCGACCTCGACGGCAGGCTGCTCCATCCGGAGATCGACGGCCGCCGCGTCGGCTGGGACGAGGCGCTCGAGCGCGTCGCTTTGACTTTTTCGCAGACCATCGCCGAGCATGGCCCGGATTCGGTCGCCTTCTATGTCTCCGGGCAGTTGCTGACCGAGGACTATTACGTTGCCAACAAGCTGATGAAGGGGTTTGTCGGCTCGGCCAATATCGACACCAATTCGCGGCTCTGCATGGCCTCTTCGGTCGCCGGCCACCGCCGCGCCTTCGGTTCCGACACGGTGCCGGGAACCTACGAGGATCTCGAGCTTGCCGACCTCATCGTGCTGGTCGGCTCCAACCTCGCCTGGTGCCATCCGGTACTCTACCAGCGCATCGCGGCGGCGCGCGAAAAGCGGCCGGAGATGAAGATCGTGCTGATCGATCCGCGCCGCACCATGACCGCCGACATCGCCGACATGCATCTGGCGATCGCGCCGGACGGCGACGTGGCCCTGTTCACCGGGCTGCTCGCCTATCTTGGCCAGCACAATGCGCTGGACCGCGCCTATATCACCGAGCACACGACCGGCTTCGGCAAGGCCCTTTTCGCCGCCTCGAACCTCGACCTTGCCGGCGTCGCAGAAGCCACGGGCCTCAGCGAGGACGAGCTTGGCCGCTTCTACAGCCTGTTTGCCCGGACGAAAAAAACCGTCACCGTCTACAGCCAGGGGGTGAACCAGTCGTCCTCGGGCACCGACAAGGTTAACGCCATCATCAACTGCCATCTCGCCACAGGGCGCATCGGCAAGCCCGGGGCAGGGCCGTTTTCGGTCACCGGCCAGCCCAACGCCATGGGCGGCCGCGAGGTCGGCGGCATGGCCAACATGCTCGCTGCCCATATGGAGATCGAAAACCCCGCGCATCGAGCGCGCGTGCGCCGCTTCTGGAACGCGCCCGACATCGCCGACAAGCCCGGTCTGAAAGCGGTCGACATGTTCAAGGCGGTGGGCGATGGGCGCATCAAGGCGCTGTGGATCATGGCCACCAACCCGGTCGATTCGATGCCGGATGCCGATGCCGTCGAGGCGGCGATCAAGGCCTGCCCCTTCGTCGTCGTCTCGGACGTGCTGGCAAGCACCGATACGGTCCGCCATGCCCATGTCCGGCTGCCCGCAACAGCCTGGGGCGAGAAGGACGGCACCGTCACCAATTCCGAGCGCCGCATCTCGCGCCAGCGGGCCTTTTTGCCCGCGCCCGGTGAGGCGCGGCCGGACTGGTGGATCGTCGCCGAGGTGGCGAGGCTGATGGGGTTTGGCGAGGGGTTTGCCCATGCAACGCCGGCGGAGATTTTTGCGGAGCACGCGGCGCTATCGGCGTATGAGAATGATGGGGCGCGGGATTTTGATATTGGTGCGTATGCCGGGATCGATGCGGACACCTACGAAGATCTCGTTCCATTCCAATGGCCAGCGCCGAGCCAAGCCACCCCCCTCTGGCCTGCCGGCCATCTCCCCCTCAAGGGGGGAGATCAGCGGTCGCAACCGCCTTCGCCAATTACCAACGTTTCAGAGCGAGCGCCGTCGGCGAAACTGCCAATCTCCCCCCTTGAGGGGGAGATGGCCGGCAGGCCAGAGGGGGGCGTTCAAGCTGGACGTCAACCCGAGAAGGATGGTCAGGCAGCGCGTAGTCCTTCCACCCGCTTCTTCGCTAACGGCAATTTCTACACCCCAGATCGCAGGGCGCACTTCATCGCCGTCCGCCCCGTCGCGGAAACCCGCACGGACGAAAAATTCCCGCTGATCCTCAACACCGGCCGTGTCCGCGACCACTGGCACACCATGACGCGCACCGGCAAAAGCCCGCGCCTGTCCCAGCACATCGCCGAACCCTTCGTCGAAATCCACCCGGCGGATGCGCAGCACTTCGGCATCGGCGATGCCGACATCGTGCGTATCTCCAGCCCGCGTGGCGAGGTGCTCGTGCGAGCCTTGGTGACATCGCGCCAACGCCAGGGCAGCCTGTTTGCGCCGATGCATTGGACCGACCAGTTTGCCGCCAAGGGCCGGCTCGACGCGCTGACGGCGTCGCTCACCGATCCCGTTTCCGGCCAGCCGGCTTTGAAACATGTCGCGGTGCGCATCGAGAAGTTCGCGGCCAAAGCCTTCGGCTTTGCGGTTATGCGACAACGCCCGGCGCCGGTTGCCGCGACCTATTGGGCCGTGGCCAAATGCCGGGGCGGCTGGCGGGTCGAACTCGCTTTCGCCGACGACGACATCGACTGGGCGGGCTTTGCCGCTGCGCTGTTCGGCGCGTCACCCGACATGCTTGCCTATCACGACCGCGACGCCGGCCAGCATCGCATCGCCGCCTTCGACGGCGAGCGCCTCGCAGGCGCGCTGTTCGTCGCCCCCGGCCCGGTCGCGGTGTCGCGTGGCTGGGCGGCCGAACAGCTCGAAGAAACCCATGCCGGCCAGCGCGAGCGCTTCCGCATCGTCGCCGGCCGCGCCGGCGCCGAGCGGCCGGATGCCGGCGCCACGGTCTGCTCCTGCTTCAGCGTCGGCGCCAACCAGATCGCGGCGGCGGTGGCTGCCGGCTGCACGACCGTGGCTTCCATCGGTGAGACGCTGAAGGCCGGCACCAATTGCGGCTCCTGCCGCGCCGAGATCCGCGCGATAATCGAGGCGAGGCGGGTACAGGCGGCGGAGTGAAAAGGGCGCAGCGCAGGCCTCTGGACCTTGGTGACGCGTCGCCCTTTTGAAGGCTGGCAGGCATGGGCGAGGCGACCGGCGATTAGGCCTACTGCGATCGCCCAGGCTGCCAAACTGTCGAACTGTCGCCCAGCGGCCAATTGGCGGTTCGCCCTGCGTCTGGCCCGCGCCCTGCCTCAATGACCCCGACCATTGCGCGCGTAAATTCAACCACACTGTTTGCAGTGACGGCAGCCTTGTCGGGACTTTGCCCAATCTGTTCGGCGGCTCCGCAACATGACAGGCGGATGAGATCGTAGTGCATATCTCTTTCATCGTCCGGCAACGCCGCCAAAGTCAGGGCGCGGCAGTGGATCATCCGCAGCAGCTGTGCCAGTGCTGTTTCGACACTCATGCGTTTTGCTCCGCATCGGTCGAACGTCCCGGCCCAGAGGGGCGCTGGAACGTCGATCGGAGGTTGGTTCCTGCCCCCAATGCCGAAAGGCTGCATGACAGCCGTTAATATATCGTTGATCGCTAATATATTCGCCTGCTTGACGGTTTGCTTGTCGGGGCGGCCGGTGCCGGGTCGAAAGCCGGGCGGCAAAGAACCCCTGCGAAGCGGCTGCTTACGCTGCAAGCGCTGCCTTGCAGCCGCAAGTCAAGCGCGTGAAACCAAAAGCTAACTGAAAAACAATCATTCGATGGAAAGATAGCTGTTCCGCCGACAGTATCGGCGAGCCGGCAAGAGTTGGTGCTGACCATAAAATGGAAAGGACTGCGTTGTGTCGATGCTCAAAGGGAGATTATTCGCCTTTCGCCGCAGCCTGATCCTGCTGGTTGTTTCCGCAATCGGCGTGTTGCCGGCATTCGCCCTGGAGCCAGCCAAATATCCGGAGCCGCCCGACACCGTCGCCTTCAAAGTTGAGAAGAACGGGGAATCGATCCCGGTCACATTGCGGCAGCTTGAAAAGCTCGGCCTTTACAGCGTTTCCACCCCAAGTCCCTTTGAAAAGGGGCAACTGAAGTTTCAGGGTGTTCTGTTCCGGGATGTGCTCAAGCTGATTGGATTGGACGGCGAGGGATCCGTCGTGCTGCGCGCGCAGGACGACTATGTGCAGACAATCCCAAAGGAAGACTGGACGGAAGGTCCGCTTCTTCTTGCCACGCGCCAGGACGGCCAGCTGCTGACAAGGCGTACGCAAGGTCCCACGCGGCTGATCTACCCTCTCGAAGACCATCCGGCCTTTGATACGCCGGTTCGCAAACCGCGATGGATCTGGTTGATAAAGACGATCGCGCCACCCAATTGAACCCCAGCGTGACGTCCAGCCATGTGGTTTAAAAGCACAGCCTGGCGGGTTCCTGCAACCTACGCGGCCGCGGCGGCGTCGGCAGCCATCTGCTCAGCCGCGCTGATCGCGGTGCTCTTCACGAGCATAAGCAGGATAGAGACCGCGATGCCGCGTTTCGGCTTCTTCGCAATTCGTGAGTTCCACATTGCTATACGCGACGTGACGCATCTGCGGGACATGATTTCGCTTGCCCAGGCGGCTCCCAAATCACCGGAAAGCCTCGAGCAACTGTCGACCGCGAACGACCTGATCTACATCCGTTTCGAGCGCATCGACGGCGGCGACACCATCAGCGAAATCCCCGCCTATGCCGGTATCGTGCCGCGGGTCAACGACGCGGTGAAACAACTTGACGCCATCATTGCGGCCGGCGTGCCTCTGGACGAAAAGAGCCTGAAGGAGGTGGGAAACGAGCTCGACCAGATTGTCGCTCGCATGAACGATGAATACTACAAATATGGGGAGGAAGTTAACGTCGATCTCTATTCGGCGGAGAAGAACCTGAACAGGTTCAACTACCAGATCGCCTTTGCCTTGACCGTCTTGTCGGCGCTCGCGATAGGAACAGCCGTGTTGCTGATCGGTCGTCGCGAGACGATCAGGAAACTCGAATTTCTCGCCTGGCAAGACGCGACGACGGAGTTGAAGAACCGCGCCTGGATGTCCGCCAACCGGGACGGGCTGCTGGAGCGGGCGAGGTTGGCCGGCAAGCAACTTCGGCTGTTCCTGATCGACCTCGACCATTTCAAGGGCGTCAACGACACGTTCGGCCACCACATCGGCGATCTGTTGCTGAAAGCCGTTGCCGAAACCCTGCAGGCGGTCGAACTGCCTGATGAAGTGGCCGCCGTCCGTTTGGGTGGCGACGAGTTCGCCGTCATCGCGATCGGGGATAGCCACTCGGCGGATTTGGGGCAGCGTCTTCGCGAGCAATTGAACCGCTTTGCCGATCTGGACGGCCATCAGGTGCGCATTGGTGCCAGCATCGGCATGGCGTCCTTCCCGGACCATGGGTCGGATATCTCCACCTTGCTGCGCAACGCAGACAGCGCCCTTTATGTCGCGAAAGCGGAGGGACGATCCGGATTCGTGACTTACTCGCCCGCTATCCTCAGCCAGATCGACGTGCAACTCGGCGAGGAAGCGGCGATCAAGCGAGCGCTCAATGACGACGAGTACTTCCTTGTCTGGCAACCGCAATTCGAATTGGCGACCGGGCGCATGATCGGTGCCGAAGCCCTGGTCCGCTGGCGCGACGGCGTTTCGGGGACGGTTCGCTTGCCGGACTCATTCATTCCGACAGCGGAACGGAGTGATCTGATACTGGAAATCGACAAGAACGTGCTGAGCAAGGCCTGCGCGCAGGCAGCGCATTGGATGTCGATTTCCGCCGACGATTTCGTCTGCGCGGTGAATGCTTCGGGCAAGAGCCTGCAGGAGGATGCTTTCTTCCTTCACCTCGTCGAGGTGCTGCGGCGGACCGGATTGCCGCCGTCGCGCCTGCAGCTGGAAATAACGGAAGGCGTGTTCATCCACAGCAGGGTCGCCTTGGACACTTTGTCGAAAATTCGAGACCTCGGCGTTAGTCTGGCGCTCGACGATTTCGGATCCGGATATTCGAGTTTCGGCTACCTTGCCGACCTCGACCTCAATCGCCTGAAGATAGATCGATCGTTCCTGAACGATCTGGAGTCATCCGGGAAGAAGCAGGACGTGGTCAGGGGGATCATCGCATTGGCCAATTCGCTTGGCCTGGTCGTCATGGCCGAAGGCGTCGAAACGGAAGGGCAGCTGGCTTTCCTGATCGCCGAACGATGCCACGGCGCCCAGGGGTTTTTCATGTCGGAACCCATCGACGTGAAAGTGCTGACAAATCAGCTGATCGCACGGCGAGGCAGCCTCAAAGCCAAGGCCAGGTCCAGACTGAACCTCTCGGCCTGATCATTTGCGTGGACTTTTCATCGCTGGAACTTGAATTGGCTGCCGTTCTTGAACGCTTGTCGAACTTGCTGTCTCGCGCCAAGCCCAGAAATCCGGCATCTGTTCGATGAACTCGAGCAAATCAGGCTGGCTGCGTAGCGGAGGTGTTGCCGCCGCCTGTTCAGTTTCAGAAAACTGGGTAGAGGGGGCGCTGAAAAGAAACTTTCTCCGTTTTTCGGGACGACCAACTCGCTGTTGACTGCAGGTAGCCAGGTCGCGTAGCTGTCATAGGCTGGGCCAACGCACTGTTCCACCATTGCTTGGCGCTCTGCATCAAAGCGACAGTTCCGTCATCCTTGATGACAGGATTGGTGCCGCTGATGCGGCCGTATCTGCGAACTCCTTCCGCGAGTTTTATCGACGGCTGCTGGATCCCGAGACGCCCACGGCGGACGCTGGTGAGGTCAGTCGTTTTCATTTCAGCGCAACTAGTTCTATAATCCGTCGGGGATGGGCCAGGCCGATGGACCGCAAGCTTTCCGCCATTCTCGCCGCCGATGTTGTGGGCTATTCCACCCAGATGGAGCGCGACGAGGCCGGCACGTTCGAGCGCCTTCGTGCTGGACGCAAGGAACTGTTCGAGCCCGAGATTGCCCGCCACCACGGCCGCATCTTCAAGCTGATAGGCGATGGACTGCTGGCCGAATTCGGCAGCGTCGTGGACGCGGTCGAATGTGCCGTGTCGTTGCAGCGCGGCCTAGTGGAACGCAACGCCGCCGTTTCCGAAGATCATCGGATTCGCGTCAGGATCGGGATCAATCTCGGCGAGGTGATTGTCGAGGGTGAGGATCGGTATGGCGAGGGAGTCAACGTCGCTGCCAGGCTTCAACAGCTAGCGCAACCTGGCGGCATCTGCGTCTCAGGAAAGGTCGCCAAAGAGGTCGAGAAGAAGTTGGCTTTCGGCTTTGAGCCGATGGGCGAACAGAAGCTGAAGAACATCGCCGAACCGGTGCAAGCGTACCGGGTGCTTCTCGATCCCGCGGTGGCGGAAAAGCCCATGGCGGCCAATCGACACCCGCGCTTCAGGCGCAATCTGGCCGCCGCACTTGGGGTCCTTGCTGTCGCAGTCGGCCTTGCAGCAGCGTGGTGGCGACCGTGGGAGCCACCGCTTCGGCCCACCGCTCTGACGGCCAATGCGAAAGCCGACACCCGGCCATCCCTCGTCGTGCTTCCATTTGACAATCTCAGCGACGACAAGGCGCAAGCCTATCTGGCTGACGGTTTCACCGAGGACCTGACCACAGAACTTGCACGCGTACCCGGCCTGTTCGTCGTATCGCGAAACGCGGCTTCCACCTACAAGGCCAAGGAGACTAAACCCGCTGAGTTCGCCGCAGCGCTTGGTGTCCGGTACATACTGGAGGGCTCGATACGTCGGGTCGGCGACGACATGCGTATCAACGCGCAATTGATCGACGGCTCGACCACCGGTCATCTCTGGGCAGAACGTTTCGACGGCCAGTGGACGGATGTGTTTGCGCTGCAGGACAAGGTCGTTGCCAGCATCGCAGGCGCGCTCAAGCTCCGTCTCGTCAGCGCCCAAGGCAAGGCGGATGTCGCGGGCGGCACGCGCAATCCCGCAGCCTACGAGGCTTACCTCCAGGGCATGGAAATCTACAATCGTCGCAATACTCCAGACGAGTTTGCGCAGGCGGTGAGGTTTTTCCGGCAGGCGCTGGAACTCGATCCGAATTTCGGCGCGGCGGCAGCCTCGCTCGCCTGGGCCTATTGGGACATAGACGGGCCGCGGGGCAAAGCTTTAGTCGTTTCGGACATCGGTGCGCTGTACAACGTCTACAAGTACCTGGGGGAGGCGGCCAAGCATCCTTCGCCGTCCTACTATCAGCTCGTCGCCAGTTTGCTGGTTCGCGAGCACCGGTCCGACGAGGCAGTCGCGGTTATGTTCAAGGCAGTGGCGCTCGACCCGAGCGATCCCCTGAACTATGTCGGGCTGGCAGAAGCCCTGAGTTTCAATGGCAGGCCGAACGAGGCCCGCGACTATCTCGACGCGGCCAACCGTGTCGACCCAGGCGGCAATGACCATCGGCACTACCAGACTGGGCTGGCTGCATTTGGCCAGGGTCGTTTCGAGGAAGCCGTCGACTACCTTGAAAGGATCGATCTCCAATCGCCCGATCCATGGCCGAAATTCTACGGCCTGCAGGTATTGGTTTCGGCCTACGCACATCTCGGGCGTAGTGACCAGGTCGCCGCCTATAGCGACGGGCTAAGGAACGTCATGTTGGAACGAAAGGATGGAGGGGCAAATCAGCTGGTTACGCAGAGGTATTTTGTGTTCAAGAACCCGGCTGACATCGGGCGCCTGCTGAACGGCCTGGACAAGGCCGGTGTGCCGGAGTTGCCAGAACAGCTCGATTTGGATGCGAAGGACCGGCTTACCGGTTCGGAGATCAGGTCGCTCATCCTCGGTCATGACCTGCGCGGGGGAGGCGCATGGATAGATAAAGGAACCAGTTGGGTGCAGGAGAACTTCCTGTGCGACGCTATTCCGAAAGTTCAGACAACCTGCGGCGCGATCTTCCGCAATCCTGCAGGGACGCCGGGGCAGGGCCACGAGTATACGGCAGTTTTCCGTTTTGATCGTTTTGAGTTCTCGACCATCAAATGAGACCATTTGAGAATCGCCCTCCCCAGTGTTCGGCGCGAATTCGGCGTTTGGTCAGATGCGGCAGCCCGTCGACAATGGAGGTCAGGACGCTTTATCCACGTTTCTGCCGTCGAGTGCCGGCACGCCCGCGCAGAACGATGACCTGGCCAAGAAAATGGGCCGGCAGCTAGAGGCGACGATGCGGGGCGTGGTGGCCGATGAGAAGGCGCGCGCAACGACCGGGCAATCTCGCCAACAATCGCGGAAGATAGCCCATACGCCACCAATCGCATGGGGCACGTAGTTCCGCGTGCTATTCGCTCATCGAAAATGTGAAACGAACTGGATTGGTTTTGATCCCTGGCGGCCAACACCTTTTCACGCCATTTGCAAGGAACGGAGCAGCCTTCGCCATCGCATCGGAATGAGGTTCATAGGTGATCACGGAAACAGTCTTGGCCTTGTCGGCCTTATCTAATGTGACCTCAAAAGTCACTTTGAATGGAACGTCCGCAAAGACTGGAATGACTAAGCAGCCTCCAATTTTCTCGTTGAGAAGAGCCTCTAGTTCGCCAGCGCGTGCAGTACCGGCGCAAAGCATTAAACCCAATACGACGACTGCACGCATTCTGATCTCCTTTTGATCAACGGTAGCTTGAAACTATTAGGCGGGGCAACGCCCTAATAGTTCGCCTTGCACCGAGATCGCCGTGGGATTTCAACAAGGTGCCGATATATTTTCACGGCGCTCCCAAGATTCTGCTATACTGTCGGTAAGAGCAAAAGTCCGCCCGGCTGATACCCGTTAAGGACCATACTGGCACCACCACAAAGGGCGACACCCCGGACGCACAACGCATCTGTGCTCGATGCCGACGTATTGCTGCCAGTGGCCATATTGCGGATTGCGTATGTTGGGTAGTGCCGTAGTCGGCCTTGTCCTTCACCCGCTCCAGCGGCGTCGGCATGCCCCACAACAGATTAGCAAGCTCGCGTTGCCCGTCCAGCGCATTGCGGACCACAGGGCCGGGCCGGTTCGGACAGATGTCTATGGACGGTTCAAAGTTGCCCAATATGTCTCGCAAGGTGCGAGTCCATTGGCGGATAGCCGCTTGCGACGTGGTGATGTTGTAGAGATTGCACATGCTGGCGCCTCAACTAGGTGCCGGCGAGCTTTCCTTTTTTGCTTTCTCGCGTCAATCGTATCGGAGTGGAGGGGAATCACATGCCAATGACTCACAAGGAGGCGATTGAAGATGGCAGAAAAGGAACTGAGATCAATGAACTTTCACTAGCTGAGATAATTTCTAATGCGCCGACCATAATAGCTATCGCCTCTGCCCTTTCTATTGCGGCGTCCCTTACCCATCAGATTGGTAAGCTGCTTCCTCTCGATAGCGTAAGTTTGGGGGTCATTACAGTCGTATATCTAATATAAAACGCGTCCAATATGCATGACGGCTTCTCGTCGTATCGAGCTGGCATGCAGAGTGCGGCGCGCGCGCCTAGCGCCACACCAAGCAGTGGGAAACTTCACAGCCTATGGACGTGGGTCGAAGAGAAACTTCACATAGTTGAAAATAATGTATTGGTTAAGGTTGTATTGAGCTTCCCGGTTTTTGTGATAGCACTTTTGCTGGAACTTACACAAAAGATTTGGCTATATTTGACTTTTGTAATCCTCATGATCGTTGCCCTGAAGGTTGCATGGATGATAATAGTGTCATCAAGGCAATTTGCAACAGAAATGATTCTGACAACATTATTTAGCTACATGGCTGTTCCACTACTTTACGGGTTAGCAAATGCCGCAGTCATTGTGTCCATCAAAGCTCCGGATCACTGGATATACGTGGAAGGTAAGGATCTTGCTTATAGTGTGAATATTATTAGCGTTGGTTCGACATATGTTGTAGCAATGGGGGTAGATAAACGGCTCTTATTGATCCCAAGCGGAAGAATAACTGCCATCGAAAGAATCATCCCTAGTGATACCCGCCCTCTCATCGATTTGTCTCGTTTGAATCTCTCGCACTCCGCCAACAGGCGAGATGAGTAGTCGCTAGGCTGTAGTCGCCGGTGCGGCTTTTGGTTCGCTAGTTGAACGTTGGTCTGCGAGCGGGCCGACCGGATAGGCCGCTAAACTGGTCCGGTTGTGATTTTCTGAAACGAGCCAACTGGCTGATTTATTGAAAAAATAGAGATGGCTGGGGAACCTGGATTCGAACCAGGACTAACGGAGTCAGAGTCCGTGGGTCTACCGTTAACCTATTCCCCAGCAGGCGCGGAGACCACGCGAAGCTGACGGCAAATTCGCCGTTGCGGCTGCCTTGTAGCCGCCGCCGGAAAATAGTCAAGCCTGCGCCGCGTTTCAATCACCAGGTTTGATCAGACTGTTCCAACGCCGCGTTCACCGGCGCGTCGTCAGGCCGAGAAAGTCATCCGAGCTTTACCCGGCGCCTCAATTCGCCCAGCACCTCAATTCTCCGTCCGGCTGTATTGCGAGTGTTCGAAGAACAGCACCACACAGAGCGCGATCATCAGCGGGATGATCAGGTAGAACAGGCGGAACACCAGGAGCGCCGCCAGCACGCCGACCGGGTCCATGTGCGACAGACCGGCAAGGAACACCACCTCGAACACGCCGAGGCCGCCCGGCGCATGCGAGATCTGCGCCACCGAGAACGACACCAGGAAGACGCCGACTATGACGAAATAGCCCGGGTTGCCGGCGGGGAGCGCAAAGAAGATGATCGCCGCCGCCGCCAAAAGCTCGATCGGACCTATCAGCAATTGCCGCGCCACGATCGGCAGCGCCGGATAGTGCAGCTGGAAGCTGCCGATCTTGAGCGGCTTCAGATGTAGCCAGCTGCCGAAGACATAGGCGCCAACGAGGATCAGCATGGCGAGGCCGGCGGCGATCGCCAGTCCATGGTGCGGGGCGCCGGAAAAACGGTCGATGATCTCGGGTTCGAACACCAGCACGAGGCCGCCGACGAGCAGGCTGGACAGCACGAAGGTGATCCAGCAGATGGCGACCAGCACGCCGACATCCTGGCCGCTGAGCCCCCTGGTGCCGTAGGCGCGGTAGCGGATCACGGCGCCCGAGATGACCGAACCGCCGATATTGTGCGACAGCGCATAGGTGGTGAACGAGCAGAAGGTGACGAACAGCCACGAGACCTTTTTGCCGATATGGAGCAGCGCGATGTGGTCGTAGCCGGCGAGCGAGGCATAGGCGATGACGGAACTCAAGGCTGCCAGCAGCCAGCCGCGCGCCGGAATCGCGACGATGCCGTCCCAGACATCGTCGATCGAGATGCCGCGCAGTTCGTGCCACAAAAGCAGGAGCGAGAAGATGACTGCCGCAATGCCGATGACCGGCCAGAGATAGCGTCTCCAGTTCATGCGTCGCAGCTCATCGTCAGGCTTTGGCCCCGCATCTCTTTCCCAGTCCGCCCTCGATTTCAGACATGCCTGATTGAAGCCGGCTATTCAACAGGCAAGCGTTGCCGGCGCATTGCGCCGCGAAAATTCACCCACGTGCACTCTTGGTGATCCGGCCCGGCGCTGTTAGTCTGGCCGCAACTTGAAACATTTAAGCGCCTGCTGCGTCCGGTCTCCGGTTCGCGCGGCGCCGGAAGGAACTGAAGTGGAAGACCACGACACCGGCGCTGGTGCGCCGGCAGTGGGCGTGTCCAGGGCTTCGCCGACGCCGCCAGGTCAGGCAAGCCCATCCGCCGGGCGGCATCACGAACGCCATGCGGGGCCAGGCAGCAGACATGCTGACGAGGCGGGCGAGGCCCAGCACCAGAAAGGCAAATCAAGAAAACGGCGCAAGCGCCGGCGCGGCCGCAAGGTTTTCGCCCGCGACGACAATCCTGCCGCGAAGGCACCGGCGCCAGTCGCGAGTGTCGCGCCGGTCACCCGTCAGCCCGAAGCCGCGCCTTCGCCGGTAGCGGCCCGGCCGCAGTACGGCCGGCCGCCGATGCAGGAACTGCCTGTGTTCGCCGCGCTTGATCTCGGCACCAACAATTGCCGCCTGCTGGTAGCGGTGCCGACGCGCCATGGCCAGTTCCGGGTTATCGATGCCTTTTCGCGCATCGTCAGGCTGGGCGAGGGGCTCACCGCCAATGGCCGCCTCGGTCAGGCCGCCATGGACCGCGCCGTCGAGGCGCTGAAGGTCTGCGGCGACAAGCTGCGCAACCGCAAGATCAGGAAGGCGAGGCTGATCGCCACCGAAGCCTGTCGCTCGGCTGACAATGGCGTCGAATTCCTCGCGCGCGTCGAGCGCGAGGCGGGGCTGAAGCTCGAGATCATCGACCGCCAGACCGAGGCGCGGCTTGCGGTATCGGGCTGCGGCTCGCTGGTCGAGCGCGACACACAAGGCGTCGTCCTGTTCGACATTGGCGGCGGCTCGTCCGAGATCGCGCTGATCGACCTCACCGGGCGTCGTTCGCCACGGCTCGCCAACCACATCGTCTCCTGGACCTCGCTGCCCGTCGGCGTCGTGTCGCTGGCCGAGCGCTTTGGCGGTCGTACCGTGACGCGCGAGATCTTCGCCGCCATGGTCGAGGATGTCGCGGTCCGGCTGAAGGCCTTCGACGGGCGCGACCGGTTGGCACATGTGCTCGCCAGTCCGAATTTCCACCTGCTCGGCACCTCGGGCACGGTGACGACGCTGGCCGGCGTCCATCTCGACCTCGAACGCTACGACCGCCGCCGCGTCGACGGGCTGTGGATGGACCGCGACAGCGTCGACCGCATGGTCGAAAAACTGGTCGGCTGGGATTTCCAGCAGCGCGTCGCCAACCCCTGCATCGGCGCCGATCGTGCCGACCTGGTGCTTGCCGGCTGCGCCATACTGGAAGCGATCCGGGCCGTGTGGCCGTCCGAGCGGCTGCGCGTCGCCGACCGCGGCCTGCGCGAAGGCATATTGAGCGAGTTGATGGCCGACGACTGCGTCTGGCGTAACGATGGGCGCGGCCGGCAATGAGCAAGAAACCGGAAAAGCCAGGTTCGGCCGGCATTCGCGTCCTGAAGACCAGGATCAAGAAGAAGAGTGGCCTGAAGGAATCGTCGCGCCGCTGGCTGCAGCGCCACATCAACGACCCCTATGTGCAGCGCTCCAAGGCCGACGGCTATCGCTCGCGCGCGGCCTACAAGCTGATCGAGATCGACGACAAGCACCATCTGCTGAAGCCCGGCATGAAGGTGATCGACCTCGGTGCCGCCCCCGGCGGCTGGTGCCAGGTTGCGGCGGCACGCACCAAGTCGACGGCGGACAATCCGCATGTCATCGGCATCGACTATCTGGAAATGGATGCCGTGCCCGGCGCGCCGGTTCTTTTGATGGATTTCCTCGACCCCGAGGCGCCGCAGAAACTCGCCGAGGCGCTCGGCGGCAATCCCGATGTCGTGCTCTCCGATATGGCAGCACCCACCACCGGCCACAAGCGGACGGACCACATCCGCACCATGCATTTGTGCGAGGTGGCGGCGGATTTTGCGCTTTCGGTCCTGAAGCCCGGCGGCCATTTCCTCGCCAAGACTTTTCAGGGGGGCGCCGAAAACGAATTGCTCTCCATGCTCAAGAAGAATTTCCGCTCGGTGCACCACGTCAAGCCGCCGGCGTCGCGGGATGAGTCGGTGGAGCTTTATCTGCTGGCGAAGGATTTCAAAGGGCGAGAACTCCCACCTTCGTCATCCCAGGGCGAAGCAGGAGCGTAGCAACGTCGCGGAGACTCTGGGACGACGAAGTCGTGGCGTCAGCTCCCCGGCGTGCTGACCGGCTCCAGTTCCTTGGGCATTGTCAATCGGCCATGTCCCGAAACGGCGTTGCCGGCATCGGGCGCCAGCCGCATGAACGACAGCGATGCGGCCGCCGATATCGCCGCCACGATGAACAAGGCGATGTGGAAATCACCGAGCGTCAGCGGCCCGCCGTGGATCGATGTCGACACTTCCAGGACGCCGCCCGCGACGGCCACGCCGAGCGCGATCGACAACTGCTGGAAAACCGCGGTGATGGGCGTCGCCTTGCTGGTGTCGGCGGCCGCAACCTCGGCATAGGCCAGTGCATTGACGCCGGTGAAGAACATCGAGCGGATGAAGCCGCCGACCAAAAGCATGGCGAGCATCAGCACATAGGGCGTGTCGGGCGTGAACAGGCCGTAGACGGCAATCGATGCCGCCGCCACCAGCGAGCCGACGATCAGCACGCGGCGGAACCCCGCCACCCGGAAGATCAGCGCGGTGACGAATTTCATGCCGATGGCGCCGATCGCCGACACGAAGGTGATCATGCCCGACTGGAACGGCGTCAGCCCAAAGCCGATCTGGAACATCAGCGGCAGCAGGAAGGGCACCGCGCCGATGCCGATGCGAAACAGCGAGCCGCCGAGCACGGACGAGCGGAACACCTGGTTGCGGAACAGCTCCAGCGCCAGCAGTGGGTTTTGGGCGCGACGCGCGTGCAGGAGATAGAGGGCGCCCGAGATCAGCCCGACGGCCACGGTGATCAAGCCGGCAATCGGCGGCAGGGCCGGCAGGCTGACCACCGACAGGCCGAAGACGACGCCTGACGCTGCCAGTCCGCTCAGCACGAAGCCGATGAAATCGAGCGGCGGCGTCTCGGCTGCTTCGGTTTCCGGCAGGAAGCGCGTGGCAAGCCAGATGCCGATGAGCCCGATCGGCACGTTGATCAGGAAGATCCAGTGCCAGGTGAAATAGGTGGTGATGAAGCCGCCGATCGGCGGCCCGACAAGCGGTCCGACCAGCGCCGGAACGGTCAGCCAGGACATGGCGGCGACCAGTTCGCTCTTCGGCGTCGCGCGTACCAGAACCAGGCGCCCGACCGGAGTCATCATGGCGCCACCTATGCCTTGCAGGAAGCGCGACACGACGAAGGCCGGCAGCGAATTGGAAACCGCGCAAGCGACCGAACCGACGATGAACACCGCGATCGCGGCGCGAAAGACATTCTTGGCGCCGAAGCGATCCGCCATCCAGCCGCTGATCGGAATGAAGATCGCCAGCGACACCAGATAGGCGGTCAACGCCAGCTTGAGCGCGATCGGGCTGGTGTGGATGTCGATGGCGATCGCCGGCAATGACGTCGCGATGACGGTCGAATCCATGTTTTCCATGAAAAGAGCGACCGCCAGGATGAGCGGAATGGTGCGGTTCACAAAACGCGTCCGGACTTGATTCTCTGTGTCGTCGACCGGGGGCAAGCCGACACCAGGGGCGGTTATCATGCCTCGGTCCGGATGTCGCATTAATTTGCTGTCACTTTTGTGCGACCGCAATCCTTGGTGGCGGCTGTCAGGACAAATCCCAGACTTTGCGATCGCGTTGCAACGATCGGCTTTTCATCGGCGCCGCGACGTGTTACCAGCCAGCGCCAATCCTGAAAGGGAAGAAACGAGTCGGCGCTGTCCATTACGGTCCAGCGCTTTTTTGTATTCCGAGGGCTGGCCATGGCAAAAATCATCGAAACGTCCACCGGCGCGCTGGCGCTGACCTTTGACGACGTGCTGCTGCAGCCCGGCCATTCCGAGGTCATGCCCGGCGAAACCGACATCCGTACCCGCATCGCCGGCGACATCGACCTCAACGTTCCGATTCTCTCTGCCGCCATGGATACTGTCACCGAGGCGAGGCTCGCCATCGCCATGGCGCAGGCCGGCGGTATTGGCGTCATCCATCGTAATTTCTCGCCGGCCGAGCAGGCCGAGCAGGTGCGGCAGGTGAAGAAATTCGAATCCGGCATGGTGGTGAACCCCGTTACCATCGGTCCCGACGCCACGCTCGCCGACGCGCTGGCGCTGATGCGGACCTACTCGATCTCGGGCATTCCGGTGGTCGAGAACGGCGGCGCGGGCGGCCACACGGTCGGCCACCTGGTCGGCATCCTGACCAATCGCGACGTGCGTTTCGCCTCCGACCCTGCGCAAAAAGTCTACGAATTGATGACCCGTGAGAACCTGATCACGGTCAAGGAGAATGTCGACCAGGACGAGGCCAAGCGTCTGCTCCATCAGCACCGCATCGAAAAGCTGGTCGTCGTCGACAAAAATGGCAATTGCGTCGGCCTGATCACCGTCAAGGACATCGAGAAGTCGCAGCTCAACCCGCACGCCACCAAGGATGCGCAGGGCCGCCTGCGGGCCGCCGCCGCCACCAGCGTTGGCGATGACGGCTTCGAGCGCGCCGAGCGGCTGATCGATGCCGGCGTCGACCTTTTGGTCATCGACACCGCGCACGGTCATTCGCAGCGCGTGCTCGATGCCGTCACCCGCGCCAAGAAGCTGTCCAACTCGGTGCGCATCCTGGCCGGCAACGTCGCCACTGCAGAAGGCACGCAGGCGCTGATCGATGCCGGCGCCGACGCCGTCAAGGTCGGCATCGGTCCGGGCTCGATCTGCACCACCCGCATCGTCGCCGGCGTCGGCGTGCCACAGCTTTCGGCCATCATGTCGGCGGTCGAGACGGCGCACAAATCAGGCGTCTCGGTGATTGCCGACGGCGGCATCAAATATTCGGGCGATCTTGCCAAGGCGCTCGCCGCCGGCGCCAGTGCGGCCATGATCGGCTCGCTGCTCGCCGGCACCGACGAGAGCCCGGGCGAGGTCTATCTGCACCAGGGACGTTCCTTCAAGGCCTATCGCGGCATGGGCTCGGTCGGCGCCATGGCCCGCGGCTCCGCCGATCGCTACTTCCAGGCCGAGGTCCGCGACACGCTGAAACTGGTTCCGGAGGGCATTGAAGGGCAGGTTCCCTACAAAGGACCTGTGTCCGGCGTACTGCACCAGCTTGCGGGCGGCCTGAAAGCCGCTATGGGTTATGTCGGCGGTCGCGATCTTGCCGATTTCCGCGACCGCGCCACTTTTGTGCGCATATCCAACGCCGGACTTCGTGAAAGCCACGCCCATGACGTCACGATCACCCGCGAAAGCCCGAACTATCCGGGTGGACTTTGATCAGGCCGATCAGCCGGAGCGGCAGGCGCTCTGGCGTAGCCTGACGGCGATGGTGCTCAGGCTGTCGCGCCACGCCGCGGCGCTCTGTGTCGCCACCGCGGCGGTCTTTGTCGCCATGAATGCGATGGAATTCCTCTATTTCCGCAGTTTGAGCGGCGGCCTGCCGTCGCTCGACATGCGCCTTGCCGGCTTCACCCCGGACGAGGGCATGGCCTGGCTGACGGCGCTTGGCCGGCGCGGCGGCGAGATCATCCTGGTCTGGCACTACCTGACCTTCGATCTGCTGTTCCCGGCGCTGCTGTCGCTGACCCTGGTTAGCCTGATTCTGGCAACCGGGCGGCGGCTGAGGAATTTCCGGGCGATGATCGCGCCGGTCCAGGCGCTGTTGGCGGTCGTGTTCGTGCTGCCCTACACGCTCGCCGATTACGCGCAGAACTTCGCGGTGGCGCGGCTGTTGTCCGACTTCCAGTCGGCCAATCCCGATTCGCTCGCTTTCGCCTCGGCGCTGACCGTCACCAAATTCGCGCTGCTAGCGATACCCTTCGCCGTCATCGCGGTCTTTTACCTGGCGGGGCAGCGGCGATCCGCTGAGGGCGGGGAGCGATCGTGAATCAAACTGCGATCTTCTGGCCTGTCCTGGCGCATGTGCTGCTTGTCTATATCGTCTATCTCGTGATGGCCCGTCGCCGGTATTTCGCCATCAAGTCCGGCGAGGCCAAGGTCGGTCAGTACAAGGTGCGTTCGACCGAGCCGGCCTCCAGCGTCACCGTCGCCAACAATCTGATCAACCAGTTCGAATTGCCGGTGCTGTTCCACGCGCTCTGCCTGGCGCTTTTCGTCACCAACGGCGTCAACTACCTGACGCTGGCGCTGACCTGGATCTTCATCCTGTCGCGCTATGTCCATGCGTGGGTGCATCTGACCAGCAACCGGGTGATGCTGCGCAGCCGCGCCTTTTTCTTCGGCGCGGTTGTCCTGCTGCTGGCCTGGATCTGGTTCGCGTTTCATTTGCTCGGGGCGGTCTGAGCCGCGCCAGCGCAGTCGCTACAGATCGAACAGCGCGATCTTGCGCTTGTCGAACTTGATGCCGATCTCGCCGCGCACCAGCTTGAGCGCCGCTTCGCCGAACACCGCGCGCCGCCAGCCCTGCAGGGCCGGCACGTCGGCGGCCTCGCCCTCGGCGGCGATGCGGTCGATGTCGTCGCTGGAAGCCAGCACCTTCGACGCCACGCCTTCCTTTTCGGCGACGATGCGCAAAAGCACTTTCAGCAGCTCCGACGCGGCATTCGAGCCCTCCGGCGGCTGGAAACTCTTCGGCAGCTTCGGCATCGCTTCCTTCGGCAAAGCCAGCGCGGTGTTGACCGCGCCGAGCAGGGCGGTTGCCGTCGCCGAGCGTTCCCAGCCTTTCGGAGTGGTGCGCAGGCGGCCAAGTCCCGCCGCATCGCGCGGCGCCTGCTGCGCGACCTCGTAGATCGCGTCGTCCTTCAGCACCCGCCCGCGCGGCACGTCGCGTTCGCGCGCCTCGCGCTCGCGCCATGCCGCCACCGCCTGCACGATCGCCAGCTCCTGCGGCTTGCGCAGCCGCATCTTCAGCCGCTTCCAGGCGTCCTCAGGATGCGGATCGTAGGTCTCGCGCGAGGTCAGCACCTCCATTTCCTCGTTCAGCCAATGGGCGCGGTTTTCCCGTACCAGTTCGGCGCTGAGGTGCTGGTAGACCTCGATCAGATGGGTGACGTCGGCCAGCGCGTAGTCGAGCTGCTTGTCGGACAAGGGACGATGGCGCCAGTCGGTGAAGCGAGAGGACTTGTCGAGCCGGGCACCGGTGATGCGCTGCACCAGCTGGTCGTAGGAGACGCTGTCGCCGAAGCCGCAGACCATCGCCGCCACCTGTGTGTCGAACACCGGATGCGGCACGAGATCGCCGAGATGGACGATGATTTCGATGTCCTGCCGCGCCGCGTGGAAGACCTTGACCACCGCTTCGTTGGCCATCAGCCGGAAGAATGGTTTCAGGTCGATGTCCGGCGACAGCGGATCGATCAGCGCCGTCACGCCGGGTGTCGCCATCTGGATCAGGCAGAGAATCGGCCAGAAGGTCGTTTCGCGGATGAATTCGGTGTCGACGGTGACGAAATCCGACTTTTCGAACGCGGCGACAACGGTCTCGAGTTCACTTTGGGTGGTGATGACGTGCATCAAATCGCTTTTGGCATCATATTAGGTCTCTTTCAATTTCAGCCGCGCGGGCTTTCGTCAAGCCGCCGCACGGTCATGTGTCCGTCGATCCGTCGGAATCACCGTTCCGCCGCGCCAGCCGCGCAAACACCGTCGATGTGCGCAACAGCGCGGTAAACCGGCTGCGGTGGCCCGCCGGCACGCCGGAGCGCACCTGCATCCGGTAAAGGATCACGATGATGAGAATGGCGTACACGACAGCGGTGAAAACAAACAGGGCGCCCGGTCCGAAATACTGCATCGCCGTCGAGGCCGCGAACGGGCCGCCGATGGCACCGAAGGAATAGAACAGCATCAGCGCCGCGTTGATCAGCACGAATTCGCCCTTGTCGGCGCGATCGTTGGAATGCGCCGCCGACAGCGAATAGAGCGGCATGGCGAAGCTGCCGAAGATGAAGACGATGACGAAGTTGAGGAACGGGTCGTTGCCGGGAATGAACGCCAGCACCAGCGCCGCGAGCATGGCGCAGCAAGTCGTCGCCAGGAGCACCGTGCGCCGGTCCCGGCGGTCGGAGAGGTAGCCCAGCGGATATTGGATGAGGGCCCCGCCGAAGATGCCGACGCTGACGAAGGTGACGACGTCGGCCACCGACATGCCGAGCTGTTCGGCATAGACCGGCGACAGCGTACGGAAGGCGCTGTTGGTGACGCCGACGCAGATGCAGCCGAAGCAACCGAGCGGCGAGATCCGCCAGACGCGTGCGAGATCGAGCTTGACGTCTTCCGGCGGCGTCGGGTTGGAGCGGTCGCCGAGCGATACCGGCACCAGCGACAGCGTGATCATCATCGACATGATGGCGAAGATGGTGAAGCCGCCGGCGCCGAAGACCGGGATCAGGAACTGCGCTGATGTCACCGAGCCGATATCGACCATGCGGTAGATGGCAAGCACGCGCGCGCGGTCCTTGTTGGTGACGCCGGAGTTGAGCCAGGCTTCCATGACGGTGAACAGGCCGGCGAAGCAGAAGCCGCCGGCAAAGCGTACCGCGCACCACATCACCGGGTCGATGACCAAAACCAGCAGCAGCGTGCCGGCCGATGCGGTCGCCGCCAGCGCGGCGAAGGTCCTGACATGGCCGACCGCCTTGAGGATGCGGGTGACGGCCAGGCAGCCGAGCAGGAAGCCGGCGAAGTAGAACGTGCCCAGCAGGCCGATAGTTGTGGCGGAAAACCCTTCCTGGGCACCACGCAGCGCGATCAGCGTGCCCTGCAGCCCATTGCCGCCGAGCAGAATGCCGGCGGCGATGAGGAGCGGGATCAGCGGGCGGATGGAGGACATGAAGGAAGGTAATCACTTTTCGTTGATCCTTCTTGAACCATCGCTACCGCCAATGCCAGCGGCAATTCCCGGCAGTGTTGAGCCAACAAGGCAGCCCGGCTGGTTCCAACAGAAAGCAGCTTGGTTGTTTTCCGCGGCTTGCTACACTCCATGGGGCTTATGACAAAAGGGTGGGGACTTTCCATGCCGGGCTATTTCGGCACGAAGCTTCAGCAGCGCGTGCAAGCTGAGGCTGAGGCGAGTGTCAACTTCATCAGAAAGACCCCTGGCGCGTGCCAGATTGGGCGCACGATGGGGTGTGATGATCCCGATCAGTTCGGGTGGGAGCTGATCGACAAGATCCTTGATCGCGACGGCATCTTCGGTTTTCGTATGATGCCTGCAGGCAAGGTGGACGAACTCAAGTCGCGATTGGCCAAGCGGGGCTACCGCTTCGACACTTGGGACGTGTTCGTGGCCGACCAGGCAAGTGCCTTGGTGGCATCGGAAGCGATTGTCGGTCGGGGATTGCCCGACGGATTTGTCGATAGAGACATGCCGGCCGAGCCGGATGGTGAGTATACGACCCGTACCCAGGCGCTCATGGCGGCGTCGGGCGTCGTGCCATTTTCGGGATCACTGCTGGCAGGAACCTTGGGACCGGCGACGACAGTGGTGGTGGGCGACGAGACAGGAGCTGTCGCGGCAACCGCGCATGGCTATTTGCCTCACAATCCCTACAGTGCCTATCACCGATATGCATGGGGCGGACTGGTTGCGGTCGCGGAATCGCATAGGGGCCGGGGACTCGGTGCCTACATCAACGCTCGCATGATCCTCAGTGTGTTTCGCGATCTGCATGCAACGCACATCTATGAGCTCGTATCGGCATCGAACATGCCTTCCAGACGAATGGTGGAATCATGCGGGCTTCGTCCAGATCCTGCTGTCGTGTGCGGTGCTGCCACGCCTAGTGAAAGTGCGCGCTTCACCCACTGACCGCCTGGGGACTTGATGACGGGAGACCAGTCTATGCCTCGCCGGCCCGCGCCAGTATTTTCTCTTGCTTCGGTTCGGACGCTTCGCCCAGCGGCGTTGCGGCCTCATTCGAGGAAGGCCGCCGCCCAAGCGAGCCGGCGGTCAGCAGGCTGAGCGCGATGAACGGGATGCCGATGGCAAAGGCCGAGCGAATCCCCCAATGGTCCGAGACGAAGCCGAGCAGCGGCGGGCCGAGCAGGAAGGCGACGAAGGAAATCTGCGACAGCGCCGCGACATTGATGGCCGCCGGGCGATCCGTCCGCTGGGCGGCCGCAGAGATCGCCAGTGGGAAGAGGGCGCTGCTGCCGATGCCCAGAAGGGCAAAGCCCAGCATGGACAGGAACGGGGCAGGCGACAGGAAGACCAGCAGCACGCCCGCCGCCATGCTCGCCAGCAGCACGCGCGCCACGCCGCTTGGCGAGTGGCGGTCGACGAAGCTGTCGGCGAAGAAGCGCGTGGTCGCTTGCGAGAAGGCGAACAACGCCACCGTGAAGCCGGCGACGAAGGGACCGGAATCGAACACGGTGCGCATGTAGATCGCCGACCAGTCGATGCTGGCGCCTTCCAGCAGCATCGCCGACAGCGTCACCGCGACGAGGACGAGGATCGGCAATGTCGGCCTTGCCAGCCTGGGCGCTTTGTCGCCATTGCCGGCGAAGCGGCTCGGCGCCGGTTCGTAGCCGCCGAGAAACAGCGCCATCGATATCGCCACGATCGGCACGACGATAGCCAGGTGCAGTTGAGGCGACATGCCGAGATGGCCGAGCGTCGCGCCGAACAGGCCGGCGCCGAAGAAGCCCATGCTCCAGAACGAATGCGCCCGGTTCATGATCCGGCGTTTCAGCAGGAATTCCGTTCTGTCGGCCTCGACATTGAGCATGATCTCAATGCTGCCGATCATCAGGCCGACCGGAAAAAGCATCAGGAACAGCGCTACAGGCCCCGGCGCATGCACCGCGATGGCATAGGCGGCGGCGACCAATGGCACCAGCCCGAGCAGCGCGCGACGGAAGCCAAACCGCTCCAGAATAGGGGTCGCCAGCGTCAGCGCGGTCAAGGTACCGATCGGTGTTCCGATCAGGCTGAGCCCGAGCGTGCCGTCCTCAATGCCCATGGCGTGCTTGATGTCTGGCAGCCGCGGAAAGATGTTGCCCATGGCGAACGAATAGATCGCAAACCCGGCATAGACCCGGTGTTGAGGGGCAAGGCTGAGGCCAAAAGTCATCGCGGTGCTTTCAACGAAAGAGAAACCGGCGGTTGGTTTGTCAAGCGGCTCGGTACACCCCGCTTCTTGCACAAACATGCAAAACATGCAAGAACGTGCAGGAAGAAACAGGATCATGCGATGCTCACCGATGAACGGCACCAACTCATCCGCGACCGGCTTGCGGCGGAGGGGAGGGTGCTGGCTGGCGAACTGGCGAGCCGCTTCGGCGTTTCGGAAGATACGGTCCGACGCGACCTGAGGGAAATGGCCAAGGCCGGGCAATGCCGCCGCGTCTATGGCGGCGCGGTCGCGGCCGCACCTTTCGCCGCCGCGCCGGTCAGCCTGCGCGGTAGCCATGCGGTCGAGGAGAAGATGCGGCTGGCGCGCGCGGCGGTGGCTCTGCTCTCAAGCGGGCAGAGCCTGTTCATCGACGGCGGCACCACCAATGCCGCGATCGCCAGCGCCATTCCGCGCGATCTCGCGCTGACGATAGCCACCAATTCGCTTGGCGTCGCTTCGGCTCTCTCCGATCACGCCTTGGTCGAACTGATCGTGCTTGGCGGCAGGTTCGACCGCGACCTCGGAACCTGCGTCGGCGCCGATACGCTGGCTGCCGTCGCGCAGCTCGGCGCCGACCTGTTTTTCCTGGGCTCCTGCGGTCTCGATGCCTCGCGCGGCGTGACGGCCTTCGATTCGGCGGAGGCCGAAGTGAAGCGGGCCATGGCCAGGAACAGCGCCGGCATCGTCATCGCCGTCACCAACGACAAGCTGGCCACGGCGGCGCCCTACCGCGTCGCCGGACCCGAAGCGATCCGCCATCTGGTGGTCGAAAAGACGGCGCCGGCCGCTATCCTCGCGGATTTCGAACACCAGGGCGCTGAAATCCACTTCGCCTGAACAGTTGGCGCGCCGCACCGGAACCGCCCGCTTGCCTTGACAAAGCCGGCCTCTCATGCGCTTTTCGCGCAAATTTCGAGCAGGGCGCACGGCCCGCAACCCAGCATCCGGACTTCACCCATGACAATGCATCGTTACCGCAGCCACACCTGTGCCCAGTTGAGAAAGAGCGACGTCGGCACGCCCGTTCGCCTGTCCGGCTGGGTGCACCGTGTGCGCGACCATGGCGGCCTGCTGTTCATCGACCTGCGCGACCATTACGGCCTGACCCAGATCGTCGCCGATCCGGATTCGCCGGCTTTCAAGATCGCCGAGACCGTGCGCGGCGAGTGGGTGATCCGCGTCGACGGCGAGGTCAAGGCGCGCCTGCCCGAGACAACCAACGCCAATCTGCCGACCGGCGAGATCGAGATTTTCGCGCGCGAGATCGAAGTGCTGTCGGCGGCCAAGGAACTGCCGTTGCCGGTGTTCGGCGAGCCCGACTATCCCGAGGACATCCGCCTCAAATACCGTTTCCTCGACCTGCGTCGCGAGACGCTGCACAAGAACATCGTGGCGCGGACAAAGATCATCGCCGAGATGCGTAAGCGCATGGGCGAGGTCGGCTTCACCGAATTCTCGACGCCGATCCTGACCGCTTCGTCGCCCGAGGGCGCGCGCGACTTCCTGGTGCCGTCGCGCATCCATCCCGGCACTTTCTACGCGCTGCCGCAGGCGCCGCAGCAGTACAAGCAGCTGATCATGGTGTCGGGCTTCGACCGCTACTTCCAGATCGCGCCGTGCTTTCGCGACGAAGATCCGCGCGCCGACCGGCTGCCGGGCGAATTCTACCAGCTCGACCTGGAGATGAGCTTCGTCGAGCAGGACGACGTGTTGTCGACCATGGAGCCCGTCCTGCGCGCGGTCTTCGAGACCTTCGCCAACGGCAAGCCGGTGACGCAGAAATTCCAGCGCATTCCCTATGATGTCTCCATGCGCAAATACGGCACCGATAAGCCGGACCTGCGCAACCCGATCGAGATGCAGGCGGTCTCCGACCATTTTCGCGAGTCCGGCTTCAAGGTGTTCGCCAACATCCTCGCCAACGATCCGAAGGCCGAGATCTGGGCCATTCCAGCCAAGACCGGCGGTTCGCGCGCCTTCTGCGACCGCATGAATTCCTGGGCGCAAGGCGAGGGCCAGCCGGGGCTGGGCTACATCTTCTGGCGCAAGGAGGGCGAGAAACTCGAAGGTGCCGGACCGCTGGCCAAGAACATCGGCGAGGAACGCACCGAGGCGATCCGCCTGCAGCTCGGCCTTGCCGACGGTGACGCGGCCTTCTTCGTCGCCGGCGACCCGAAGAAATTCGTCTCCTTCGCCGGTGCCGCGCGTACGCGCGCCGGCGAGGAATTGAACCTCGTCGACCGCGAGCGCTTCGAACTGTGCTGGATCGTCGACTTCCCGTTCTTCGAATGGAACGAGGAGGAGAAGAAGATCGACTTCGCCCACAATCCGTTTTCGATGCCGCAAGGCGGCATCGATGCGCTCAACGGCGGGGATCTGCTCGGCATCAAGGCGTTCCAGTACGACATGGTCTGCAACGGCTTCGAGATTGCCTCCGGCGGCATCCGCAACCATCTGCCGGAAACCATGGTCAAGGCCTTCGAGACGGTCGGGCTCGACCGTGCGACGGTCGAAGAGCGCTTCGGCGGCCTCTACCGTGCCTTCCAGTACGGCGCGCCGCCGCATGGCGGCATGGCGGCCGGCATCGATCGCGTCGTCATGCTTCTGGTCGGGGCCAAGAACCTGCGCGAAGTCACCATGTTCCCGATGAACCAGCAGGCCTACGATCTCCTGATGAACGCGCCCTCGGAAGCCAGCCCGCAGCAGCTCCGCGAACTGGCGCTGCGCGTTGCGGCCACCAAGAAGGACGCCTGATTCCGTTTCTGCCGGCACTTTAAAAAACGGCCGGAACCGATTCTTTCGATTCGACAATCCAACAAAAAGCCCGGCATCGCTGCCGGGCTTTTTCATCTCGTGAGACGGTCTCGATCAGTCTTCGTTCGCCTTGACCTTGACGCCCAGTGTCTTCGGCAGGTCGAGCGGGTTGGACATGGCGCCCGCCATGATCAGCGCGAACGGCACCGAGGCCGGCGGCTCGGCCGAAATCTCGAGGCTCTTCGGGTCGTCCAGATACTTGCTTACCGCGGCCGTCACTTCGGCCGTCAGTTCCGGATTGTTGAGCTGCGCCATGCCGAACGGCACGATCGCCTTGGCCTGGTTGGCGATGTCCTTGGCCGACATGCCCTGCTGCTTGCCGACATACTCCAGCACCTTGCCGGTCAGCGAATCGTCGTCGAAGCGGATCGAGGCGCCGTTGAAGGAGAGCTGCTGCATCAGGCCGAGCATGGCCATGCCTTGCGCCGAATTGTCGGCGCCTTCGGGCTGCGCCGCCATCTTCTTCTGCATCTCCTGCACCGACTTGACGAAATCGAGTGTGTAGCCGCCGAGGTCGAAGGTCATGCCGAACTTGCCGGCATTGTCGACCGCGATGTCGTATTTCGACAGTTCCATCTTGCCGTCCGAAGGCTGCCAGGTGCCGGCCACGTCGATATTGCCGGTGATGTTCTGGTAGCCGAGCGCGTCGATGACCTCCTTCGACTTCGGGTCCTCGACGAGGGTTAGGTCGGCATTGAACTTTTCCGTCGTGCCGGTGAATTCCATCGCCTTGCCGTCGGCGGGCGGTGTGATTTCGATGGCGAGGCCGTCCATCGAGAAGGCGGTCTTGTCGGCGACCTTGACCGTCATGTTGGCGAGTTCGGCCGATGTGTACATCAGCATCGATCCCGTCGGTCCGGTGGCGCCGTCAGCTGGAATAGTCATGTCATGGATGACGAAGGGGCTGAGATCGAGCGTGATGCCGTCCTGGGTGCGTTGGAACGCCGCGGTCGACACGGTTGCGACGTCATAACCGCCATTGGCCTCGGTCACGCCCTCGAGCTTGACGTCGCCGATCGGCAGCGCCTCCTTCTCGGCCGCCGGTTTCACCGACACGCCCTGCAGGACCATGCTGGTGGCGTCGCCGGTCACTCCGGTCCAGGAAATGTCGACGCCCTGAGCGGCAAGCGTCGCCTTGAGCCGGTCAGCGACGGCAGTGTCCTGCGCGAAAGCGGCATTCAGCGGCAGCGTCAGCAAAAAGGTCGAAAAAGCGAGTTTGCGGAATGAGTGTTGGATTGTCATTGCAAGTCCCCTGAGATTTCCTGAAAAATTGTCTTCATCGGTTACGCCATCACCATTCTGAGACGAACTGGACGGGATAAAGGCGTTGTCGGACAGAATGGTCGAAAATCACGACGAAAGGCAAACCCGATCCTCGGTCTTTGCGTGGTGCGGTGAATTTGTCATGAAGATCGGATTTCCATGCGTCATCGCGTCATGCCTTAGACAGGGCTTGTAACAGATTGATGTTGGCCGGCGCCGGCACCGCTTCCGATGCTGTTGCACATAGACGTGGCCGCGCCGGCAATTCCGTGAAGTCCATCACACCCCTATGGTGGATTTGAGGTGCCGCCGCCGCCCGGGCTTCGCCCTTAATTACCGCCCCAAGGCCTTACGAAGTGCGGATTCCCACACCCGCGTCTTGCCGCGAATCACCCGCTCGGCTAGTGCAGCGCCATGGGAAAAAGGCTTTTGCCGCCTCAAGATGGCGGCGGTGACCACGTCGAACCGGTCGATCTGAAGAAGGCGCTGGAAGAGCGCTACCTCGCCTATGCGCTGTCGACCATCATGCACCGGGCGCTGCCGGACGTGCGCGATGGGCTGAAACCGGTGCACCGCCGCATCATGCATGCCATGCGACTGCTCAGGCTCAATCCAGACCAGGGTTTCGCCAAATGCGCCCGTATCGTCGGCGAGGTGATGGGCAAGTTCCACCCGCATGGCGACCAGTCGATCTACGACGCGCTGGTGCGCCTGGCGCAGGATTTCTCGATGCGCTACCCGCTGGTCGACGGGCAGGGCAATTTCGGCAATATCGACGGCGATAACGCCGCCGCCATGCGTTACACCGAAGCGCGCATGACCGATGTGGCGACCGAGCTGCTCGCCGGCATCACCGAGGACGCGGTCGACTACCGGCCAACCTACAATGAGGAGGACGAGGAGCCGGTCGTGCTGCCCGGCGCCTTCCCGAACCTGCTGGCCAACGGTTCGTCCGGCATTGCCGTCGGCATGGCGACCTCGATCCCGCCGCACAACGCCGCCGAGCTTTGCGATGCGGCACTGCACCTGATCGAGAATCCGGACGCGCCGGTGACGGCGTTGATGGAATTCGTCCAAGGGCCGGATTTCCCGACCGGCGGCATCATCGTCGACAGCCGCGCCTCGATTCTCGAAGCCTACGAGACCGGCCGCGGCGGTTTTCGCGTCCGGGCGAAATGGAGCCAGGAGGACCAGGGCAGGGGCACCTGGAGCATCGTCGTCACCGAGATTCCCTATGGCGTCCAGAAGGCCCGTCTGATCGAAAAGATCGCCGAGCTTCTGATGGCGCGCAAATTGCCGCTTCTGGAAGACATCCGCGACGAGAGCGCCGAGGACATCCGCGTCGTGCTGGTGCCGAAGAGCCGTTCGGTCGATCCGGGCATCCTGATGGAATCGCTGTTCAAGCTGACCGAGCTTGAAAGCCGCTTCCCGCTCAACATGAACGTGCTGTCGCGCGGCAAGGTGCCGAACGTGCTGTCGCTGAAGGGCGTGCTCAAGGAGTGGCTGGAGCATCGCCGCGACGTGCTCATCCGCCGCTCGAAGCATCGGCTTGGCGAGATCGAAAGGCGGCTGGAAATCCTCGCCGGCTATTTGATCGCTTACCTCAACATCGACGAGGTGATCAGGATCATCCGCGAGGAGGACGAGCCCAAGCAGGTGATGATGGCCCGCTGGTCGCTCACCGACTCCCAGGCCGAAGCCATCCTCAACATGCGCCTGCGCGCCTTGCGCAAGCTCGAAGAGATCGAGATCCGCAAGGAGTTCGACGGCCTCACCGCCGAGAAGAAACAGATTGAGGCGCTGCTGGCGTCGAACGCCAAGCAGTGGGCGACGATCAAGTGGGAAGTCACCAGCATCCGCGACAAGTTCGGCCCGCAGACCGAGCTCGGCAAGCGCCGGACCCAGTTCGCCGACGCGCCCGAGCATGACCTGACCGACATCGCGCACGCCATGATCGAGCGCGAGCCGGTCACCGTGGTTGTCTCGGAAAAGGGCTGGCTGCGGGCGATGAAGGGTCATCTGAGCGACCACTCGACGCTCACCTTCAAGGAGGGCGACAGCCTCAAGCTCGCCTTCCATGCCCAGACGACCGACAAGATCCTGGTCTTCACCACCGGCGGCAAGTTCTACACGATCGGCGCCGACCGGCTGCCGGGCGGGCGCGGCCATGGCGAGCCGATCCGCATCATCGTCGACATGGACAACGACCAGGACATCGTCACCGCCTTCATCCACGATCCCAAGCGCAAGCTGCTTCTGGTGTCCTACGACGCCAACGGCTTTGTCGTGCCGGAGGAGGAGGTCGTCGCCAACACCCGCAAGGGCAAGCAGGTGATGAACGTCAAGGCACCGGACGAAGCCAAGCGGTGCCTGCCGGTCACCGGCGACCATCTCGCCATCGTCGGCGAGAACCGCAAGATGCTGATCTTCCCGCTGGCCGAGATCCCGGAGATGGGCCGCGGCAAAGGCGTTCGCCTGCAGAAATACAAGGACGGCGGCGTACTCGATCTCAAGACGTTCACACTCGAAAGCGGCCTGTCCTGGCAGGATTCGGCCGACCGCACCTTCATCAAGTCGCGCGAGGAACTGGTGGAGTGGATCGGCGCACGGGCGTCGGCCGGACGCATGGTGCCGAAGGGGTTCCCGCGGACGGGCAAGTTCGGGTAGCAAGGCGCGCCTCTCGAAACCAACGCCTCGTTTCTTCCAGCACCCCTCATCCGTCTCAGCGCTTCGCGCCGATCCACCTTCTCCCACAACGGGAGAAGGGAAGAGCCGCCACCCAAACATTTGGACTATGGTCACGTTTGCTGCACTATGATCGTGCATAAGCAGTAGGATGGGCAGGGGAGAAACGCGCGTTTGAAGCGGAGTGAGATCCAGAAACCGGAGCGGCAGCAGCGCCTGTTCGGCCTGTCGGCGCCGCTGAGATCCGCCGTCATCCCGCCGCTGTCGGCGGCGCGCTGGCTTTTGGTGCTGATCGTCGCCGCCGGCGTCTACTTCTTCCACGGTTTCCTGTTTCCGGTGCTGGCAGCACTGGTCATCGCCTTCGCCAGCTGGCCGCTCTACCGCCGGCTGCTTGCCGCCGTCGGCGACAACCGCACCATCGCCGCGACTTTCGCGATCCTGTTCATCCTGACCTTCCTGGTGGTGCCGATCGCGCTCGCCGGCACCTATGCCATCAACGAGGTCCGCGAATGGGTCGCCTGGGCGATCGAGACCAACCGGCACGGTGCGGTGACGCCGCACTGGATCGCCACCATGCCTATCGTCGGCGAATGGCTGAACGAGCAATGGACGACCAATTTTGGCCATCCCGGCGGTATCGGCGAACTGATCCAGCTGGTCAGCGGCGCCAACATCGGCAGCATCTATCGCGGCGTGCTGGCGGCCGGCGGCAGTGCCTTCGGCCTGTTGCTGACGCTGCTGTTCATGATGATCGCGCTGTTCTTCGCCTATCGCGATGGCGAGCATTTCGCCGGCCAGGTCGACCGCCTCGGCGAGCGCATCCTGCCGATGAGATGGGAGCGGATTTCGCGGGTTGTACCGGCGACCATCTCCTCGACCGTGACCGGCATGACCATCATCGCGATCGGCGAGGGGCTGGTGCTGGGCATCGCCTACTGGCTGGCCGGCGTGCCTTCGCCGGTGACGCTCGGCGCCTTGACCGGCGTCATGGCACTGATCCCAGGCGGCGCACCGCTGTCCTTCACGCTTGTCTCGATCTATCTCGCCGCCAGCGGCTCGCCTGTGGCGGGGTTCGCGCTGTTCATCTGGGGCGCGGTCGAACTCTTCATCGTCGACAAGACGCTGCGCCCGAAGCTGGTCGGCGGGCCGATCAAGCTACCCTTCCTGCCGACCTTTTTCGGCCTGATCGGCGGCGTCAAGACGATGGGCTTCCTCGGCCTGTTCATCGGTCCGGTGCTGATGGCGCTGCTGGTCGCGATCTGGCGCGAATGGCTGCGCGAGGTCGAGCTGATGGACGAGGCCGCTCCTGCAGCACCTGAGGAACTGGACGATCATCCGCCGCAGATCGAGATCGCCGCCGAGCACGGCGTGCCGAAAAAGAGTCAAGCCGGGTGACTGACGGCGAGCGCGGCACGGCGCTTGCGTCCTTCATGCAGCTGCCACAGTGAGTGGGCGACCAGCGCGGCGATCAGGATGACGCCGCCGATCAGGCTGTTGCGCGACGGTGTTTCGGCAAAGATCATCCACACCCAGACCGGCGCCAGCACGGTTTCCAAGAGATAGAACATCGCCACCTCCGGTCCGGAAATGTATTTCGGTCCGTTGGCAAGGCAGAAGAACGATATCGGCATGATCACGGCGCCGTTGAAGATGATCCACCATGGCGCGTTGACGTGAAAGCCTTCGCCCGAGACCATGAACGCGGCAACCGCCAGCGGCAGGACGACGCCGACCAGCGAGGTGAAGCCCATGTCCTTGCCGCTGGCGCTCGAGATGGTGATGGCTAGAGCGACGAAGAAGGCTGAGCAGAGCGCCATGAAATCGCCGAACAGGTGCCCGGTGCCGACCGAACCGCCGACGATGATCAGCACGCCAAGGATCATGACCAGCATCGTCACGAGCTTCACCAGTCGCGGCCGCTCGCGGAGGAACAGCCAGGACAAGAACGCCGCGAACACGGTGCTGAAGGCGAGGATGAAGACCAGATTTGCGGTCGAGGTGTGGAAGACGGCGGTGATGAAGGTGATGCCGGTCAGGCCATAGCATATGGCCACCGCCAAGCCTGACCAGCCTGGGATGAGCTGTGGCGCGTTCCTGCTCAGCCTGCGCCAGACAGCCCAGACCACGAGTGCGGCGATCAAGGTCGTGGCGTTGCGCAATATCATGATGGTCCATGGGCTGCCGTCGGCGAGCCGGATCAGCGGGATGTCGATGGTAAGCGTCAGTCCGCCGATGGCGGTGATGAGGAGCCCCTTCTGATGATCGTGGTGGGATGACATGCCGGTCTCGCAATGAATGGGGAGGCAGGCCGCAATATCGGCCCGTCGCCCGTCTTCCAGCCGCGCGGCCGGAAGACCAGCATCCTCCTCCTTGAAACAGTTTAGAGATGAATGGCGGAAGGAAAAGTCAGCGCGAAACCGCTTCGTGGTCGTAGCGTTCCCAGCCCTTCGGGCCGAGATGCTCCTGCGGCATGAAGCGCATCTTATAATTCATCTTGCGCGAGCCGTTGACCCAGTAGCCGAGATAGACGTGGGGCAGACCCATTGCCCTGGCACGGGCGATATGATCGAGGATCATGAAGGTGCCGAGCGAGCGGTCCTCGAAATCGGGATTGAAGTAGGAATAGACCATCGACAGGCCGTCGGCCATCTTGTCGGTGAGCGCCACCGCGATCAGCTCGCCCTGGCCCTTGCCGGTGATGAAGGTGTCGGGGCCGCGCCGCCGGTATTCGATGATCTTGGTGTCGACATGCGTGTCCTCGACCATCATGGCGTAATCGAGCACCGTCATGTCGGACATGCCGCCGCGGCGGTGCCGGGCATCGAGATAGGTGCGGAACAGCGAATACTGCTCGGTGGAGGGCTGCGCGTCGTGCATGGCGCCGATAAGGTCGGAATTGTGCTGGATCACCCGCTTCATGTTGCGGCTGGCGGTGAATTCCTGCGCCAGGATCCGCACCGAAACACAGGCGCGGCAGGTTTCGCAGGCCGGCCTGTAGGCGATGTTCTGCGAGCGCCGGAACCCGCCTTGCGTCAGCAGATCGTTCATCTCCGGCGCCTTGTCGCCGACCAGGTGCGTGAACACCTTGCGCTCGAACTGGCCCTCGAGATACGGGCACGGCGACGGCGCGGTCAGGAAGAACTGCGGCGACTGGGTCGGGTGCTGCGTCATCGAGCCTAGAAAACACTCCTGCGAATCGCCTTACCTTTGGCCCGGTCTGCGAAAAATTCAACAGGATTGTGAAGCAGCGGCCGACCGAAGGCCGTCATACTTGCGCATAAGCGCCCTAGCAGCCCCTCGAAATGCTGTTTCAACGATCCCTGCGGCTGACCACGGTGCCGAGCAGCAGGTCGTGCAGCGTGCGCTTGCGGTCGGAAAACAGCGTCACCAGAAGAACCAGCGGTGTCAGGATGACGTTGGCGGCCCAGAACAGCACCGAATGCACGACGGCGGTCAGCCCGTCGATGCGGGTGCCGTCGAGGCGATCGAGTCGGATGCCCATCATCTTCATGCCGGTCGTGGCCTGATCGCGGCTGCCCAGCGTGTTCCAGATGTAGAGAATGGCGACCGCCGGCACGAGCACGGAAAACAGCATCCAGCCAAGGCCGAGCGTCAGCAGCCCAAGCAGGAGCACCAGAATCGCGAAGGGGATGGTGAGCAGCGCGACAATGCAATAGTCGATGATGAAGGCCAGGATGCGCCGCGTGCGCACGCCGTCATAGGCCCTGACATCGTCGAGCCTGCTGGTGATGATTTCTCCGTCGAGAACGCGCGCGTTCATGTCATATCCTCGTAACCTGGCCCACAATAGGGTGCGGGCGCACTGCTGATGAAATGGTGAAGGCCTGCTGCGGAATCAAGATCGGCGCCTGCCCGGCATACATGATCAGGCTACGCCAACGCCCTTCGAATCGGTTGAATTTGCCGCGCGGATGGCATTAGCTTGCTGCGGCGCAACAAAGCGCAGGGGTAGAGACGAGGGACGGGGCAATATGGATTACGACATGCTGGTCATCGGCAGCGGCCCTTCCGGGCGCCGTGCTGCCGTGCAGTCGGCCAAGCTCGGCAAATCGGTGCTGGTGGTCGACAGGGGCCGGCGCCTCGGCGGCGTCTCCGTGCACACCGGCACCATCCCGTCGAAGACGCTGCGCGAGACCGTGCTCAACCTGTCCGGCTGGCGCGAACGCGGCTTCTACGGCCGCGGCTACCGGGTCAAGCAGGACATTTCCATCGGCGATCTGGTCGAGCGCCTGCACAAGACGCTCGACCACGAGGTCGAGGTGCTGCAGCACCAGTTCATGCGCAACGCGGTCAAGAGCGTGCGCGCCACGGCGAAATTCCTCGGCCCCAACAAGGTCAGCCTGACGAGCGACAATGGCGATTACAGCGAGATCGGTTTCGCCAACGCGCTGATCGCGGTCGGCACCAGGCCGCACCGGCCGCGCGACGTGCCCTTCGACCAGACCCGTGTCTTCGACAGTGACGAAATGCTGGAACTCGGTCGCTTGCCGCGCACGCTGACGGTGATCGGCGCCGGCGTTATCGGCGTCGAATATGCGACGATCTTTTCGGCGCTCGACGTGCCGGTGACGCTGGTCGAGCCGCGCAACACCATCCTCGATTTCGTCGACCGCGAAATCGTCGACGATTTCATTCATCAAATGCGCGACCGCGGCATGACCATCCGTCTGGGCAGCACGGTCAAGGAGATCGCCTCCAAGCCCGACTATGCAGAGGTGACGCTTGCCGATGGCCGCACCATCCGCTCCGAGATCGTGCTTTACGCAGCCGGCCGCAGCGGCAATCTCGGCAGTCTCGGGCTGGATGTGGTCGGCATCGAGGCCGACTCCCGGGGTCGTATCAAGGTCGACCCGCTAACGTTCCAGACCAGTGCGCAGAACATCTACGCCACCGGCGACGTCATCGGCTTTCCGAGCCTTGCCTCGACCTCGATGGAACAGGGCAGGGTGGCCGCCTGCCATGCCTTCGGCGTGGCGCTGCCGCCGCCGCCTGAAACCTTTCCCTATGGCATCTACGCCGTGCCGGAAATCTCCACCGTTGGCCAGTCCGAGGAGCAGGTGCGCGAGAGCGGTGCCGCTTACGAGGTCGGCCTGGCGCGCTTCCGCGAGACCTCGCGCGGCCACATCATGGGCGTCAACACCGGCTTCCTGAAACTTCTGTTCTCGGTCGAAACGCGCCGGCTGCTCGGCGCCCATATCGTCGGCGAGGGCGCGACCGAACTGATCCATATCGGCCAGGCGGTGATCAATCTCGGCGGCACCGTCGACTTCTTCGTCAACAACACCTTCAACTACCCGACGCTGGCTGAGGCCTACAAGATCGCCGGGCTCGATGCCTGGAACAGGATGGGGCAGGGGTAGCTCCCGGACCGCTAGCTTGCCGGCGAGACCGCGATTGTCCTGCCGCCCATCCATTGCCTGACGATTGCGGCGTCCGCATCGCCGAATTCATGACCTGATGAAACGATCCGCGCATCGACCTCAGCGCCGTGCCGGCTGAGCAGCGTGACCAGCGCCGGCGCGAAAGGCGCGTAGGTGAGGTCGACGGCGCCGGCGATGATCAGTGCCTTCGTGCCGGTCAGGTCGGTCGCCGGCACCTCGTCCAGCACCGGCATTGGCCTGAGCAGTGCGGCGCGCTCGACAAGCCCCGGATGCAGCAGCATCAGGCTCGAAACCAGATTGGCGCCATTTGAATAGCCGAAGAAGGTGCTGCGGGAGAGATCGAGTTCGTGGCGCTGCGCGACTTCGGCGACAAATCCCGCGAACGCGTCCGTCTCCGTGCGTATGCTTTCCTGTTCGAAGCGGGTCGGCGTGATCCGAGCGAACCAGCGGAAGCCGTCCTCCTGGGCGATGCGGCCACGCGCTGCGACAAGGGTAGCCTTGGGTGCGATCTGCCTCGCCAAGGGCATCAATGTCGTCTCGTCGACGCCGGAACCATGCAGCAGGAACAGGCATTCGCCGCTTGCGTCTGCTGGCCTGAAGATGCGGTAGGGGAAGGCCAGATCGCGATGCAGCAAGCCGTTCTCGTCGGTATATTCGGGCATGCTTATATCCTATTGATTCCATGGCCGTTTTTTTGCTTTGCCGGCTTCAAAACGGAATATTTTCTTGCTCCGCGAAAGTTGATTGAACCGGGCGCATTTCAGTCCGTTTCTTCGCGGATATGCTCCTGCGGGAGGAATCGAAGCGATGCGCCGGGCGGTCGCATTGCTGGTGTGAACAACGAGAGCATCCTCTGCTCTCCCTTTGAGGCCTTTTGTCGATGACCACCCAGATTTCGCCGGATCGCAGTGTGCGTATCCCGGAGCGCGACACGCGCATCGATGTGTTTCGCGCTCTCGCGCTGCTCACCATTTTCATCGACCATGTGCCGGGCACCGTCTTTGAAACCCTGACCTACAAGAATCTCGGCTTTTCGGACGCGGCGGAAGCCTTCGTGCTGATTTCCGGCATGTCCGTCGCTCTTGCCTATGGCGGCAAATTCCAGCCGGGAGGCCGGCTGCTCGCCACGCTCAAGATGTGGCGCCGGGCAGGTGTCCTCTATACCGCCCACATCGTCACGACGATGGTGGTGATGGCCATGTTCTGCGCGGCGGCGGTGTTTGCCAGGCGCCCGGATCTGCTGAAGCTGATCAACATCGAGCCGCTGATGAAGAACACGCCGGAAGTGCTTATCGGCATCGTCACGCTCGGCCATCAGCTCGGCTACAACAACATCCTGCCGGTCTATGCGGTGCTGCTGTTGCTGGCGCCGCTGTTCCTGCTCTTCGTCAGCTACCGGCCGCTGGCGGCGCTCGCCGTGTCCGGAGCGCTGTGGCTGCTTGCAGGCATCTACCAGATCGCCCCGCCCAACTATCCCGAGCCCGGCTTCTGGTTCCTCAATCCGCTGTCCTGGCAGTTCCTGTTCAATATCGGCCTGGCGGTCATGCTGCATGTCAGGCGCGGCGGCACAATTCCGGTCAATCGCTGGCTGGTCGGCGTTGCCGCAACCTATGTCGCCGGGGCGCTCATCTGGGTGCACAGCCCGCTTTGGGGGCACGTGTCGTGGCTGGACCTGCCGGTGGTGCTGAGCGGTTTCGACAAGACGTTCCTGTCGCTGCCGCGGCTGTTGCACATCCTTGCGGTCAGCTACCTGATCGTGGCCATTCCGGCCGTCTCGAATCTGTTCCGCAGCGCGCCCGACCATCCGCTGGCCATACTCGGCAAACGGTCGCTGCCGGTCTTTATCGCCGGCACGGTGATCGCCATGGTGGCGCAGGTGATGAAGCTGATCAATCCGGGCGGCCTTGCCTATGACACGCTGCTGATCGCGGCCGGCATAGCCATGCAATTCGCGCTCGCCTTCTATCTCGAATGGCTTTCGGGCATCGGCTCGTCGGGCAAGAAGCCTGTTCGCAGCGAGACAGCACCCGCACGCACCGCCTTCGGCGCTCAGCCGGCAACGGTGGTCAATCGTTGAAAGCAGGGAGCTGGTTCAACTGCCTGAGGGCGGAGGTCCGGACGACGCCCTGACGACCAGCTCGACATCGAGCGTTTCGCGCCGCACCGCGCCGTCGAAATCGAGGATCATGCGCGCCGCCCGGCGGCCGATCTCGGTGATGGGTTGGGCGACGGTGGTCAGCGGAGGATCGCACAGCGCGCCATCCGGCACGCCGTCGAAGCCGACGATGGAGACATCGCCGGGAACCTGCATGCCGCGCTCGGTCAGCCATTCGATCGCGACCATGGCGATCCGGTCCGACATCGCCAGTATGGCGGTGGGTGGCTCGGCGCCGGCGAAAATCGTTTCGAGGCCAGCCCTGGTGCTGGCTTCTTCGTTTTCGGTCTCGTAGACCGGTACCTTGGCGGTATCGACGCCGAAGCGGCAGAGCTCGTCAAAGTAGCCGGCAAGGCGGTCACGGGTTCCGGTATAGACCGCGGCCTCGACTTGCTCGGCCGAAACAAGACCGGTTCTGTCATCGGCGAACTGCAGCGACAGCACGGCGAAGCGGCGGTGGCCAAGCTCGCAGAGATGGCGCGCCGCAAGGCGGGCGCCGGCGACATTGTCGACGCCGATCGCCGAAACCGTGTCGTCCTCGAAGCCGAGCTCGAGCGCGACGAAAGGCAGCTTGCGCTCGCGCGTCAGCTCGACCAGGCGGGGGCCGCCGTCGATGCAAAACAGGACAAAACCGTCGACCAGCGCACTCTGGATGTTCCAGGCGAGTTTCTCGTCATTGCCGGCCGAGACGAGCGCGATCCCAGCGCCAGTGGCGTCGCAGGCCTCGGAGATGCCAGCCATCATGACGCGTGCGAACGGATCGTCGAAGAAATAGGAGAGGGGCTCTGTCGTGGCGACCCCGATCGCGTTCACCTTGCCGGCTCGCAGCAGGCGGCCCTTGGGGTCTGGGCCGGCATAGCCCATTGCTTCGGCCATCGCCTTGACCCGCTCGCGCACTTCCTCGCGCACGATCTCGGGACGGCTGAAGACATTGGACGCCGTGCCGTGCGATACGCCGGCAGCCTTGGCTATGTCGGCCAGCCGGACCGGTCTTGGGTTGCCTGTGACGAGTGATGCCATTTTTGCTGCCTCCGGGCCCTCACTTAGCACTTTCGTTGGATCGATTCAAATTTTTGCTTGACATTGGCGTGCCACAGCCTATTTTTGAATCGATCCAATCGCATTGATTGGGCAAACCGAGAGGAGGGTGCCATGCATCCCGTCAATTACCTGTTCGAAGACATCTACCGCAACGATTGGGGCCTCGCCTTGATCGCCGGGACCGAAAAGCGCCGTGGCACTACCAGCGCCTGGAAGCGCGACCTGCGAATCCTCGTGGAACGCAAGCGCGGCTAAGCAGGCTGCCGTTTTCGCGACCGTTGTTTGGATCGATTCAAGTCAAGAAAGGAGACCAAGCCATGCACCCGATCAGCCATCTGTTCGAGGACATCTATCGCAATTATTGGGGCATCTCACCGGCTTCCGACCGGCCTGAGCGGCGGCGACTGACAGGACCGGCCGCGCGTGACCGCGAATTGTTGGCCAGGCGCGAACGCCGGCAGGATTGAGCTTTCGCGCCCCAGGCAATTTCAGGGGCGAGGGCGCAGCAGCGCCGAGCCGGCGATCGCCAGCCAACCGGCGATGAGCAAGGTGCCGCCGATCGGCGCCGACATCGGAAACAGCCGCGAACCCATGAAATCGCGGGCGAGAAGATCACCGCAGAAAAGCACCAGCCCGACAAGCAGGATAAGGCTTGCGATCCGCAGCACCCGGCCTGCGCCGACAAGGCCGACGGCGAGAAAGACCGGCGCATGCATCAAAAGGAAGGACGCGGCGGTGCTCACGAAGGCGCCGCCCAAATGCGCGGCAGCGGCTGACAACGCCACCCCCGCCGCGCCGCAAAGGCCGCCGGCCAGCACAAGGAGGCGGCTGTAGCCTGCCGGTTGTTCAGTTGTGTCCATGGTGCCTCCGTGAATTGTCAAACGACGAATGCGGTGTTGCGAAGCGTGGATGTTGATAGTGTCGCTGAGCTCAGTCGGTGAAGTAGCGATAGCCGAGCCACGCTGCCAATGCGGCGAATGCTCCCCAGATGCAGGCAATCACGACGCCGGCGGTTCGATTCGCCGGGCGCTGTGCTGCAAGCGCGGCGGCGGCTCGATGTTCTGCCATGACTTCTGGCGGGATCATTTTCAGCACGGCCAGAATGCCGAGCGGCACAATGATCGCGTCATCGAGATATCCCAGCACCGGTATGAAGTCGGGGATCAGGTCTATTGGTGACAGCGCATATCCGGCGACACACAGCGCCAGCGCCTTCGCATACCATGGGGTGCGGGGGTCGCCGGCTGCGAGGTAGATCGCGTGCACGTCTCGCTTGATCGTGCGTGCCCAGTCTTTCAGCCTTCCGTTCATGGGACGGGTTTATCCGCAATAGGTGACGGCTGCCAGTCAAACCGGGACACCGAAACAGCGTCAGGATTTGCCGGCTTGCGCCAGCATGTTGCGCGTGCGGCGCGACTGGACAATCCAGTTGTAGGCCGCGCCGCCTGCCATCAGCACCGACGTGCCGAGAAACACCGAGCGCATGCCGAAATGGCCGCCGGCGAAGCCGCCGAGCAGCGGTCCGGCGACTTGGCCGACATATTGCGCCGAGATCGACAAACCCAGCACGTTGCCGCCGACGCCATCGGGAACATTGTGGCGGATGACGCTGGTTATGCAGGGCAGCAGGCCGCCCAGTGCCAGCCCCATCAGGAAGCGCAGGCCGATAAGCTGCCAGCCCTCGGTGACGAAGGCCTGCGGAATGAGCAGCAGCGCCGACACCGCGAGTGCAGCAACGACGACATTCCAGTGTCCGATGCGGTCGGCAAGCTTGCCCATCCACGAGGCCGACAGGATGGCGCCGAGTGCTGCCGCAGACATGACGACGCCGGCGACCATCGTCACCCGGCTCTGATCCTCGATCAGCTGCTGCACATAGACGGTGATGATCGGCTCGATCGACATGGTGGCGAAGGCGAGCAGCATGCCGGTCGCCAGCATGGCGACGACGGGACGCTTGTCGGGGATCTGCGACCAGCCGCTCTGCGGTTTCGCGGCCGTCTTGGCGGCCGGCGGGCGAGGATTTTCCTTGATGAGAAAGGTCGTCGCCAGGAAGGCGAGGAAGATGACGCCGCCCGACAACAGGAAGGTGGCGCGGATACCGATCAGCGGCGGCAGCGCGCCACCGAGCAGCGGGCCGACCAGGCTGCCTGCGGTGATGCCGGACGACATCACGCCGAGCGCCCAGCCGGAGCGGTCCTTCGGCGTCTGCATGGCGACCAGGATGGTCGAGCCCGAGGAATAGCCGCCGGCAAACCCGATCAGCAGACGCAGCAGCACCAGTTGCCAGACCGTCTCGACCATGCCGGTCAGCGACATGCAGATGGCCATGCCGAAGCTGGCGCGCACCAGCATCAATTTACGACCGTAGCGGTCTCCGAGCCGTCCCCACAGCGGCGCAACGAGCGCGGCGGCAAGAAAGGTCGCGCCATAGGCAATACCCGACCATTGCACGATCGCTGCGTGGCCCTCTGCACCCAGTTGCTCGACATAGAGCGGCAGGAAAGGCAGCAGCAATGTCATGGCGATGAGCGTGCTGAACGAACCTGCAAAGCACACGGCGAGATTGCGCCGCCAGTGGACGTTGTACGCGCTTTGTTCGGTGCGGTCCTGCGCCATGTCCTGTCCTGCCCGGTATCGACCTTGTTGCGGATACCATTTTGGGATACCAAGCTGGTATTCGTCATGAACCCCAGCCCCGTCGCTGTCAATGCGGCCGATACGAACGGAACCACCATGTCGCAGATGCAGAGCGTCGAGAAACAGCTTCGCGAGATGATCCTCGGCCTCGAGATCGGTCCCGGCGAGCGCCTGACCGAGCGCTGGATCGAAAGCCGCTTCGGCGCTTCGCGCACGCCGGTCAGGGCGGCATTGCTGCGACTCGAGACCGAGGGCCTGATCTGCCGCGACGGGCGCGGCTGGACGGTCTCTCCGATCAATCTGGCCGAGCTGGAGCAGATCGCGGTCTACCGCGAGGCGGTCGAAGTCGCCGCGGTGCGGCTGACCTGCACGCTAAGCGACAAAAGCGTCATCGACGACATCGAGGCGATGCTCGATTCCTGCGATGCCGATACCCCGCGCGAGGAATGGCACCGCGTCGGCATGGATTTCCATATCGAGCTGGCGCGCCTGTCCGGCAACGACTTTCTGTTCAGGGCGGTGCGCGACGCCATGACGAGGCTGTCGCGCGCCCGGTGGCTGGAAGTTCGCGACGAGGCCGCCCTCGGCCGTGCCTGGACGGAGCACCATGCCATCCTGGCGGCGGTGCGCGCCGGCAACGCGGACGCGGCGGCGCGGCTGCTATCGGCTCACATCATCGGCAGCCGCGACCGGCTGGTGACATCGCTTCACAACGACCGGCGTGGCCTGCGCGCCAGGGGCTTCGCCGTCATCGCCGCGTGAAAAGCCGGCACCCGACGATGAAACGCACTTTCGGTCTCGCTTCGCCGCCGCCGATGGCGTAAGAGCGGCGATGGAAAACAACCGATTTGAAACACCCGTGACCGTCAAGTCGGCCGCGGCCGGACCCAATCAGCTCTTGCGTTCGGCGCGTGAGGCTTCCGATTATCTGCTCAACAGTTGGCCGGGCAAGCGCAGTCCCAAGCATCGCGAAGCGCTGCAGGCTTGCCATGATGCGCTGGCCGGCGACAAGCCGGCCATGATTGCAAGGCGCGCCTTCATTGCCGCTGCGCGCGAAGTGAACGTCTTCGTCAGCGACAAGGCGCCGGCCTGAACACAGCTGAATCTTGAGCGGCATCCCACTCGGATGCTTTGCTACTCTGCGGTTTCCGCCTCGGCTTCAACGCTGGTCCGGTCCTCAGGCTTGTCGCGTTCCTTTGCCGCGACCTTGGCCGCCAGCTTTTCGGCCTTCTTGGCGGCCTTCTGGCGGTCACGCTCCTTGCGTTCCTGTCCGTAATTCGGTGCTCGCGCCATATCGGTTCCCTTTCGTATGCCCGGAGGCTCCTGACCCTGCCTAGGAGCATTGGTCGGCAAACACAACAGCTGAAGCGATGGTGCCGGCAGTTTGCTCCTGCACGGTTCCGGGCTTGCAAGATGCGTGGCACAATGGTGTAGGAGAGAACCGGGGGGCCGAGATTTGTGGGAGCCGCCCTTTGTTTTGATCAAGTGACCGATGGCCACAGCTCTGCGCAACGCGGTAAAGGTGTTCTATTACGCACGCAATGCCGCGCGCGATATCGTGCCGCAGGCACTGTTCCGTCGCAGGCTCATCGGCTGGCTTGACCAGGTCAGGCTCTCGGACGCCACGGTCCGCGAGCGGCTGAATTACTACAACAAGCTGCAGCATGCCTTCGTGCCGAGCCCGGCTGCGGTGCCTGTCAGCAGACTGCCGTTTTCGCCGAGCATGTACTACTACGACCTGAAGGAGTTTGCGCGCTACTTCGATCCCGGACTGCTCATCGATGTGGAATTCGGCGACGTCATCAACGTGCCCAGTATGCCGGCGGTCGTGAAGGATCGACCGATCAACGACGACAACAGCAATGCCGTCCTGATGAAGCTCGACAAGTTCCGTCACTTCCACATGCCGGCCGACAGGATGCATTTCGCGGACAAGCGTCCGGCCGTGGTCTGGCGCGGCGAGCTCAACAATCCGATACGGACCGTGTTTCTCGAGGCCACGCGCAACCTGTCTTTCTGCGACGTCGGCACACCCAAACGGACAGCGGCGGAACAATATCGCAAGCCCTACCTCACCATCGAGCAGCAGCGGCACTACCGCTACATCGTTTCGCTCGAAGGCAACGACGTGGCGACCAACCTCAAATGGATCATGAGTTCGAACTCGCTGTGCCTGATGCCGCCGCCGACATACGAGACCTGGTTCACTGAAGGGCAGATCGAGGCCAACGTCCACTATGTGCCGCTCGAGCCGGACTTTGCCGATCTTGCCGACAAGGTGCGCCATTTCGAGCGGCACCCGGCCGCGGCCGAACGCATCATTGGCGCAGCCAACGCCTATTGCCGCAAGTTCTGCAACGAGCGGGACGAGCAGGCGATTTCCCTGCTCGTGCTCTACAAATATTTCGTGCTCAGCGGCCAGGTCGAGCCCGATCCCGACGTCTGGCGTTTTATCTCGAGCTAGACGAGGCTCACCACGTGGCCTTGTCAGAGGCCGCTGCGGTCGAGAACCAGATCGGCCGCGCCGAAGCGCTCCTTGGCTGTGAATTGCTGGTGCCAGTAGGGATAGAGCACCGGTGGCCTGCTGACGGCGTCAAGGCGCTGGCGCTCGTCGAAGGACAGCGTCAGGCTAGCGGCGGCGATGTTGTCCTTGAGCTGGGTTTCGTTGCGGGCGCCGATCACCAGCGAGGCGACGGCCGGCCTGCCGAGCAGCCAGGCGAGCGCGACCTGCGCTGCCGACACGCCACGCGCCTTGCCGATCTCATTGAGCACGTCGACGATCCGCCACAGCCGGTCCTCGTCGCGGATCGGCGGTTCCGACCAGCCGCCGACCTGGCGGGCGGTGGGGCTGTCGCGATGGTACTTGCCGGACAGCAATCCGCCGGCCAGCGGACTCCACACCAGAACGCCGAGGCCCTGGTCGACAGAGATCGGCAGCAGTTCGTACTCAGCCTCGCGCGCTTCCAGCGTGTAGTGGATCTGCTGGGTGACGAAGCGCGGCTGGTGGCTTCTGTCGCTGATGCCGAGCCCCTTCATCACCTGCCAGCCGGAATAATTGGAACAGCCGACATAGCGGACCTTGCCCTGGCCGACCAAGGTGTCGAGGGCGGCCATGGTCTCCTCCAGCGGCGTCACACCGTCCCACTCGTGCAGGAAGTAGATGTCGATGACATCGGTCTTGAGCCGCTTCAGGCTCCTCTCGCATTCGCGGATCAGGTGATGGCGCGACAGGCCTTCGTCGTTGGGGCCGCTGCCGATGCGCATGCGCGCCTTGGAGGCGATCAGCACATCGGCCTTGCGCTTGCCGCCGAGCGCCTCGCCGATGATCTCTTCCGAAATTCCGTTCGAATAGACATTGGCGGTGTCGATGAGGTTGATGCCGGCATCGATGCACATGTCGATCATTCGCTTTGCCTCCGCGAGATCGGTCTTGCCGACCGCCGCGAATGCGCCGGCACCGCCGAAGGTCATGGTGCCCATGGTCAGCGTCGAAACTTTCAAGCCGGAACGGCCGAGGGTGCGGTATTCCATGTCAGGTCCTCGCGATTTGATTGAGAAGCGGGCTCGGGTGAGCTCGTCGCATTTGTAGGACAATTCCCGCCGCTTGTCGCCCCTCCGCTGGCCCTGGCCGATTACAATCTCACCGATTGGCTTGACGGACGGCGCATCGGGTCACTGCAATAAAACCGTCATTGCCGGCCTATATTGAAGTCGGCTCAAGGTGTTTCCATTCCAGCCGCGGGCAGGGCTCGAGGCGCCGGAAATGACCCGACAGGGCTTGCAAGCGGAGCAGAGCAATGACCGAGCTAAAACAGAATTCTCCCGCCAAGGACTGGCTTGAAACCGAGCTCGCCGACACGCTCGACGAAGACTATGAGCTCGAAATGTCGGAGCCCGCGCTGTCGATGGAGATCGCCAAGATCTACAAGAACGCGCATCCGCCATCGATCGATCGCATGCAGTATTTTCGCGACCTGATCAGCCTGCAGTCCGAACTGATCAAGCTGCAGTCCTGGGTGGCCTATCACAAGAAGAAGGTCGTGGTGGTCTTCGAGGGCCGCGATTCCGCCGGCAAGGGCGGCGTCATCAAGCGCATCACCCAGCGGCTCAACCCGCGCATCTGCCGCGTCGTCGCACTTCCGGCGCCGACGGAGCGCGAGAAATCGCAATGGTATTTCCAGCGTTATGTTCCGCATCTGCCGGCCGGCGGCGAGATCGTGCTGTTCGACCGCTCCTGGTATAACCGCTCCGGCGTCGAGCGGGTGATGGGTTTCGCCGGGCCGGACCAGGTGGAGGAGTTCTTCCGCGACGTGCCGGAGTTCGAGCGCATGCTGGTGCGTTCCGGTATCACGCTGGTGAAGTACTGGTTCTCCATCACCGACGAGGAACAGCAGATGCGCTTCCTGATGCGCATCCACGATCCGATGAAGCAGTGGAAGCTGTCGCCGATGGATCTGCAGTCGCGCGTGCGCTGGGAACAGTACACAAAAGCCAAGGAAGAGACCTTCGCTCGCACCAACATCCCGGAAGCGCCGTGGTTCATCGTCGAGGGCAACGACAAGAAGCGGGCGCGGCTGAACTGCATCGACCATCTCTTGCAGCAGGTGCCTTACGAGGAGGTGCCGCACGAGGAGATCACGCTGCCAGAACGCGTCTTCAATCCCGAATATGAGCGCCAGACGCTGCCGCGCGAACTTTACGTGCCGGAGAAGTATTGAGGCCATTTCCTTCTCCCCGTTTACGGGGAGAAGGTGCCCGAAGGGCGGATGAGGGGCGGGCGCCGACGTCTAAGATTGAGTCCCAATTTCGCCATCGGCAGATTTCGCAAATCTCCAGACGGTTGCGCTGCCCCTCATTGCCCTGCCGGGCATTTCTCCCCGTATAGTGACGGGGAGAAAGAAGCGCGCCACGGCTTTCGCCAATCGCCAGCGCTATACCCGCCCGATCATGACATGCGTGGCGTCCGCCGTCGTGACTTGCTCTGTGCACCGATACCCAAGCTTCAGCATATCGAGGCCGGCGAAAAGATGCTCGCCCGAGCCGAGCAGCATCGGCGAGATCGCCAGATGCATCTCGTCGATGAGCTTCTCCTGGAGATACTGTCGGATGGTCGAAACGCCGCCGCCGATCCGCACATCCTTGCCGTCGGCCGCGGCCTTCGCCTGTTCGAGCGCCGCATGGATGCCGTTGGTGACGAAATAGAAGGTCGTGCCACCCTCCATGATGATTGGTTCGCGTTTGTAATGGGTCAGCACGAAGACCGGCACATGGTAGGGTGGGTTATCGCCCCACCAGCCTTTCCAGCTTTCGTCAGGCCATTCGCCGCGGATCGGCCCGAACATATTGCGGCCGAGGATCCAGGCGCCGACATTCTCGAAGCTGCGCACGGTGAACCTGTCATCCACATCAATGGTGCCGCCGTCCTTGCCGACCATCTGATGAAAGCTGCGAGTGCCAACCATCCATTTGTGCAGGGCCTCACCGCCGATCCCGAGAGGGTTTTCGAGGGTCTGATCGGGACCGGCGCCATAGCCGTCAAGCGACAGGGTGAATGCATTGACGCGCAGCTTGGACATCGAAGCCTCCTCCTCCATAACCAGTTGTTATTTGCAATCAGTTAGTTTCTAGCCATACCGATTGCAAAAAGCAAGCGGTTTTTTCTGGGATGCGATCAGCCGCTGCGGGAAGCGGTCGCTCGTGCAGTGACGATCGGGTCTTGGATCGAGACGTCGCGGTCGGCCAGCCGGTTGGCGCGACCGGAAGGGACTACCCCTTCAGCATCGCCGCCACTTGCGGCGCGAAATAGGTGAGGATGCCGTCGCAGCCGGCGCGCTTGAAGGCAAGCAGGCTCTCAAGCATCGCCTTTTCGCCGTCGATCCAGCCATTGGCGGCCGCGGCCTTGATCATCGAATATTCGCCAGACACCTGGTAGGCGAAGGTCGGCATCTGAAGCTCGTCCTTCAGCCGGCGGATGATGTCGAGATAGGGCAGGCCGGGCTTGACCATCAGCATGTCGGCGCCTTCGGCGAGGTCCTGTTCGGCCTCGCGTACCGCTTCGTCGGAATTGGCCTGGTCGATGTAGTAGGTCTTCTTGTCGCCCTTGAGCAGTCCGGCGGTGCCGACCGCTTCGCGATAGGGGCCGTAGAAGGCGGAGGCGAACTTCGTCGCGTAGGACATGATCGCCACGTCCTGAAAACCGTTGGCGTCGAGTGCGTCGCGGATGGCGCCGATGCGGCCGTCCATCATGTCGGAAGGCGCAATGATATCGGCGCCTGCGGCAGCCTGGATGACGGCAGCGGCGGTGACCTGTTCCACCGTCTCGTCATTGACGATGATGCCCTCGCGCAGGATGCCGTCATGGCCGTGGCTGGTGAACGGATCGAGCGCGGCGTCGGTGATGATACCGATCTCCGGCACCGCATGCTTGATGGCGCGGGTGGCGCGGTTGACGATGTTTTCGGGATCGAGGATGTGCGAGCCGGTCTGGTCACGCAGGGAAAGTTCGACATTGGGGAAGGTGGCGATCGCCGGGATGCCGAGCTTGGCGGCGCGCTCCGCTTCCTTGACCGCGAGATCGAGCGACAGGCGGAAGACGCCGGGCATGGCAGCGATCGGCTCGCGCACTTGTCTGCCGTCGACGACGAAGATCGGCCAGATCAGATCGTCGACCGAAAGCCGGTTCTCCTGCACCAGCCGGCGCGACCAGTCGGCCTTGCGCATGCGCCGCAAGCGGCGGCTACCGGTGATCTCATCGACGCTGCGCGCACCGGCAGGCTTTGCGGGGGTGAATCTGTTCATCGCCAAAACTCTCGTTTGGCCGGCTTTTTACCACGCACCTCCGCCGCTGACCAATGCGACACGATTGTGCCAGGCTTCAATCGGGCTGCCCGTTCCCCGACAGCACCTGCGCGGCTCCGCGCATGGCAACGCGGAATGCCTCGTCAAAACTGACGCCGCGCACTTGCCAGGTGTAAATATCGTCGCCCGCTTTGAGCCGCCAGTCGGCGATCCAACCGAGTTCCTTGTCGCTCCACACGATGCTGCCAGCTAGGATTTGGCGGCTGCCAATACTCGCGGCAGTGCTGCCCAGCAGTTCAGGTGAGATAGCGCGCACCTCTTCGAAAATCAGTCCGGCCTTGGCGAGCGTGGCCTTATTTGGAATGACGATCGACATAGCCATGGGGCGGGCTGCCGATTGGAAGGACTCTATCATGTACTGGCTTTCGTCTCCGTCACTGGCGAGGACGAAATGTCGGCGTGAATCGTCCACGGCCAGAACAATCGAGAGCCGCGGCCGCGCGCCAAGCCACGGCTGGCTACCCAGCTGAGTGAGTAACTTGTCGATCACCTCCGGTTTGTAGAGGCAGGTGAGGTCGTGCGGCCGGTCATGCGTGCCTTGCTCGTCATGCACCGGAATGCCTTCCAGCCGGTCGCGGTAGCGGAAAGAGGCGACGAAATCGCCGGCCTTGTCGCGCAGAGCCAGCATTTCCGGCTTCTGCGGCAGGCGCTGATCGCCGGAAACCCTGACCAGCACCCGGTCCAGGCAGTCCCTGAAGCCGATCTGGCGGTTCACTTCGCCCTGGCCGGTAACGATGGTCTGCGCCTGGTAGAGCTCTGCCGTGCCCGCAGCGTCTGCGGGCCGAACGATCGACAGGGCGGCCGTCAGGTTGATCATCGCCAGCAGAAAGCGCGAAAACCCAGGCATGGCTTGCCGTCCGGTTCGAGGCGGCCGCTTTTTAGCACCGGGCAAGGCCGGCCGCCAAGACGCCGCGCTTGCGCCGACGGCATTGACGCATCCAGGCGCCGCACTCACATGCGAAGCCAGCTATCGCGGCACCCGACAATTGACGTTCGTCCAGTCGCCGCTTAGCACTTCAGACCCGCACAAGCGGGGGAGGGATTCTCTGGCGATGGATTTTGATGGAGGCGACGAGATTCGCTTCGAACGGTTGGGCAGGGCCGGCGTCGTCACGCTGACGCGGCCGCAGGCGCTCAATGCCGTCACCCATCGCATGGTCAAGGCGCTCGACAAGGCGTTGCGCGCCTGGGAGCGCGATGACGGCGTCGATGTCGTCATCGTCAAGGCCGAGGGCAGGGCGTTTTCCGCAGGCGGCGACATCCTGCACATCTACGAAGCGGGCCGGGCCGGACAGCCCCCGGTCGAGTTTTTCGCCGACGAATACCGGCTGAATGCCCGCATCAACCGGTTCAAAAAGCCCTATGTCGCGCTGATCGACGGCATCGTCATGGGTGGCGGCGTCGGCATCTCGTTCCATGGTTCGCAGCGCGTGATGACCGAGAACGCACAGTTCGCCATGCCGGAAGTCGGCATCGGCTTTTTCCCCGATGTTGGCGCCAGCCACCTTTTGCCCGACCTCGGCGGCAGCTTCGGCATGTATCTGGCGCTGACCGGAAACCGCATCCGCCATGGCGATGCGCTGTGGTCGGGCCTAGCCACGCACACCATCAAGGCCGAGGACCAGTCGGGTTTTCTCGACCGGCTCTGCGCGACCGGCGATCCGGAAACGGTGCTGCGCGGCTTTTTCGTCCCGGCAAAGCGCGAGACCGACCGGCCGGTGCTGGAGGCGATCGCCCGCCATTTCGCGCAACCGTCTCTGTCGGATATCATCGCCAGCCTGGAGCGGGCGGCGCCCGCCGACGAGTTCGCCGCAAAGACGCTGGCGACGATCAGGACGCGCTCGCCGACCAGCCTGCACGTCGCCTGGCGACAGATCGGCGCCGGGCTGACGCTGTCGATGGACGAGTGCATGAAGATGGAATTCCGCATCCTCAACCGGATGCTGGCGGGCCACGATTTTTACGAAGGCATCCGCGCCGCCATCATAGACAAGGGCTCGAAACCGCAATGGCGCCCGGATCGCCTCGATGCGGTACGGGCAGCGGACGTCGACGCCTATTTCGCGCGGCTCGGCGAGCGGGAGCTCGACTTGTGAGCGAGGTCACCTCCAGGCGCGTCGTGCTGCAGCCCTCGGCCACCGAAATCATCTTCGCCTGGTTCCAGCGCGTCGTCGCCGGCTACTGCCTGCTGTTCGGCATCCTCTACTGGATCCGGCTGATCGGCTTCTATCCAGGCCCGCTGTGGCGCTTCGACCTGATGCCGGTGCACTGGCAGGTGGCGGCGGTGATGCTCGCCGTCTTCTTTCCCTTCGCCGCCGCCGGCCTCTGGATGCTCGCCTCATGGGGCCCGGTGATCTGGTTCATCTGCGCGGTGACCGAGGTCGTCATGTATGCCGGCTTTCCCAACCTGTTCGGCCACCGGTTGCTGATCATTGCCTCGCATGCCGCGGTGGCGCTGCTCTACATCGTCTTCCGGGTGGTGATCTGGCTGCAGAAGCGCCAGGCGCGGCGCTAGCGAATTTCCGCCCGAAATCATTGGCTAAATCTTTAGGTTAATTATCCTTGCTCGGGTGACCGATCGTTAAGCCTCTTTCGAAACCTCTTACCGGTAAGCTCTTGTTAGCCTTGGCGTTTAAGTCGAATTTTATGAGTATTCGATAGTGTCGCGATCAAGGTGAAAAACAAAAAATCACCGGGCGACAAACGAGAGGCTAAGACAATGATCAATTCGCGTCCGGCGGCGAAGCCCGCCACCGTATCCGACGACCGCCGCGAGGCGATCCGTTCGCTGTACATGGAATCGCTGCAGCTGGTGGAGCGCCTGCACCGCCGCCTGCTTGACGTTATCAAGGACGAGTTCGACCGCAACGGCCGTTCCGACATCAACGCCATCCAGGCGCTGCTGCTGTTCAACATCGGCAATTCCGAGCTGACCGCCGGCGAACTGCGCTCGCGGGGTTATTATCTCGGCTCGAATGTCTCCTACAATCTGAAGAAGCTGGTCGACCTCGGCTTCATCAACCACCAGCGCTCGCGCATCGATCGCCGTTCGGTCCGCGTCTCGCTGACGCCGAAGGGCAATGAGGTGGCTGACGTCGTCGCCGGCCTCTACGAGCGCCATGTCGGCTCCATCGAGCAGGTCGGCGGCATCAACACCGACGAGTTCAAGCAGATGAACCGCGCGTTGCAGCGGCTGGATCGCTTCTGGAACGACACCATCGCTTATCGGATGTAAGGCGCCTACAGCGCCAAGGACTTGAAGCCGCGCCACAGAAGCGCGGCGGGGGCAGCAATGGGGACCTGTGCCGGAAGGCGCCGGTCCTTTTCTTTTCCTGATCCCGACGCCCAGCCGCCCCGTCCGCAATATCCCTGCTTTGCTTTCGTTGCAGCAGTACCTAATGTCACGCTTGACGGGGAGCGCCTGATGTATCTGGGAAAACACTCGAAGATTTGCTCGGTTGCCGTGATGCTTTTGTTGGTCTCGCAAACGGCTTTCGCCGAGGAGTGGTGGAAGGATTCCTTTGCCACGGAAGGCAGCACCCAGTGCGACAACAATGACTCGATCGTGACGTTTACCGACAAGGCAGTGGAGATGTGGGAGGTCGGCTGCACACTGGAAAAAGTTCAGAAAATCAATCGCCTGGACGCCGTCCTTCTGGACATGACTTGCTCGGACGGTGAGAGCACGGACAAGAGACGGGAGCTGCTGCTCAAACTGGACAACAAAGTCCTGCGCTATCCTCAAAATGAGGTGTTGCAACGATGCTCGGAATTGAAGGCGCAGCCAAGTCCGGACCCCAAAGGTTGAAACTTCGCGCTGAGAGGGCATGAGATAGCCTGCAACTCCACCGGTACGCGTGGCGATCGTCGGCGCGCGACTGTGGGGTTGAGGTCTAAGACCCGCTTCTGTCACCGGTGCCGAAAAGCACCGGTCCATTCTTTTCGCGGCGCCGCCCGATGCAAATCGCGGGCCAAGGCCACGTTGCCGCCATAATCCCAGTGGAAGCGAGGATGCGGGTGATGCTGCGGGCCAGCGCTTGCGCTCACTCGAACCGGCATCGCGACAGCGCGTTTCACGCCCAAGTGATGCAGGTCATGGTTGGCTAATTGTTAACATTGCCAGCCCTAGAGTGCGGGCGTAATCGCCCGCTAGAGCGAACTGAGCGAGATCGAACACCGCTAAAATGTCTGGAACGTCCATGAGAACCAGCCGCCGTTTCTTCCTTTCCGGAGCCTCCGCGCTCGCCGCCGCTCTTGTGGCGAACAGCGCCAGCGCTCAGGACGTCATCGGGGATATCCTGAAGTCCTCGGGCCGCGGCAATTGGGACGACCAGTTCGACGCCCGTGCCAGCGAGGGCGGCAAGGTGGCTTCGACGCTGCCGATCTTCAGCCTGCAGACCGTCGCCTTCACCGAGCAGGCGGTGGCGCAATATCAGAACATCGTCGCCCAGGGCGGCTGGGGCGAGGTTCCCGCGACCAAGAAGCTGCAGCTCGGCGTCGACGACCCGGATGTGGTGCCGCTGCGCAAGCGCCTGATGATGTCTGGCGACCTGGCGCAGAGCGCCGGCATCTCGACCGCCTTCGATTCCTATGTCGATGCCGCGGTCAAGCGTTTCCAGGCTCGCCACGGCCTACCCGCCGACGGTGCGATGGGCAAATACACCTATACGGCGATGAACGTCTCGGCGCAGATCCGGCTCGGTCAGTTGCAGACCAACCTGCAGCGTCTGCGTGAAAAGGCCGGCACGCTGGGCAACCGTTACGTGCTGGTCGACATCCCGGCGGCCCAGGTCGAGGCGGTCGAGAACGACCGCGTCGTGCTTCGCCACACCGCAGTCGTCGGCAAGATCGATCGCCAGACGCCGATCGTCAACTCCAAGATCAACGAGATCATCGTCAATCCCTACTGGAATGCCCCGGTTTCGATCGTGCGCAAGGACATCATTCCGCTGATGCGCAAGGACCCGAACTATCTCAAGGACAGCCATATCCGCCTGTTCGCGCCGGACGGCAGCGAGGTCGATCCGATGACCGTCGACTGGTCGACCGACGATGCCGAGAAGTACCGTTTCCGCCAGGATCCGGGCGCCGGCAATGCCATGGCCTCGGTGAAGATCAATTTCCCGAGCCCGGACGGCGTCTATATGCACGACACGCCGCAGCAGAGCTTGTTCGGCAAGCTGATGCGTTTCGATTCTTCGGGCTGCGTGCGCGTCCAGAACGTGCGCGACCTCGTCACCTGGATCTTGCGCGACACGCCCGGCTGGGACCGCCAGCATTTCGAGGGTACGATCAAGACCGGCGAGAACATCCCGGTTCAGGTCGTCAACCCGGTGCCGGTCCACTTCCTCTATCTGTCGGCGTGGTCGACGGGGCCTGGCGTTGTACAGTTCCGCGACGACATCTACGGCCTCGACGGCAACGACGAGCTGCAGATTACGTCTTCGCTGTAAATAGCTGATATCTTTTCGAAAAGGCCGCCGACAGGGCGGCCTTTTTGCTTTCCGCCACAGGCTTACGGCCTTCGCCAGAGACCTGACTGGACGGCGCGGTCTCCATTGCGCATGGTCCGCCAACACCCGGAATCGCACCATGCAAGTCGCCATCTTCATCCTGGTCGTGCTCGCCTTCGTCGCGCTTTCCGGCGCGCTGGTGCGGCTGGTGCGGGTGCCGCTGCCCATGCTGCAGATTGCAATCGGTGCCGCGCTTGCCTGGCCGGCGAGCGGCCTGCATGTCGAGATCGACCCAGAACTGTTCCTCCTGGTGTTCATCCCGCCGCTGCTGTTCAGCGACGCCGCCACCGCGCCGAAGCGTGAATTGCTGGCACTGCGCGGCCCGATTCTCGACCTTGCCATCGGTCTCGTCTTCTTCACCATCGTCGGCTTCGGCTACGCCTTGCACTGGTTGGTGCCGAGCATCCCGCTCGTCGTCGCCTTCGCGCTGGCCGCAGTGCTGTCACCGACCGACGCGGTGGCCGTGTCCTCGATCGTCGACCGCAATGTGGTGCCGGCGCGGCTGATGCATATCCTCGAAGGCGAGTCGCTGCTCAACGACGCATCGGGCCTGGTCATGTTCCGCTTCGCCGTGGCGGCAGCGCTGACCGGCAGCTTTTCCTTGGGCGCCGCGTCGCTCGGCTTCCTCTACGCCGTGGCGGCCGGCATCCTGGCCGGCGTGGTGGCGTTGATCGTCGCCGCAAAGACACTGCAGCTCCTCAACCGCATCGGCGGCGTGCCGGCCGAGGCGCAGGTGCTGGTGATGATCCTGATCCCCTTCATCGCCTATCTCGGCGCCGAACATGCCGGCGCTTCCGGCATCCTGGCGGCGGTCACTGCCGGTGTGCTCACCAGCGGCTCCGGCATATTCCGCCATCTCGGCGTTTCGGCGCGCATGCAGACCATGTCGCTGTGGACGACGCTGTCCTTCGTCTTCAACGGCGCGCTGTTCATCCTGCTCGGCCTGCAGCTTCCCGATATCATCCGCAAGGTGCCGCCCGAGCTTTCGACCCGGCACTGGCTGATCGAGCCGGTCGCCACGGTGCTGATCCTGACCCTGTGCCTGATCGGCCTGCGCTTCCTGTGGATCTGGGTCGGCGACATTGCGCAGCGCCTTGCCGCGCGGTTTGGCAAGCGCAAGGCCGAACCGTTCGGTTTGCGCGTGCGGCTTGCCGGCTCGGTGGCCGGCGTGCGCGGCGCGATCACTTTGGCCGGCATCCTGTCGCTGCCTCTGGCTATGCCTGACGGCTCGCCCTTTCCGGCGCGCGACATCGTCATCTTCCTCGCCGCCGGCGTCATCATCTGCTCGCTCACCATCGCCAGCCTCGCCTTGCCGAAGATCGCGCGCGGGCTGGTCGAACCGGGCGAGGATCCTGGTGCCGCCGAGGAGCGCCGGGCACGCGTTGGCGCGGCCAATGCGGCCATCGCTCGCATCGAGATTATTGCCAATGACGCAAGCGAAGGGGAGGCGGCCGATGCCCGCCTTGCCGTCGCCGACAGCATCGTCGCCGGCTACCGTCGCCGCATCGCCGCCTCCGACGAGGCCGATGAAGCCCGCGCCGAGGCTCGCGAAGCCGGGCGGCTGGAGTTGGAACTCCGCTTCGCCGCCATCGAGGCCGAGCGCACGGCCGTGCGCGCTATGTTGCGCAGCAGCGAAATCAACGACCATACGGCGCAGGCGCTGTTTGCCGAGATCACGCTGACCGAGGCTCTGCTGAAAGGCCGGCAGGAGCGGAAATAGACGTCGCGCAACTTCACTGGCGCAATTCGGCCAGCAAATTTCGCGCCGCAAACGTGGCGAGGCGAAAACAACTGTGTTAATGGCGCGGCAATGCATGTCGCCCAAAAGTGTGCAGCGGTTTTGGGGCCACGATATGCATAAACAAATTGCCCCCGAACCCCGAGGATTTCAGTCCATGGCTACAGCAGCGGCAGTGTCGAACAAATTCGAATCCTTCTTCGAAACCACGCTGGAAGATGCCGATCCGGAGATTTTCGGCGCCATCCGCAACGAACTCGGCCGCCAGCGCCACGAGATCGAGCTGATCGCGTCGGAAAACATCGTCTCGCGCGCCGTGCTCGAGGCGCAAGGCTCGATCATGACCAACAAATATGCCGAGGGCTACCCGGGCAAGCGCTACTATGGCGGCTGCCAGTTCGTCGACGTGGCCGAGGAACTGGCCATCGAGCGCGCCAAAAAACTGTTTGGCTGCAACTTCGCCAACGTTCAGCCGAATTCCGGCAGCCAGATGAACCAGGCGGTGTTCCTGGCTTTGCTGCAGCCCGGCGACACCTTCATGGGCCTCGACCTCAATTCCGGCGGCCATTTGACCCACGGCTCGCCGGTCAACATGAGCGGCAAATGGTTCAAGGTCGTCTCCTACGGTGTGCGCAAGGAAGACCATCTGCTCGACATGGACGCGATCGAGAAGACCGCGCATGAGACCAAGCCGAAGCTGATCCTGGCCGGTGGCACCGCCTATTCGCGCGTCTGGGACTGGAAGCGCTTTCGCGAGATCGCCGATGCGGTCGGCGCCTATCTGATGGTCGACATGGCCCACATCGCCGGCCTCGTTGCCGGCGGCGTCCACCCGTCGCCGCTGCCGCATGCCCATGTCGTGACGACGACGACGCACAAGTCGCTGCGCGGCCCGCGCGGCGGCATGATCCTGTGCAATGACGAGGACATCGCCAAGAAGATGAACTCGGCCGTCTTCCCGGGCCTGCAGGGCGGCCCGCTGATGCATGTCATCGCCGCCAAGGCGGTGGCCTTCGGCGAGGCGCTGAAGCCAAGCTTCAAGGTCTATGCCGAGAGCGTCGCGGCCAATGCCAAGGCGCTGGCTTCCAGCCTCAAGGAAACCGGCCTCGACATCGTCTCCGGCGGCACCGACAACCATCTGATGCTGGTCGATCTGCGCCCCAAGAACGCCACTGGCAAGCGCGCCGAGGCGGCGCTCGGTCGCGCCAACATCACCTGCAACAAGAACGGCATCCCCTTCGATCCGGAAAAGCCCTTCGTCACCTCGGGCGTGCGCCTCGGCACGCCTGCCGGCACCACGCGCGGCTTTGGCCAGGCCGAGTTCCGCGAAATCGGCAAGCTGATCGCCGAGGTGCTGGACGGGCTGAAAGTGGCGAATTCCGACGAAGGCAATGCGGCCGTCGAGGCGGCGGTGAAGGCCAAGGTCGTGGCTTTGACCGATCGCTTCCCGCTCTATCCCTATCTCGGTTGACCTGACGCCCGGCCTCATCCCTTATTGGCGATGACGAGAAGCGCCGCTGCTGCTGGAGCGGCGTTGCGGACAGGAGCCTTGATGATGCGATTTCTTCGACTTGCCGGCCTTGGCGTGCTGGCCATGCTGCAATTGGCCGGCGTCGCCTCGGCGCAGACCACTGCCACTCAAGCCGCGCCCCAGGCCACGGCACCGGAAGCCACCACACCCAAGACGGAAACCTTCGGCAAATGGTCGACGATCGTCGACGAGGTCAACACCGGCGAGGATGTGCGCAGAACCTGCGCCGCCTCGACCGCCTTCCTTGACGCGAACGGCACCAGCGGCACGCTGACGCTCGCCATCTCCAACGGCGACGTGCTGCCGCCCAACGGTTATCCGAGCCTCATCATTGCCTTGAGGAACAAGGAGTTGCCGACCGGTGAGAACATTCCCGCCGTGTTCGGCGACGACAAGGGCAAGGTCAAGGCGACGGTTAGCGCCGATATTGGCGACCAGTGGATGATGAACAACAAGGCCGAGACCACGCTGGCGGTCCTGCGTGCCATGCGCCGCGCCGGCGCGCTCGACGTCGCCTTCGCCAACGCGCCGGTCGCGACCATCTCGATGGACGGCTTCACCAAGGCCTATCGCAGCCTCGGCGCATCCTGCGGCTTCCCGACCACCGACGTAGCGCCCTGACGCGGCGCGCCGGTAAAGCGCAGCAAGGAACCGCGCGCCATGGACATTCTCTGGAAAGGCGTGGTCGGCGGCCTGGTCACCGCGCTGATCGTCTGGGCCTCGAAGCGCGGCAACATCTTGCCCGGCATCCTGCCGCTGGCGCCGACCTTCGCGGTGATCGCGCTGCTCGCCGTCGGCGCCAAGGGCAACCCGACCGGTTTTCGCGAGGCCTGCCTGGCCGGTTTCAAGACGATCCCTGCCTATCTCGCCTTCCTCGGCGCCTGCTGGCTGTTCATCGATCGCGTCGACTATCGCCTCGCCGTTCTCGCCGGCATCGCGGTATGGCTGGTCGCGGCGCTGGCAATCTTCCTCGCGCCTCGCTATCTCTGAGGCACGGAAGGCCGTCCGTGCTTTGCCATTGCGGCAAAAAGCTCTAAGCCTTCCGTCCCACGAGAATCGCGAACCGAAGGCTGTCCATGCGCTGTCCCTACTGCCAGTCTGAAGATACGCAGGTGAAGGATTCGCGACCCGCCGAGGATGGCGCGGCGATCCGCAGGCGGCGTGTCTGCCCCGATTGCGGCGGCCGTTTCACCACGTTCGAGCGCGTGCAACTGCGTGATCTCGTCGTGGTCAAGAAGTCCGGCCGCAAGGTGCCGTTCGACCGCGACAAGCTGCTGCGCTCGGTCGAGATCGCGGTGCGCAAGCGCAATGTCGACCCCGAACGCATCGACCGCGCCGTCACCGGCATCGTGCGCCAACTCGAAAGCTCGGGCGAGACGGAAGTGGCCTCGGGTGAGGTCGGGCGGCTGGTCATGGAGGCGCTGAAGTCGCTCGACGACGTCGCCTATGTGCGCTTCGCCTCGGTTTACCGCAATTTCCGCGAGGCCAAGGATTTTCATGAGGTGCTGGGCGAGCTCAAGGGCGACGAGGTGAAGAGCGAAGAGGACGCAGGGTGAGCATGGCAAGCCCGAAGCTAAGCCAGGCCGAACAGCAGGCCCTCGATCGCCGCTTCATGGCGGCGGCGCTCAGGCTTTCGCGCAAGAATGCCGGCCGCACCTCGACCAATCCATCCGTCGGCACGCTGATCGTGCGCGACGATGGTGCCGGGCCGATGATCGTCGGCACCGGGGTCACCGCGGTTGGCGGCCGGCCGCATGCCGAGACCGAGGCCTTGGCCGAGGCCGGTGAACTGGCCCGGGGCGCCACTGCCTATGTCACGCTGGAGCCTTGCGCCCATCACGGTCGCACGCCGCCTTGCGCCAATGCGCTGGTCAACGCCGGCGTCGCGCGCGTGGTTGGTGCGGCGAGTGATCCCGATCCGCGCGTTTCCGGCCAGGGTTACGCGATCCTGCGTGCCGCAGGCATCGAGGTGGTCGAAAAAGTGCTGGCGGCCGAGGCTTCGGAGCAGATGGCCGGCTATCTGATTCGGTCTCTTAAAAAACGCCCGGAAGTGATTTTGAAACTTGCGCTTTCCAGCGACGGCAAGATCGGTGTGGAAGGCGAGGGCCAGGTCACGATCACCGGCGACATCGCGCGGCGCGAAGTCTATCTGATGCGGGCCGAGGCCGACGGCATCCTGGTCGGCATCGGCACCGCGCTGGAAGACGATCCGGCGCTGACCGTGCGATTGCCCGGATTGGAGAACCGTTCCCCGGCGCGCATCGTGCTCGACCGACAGATCCGCTTGCCGGAAGCTTCGAAACTGGTTTCCGGTGTCGACCGCGTTCCGCTCTATGTGGCTGCTTGCCTGGAGGCCGACCCGCACCGGCGCGCCGCGCTCGAACGCGCCGGCGTCCGCTTCATCGGCACCGAGACCCATGAGGGCGGCGTTGCCTTGCCCGAGCTGCTGGAAGATCTGGCGGCGCTCGGCATGGCCAGCGTGCTGGTCGAGGGCGGCGCCAAGGTGGCTCGAGCCTTCCTCGCCGACGGACTGGTCGACCGCATAGTGCTGTTCCATGGACCTGAGGCGATCGGCGAGGGCGGCATTGCATCGCCCATCGACGCCAACCATATCCCGGCGGGATTTCGCAAACTGCGCGACATGAAGTTCGGCGAGGACAGCTACCTGGAATGGGTGAGGGACATCTGATGTTCACCGGAATTGTCACCGATGTCGGTAGCGTCGCTGCCGTCAGGCCGCTCAGGGAGGGTGTCGGTCTGCGCATCGACACCGCCTACGATCCCGAGACCATCGCCATCGGCGCGTCGATCTCCTGCGGCGGTGTCTGCCTGACGGTAACGGCGCTGCCAGACGGTGGCTCGAACGCGCGCTGGTTCGAGGTCGAAGCCTGGGAAGAAGCATTGCGGTTGACGACAGCAGCTGGATGGAAATCGGGCACGCGCATCAATCTCGAACGGGCGCTGAAGATCGGCGACGAGCTCGGCGGCCACATCGTCTCCGGCCATGTCGACGGCACGGCCGAGATCGTGGCGCGCAAGGACGAGGGCGATGCCGTACGCTTTACGCTCGAAGCGCCGCGCGAGCTGGCCAGGTTCATCGCGCCAAAGGGCTCCGTTGCCCTCGACGGCACCTCGCTCACTGTCAACAAGGTCGAAGGCACCCGCTTCGATGTGCTGCTGATCCACCATTCGCTGACCGTGACCACCTGGGGCGAGCGTCAGGTAGGCGACCGCGTGAACCTCGAGATCGACACCATGGCCCGCTACGCGGCACGCCTGGTGGAAGCGGCGAAAGAGGGGCTTTGAGCCACCCTGGAAAATTAGACCGGGCCTGAACGTCCGACAAAGCTTGCGAATGCGGCCGCTTCGGCCTAAGTCACCGGCGATCCCCGGAGACATTTATGGCTGGCACATCCCAACACGGCAAAGCGTTTATCCGTCCGAAGAAGAAGGCCCACCTTCTCGTCATCGAGGCGCGCTTCCATGACGACCTTGCCGACGCGCTGCTCGAAGGCGCGACAAGCGCGCTCGACGAGGCCGGCGCGACCTATGACGTCGTCACCGTTCCAGGCTCGCTGGAGATTCCGGCCGTGATCACCTTCGCCCTCGATGGTGCTGCCGACGGTGGGACCGGCTATGACGGTTTTGTTGCGCTTGGCACCATCATCCGCGGCGATACCTATCATTTCGACATCGTCGCCAATGAATCCAGCCGTGCGCTGATGGACATTTCGGTCCAGGATTCGGTCTGCATCGGCAACGGCATCCTGACCACCGAGAACGATGCGCAGGCCTGGACGCGCGCCAAGCGTTCGGAAGGCGACAAGGGCGGCTTTGCCGCGCGTGCGGCGCTGACCATGATCGCTCTCAAAGAGCAGTTGGGAGCGCAGTCGTGAGCGACCCCGCAGCGCCCGGCCAGCCCGCGATACGCCACGCCAACAAGCGCGGCGCCGCCCGTCTGGCCGCCGTGCAGGCGCTCTACCAGATGGACGTGGCCGGCAGCGGCATCTTCGAGATCACGGCGGAATATGAGGCGTTCAGGCTCGGCAAGGAGGTCGACGGCGCGCTCTATCGCGAGGCCGACGCGCAGTGGTTTCGCGCCATCCTCACCGGCGTCGTCGAAAACCAGAAGACCATCGATCCGGTCATCCGCCAGGCGCTGACCGACGACTGGCCATTGTCAAGGCTCGATTCGACGCTGCGCGCCATCCTGCGCGCCGGCGTCTATGAATTGATGAAGCGCGATGACGTGCCGGTCGCCGTCATCGTTTCGGAATATGTCGACATCGCCAAGGCCTTCTACGAGGAAGATGAGCCGAAGCTTACCAATGCCGTGCTCGATCGCGTGTCACGCCGGGTGCGCGGCGAGGGCCGCGGCAAGGACGCTTCGTGACGGCCGCGGCTGTCATTGCTGAGGCAAGCAGGGAAGCACGCCGCACGGCATTCATCCTTGCCGCCGCGCAGGCGATCATCGGTTCGGCCGCACCTATCGCCATTTCCGTGGGCGGGCTGGCCGGCCAATACCTGCTCGCCGCCGACAAGTCGCTGGCGACGGCGCCGATCACCGGCTTCAATGTCGGTGTGGCGCTCGGCGCACTGCCGGCTGCCGCAATCATTCGCAGCCTCGGCCAGCGCGGCGGTTTCATGACCGGCACCATCATCACCGCGCTCGGCGGGCTGGTCGCTACGCTGGCGCTCTTCCATCCGAACTTTTGGCTGTTCGCCTTCGGTCTGGCGGTGATCGGGATCGGCGGCGCTTTCGTCCAGCAGTTCCGCTTCGCCGCCGCCGACAATGCACCTTCGGAATTCAAGGCGCGTGCCATTTCCTTCGTGCTGGCCGGCGGCATCGTCACCGCCATACTCGGGCCGCAGATCGTCATCTTCACCCGCGAATTGTTCGCGCCCGTGATGTTTGCCGGCTCGTTCGCGTCCATCCTCGTGCTGGCGGCTGTCGGCGCCATCATCCTCTCGTTCCTGCGCATTCCGTCCCGGGCTGCCGGCAAGGCGGAGATCGCCGACAGCGACGCGCGGCCGCTCTCCGAGATTGTCACCCGGCCGCGTTTCGTCGCAGCGCTCTTCTGCGCTGTCGGCAGCTACGCGCTGATGAGTTTCGTCATGACCGGCGCGCCGCTCGCCATGGTCGGCTGCGGCCTGTCGACCGATGATGCGATGCTCGGCATTTCCTGGCATGTCATGGCGATGTTCGCGCCGAGTTTCTTCACCGGCTCGCTGATCCACCGCTTCGGCGCCGAGCGCATTGTTGCAGCCGGCCTGATCCTGCTCGTCGCTTGCGCCGTGGTGGCTCTGTCGGGACTGGCGCTATGGCAGTTCTGGACGGCGCTGATCCTGCTCGGCCTCGGCTGGAATTTCGGCTTCATCGGCGCCACCGCCATGGTCGCCGACAGCTACCGGCCGTCGGAAAAGGGCAAGGTGCAGGGCTTTCACGACTTCGTCCTGTTCGGCTCCGTCGCCTTCGCCTCGCTGATGTCGGGCGCGGTCTACAACGCCTGGGGCTGGGAGATGCTGAACTGGATCGTCTTCCCGGTCACTGCGCTCTGCTTCGTGGCGCTGGGCGCGCTGAAGATGACGAGCTTGCGCCCGGCCACCTGACACCACCTTGTCTGGATGGGCGGCGTCGGATTGGGCTAGCCCGCACAAAATTATTGCGTGCATCTCTCTTGTTATGAAACCGTGTGCCCCGACGGGGCGTTGAAGCCATGCTCATATGCGGCAACCGTAGTCCGGTTCACAGCAAGGGATTCCCATCATGTTTTCAATCAAGCTCCTGGCCGGCGCCGCGCTTGCGCTCGGTATTTCCGCGGCCTCGGCAAATGCCCAGGTGGTCGTCTCCTCGAAGATCGACACCGAGGGCGGCGTGCTCGGCAACATCATCCAGCTGGTGCTGAACGCCAACAACATCAAGACCACCGACCGCATCCAGCTCGGCGGCACGCCGGTGGTGCGCAAGGCGATCAGCGCCGGTGAGATCGACATCTATCCCGAATACACCGGCAACGCCGCCTTCTTCTTCGAGAAGGCCGACGACCCGGTGTGGAAGGACGCCGCCAAGGCTTACGAGACTGCCAAGAAGCTTGACTATGACGCCAACAAGATCGTCTGGCTGTCGCCGTCACCGGCCAACAACACCTGGGCGATCGCGCTGCGCAAGGAAGTCGCCGACGAGAACAAGCTGGCGACGCTCTCCGACTTCGGCAAATACGTCGCCGGCGGCGGCAAGGTGGTGCTCGCGGCTTCGGCAGAGTTCGTCAATTCGGCGGCTGCACTGCCGGCCTTCCAGACCACTTATGGCTTCACGCTGAAACCCGACCAGCTGATCACGCTCTCCGGTGGCGACACCGCTGCGACCATTGCGGCGGCGGCCAACCAGACCAATGGCGCCAATGCCGCCATGGTCTATGGCACCGACGGTGGCATCGCGCCCTCCGGTCTTGTCGCGCTCGACGACGACAAGGGCGTGCAACCCGTCTACCAGCCGGCGCCGATCATCCGCGAAGCGGTGCTGAAGGAGCATCCCGAGATCGAGACGTTGTTGAAACCGGTCTTCGCCAAACTCGATTTGGTCACGCTGCAGGAACTCAACGGCCGCGTGCAGGTCGGCGGCGAGCCGGTCAAGGGGGTGGCGGAGGACTTTTTGAAGAAGAACGGGTTTTTGAAGTAGCCAGCTGAAATCGTGACGCTGGTGCGAGGCACCCCCCTCTGGCCTGCCGGCCATCTCCCCCTCAAGGGGGGAGATTGGCAGCTCCGGCGCAGGCACACATCTTGCCGCGCTGACAATTGGCGAAAGCCCGCGCGACATCCGATCTCCCCCCTTGAGGGGGAGATGGCCGGCAGGCCAGAGGGGGGTGCCTCGCGCATAGCTGACAATCCTGTAACGGCATCAGGGCAAGCCGTTGCGTACGGGCGCGCCTCATGACCATCCGCTTCGACAAGCTCGGCGTGGTCATCGCCGCGATCGCGGCCTATGCGGCGCTCGTTGCCCCGTTCGCCACCTTCCGCGCCAACCGAATCGTGCCCGGCGAGGCGCGCTCCGTCCTCGAGGCGTTGCCGACTGCGGTCGGGCCGCTGCTGCTGGCGATCGTGATTGTCGGCGCGCTCATTGCCTTGCTGAAAACCCCGCTCGTCCTGCGCCTCGCCGCCAGCGTGGTGGCGCTGATAGCTCTCGCCATCCTGATCGGCATCGCCGGCAGCTTTCTCACGCCGGCGGGCAATACCTTCGCTCGCATCTCGCCGGCCTCCGGCTTCTGGCTGCTGATCTTCGCCTTCACACTTCTGTTGGCCGACGTGCTGACGCGTCTGAATCTGTCACCTTGGGCGCGCGTCGGTGTGCTGGTCGTCGCGGCTCTGGCCATCGGCCTGCTGTTGATATCGGGGCAATGGAACAGCCTGTCGATCCTCAAGGAATATGCCAACCGTGCCGACAGTTTCTGGGCCGAAGGCTCCAAGCACGTCACGCTGGCGCTGGGTTCGCTGGCCGCCGCAGTGATTGTCGGCCTGCCGCTCGGCATTCTCTGCCACCGCGTCGAAAAATTGCGGGCAGGGGTGCTCAACGTGCTGAACATCATCCAGACCATCCCCTCGATCGCGTTGTTCGGCCTCTTGATCGCGCCGCTCGGCTGGGTCGCCGCGCACGTGCCGGGTGCTGCCGCGCTCGGTATCAGAGGCATCGGCACCGCGCCCGCTTTCGTCGCTTTGTTTCTCTATTCGCTGCTGCCGGTGGTGGCCAACACCGTGGTCGGCCTCGCCGGCGTGCCACGCGCGGCCAACGACGCCGCGCGCGGCATGGGCATGACCGACCGCCAGCGCCTGTTCGGTGTCGAGTTTCCACTGGCCTTTCCGGTCATCCTCACCGGCATCCGCATCGTCCTGGTCCAGAACATCGGCCTTGCTACCATCGCCGCGCTGATCGGCGGCGGCGGTTTTGGCGTGTTCGTCTTCCAAGGTGTCGGCCAGACGGCGATGGATCTGGTGCTGCTCGGCGCGGTGCCAACGGTTGCGCTCGCCTTTGCCGCAGCCATCATCCTCGACGCAGTGATCGAAATGACCGCCACCAAGCGCAGGGTTGAAACGGCATGATCGAGATCGAAGGCATTACCAAGCGCTATGACGAAACGACCGTCGTCGACGACGTGTCGATGGTGATCGAGCCGCGCACCATTGCTGTCATCGTAGGCACCTCCGGCTCCGGCAAGACGACGCTTTTGCGCATGATCAACCGGCTGGTCGAGCCGACCGCGGGCATCATCAAGCTCGACGGCAAAGACAACCGCTCGTTGCCGGGCTATGAGCTGCGCCGCAGCATCGGCTATGCCATTCAGGGTCACGGCCTGTTTCCGCACCGCACCGTGGCACAGAACATCGCCACCGTGCCGGTGCTGCTCGGCTGGGACAAGGCCCGCATAAAGGCGCGCGTCGATGAATTGATGACGCTCTACCAGCTTGATCCCGAGGCTTACGGGCCGCGCTATCCGCACGAGCTGTCCGGCGGCCAGCAGCAGCGTGTCGGCGTCGCCCGTGCGCTTGCCGCCGAACCCAATGTGCTTTTGATGGACGAGCCGTTCGGCGCGCTCGACCCGATCATCCGCAACAAGGCGCAGGAGGATCTGCTGGCGATCCAGAAGCGCTTCGGCACCACCATCATCCTCGTCACCCATGACATGGAGGAGGCCGTGCACATGGGCGACAAGATCGCCGTCATGGATGCCGGCAAGCTGGTGCAATACGCCAAGCCCGCCGAGATCCTGGCGAAGCCGGCCAGCGCCTTCGTCGAGACCCTCGTCGGCGCCAGCGAAAAGCCGTTCAGGCTGCTGTCGCTCGGCCGCGTCAGCGACGCGGTGGAGAAGGGGACCGCCGAAGGCGAGGCGATCCCCGGCGATGCCAGCCAGCGCGACGCGCTGGCTGAGCTGCTCTGGTCCGGCCGCCCGGCGCTGCCGGTCAAGGGCGAAGACGGCAAGCCGCTCGGCCGCGTCACTGTGGACGGGCTGGTTAAACGCGCGGCGAGGCCGGCATGAAGGCCTGGCTGCCCTCGCTGCTCAGGCTTTTGCTGGTGGTGCTGCTCGTCGCCTTCGTCACCAATCCCGGCTGGTTCCAGCCGCTTCTGAAGCCGCTGACCGAGAACGGGGCGCCGGCGATCTACAATCAGGGCAGCCTGCTGACGCTGACGTTCCTGCATCTGAGGACCGTGCTGATTGCTACCGTGGCCGCGACCATCGTCGCCGTGGCGCTCGCCATCCTCGTCACCAGGCCGGCCGGCGCCGAGTTCCTGCCGCTGTCGCGCAGCCTGGTCAATATCGGCCAGACCTTTCCGCCGGTGGCGGTGCTGGCGCTGGCCGTGCCCGCCGTCGGCTTCGGCGAGAAGCCGACGCTGATCGCGCTGTTTCTCTATGGCCTCTTGCCGATCTTCGAGAACGCGCTGACTGGTCTCACGACGCTGCCGGCCAATGTCATGGAGGCGGCGCGCGGCGCCGGCATGACCGGTTGGCAAAGGCTCACCAAGGTCGAGTTGCCGCTGAGTGCCCCGATCATCCTCGGCGGCATAAGGCTGTCGGTGGTCATCAGCCTCGCCACCGCCACCATCGGCTCGACGGTGGCGGCCAAGACGCTGGGCGAGGTGATCATCGCCGGCCTGCTGTCGAACAACCTCGCCTTCGTCCTGCAGGGCGGCCTGATCGTCGCCGCCCTTGCGGTGCTGATCTATGACGGGCTGTCGGCCATCGAGCGCTACACGGCGCGCCGCATGGGGCAGGAGACGGCGTAGCACCGCCCAGGATTGCAGTAGGCGACCTTATTCCGCAGCGTCATTTCAATCGATCTAAAAGGAAGGCGGCGCTCGAAGCTGCGCCGCCGTCTGCGCCTTTTGGCCGAAAGCCGGGCAAAAACCGAACAATATCTTGACGTTCCGAGCCCTGTTTCGCATACACCGCTGCGAAGGGACGGAATCCGCCTGGCGGAATGCCGCTCCCCGTCTCAACGGCCCAGGGAGGGGTTCTTTTGGGCCATCAATCGAGGAAAATTCGGCAATGACCATCATTTCCGCCGTCATCGCCTGCGGCCTGCTTTCAGTCCTTTACGCAATCTGGGCGACCCGATCGGTCCTCGCGTCCGATCAGGGCAATGCACGCATGCAGGAAATCTCCGCGGCCATCCGCGAAGGCGCGCAGGCCTATCTGGCGCGCCAGTACACCACCATCGCCGTCGTCGGCGTCGTCGTCCTGCTGCTCGCATGGTGGCTGCTGTCGATCACCGCCGCCATCGGCTTCCTGATCGGTGCCGTGCTTTCGGGCGCCGCCGGCTTCATCGGCATGCACGTCTCGGTGCGCGCCAATGTGCGCACCGCGCAGGCGGCGTCGAACAGCCTGGCTGCCGGCCTCGACATCGCCTTCAAGTCGGGCGCCATCACCGGCATGCTGGTCGCGGGCCTGGCGCTGCTCGGCGTCTCGATCTACTACCTCATCCTGACCCATTTCATGGGCCTCCAGCCCAATGACCGCATCGTCATCGACTCGCTGGTCTCGCTCGGCTTCGGCGCCTCGCTGATCTCGATCTTCGCCCGTCTCGGCGGCGGTATCTTCACCAAGGGCGCCGACGTCGGCGGCGATCTCGTCGGCAAGGTCGAAGCCGGCATTCCCGAAGACGATCCGCGCAACCCGGCCACCATCGCCGACAATGTCGGCGACAATGTCGGCGACTGCGCCGGCATGGCCGCCGACCTGTTCGAGACCTATGCGGTGACCGTCGTCGCCACCATGGTTCTCGCCGCCATCTTCTTCGGCGGCACTCCCGTTCTCGGCGCCGCCATGCTCTATCCGCTGGCCATCTGCGGCGCCTGCATCCTGACTTCGATCGTCGGCACCTTCTTCGTCAAGCTCGGTTCCAACGGCTCGATCATGGGCGCGCTTTACAAAGGCCTGATCGTCACCGGCCTGCTGTCCATCGTCGGCCTCGGCGCCGCCACTTCGGCGACCCTCGGCTGGGGCGAGATCGGCACGGTTGCCGGCATGGCCATCACCGGCAAGAACCTGTTCATCTGCGGCCTGATCGGCCTTGTGGTGACCGGCCTTATCGTGGTGATCACCGAATACTACACCGGCACCAACAAGCGCCCGGTGAACTCCATCGCCCAGGCTTCGGTGACCGGCCACGGCACCAACGTCATCCAGGGCCTTGCAGTGTCACTGGAATCGACCGCGCTTCCGGCGATCGTCATCGTTGGCGGCATCATCTCGACCTATCAGCTCGCCGGCCTGTTCGGCACGGCGATCGCGGTCACCACCATGCTCGGCCTTGCCGGCATGATCGTCGCGCTCGACGCCTTCGGCCCGGTCACCGACAATGCCGGCGGCATCGCCGAAATGGCCGGCCTGCCCAAGGAAGTGCGCCACTCGACCGATGCGCTCGACGCGGTCGGCAACACCACCAAGGCGGTGACCAAGGGCTACGCCATCGGTTCGGCCGGCCTCGGCGCGCTGGTGCTGTTTGCGGCCTATTCGAACGACCTGAAGTTCTTTGCCGCCAATGGCGACAAATATCCTTACTTCCAGGGCATGGGCGAGATCTCCTTCGATCTCTCCAACCCTTACGTCGTAGCCGGCCTGATCTTCGGCGGCCTGATCCCGTATCTGTTCGGCGGCATCGCCATGACGGCTGTCGGCCGCGCGGCAGGCGCCATCGTCGAGGAAGTGCGCAAGCAATTCCGCGAGGATCCGGGCATCATGGCCGGAACCTCGAAGCCGAACTATGCGCGCGCGGTCGACCTGCTGACCAAGGCGGCGATCCGCGAGATGATCATCCCCTCGTTGCTGCCGGTCCTGGCGCCGCTCGTCGTCTATTTCGGCGTGCTGCTGATTTCGGGTTCTAAGGCGTCCGCCTTTGCCGCGCTCGGCGCCTCGCTGCTTGGCGTCATCGTCAACGGCCTGTTCGTTGCCATCTCGATGACCTCGGGCGGCGGCGCCTGGGACAACGCGAAAAAATCGTTCGAGGACGGTTTTGTCGACAAGGACGGCGTCAAGCACCTGAAGGGCTCCGAGGCGCACAAGGCCTCGGTCACCGGCGACACGGTCGGCGATCCCTACAAGGACACCGCCGGCCCGGCGGTCAACCCGGCGATCAAGATCACCAACATTGTCGCCTTGCTGCTCTTGGCCGTGCTCGCGCACGGCTGAGCACGGAGCCATCGCTCGAAAACAAAACCCGCGGGAGCGATCCCGCGGGTTTTTCTTGCGACGATCAACGCCTCGTCAAAACAAAAGCCCGCAGGATTGCTCCCGCGGGCTCTTGGCTGCCTGAGATGTTTGCTGCTTCAGGGAAGAAGCAAGAAAGGGAATAAAGGACAGATCAGGGCGTGCCGCCGCCGGGAATACCGGGCGCCAGCTTGCTGGCCCCCTTGATGATCTGGCTGAGGAAGTTCTGGTCCTTGCCGCCTGTCGGCGTGGTGCGCGAGATGAAGTCGAACATCCTGCCGTCCTTCAGGCCGTAATTGGCGATCTGGGTGACGCGCCCGTCGGCGCCGAAATAGACAGCCAGCACTTTCTGGTCGACCAGACGCGGCTTGTCGAAGGCGACGTAACGCTTACGTGTCTGCGAGATGTAGTAGAAGGCCTCGTTGTCGAAGGTGGCCGTCGTAGACGGTGTGCCGAGCGCCAGCAGCACCTGTTCGCGGCTGGATCCGACCGGCACCGAATCGATCGCCTGCTGGTCGATCACATAACCTTGCGTCAGCGTCTCGCTGGGGTTGAGGTCACCGACCATCTTGGACGTATTGCAGGCGGAAAGCGCTGCAGCCACCACCAGCAGCGAGACCATGCCGGCGGGCCTGGGCAAAAAAGACGACTTGAATTTCAGCGCGCGCAACAACAACTCCATTAGCTGGCCGCAACTTGCGCTGGGCGGCAAAACCGGTAAACCAGCTTGCCTGCCGATGCAACAAGGCCAATTCAAACAAACGGTCCCCGGGAGACCACCCTCAATGTTCCAGCGCCTTTTTGGCCGCGAACGCCACGCCAACCGCGCCATCACCGAGGCGCTCTACGCACAAATCGTGGCAGCGGCGCGGCAAACCATATTTTATTCCGACTGGAATGTGCCGGACACGCCGCTCGGCCGTTTCGAGATGCTGTCGCTGCACATGTTCCTGTTCCAGCACCGGCTGCGCGGCGAGAGCGGTGCTGCGACCGAGCTTGCTCAGGTGCTGATCGACGAGTTCTTCCTCGATGTCGAGCATTCGCTGAGGGAACTGGGCATAGGCGATGTCGGTGTGCCCAAGCGCATGAAGAAGCTGGCAAAAATGTTCTACGGCCGCACGGCCGCCTATGACGATGCGCTGGAGCGCGACGACCGCGAGGCGCTCGCTGCCGCGCTTGCCCGCAATGTCCGGCCCGATGCCGGCGCCTGGCCGCAGGCGCCGCTGCTGGCGGCCTATGTCGCCGATGCCTCACGGCAACTCGCCGCGCAGCCGGTCGAATCGATCGTGTCCGGCACGGTGGTGTTTCCCATGGCCAGGGCAGGTTGAAGGAGGGGAAGATGAAGCATGCCGATGCCCGAGGCCCAGTGTCCTTTGTGGCCAACGTCGCCCGCCTGCCGCACAAGGGACTGCCTGTCGTGATCGATGCCGACGACCGGCAGCGCGCCGCACTCGCCGGCGAGCACGAACTGCTCTCGGTCGAACGCTACCGCGCCGAGCTTCTGGTAGCGCCGTGGAAACGCAATGGCGTCAAGGTCAGCGGCCGTGTCGAGGCTGACATCACCCAGGCCTGCATCGTCACACTCGACCCGGTCGCGGCACATATCGACGAGCCGGTCGAGGCGCTGTTCCTGCCGGAGCAGTCCAAGCTCGGGCGGCAGGGTTTCGAAGGCGGCGGCGAGATCGTGCTGGATGCCGACGGGCCCGACAGCCCGGAGACTTTTTCCGGCAATACGATCGACGTCGGAGCGCTTGCCGAGCAGTTTTTCGGCCTGGCGATCGATCCTTATCCGCGCAAGGCGGGGGCATCGGTGGAGGCCGCCGGCGATACCGAGCCCGCCGAAAGCGAATTCCAGCAAAAGCTGCGGTCCCTGCTTGGAAAATCCTGAAAGCGGACGAGATATTAGAAAAGCCGGTTGTGCGGCAGCCCAAAACCGCTATTTTCGCCGAACCTTCGCGAGCCCCCCGTACCTTGGCAAGCCCTCAGTCGCAGGCCAGGCAAACCGTGAGATGAATACCGCGTGATCAGGATTTCCATCGATGCCATGGGCGGCGATCACGGACCGAGCGTGGTCATCCCGGCGCTCATGACCGTCGCCATCCGCCGTCCCGACATCCGCTTCATCATTTATGGACGTGAGGAAGCGGTTCGCCCCGAGCTTGCCAAGTTCCCCAAGCTGGCCGAGATCAGCGATTTCGTCCATTGCGAGATCGCGGTCAGGATGGACGACAAGCCGAGCCAGGCGCTGCGCCACGGCCGCTGGAAGTCGTCTATGTGGAAGGCGGTCGAGGCGGTCAAATCGGGCACCGCGCAGGCCTGCATCTCGGCCGGCAACACCGGCGCGCTGATGGCGATGTCGAAATTCTGCCTGCGCACCATGGCGACCATCGATCGCCCGGCGATCGCGGCCCTTTGGCCGAATACGCGCGGCGAAAGCGTGGTGCTGGACGTCGGCGCCACAATCGGCGCCGATGCGCACCAGCTCATCGATTTCGCCATTCTGGGCACCGGCATGGCGCGCTCGGTTTTCGGCATCGAACGGCCTACCGTCGGCCTGCTCAATGTCGGCGTCGAGGAGATCAAGGGCCAGGAAGAGGTCAAGGAGGCTGGCCGCATGCTGCGCGAGGCCAACATGGCCTCGATGAACTATCGCGGCTTCGTCGAGGGCGACGACATCGGCAAGGGCACGGTCGACGTGGTCGTCACCGAAGGCTTTGCCGGCAACATCGCCCTGAAGACGGCGGAAGGCACCGCAAGGCAGATCGGCGGCTATCTGCGCGCCGCCATGAGCCGCACGCTGATGGCCAGGATCGGCTATGTCTTCGCCAAGGGCGCCTTTGACCGGCTGCGCGAGAAGATGGATGTCGGCCGCTCCAACGGCGGCGTCTTCCTGGGCCTCAACGGCATCGTGGTGAAAAGCCATGGCGGCGCCGATTCGAACGGCTTTGCGGCGGCGATCGAGCTCGGCTACGACATGGTGCGCAACAATCTGCTTGACCGCATCGAGGCCGATCTCGATCTGTTCCATGCGCGCAATCCGCATGCCCAGGCAAACAGGAAATCCGACGTCGTCGTCGACGCAAAGGAATAGGAAAGAGCTTTGATCAGATCAGTCGTGCGCGGCTCGGGCGCCGCGCTGCCCCGCCGCATCATGAAGAATGCCGATTTCGAAGGCATGGTCGAGACCTCCGACGAGTGGATCGTCCAGCGCACCGGTATCCGGCAGCGCCATGTCGCGGCCGACGACGAGACGACGGCCTCGCTTGGCGAGGCGGCGGCGCGCGCCGCCCTCGACAGCGCTGGGCTGACGCCCGCCGACATCGACCTCATCGTGCTGGCCACCTCGACGCCCAACAACACCTTTCCGGCGACCGCCGTCGAGATCCAGAACCGGCTCGGCATGCACCACGGCTTTGCCTTCGACATGCAGGCCGTATGCTCCGGCTTCGTCTATGCGGTGGCGACCGCCGACCTCTACATCCGCGGCGGCCTGGCAAAGCGGGTCCTGGTGATCGGCTCGGAGACCTTCTCGCGCATCCTCGACTGGAGCGACCGTTCGACCTGCGTCCTGTTCGGTGACGGCGCCGGCGCGCTGGTGCTGGAAGCGGGCGAGGGGGTTGGCGGCGTCGCCGACCGCGGTGTGCTCGCGGCCAGCCTGCGCTCCGACGGCGTCCACAAGGACAAGCTTTTCGTCGATGGCGGACCCTCGACCACCGGGACGGTCGGCCATCTCAGGATGGAAGGCCGCGAAGTGTTCAAGCACGCCGTTGGCATGATCACCGATGTCATCGAGGCGACCTTCGCGCAGGCTGGCATCACCGCCGACGATCTCGACTGGTTCGTGCCGCATCAGGCCAATAAACGGATTATTGACGCTTCCGCCAAGAAGCTTGGGATTGCCGAGCAAAAGGTGGTGGTTACGGTCGATTTGCACGGTAACACCTCGGCTGCCTCCGTGCCGCTGGCGCTCTCTGTGGCGGTCGCCGACGGCCGCATCAAGAAGGGTGACCTGGTGCTGCTCGAGGCGATGGGTGGGGGCTTCACCTGGGGCGCGGTTTTGGTTCGCTGGTAAGTGCCGAACGTACGGGTTCGGTCCTTGACCTTGACGGATCAATTACTTAGGCTCTGCCGTTGCTTGTATCGATTTATGTTTTTGAGCTGATGGGACGGTCGCATGGGGGGAAAGACACTGACGCGCGCCGACCTTGCCGAAGCTGTTTACCGCAAGGTTGGCTTGTCGAGAACTGAATCGGCCGAACTCGTCGAAGCGGTCCTGGACGAGATCTGCGAGGCCATCGTTCGCGGCGAGACGGTGAAGCTGTCGTCCTTCGCCACTTTCCATGTTCGTTCCAAGAACGAGCGCATCGGCCGCAATCCCAAGACCGGCGAGGAAGTGCCGATCCTGCCGCGCCGGGTGATGACGTTCAAGTCGTCGAATGTGCTGAAGAGCCGTATCCTGCGCTCGCATCAGAACAGCAAGGCCAAGGGCGGCAAATAGCCGGCTACAGCAATTCCAGGAAAAGTGTGAAGCGGTTTTCCGTCCGGAATTGCGTAAAAACAAGGACGCAATTCCAGGAAAAATGGGAAGCGGTTTTCCGTCCGGATTTCCAGAATTGCGTAAAAACAAGGACATAGAAAGCTTCGGTTGAAAACGGCGGTCGATTTTGACGCCGGGCTTGAATGTTGTTTCATAAACCGCTGAAATAATACCCGATTCGGCACAACAGGCCCAATCGCCGTCCAGCGTGGAGGATTTCGCCCATGGACAAGAGCCCGGATGCATTCCGTACCATCAGCGAGGTCGCGGAGGATCTCGATCTGCCGCAGCATGTGCTGCGCTTCTGGGAAACGCGCTTCAACCAGATCAAGCCGATGAAGCGTGGCGGCGGCCGCCGCTACTACCGGCCACAAGATGTCGAGCTGATCAAGGGCATCCGCCACATGCTCTATGACCAGGGCTATACGATCAAGGGCGTGCAGAAGCTGCTGCGCGAGAACGGCAATCATTTCCTGGTCGCCATCGGCAATGGCGACATGGCCGCCGTCGAGGCGATCGCACAGCGCCGTCAGGCCGATCAGGTGCCGCTGACGCCGGCAGCCCAGCCACGTGGCGCGGATGACGAGATGCTGGTCGGCCAGCCCAAGGTGAAGCCGAGCCGCCGCTTTTTCGGCATGGGCAAGAGCGACGACGAGGGACCGGTGCAGCCGGGCTCGTCGAAACTGTCGCGCGACAATCGCGCCTTGCTGCAGGAGGCGCTGTTCGATCTTCTGGAATGCAAGCGCCTGCTCGACCAGGTGCGCTAGCAATTCCAGGAAAAGTGTGAACGGTTTTCCGTCCGGAATTGCGCAAAGGCAAAGAGTCAGAGCAGCTCAGCAATTCTATCAATTGCTGAGCTGCTCTGACCCCTCGACCCGCCGCCACGGGACATCCCGCCGGCAAAACCGGAACCGCTTCTGCGGCCATGCGTTTGGCCTTCACTGAAAAAGGAAGGACAGACAATCATGGCATCGCTTTCGACCCTCTCCGATCTTGACCTCGAAAAGCAGGTCGCGACCCTTTCCAGGGAACTCGCGGCCTTGCGGAAAGCCGTAGCCAAACGAGGTGGCGCTTACTTCGAGGACGGTCGCGACGCTGCTTCCGACTACTATTCCGAACTGGCCGGGCGCCTCACGGATGCGCTGCCCGCGATCAGGAACAAGGGCAGGGCGATCGAAAGGACGGCACGCGACCATCCGGCGACCGTGGCTGCGGTGGGGCTGGTTGTCGTTGGGCTCATCGCCAGCCTCGTCCTCAGCAGACGCTGAACCTCAAAGCTACAGACAAGAAAATGGCGGCCGTCGCGCGGACGGCCGCCATTTTCTTCGACGACAGGCGATCAGTTGGCGAGCTTGAGCCGGGTCTTCGGGTCGATCTTCATGACCTGGCTGCACTTGCCGTAAACGGTGCCGTTCTTGTCGGTGGCATCGGTGTAGGTACCCTTACAGTCGAGCTGCAGCACCAGACAGGAGCCCGAACCCTTGCAGACCGCGCCGCCGTCGCCGGTGGGGTGCGTGCCTGCGAAAGCCGAGCTCGGAACCGAAACCGAGCCAAACGCCGAGACGGCGATGACAGCGGCGAGCGAGATGCGCTTGAAGTTGGTGAAGTTGGTCATTTGAGCATTTCCTTCTCTTTGATTTGAGGATCGCCGTCATGGCGTCCTTCTGGTTTGGGGATCGCCTTCTTGGCGTCCATGCCGGTTTAGTGCGGCCGAGAGAGGAAAGGTTCATGCCTCGGTTCAACTTTTTGCCGCGCGGTGTCGGTGCGATCTTCGATCCGGTTCGAGGGAGCGGGCGGCTGCTGTTGGTCAACGATTGCCGGCGTCGACCACCTATCTGGCGTCCACCGCGTTGGCACCACGACGTCGTCAGCGAGCAGTCAGGCCGGGATCTCGGCAGGACGCGCCCGGCCCGCTGCGTTTCGGGAACTGGCAGGCTTTGGCCGCGAGCTTGCCGGTCGGCGGCGCAAAGAATGGATCGTGGTCGACGTTTTTTCGCCAGCGCATACGCTCGTGATGGAGGCGGGATTGGGCAGATAGCCGAGCCGCATGGCGAGGCGGGCGAGAAGGGCCGGGTGACGAGAGTGGGCAGCAGGCGGCAATTGCGAAGGACGAAGCGGCGTCTCGTCGGGATATCGGCGCTGGTCTTCATCCAACCCAGGAATTTGGGTTCGTCCTTCATCCCGCGAGGTGCAGGGCCCCGTCAGGAAAACCGCTCTTGGCCAAAACCAAAACCGGCCTTCCTGTCGGGGTAAGCCGGTATGCTTAGGCCTTCTTCGCTTCCACCTTCTTGTGGTGGTGGTGATGATGGTGACGGTGGTGATGATGCTTGCGGTGATGATGGCGGTGATGCTTGTGATGCACCGGAGCAGCATCAGCGCTGGTCGCGCCGAGGAGCGGCATCGAGACAGCCAGGGCAAAAGCCAGCCCAAGGGCGGAGAGGAGGGACTTCTTCATGACATTGTTTCCTTTTGTGCGGGCCGCAATCTGGAGATCACCGGACCATATCGATGACTCGAGCGCCGCGATCGGGACTATCGTCCTGGATTTTTTCGACAATTTTTCCCGACTGTAGAATTTTGTTTCCGGATTGTGTCTGAAGCCCTGGTCGTCCCGTGCGGGCGCCGCCTCACATCGGCGGAACGACGCCATGGTTGCCGACGACGACTCTCCGGGAGGTGAGCGTGCCGTCGCTGCCGCGCTCGGTGGTAATGAATACCGCCGCACCGGGCGTCAGGTCCGCCGGCGTGGCGGTCGCGAAGGTCACGATCGGCGTCGACTGCGGAATCGCGATCTGCTTCTTCTGGCCATTGTCATAGGTCAGCGTCACCGTCCGGCCATCGATATCGGTCACGTCGGCGACTGTGCCGTTGGTCATCCGGCTGTTGGGTTGCAGGTCCCATGGCCGGTCGCCTTCTCCCGTGCCTTTCAATGCGGCCGGGAAGATCACGACTTCCAGCGCGCCGCTGCCACCATCGGCCTTGGAGACGGACGCAATGCCGAGGAAATCGCCCTGTTTGATGTCGGCGGCCGATGCCTTGGCGACGCCGGAGATTTTCCAACCCTGCGCCAACGCTATCGCATCTGTCTTGCCCGCCTGGTCTTTCACTGTCAGCGTCGATCCGGCAAGGCCGACGACCGTGCCGCGCACGCGCATCGTGTCTGCCGCCTGAGCCTCTGCCGCAGCGGCAAGGCCCGGAATCGTGCCGAGCACGATCGCGAATATCTTCAAATTCATGGGATTCGATCCTTCTGGAAAATGGCTGGCCCGACCTGTCGGTGCCAGCGACATCTGCGTAACGAACGCGGGCGCGAAAACGTCGATCAACTCGGCGTTCGATTCTTCAAAAGAACTTGATTGGAAGTCATGACGGGAGAGATGGCGCATTTGCGCGGTTTCCGCTCCGGCAAGCCATTCCCTCGCGGCAATTCACGTTGCCGTGACGCCTGTTTTGGCGCTTGGCAAATCGCCCGCGAGCGGGCATTCTCCCGCTCGTCTCAGGCAACCCATCATTTGATCAGACCTTTCAGCCCACGGAGTTGCCAATGCCCGCTACTGCAACACGCGAAGTTCCGCCCGAATTGATTGCCACGTCCGGCTACAGCGCCCTCAAGGCCGTCCGCGAAACCAGGGGATACAGCGTCGAAGAGCTGTCCCTGACATGCGGCCTCTCGGTCCATGAGATTGCCGACATTGAAAACGGCAAGGACGCCGATCCGTCGAAGCTCAGACGAATTGCCCTGGCGCTGCAGGTGCCGGAAAGCGTTTTGATCGACATACCGACGGCCGAAAATCAGTCCATGCAATAGTCGAAAATGGGTCCCGCCCAACGAGCCCGCCATGGTTTGCCCTGGCGGGCTTTTTAGTCCTAGCGGGCCAGGTTGCTGGCGCTTGCGAATAGCGGCCGTCCCATGCGTATCCGAACAAGATTCGCCAAAGATCGCGCCCGGCATCAGATTTCGGTGCATAACGCCCTCGCGCCTAACATTAGCGCTTGCTGATGCATCTATCCAGGCGCAGCGTCGCCCGGGGCTTTCAGAAGGCGAAATGCTAGAGCGGATAACTCCCACCACAACCAGTTTGCGCCAATTTAACTTTCCTGTTCCTGACGACGTCATTGACGCTGTGCAGCGATATATCGACTGTGCTGGTCCCGGACGTATCATTTCGACCTATTCGGCAGTTCAGTCGGTGCGAGACAAAGTGCCCGACTGCGAGCTATCCGACGAACAGATTGAGCGGTACGCCGTTTTGTGCGCCCTAGACCAGGCACTCGCGGTGCATTTCGACAGGAGAGCAAGCTCGCGGGATCCCTATTCGCCCCTGAGCAGGACCCACTGGCGCCTTGTGCCGAAGTGGAAAATCAAGGCGCGAACGCGGTTGGCCTGGTTCCATCGGCCCGCGTCTCGTCCCAACAACACCAGTTCGCAGCATCTGTGATTACAGCGAATTGAGCGCCTTCGTTCCGAAAACAATAAAGGCGCCGCAGGACGATCTGGTAGGCTGTTTGGATGCTCGAAATGCAAGGCAGAGGACCGCCACCGCAGCCCGGTGTTTTTCACATGCATTCCTGACTACGCTGGCCAGCAAAGGGAGCGGAACCGCGACTGGAAGCCGACTTTCGAACGACAACGCTAGACGGCGCCGACAGGCAGGCCTTTTGCCGCCTTAAGAAAAGTTCATTGAAACGCGCCTAAAATACCCCCTCTTGGGGAGCGCTTATCATTGGCCTACAAAGACACTCCGCGGCCGGATGCTTATCGCCTTGAGCGCGTAGACGGCGAAGTGGTGGAAGGCATAGCCATCTTTTACACGACGGCCGAAGCGAACGTAGTCATCAATCATCTGGACCGGCGCTACCGCTTGATGCTGGGCGACAAGATGGCCAACCGATGATGGCAATCGTCAGGATGGGACTCCACGTTTGAACGACTAGCAAGCGCCGTCGCAATCGGGCGGATTATATCTTTCAGCGACGGAACGTTTTGTCCCCGCCCAGTGTTATCACCATGATCCCCGCATAGGGATCATAAAGGGCCTTGTCCCCTCTTGGCCCTAGCTTGAGTCCGCTGTCTCCCCGGCAGCGGACCCGACTCTCGCAAATGCCCCAACTAGGCACTGAATACGGCCGTGCCGTCGCGCTGCATGTAGCGCCAGTCGGCGCCAGCGAGCATCGATGTGGTGATTTGCGGCGATGTAGAGCGGGACGATCACGATCACGACGGTCAGGAAAGAGCCGCAGCCATAAAGCATAAAGCTCTGCCGAGCCGCCACCTCTCCCGGCGCTTTCGGGTCTTCAGGCAAACCGGCGAAAACATCTTCACCGTTCAGCCATCGCTGCTCGACTGTAGGATCGGCCAGTGTTCGTTTCAAAGCGGCCTGAAACTCATAGGCCGCATGTGCCAAACCAGCATGGACCAGTGCGCATTCAAGAGCGACAACGAAGATGCCGCGAATGCCGTTCATTGGCGTGGGGATGTCTTCCCCGCTGAGCTCGACGTAAGAGCGACGGCAGATGTCTGCGTTTGCAGACATAGCTGTCCGACATGTGTTGGGGCGATTTTGATAGTTAGAGCAGAGCTTGTCGACAAGGGTCGGGCATGTGTGATCGTATCTCCTCGTTGATCAAAGTTGAGATGGCCGAACTGGCATAAGCTCTCATCGAGTCTCGTGGAAAGCCCACCTTCTGACTGGCTGGCATCGTCCTAGCGAAGTGGATGACTTCTGGGATCGAGGCTGCGACCCATATAGCTGAAAGAGGAAAACCTTTCCGCTTTGGCCCGCAGCCTCACGGTTGCGGGCCTTTTCATTGCTCAGCCCCTGCGTCTCGACGCCGAGCTGCGGAACGCATACGTCGTGATGTCGTCACGGGAAATCCCGATGTCGCTGAGCATGTCGTCTGGTGCGTCACTCAGTTCGTCCATTGCCTTCAACCGCGCCTTCTGATCGGCTCGGCGATCGAGCCAATCGACAAGGGGACCAACTGCGACAAGAGGAAGATTCACAAGCATCGGAGCACTCCTTTCACCGCTGCAGGAAACTGCACGTAGCCTAGGCCGATACGTCGATGCGTCTGTGACAAACCTCACAGATCCGTACGGGCAAAACTGCCCGGCTGCCGATGGTGGCGGGCTTTCTTATCTTGTGGCAGAAAAGTCACGCAGCTTGAATATGCACAGCTTCAACCGGCGCGAGTTTATTATCCAGCTAAGCGAGGCGTACCGTTATTCACGGGCAAAGGGGACCGCGCCCGACACTCCTCCCGAACTAGCGCCCGCTGCCTCACGGTGGCGGGCTTTTCATTTGTCGCGCTATGCCGCGATCCGTACTATTAATGGGATGGCCATTGGGTGGGCGCGGGCGGGTTTCAATGAGCGCGAACGAGATGAGGGTTTTTCTCCGGCACGACGGGAGCATTCGGAATGATCCAGGACCGCCGCTGAACAAGCTGTACGAGAGTATCACGATCAAAACATCATCAGAGGAATATGTGTTCAACGGACGAAGCGACACGGCCCGAGGGGCGCTTGACTACATTCGGTTGGCTCACGCCAAACACGGAACAGCGACTTCCAAGGATAAGGCTTGCCATGCTGCGATCAAAGCGGACAAAGGCGCCGTAGCCCACATTGTCTTCAAGGACGGCTAGCGAACAGGCTGCCGCCTCACGGTGGCGGGCTTTTACTCGCTAGTTCAGTTGCGGTCTTCGGGGAAGCGGCATGCCAAAAGCGGCGCTCGCTAGCAAGTTGCGGCAAAACATGTCGAGCGCATGAATGTTGCTGCTGCACTTCTCCGCGTCGACGAGCAGATCTTTGTCGACCAATTTCTTCGATCGGCGGTTTCCAAAGAAAACGCTTGATGACAGCTCGGGGCCGTTCGGGGTGTGCGACATCGTGTAGGATGCATGCACAAAGTTGTTTCGCGCTTCCGAGACGCTGTACCCTGTGCGGAAAATGAGAGGAAAAATCAGAGTGGACTTTTGGGGGTAAGTCCTTGTTTTTATTAATGGTCGGAGTGGCCGGATTCGAACCGACGACCCCTTGACCCCCAGGAAATTGGGCGTAACGCGAATTAGTCTTTGAAGACATCGTGTTACGCTGTTTTAGGTTTTCTGGTTCGGGACTTTGTTCGGGACTTCGCTGCTGCATTTTGCAGCGACTCCAGCGCAGCAGCCACCTCCTCGTCAAGCACATGGGCGTAGCGGGTTGTGGTTTTGATATCAGCATGAAACAGCGCCTTCTGAACGGTTTTCAGATTACCAGTCGCCCGCAATAGCTTGGTTGCCAGGTCGTGCCGAAAATCATGAAACCGGAAGTCTTTGACGCCTGCCGTTTTGCGGATCCGCTTCCATTGGGAGGTCAACCCGCTGTAGGTGATCGGATATCGCTGGCCTTTGATGCGAGCCTCGCCGTCTCCTTTGTAAGAGGCGTCGGCCTTGCGAGTTCGCTTGGCTTGGTAGGTGAAGACCCATTCCTTGTGATGGCCACGCAGCGGCAATAGGATTGTTCGAACCGCAGAGGTGAGGGCGGTCTTCACCATCCGACCGCCTTTGCCTGTCGTGACGATCCAGCCAGTTTCCCAGTCGACCTCGCTCCATCGCAATAGGCATTCATCAAGCCGGAGTCCGCTAGCGCGTTCGAATTCGAAGACCGGTGTGTGGTCAGACCGAGTTGCCAGCCGAAGCGCTGCACTTTCGCCCGCGCGGAGTTCGCGCACGCGCTCTCGCGGCTCAGCCAAGAAATGATCGCGCCAGACGGGCTCTGCAGGGAGGGTGTAATGCCACGTGCGCTTGGCGCGGGTGAACATCTTCTTGAGTGCCAACGTGGTGGAACGGTTTACGGTGGCGGCGGACACCCTCCGCATCGGAGTGCCGTCCTTCGTTTCCACCTTCCCCCAAGCGGTTTGCGCACGGCGCCATTGAACTAGCTTGGCAACGTCCTCGTCGGTAATTTCCACCATCAGTTTGCCGGGGCCGAAATAGTCGACCAAACGACCGATGTCCGTCCAGGTCGTCTTGGCATTGGCATGGCGCTCGCCGACCTCGAGCCAGTAGCGGGCAGCCGCATCATCAATCGTCAGCGGACCGCCTTTTGCTGCCTTAGCGGCCTGAATGGCAGCCCTAGCCTTAGCTCGGTGATCGCGCTCTATTCCGCGCGCGTCTCGTTCATTTTTGCTGCCCGTAGAGCCGTGAAACCGCTGCCCTGCGAGTTGGAAGTCAAATTGGTAGAACGGGCTGTTCTTGGGTTTGTAGACGGACAATTGCGTGTCCTCCTCAATTCGATGAAGCTAATTACGTCATTCGGAACGAAGCTCATTCGCGGCCTAACAACACCACGGCCAGCCGGAACATATGGAAGCTCGCCAGATGTGACATGCGCTAACAGGGTCTTGGTGGTGATGCCCAGCGCCGCGGCAGTCTGTTTCGACGTCCACAGCAAGGCATCTGGTGTATTATCATTGGCAGCGGTGCGGCTCATGCGGTTCTCCTCGCGCACGCGTGAACGCCCGACGGGCGGTATAAAGAACCCCGCGCAAAAGGCGGGGTTTTTGGTTCGCGGATCCGGTCACAATGCGCGCCAAGCGGCCTCCGCCGCAAGAACGGCCTCCGCCTCATGTATGGGAACACATACGAGAGACTCGGCCAGGATCATCAGATCAATGACCTGAACGTCGGCAAGGCGCCTGACGCCTATGATTTCGCGGCCCTTACTCGAACGCACACGGCTCACGACCACTGCCAGCATCGGCTGGTCTGCGTGTGACACTAGCTGCCCAACATCGAACGACCACGCTTTGACCGGCAGAGGGGCGGAAACGGTTACAGCGGTGCCGGCAACTAGCGCAACAGCGCCCGTGAGAACAGAGCGGCGAGTGATTGAGGTGTTCGACATCTAGATGGCTCCTTACATGGTTTCAAACGCCCTTTAGTTGGGTGAAATAACCATATTGCGAATCGTCGCTTGCGGTCAAGCGCTATTTTGAGTATAAACACCACATTGTAATTTGGGAAACACACATGCCTGTAACAGGAAACCAAATCAAAGCAGCTCGAGCACTAGCTGGAATGGACCAGAAGGCACTGGCCGACGCGGCAAACATTGGAATCAATACGGTCAGGAATTTTGAGGGATGGGGCAGTGCGGTTGTTCGCGGGCGCCTGGACACAATGCAATCCATAAAAGATGCCTTCAGCGCCGCAGGCGTTGAGCTGCTGGAAGATGGACAGGCTTCCACTGAAGGTCGTGGAGTGCGTTTGCGCGATCGGAAGGCACCCACCCCCCTAGCGGACGGCGAGGCTGGCATAATCGAAAACAGCGAGATGTAGGCGCCTCGAGCCAGCATAGAAAAGCGCGCCCCTATCACAAATTCAGGGCGCGCCCTGTCATCGAGGCGTCGATGCCGGTCTGCCGAAACCAGCACGCCCGAATCCGGCGTGCCAATTCAACAGTAGAATGAATAGATCGCGACGGCAACGCTCCACCGCCTTTTTCAAGAACTTGCGAAAACGCCTAGTTTGGGAAGTACAAACATGTGAAAACGCCTATTAGAACCTTATAATATGAGTTTGTAGCTCTAAAAATCTATATGGACTTCCACGTTTATCTGTGGAATCGATAGGCATCCGATGTAACTGCGGGCTGCGTCCGTGAAATATGATCATATCTTTGACGCGCTTTCGATCGCAGTTTTGCGTCCCCGCTTGAGCTGGCGCGGTGTCGTCAGCGCCTTTGCCATCGACCTTGGCGGCAAATTCGCCGCGGGCATCGTGTTTGGCCTTGGTGTCGCCGTCGGTTTCGCGCTGGCTGGGTAGAAATGCCGGATAGCCTTGCGCGCATATGACGAGTCCTGAGCCGAGAACCGTCACCAACGCAGCGCTAGACAGGCTTCCGCTTTTCGCTACCGATTTGGAAATCGCCACAGCGATCGTTGGTCGTACGCGAGCGGACTATTGGCGCAAGGCCATTCTCCCTGCGCTCGAGCAGCGTGGGTTTCCGGGAAATGTCCACCCCTACTTTCGGAAACGCCAGCTACTCCTCCCGAAAATCCTGCAACGAGGCATGCCGCAAGTCTTCCTCTCCCCGCAGGTGCTTCACGCGGCCGATTAGCCCCGGCTTGACCCACTGCGTCGCCGGCCGCTTCATGCCTTTCGAGGGGGTGCTGTGCCGGCGTGCTCCTGCTCGACATCCTGCCGATATCGGTTCGGCACCACCTGCCCGAGGGCGAACTCGGCATCATCGAAAACAGCGAAATGTAGGCGCGATTGCGGAGTGTATCGTTTTACACAATCCCCAATTGCTGGACTCGCGCGATGCACCGGCAGTTAACTTTTGCGTCGGCCAAAAGGGGGGAAGAGGCCGCGAACTGGGAGGATCTAGCCCATGAATTACGATTTTGGCATCGCCATTCGATCTGACGATCAGCCTTACGAAGTTACCTCTTTCGCCGAAAAGCATGGCCTGACGATACCGGCTGCGGACGCCGTGCTTTTCGCCAACGGCCCGTCGCGGATTGCGTGCGATGCTGCCGCTTTGGCTTTCCTCTGCGCAGTCGCCACACACGCCAAGAAACAGTCTGCGCGCTAGCCCTTCGTCACTGCAGCGAGGCGTGGCGAAGGTCTTCGTCGGGGCACCCTTGGCTTCTAACGGCGGGAATGCGCCGTCCTGACGCATGAGGAAGGGGTTATGGCGTTCTCTTACATCCACGTCATAGGGGCTTTTGCCGCAGCTATCGCGATCATCATGGCAGTTCTCCTGACGGCACCTAACCTGACTGTTGGCACAAACCGCCTAAGGCTAGGGGTGAAAGTCCTGTGCCGTACAGTTGCCGGCGCTGGCTACGTCCTGTTTTTGGTCATGCTCGTCTGGGGTGTCACCACGCGCAGTGAAACTCTGATGTACACCTCCATGATACCGCTGGCGGTCGCACTTCTGACGTCAAAGTTTATGCAGCGCAATGGACTCTAAGCCCGCGCAAGATGCCTCACTGTTCAGCCATCCTTGGGGCTGCTGTCGGGCGTGTAGATCAGGACCTTTCGGCGAACGCTCAGTGGGTCATGGGTCCAACCCTGTTGTGATAGCTAATTGTGATCGACCCCTTTGCGAAAACAGCTCGGCAGTGATTTCATCTCTGTCCCCACTATGCCTAGCGATCAAAGCCAGCGCTTCCTGGTGGCCAATGTTGCCGAGCTTCATGAGGTACGGAACCTCAAACGCTCTCTTGTTGAGGCGCCATTCTGGCACATGCCGTGTTGTTGCTTTTCGCGCTGTTGTTCCATCTTGACGCATCATTTTGCCTCCGCTTCCTGATGATGATGCAGTCGCAAATTCCGTGCCTCTAAGCCTTGGCCCTAGCCGCAGCTTAGGTAGGAGCCCCGCCAGCGCGCGGTAAGCGGTGTTCTGACGCCACCTTTCGGATCGCGCTGTGAGAGACGATGTTCGACGCCTGTGAGGG
>NZ_JHQS01000057.1 GCF_014843845.1 Mesorhizobium amorphae | reverse complement strand
TCAGGTCCGCGCGGCGGTTGCCGATGGTCGATTGAAGCAAGCCAAGTTTGCCCTTGCGGCTTGACCCACAGCTTTTTCCCGCTCCCAACACTTGGGCGGGGCGGGGGCCCCAGGATGGACCTAGTCATGATCTGGGTTTCGACACTCGGCGTGCCGCTTCTCATGCAGAAACCCTCATTCGGACAATGAGGCCTCACCATGATTTTCCTGCCACACGACCGCACCTCGCAACGCGAAGCCGCCCAGCTGACTCGCAACCGAATCGTGCCCAACAGCTACGACCTCGTCGCGCTGGCGATCATGGTGGCGCTGATCGTACTCTTGGCGCATGGCGCCACCGCCATGCGGGCGCCGGCCGAAATGCTCTCGACCAAACCGGTGACGCTCAAAATACTTGGCATGCCCTTCGCTTGGGTGTGGCAGCACCTGATGCTGTTGCGTCTGAGCAGCCGACGCTCACCGCGCGCCGCGGGCGGCAGGCAGATGTCGCAGCTGATCGACCGTCTAAGGCACCGTCATAGAGTAATCCCTCGGCAGCAAATAATTCCCGGTTGGCGAAGCCAGCGGGACGAAAATCGAGCCCCGGTGATCGAGGCGGTAGAAGGGGACTTTTGATGTCGCTAGCCACGGGCAGGCCAACGCAAATCCTGTCGGTTCAATATGTTCGCGGCATAGCTGCCATTGGGGTTGCCGCCTTCCATGGATCACTGCTGACGAATGTCAGCTTCTCGGTCGGGAACGCCGGGGTGGACGCCTTCTTTGTGATAAGTGGCTTCGTCATGTGGCTGATCACGTCTGGTCGCAATGTGACAATGGCAGCCTTTTTTGGTCAGCGGATCAAGCGGGTGGTGCCAATCTATTGGGTCGTAACTCTTTTTCTCGCACTAGCCGCCACTCTGAAGCCAAACCTGTTTCCTCGCGAAAACCCAACGGTGCCGCACGTTGTGGAGTCACTACTTTTTATTCCTCACGTCGCTCCGAACGGTTCCATTTGGCCTCTTCTTATCCAGGGCTGGACATTAAATTACGAAATGTTTTTCTATCTTCTGTTTGGGTTGCTGCTTATAACATCGGCGTCTACGAGGTTAGCAAGCCTCACTTTCGTCATACTGATTCTGACCTGTATCGGCCGCCTTTTTCCATTTGTTAATCGGATAGCACTTACAGATACGTCGCCATTGCTGCTTGAATTCTTGGCAGGCGTTTGGCTCGCGCAGGCGTGGATCAGAGACCGGCTTCCTCCGGTCTGGCTTGCGTGGTCTATGCTTTCGAGTGGCGTCTTGGTTTTGGTGGCGTCAAATTGGCTGCCAAATGTCGAGGGCTTCAGAGTTCTGATTTGGGGCATTCCCGCACTTCTCATCCTCACTGGTCTAGTTTCCCTGGAAAAATCGCAGGCCATCAAACCGCGCCTTCGAGTGCTTAAATTGCTAGGGGATGCATCCTATTCAATTTACCTGACCCACTCTTTGGCCATTCTCGCGATCACGATTATGCTCGCGCGGATTGGCGTGAATATCGAGGGGCAGGCCTACCTCTTAGCTCCAATTTTGGTTGGTGCGGTAGCGATAGGTGTCGTGTCCTATTGGCTAGTGGAAAAGCCGCTAGCTGGCTTGCTCAGACCAGTCAGATTTCCCCAAAATATCCGAACGCAAGATCCTTAGGCCGAAAGGAAAGCTATGGAGAAGACTATCCGGCCGCGGGCGCTTCTGCTCGCCTTCATCTCCGGCACCATTTACGGCACCAACCAGGCCGAATGCCAAAGCCTACGATCCGCGCGGTGCCAAAGGATTTGGCGTCCTCTTCCGATAACGGTGCCCATCAAAGCAAAGTGCACGTGGGGTCTATCAATGTGAATAGGACAGGCACGAGGCATGAAATATTCTCGTCTCGATCCACCCCCCGGATCACGAGAGGGCATGAAACTTTTCATGTCGTCCCCAAGCCCCGCCGGCTTCGACCGGCGGGGCGCGGAACTATCAAGCCCCCTGATGGCAGGGTCCGGCATCAGGATCCATGTAACGGCTGGAAAAGACATGAGACGGTCTGGTCTGTTACCGGAAAGCGTTCGCGCTTCAGCGCGCGAGTCTGAGTGATCGATATGGCTGGCATGTGCACTCAGGGCGTGGACACCGGCTTCGTCGGATTGGGATATGCCAAGGTCGCGTTCCTCGGCGTGGTGCAAGGCATCACTGAACTGCTGCCCATCTCTTCGACCGCTCATATGCGCATCGTACCGGCCCTGTTCGGCTGGCAGGATCCCGGCTCTGCCTTCTCGGCCGCCATGCAGTTGGCGGCGCTCGCCGCGGTGGTCAGCTATTTCTGGAGCGACGTCCGCGACATGGTCGCGGGTTCGCTTTCAGCACTTTCGCGGCGCGATTTTGCCGACCGGCACTTCCGCCTGGCATTTTGGATCGTACTGGCGACCGTCCCGATCGTCATTGCCGGCGTGGCGCTGTCGGGCCTGCTCAACGCCTGCAATTCGCCGCTGCGCAGCCTGGCTGTGATCGGCTGGGCCTGCCTTGGCCTGGCGATCCTGCTGGCGCTCGCCGAAATCTATGCGCGCCATAGGCGCACGATTGGCGAGGCATCGCTGGTCGACGCGATGCTCGTCGGCATCGCCCAGGTCGGCGCGCTCATTCCCGGCGTGTCGCGCTCGGGCTCGACCTTGACCGCGGCGCTGGCGCTCGGCTTCAAGCGGGAGGAGGCGGCGCGCTTCTCGTTCCTGCTCGGACTGCCGGCCATCGCGCTAGCTGGCCTTAGGGAATTGTGGGAATTGCACAAGGTCCACCTCGATGCCCATGGCTGGTCGGTTCTCGCCGTTGGACTCGTCGTTGCCTCCGTTTCCGCCTTTTTTGCCATCTGGGGCCTGATGCGCATTCTGGAACGTTTCTCCGCGTGGCCGTTCGTTGTCTATCGCGGCTTGCTCGGGGTCGTGCTGCTGTTGTGCGTGACAATGGGATGGCTGGCCTAAAGGCATCGAAAGTGCCGCGACCGGTTCGGCCTGAAAGTCCGCGCTGGGAATCTGTGTTGCGCGGGCACCACGCCGGCAACGCAAACAGCCGAACGCGAGGCGCGTTCATTGACACGCCGTAGAATTCAGCCTTGGCCTTTTGTTAACAAACAGCAGACGGTGGGGCCGCAATGGCATCCTCTATGGGTTGGCGTTGCGCGGCGCGGAGTCTTGGGCTTGCAATAGCTCTGATCGCTTTCGCTTCGGCGCTGAGTTTGGCGAACGCCGCCAGCCTGTCGATGACTGTCGGCGGTCCGACGTCGCAGCCGATCGGCCACTATGATTTCTGCAAGATCCACCCCGCCGAATGTTCGATCCGCTCCCCCAACAACAAACCGGAGCATATGACCGGCAAGCTGTTGCGACAAATCACTGCCGTGGATGTCTCGGTCAACACGCGCATCAAGCCGATGAGCGACATGGACAATTATGGCAAGGAAGAGTGGTGGGCCTATCCGGATGACGGCTTCGGCGATTGCGAGGACTATGCGCTCGAAAAGCGGCGAGAACTCATGACCGACGGCGTTGCAGTAGCCAATCTGCTCATGACCGTCGTTCGCAAGCCGGACGGCGAAGGCCATGCGGTGCTGACCGTGCGAACGGACAAGGGCGACTTCATCCTCGACAATCTTACCGACAAGGTTCGTCTCTGGAGTCAGACTGGCTATCGGTACCTGAAGAGGCAGGCAAGCGACAACACCGGGCACTGGGTCTCCATCCTTGGCGGCGACGAGCCGCTGGTCAGCTCTGTTCAATAATCGCGCGCGAGCCTTCCTCGCTGATCCTCAAGCTTGTCGGCTCAACGACTAAGGCCGAAGTGCATGTCGTCCTGAATCGCCGCTGCCCGTCGCACCCCATTCTCCCGCTGTGCAACGCCACGACCCTCGCGAGGCCGAGCAAGCTCGTGGCACCAAGTTCGGCGAAACTTCCCGCACCCTTGACGTTCAGCCATCGGGGAAAGACCACGACTGGCGCCCGGATGATCGCCGACAGCATGTTTGCGATCTGGAACCGGCGCCGGTTCGTTCCCATCATCCCTTTCACCAATGGCAAGGTGGCGCAGACTGGACCAAAGAAGCGTCCGAGAAAAAATAGCAGCGAAACAATAGCGCCGTAAGAACAGGCGCGGGGGCGATCTCCTGGCGGTAGCGGTGGAGCGACCATTTATGGACGACACCCGCCCAAGCCATACGCCAAATAAGAGACTATGTCGCCGAGCGTCGCGCCGACGATCCGCGGCCAAGAGAACGGGAAATGGATGGATGTCCCCGCTCCTGCCAACCCGCAGAGATCATCAAGACGGTGTGCCGGGAAGCAGGATGCTCATCAGGATCAGCGGTTCACCGAAAGCCAGCAGCCCGATTACGACACTGGCCAACTTTTGGTTTGTGTCTCGATGTGATGTACGCACTGATCGACGAAGGATTCCATGTGGGTGGGCCTCATGGTGCGAAAATACCTGCCAGCAATGCACCTGACGCCATGGGTGCGCGATCATCGGATGGTCCGTTCCTCAGCTCCCGCCGCCGAGCAAGACTCTTAGTTCGTCGAGTTTGTCATTGACTAGCCAGCCATAATAGTTCTCGACCGGCAGCTTGCGGCCCTTTCCGCTTGTCACGGCGGCGCGCAATTCGGCCGCCCGCTGCCTGGGCTGGCCGACATTGTAGAGGGTCGCCGTGATTCCCGGATTGCCGGAGATGTCGAAGCCCTGCTCCTTGTAGGCGTCGATCGCGTCTCGCACGATGGCGGCGATGTAGACGATGCTGCGATCGGGATCCATGACGTCCCGGTATATCGCTTGCGGGTGATCGGGTGTCAGTTTGTCGTAGCCGCTCACCCGGTTGACGAGGTCCGTGACCTGAAGGGCGGTGAGGGGGCTTATCTGTCCGAGGCCGAATGTCTGGCCTGCGAAGAAGGGTTGGAAAAACGCCTGCTGAAACGTCATCGGCTCGTAAACGACGCCATCGATCGTTTTGCCGCGAAAATGCTGGGTCCAGACCAGGTCGCGGCAGCTCCACAACGCTGCGCTGCCCTGCGCTTTCGCGCATGCCGAAAATTCCGGCCGTTCGACGAAAGTCTGTACCGGCACACCCTTGTAGCGAAAGGAAAAGTCGAGACCGGAGTAGGAGAGTGCCTTCACGTAGTAGGTCTGCACCGAATCGACTGCGGTGACATTGTAGGTGTGTTCCCCGACCAGCGCGCCGACAATGTGGACCGGGTCGATGCCGTAGACCGCCGCGACCTCCTTGATGTGCGCCATCAATTTCTTTTCACGCTTCAGCAGAGCGATGATCTTGTCGTATTTTTCCTGGTAGGTCGTGTTGAACGCGCGCGTTCGAACCGCAGATGCATCGGGGATGGCCGGTTGCGTGTCAAAACGGTTTCCGGGAGGAACCATGACGGTCGAGTCAGCATAAGCCGCCTGAACAGGGAGAATGCCGGTCGAGGGGAAACCGGCAAGCAGAAGGATCAGAAAAAGTCTCTGCAAGGCAATCATCAGGCGCCTTTTCGCGGTCAAAGTACATTGTCGCTGGGGAACGATATCGGTGCGCATTGTGTCAACCGCGTCGCCAAAGCGCTGTCAAGGGCGGCTTGATCGTTGACAACGAAAGCCGAACAGCCAGCGATCGGTACCTAAAACGGTACAGGTGCTGTCGGTATTGGGGTTGGTATCGGCGACACTCCGGACACCGTCCCCGGAAACGCTGGACGTGCCTCGCACACCAGGCCTGCCGGGTGTTTGCAGATATGTCGAACAGCCAAGCGGCGAGGCTCAGGAAGCGTGGATTTCGTCCCGGCTTGACCGCGCCGGCATCAAGCTGCTGCGCCGCAGTTTGTCGAATGGCGCACGCTCCAAGCATCGACCGTCGGGGTGGCCCTGCCCAAGCGCCGGATCATCACCTTGCTATCACTTTTCATTGAGGTCATCCGTTCTGCCCCCTGGGCTGGAACGAGACGAAATCGCGCCGCAAAGCGGCCTTTTTGCAAAGTTCTAGTTCGGGCTCCTTCAGCGGGAGAATTCCTCTCCGGCTGGTTCTCACCTGATGGTTGATCGTAATGCGGACCGTCTCGAAATACCTCGCCTTCTTCTTCGTTCTCGCCGTCTTCGCGATGGGCTCCACTGCCGGGGCGCTCGCGCAAGGCGAAAAGCGCCTCGCCTTCGTGATCGGCAATGCCGGCTATTCGTCGGGCGCGCTCGCGACGCCAGCCAATGATGCCGGCCTGATCGCACAGACATTGCAGGCGGCGGGGTTCGATGTGGTCGGCGCGCGCGACGTTGATCAGGAGTCGCTGCGCGGCGCATACCGTGATTTCCTCGGCAAGGTCTCGGCCGCCGGTCCCGACGCGGTCGTCTTCGTCTACCTCGCCGGCCAAGGCGTGCAGTTCGAGGGCGAGAACTATTTCGTGCCGGTCGATGCCCAAATCGCCAATGCCGCCGACGTTCCGATCGCGGCGGTGCGGGTTTCCGACCTCACCAAGCCGCTGGCTGCGCTGCCGACGAAGGTCAACATCGTCGTGCTCGATGCGGCACGGCCGAACTCCTTCGCGCAGTCGAACCAGCCACTCGCCGGCGGCCTCGCGCTGGTCGATCCCGACCCGAACATGCTTATCGCCTTCAACGCCGCGCCGGGCACGGTCGCGCCCGAGGGCAAGGGCCCATACGGTGCCTATGCGCAGGCGCTCGCCGAGATGATCCGCGACGGTGGCTTGCAGCTGGGCGACGTGTTCGACCGGACGCGGCTGCGCGTCAACGACGTCACACAAGGCGCGGAATTGCCCTGGGACGCTTCCAAGATCGCCGCACCCTTCGTCTTCTTCGATCGTGGCCCGGATGCTCCGACGCCGCAGGTTTCAGCGGCGGTGGTCCGGACGATGCGGACCAAGGAGATCCGCGACTTCGACGCGCGCGACGCTTATGTCGCGGCCCTCGACCGCGATACGCTGCGCGGCTACGAGGACTTCCTCGTCGCCTATCCTCACGACCCGATGGCCAAGCGTGTTCGCGCCATCATCGCGGCGCGGCGCGAGGCGATCACCTGGCGCCAGACCTGGCTGCGCGATACGCCCGAAGCCTACTGGTCCTATCTCGAGCGCTACCCGCACGGCCCCCATGTTTGGGATGCGCGTCGCCGGCTTGAGCATTTCGATGCCGCCCTGGAGCCGCCGCAGGGTTTCACCGTCTATGTCTATGACGTGCCGCCCCCGCCGCCGGAAGAAATTATCTATGTCGACCGGCCCGTGCTCTATTTCGATGACCCCGAGTTCGATTTCGAGCCACCGCCCCCGCCGCCGGTGATCTTCCTGCCGCCACCGCCGCCGGAGTTCATCGTGCTGCCGCCACCACCGCCGCCGGTCGGAATCTTCCTTCTGCCGACGCCGGTCTTCGTGCCCGTGCCGGTGTGGGTCAACCCGCCGCATGACATTGTGCCGCCGCCGAACAATGTCATCTTCAACAACATCCACAACACTACGATCATCAACAACGCAACGATCAACGAGACCAACAATCAGGGCGGCCTCACCACCAGCCAGAAGCTGACCGGTGCCGCGGTGGGCCTCGGTGCGGCCGCGCTTGCGACCAAGGTCGCGCTGCCGCCCTTCCTGCAGAAGAAGGAAACGACGCTGGCCAAGCAGAACCCGGGCGGCGTGCCGACGAAGCTCGGCCAAGGTTCGACACTAGGCCGGCAGCCCGGCAGTGCGACGCCGCTGTCGAAGACGCTGCCGGCCGACAAGCTCTCGGCCGGTCATGCCTTGCCCGGAGCCGACGGCAAGACGCTGCCGCTCGTCATTGGCAAGCCACCGGTGCTCAACGGTCAGAACCTGCCCAACGACAGGTCCAGGAAGCTATTGCGCAAGCGAGGTGTGGCAGGTGGGAACGCTGCGGCGGCCGGCAATGCCGCCGCCGTGGAGATTGGCGGGCAGGGTGCTGCCACGACGAACGGGCCGGTCAATGGACTGGTCAAGGGACCCAAGTTCCGGAAGCTGCTAACCACAAATGGTGCGCCGGCCAGCAGTGGGCAGAACGCCCAGCAGAAGTTCAAGACCAACAATCCATCTGCGCTCGATAGCCAGATACCGCCTAATGGCAAGCCGAAGAAGCTGGCCCGCAAGCTGGATGCTTTGGGTAGAGGCGCAGCCTCGACGAACGGGCCGGCCAATGGACAAGGTAAAGGACCCGAGTTCCGCAAGCTCCCAGCCAATGATGGGTCGGCCGGCGGTGGGGCGGGCGTCCCGCAGAAATTCAACCCGGATGGTAATCCGCAGCGCCAGCTCAAGCTGAAGGACAACGGGAAGGTGCAAGTTGCGTCCAAGCCACAGAATCAGGAGTTTCACGCACAGCCCAAGCCTCAGATGCAGGCGCGGCGGCAGCCGTCGGCACTGCCAAAGGTGCAGCCGCCTCAAGGTGGTGAGCGCAAGAAGCCGGCTTGTGGCCATCCGGACGAGCCCGTCTGTAGCAAGTAGGTACGCGAAAAAGCAGCTGAGCCGCCGCGCCGATGGTTAGGATTAAGCCGAGGATCGCCCCTATGCACGGTGTCCAGCCGAAGGGGAAGGCAAGGCCCAGAGCGTAAGCTGAAATCGCGCGTCCGCTTGGAGCAGCTGCGTGAAACCTTGCCGCGTGCGCATCATCAAGTTCGGACGGATGAGCCCATGACGATAACGGCAGAACGAGCGTTTATTGCGACGCGAACGAAAAGCGTGCCTTGCTGCAGGGTGGGCAGCTTGGTCACGTGACGGCCGAGTGGCCAATATGCCAAGCTCCTCGCCTTGCTTCGGCCCATTTGCGCGCAATCATGGCGGCTTCGCCAGGCCCGAACGCAGGTGGCTGCCGACGAGGGGTCCAAAATCGCAGAAGTGTCGATAGGGAGATAATCCCGTGAACATGCTGATCGCCATCGCCTTGACATTTGCCGCGGTCATCGGGTCGTCTTCCCTGCACTATGAAGTAATCCGACGTCTCGACAGATTGGCGCGCAGGTCGGTTAGGGCTTACCCCGCGCTGCTTTTCGTCATCTGCGGCCTGGTTGGGCTTCATCTTCTGGAGATCGGTATCTATGCCGCCATATTTCACCTCGCGGACCAGACCCTTTCCTTAGGTGATTTCGTCGGAAAGGCCCTTCCTTCGAACATGGACTATTTTTACTATGCAGCCGAGGCTTACGCCTCTCTCGGCTACAACAACGTCATACCCATCGGCGAAATGCGGCTCATCACCTCCATCACACCACTGAACGGCCTGCTGCTTCTGACTTGGTCAGGTTCGTTTCTTTTTTCGCTTGTGGAGGATTGGCGCGGGAAGGAGAAATAGCTCCCGAAAGCCCTATTTTAAATCGGATTGTGGATGAACTCCTTAGTCGTATCCATCGACATGGCGGCACGTTTAAACACAGGTCGCGAGCTGGCGCAAAGTTCACAGCCTCAAGCTTGAACTCGCGGCTGAACTTTCTTCCCTTCATGGGTAAACTCCGGTTCCATCTTCACCACCTTAACTCGGTGTCCATGGAACCAGCAGCAGGCCAATTGCCCCTTAAATCCCGTTGGCTCCAAGGCTCGCTCCGGTTCGCCGGAGCAAGCCTTTTGTGTTTCAGCCCTGGCTTTAAAGCGTTCTCGATGCCTCATGCCGCCCCATGGGGCGAGGATGAAGACCCACGAAGATGCCGTGCGTTGTGCGCCAGCCTGGCAAGGCTAAGGCTAGTGCGGTGCTTGATCCCGTCGGGCAAGCACCGAGCTCACGTCAGGATATTGACCGCGCGCGCCGCGACGAGCGCGATGGTCAGAAGCGAGATCATCGCCTCCGCCATCATCAGCAGTTTGGCGCGCGCTGTCAGCGGCATGGTGTCGGTCGGTGAGAAAGCCGTCGCGTTGGTGAAAGCCAGGAAGAAATAGTCGATGAAGCCGGGCAGCCAGTCTCGAAAGTCGCGATCGTTCAAGGTCATTTGCGGAAAAAGGAAATCGGCCTTGGCGCGTTTGACAAGGCCGCAAGTCGGTGGTCCGCCCCGATCGGTGCTCCAGAACCACAAAGCGAAGGCGATAACGTTGGTGCTCCAAATGTTGAGAGCATCGATGAGGAGCGTCGTCCCGCTGTTGCCGGCATGGCCTGACAGCAGGGCGCGCACCAGCAAGACCAGCGAACCGCAATTCATGACGCTGATGACGCCGGTCATTACCAGGGCCGTTCTGCGGATCACGACGCGAAATTGGCCGATCGCGTGCCACTGATGATCCTCGACAGCCTTCTTGGCCTCGAGCTGGGTCCAGGCCGTCGCCACCGACAAGGGCAGCAGCAACGCGGTTTCCATCGCCGGCGCCAGCCAGCGCGGTCCAAAGGAAAGATCGTTGATGACAAGCAGTTGCAGGCAGATGATGACCAGCACCGCTCCGCGCGCCAGCCAAAAATCGAGCGCACGGTGGTGAATGACGGCATGTTTGTCGCGCATTATAGATCCCTGGCATTCTGCAGCGCATGGCGCCGTCACGGTTTCAGCGCCGACCCCTAAAATCGGAATCGATTTTTACGGCACTGACTTTCGGTCGGAACGGAAGATTCTTTTCAGACGTAGGCGACGCCTGCCGCGATCAGGCCCAGCGCGCCCAGCACCAGCGAACCAAGCCACGGCCAACGCTTGCCATGCATGATGATGGACAGCGTCGCAACCGCGATGGAGATGTGCAGCAGCGTTACGGCGAATGTCAGGACGTGGTGTCGATGCGCCCGGACATCGCTGTCTCGCAGCTTTTCATCGACCTGCTTTTCAAAATCGAGCGCCTTGGCCTGTATGTCCGCGCTGTCGGCGTCATTGCGCTTGGCATCAGCCTGAAATTGCTCGGCAGCCGGCCCGACTGCGGCCGCCGCAATTTGATACATGTTCTTCTTGATGCTCTTTGCCTGGAAAAAGCTCCACTGGTCGCTTGCCTTGTCCTGCAAATAGGCGGCTTCGCTCTTGTCGTTGATCGTCTCCGCGGTTTCCAGCGATTCGAAACTGCCGACCGTTGCCGCCAGAACAGCGAGAACCGCTATGGTAACCGACACGGTGGTCAGAAACCGATTGCCCTCGCGCGCGGCGTGTTCGGCATGCTCGGCATTTTCGAGATGCTCCTGGGTGGCGTCTTCCATTGCCATTTTTGCCTGACTGTGAGGAGAGGGACTGGTGTCGCGCCGCAATCTCGACTGTAATATTGGCTTTGCAATGGCTATGTTGTTTTACATTTCCGTAAGGTTTGAACGGCGCTCGCCGGGTGGCCTGTGCGTCGGCATAACTGGTTTTGGCCGGCAGGCGAGGGGGTATCAGGCTACCGGGGCGGACCCTTGGCGGCAGCGTCCCGGATGGCGGCGGCCGGTCCGACGCTTCCCGTCCCCACTGGCTGCGGCCTTCAGTCTACGCGCCTCTGCTTAGCCTTCTCCTTCGTGGCCAGCACCGTGCGCCAGTGCGGCTTCACGAACACGCTCACAAGGGTTGTCATTGGGTTTGTCATCGACCGTTTCTTTGCAGATTAAGCATCGCTGTTCCTGGGGCCCCGGGGCTTCTTTGGCTCATCTCGGTCTCACGCTATTCTACCGGCGGAAGGGATGGAAGGTTCAATTGGTGGCTCACTTGGATCGGCTCTCGGTGCTTCACTAGGACTTTCGGCTCTTGGTGGGTTAAGCGGTTCCTTGCTCATTGTCGCCAATTTTCTACTTCCTGGTGTTGGCGCCTTTCTAGGAGCATTGCTCGGTACTGTGCTGGGCGATCTATTCGTCGACGATCCAAAACCTCTTGGGGTGATCAGTATCGCGGTTGTTGCTGGTCTTCAAATGAGTTTGCGTTCACCCAGCTTTACAGAGACGTTTTCCTGCGGGCATTCTCCCGAAATGGGGACATGCGGTTGAGGCTTCAGCAAAGGAGTTTTCGGCCACGATAGGCGGATCGGCGGTTGAGTTTCAAGCTGGTGTGCAACTGCAGATCTCGGCGGATGGAGGTGCAACTACCTATGCAGTCAATGGGGCGTCGAGCACGTCCCAGGAGGCAATGCTGGATGATGCTGTGGTCCGCTTCGCGCAGCGCGTGCAAATCGTCGGCGGGGATTTGCTCATGAATCGAGCCGAGCAAAAATCCACGGCCGTGGATGCGGCTCTGCTTGCCGGTGACATGGCTGTCGCTCAGGAGTTCGGGAAATACCTGAATGGCCGTGCGTATATAAATCTTCTGATTGCAAGTACCCCCGATTCGGCATTTGCAGCAGGGTGGGTCATTACGCTTTTGCGGGCTCAAGAATTGGGCCTTTCCGGCCCGACTACGGGCGACTTCAATGGTGGGTTAACGGGTTTCTGGATTCTGTTCGACACGTCGGAATATCCGTGGCGCCAAGCGATGTCACCGTTTCGAAAGGTACCGATTCCACCGTCATAGTTGATACCCGAATCGATGAAGGAGTTGAACTTCCAAGTGTATTGGATGTCTTTGCAAATAGCGTGGAGGATATCGAATCCCCTGAGGCCTCATTTGAAGGTTCCTGGTCTTCAATCGCGCCAACGTACACGGAACGCACTATGTCAGATGTTCTGGGTGGCGCCGAAACGGGGTTTCTGGCGGCTGCCCTGGTGCGCATGACCTATCGGAAAACACCCGGCTTGACCGTTTGATCACCGGAATACTTTAGGAACGCATGCCGGCAGGGAAACTGACGACGACCCCCAACCCGGGGTCGCGGTCTTCAAGCGCGATGGAAGCCCCGTGCAGATCGGCTATGGCACGGACAAGGCTAAGCCCAAGGCCGCTGCCGGGCGTCGAGCGGCTGCTGTCGAGCCGATAGAGCCGTTGGAACACTTTTTCGCGCTCCTCGGGCGGAATGCCCGGGCCATCGTCACCGACTGTTGCAAGAATGCGATCAGCCTTCCGGGTCACCGACAGTTCAATGGCGGTGCCTCGCGGACAATGCCGCAGGGCATTTTCCACCACGTTGGCGAACATCTGCGTCAGCAATTCCCAATCGCCATGGATCCGGCACTCCTTGCCCTGAAAGATGTTTGCCGAGAGCGACATTCCGTTATCTTCGGCGACGCCCGCATAGATTTCGGCAATGGTTTCGACGACGCCATTGACGTCCAGATCGCTGAACCGCGCCTTGCGTGCCCCGGCCTCGATCTGGGCGATGCGCAGAAGGGCATCGAACGTCTCGTTGATCTGAAGTCCCTCGGCCCGCGCTTCCGCTAGTTCATCGGAAACCTCCTGGCCTGATGCGGTCTTGTCGGCGGCGCCCTCCAGAATCATCTGCAGGCGGTTCAGCGGCGTCTTCAAATCATGGGCGATGTTGGCGCTGACCTGTTTCATGCCTTCGACAAGCGCCGACAGCCGGTCGAGCGCGGCATTCACCTGGGCAGAGACCTCGTCGATATCGTCCCCGTTGCCAACGAGGGGAATGCGGGCGTCAAGCCGCCCATGGGAGACGTCGACCATCGTCGCCGCGATCCCGTCGAGGCGACGCTGGACGCGTGAGGCAAGCAAAGCGCCGCCGGTTACCGCCAAGCCAGAAATAATGAGAGTTGCCCAGCCGAAGCTCATCAGGATGATGGTTTCCAGTCCCTCGGTTTCGGACAGGCTGAACGCAACCGTCAGATTGTTTCCTCCAACAGAGCCGGAGTAGGCTCGGTACATAGTATCGGCAGGTACACCCGGCAGTGCGGCATCGAACATCGAAAAGCCGTCGGGAAGGCCTGCCGCAGTAAAGTTTCCGGCCAGATGATTGCCGCCCGGACCGGTCAGCGAGAACAGCTCCTCCTTTTTAGTGCTGAGACTGGAATGGCTGTCGACCGCAGCAACCAGATCCTCCAGATCACGTTCGGCGTAGGTCGCCGCCACCACCGAAAAAGTTTCCTTGACGGATTCATCGAGCCGCTCGGCAAGGTCGGCGCTCATCAGTTGATAGACAATAGCGCCCGACAGGATGAAGGCGAGCACGAACAAGAATGCGAAGGTCAAAGCGAGCCGGAAAGGCGTGCTGCGAAGCAGGCTAAAGCGGCGCATGCAGACTGTAGCCGGTGTTACGGACGGTGTGGATGAGCTGGGTTTCAAACGGCTTGTCGATCTTGGCCCTTAGCCGGCTGATATGGGTTTCGACCACACTGGTCTTGGGATCGAAATGGAAGTCCCAGACGCGTTCCAGCAACATGGTCCGGGTGATGACCCGCCCTTCGCCGCGCATCAGCACTTCGAGCAGGCTGAATTCCCGCGGCTGCAGGTCGATCACATGACCTTGCCTGGTGACGCGGCGCGTGATCAGATCCATTTCGAGATCGGCGACCCGCAAAGCGGTCTTCTGCTCCTGCGCAGCCGGCCTGCGGCCAAGGGCGTTGATGCGGGCGAGCAGCTCGGAAAAGGCGAATGGCTTGACGAGATAGTCGTCGCCGCCGGCTTCAAGGCCTTCGACCCGGTCGTCTACGCCGCCGACCGAGGTCAAGAAGATCGCCGGCGTCCGCACCCCCGCCGCACGGGCCGCCTTGATCATCGACAGGCCGTCCAGGCCGGGGATCATCCGATCCGCAATGATCACGTCATAGGCGTCGCGTGTCGCCGCAAAGAGAGCGTCGTGCCCATTGCGCAGCAGGTCGCAAACATGTCCGGCTTCGGTCAATCCCTTGACGACATAGTCGGCTGTCCTGGGGTCATCCTCAACAAGCAGAAGTCGCATCGTCGTTCCGGTCTGTTGCCGACATTTCGTTAAGGTGGCACGCTATCACCGGCAGCGACCCGATCCTAGAACATCGGCCAGTGCCTGGCCGCTCGTTGTCGTTGGACATGCCCACAATGTCATCCGGCTGGATCTCGCGCGGGAACAAGCATCCTGCGAAGCACGATGTCTTTCAAAACAAAATGATGGAAAAGTGCCGCGCCGGCATGAATGCAGATCAGGACGATGAATACCGGCTTTGCCAGAGCATGGATGTCTCCCATCCAGCCCCAGACGTAAAAGGCCAAAAGCCCGGAAAGAGGGGCACCGACGAGAAGGCAATAGAACAGCGCATGCGTTGCCCTGGAAGTGAAAACCATCCATTTCGACATTGTCGGTTGCGCCCTGGGCGCGCCGACGAAGAGGCGGACGGCCAAGCGCACGAACACCAGCAACAGGATCGACAAGCCGACCCAGTAATGGGCGGACCCCATGGTCTGGTCGTAGGACGAAAGTTGGCGTCCGTCCGCTGCCGCATCGACGTAGGTTGTCATGCTTTCCCCGAACAAGAGCTGAAACAGGACAAGTACTGCGATCGTCCAATGCAGACCAATCTGAAGACCACTATAGCCGGATTTCTCGGAGCTCATTTTTCTGTCCATGGGGATGGCTGGCGATAGCTGCTGATCGCGACGCTAGGCCAAGGGATGATCGGGGTGTCGGCAGATTCGCTATGCGACCTTGTCCGCCTGTTCCTTATCGCGCTGTGCAGCCGCTTCATTCTCATTCCGATTGAAGCAGGATTTCGTCGGTCTCGTCGACGTCCTTCTTCAGCGTCATATAGAGGACAAGGGCGGCAATGCAGGCGAGAAAGATGATGCTGGTCAAAGTGGTGCCAAAGCCCAGGCCGCCATATTCGACCGGTTGCGAAAGGAGGTCGCCGAACGAGGCGCCAAGCGGCCGGGTCAGGATATAGGCGAGCCAGAAGGCAAGAATGCCGTTCAGCTTGAAGACATAATATGCAAAGGCGATGAGCGCGATCACGCCGCCAAACAACAGGCCGGTGGTAAGGTAGCCCATGTCGAACTTTTCGGCGACCAGATCGCCTGCCGCGGTGCCCAGCGAGAAGGTGAACAGGATCGCCAGCCAGTAGAAGATCTCACGCCTGGTGGTGAAGATCGTGTGGATCGACAGGGTTCTTTCGCTGGCGTACCAGACCGCGAATGTCGCGGCGAGCGCGATGCTGAATGCAATCGTCGTCGTTTCAAGCCGCACGCCGAAATTGTCGACGAGATTGTCGGTGATCAGCGTGCCGACGACGCTGATGAGCACGACCGCCAGCCAGTAGGCCCATGGCACATAGCGTTTGTGCGCGAACTGAAGGATGAGGGCGACCACCAGGATGCCAGTCATGATCAGCGACGTGACCGTCAGGCCGAGGCCGAGATTGACGGCGAGATAGTCGGCCGCGGTTTCGCCCATGGTCACCGCCATCAGCTTGATCAGCCAGAAATCGACGGTGACATTTGGAACCCTGTTAAGGCCTGGCGGAACCCGGTTGCGAGCAGGCGCGGCAGGTTGGGCGACTGGCGAGAGCATGGCGGTATCCTGTCGTTGATGGATTACTTGCCCGTGACCTTGATGGCCTGGGCGAAGAAGTCGTCGGCGCGCTTGTCGTCGTCGGCGTTGCAGCGCTCGATGCCCTTGGTCTCCAGCGCGGAAACCTTTGCCTTGTCTGCATCGCTGAGTTTCGCCGCAGCCTCCGCGGCTCGCAGGGTTTTCAGCGTATCTTCACAAGGCGCTGCGGTGGCTGCGGACGCAGATGAAACCGGACTGGCGATGACAGCCGCACCGAGAGCGAGGGCGAGAACCAGTTTGTTCATGTGATGTTTTCCCTGTTTGGCGCCGGTCTTCCAGCATCTTCGATCAAGCTCCGGCCATGTTGACCGGCAGCAAGGAACATAGGGATGCGAGTTCACCGGCATCTGTCCGGTGGATTACAATTTCGTAAAGATGGCCGCGAAAGCGGAAAAAACCCGACGCACGCCTTGCCATCAACTGGCCATGAATTGGCAGAAAGGGTAGTGGCCGGTGTCGGGCAGCAACGTGCTTGCCCGATTCCACAGGCTTGCCGGAGTGACGGAAGACGCCAATGACCTATGTTTCTCTCGACCCGGCACCAAAGGCGTTCGACCAACGCAAACGGCTGATCGTCGTTCGGATCGCGGCCGTCGTGGCCATAGCCCTGCTGCTGTTTGGAAAGCCGGGCCTGACCGAGGGGTCAGAGCACGAACACATCGAACTGCTCGGCTTCATCCTCATCCTCATCTGCGTCGGTGGCCGGCTCTGGAGCATTCTCTACGTCGGCGGCAAAAAGAACGACGAGTTGATTTCCATGGGGCCATACTCGATGACCCGGAACCCGCTCTATTTCTTTTCCACGCTCGGCGCGGTGGGCGCCGGGCTGATGTACGGATCCTTGCTGGCGGCCGTGGCGCTGGGCCTGGCCAGCTTCGTCGTCTTCCGGGTGACGGCGCGCAAGGAGGCCGAGTATCTCCTGGGCAAATTCGGCCCCGCCTATCGTGCCTATGCACAGCGGACGCCGCGGTTCTGGCCGAACCCGCTGCTGTTTCGGGACCAGGCCGAATGGCGGTTCTCAACGCACGCGTTGAAGCGAACGTTCTATGACGGGCTCTATTTCCTCGCCGTCTTCCCGGCGATCGAAGTGATCGAGTATTTCAGGGCCAGCGGCATTCTGCCGACATTGTTCACCCTCTATTGATTGCCGCGCGCCGCGCGGCGAACGCTGTGGATCAGGATGGCGAGGCAGCCCACGAGAAGCAGGACGCCGCCAAGCAATGGCGGCACAGCCAGAAACTTTACCGCCGCTGTCACCGCCGCAATCAGGATCAGCGCGAGCAGCGCCAGATTGCCGTCGTCGATGAACATGCCGACGAATTCCTTGATGGCCAGACGGACAATGTTCATCGGGCGAGCCCTCCAGTGAGTGTATAGGTGCTGCGCAGCCAGCGCACGATGGCAAAGGACGCAAGCGAGACGACAGCAAAGATGGCCAGCAGAGCCAGATCGGCGCCCGGCCAGTCGGCACCGATGCCTTCGCCGGTCCAGAAAATGCCGAAGCTGGTCAGCATCAGACCGACCACGAATTTGAGCGCATTTTCCGGCACGCGCGCCAGCGGCTGGTGCACCGCCAGACCGATCAGCATCACCAGGATGAACGCCGCCAGGGCGCCCAGGCTGGCGTAAAGCGTCTGCCCATGCGCGGCACCCACCGCAATGACGATGAACACCACCTCGACCCCTTCGAGCAGCACCGCCTTGAACGCCACCACTCCCGCTAGATAGTCGGCCCGGCGGTCAGTGGCCTGCTGGTGCAGGGCGGCGGTTTCCCTGGAAAAGGCCGCCTCCTCGTCATGCAGCGCGATGACGCCGACGGCGCGCAGAATGGCTTTTCGCAGCCAGCGCATGCCGAACAGGATCAACAGGACTCCGACCACGAATTGCAAAATGGTGATGGGAACCAGCCCTAGCAGCGGTCCGAATGCCAGCACCAGTGCGGCGAGCAGCGCCAGCGCCAGCGCCGCGCCGGTCAGCGCCGGCCGCCAGCTGCGCGTCACCCCCACCGCGAGCACGATGGTGAAGGCTTCGACGACCTCGACGAAGGAAGTGAGAAAGGCGGCCGTGATGGTTGAAAGGATGGGTGTCAGACTGTGCATGAAGGCATCCTGTAATTTTCAAACACTAGCGGCTAAGCGGTCACCACCGCATAGCGCTCCGGCGGGAGGGAAAAAGCAAGCGAAGCGCCGACGAGCGGAGCCTCCGGCCAATCGAGCCGCACGCGCAGTGGCCCCAACTCGATCGCCAGCCACCCCTCGACGCCATTCCGGACCTCTCGGACGTTCAGGTCATCGTCTACACCGAGTATCCCGGCCAGGCGCCGCGAATGCCAAATGGTTGCAGTGGTCGGTCGACCGTTGCAATGATTTCCTTGGCCAGTGCTTCCCTCGGGACCGCCGCGTCATCGGCTTCCGTGACGCGCGTTGGCTTGGCATCTCCGCTCATGGAACACTTTGCACCAAAAGCGGCAGCCGCATAAGATCATCAGCGTGGGCAGTCAGCGCCCAGTGTGCTTGATCGAACCGACATCTCCCACTATTCGAAGTAGATCGAGCTGTCGAAGGAATTCGATTGTGGTAGAATTGGGTTCCCTTCAGGGTGAGGCATGGAAAGAGCGCTTGGCGGCCTCATTGCATTGATACTCTGTATGGTGATGGCTGTTGGCGCAATGCTCGCTACGTCGACCGCACTACTTTACCATGAGCAAAAGGACCCGTATGACTTATTCGAGTGTCACTATTTCACGGGCACTGGCTTGGATTTGAGTTTTCGAAGGCCCACTGTGAGCGGTTTGTAGTCCTCGCAAACTATGTCGTTGTTACCCAAAGATAGGGGAGTAACTTCCTGGTCAAATCGCTCCCCGTGCCGTAGCGCCGTTCAAGCGCGTTGGCTATTCGCTCGCATAGAAGCTCACCCATATTGATCCCGAGGTGGAGACGGAGGCGCCTCCATCTGCATCCAGCACCGTGACAGCGACCCCATGGTCACTGTAGTCGGCGAGCTCAAGGACATTGTTGACTACGAAGTCAGGGGTCTCATCCGTCCCGTGTTGCGTATCCCTCACACTTCTCTCCCGCTCAGCGTGGGTATGCGCATGAAAACGCTCAGTCAGTTTTCATCCGCCCGATGCTCTGCTAGCTTTCCTTGGCGTCACGGGGTTGGCGACCCGAGGCTGGAGGCCCACACCCAAACGCTGTTGGCTCCAATCCGGCGACGCTATTGAATGTCTTCGTCCCGAGGGCCTGCCTGAACGACTTGATGACTACTTCCAAGGCACCCTCGGAATGTCGCAGAGTCAAATGAAGTAGCGCTCTTCCTTCCCGTTTTTCAGTCCAGTATGTGACGGTGTGGCGCTGTCCGCCGCAAGCACAACGGCAAGCCTATTCATAATACACACTGCTGAAGTCAATCGTTCCTCCCGACTGTCACTATTCTACAGATCGTAGCGGATGTCGATGCAGATGCGGTTTCCCGACATGCCTTCCGTCGTTGGGAGCGCCTATGCTGAATTGATTTCTAGCCTTCCAGAACCTGCACCAGAGGCGCGCTTTCGAGCGGCTAACTCGTTTCGCGCATCTGGCGGGCATTGTCTGCCGCCTCGACGCGCGCTATTTGGCGCCCTTAATTATATACTTGACGTACCAGACTGAATTTGCGATAACAAACCCAAGGAGTTACCGCAATGTTCGATCTGACCAACGAAATTTACCACGACGCCGACAAGGCCCGCGAACACTTAGAAGCCATCCATTGGCCGCACGGTCCGTTCTGCCCTCATTGCGGCAATGCCAATCCTGACCGCATTACCAAGCTTGCGGGCAAGTCCACGCGTCCCGGCGTCTACAAGTGCAACGAATGCCGTGCGCCGTTCTCTGTCACGGTCGGCACCGTCTTTGAGCGCTCCAAGATCGGCCTGCACAAGTGGGTGCTGGCTTCGCATCTCTACGCCTCGTCCAAGAAGGGCATGAGCGCGCACCAGCTGCACCGTATGCTTGGCGTCACCTACAAGACCGCTTGGTTCATGGCGCACCGCATTCGCGAGGCCATGAAGGAAGACGTGAAGTCGTCTGGGCCGCTTGGCGGCGAAGGCAAGATTGTCGAGGCCGACGAGACCTATTTCGGGCCGAAGGACACGATCAAGAAGCGCACCATTCGCGGCAAGCCTGCCAATTCGTCCAAGCGTTCCATCGTGGCGCTTGTCGAGCGCGGCGGCTCCGTCCGTTCCTTCCATGTCGAGCGCGCTACGAAGGCGTCTGTCCGTGACGTGCTGGTCCGCAATGCCGACCGCAAATCAACGCTCATGACCGACGAGTCCAACTTCTATCCGATCACCGGACAGGAGTTCGCGGACCATGCCACTGTGAAGCACACTGGCGGCGAATACGTTCGCTACGAAGCCGACCGCATCGTCCACACCAACACGATTGAAAACGTGTTCTCAGTGTTCAAGCGCGGCATGGTCGGCGTCTACCAGCATTGCGGCGAGGCTCACCTTCACCGCTACCTTGCTGAGTTCGATTTCCGCTACAATCGCCGCGCGGCTTTGAAAGTCTCGGATGCAGAACGCGCCGCCGACTTGCTACGCATGGCCCGCGATAAGCGCCTTACCTATCGGCGGATTGGTGAAGCCAGTCACGCCTAAGCAGAAGGCCAGAAAGCTCCTCCGCTTAATGAAACGAAAACAGAACAAAAAACCGTGTGGGTAAACCCCAAACGGGAGACTCTCCGGTTGATTTAGCCTTAAAGTTGAAAACGGCGGTGATTCGCGGTCACCGCCGTTTGATGCAACCAAGCCACAGGACGGCTAGGCACATGACATTCGCCAAACTAAACCTACCGGTGATTACGTCAAGCCGTCCTGTGGCCCCACACAGGAACTTTTTACATGACTTCTTACACGGTGAATTACGACCTTCGAAACGAAGACAATTCGTTCGACTACGAAGTTCTATGGGACGAACTCAAGCGCCTCAACGGGCATAAGACACAATATTCCATGTGGCTCGTTGCCGTAAACAACACGGCCAAAGAGCTTCACGATCACTTGAAATCGTTCGTTGATAGCAACGATCGGATCTTGGTGTCCGAAATTACAAAAAATAACTACTATTCGAACGCTATTGGCGGAACAAATGGTTGGCTGGCGTCGAATCCACCGGGCCGATAGGCTCGGAACAGCCATACCTTATTCCGTCAATGAGAATGCTTACCCCGAGTAGCTTGGCTACTAGGTGTACCAATTTTCTTTTCATTTGACGCATCCTTTCCCTTCCCGGTCTTTGGATCGGGAGGGGTCTTCAACAGGCGGCGCAAAACCTCGTCGCCCTTTTCCTGGTCTTTGTCTTTGGGGGATTTTGACATGGCTCGAAAGCAATCCATCAACGTGTTCGGCAAAGCGGATCACAACGTTACAATCTATCTGCTGCTAGGCCAATTAATCATCCATTGGGCGAACAATGAGAGCCTATTCCTGCGCATTCTTCATGGTCTCGTCGGCACCACCATGAAGGACGCGAGCACGCTATTCCACTCTCATAAAAACACCATGGGCCGACTGGATCTCATTCTCGCCTTGGGCAATGGCAAGATAGCAGACGCCCCTCTTAAGGTGGAACTCGCTTCGTTGGTGTCGAAGTTCAAAGGCTTGTCGAGAACTCGTAACTTCTTTGCTCACGCCATGTTCAACTACGACGAGGAACTTCGCATCGTTGATGCGAGCGGCGTCACGTTCGACAACAAAAACCAAGTCTTCACCAATGAATTGCGCCGCTTCACACCCGCAACAATAAACGAAATCAACGATGCGAACACCAAAGCGGTAGAGCTAAATCGCGACCTTTGGAAATTCGCTATGAAACTGGACACTCATTTTGGGCGCGAACCCGAAATGCCGCAGCAAGTGCCATCTCAATTGCTGGACGAACTGCGTGAGCCGCAATCTCCCCCGTCAACTCAGATAGGGGAATAACGGCGTCTAGTGCTGCATCAAGCATTGCTGGCGTAATGTCGGTTTGAATGCCGGCCTGTCGGAAATCATTAGACATTTTCGGTCCTGGTACGTCAAGTATATAATTAGGAATATAATCCTCTCCGTTGCGGCGACCCTTCAACGGAGATCGCCTTTCCCATGACCATGAAATATCCCTTTGTCGAGGACACGCTCGGCAAGAAAGTCGCGATCGGCACGGGGCTGTCGGTCGATTGTATGACTTGCCGCCATAGTGCCGTGCTTGATGTCGCGGCGCTGGCTCGTCGCCTGGGCGATGACTACGGCTGCATGCACTGGGACTTGATTAAGGTGCTCCATTGCCAGCCCTGCCGCGATGCCGGCCGCCCTGATCGCAACCTGCATTTCACAAACCGCGCCGTGACACCGGACGCGAGGCGATAGGACTAGTCAGCCTTGTCGCGCATCGGCGCCCGGCGCTTTTGGCGGCTGGTGCTTCGACACCAGTTCAACCGTGCTCATGTCGACCGTGACGGCGCCAAGCACCCTGACCGTCACCCGACCTGTTTCCTCATCGACAAAGACGACATTGCCCTCGAACCTGATCTTGTCGCCGGGCTTGGCCTTCGCGTCGATAATCGAACATGGATGATTGAACGTCGGAATGTGAAGGACGGCACGATCGTCGATGCGCTTTTCGCACCGTCGCCGTGATCGCCACCTCGTCGCCTACGCCTATTCCCCGCGCCATCCGGAAGATTCTGGCGCGAGTGAAGGCTTAGTCAAGGGGTTGCTAATATATGCGGTCGGCGCGGGAACAAATGTTTTTCCCCCTCGTTGGAAATGCTGGCCGGATGCCCTTGTGCCCATAACCCTATTCCGGCCAAGCCTTGATTGATGGGGCCCGCTGCCTTCCCCGGCAGCGGGCCAATTTTCATGTCTTCCGCAGCCTCACCGCATTTCGCGATCATGTTCCATGCGACCGCTCATGATGCGATCGAAAAGGCGGTGAAAAGCTACCACGCGGTATATTGTCGAGACCAGTCTCGCCAGTAATGTACAAGCCGGCAAGGTCTCGCTTTGCAAACAAATGTCCCATCGAGGCAGCATCACTCAGCAGAGTGACGCTGGTACTTAACGCCTTTGGCGGGTCTGCTCGCGGGCGTCGCCGGCATCGTCACCGCGTCGCGCGCAAACTGCACAGGCCGGAATGGGCGTGATGTACGAACTTGACGCGATTGCCGCGGCGGTGATCGGCGGCACCTCGCTGACCGGCGGCGTCGGCCGCATCACGGGCACGGTGATCGGCACGATCATCCTCGGCACGATGATGTCGGGTTTCACCTTCCTGCGCGTCGATGCTTTCTATCAGGAGATCATCAAGGGCCTGATCATTATCGCCGCGGTGATTGCCGACGTCTATCGCCAGAAGAGCCGCAAGACCTGACGTGGTGGCGGCGGCCGCCGCCGCCGTCCGTTTCTCATTGCGGCGTGGAGAATTGGACATGACATACGAACCGGCGATCGGAATCGAACGGCTGGGAACCATCAAGGAAATTGCCGCGGCGGCGAGCGTCGGCGTCGCCACGGTGCACCGCGTTCTGAAGGGGCAATCAAAAGTCTCGTCATCCACTTCGCTAACGGTGATGGATGCGATCCGCAGGGTCAATGAGAGAAGATAAGCCTCGCGCGGATGGGCGATTGCTGACAGGAATTTTCGACAGGGAAGCCAAAGTTCGCAAGGCGTGGCGAAAAGTTTTGAAGCGGTCGGCGACGCCAGCCCCGCCGCGATGGGCGCGGGCCAGATAACTTGCATTGTGGAACCACCGGACGATCGACTATCTGCTCGCCAGCGTCGCTACAAGATCGCTGAAACGTTCGCCCTGGATACTGACATGCTGGCGCAGGAGCGTGCGCGCCCGCTCCGCGTCGCCGGCTAGGATTGCTTCCACGATCGCGCCATGCTCAGCGAACGAGGTGGCAACGCGGTTGCGCACGCGAAGCTGGAGACGCCTGTATGGCTGCAGACGGCGATGCAGTGCGACGCACTGCTCTGCGAGGAAACCGCTGTGGCTGGCAGCATAGATAGCTTTGTGAAAGCGTTCATTGTCGTAGTAGTAGAGGTCGCTGTCGCCAGCCGAGGACGAACGCTCGCAATCTGCATGCGCGGCCAAGATGGTTGTGCGATCGGCATCGGTGAACCGTCGCGCGGCCAGCGAACCGGCCAAACCTTCAAGTTCCGCCATCACCTCGAACATTTCGAAAATGCGGTGCGGTCCCGGATCGATCACCACGGCACCCCGGCGCGGCCGGATCTCCACCAGCCCGATCGCATTCAACTGCATCAGCGCCTCGCGCACCGGCGTTCTCGACACGCCGAAGCGTGTGGCCAATTGCACCTCGTCTAGCCGCGCACCGGGGGCGAAGTCGTTCGAGATTATGCTGTTTTCGATCTCGTCTCGCAGGCGTTGAACGACATTCTCCGACATCTTTGGGCCCTTTCAATGCAAGAGGTCAATTCTTGTATGCAAGATGCTGGACTTTGCGCACAAGAATGTTTAGCAACGATACCACATTAGGCAAGTCGCACACAATTGGGCGAACGCATCCGAGCAACAGCAAGCATCGAGAGCGCGCGGACGGCCCTATTTGCGCCGATTCGACGTTGCCAGGAGGGACTCCGACATGGAAGGCATCTCGTTCTTCAGCGATATGGTGCAAAGCATCACCGATCGCGGCCGTAGGCTGCTTGCGGTAGGCGCGCGCAGCGGGCCGGTCCAAGCTGAGACCAATATCGAAAAACTCTGCGACATGCTGCTGTCGAGCCGGGGCGAAGCCTCGGGCATGGCATTGGCCGCCGAGATCCATCAGCGCTGGGCGCAACTGGACGCGGCCGGTCAGCAAGACTTCGTGCGTATGCTGCACGAACAGTTCGGCCCAGACATCGCCAAGCTTGACAAAGCCATCGAGCGCTACCGCAGCGACAGGAGTTCGGATGCCGTCATCGAACTGCATCAAGCCGCCGAGCCGCGTCGCCAGGAACTCGTGCGCAGGCTCAACCTGGCCCCCAAAGGTACGGCAAGACTGGTGGAGATGCGCGAGCGCCTGTTAGCCATGAAGGATGCGACGGAGCAGTTTCGTGCCGTCGATGCCGACTTCGCCCACCTGTTCAGCTCCTGGTTCAATCGCGGTTTCCTGACCCTGCGTCCGATCGACTGGTCGACGCCAGCCGATATCCTGGAGAAGATCATCAGATACGAGGCTGTGCATGAGATCGCCGGCTGGGAGGAACTGCGGCGGAGACTAGCTCCACCTGACCGCAGGTGCTTTGCGTTTTTCCACCCGCGTCTCGCAGACGATCCGCTGATCTTCGTTGAGGTTGCGCTGACCAAGGCGCTTCCCTCCGCCATCGAGGATGTGCTCGACGAAAACCGTTCCCCGATCACGGCCCAGGAGGCCACCACCGCTGTCTTCTATTCGATTTCCAACTGCCAGGACGGACTGCGCGGCATCTCTTTCGGGAATTTTCTCATCAAGCAGGTGGTGGAGGATTTGCGCCGCGAGCTTCCAAGTCTGAAGACCTTCGTGACGCTGTCGCCGGCTCCTGCTTTCGCCGGCTGGCTGGCAAAACTGCGCAAGGCGACGGATTCGCGCCTCGGTGACCAGGCGATCAAGACGCTCGACCTGCTGGACGATCCGAGTTGGGCGGATGATCCACAGAAGGCGCGGGCCGTCGAAGGTGTACTCCTCCCGCTCGCTGCACGCTATTTCGTGAAGGAACGTGCCGCCGGCAGACGGCCGGTCGATCCTGTGGCGCGTTTTCATTTGGGCAACGGCGCTCGCCTCGAACGGTTGAACTTCCTCGCCGATCACTCCGCCAAGGCGATGCGGCAGTCCCACGGCTTGATGGTCAACTACCTTTACAAGTTGGACGACATCGAAGCGAACCATGAAGCCTTGGCGCAACATGGCGAGGTCGCGGCCTCGCCGGAGGTGAAGAAACTGGCGGAAACCGATTCGGCCGACGTCAGTCTCGGCGCCCCGGTTCGTCGACGCCGTACCAAAAGGCAGAAAACCTAGGCAGAAGGACCTAATAAGCAATTGGGAGGAGTTCAATGAGCAATCACCTGTTCGACGCCATGCGAGCATCCGCCAAGTCAGGCGAGTCCATTTTCATCGAGACCATCGATGGTCGGCATTGGACCTATGGAGATGCGCTGCGGCTCTCCGGACAGATCGCCAGCGCGGTCGACGTGCTTGGTGTTCGCCCTGGCGACCGAGTCGCAGTCCAGGTGGACAAGAGCCCGCTGGCTCTGATGCTCTACCTTGCATGCGTGCGTTGCGGGGCGGTCTATTTGCCGTTGAACACCGCTTACACGTTGGCCGAACTCGATTATTTTATCGGTGACGCCGAACCGCGGCTCGTCGTCGTCTCATCAAGGGCTCGGGCTGAAGTCGAAAAGATCGCACATCGCCACGGCGCAATCGTCGAAACACTCGATGCCGACGGCGCCGGATCGCTGATGGAGCTGGCAAGGGAGGAGTCTGTCGACTTCTTCGACGCCGCGCGCGCGCCTGACGATCTCGCTGCGATCCTCTACACATCGGGGACCACCGGCCGTTCCAAGGGCGCAATGCTGACGCACGACAACCTGTTGTCCAATGCGCTTGCGTTGCGCGAGTGCTGGTGCGTGACGACAGCCGACCGGCTGATCCACGCGCTGCCGATCTTTCACACGCATGGGCTCTTCGTGGCGACTAATATCACGCTCATCGCGGGCGCCTCGATGTTTCTGCTGCCAAAGTTCGAGCCGGAAGAAATCCTTCCTCTGATGTCGCGCGCGACGCTGATGATGGGCGTGCCGACGTTCTATGTGCGGCTGCTTCAGCACGAGGGCCTTAACCGTGACGCCGTTGCCAATATGCGGCTTTTCATATCAGGCTCGGCGCCGCTGCTTGCCGAAACACACGCCGCATTCGAGCAGCGCACCGGTCACGCCATCCTCGAGCGCTACGGGATGACCGAGACCAACATGAATACCTCAAACCCTTATGAAGGCGAGCGAAGGGCCGGGACAGTCGGCCTTCCACTCCCAGGCGTGTCGGTGAGGGTCACCGATCCAGCCACGGGCGAGGCGCTTGGACCAGGCGAAACCGGCATGATCGAGATCAAGGGCCCGAACGTTTTCAAAGGCTACTGGCGGATGCCGGAAAAGACGGCGGCGGAGTTCAGCAGGGACGGTCATTTCATCAGCGGCGACCTCGGCAAGATCGATGAGGCGGGCTATGTCCATATCGTCGGACGCGGCAAGGACCTGGTGATTTCCGGCGGCTACAACATCTATCCGAAGGAGGTCGAGAACGAGATCGACCAGCTCGGCGGCGTCGCCGAGAGCGCGGTGATCGGCGTTGCGCACCCCGACTTCGGTGAGGGCGTGACGGCGATAGTGGTCCTCGAGCCCGGCGCCAGGCTGGACGAAAAGGCCGTGCTCAACGCGCTGCACGCCCGCCTCGCGCGCTACAAGCAGCCGAAACGGGTCATCTTCGTCGAGGACCTTCCGCGCAACACCATGGGAAAGGTGCAGAAGAACCTTCTGCGCGACCGGTACAGCGACCTTTACATGCCCGCCTCATAGGAGGCCACGACCCGCGTTGGTGCTTGGGAGCGAGACCGATGCAGGCCGATCTACTAACCGATGGAAATGAGAACGGGCGCCTGAATGCGGTTCCCGAGGGAGGAAGCTATGAACATACAGATTCTGTCGATCGCCCTGCTGGTTGGCATGTTCGTGATCGCAACCATCCAGCCGATCAATATGGGCGCACTCGCCTTCGCCTGCGCCTTTGTGGTCGGCTCGCTCATCATGGCTATGAAGCCGGCGGAAATATTCGCCGGCTTCCCGAGCGACCTCTTCCTGACATTGGTCGGCATTACCTATCTGTTCGCCATCGCCCAGATCAATGGCACCATCGATTGGCTGGTCGAGGGCGCAGTCAAACTGGTGCGCGGACATGTGGCGTGGATTCCCTGGGTCATGTTCCTGGTCGCCGCTGTCATCACCGGCTTCGGTGCGCTCGGACCTGCAGCCGTCGCCATCTTGGCCCCGGTGGCGCTGGGTTTTGCGTTCCAGTATCGCATCAATCCGGTCATGATGGGATTGATGGTTATTCACGGTGCACAGGCGGGGGGCTTTTCTCCGATCAGCGTCTATGGTGGCATCACCAACCAGATCGTCGAGAAGGCGGGGTTGCCGTTCGCACCGACGTCACTGTTCCTCTCCAGCTTCTTCTTCAACCTGGCCATCGCCGTCCTCGTCTTCTTCGTCTTCGGCGGCTCGAAGGTGTTGCGTAAGCATTCGATCGTATTAGGCCCACTGCCCGACCTCCACCCTGAGGGCGTGACGCAGCCAATCATCGGCCACGGCGGCACGCCGGCTGTGCCGATCAGCCATCGCGTCTTTGAGGAGCAGACGAAAAATGTGTCGGCGCTTTCCAGTCTAACTACGGAAAGGTTGACGACTTTGATTGGCCTTACGGCGCTCGCGGTCGGCGCACTCGTCTTCAAATTCAATGTCGGGCTGGTGGCGATCACGGTGGCCGTCGCCCTCGCGCTCCTCTCACCGAAGACCCAGAAGGCAGCGATCGACAAGGTCAGCTGGTCGACAGTGCTGCTGATCGCCGGCATCATCACCTATGTCGGCCTCATGGAGAAGATCGGTACGATCGACTACGTCGCGAAAGGCATCTCCAGCCTCGGTATGCCGCTGCTGGTTGCACTCCTCCTCTGCTTCACCGGCGCGATCGTATCGGCGTTCGCCTCGTCCACCGCCTTGCTCGGCGCCATCATTCCGCTCGCCGTTCCGTTCTTGCTGCAGGGCCACATCAGCGCCATCGGCGTCGTTGCGGCAATCGCCATTTCAACGACCATCGTCGACACCAGCCCGTTCTCCACAAACGGCGCCATTGTCGTCGCCAACGCGCAAGAATCCGAGCGCGACAGCGTGTTGCGGACATTGCTGATCTACAGCGCGCTCATCGCCATCATCGGACCTGTCATCGCCTGGCTGGTCTTCGTGGTCTCAGGACTGGTCTGAGTAAGCCACGATTCCCAGCTGAATCACCCAGGTCGAGCCGCCGCCTTTTATTGGAGCGGCGGCTGGACTGTCTCAGGACCGCGCTCCTGCAGCCCTCCGCGCGGGTCATATTCGTCAAGCGAACTGTCGCGGCGCCAACACGCTGCACCCGGGCGTTCGGTTGCGCGCAAGGCGATTCCGACCCGTCATGGCAGCACCTTTCGCCGCCGTTTCGTGCCTTGTCGACTGATGCGTCCTGCCCGTCGAGCAACCCGAACATTATCCTGCCGGGGTCTTCCGACAGCACAAGCCGTTCGCCGATCAGAGCGGTCGTCCGCCTCGCCGGATCGTAGAGTGGCCAGTTGACCGCCGCTCATGCACGAACTGCACGACCGCCTCGTTCATGCGATCAGTCGGCAGCCCTGGGAGTAGGTCATAGGGTCCGGCGCGTTTCCAGACAGGCGCACCGCGCTTCATCCTGTTCGACGAGCCGGCGGCAGGACTTTCGCCGACCGAGCGCCGCGACCTCGTCGCCATCCTCAACGCGCTGCCCAAGCATATCGGCTACATCATCATCGAACACGATCTCGATGTCGCGCTGCGTGTGTCGGAGTATGTCTCGATGATGCACAATGGCCGCCTGTTCAAGGAAGGCACGCCGCAAGAGATCGAAGCCGATCCGAGGTCCAGGAAAACTATCTCGGGGGCAAGCATGGCTGAGCGCCCAGCCTCTTCCGATAAACCGACCAAGGCCATCCTCAGGATAGACGACCTGCAGGTCTTCTACGACGAAAGCCATGCCCTGCAGGGTGTTTCGCTGACGCTGGAGAGCGGCGTGCTTTCGGTGGTCGGCCGCAACGGCATGGGCAAGTCGACGCTCTGCAACACCATCGTCGGCTTGAAGCGAGCACGCTCCGGCTCGATCCGCGTGGATGGTCGCGAGATATCAGCACTCGAGCCACACGAGATCCACCGACTCGGCGTCGGCTACGTCCCGCAAGGGCGCCGCGTCTGGCCGAGCCTGACGGTCGACGAGCATTTGCGGCTTGCCGCCGGCAATCGGCGCGATGCCAGCTGGACCGTCGAGCGCGTCTACCAGACCTTTCCGCGCCTGGCGGAACGCCGCACCAATGGCGGCTCGCAGCTGTCGGGTGGCGAACAGCAGATGCTGGCGATTTCGCGCGCGCTGCTTAGCGACCCGAAGCTGGCTGGTCATGGACGAGCCGACCGAGGGCCCGGCGCCGATCATCGTCGACCAGGTCGAGCAGATGCTGGTCAACCTTGCCGCCGAAGGCGAGATGGCGGTACTGGTAATCGAGCAGAACATCGGCGTGGCGACCGCCGTGTCGAACCATGTCGCCATCATGGTCAGCGGCGGAGTATTTATGGTGGAGGTGCGAGGATTAGCTATGGTGGTTGGATCGGCTCTAGATCAATCGGCGCCCGCCTACGCAGACGATTTTGCCGGCCGTGAGCAACTCCGCGCGAGTTCCGCCGAGTTCCGGAAGGAAGTCATTCAAATCACCGACGGCGTCTTTGCGGCCGTCGGCTATTCGGCGAGCAATGTCACGCTTATCCAGGGCGACAATGGCTCGATCATTGTCGATACGTCCGCAAACCCTGTCGACGCGAAGGCCATCATAGGTGCATTCGGGGATCGCCTGGTGCGGCCCGTGCGAGCAATTCTCTACACGCACAATCACCCCGACCATTCCGGCGGCGCGAATGTGTTTTCCGGAAATGACAACCCCGAAATCTATAGTCACCAGACGCTGGTGGAAGCCGGTCCAGAGCTCGGCAGAGGCCAGCGCGACGGCGGCGATGCATTTGGCACAAAGCTGCCCGACGAACTGTTCATCAATGCCGGCACCCAAATCGAATACGGTCGGGTGACGCCGCACACGCGGGAAGGCTACCTGCCGCCGACGCGCACCTTCAGCGGCGAGAGCTTGACGATTGAGGTGGCGGGCGCCGAGATGCAGCTTATCCATACGCCGGGCGAATCTCCCGAGAACACGGCTATCTGGCTGGCGGCAAAGGGCGTGTCGCGCTGTAATTAAAGGTGAGACTTCTCGCCTAATGATATCAAGCCCTTAGCCTTGTACTTAAATTGAGAATTTGCATTTGATTTGAGATTCGCGCTTGGCCCGCTGCAGTTATTGTGAGATTCTGACGGTATAACGTTAGCTTGAATTGTTCGCAGGCGGCATGGGCGACGACACCAATGATGATTACGGAGACCGAGCGCGTTGGAACGAGGCGTGCCGGCGCGAAGAGGCAATCCGCAAGCTCGTGGAGCGCTATCCAAAAGGTCTGAGTGGGCAGGCTGTAGCGGATCTGGCGTGGGAACTGGACCTCAGCCGGGCCACTCTCTACAGGATGATCAGGCTGTTTCGAGCGGGTGGCACTGTAAGTTCACTGATGGACCGAAAGCGCGGTCGGCGCCAGGGACATCGCGCCCTCAACAAAGATCGAGAAGCCCTCGTGCGACGAACGATTGAAGGCTTTTATCTCAAGCCGACACGCCCGTCCTTCGCGCAGCTGGTTCGCCAGGTCCAAATCGCCTGCGCAGCGGCCGGCCTTGCTCCACCAAACTGGCGCACTATCAAATCCCGGGTTGAAGAGGTCGATCTACGGGTGAGGGGGCGTAAGCGCGGCGAGAGCGAGGTCATCAAAGCTACAACGGCCACGCCAGGTGCCCTTTCGGCGTCGCGGCCGCTTGAGCTTGTTCAAATCGATCATACCAAAGTTGACGTATTCGTTGTCGACGAAGACACGCGTCAGCCGCTCGGACGGCCTTGGCTGACACTAGCGTTGGACATCTTTTCTCGGATGGTGACGGGCCTCTATCTGACCATGGAGCGCCCTCGCGACTATCGACAAGCCTATGCATACTGCACTCCGTGTTCGACAAGACCCCATGGTTGCAGGAGAGGGGTATCCATGAAGCGTGGCCGGTTTGCCGGGAACGATACATGTCGACAACGGCGCGGATTTTCGTAGTCATGCATTCGAACGTGCTTGCCGGGACAACGGCATACAGATCGATTGGCGTCCGCCGGGGACGCCCCATTTCGGCGGCCACATCGAACGGTTGATTGGCACGCAGATGGGCGCGGTTCGCCTGCTGCCAGGATCGACCTCGAGCAACATCGAGGAACGGCGCGAGTACGATGCCAAACGCCATGCGACACTGACGCTTCGAGAGCTTGAGCGCTACATCGCACTCGAGATCGTTGGGCAATACCATCATCTATCCATGGTGCACTCCGTCGGCCACCGATTGCGGTCTGGCGGCAGCAGGAGAGCGAGTTGGTATTGCGCCTGCCGAACGATCGTATGCAATTCTGGATCTCCTTCCTACCGGAGGCAGAGAGAACGTTGCGCCCGACCGGCATCCATCTTTTCAACATCCGCTACTGGTCTCCCGCCCTGGCCGCCGATAGAACTGTGCATGTTCGCCGAGGGCAGCCGCTACCAGGAGGAACTTTGCGCCGTCGGTAGTAATGGAAAGATCGAATGCCTTGTGCCCGGACCGGGTCGCTTCTGGCCGCGGCACCTGGGCGTCGCCCCGTTGCCGCAGATCATCGTCAGTCCGCGCAATCCGCCGGGACCGCGGATACTGGAAGTCCCGATCGACCCTGCCTCGAGGCAGGCGACCACAACGGCTCGACCTATTTCGAGCATGCCCGCTTCACTGCTGCGGTGCGCGGACAAGGCAAGGTGGAGGTGACGCTGCAAGACGGCTGGTGGGCCGTCGTCATGGGCCTCGCTGCTCAAACATCGGCCCGCGAAGGCCGTGCCATCGAACTCGCCAGTGAATTCGCGCTGCCGACCTAGCTAAAATGGCCGTTTCGCCGAATTTCGCAGTGCTTCCGCCTACTCCATTCAATTGTTTTTAACCTAGCTAGGCCATTGATTTAGCTAGGTTTTTCTTGCTTGCGGCATTGAAAGCCGACGCATGATCCGTCAAAAAGTTACGCTTTTGATTTTAAAGGGAAAAGCGCCGCAAAAAATATTTTGAGGTTTCAACAACTATCGGGGACAATCGGGCGTTTTTGCACTTTGCGGCGTTCGACCGCGCGCCCAAGTCGTCTCGAAAAGTACCGTCTCCGCTCCAATAGCGCATTGTTTCGTTGCAAAATCAATGGTCATGGTGAACTCCGAGGATTTGGCACGACGGTGATTTCGTTCTCTTTTCGTGGGCCGAAATCAGAAGTCTTTCCGTATCGTTCCGGGTCATTAGAACCTGTCCAATTCCTTTGCGCGCGCCGGCATGGCCCACACGCCAGTTTGGAAAGCACGAGACCGCAACGTATCAGGGTCTTCGCAAGACCGACTGCAGCGCCGACTCCGTCCACCACGGGAATATCGTGCTTGCGCTTGAGGGCGGAGGCAAACTCAGCCATGCCCGCGCAACCCAGCGCAACTCCTTCCGCCCCCAAAATGATGCCTTGCCTTAAGCGCAAACCATTCGGGTATCAAAGGTCGGCCAGCAACTGTATGGCGGCGTACGGGCAATGGCTTATAGCGGAGGCGGCGCCACTGGCAAAGTCAAACGAGACCGTAACTGATCCAGGGCAATTGATAGGGAATATATTCCATGGCTGACACGCCGACACTCAACACTGCGCTTCTCACTGCCCTCACGACAGAACATTTCGTGCAGCAAACAGCAATCAGCACATCCATAAGCGAAATGGCGTCGCGAACGAGCATCTACATCATGTCTCTGTCGAGCGCTCTGGTGGCGACAGGCTTTGTTACGCAGTCCTCTGAATTCTTCCTGCCGTTTGTCGCGGTTGTGCTGCCATCGATCTTTTTGCTGGGTACCTTTACCGTCTTAAGGTTGGTCGACATCGCCGCTGAGAACATGCAGGCCCATATCGGAATTGCCCGGATCAGAGCCTATTATCGAACTTTGGACGACGAAGCTGCCTTTCAGTTTTCCAAAGAATTCGGTCGCTGGCCTGAAAACGACGCCGAACCGTCGCTTCGTACTGGGCCACTCCTGGCATACCTGACTACTGCCGCGACTATGATCGCATTCGTAAATGCTCTCGTCGCTGCGGCGGGCGTTACTCTGCTTGCGTTACGTGTCGGTGCAGACTTAATGCTCGCGCTGTGTCTTGGTGCTGGAACAACGACCGGGTTGATGACGCTTTTCTATTTACATCAGCGCCTTCGGACCAAAGGCATGGTCCGCATTGCCAAACCTTATGGTTCTGAAAAGAGCGTTCTTTGAGCGGGTGGTGAATGTGGTGTTTATCTGAAACGCGGCCGGCGAACCTGCGGTGGGTCAAATACCGAACAATTCCAAGCATGGGGCATCCTGAGTTTAGACGTTGATGATGCAATGACCATCTCGCCCGCAGGCTGGTCGCAATGGCGGGCCCTTTCGGAATCGAGATCGCCACTGGCGATCGAACGGAATTTCCAGGGTGGGCAACATCGGAGCTGGTCGGACGCAGGTAGCGGCAGCGACTCAACCGTCAGGTGTGATCCCGGCTGCAGATCCGTCCGCAGCGTCCAGATACCGTGCCATGAAAGGTCCGGTGACCGAACTTTTGGCGTTCAACATCTGCGAGGGCGGGCCATCGAACATGTTATTACATAACGTGGCAAACCCAAATAAAAGGCGGATTGCTCCGCCTCTTCGGGACGTCCTGGATGCTCAGCTTCCGAGGATAGCGCCTTTGATCGTGCTCACATTGTGCTTGATCATGTCGATATACGTCGAAGCCGGACCGCCCTCGTCCGACAGCGCATCGGAATAGAGTTCACCGCCCACTTTCAGGCCCGTCTCGCTGGCGATCTGCTCGATCAGGCGCGGATTACTGATGCTTTCGACGAAGATCGCCGAGGCCTTGTCTTCCTTGATCTGCTTGATCAGGGCAGCGACGTCTGCTGCCGAGGCTTCCGATTCCGTGGAGACGCCTTCCGGCGCGAGGAACTTCAGGCCGTATTCGTGCTCGAAATATTTGAAGGCATCGTGCGAGGTGATGATGACGCGCTTGTCTTCGGGGATCTCGGCTACGGCCGACTTGATCTCCGCTTCGAGCGCCTCGAGCTTCTCGCCATAGGCCTCGGCATTGGCCTTGTAGGTGTCACAGCCGGCTGCATCAGCGGCGCAGAAAGCGTCGGCGATGTTCTTCACATAGGTCTCGGCATTGTGGACCGACTGCCAGGCATGCGGATCGAATTCACCATGGTCATGGTGAGCTTCTTCGTTAGCCTGCTCGTGGCCCTCCTCGGCGTGCTGATCGGGTTCCGCTTCAGCCGCTTCATGCTCATGCTTCTGCTCGCCTTCAGCGGCTTCATCGTGGTGATGCTCTTCCTCGGCGTTCTTCAACACCTCGCCACCCTTCGTCAGTTCCACAATCGGCGCCTTGGTGCCGCTCGCTTCCACGAGACGCTGCAAAAAGCCCTCGAACTGGAGACCGTTGACCAGTACCACATCGGCGGCGCCGAACGCAGCCGCGTCAGCGGGCTTCGGTTCATAGACATGGGCGTCGCCGTTCGGCCCGACCAGCGTGGTGATCGTCACGCGATCGCCGCCGACATTTTTGGCGAAGTCGGCGATGATCGAGAAGCTGGCGACGACCTTCAGATTCTCGGCCGAGGCGGTGGCAAGGGCAGCGGGAAACAACGTTATGACGCTCACGGCGGCGGCAAGCTTCAGCATTCTGGACATTCGATCGACATTCGTTCCTTTAGTCTGCGATGTCCTGCTAAGTCCTTTGCCCTTCTTCTCCTCCATCAGGCCGTTTGGCCAGATTAGTTGTGGGATTGCTCCCTAAGGCTGCGGCGCAGGATCTTGCCGGTGCTGGTTTTCGGCAGATCCGGAACGAAGGCGACAAGGCGTGGGGCTTTGTAGGCGGCGATGTACTTCCGGCAGTGGTCCAGGAGGTCCCCCTCGCTGAGCTTCGCGCCGGCGTGCAGCACGACGAACGCTTTTGCGATCTCGCCCTTCTCCTCATCTGGCACGCCAGCCACAGCGACCATGGAGACCGCCGGATGCATGGCGACGACCTGTTCCAACTCGGCCGGGTAAACGTTGTAGCCGGCGGTTATGATCATGTCCTTCTTGCGGTCGACGACGAAGATGTAGCCGTCCTCGTCCATATGGGCGATGTCACCAGTGGCGAGCCAGCAGTCTGCGTCGATGGTTTGTGCCGTCGCGGCCTCGTTGTTCCAGTAGCCCCGCATAACCAGCGGACCGCGGACCATCAGTTCGCCCGGCTCGCCCCGTAGCGCATTCCGCTTCGGCTGATCGAGATCGGCGATGCGCGCTTCAACACCAGGGAAAGGTAGGCCGATCGAACCGGCCCGAGGCGGCCAGAACGGCGAATGACTGGTCGCAGGACCCGCCACCTCTGTCATGCCCCACAGTTCCAACAGGGGACAATTGAAGCGGCGGACCACCGCCTCCATCTTCGCCGTCGGCATGGTCTGCCCGCCCACGGTACACCGGGTCAGGCTCGACAGATCGGCCGTGGCGATGTCTGGATGGGCGAGCATCTGGTAGTACATGGTGGGCACGCCCTCGAAAAGCGTGACCTGTTCTTCGGCGATCAGGCGCATGACCTCGCCGGCGTCGAAGCGCGGCAGGACTACGAGGCGCATCCCGCTCTGGAACGCGGCGTTCATCACGATGTTGCCGTAGACATGCGGCAACGGCAGTGCCGACAGCACCACGTCGCTGCGGTGGCGGACATGGATGGTCGCCGTCAGCGCCATGCTGGCGAAGACGTTGCCATGGCTCAGCATCGCACCCTTGGGACGGCCGGTTGTGCCCGAGGTATAGCCAATAGTGAACAGATCCGCAGGCTCGCACGAGGCAGGATCGTTGTAACTGCCCTTCAGCACGTCGGCGAAATCAATATCCCCTCCGCCGGGCGTAATGGCCTGCGCGCCGGACGGGCGGGAGATTTTCGCAGCCCGGTCGAGCGGCGCGATCAGCGCCTTCGCACCGGAATCATTCGCCATGTATCCGACCTCATCGCCCGTCAGCATGATGTTGGCAGGTACGACCACTGCGCCGATACGCGCGAGGGCGTGATAGGCGACGATCCATTCCCAGCCATTGGCGAGATGAAGGACAACGCGATCGCCGGCCGCGATACCCAGTTGAGACAATCCGCCTGCGCAGCGGCCTGCACGGGCGTCAATCTCACGAAAGCTAAGGCTTTCCGCGCCGGGCAAAGCCACGGCGATTGCATCGCCGAACCGCCGCGCCGCTTCCGCTGCTAGTGTGGACATCACTGGCGACCACATGGTGACAATCTCCTCCCGGTACGTTCCATTTCCAACATATTCTCGCGATGCTTCGCCGTTCGTCCGTCGCGTATTGTCCGAACCGAGACGCGCATAACGGCTACCTCCACATCGCGTCCTCCGCAGTCAGGCCCGCGTTGTCAGGCTAGGGCTAAGGACCATCAGGCTCAGGACCTCGAAGAGCATCTGTGCTCCCGCCTGAGCCGTGTTGGTGGAGGCGTCGTACTGCGGAGCGACCTCCACCACGTCGCCGCCGACAAGATTTGTGCCCTTCATTCCTCGGACAAGCTCCAGCCCTTCGCGCGTTGTCAGCTCGCCGCCATGGGCCTCACCATATTTCCGCCGAAGCGTTTCAAGGCGTGATGTTTCGGCCATGGAGTTTCCCTTCCTGTCGTCGAAGAGGGACATTCGGGTGCTAAGCGGCGATCCGGTGAGCGACGATACGATCCGCGGCCTCTAGGCCGGACCAATGCGCCTGCCCGACGGTGCTGTTGATCATGTAGTCACCCGCAAAGGCGATGCCGGGCAGATCCGGCATGCTGCGGAAATCGGCCAGCCGTTTGACGAAGCCAGTCTCGCGGCGGCAGATCGCCAGATCGTTGCGCTGGAGATGCCGGTCTACGAACTCAGCATCCGCGACCGCCGGGGTAGCCGCGGCGTAGTCCTTCCATGCAAGATCGAGGATGACATCCTCGTCCTGTCCAAGCGTTTCTGCGCAGAAGGCTCCCTTGAGTTCTCCGCTGGCGAGGAAGAGATCCTCGCCGCGTTCCCAAAAATGCAGGTTGGAAACGCGCGTGAAACCATCCCTGGTTGGCAGCAGCAGCGAAGGTGGCAGATCCCGCGCCTTGGACCTGAAGAGGTAGTGAACGATGTGATGACCGACATAGCCAACGCTAGCGAGGAACTCGCGGCGCGCCGTCTCCAACTTCGGCATCATCTTCGGCACCAACGGTGCCGGAACGGCGAAGACGACGGCATCCGCCTGCAGGACCGACTGCCGTCCATTCTTCAGGACGGTCGTCCGCATCCCGTCGCCAGTCTGGACGACCTCCCGGACTTCCGCGCCGAGATGAATTTCACATCCAGTGTCCTTCGCGAAATGCTGACCCATGGCATAGGTCAGCATGCCAACGCCGCGTTCCTTGAACGACCACCAGTTACCGCTCCACGGGAAGCCGGCCATCAGCCACATCAGCCACGCGACCGAATAGTCGTCCTTCTCATAGCCGCAGAACATCTGCATCGTGGGCTCGAGAATATAGTTGGCGAAGTTCGGGGAGAGCCGATTCATGTAGTCATAGGCGCTTTCTGTGTCGAGGCTCGCCGCGGATGTCAGGTCGCGCGGATCGTTGCGCCCCATCTGCTTGCCGACCGAAGGCAACATCCGCGCGAGCGCCGCCTTCTCGCCGAGCGACAGGAGCGGGCTTTTCAGGATGTCCGCAGGGGAAAAGGACGGCTGCCGTACGATACCCTTGTCCCGATGGAGCAGATACTGCTCATGCGCCTTGGTCAGATTGGCCAGGGCTTCCGGCTTGTAGATGCCGAGCGCCTTGCTCTGCTCGATGAGATTCTGTTCCGATCCGACGAATGCGAATGCCCCCCGTACGCGCCACCCATCCTGCCAGAAATGGGTGCGGCAGCGGCCACCGACTTCCGCCTCGCGCTCAACGAGGACGACCTCGACGCCCCGCTCCCGTAGACGCCAAGTCGCCGCCAGTCCGGCGATCCCGGCTCCGATAACCATAACCTTCATGCTTTTCTCCGCGCGCCTTGTTGTTAAAATTCGCTCTTGCAATAGTGACCATTCTTTTTTAGAGTTAACTCTATGAGTACGCTCCGGGTCAAGCAAAAAGAAAAGCGCATCAGCGCCATCCTCGCCGCTGCGGGCGAGGAGTTCCGCTCCGTCGGCTTCAACGAGGCAAAGGTGGAGGCCATTGCCGCACGCGCGGAAGTCGCTCCCGCGACCATCTACAATTACTTCGGAGACAAGGCCGCTCTCCTCCTCGAGATCCTACGCGAGCATTCCAAGGAAACACGGACGGTCGTGGCTGCGATCGCCTTCAACCCGCCAGACAACCCGCTGCAGGCAATCGACCGGTTTTTCGCGGCCGTCTTCACTGAATCCATGCGTGGCCTTTCACGCGAACTGTGGTGCGAAGCGTATGCGGCGAGCTACACCGCGCCCACGGCGAGCCTCGGTGGCATCGTGGCGGAGCTCGACGCGGAACTTTTCGATGAGATGCGGCGCCTCTTCGGCAACCTGCAAGAACGCGGAACGTTGGGAGATGCGATCAGCGCTTCGGACCTCGCCGAACTCGGGCTGGCTATCGGCAACCAGCAATGGTCGCGCTTCCTGACCGGTCAGGTCGACCTCGAAGGCGCGCGGGCCGAGGCCATCCGGCAGATCCGGATATTCCTGGATGGTGCAGCAGGAAGGCCGATGTCTTCGAACTCTCGGCCGGACAAGACGACTAAATTGACGACAAGCAAAAACAAGGGGAACTAACCATGATCATCAGTCCAATGCAGGCGCACAAGCGCGATCTGACGGCAATGCGCCGCCGCAATTTCCTCAAGCTCGGCGCCGGCGCCGCGATGGCAATGCCGTTCGTCTCGCGGTCTTGGGCACAGACGAACGAACTCACGATCGCCAACTTCGGAGGAGACGCGGTGGAGGCAACGAAGGTGGCCTACGGAGACCCCTTCACCAAGGAGACCGGCATCGCGGTGCGAGTCGACGGAGCGTCTCCCTTGCCCGGTAAGATCAAGGCCATGGTCGATTCCGGCAACATCGTCTGGGATGTATGCGATGGCGACGGGTTCACGAGCGAGCAGCTTGGAAAAGCCGGCGTGCTGGAAGAGATAGATTACTCGATCGTCAACCGGTCGATGATCCGCCCAGGCTTTGTCTTCCCGTACGGCGTGCACACCTATTCCTACAGCTACGTGCTTGCCTATGACAAAACGAAGTTCCCCAATGCCCCACCGACCTTCACCGATTTCTTCAACACTGCAAAATATCCCGGCAAACGCACGCTCTGGAAGTATCAGTGCGGCGCCACCGAACCATGTCTTCTCGCGGCGGGCGTCAAACCCTCGGAGATCTACTCGATCGCTCCGGAAGAACATCTGAAGATAGCTCTCGAGAAGGCCAAGTCGCTCGGAAACGACATCGTCTATTGGGATTCCGGCGCAGATAGCCAGCAGATGTTCATCGACGAGGAAGTGGTCATGGGCGTCATCTGGTCGTCCCGTGCGGCGAACCTGGAAAAGGACACGGGCGGACGTGTCACCTGGACTTGGAGCCAGGGGCTGTTCTGCCCTGGTGCCTATGTCATCCCCAAGGGAGCGCCGGCTGGAAAGGACGCCCAGCGCTTCATCGCCTCCGTGCTCATTCCTGAGCGCCAGATCGTGGCGCTGGAGAAGCTGGCGCAGGGGCCTGGCAATCCGGCTGCGGAAGCGCTCGAAACCGATGCGATGAAGCGTCTCGACCCCGGTTTCGCACCGAACTTCAAACAACAGATCGCGCGCGACGAGGCCTGGTACGCCAAGAACTACGACACCATCGCCGCTGCCTGGTTCGACGGTATCGCGAACTGAAAACCGGGCTGACACGAGTGCGAACCGCCGATGCTCCCTACTGGTCATTTGCATGGGTCGCCACAGCGATCATTGCATTCCTCTATGTCGTGCCAATGGCGGGGCTCGTCCTGGCGTCCTTCGGAATCCCGGGTGAACCGGGATTCTCGGCCTATGTGGACTTGGTCCAGTCGCCGGCGGTGCGCAATGTCGTGTGGGTCACCTTCCGTGTTTCGGTGTTGACCACCGTCATTTCCGTGACGCTCGGCTATGTTCTGGCCCTTTCCATAATACATCTCGACGGTGGCGCACGGTCGATCCTCCTCGCACTGGTCGTTATTCCCTTCTGGCTGTCGGCGCTGGTGAGGGCCCTCGCCTGGCTAATTCTCCTGCGTAACAACGGCCTGGCAAACGAGACGCTCCTCGCGCTGGGCGTCATTTCCGAACCTCTCAGACTCGCGCGCAACGAACTCGGGGTGCTGATCGCGATGGTCCACTTCTGTGTCCCCTTCGCAACGTTTCCGCTGCTGGGCGCCATGACTGCAATCGACTCGCGCCACGTCATGGCCGGGCGCAGCCTTGGCGCCTCGCAGGCCAGGATCTGGCGCGACATCTATCTGCCTCTCACCATGCCCTCGCTCGTTGCCGCGGCCTTTCTCGTTTTCGTTCTATGCCTCGGCTTCTTCGTGACCCCCGCCATCGTCGGCGGCGGCCGCGTGGTGATGCTGAGCGAATATATCAGCTTCTCCGTCTTGGTAACCTTGCGGTGGACGGCGGCAGCCGCGCTGTCGGTCGGTATCCTGCTGGCGACGCTGGCCTTCGTGGCAATCATCGCCAGGCTGATCGGCTTCCGGCGTATGGTGGAGGTCGGCTGATGTTCCTCAAAGGGCGTGCCCGGCTGGCTCTGGTCGCGCTAGGCTGGCTGATGGGTGCCTTCCTTCTGGCGCCGACCCTGATCGTGTTCCCGATCGGGCTGAACGACAGTCGCTTCGTCGTTATGCCGGACAGCCTGTCGGCCCTGTCGCTACGACACGTCACCAATGTGTTGACGGAACCGACATGGCTGACCGGAGTCCGCGACAGTCTGATCGTCGCGGTTTCGACCGCAATTCTTTCGACGGTCATCGGCGTAGCCTTCTCGATAGGCGTATGGCGCGTCAAGGCGCGGTGGACCATGGCGCTGACCGCGATCCTCGTGGCGCCGATGATCGTGCCGCCGATCATCTCAGCCGTCGCGCTCTACCATATGTGGACGGCGATCGGGCTCTACGACACCTGGATCGGCGTGATCCTTGCCCATACGATCGTCGCGGCTCCCTACTCAGCGCTGACAGTTTCCGCGTCGCTCGCACTTCTCGATCCTAGGCTAGAGCAGGCGTCCCGAAGCCTCGGCGCTTCTCGGTTACGCACAGTGGCGGACGTAATCCTCCCCAACATCAAGGGCGGCGTAGCGGCCGGCGCACTCTTCGCGTTCATCATGTCGTGGGACGAGCTGGTCTTGACCCTCTTCGTCGCCAATCGCGTTGTTTATACATTACCCCGCAAGATGTGGGACGGCATCCGCGAGAACGTTGATCCTTCCGTTGCGGCCATCTCGGCCCTTCTCGTACTGTTGACGATCTCGGTGCTGGCAATCACCCATTTTCTCAAATCGACCGACCCCGTGCGGCAGAGCCACTGACATGACAGTTTCGAGGCGAACGGGCCATGCCGTGGCCATACAATCGCTCTGCAAGAGCTTTGGCGCGGTTCGCGCATTAGACGACGTATCCCTCGAAATCCCGGCCGGCGAATTCATCAGTCTCCTGGGTCCCTCGGGCTCTGGAAAATCGACGCTCCTGATGGCGGTCGCTGGCTTCGTCGACTGCCAGGAAGGACGCATCCTCGTGAACGGGCAGGACATCACCCGCGTCCCCGCCGAGAGGCGCTCACTCGGCGTCGTCTTCCAGGGCTACGCGCTCTTCCCGCATATGACAGTCGCCGAAAACGTGGCCTATCCGCTGAAGCTTCGCGGCGTGTCCAAGTCCGACATTGCAAGGCGCGTCGATACCGTACTCGACCTTGTCAAGCTACGTGGAATGGGCGACAGAAAACCGCGTCAGCTCTCTGGTGGACAGCAACAGCGCGTGGCCCTGGCTCGGGCGTTCGTGTTTGAACCCGGCATCGTCCTTCTCGATGAGCCGCTATCTGCCCTCGACAAGCAATTGCGCAGCGAACTCCAGTTCGAACTCAAGGGCCTTCACGGGCGCCTGGGGACGACGTTTATCAACGTCACCCACGATCAGGAGGAGGCAATGGCCATGTCGGACCGCGTCGCTGTGCTTAAGGACGGAACGCTGATGCAGGTCGCCACGCCCCGTGAGATCTACGAACTGCCTAACTCGCGATTCGTGGCGGAGTTTGTTGGACATGCTGCGTTCCTCGACGGCACGGTCGCAGCGACTTCCGAGGATCGGTTCGTCCTCGAGAGCGGTCAGTATCAATTTCCCATACCTGACACCGGCCGGCTGCGAGCCGGTGATGAGGCGAGCCTCGTACTGAGGCCCGAACGGCTGCAATTGGTCGACAGGTCCTCTCCGGAGGTCCGGCCGTCAATCCCCGGCACGATCATCGGGTCGGCGTTTCTGGGACCGCAATGCGTCCATGTCGTGCAGACGGACTTCGGCGCACTCAAGGTCTCTATGCCGTCATCCGGCCGATCTAACGGGTTGGATTCACAGAAAGACGTGGCAGTCGTTTGGGAACCGGATGCAGCCATTGTCTTGCCGAGATACGCTTGAGCACTCCCACCCGGAGGGACGATCAAGAAACGCAACGCGTCTGAAGTTGGCAGAAGAAGAGAATTGCCCTGGAACTTGGGACGAGATCCGGCTTGCCGGATGACCGGAAATCTATTCAGACGCGAAAGTGCACTGGCAAATGTCTGGTTCGAGGCGGATTGTCTCTCGACGTGCCACTCTCGCCGCGGCTCCGGCACGCTCGATGCGACAGCTCGGCGCCGCCTTTGCTCCTGTGGCCGCCGGCTTCTTTGCCCTGCGCCACAATTACATCTGCGCCGACATCGAGCGCCTCGCGGGCATGCAACATCGACTGGACTTGGCAGATGATAGGCGCTCGCGCTTCTCTGATTATGCGCGGCGAATTATGCGCGGCGAAGGGTGCAGGCGAGCCGAATGAAAGCATGAGCGTCGCACTGTGACTTTCCCGGCTTAATGGGTAGCCACCTGGGGCGGGCAAGTCATTTTGGCGCTTGCGATCGGCCTTGCCGCCCGACAGCTCTGCGGCTTGAAGCTAAACGATCGTGGTGCCACCTCTGCGGTGGCATTGCGCCCGTCGCTGAACAAGATGCACGCCTTAGTGCCACCACTACCAGGATCAGACGACTTTGCGACCACGGAGAGAACATTGAGTCCCGGCAATCGCGGCATCACCATAAGAAAGGAGACCCGTTGACGCGGCGATTGAGAACGCCACGGGACAGACCAAGTCCACCGCCTGCATGGTGGCAGCCAGCCGTTCAGCAACCGAGAAGCCTTTTGTATGTTGACTGGCGGGAACATTTCTGTCGGTGCCGGCATTCTTTTAGGGCTGGTTTCATCGGCGAAGCATGAATGTGGGTAGTTTCGCAAAACTTTGTTAGCTTATCACGTCTCATAATCATCTGAGTACAGTTCCGCAGCCATGTTCAAAGTTGCCGGAAGGAAGAGTGAAGTTGGATCGAGTGTCGGACGGGCGCGAATTAAGCTGTCACAGGCTCCTTGAGGCCCTGCCTGCAGCCATTTACACCACCGATGCTGATGGCCACATCACATTCTTCAATCAGGCGGCGGCCGATTTCTGGGGTGGCCGGCCCGAACTGGGGAAGGATAAATGGTGTGGGCCGTGGCGGTTGTTCTTGCCGGACGGAAGAACACCGCTCCCCCACGATCAGTGTCCTATGGCTGTGGCTTTGAAAGAAAATCGCCCCGTTAGAGGGGCAAAAGCGGTGGCCGAGCGTGCCGATGGTACGAGGGTTACGTTCATTCCCTACCCAACGCCGCTGCGAGATGCGTCGGGCGATCTCGTTGGGGCGGTGAATATGTTGGTGGACATCACCGACGAGCAGGCACTCCAGTCTCTGAAGGAGAGCGAGGCCGGGTTCCGGCTGCTGTTCGAAAGCAATCCCGTTCCCATGTGGGTTTACGATCGCCAGACTCTCTCTTTCTTGGAGGTGAACGAGGCAGCCGTCCAACATTACGGCTACAGCCGCGACCAATTTCTTTCCATGTCACTTCTCGACATCCGCCCGGAGGAGGACAAGGCCTCCCTGATTGACACTCTGCAGTCGGAGAAGAGCTGGCGACATCACAAAGCAAATGGCGAGGTAATAGAGGTTCTCACATATGCCAGAGAGCTAACGGGTCGATGCAATGCCGTGTTGGTCGCAGTTGTTGATATCACTCAACGTAAGGCAGCTGAAGATGAGCTGAAGAGAACGCACGAGTTCCTGGACCTCATCATAGAAACGATACCTTCCATCGTATTGGTGAGGGAGCCCCACCAGCACCGGCTTGTCCTCATTAACAAGGCGGGGGAAGAGCTTCTGGGGCGGCCGAGGGAAGAGCTTTTTGGGAAGAATGTTTATGATCTTGTCCCAAAGGAGCAGGCAGACTTCTTCACTGAGAGCGATCGGGAACTGCTGTCATCTGGCAAGCCCGTTTTAGTCCAGGAGGAACCAGTGACGAGCCCCAGCGGCTGCACCCGCATCCTGCGAACCATAAAGATGCCCATGCGGCGCTCCGATGGCCAGCGACCGTTCCTGCTCGGCATTTCGGAAGATATCACCGATCGCAAGCGAGCCGATGCTCAGATTGCCTACCTGGCCCATTACGATCAGCTCACAGGGTTGGCGAACCGTGTACTGTTTCACGAACGAGCCAGGGGGGCGGTGAATGATGCGCGATCAGCAACCATCATGCTCCTCGACCTCGACGACTTTAAGGTGATTAATGACAGCCTCGGTCACCAGGTGGGCGACTTGTTGTTGGCCAAAGTCGCCGCTTCGATGTTGGCTGCGGTCCCGCGGGGCGGGACTGTAGCCCGTTTTGGCGGCGACGAGTTTGCAGTGTTGATCCCGCTTACGGCTGATCCCCTGAACGCCGCCGAAATCGCAAAGGCGGTCCTCAAATGTCTGGGAAAGCCTTTTGAAGTGGGAGACCGAACGCTCCACATCAACGCCAGTGTCGGAATTGCTCTTTGCCCTGCCCATGGTTGTTCTGTCGACGATCTGATCGCGAATGCCGACCTCGCTCTTTATCGAGCAAAGGAACACGGAGGGTCTGTCTACAGACTTTTTGAGCCTTCCATGCGGGATCGCGTCGTGGAGCGGGAACGGCTCAGTGCTGAACTGCGTATCGCCTTCGAGGCTGGCGAGTTGGAGCTGTTCTATCAACCCCAAATTCGCCTCAGCGACGGTCAGGTTGTTGGGGCCGAGGCGCTTCTGCGCTGGAACCATCCTCAGAGAGGCGTGATCGCGCCAAGTGCATTCCTGGATGTGCTGGAGACAAGCGCGTTGGCCGATGCTGTTGGCGACTGGACTATCGATGAGGCGTGCCGCCAACTTGTGCTCTGGCGAGATCACGGAGTGTCCATTTCCCGGGTCGCCGTGAATCTGTTTGCCGCACAGCTCCGTTCAGGAAATCTGGCCGGAACCGTCAAGGCCGCATTATCCCGACACAACCTTGAACCCCCGCAATTAGAGCTGGAAATTACCGAGAATATTGCTCTGGTTAATGATGACCACCTGCTTGAGCCTTTGCGCCAGCTTTACGAATTGGGCGTTGGAATAACGCTCGACGATTTTGGGACCGGCTATGCTTCGCTCAGCACGTTAAAGCGCATTCCGCTTACGCGGCTGAAAATTGATCGAGGTTTTGTGCGAGATGTACTCACCGATCCATACGATGCAGCCATTGTAACCGCCGTACTAACGTTGGGCCGAAAAATGGGATTCAAGGTGGTTGCAGAAGGGATCGAGAATCCGGCGCAGGAGGCGTTTCTCATGGCGAATGGCTGCGAGAAAGCGCAAGGCTACCTCTATAGCAAGCCAGTTGACGCCATGGGTTTTGCTCACTGGTTTTTGACCGCTTCAAATGGGATGGGTAAGGTGAAGAAAAAGTGAAAGAGCGGCAAGGGCAGCTCCTGCTCTCATTCCCTGCGGGTTTGGGCACCACCACAACTGTGGGGCACTGCCATCCTCGCTTCATCCAAGCCCATTGCCGATCAATCTGCCCAGCTCAACATCCACCCTGCTATCTCGACGAGAGCATCGTTGCCTATGCCGAGCGTCTTCTGGCGCATGTTCCGGCCGAAACCAACTGCCTGATGCTGACCTGCCCGCAAGCGCCAAGGTCTTGCGCGGTGCAATAGAACTCGTAGATGTCGCTCTCGCGGTCACCCACATGTACACAGCGCTCGGGCGCGCCCACGAGCGCGATGGACTGACGCTTGAGCAAGCTGCCGTTTGAGGACATCCTTGTCAATAATGGTGTTCTCCGTTTCCTGAGGTTGTGCTTGGAAAAGTACCGTTCCCGCTTGGAGGGGTGGACCATGGACAGAAGCATTTTTCCGCTGGCTCGCGCATGGGCGTCACCTGCGGTGCCATGGGCAATCTCCCCCGCACGAACCGGCGCCGTTCCCGGTATGCTTTTCGCCCGTGGCCTTCGGCCAGCTCCGCCATCATGCGGGCGCTGCCAACTGACGCCTAAAGCGTCGGCGATGGAGGCCACCCCGAAACCCAGCGTGTATGAGCTGCCGCCGATCTTCCTCAGCATGTCGGTTTCCACTAGATGTTTAGTCCCAGCATTTGCTGGCGCGGATCAAGCTTGAAGCGCTCGGGCTGTGCGCCCCAAGACTTGCAAATGACTCATAGGGCGTGAGGTCTTTGAGGGTCTGAGCCTGCGGCCGAAGTTGTAGGCCGAGATGAAGTCGGCAAGGTGCTGGCGGAGTTGATCGTGGCTCTCGCAGTACAAGCGCCTGACGGTCGCATCCCGGCGCCCATCGGACAGGTACGAAATATTATGTGGCGGAAGATTCGTAAGCGTCACGAGCACCGCACGGCTGTCCTTGCTTGACAGAGGCAGGATTCAGATGCGGGCCGCTTTGACTCGCTTGGGCATGAAGTATTAGCGGATGGCGACGATCGCCTTTGCAACGGCGGCGACGCCCGCGTCGTCGAGACGGGAGTTCACCCCGTTGTGTCCCGGATCGGGGCGATGATGTCGACACCGGAGCGAAAGCCGCCAGTTCCGGGACGCGTCCCGGAACTGGCGGCAGCAGCGCCAACTAGGGAATTTTCGATGCCCACAATCAGGGAATATTCATCGCCCGATGACAGGCATGGATGGGCTCGACGGCTATCTGACGGCGCTTATCATCGGTCCGCGCTTCATCGACCCGCGCCAATGGATTCCTCTGTTGCAGGCGAGATAGCGCTGATGGCGCTCGAAGGCACCACCGAGGCGCTCGCGTTCAGACGCTCGTTGCCAACTATAACCGGACCTCGAGCGGGCTTGCCGAAACGCCGGAAAAAGCGCGCCAACCGGGCGCTCAGCCGTCTCACGCGGCGACCGTATGTGATGAGGTGGAACGGCCCCCGCTCCGACAGCATCAAATGCTAGAACGTGGTCGTTGCTCGAACGCCACAAAGGAGGGACCGTTCCATGAAGCATGTTAGCACCATCGGGGTGAACTTAGCTAAACACGTTTTCCAGGTTCACAGCGCAGATATCGAAGGCTCGCCCCTGTTCAATCGGAAACTGCGACGCGGCGAATTGCTGGGCTTTTTCGAAAAGCAGCCTCCATGTCTGATTGGCATGGAGGCATGCGGCGGGGCTCACTACTGGGCGCGCGAGATCGCGAAGCTCGGCCATGACGTGCGCCTCATACCGCCGGCCTCCGTCAAGCCTTTCGTCAAGCGCGGCAAGACGGACGCGGCCGGCTGAAGCCATTGGCGAGGCGGTGATCCGTATGACGATGCGCTTCGTCCGATCAAGACAGCCGAACAGCAAGCTGACGCAATGCTGCTGAAAACCCGTGCTCTTCTCGTCCAGCAGAGAACACAGTCAGTCAACGCCTTGCGTGCACATCTGGCTGAACTGGGTATAATCTCGGCCAGCGGTCTTGCGAACGTTGCGGCGCTGATCGCCATCGTGCGGAAAAGTGACGATACTCGACTGCCCGCCGCGGCACGCTTTGCTCTGACGGCGGTCGCCGATCAGATCGACACCTTGGCGGATCAGATCAACGAACTCGAACGTGGCATCGTCACCGAGGCGAGGCGCGATGAAGACATGCGCCGCCTGACGACGATTCCCGGCGTCGGTGCCAGCGGATCAAGGCCCTGGTTCCGGATCCCGGCGGGTTCAAATCGGGCCGCCACTTCGCTGCCTAGGTGGGATTGACACCGAGGCCCCATTCCAGCGGAGCAAGGAACGATTGGATTGGGCGGCATCTCTAAAATGGGCAATCCTGAACTCCGCGCTCTCCTGGTCCTCGGTGCGACAGCCGTTCTGCGGATTGCCCGGAACGATGATCGGGCACGACCGTGGCTGAAGGGGCTACTCGCCAGGCGCCCCTTCAAGGTGGCTGCTGTCGCGTTGGCTAACAAGATGGCCCGGACCATCTGGGCGCTTCTGAATAAGGGCGGAATTTATCATCGTCCTAAGCCGCTTCGATGACTGCACCCGCCTGATCGGAGCGGAGGCCGACAGATGCAAGTGCAACTACAAGCGATGAACCCACGGGACGAAATCCCGGAACGAGCAAAGCCGCCAAACTCACTGCGCTTAAAGCGCGTGTATGTGATTTAGTAGCTCCCCGTTTCGCGGATCTCATCGAGGCCAGCGGAACGCTTCTGGCCGTTAGGTCACTACTGCATCACGGACAGCGGCGCAAAAAGCTGCTTGCGCAACTGAGGGGCGCGGCGGCTCGGGCCGGATCAGCAATGCATGCATGGGACTGATGAAGGTCTTTATTTTGCAGCGAGCGGGACACCGCCACGCCGCATCGCACCGCATCATTTCAGTGCCCAGATGCCGAGCTGGAATCCTTGCCATACCGGCATTCCAGCGCGTCGGCAATTCGCGCGCAAAGTAACTCGCCCATCTCTGTGTTGAGGTGTAGGCGGATACTGGCTCCGCCGCGATCAAGAAGCGTGACGCATATTCCGCGATCGGAATAGTCCGCCAGGTTGCGTACGTCGCTGACTATGAAGTCTACCGCTTGCCGTCTTTCGATAACCATTTTGCCTGCTCCCCATGGGACCAGTTCTGATAAATCCGAACCAGCACATCCCGAGCAGTTTCAGCCCGCGCGGCCGACAAGCAGGCGGCCTCCGAGCGTTGCAGGCGAGCCCGCAACGTTGTCCCAGACGGTCCCAGGTTCCGTACGGCTCAGGAAAACAAACAAATCTACCTTGGCGTTGTGCCATAGCGCGCACTAAACGCCAACGAAGGCGGTTGGTTTCACCAGAAACCTCTTTTCTTTTCCCTGTGCCGATTGGCAATCAGGGCGGCCCAGCAGCTTTAACCGGGGGGGCGCTGCCGGGCCTAACCGACTTATAGGAACAGCCGGCTCGGCGTACTTGCAGTGTTGCTCATATAGCCAGGAGCACACAGGGACGAGCGCTGATACCAATGTTATCGGGGACATTAGGCGGCCCGAGGAGCCCCGGCTGAACCTTTCTGAGCCCCGACAGACGAATTAGAAGTCCGAGACCAATGGCGGCGAAATCGCAACCGAAGAAGGCCACCCAGCAAAAAAGCCGAGTGGAGAAGCGCATTAGGGCATTCTGAAATAAACGAATTGAACGAAAGTTAAGACGGTCACGGTCACTTCCGAAGCCTCACCCTAGCGCCGTCGCTCAGGGATGAACTTCTAGAGGAAGAATTCGCGATGTTCCCGTGTCAGGAACAGAAATCGCGCCCGACATTGCAGCGGCGAATCCGGCCAAAATAACCAAAACCGCCGTGACATCGAGCCAGATCGACCATGCGAATATAGCCGCGCTGTTGTCATAACAGACCGCGAATTCCATGGCGCTTTAACCCTACGAACCTGCTCGCATGATGATCCTGCTTCAGGCGAAATACAAGAGATTGCTAAGTACGAGCGCTTCCTGCAGGCACAGCGAGTCGCCAGAGCGCGGGACAGGGTACCTTGGCCCGCTGGAGGCAGGGCCGAACACCGCTCCGTGGCTAAAGCAAAGCCCCAGCGAGAAGATAGGCGCAACGCGGGAGTGACCAGACAAAATTGAGGCGGCACGACAACCATGGCCCTTGCTTTCTGAGACGATGCCATCGCGATCCCTTCCAAAAACCGGCGGTCGACGCATACTGTGCTGGGGTGGGGTACTTGAAAGCGTCGACGGCCGGCTTTGGGCGGGGGCGCGTCGTCAATGACGCGTAGTCAGGGTAGGCGCGTTGGATGCGCCTTCAATCAGATTGCCAGTGCATGGTGAACGAACGGTTACTATCCACAGGCAGAGTTCCGTCACGATTCTTGCGCAAGTGAAGCCCGCTGCGTTTTGCCGGCGGGTTTTCTCGGGAACCAGTGTAAGGAGCGCTGGTTCGGCGGGGGCGGCACGCCGGCGGCTTGTAGGCGTTCACCCGCCGCAAGGTGTCCATGTTCACGGTGACGGGCACGCCAAGGTTCACCGTCACTAGATCGCCGTCGATATGAGTTACGTCGCCGATTAGCTCCATCGGCTGCCTGAGCGGTTCGAACGCCGCAAGACCGGCGGAGGCGGTGGCCATGCGGCTCGTTAGACCGCTCCGGTAAAGCCCATCATCATAAAGCTCGTTCCCGATAAGGTCGGGGTGCAAGATGAAGTGAGCGATCTCATGTGCAATCGTGAAGCGGCGGCGGTGCTTGCGGTCGGCAAAGCCGGGCTCGGCAAGACTGTAGCACTCAGCTGGATAGCCGCCCAAAGCGGAGCTGCCTACTGTGAGGTTACGCAGCATACCAAGGCCATCAGGCCAATGTTCAAGATGCTACACGACGCCTACGGCGTTCAAAAGGACAGCAAGTTCACATACGACCTTGCGAAGAATTGCATGAACTTTTTGGGGGCCCGGTACGGCCCGACGCGTCCGTTGCTGGTGGACGAATATCAGAACTTCACACCCACCGTGTTGCGGGAGCTGCTGCATCTTCAGGAGCGTTGCGGTTTCGCGTTGCTGCTCGCGGGTAACACTCATCGGTTAGCTGGCACGAGGCGTGACACTCACGCGATGGGTCAGATCGAAAGCCGTATCGGCATGCGTTTCGAGATCGGGCAGCCGACGCGGGAGGTGCGTGAGGATAGGCGCCGAACACAACGTTGAGGGAACCGACAGCTACGAAGCGATTGCCATCTACGGTGAGAACACCTCCCTACGAGCGCTTTGCTACCTTCTCCAGAACTGCGCTGCCGGCACCAGCGGCTTCGGCAGCATTCGTCTTCCCCGGATCGAGACCACGCTTAGCGGCATGTCGTGCGGCAGCGATGTGCTCAAGCTTCTGCACGAGCTCCGACACGACCTCCGAAGATCGGCTTAATTCCGGACAGAGACAGATAATTCTGAACGGCACATGGGACTTCGCAGCCCGGAGGTATTGAAGCGGCCATAGTTTCGGTGTCGTGGCAAGCTTGGGAGCATCTGCGGCTTCATCAAGAGCGGTCCTGGAAGCGGTTCCAGGCGTGCATGCGATTGGCGACCTGCACCGCGATCGGATGGAACGGAACCGGCTTCATGTTGGTGACCGGAAGCGACATCTGCTCGTCCGTGCGCCGACCTGCCGCCCAGCGGCCGATCTCCTGGCCAAGCGACATGGAGAGTGCCACGCCGCGACCGGAATAGACGCCACCAAACACAAGACCGGGCGCCAGGCGATAAAGGCGCGGCCTGCGGTCGGGCACCACCGCGAACGTCCCGTGCCAATATTCCACCATCTCCGGTTCTGCACCAAAGGCAGGAAAGGCCCTACCCAGCATATGCGAGACCTTGGCGCGGCCGCGATCGGCCTCGTCGAACCAGAAAGTATGCGTGCCGCCGCTGACCAGCCGATTGTCGCGGTCATAGTGGAAATAGCGGATGTCATTGCGCATGTCGGACACGGCTGGATTGCCGACAAGGATTTTCGCGCGCACCTCCACCGGCAGAGGGTTGGTCGCCGCCTGGAACACCTTGAGCGGCACCAGCGTCTTCTTGAGCCCTGGCCAGATGTCGCCAGTCAGCGCGTTGGTCGCCAGCACCACCTCCGGTGCGGTGACGCTTCCCGACGCGGTGAAGACGCGCCAGCCGCTCTCCACCTTCTCGATGCGCGTTGCGCGGGAGTTCTCACGGATGGTCACGCCTTCGCGCTCCAGCGCGGCGGCAAGGCCGATGGTCATGGCAAACGGGTTGATATGGCCCGAATTGTGCACCATCCAGCCGCCGAGATAAGGACTGCCGATGCGCGTGGTGGCTTCGTCACGGTCCAGGCTGGAGACATTGGCGCCGAAGGCTTTCCATTCCTCATAAAACTGGCGGGTCCGGGCAAGCGTCGCCTCGGTGTGCGCGGGCTGGATCCAACCCTCCTGCACCTGGTGCGCATCGATGTTGAAGCGCTGCATCAGGCCGAAGGACACACCGGCCGCATCCGCGACCATGCGGTTGTAGCGGGTGCCGACGGTCTTTCCGTACGCCGCCTCGAATTCCGAAGGCGATGCCTTGGAATGGTGAGAGATGACGAGGCCGTTGTTGCGGCCGGAAGCCGCCGAGCCGATCTCGTTGCCTTCGAGCATGATGACATCGACGCCGCTGTCGCGCGCGCCGAGTGCCGCGGCCATGCCGGTGAAGCCGCCACCGACGACCAGCACGTCCGTCTTCAAATCGCCCTGCAGCGCCGGCGCCGTCTGGCGCGGATCCGCGGTCCTGCGCCAGAGATGCGGCGTCTTCCAGTCGACTTCAAACATGAAGAACTTCCACGGTGGCGCCGCCGAGATAGTGCTCGCTCAACGCGGAATGCTCGGCCATTTCCTGTGCGGGGGCGTGAAGCTTCACCTTGCCGGTGTTCAGCAGATAGGCGTAGTCGCCGCATTCGAGCGCGAGCTGAACGTTCTGCTCGACGAGCAGGATGGAAATGCCGTTTCGCGACAGGTCGAGGATGATGTGGAAGATCTGATGAACGATCTTCGGGGCAAGGCCGAGAGACGGTTCGTCGAGCATCAGGAGTTTCGGCTCGGCCATCAGCGCGCGACCAATCGCAAGCATCTGTTGCTGACCGCCGGACATGCGGCTCGCCATGCCGTTGCGCCGCTCCTTCAGCACCGGAAAAAGATCGAAGGCCTCGGTGCGCAGCGCCTCAAAACTCTTGCCGCCGCGGCCGACATGGGCGGCGACCAGGTTTTCTTCCACCGTCAGGCGCTGGAATATCTGGCGGCCTTCCGGGCAATGGGTGATGCCCAGGCGCACGACCTGCTCCGGCCGCAGGCCGGTGATGTCGCGCCCTTCGAAGGTGATGCTGCCGGCGGTCGGACGCGCAACGCCGGAGATGGAGTTGAGCAGCGTCGTCTTGCCGGCGCCATTCGGGCCGAGAACGACGACGATCTCGTGCGGATCGACGTCGACGTTTATGTCTTCAAGAACGCCGACGCGTCCGTATCCCGAGCTGAGCCCGGCGATCCTGAGCAGCGGCTCGGATGTCGTCGATGTCATTGGCGGTTCCCAGATAGGCGAGTTGGACGTCGGTGCTGGCCTGCACCTCGGCGGGTGTTCCCTGAAAAAGCAGCTTTCCGTGATGCATGACGATGATGTTGTCGCAGAGCGCCATCACCAGATCCATGTCGTGTTCGACGATGATCGTGATCCGGTCGGGCGAGCGCTGGGCCGCGAGCTTGGCGGTCAACTCCGCCGTCTCGTGATGGTTCAGCCCGGCGGCGGGCTCGTCAAGCAGCAGCAGGCGCGGATTGCAGACCAGCGCGCGCGCGATTTCCAGCATGCGCTGCCGGCCATAGGGCAGGCTGCCGGCCTCCGCATCGGCATGGCCTTGCAGATCGAAGAAACGCAGGATCTCCATGCATTTTTCGCGCCGGTGAACGCGCCGGGCCGAGGCATAGGGCGGCCACAGAACTTCTTTCCAGGTGCCGCCGACGTCGCTCGGATAGAAGCAGACCTCGAGGTTTTCGAGCGCCGTCATCTGGTCGAAGAGACGGATGTTCTGATAGGTGCGGGCTACCCCCGAATTGGCGATCTGATATTTCTTGAGCTTGTCGAGGCGTTTTCCGTCGAGCGCTATCGATCCGGAGGAGACGGTGTAGGAGCCGGCGGTCATGTTGATGAGCGTCGACTTGCCGGCGCCGTTGGGTCCGATCACACCGTGGATCAACCCGGGGGCGAAGGAGGCGGTCACGTCATCAATGGCAACGACCTGGCCATACTCTTTCCGCAGTCTGTCGAAGACCAGGGTCATTTGCCGAACAACCTCCCGATGAGCTTGTCTGGTCCGAAGCTGCGCGGAACGATGCCTGCCGGGCGCACGATGATCAGGAAGATCATCAACAGCCCGAGGAAGAGGATGCGCCATTCGGCGAATTCGCGCAGCACCTCCGGGAGCAGGATCAGGATTGCCGCGCCGGCGACGATGCCGAGAATGTTGCCGATGCCGCCGACCACGATCATCAGCACGATCAGCACGGATTCCTGGAGCGTGAAACTCTCCGGGCTGACGAAGCGCTGGGAGGCGCCGAAGATCGCTCCCGCGATCGAGCCGATCGTCGCGGAGGTGGCAAAGGCGGCAAGCTTGGCGTTGGTCGTGTTGATGCCGATGCCGCGCGCGGCATCCTGGTCTTCGCGGATCGCTGCCCAGGCCTTGCCGAGGATGGACCGCTCCAGCCGCCAGGCCACAAGGCCGGCTAGAAGCACGACGACAAGCAGGAGCCAGAAGAAATCGACGGGCCGGGCGATCTGGATGCCGAGGATCGAAGCCTTGTCGAGACGGGCGATGCCTTTCGGCCCGCCGGTAAGCCAGTCGAGATTGTTGATGATGATCCGCACGATCTCGCCGAAGCCGAGTGTGACGATGGCAAGATAGTCGCCGCGCAATCTCAACACCGGGATGCCGAGCAATATGCCGGTGATCGCGCCAAGGCAGGCGGCGACGAGCAGAATGAGCAGGAAGGGCAGGTGCAGGTCGAGCTGGGGGCTGGCCAGCAGCGCATAGCTGTACGCACCGACCGCATAGAAGGCGACGAAGCCGAGATCGAGCAGGCCGGTATAGCCGATGACGATGTTTAGGCCGATGCCGAGCAGGATGTAGATCAGCAGGCTGTCGATGACGCGGATGTAGTAATTGGGCAGGAAGGGCGTCGCCGCGATCAGCGCGATTGCGATGGCAAAGACAAGGAACGCGACGGCCCGGCTTGAACGCGGCCTGGCAGCCGCGAGGCTCTCGGCGACGGACATCAGAATTCCCTCTTGTACACGATGCTTTCCTCCGACACGGCCTCGCCCAATATGCCGGCGGGACGAACGAGAAGCACGAGTATGAGGATCGCGAAGGTGAGCACATCGCGATATTCGGTGCCCAGCACGCCATGGGTGATGACGGGCAGCAGCGCGGTTCCGCCCACTTCGACGAAGGCGAGGATGAAGGCGCCAAGCATGGCGCCGGGAATGGAACCGATGCCGCCGAGGATCGCCGCGGTGAAGGCCTTCAAGCCAATGACGGCGCCCATCGTCGGCGACATGATGCCGTAATAGCTGGCATAGAGGATGCCGCCGGCCGCCCCGAGCAGCGGGCCGACGAAGAACACCATCGAGATCGCACCGTTGACGTTGATGCCCAGAAGCTGTGCGGTGGGGCGGCTTTCCGAAACGGCACGCACGATGATGCCGATACGGCTGCGGTTGACGAGGAAATGCAGACTGAGCATCAACACGAAGGCGGCGACGAGGATGCCGATCTGCATAGAGGTGATGGTGCCGCCCAGCACCTCGTAGCGGACGACGGGAAAGAAGCTCGGAAAGGCGACCGGCTGCGGGCCGGCAAGAATCTGCATGCCGGTGACCAGCGAGAGCGAGACGCCAAGCGAGGACAGCATCGGCGCAAGCCGGGTGGAGTTTCGCAACGGTTTGTAGGCAACGCGTTCAATACCGACGCCGATGAAGCCCACCAGGAAGACAGCGACGACAAAGGCCACGGTAAGCGCAATCGCGCCCGCCATGCCGACATCGCCGACCAGCATGCTGAGGACCAGAAAGGCGACATAGGCGCCGAGCATGAACATCTCGCCATGAGCGAAATTGATCATGCGCAGCACGCCATAGACCATCGTGTAGCCGAGCGCGATCAGCGCGTAAATCGAGCCGATGGTCAACGCGTTGACCGTCTGTTGAATGAGGTTTCCCAGCATGGGCCGGTGTCCTGTGCAATGGGTTCCCGATCGACGGTCCGTCGCACTCTTGTCAGGCGCGGCCGTCGACAGGCAAGAGGAGCCGCCTTTAAAATGGCAGGCGGCTCCGGCGCCCGGCTGCTATTTCGAGCCGACAAGCTGGAACTTCGACCCCTCGACCTTGTAGAGGTACGATGGGGCGACTTTAAGTTCGCCCGTTTCGTCGAATTCCAGTTCACCCACGGCGGTCTTGACCTTGACCGCGTGCAGCGCCGCGTTGATGTCCTCGCGCGTCAGGCCCTTGGTCGTCTTCAGCACCTGTTCGAGGATCTGGCCCTGCACATAGCCATAGATCGAGTAAGGGCCGGCTTCCTCGCCGTACTTGGCCTTGTAGAGTTTGGCGAAATCGGCGATCTCCGGCGAGGCATCCATCGGCGGCACCTGGATGGCGACGATCGTGCCCTGAACGTTGGGCTCGCCGGCCTGTTTGATCAGGTCCGGCGTATAACCGCCATCGGGTACGATCAGGGTGGCGGTGATGCCTTGCTCATGCATCTGCTTTGCAAAGAGCGCCAGCTGCGGCATGACGGCGCCGAGATAGATGACGTCGGGCTTCTTCGGCTTGATCTGCGCCAGCACGGCGGCGAAGTCCACATCGCTTGGCGCGACCGAAATCGTGTCGATGACCTTGCCGCCGCCATCCTGGAAGTTCTTGGCGAAGATTTCGGAGATTCCCTGCCCGAAAACCTGTTTGTCGTTGACGACCAGGGCCGTCTTGGCCCCAAGCTTGCCCAGCGCATATTCGGCTGGCAGCAATGCTCCCGCCAGATCGTTGGCCACCGGGCGCACCATGAACTTGTAGCCCTGCTTGGTGAGGGACGGATTGGAGCCGAAGGTCATGGTCGGCAACGTGCAGTCCTCATAGATCGGCAGCGTGGACTGGGCGACGCCGGAATTGAAATTCACCAGACCAAGCACGACCTTGTCGTTGTCGCAGAATTTCTGGGCCACAAGCGTCCCCTCGCGCGGATCGGCCTTGTCGTCCTGCTGGTCATAGGCAACGGTGACGCCATTGACGCCGCCATCCGCGTTCAGCTTGTCGACGTAGAGCTTGAAGCCGTTATGCCAGGTGGTGCCGAAATAGGCCTGCGCGCCCGAGAGCGGCGCGGAAAGGCCGACGGTGATCTGTTCGGCCATGGCCGGCGCTGCAAAAAGCGACGCGCCGAGAAGAAGTGCGGCGATAAGTTTTTTCATCATGGTTCCCCTTAGCTGCTGACTACGACAGGAGAGGCCGTTCCGGTCTTCTTCCCCGTGTGAGCCCATCGAAGCAGACAAAGAGAGCGTCGTCAAGAAAGTGTCGACACTATTGCGTTCAATTTTGTGCTCAATTAGCAATTACAGATCGCGCACCCTTCGCCGGCGCTTCAGGTCGGCGCCGTTGTCGGGTGCGAAAACCTTGAGCAGTGCGTCCTTCAGCGCCTGCTGCGTGGCGGAGACGGTCATTTCGATATGTTCGCGCAACAATTTCGCGCCGTTCTCGGCATCCCGCTTGACGGCGGCTTCAACGATCGCCGAGTGGGAGGTGATCTGCGCCTTGTCATGCGAGGGATGTTCGATCTGGATGCGGCGGATGAAGCGGATGCGCGCATTGATAGAGCTGAGCTGGCCGACAAGTTCCGGATTTCCGGACAATTCGGCGATGAGCAGATGGAAGCCTTCGTCCTCGGCCAGGATGATATCCGGCGGCTGGTCGCGATAGACATCGACGATCGCCTCCCAATACCGCCGCAGCCGATCGAGATCGCTGTCGTCCGCACGCTCGCACATCAGCTTGAAGGCGGCGCACTCTATGATGGAGCGCAGTTCGTAGAGGTCGAGCAGGCCCTCGGTGCTGAGGCTCCTGACGAAGAAGCCACGATTGGGTGTGAGCGAAACGAAGCCCTCGGAAGCAAGCCGGTTCAGCGCCTCGCGGATCGGCGTGCGCGACACACCGAGGCTGCGCGAAAGCTGGACCTCGTTGATGCGTTCGCCAGGCTTCAGCTTGAACTCGACCAAAAGCTTGCGGATGGTGTTGTAAGCGCGCTCGCTGCTGTCGGCGCTGCGGCGCGTCTCGGCCTCGTTCGCAAGGGACGGGTCGCTGTCGGCGCCGGTCTCAGCTCGTTCGGTCATGAAGATTCCAATCTGATTTGTCTGCAGGCTGTGTCGACACTTTACGGTGCCTCTTTCTTTCCCAACTTCATGTGAATGGCAAGCCGCAGGTTGCAACCCGGGAGACAACGGATGATCATAGGCATTCTTGGCGTCGGGCACCTGGCGGCGTCCATGCTGGCAGGTTTCCTGCATTCCGGGCTCGACCCTGAAACGATACTGTTGTCGCCGCGCGGCAAGGCGACCGATTTTTCTGCCCGCTATGGCTTTCGGCTGGCGGCTGACAATTACGATCTCGTCGAACGGTCCGATGTCGTTATTCTCTCCGTGCGACCCGCCCATGCGCCGCAGGCGGTTGCAGGCTTGCCGTGGCGCAAGGAGCAGGTGGTGGTTTCGGTTTGCGCCGGCGTATCGTTGTCGCGGCTCGAGGTCGCGCCCGCGCGCGCTGTCCGCGCCATGCCGTTCACCGCTTCGGAGATTGCCGCCAGTCCGACGGTCTATTTCCCCGACATCGAGCAGGCGCGGACGGTCCTCGACCGGCTCGGGCCCTCGATCGCGCTCGGCAGCGAAAAGGATTTCGAGGTGGCGACGGTCAGCGCCGCCGTCTACGGCTGGGCGCAGGATCTGATCCGCAACACGGCTGAATGGTCGAGCGCCCAAGGTCTCGATCCGGCAATCGCCCGCCGGCTGACGGCAATGACGTTCGTGGCCGCCGGGCGGCTGATTGCGGAGAAGAGCGAACCGATGGACCAGATGCTCGAAGAGCTGGTGACACCGGGCGGCATCACCGAGCGGGGCCTGCAGGTGCTTTCTGCGCGCGGTGTGCCTGCGGCCTGGGAGGAGGCTTGCACGGCGGTGCTCGACAAATTGACGGGGCCAGGCTGAGGCGCGGCGTCGCTGACGCCACGCGCGCTCATCGTTGCGGCGCGGCCGGATAGGTATGGCCGCCGGCTGCCTGTTCGCTTGGCGCAACGATCAGTTCGGCGATGTCGACATGGTCCGGCATCCGCAGCGCGGCAACAAGCACGGCGGCAATGTCGGCCGGGCCGAGCGGCCGCTGTTGCGAGTACATGCGCTTGCGCAGGCCCTCACGGTCGCCGTCGAAGGCCTTCAGGTAGAAATCCGTCTCCACACGGCCGGGGGCGATCTCGGTCAGCCGCACGCCGGTGCCTGCGAGATCGAAGCGCAGGATGCGGCCGGCCTGCGAAAGGCCGGCCTTTGCCGCACCGTAGGTCGTCGTGCCGGGAAAGACGCCGCTAGCTGCCGTGCTGGTCAGGTTGAAGATGTGGCCGCGCTTGCGCGCTATCATGCCCGGCAGCAACATTCGGATGAGCTGCAAGGGCGCGGTGAGGTTCAGCGCCACCACCTCGGCTGTTTCCTCCGCGCTCTGCTCATGCAGCGGGCGCACGGTCGCCAGACCGCCGGCATTGTTGATCAGCACATCGATTTCCGCCGCACCGAGCGCAGTGGCGATCGCTTCGTGGTCGCGCACATCGGCAACGAGCGGTTTTACGCACGGCCCGAGCTGTGCCTGCAGGACCTGCAGCGCGTCATGGTTGCGCGCGAGCGCATGGACGATCAAGCCCTCCGCTATCAGGCTCTCGACGATCGCGGCGCCGATGCCTTTCGAGGCACCGGTGACGAGGGCGGTGTGATAGGTCATGGCCGTTCTCCTGAACCGTGATGATTAGAGCGCGCCGCGTTCGGCCACCGTTTTCAAAATGCCGACGAGGCCAGCCTCGCGCGCGGCCTTCAGGTCTACCTGGCTGCGCCCGTCCACCGCTGCCGCGGTCGAGGCCGTCACGGCGCGGATCGTCTCCTCGTCAAGCTTCGCGTCGAGCAGCGTGTCCCAGATCGCCTGATAGGTCGGGCCATATTTGCGCAGGAAGTCTTCAATGCCCTCGGCGTTGAGGCTGTTGGAAATGAATGAGCCTTGCAGCGTCCATTTCGCACCCGGCCCATACATGAACGCGCGATCGACATCCTCGACCGAGGCTACGCCGTCGCGCACCAGCGCGATCGCCTCGCGCCACATGGCGCCCATCAGGCGCAAGGCGATATGGCCGGTCACTTCCCGGTTGAGCGTCACCGGCTTCTTGCCGATGGCTTCGTAGATGGCGCGTGCCCGGGCGATCGCCTGTGGATCGGATGCCTTGCCGCCGACGATCTCGACCAGCGGCATCAGATGCGCCGGATTGAAGGGGTGTCCGAGCACGACGCGGCCAGGCAGGCGGCACTCGGCCTGCATGTCGGACACCAGCAGGGCCGATGAAGAGGAAGCGATGACGATCTCATCGCCGACATGGTCTTCGATTTCGGCCAGCAGCCGGCGCTTGAGCGCCAGGTCTTCCGGGCCGTTCTCCTGCACGAAATCGACGCCTTCGAGCGTCTCGGCGAGCGTCGGGAAAAGATGGATCGTACCGGGCGCGGGCGAGGCCCCCTTCAACGCGTCGAGGTCGGCCATGAGTGCGGGCAGCGCCTCGCTGAACGCTGCCTCGCGCCGCTCCGTCGGATCGAACACGCGCACCGCGTGGCCGGCATGGGCAAAGCAAGCCGTCCAGCGCTGCCCGATCACGCCGAAACCGACAATGCCGATGGTCAGTTTTTCCATCATCCCACCCTCCTTCCGTCAAGCGCTGCGCGGAAGGCCTCATTGAGGTCGTTCCACGGGATGAGAAGATCGAGCCAGGCGCCGATCCGTCCGGCAACCAAGATTGCCTCGTCGATCAGGGGATCGAAAGGATGTTCGTCGTCCATCGCCGCCTTGAGCCGGAAAAGCAGGGCCGGCGTTTCCTCCATGTGGCAGAAGTCGCGCAGCCGGGTCGCGGTCTTGTCGAGCGCGAGCGCGGCCGTCTGGCGCAGCACCATTTCGTCCTTCCGGCCGCGCTCGGCGCGGACCCACCACAGGAATTCGTGCAGCACCCGCGCTTCCGACTCCGCGGTGAAGACGGGACCTGCCGGGTGCATGATAGCGCGTGACGCGGTGACCCGGCTGATGTCGGCGGGACAGGCCGCCCACAGCGCTTTGCGCGCGGCGATGATATCCTGCGGCAGCGACGATGACGGCGAAGGCTCGGACACGCCGCCATCCGACCGGACAAGCGTGCCTTCCAGAATGTGGCGGCCCTGGTCCCGCTTCAGTGTCGCGGCAAGCTCGGCAATGCCCACCATCGGCGCGTCAAGATGGCCGAGAACTGTGATCTCGGCATTTTCCGCCTGGAGCGGCGCGAAGGTGATTTCGAGGAACTGCCGCACCGGCCAGTAGATGAAGGCGCCGGCGGTCGCGGAAAGCACATGCGTTGCGCCTTCGATATCCTCCACGAAGGGGGCATGCCAATAGATATGGCTGCCGGCGATCTTGGGCGTGTGGAGCTGCAGGCGCATGGGCAAGGCAGAAAGCAACGCACGGCGCGTGCGGTCGGCATCGCCGGTGAGGCGCAGCGGCCAGCTGCGTCCCTCGGCCGAGAAGATCAGGTCCATTTTATTTTCCGGGATTGAAGAAGGAGACGGGTTTGAGGATCTGGTTACGCATGTCGAGAAGATAGTCGGTCTCGATCACCTTGCGCCGATAGGCCTGCCATTCGGGGTCGGCCTCCATGCGGTCGCGCCGCTCCTCCCGATCGGCCAGGCTTTCATATTTCCACAGATGCACGGTGCGCGAGAGGTCGCCGATATGCGTCTGGAAGAAGCCGAATGGCTCACCCAGATAATGCTGCTGCATCGGCAGGCCGACCTCCTCGTAGAGCTTGAGAAAATGCGAAAGCTTGTTCGGGCGGGCGGTATAGGTGCGATGGTCGAAGATCATCTTGGTCACTCCTTCTGGCATCCTGTCCGGCGTCCTCGACGCCGGCGTCATGTGGTCTTGTCTGCCTCCCGCGGCTGATCCGCGAGGGCCAAGCGGACTGCCGGCTCAGCCGGCGCTCCGCACCGTCTCGGTAATCAGTCGGGCTGCCAGCGCCGGCGCCTCTATCTGCGCTACATGGCCAATGCCATCGAGAAGATGAACAGCAGTGAAGCCCGGCGCGCGCGCCGCATGGGCGACCGGGATAATACGGTCGAGCCTGCCCCAGAGGAGCCGCGTCGGTACGGTGAGCTCTGCAAGCGCGCCCGCAAGATCGAACCCCTGCGTCCCATCCGGAAACAGGCTTTCGGCCATCGCCGCGAGCGCGTCGCGGTTGCCGGTCTTTTCCATCTGTCTGAGCGCGGCCTGCGCATAGCCGCCCGGCAAGGCCGAGGGGTCGCCGACCATCACCGTCAGCCACCGCTCGAGGGCCTGCGCCGTGGTCGCGCGGGCAAGGCCGGCAATGAAGCCTGCATTGATCTCCGGGCCAAGCCCGCCCGGGGAGAGAAGCGTTGCCGAACGCACGGCGAGACGGCCCAGCCGGGCGAGCGCGAGAGCCGCCGCACCGCCCAGGGAGTGGCCGACGAGATGGGCATTGCCAACGCCCATATCCTCCAGCCGGTCGGAGAGAAGGAAGGCGATCTCCTCGATGCTCTTCGCAGGTCTTGCCGCTTCCGCACCATGGCCGGGCAGATCGAGGCTGATTGTCTCGATCCCCGGCCCGAGCAACGGGACAACTTGTCGCCACACCGAGCCATCCGCCCCGAAGCCATGGATGAGGACCACGGGCGCCGTCTGCCGGGCCAGTGCCGGCGCGGCAACGGACGGAGTCTGGCCCGCGGCCGGCGTCCGCTGAACTGCACCGTCATGTTCGTTCGAGAGGGCGGCAAGGGTGGCATCGATGTCGCGCTTCTTTATGCGCCCGTGCGGGCCGCTTCCCGAAATGGTGGCAAGGTCAAGCCCGGCCGCGGCGGCAAGTCGCCGGGCAAGCGGGCTTGCGATCGCACGGCTGCCGGGTTGCCGGATGGAGGAGGGCGCTTCACTTGCCACAGGCTCGCGCGGATTGGATTCCGCAGCCGCAGCCGTGGTCGGCGCGATCGAAGCGGGTTTGCCAGCGATCGGCTTCTCGTCAGCGATCGTGCCAAGCACGGCGCCTACCGGCGCTTCCTGTCCCTCGGCGAAGAAGATTTCCGCCAGCCAACCGTCGCGGTCGGCTTCGATTTCGGTTGCGGCCTTGGCGGTTTCGACGGTGACGAGAAGATCTCCGGCCTTGACCGGATCGCCTGATTTCACCGCCCAGGCGATCACCAGCACGGCTTCCATATATTCGCCGCCGGCGCTGTCGATGCTGATCGGATGGGTTGCCATCGCCGCCTCCGTCACTTCAGCGTCTTCAGCGCGGCAGTGCGGATCTTCTCGGCACTTGGCAGCATCGCCGTTTCCAGCGGTTCGGAATAGGGGATCGGCATGTCCGGCAAGGTGGCGCGCGCGACCGGCGCGTCGAGTTCGTCGAAGGCGTGGTCCATGATCGTTGCCGAAAGCTCGGCGGCGTAGCCGCAGAAGCGCCAACCCTCGTTGACCACCACGGCATGGTGCGTTTTCGAGATCGAGGCAACGATGGCGTTGACATCGAGTGGGCGCAGCGACCGGAGATCGACGATTTCGGCCGAAACGCCATCGGCCGCGAGAAGGTCGGCAGCTTTCAACGCCTCCACCACCATCTTTGACGTGGCGAAGATCGAAATGTCGCTGCCCTCGCGCATGGTCGCGGCCTTGCCGAGCGGCACCGTCTCATCGCCGTCCGGCACTTCGCCGCGGGTGTTGTAGAGCAGCTTGTGCTCCAGGAAGACCACCGGCTGGTCGTCACGGATCGCGGCCTTCAGCATGCCTTTGGCATCTGCGGGCGTCGAAGGCGCGACCACCTTGATTCCGGGTATGTGGGCAAGCATGGAATCGAGCGCCTTGGAGTGCTGCGCGCCGGCACCAGCGCCGCCGCCGCCTTGCGTCCGCAGCACGAATGGCATCTTCACCTGGCCGTTCCAGATGTAGTTGTAGATCGAGGCCTGGTTGACCAGCGCATCGAGTGTCAGCGGCACGAAATCCGCATACATGATTTCCAGCACCGGCCGCGTGCCGGTCATAGCGGCGGTCACGGCCATGGCGGTCAGCGCCTGTTCGGAGATTGGCGTGTCACGCACCCGCGTTTCGCCGAATTCCTCCATCAGCCCTTTCGTCACCTTGAAGACGCCGCCATAGCGGCCGATGTCCTCGCCGAAGAGGAAGACGGAGGGGTCGGCCTGCATCTCTTCGCGCAGTGCCGCATTGAGTGCTTCGGCATACCGCATCATGGCCATGTCAGTGCGCCTCGCTGTAGGGGTTGCAGGCTTCGTCGAGCGAGAATTCGGGCATCGGGTCAGAGAGGGCGGCCTCGAATGCCTCGTCTACCTCAGCCTTGGCCGCCGCCTCGATCCCGGCGAGCTGCGCCTCGCCGACTTCGCCCAAAAGCGCCTTGCGCGAGACGATCAGCGGATCGCGCGCCTTCCAGGCCGCGATGTCCTCCGGCTTCTGGTAGCCACCCATGTCGGAGGTGGAAAAACCCTCGACGCGGTAGGTCTTGCATTCGACCATGCCGGGACCCTCGCCACGCCGGGCACGCTCAACCATGGTCGAGACGGCGCGATAGACGGCCACCGCGTCATTGCCGTCGACGATCTCGGCCGGCATCGCATAGCCGGCGGCGCGGATCGACAGATCCTCGACCGGCGACTGGACCTCGGAGGGAACGGTCAGGCCGAACTGGTTGTGTTCGAGCACGAAAACGACAGGCAGCTTCCACAGCCCGGCCATGTTCATGGCCTCGTGGCAAATGCCGGTCTGCGCGGCGCCGTCGCCGAAGACGCACATGGCGACATTGCCGGTGCCCAGGATCTGCATGGACAGCGCCATGCCGGTGGCGGCAGGAATGCCCGCGCCGACTATCGCGTTGCCGCCGATCACGCCCTTTTCGGCATCGGCCACCAGCATGTGGCCGGCGCGCCCGCCACAGGCACCGGTAGCCCGTCCGAAGATCTCGGCCACCACCGGGTGCACGGCCATGCCCTTGCCGATATAGACCGCGTGGCCACGATGGGTGGTGGCGACCTTGTCGCCCGTCTCCAGCACGGCGGTCGCGGCGACACCGACGGCTTCCTGGCCATCGCAGCGATGGATCGGACCGCGCGTGCGTCCTTCCTTGTGAAGCGCACCAAGGCTCTCTTCCAGATGCCGCACCAGCAGCATCCGGCGATAGATTTCCAGATGTTGTTCGACGGAAGGAGTGTTTTTCACTGATATCCCCGAGTTCGTGCCGAAATTAAATACAAAAGTGTCGACACTTTGCAAGCGCTTCTGCAAAATAGGGCAAAACAAGTTTTTGAAAAAGGGATCGATCATGCGTTTGAAGGGCAAAGCAGCCGTCGTGACCGGAGCCGGCGCTGGTATCGGGGCCGCCGTCGCGGAACTGTTTGCGAAGGAGGGCGCGCGCGTTCTGGTCGTCGACCGCGACGGCGCGCGGGCCAGCGAGGTGGCCGGCAGGACCGGAGCGCTGGCCTCTGAGGCGGACGTCTCGGACGAAGCCTCCGTGGCGACGATGGTGCGCCGCGCGCGAGAGGCATTCGGTCGGGTGGACATTCTGGTCAACAATGCCGGTTACGGCATACGCGGTTCGGTTGTCACCACTGCGGCGGCGGATTGGGACGCGCTCATGGCCGTGAACCTCAAGGGCGTCTTTCTCTGCTCCAAATATGTCATTCCCGTCATGACCGCGGGTGGCGGCGGGGTGATCGTGAACACCGCTTCCAACGTGGCCCATGTCGGACTTGCCGATCGGGCGGCCTATGTCGCCTCCAAGGGCGGCGTCGCGGCGCTGACGCGTGCCATGGCGCTTGACCATGTTGCAGACAAGATCCGCGTCAATGCCGTGGCGCCGGGTGTGACCTGGTCGAGCTATTTCGAAAGCATGCTGGAAACTCATCCCGATCCTCAGGGGTTTGTCGCGGCATTGAACGCACGTTCGCCGATGAATCGCGTCGCGCAACCGATTGAAATCGCAAATGCAATCCTGTGGCTCGCCAGCGACGAATCCTCTTTCGCCACTGGCTCGATCCTGACAGTCGACGGCGGCATGACCGCCTGGTGAGGGCGCGCCTGTCGTGGCGGAAAACGAAGCCTGCCGCTTCAGGCAACAGGCCGGATGGAACGCAGGGCGCGCAGCATCTCGTCGAGATCGGCGCAGGGCAGGCAGCCAAGGTCCGCAATGTCCTTGGTCACGTCGACCGGCAGGTCCGAATTGGACTCCTTGGGCACTTCGTTCAGTCGTCCGCCGATGAGCACCGGCAGGACGAGTCCGCGCGCCGCCATCGCTGCCTTCACCGCCTGTGCGTAGCGAAGCGCCACGCCGTTGTAGGTGCTGATGGCGACGGCATTCGCCCTGGTCTCCGCCGCATGGGCGACGAGCGCTTCCGGGTCGACGGCCACGCCGGCATCGGCGACGGCAATGCCCAGTCCCGCCAGTGCCTGCTCGACGAGATATTTGCCGTGCTCATGGACGTCGGTCGTGCCGATGCAGACGGTCAGGGGTTCTTGCCTTGCCAGCGGTTTCTGTATCGAGGCCCAGGCTGCGGCCTTGTGGTTGAGTTCGCGGGCCCATTCGGCATGGATCAAGGGCGTTCGCCCGCGCATGCCGTCCGCGCCCGGACCGAACAGCGCCTCCATGCGCTTCGGCCCCATGCGGCGGATGGCGAGCATCAGCGCGGCCGGGTCTTCGGTATCCACCCCCCGCTCGGCCAGCCCCTTCATGACGGCATCGGCAAAGCGGCGCCCGCCTTCGACCAGCACATCGGCCATCGCCTCCACCTTGGCCCAGTCGAAGACGGGGTCGTAGAACGGTGCGTTCAGCGTGAGCCGGTGCGCGAAGGTCTGCGCGTCGATGATCTCGTCGACATCGGGAATGCGCTGGTTCTCGGTCACCGGCACCGGATTGATCGCATGGCCGGAGGGCCATCGCCCAACGGCGAGTATGTCGGCCAGGAGATAACTCGCCAGGCTTGCGTAATTGCCTGCCGCGGTCGACTGGTAGGAGACGGTGTTGCCGAAGATCATGGTGCCTGGCGTGTCGCTGACCCGCACCAGCGCGGCATGGAAGGCGGTGCGCGAAAGCGGATCGCTAAAATGGTGGCCGTAGCAATGGCCGAGCCGCGCGCCGATCAGGTCCTCGACGATGTGCTTTTCGACTAGCACCATGCCGAGCGCGCAAGCCATGTCGATGAACAGCCCGGCGAATCCGTCGTCGAGGTTGGAATGGACGAGGATTTCGGCATCCTGCGCGGCAATCAGGCCGAGCGCGGTGACGGTCGCTTCGGTGGTTGCCACGTCATCGTCCCAATAGGGCAGCCGGAAGGTGAAATACTGTCCCAGATTGCCGATGGCCGTTGCCCCGGCGGCGATCGCGGCGCGGGTGTTTTCCACCGCGCCCGGCAGGCCGAGCATGAAGTCGCCGAAATGAGCAGCAGCGGGCGCGGCGTTGGTGATGCGCGCGAAATCCTCGGGACCGGTGAGCACGATCCCGGTGCCGCGCGCGGCCTTGGCGCGCATGGCCTGCGGATATCCCATCGACCAGTCGAGGGTGATGCCGAAACGGTCGACCGTCACCCCAGCCTTGCGGCATTGCTCATGCACCTCGCCGATCGCTGCCACGGTGCGGTCGACGCTTCTAAAGCCGATATGGGCGTGCTGCATGACACGCTTTTCGGCCACTGCCTTGCGCTTCCATGCGGCCTCGGACGGCATTCCGGTCTCGGCGAGGAAGCGGCAGCCGCCGAGGCGCCAGTCGCGCGCCATCCCGCGCCCATCAGCAAGGAGTTCGGCGCCAGGCTTGAGGCGCGGGTCGATGAGAGCGGGGCTGAGGTCAGCGATCATGATGCTATGCGGTCTAGGTGAGCTTCGGGAATGAAACGGCGAATGATGGTGGCAAAACCCTCGGGGTCGGCGAGCGGATGAAAATGCGCGCCGGCAACAGGGACAAATCCCGCACCCGGTATCGCAGCGGCTATCGCCTGTGAAAGGGCGGGTGGCGTCAGGATATCGCCGGTGGCCGCAATCACCTGAACCGGGGCGTCGATACGCGGCAGGTCGTCAAGGCGATCGTGGTCGAGCAGCATGCGGACGCGTGCGGCGGTGACCGTGAGCGGAGCCAGGCTATGAGCGGCGGCGGCGACGGCTGCCTCGAGCTGTCCGGCATGCGTTTCGAGGTAGGACGGTTCGTGGCAGAGCACATTGCCAAGGCGCTGGTAGGTTTCGGCCATGCCGGCCTCCAGCAGTTCGGCGCGGGCGCTGAAGAGCGTGCGGAAACGGGCGTCGGCTCGCGCCCAGGAACTGCTGATCGTGTAGCTCAGGCCGAGTTCCGCATGATCGAGCGCCAGCACCTGCGCGATGGCGCCGCCGGTGGAATGCCCGACAATGTGTGCGGAACCGCCCGTCTGCGCCAGCAGCCCGGCAATGTCGCTGGCGATCAGGGGAATGGAGCAGGGGCTTTCCGGGCGATCGCTGCGACCGGCGCCGCGATGGTCGGTGACGATGATGCGATGGTCGGTCTCGAGCAGGCGCACCACGCCAGCCCAGAATCTTCCGTCACCGCCGAGCCCCGGGATGAGGATGAGGCGCGGGCCAGCGCTGCCGAACGTCTCGTAGTGGATGCGGCAGCCATCGGCGGCGGTGAAGAAGGGCATCAGCGAGGCCCTTCCCTATCGAGCAACTCGCCAAGGGCCGCTACGAGACTGAGCGCCGTGAGCATCGAGGTTTTCGGATTGTTGGGCGAGGGCGCGTTGATGAGGCGGAAGGAGGCGGTGCCAGCGGTGCTCTCGACCTCAATTTCATGCGTGTTGCCGGCAGCTTTCGGATCGGCAACCACGCTCACCGAGACCTTGTCGATGCCTGCAGCGAGCGCCACGGCGAAGGCGGCGTTGAGGTTTTTCGGATAGAGTTTTGCTGCTTCGGCTGGCGTACCCTCGAAGAGGGTTATGGCGCCATCGCCGGCCGAAAGGCCGGCTGAAGTTAGCTCCGCTGCCCAGGCTGCCGGCGGTTTGCGCGAGGTATAGCGCACCCGCGCATCGGGAAGGGCGGCTATTGCCCTGATGTAGTCGAGGCCGCCCAACGCGCCTGATGGCAGGACCAAGCGCGCGCCGCCGTTGCGTGAAGCATCGGTCAACCGGGTGGCAAGTACCGGATCGGAGAGCGCGCCGACCGAAGCGATGATGGTTGGGATGCCGGCGTCGAGAAGCGCGGGGACGTAGGCGGCCACTGCCTCTTGGCCTGCCGCCTCCACCACCGCGCTTGGGCGCGCGTCGATCAGCGCGTCCAGCTGCGTGACAGTGCTGACATTTGCCGGCAGGGCGGGGCGGGCGCCTTCGCGCATTAGCGCTACCCAGCGACATGAGTCCGGTGGGAAAGCGGAGACGATCTCGCGCGCGATCGTGCCGAAGCCGATGAGGCCGAGCGTCACCATCGGGGCTTCTTCAGGGGTTCTGTTTCAGGGGATCGAACTTGTCGGCGAGGTCTGCCCCGAAAACCGTCTTGCGCTCGATCTCCAGGACGTTTTCCGGGCGCGGGAAATTGGACGGCACGCGGTCGCCCGGCTTGCGCGGCTTGCCGATAAGGCGAAAGAAGTCCTCGAGCCCGTTCGGCACGATCAACCAGACCCAGCGCAGGCGCGTCTCGCCATCGTTGATGAACATGTGCCTGACATTCTTCGGCAGGAACACCACGCTGTCCGGTTCCAGCGGATATTCCTTGCCTTCGATGACGGCGCGGCCATGGCCTTCGATGACGTAGATCGTCTCTTCGTTGCGGTCATGCGTGTGTTCGCGCACATAGCCGCCGGGCGCCACCGATTGCGTGCCCAGCCCGAAGGGGTGCTCCATGCCGACGATATGCGGCGCGAGCGCCACGTCGATATGGCCGTTTGCCGGCACCGGCTGCCAGTAGCTTTCGCGCGTTTCGGATCCGGAAATATGGATGCCGGACGGGGCGGTTGGAAGGCGGGTATCGTCCATGGTTCTACCTGTCGAAAGGAGCTGCGAGGGTCGAGCCGACAAGCTGCCGACCTCCAGGGAAGCTATAGGCAAAAAAGTGTCGACACAATAGTAGACAGATTTAATTTCCTGCTCCTATAGTGTTGCGGCGACAAAAAGCAGGGGAACGCCAATGGATAAATTCGACGTTCTGGTCATCGGTTCGGGGTCGGCGGCCTGCGCGGCGGCATTGAGGGCCGCCAACGGCGGTCTCACGGTTCTCGTGATCGAAAAGAGCGAATGGCTGGGCGGCACATCAGCCATGTCAGGCGCCGGCGTATGGGTGCCCGCCAATCACGCCGCGGCCGAGGCCGGCATTGCCGATAGCCGCGAAGACGCGCTGACCTATCTACGCCACGTTGCGCCCGAGGGCTGGGCAGGTAAGGAAGACGCGCTCTGGAGCGCCTTCGTCAGGGCCGCGCCGGACATGCTGCGCTTCCTGTCCGGCAACACGCCGCTCGATTTTCGCCTGGTCAACGAGCCGGACCCCTTCGCCGAAGCGCCGGGCGGCAAGCTCTACGGACGCATGGTCTCGCCCAGACCACTTAGCCGCCGTATCCTTGGCAGGTTCGCAGCCCGGCTGCGCCGCTCCACCTTGCCGCACAGCTTCACTTACCAGGAGGTGGTTGACCTCGATCTTTATCACCGCCCTATCCTGGCCGGGCTCAAGGTCTGGCCGAGGCTTCTTTGGCGATGGCTGACGAATTCCGGCGGGCAGGGCACGGCGCTGATGACCGGGCTCATCAGGGGCTGCCTCGATGCCGGCGTCACCTTTCGGCTGGGGACGCGCGCCGTCGACCTGCTTCAGGAACCGGACTCTCGCGTCACCGGCGCGGAAGTGGAGAGCGACGGCCAACGAACGAAGATTCTCGCGCGGCGCGGCGTCTTGATAGCCACCGGTGGCTTCGAATGGGATGCCGATATGTGTATGCGCCATTTCCCCGGTGCATTCGACCGGATCGGCAGCCCGCGCAGCAACGAGGGCGACGGCCAGAAGCTCGCGGCTTCCGTTGGCGCGCAATTGGACCGCATGGACCAGGCGAACGTCTATCCCTGCCTGCCGACGCGCTACCAAGGACAGCCGCACGGCTTGCCCATGACCTTCCAGGCCGAGCCGCATTCGATCGTGGTCAATCGCGGTGGAAAGCGCTTCGTCAGTGAAAACGACTTCAATATCGGCGAGGCGATCGATGCGCGCGGACCGGATGGCTTGCCCGTCAATCTGCCCTGCTATCTCATTGGCGATCACCGTTTCCTGAAAACGTCGCTGCCTTTCCGCTGGTACGCCTCCTACGAGCGCGATTGGGTCAAGAAGGCCGATACGATCGGCGGTCTTGCCGCCAAGCTCGGGCTGCCGGCGGTGGCGCTCGAGGAGACAATCGCCCGCTGGAATGATTTTTGCGCGAAGGGCCATGACGCGGATTTCCGCCGCGGTGAGAACGGCTGGGAGGAATACAAGGCGCATGGACCCGAGGGCCGGCTGAAGCCTGTCGACAAGCCTCCCTATGTCGGCATGACGATCAATCGCTCAATTCTCGGCACCAAGGGCGGCGCCCGCACCAATGAGCGAGCGCAGGTGTTGAGACCGGACGGCTCGATCATCCCCGGTCTTTATGCGGCCGGGCTGGCTATGGCCAACCCCATCGGCACCCGCGCCGTAGGAGCCGGCACGACCCTCGGCCCCAACATGACATGGGGCTTCATCGCCGCCGAGACGATCCTGCATCAAAACCGATGAATGCATGAGCATTCCCGCAAAAGATTTTGATTTAGGAACCCTTGGCTTCATCTCGCTGTGACCTGGCCGAGGTCTAGAATAGGATTTATTTTCGGGCAGTAGCGCAGCATGGCCTGCTGGAAAAGAACAAAAGCCCTTGAGCTCGGCTATTCAAGCCAACTCAGTCTAATCTTGCTTTCGAGCCCCTCCCGTAAAAAGCAGTTTTGATGGACGCAATATCGGGAGCCGGGGACGGCGGTCGTGCTCCGGCCCGCCCCTATGCCCCTACCGACACCGACATAGTCGCGGTTATCGGGAGTTCTTGTGCCCTGCTGGCTGTGCCAATCAACTTCGAAGCCCATGTCAGCCGCCGCTGGCATTCTGGCTTATCGCGACAAATCGCTCGCGCACGATCTCGACCCGGCCTTGGGGCCTCTGATATTGCCGTCCAGAAAGTCATCGAAATCTGGGGCTTCAAGCAGAGCTTTGAACTGGTCGCCGATGTAGGTGCGGACCTCGTCGTCCGCGGCTTCGAGCTCAGCGATCAATTCTTCTCGGCCGTCGACGATTAAAAAGTATGTCCTCGGCATCCCGGCTAGAAAGCAGGTCGTTCCCACCTCTGCCAAGATAGGGCCACACGTAGATATAGCTGCCGGCGCTTATTGGCGCGTTCTTTAGAACGGGCGCCGCAAATGCGATCGGGATTCCGCGCTGCATTGCTCCGGGCTTCACCGGAAAAACGAACTTCAACCGTTCACGATGAAATTTAGCAGGCTCCTGCGGCTAGGCTTCGCTCGGCCCGTATGGCGACTGGAATCGTGAAGGTGTTTCAACAGCGCCAAGGGATTTGGATTTATCCAGCCCGACAGTGGCGGTCAGGATGTTTTTGTCCCCATTTCCGCTGTCGAACGCGCGGGCCTCTCGACGCTGACTGACGGCCAGAAGATCAACTATGAGATCGAACAGGACGCACTGGCAAGTCCTGTGCCGGCAGCCTCACCAAAGCTGGCTGAATTTTCTGCCGCGTCCCGCAAGAGCCGGAAGGACGCGGCAAGTGACGGATGTGCTGACGGCCGCTTGACAAGGGCGGGCGAGAAACATGGCTCAACACGAGGGCCGGGAGCAGCAAATTGCTCCAGGCCTCCGCCAATTCCATTGGGGGTTGCCGCGCGGCAGATTAACCTTGGGAGATGAGGTCAGGCTGCGACCTTCTTGTGGGTCTGCTTCGCCGGCGCCGGCTTTTCCGGCTCTTTCGGTTTGCGGCCGAGACCCATCGTCTTGGCCAACGCCGAGCGCGCCGCGGCGTAATTCGGCGCGACCATGGGATAATCTGCCGACAGGCCCCATTTGGCCCGATATGCATCCGGTGTCAGTCCATAGTGCGTCGACAAATGGCGCTTTAGCGATTTGAATTTCTTCCCATCTTCAAGGCAGATGATGTAATCCGGCGCCACCGACTTCTTGATCGGGACTGCAGGCTTGAGAGCCTCCGGCTCTTCGGAAACGCTGCCGGCCGTGCCTTTCAGGGCCGCGTGCACTTGGCCGATCAGGGCGGGAAGATCGCCCACCGGGACCGGATTATTCGAGACATAGGCTGACACGACATCGGCGGTGAGCTCGATGAGGGTGTCGATGTTGCTGTCGGCTTCTTCTGTCATGAAACTCTCCGGGCGGCTTGAAAGACAGTCGGCGAAGTCATAGTGGCGGTTGCCGCTGAAAGCAATAAAGCCCCCGGCATTGCGATGCTCGTCGTGCACTGCTACGTCGAGCGCGTACTGAACCGACCGCTGTTGGCGTATCCACGCGCGATGTGGCATGAGGAAGCGATCCTGACCAGAAACGCTGCCAAGCCTGTTCTCTGATCTTTTTCTATCCTTGCCAAACGGTCGCGACCTATGTGCGGCGCGCCTGCCGGTCTCCTCCCCGCCGGCACGGCGCTATCTGCAGAGCGCTGGATTGGCTTGATCGCTGCGCGGCCGCGATTAGATTGACTGAGGCAGCGTCACTGTCGTTCGGCTGCATTCTTCTGCAGCTTCTCGAAAACAAACAGCTTGCCTTTGCGCACGCCGTCTTCAAGCGACCTCGCCTTCGCCAGTTGCGCAGCAATCGCGCTGGCCAGTATGCAACCCGTCCCGCACATCGATGCGGCAAGGCGCGGCGTGTCGAAGCGGATCGGTTCGTGATCGGGGCGCAACAGAATATCGGTCGATCGAGGTCCCGATGCGTGGCCGCCCTTGATCAGCAGGGCCTGCAACCCGGCCACCAGCAATTCTTGGCCTTGCCAAACTGCGCCGTCCTCATCCACTGCCAGTTCTGAGCCGGCAAGAAGCGCCAGTTCGATGAAATTGGGGTGACGAGACGGCAAAGCGGCATCAGATTGCGCTTCATGGCGGTGATGGCGCCTGCTTCCAGGAGCGCCCGGCCTGAGGTCGAGGCCAGCACCGGGTCAAGTACTGCCGGCACCTGCGGATTCTCGCGCAGCGCGCCGGCAACGGCAACGACGATCTCGGCCGTCGCGAGCATGCCGATCTTGATGGCCGCCACTGTGTTGGCTTGCAACGCCGCCCGCATTTGATCGGCCACCAGACTGGGTTGCAAATGATGGATTTCCATGACGGCTTCGTGCGTCTGCACTGTTAGTGCCGTGACAGCAAGGCAGGTGCGCACGCCAATGGAAGAGATCGTCTCGATGTCGCGCGAGATTCCGGCGCCGCCGCTGGAGTCCGACCCGCCAACAACAAGCACATGCGGTTCTCGCCTCAGCGCCATTGTTCCGTCTTTTCGATCCATTCTCGCGTGCGCGCTTCGGGATCGGCATTCAATGTAATATAGTAAACGAATGGTGAAGCGTCCGCTACTCAGCCGTAGGCGGCTTCACCGGCCCTGTCCCGTTCCATTGAACGAACGGGGTATCCTTGCCGGTGATGTCCTTCACAAATGATGGGTCGTATCTGGCTAGTTAGGATCGCCGGACCTCGAGCCCCCGTGGGACCCGCCGCCGGCGTTGTCGGAGTGACCTCGATCAACCCTCCGGGCTTGACCAAAGCCGGCCTTGCGGACCTGACCGGAAGGGCCGAGATGAATGTGGTTCTTGTCCCCCCATCCATTGCCCGGACGTGATCCACCTTTGCCAGGACGTGATCCACCCGATTTGGCAATTGCCCTGGAGTTCAAGCTTGTGCCGAGCAGAAGCGTTATTGCCGGCGGCGTTACCGCCGCGAACCGTCCCGCCTTCTTGAGAAAGTCGCGACGCGCTTGAGACTCTGAGACGAGGCTCTCGGGTCTGTTTTCCGAATCGTTTGTGTTTCCGGTCGACATGTCATCAGGCCTCCCAATACAATATGCAATCTTACCATTCGCAGAGTCTAGGCGCTACAAAGCCAATAGGCTCAAAGGCCGATCGAAAAGGAAGTAGTGACCACGAGCATTTGAATTTCGCTATGGACCGCTGGTGGACTAGTGGCGCGCTAGATTAGCCGAACGGCTCGGGCTGGACGTTCCAATCGCTGATGGACTGCAAGATGACGGTGACGGCACATTGCCACTGCGCGCCCTGCAACCATAGCCAGAAGCTCGACCCGGTAAAGCTTCGCGACCGGTTTGTGCCTGATGCTCGACGACCTCATTCCAAAGCTGCGATGCGCCAAGTGCAGCGGCAAGAAAGTCAGGCTGATCTACACCCCGGACACCATGCCGAACGCAACGCGATTACGGACAGGCCGGTGACAACCTACGTCGTTAGCGTGTTCGAAAAGCACATTGGCGCACGGTGCTGACCACCAAGCACAAGGCCGAAGCGAAGGCGCTTGAACAGGCGATGGTCCAAGGACGGAGTTAAGGTGCAGATCGAGGAGATCACGCCGAAGGTTAAGAGCGCTAGGCGGTGCGTGTTATGATTATCACCAGCAAGGCGGCATAGGCGAGGCTGAACGTTGCAGTCAGGCTCTCGCCACCGCGTCAGCGCTTCCAGAAATCGCGGTGCGGCGCGATCAGCTCGTCCTCGGTCTCGGGGAAGGGGCCAAAGACCTCGATCTTCTTCTGGCCAGCCGAGTACGGTGCGCGAAGGGAGGCTCATCGTCGGATTCTCGGCATGGTCGCCAGTCAGCGCGAGAAGCTTGGTCTCCTCGAAGCCGTAGACCAGCCGGCCGATATTCGCCCAGTAGAACGTTCCGGTGCACATCGCACAGGGCTCGCCGGGTGAGACCAGCGTGCATGACCAGAGGAAATCCGACTCGTAAGCATCCGCGGCGCGCCGGGCGAGTTCCGTCTCGGCGTGGCGCACGGTGTCGATGTTGCCTTGCCGCATGAGGATGCGATCGTCCGGCCCGACCAGCACACACCCGAACGGATGATGCCCGAGCGCGGCGGCCTCGCGCGCGACCGCATTGGCGGCGCGGAGGTGGGCGAGCATCTGGCCGGGGTCATGGGACAAATCCTATCACGCCGACATCCACCCGATGAGCGGCTCTTGAGCCGAAGATTGCTGCCGAGCGAGGGCTTAGATAAGCGGCAGCTAATATAAAATGAAACGGCTGAACCAAGGCGTTCGATCGCCGTTTTCTTCGCCGGTCGGCAGTTGCCCGGCGGTCATTGGTACCCTGTGTCAAAGGCCCGCTGCCACGCCCCCGCGGCGGGCAGTCAGCACCTATCAGCCGCCAACCGCGCCAACCGTGCGTGGCGAACAATGCCCGGATCGGTTTACTCGGCACCCGCCGGATGGCGCGGAAGGCTAGCGGGCCGATTGTTTCTTAGCGTATTGGGCGACTGCACGCCAATGCGGCGGCAGCGCACGCCGTGCGAGACGGACCTTTGGCGAAAAGAACCGCATCCGCGGCTGGAATCGTCAGGCCATGCTTTTTGGCGAAAGAGGTAACTTCATATGGCTGATTTTCAGATTTATTGGCGATGCTGAAATCGTCATTCATGGACTACAAACCTCCCAGTTTTCGACCTTTTCCTCCTGGTGCTGAGGCAAAATTAACGCCCGGTGTGTTATGCAAGTCTAGCAACTGAGGATTGTGTAAAACGATAAAACTAGGCAGCAACAAGGCGCATGTGTTGGCTATCATATTTCCAAAGCGCATGGCGGTGCTCCTTAGTCGGGTGCCCGTTACGCTAGCCATGGACTAGGCGGGCACCCGGTAACCGCCAAATGAAGGGACTTTGCTCGACGGTCGCGTACCAAACACCGTGGCGAGACGAAGGTTTCCGCCCCTCGACCACTGCGCGAGACTATCGGACCTTAGTCCCAGATTGCCCTAGTATGGATAAACCTGTGTCATCCATTCGATAGAGGAAAGCCTTCACGGGTTCGTGCTAGCCTTAGCCTGGTGCGGTGCGCACCAAGGTGAGCGCCGGTTGAAGGAAGTCCCCAATAGCTTGCTAGTCTACCGGCCCCCATCTAGCCCTGCGCGATCGATCCAGGCCAGATTTTTTCCCATTAACTGCGCCCGACCAAGGCTTTTCCCCTCGCAGCGTTCGCCGAGGGAGTGCGGAAATAGAAAGTAGCAGAGACCGCACTCAACAGGCTTGCTTCCTCTGTATGGCCGTCTTGAAAGAGAAAGAGGATAGCGTGGCGAGATCCCGTGCTTCCTCGCTGGCGCGTTCGAAATGTCGCTCGACACAAAACCGGTCGAACACGCGCTGGCATATCTGCGGATCAGAAGGCCACAAGGCAGCGAGTTCATGACGCTTCAACATCAGGTTCACCCCCGTTGGGGCCACTGCCGTAAGAACGCCGCTTCCAACGGGAATTAAATATTTCAGGCGTCGGAAGTCAAGCCGGCCTTCGTTAGCGATTCTAAACCTCGCAATATTGGTAATTGACATGCGCCTGACTTCGATGGTTGTGTCAGGTGTTCACTGTTCGTGATTCTGGTGGCAACTGCCCGCGCGTTCCCGTCCAAGAAGGCGCGGGTTCACCACCCAGACGGTATGAATCCGTACAGCGATTTCCCTTGAAGGCCTGCACTATGCAGCACATGTTTTTTGCTGCCCGGTTTCCTCAAGCCGGTGAGCATGGCCCGGCCTGTGGAATCCTGTGTCACTCGAATTAGGCAGGCCGGCTATCCGCTACCCGCCCCCTTGAAAGCCCGAGCTTAAGGAGCATATCGAATTCGGTGTCCCCATTGCTTCTAGGGTGCAGTGATGGATAGAGCGATACCGAACCGCCATTCGGCCTTTGATCTCGACGCTCTGCGTGAGGCGTTCAAGAAATCGGCGCGCGAGAATGACATTGGTCCCTCCGACTGGGCAGAACAAGCCAGGCTGTTCATTGAGCAGGCGACCCAAGGCGAGTCTAGCGAGGATCGTGTCAGGCAAAACACCCGGCAATAGAAATGGCCGGTGCACTATTGGAAGTTGGGCTTGGGCAGCCTTGCACTGGCCATTGCGGATGGTGTTCGAACCCGCGCTAGGACTTTACACCAGTATTAGCGATCACTCAAATGGACGGCTCCTGGGATTACCACGTTCAGCGGCCCGACGGTCGGGGGCTGGGCGCTTGGGCTTGACCGCCGGGCCTAACCGGCAAGGCTCGCCGGCTGGCGAGGTTATAGGCCGGTCAAGCATCATCGCTATTCGGCAAAACGGCGGTGGGTCGTTCCACTATCCTCAAATTGGATGAGCCTGGAGTTCCGCAACCCGGAGTATGCATGAGTGGCATGAGCGAGCGCTAACGGCCGGTGCAGCGCCCTAGCCAAGCCCCAACCGCACCGGCCCTGCGAGACCACTAACCCGCTCTGAACGCATTTATAGCAGATTAGCAATCCCTCAAATGAGACCGAGGACACAGGCTCGCTGAGCACAAAGCACCTAGGGGCAAACTAAAAGTCCGGGCGCTGGGTCGATGCGCCGGGCCTTTGAGCAGGGTAAAAGCCCCGTTAAAATTGTCTGCAACTGTCCTGCTCGTCGTGCATTGCGCGTCAAGAACACTTCGAGGGTCGTAGCCTGGACGACCATCGTCCCGAATGACATCGCCTCGCCGCCAGTCGAGAACATCGTCGTTCATACGGATGATCAGCCGTTTACGGCATCCTTGAGCGCCTTTGCCGGCTGGAAGACGACCTTCTTCGAAGCAGCAATCTTGATCGTGGCGCCAGTTGACGGATTGCGCCCCTCACGAGCCGGTTTGTTCTGCACCTTGAACTTGCCGAAGCCGTTGAGGCTGATTTCCTCGCCCTTTGCAGCGGCCTCCGCAATGCCTTTCAGCACATCCTCGACAACGGTCTTCGCTTGGGTTTTCGACAGGCCATGCGCGTCAGCAAGGCGTTCGGCAATATCGATCGTGTTTACGGCCATAGTTTCCATCCCTTCTGTTGTGTTGGCTCGACCGCTGGCCTTATGCCACAGGCGATTCCCCACTGTCATCGCCTCAAAAAACGGAATCCGCCGCAAACCAAGGCTCGAACCTGGTATTTCCACCACTGCGATCAAGAAGGGCATGCAAGCGCATGTCTTCACCTTGGCATCAAACGCTGGCGCTACGGGCGGCGGACCTTTCAGGTTAATCAGGACTTGGGCCACCACCCAAAAACATGATGGTGCGACCGCAGCATTTCGCCTGAATTCGGTCCTGTCAGAGCCGGGTGGCGGTGGAATTCATATATGTCGCCTCAATGCATAGCCGATCACCATCGGCCGGCGGCCGCGCCTCGCAAAATGGCGCAATGTTCAATATCGCTCAAAGCCCCGGTCCTCGCCTCCTGCTGAAATTCCAATCCACTCCAACCCCTAGCCCGGCTTATTCATGACGCATCCTGGGTTTGTTTGCCGCTGATCGGTGGACAGGTGGCGTCGC
>NZ_JHQS01000053.1 GCF_014843845.1 Mesorhizobium amorphae | reverse complement strand
AGAAGCTGCGCTTCGCCATCCGTGAAGGCGGCCGCACCGTCGGTGCCGGCATCGTCGTCACCATCAAAGAGTAATTTGGACTTAAACCGATCTGTCGCGGGCGCAGGAGTTGCCCGCGCCGCGCCAGAACAAGGAAGTGACGCATGAACGGACAGAATATCCGCATCCGCCTGAAGGCGTTTGATCACCGGGTGCTCGACGCCTCGACACGGGAAATCGTGTCGACGGCCAAGCGCACCGGCGCCAACGTCCGCGGTCCCATTCCGCTGCCGACGCGGATCGAAAAGTTTACGGTCAACCGGTCGCCTCACGTCGACAAGAAGAGCCGCGAGCAGTTCGAGATGCGCACGCACAAGCGTCTGCTCGACATCGTCGATCCGACCCCGCAGACGGTCGATGCTTTGATGAAGCTCGATCTGGCCGCCGGTGTGGACGTCGAGATCAAGCTCTAAGGGAATGAGAGCGCGGTAAGGGGCGGTGCCCCTGGCCCGGAACTCTAAAGGAATTGAACCGATGCGTTCAGGTGTGATTGCAAAGAAGGTGGGAATGACCCGCATCTATAATGATGCCGGGGAGCATGTTCCCGTCACCGTTCTCCAGATGGAGAACTGCCAGGTCGTGGCGCAGCGCACGCAGGAGAAGAACGGCTATACCGCCGTCCAGCTCGGCGTTGGCCTTGCCAAGGTGAAGAACACGTCGAAGGCGATGCGCGGCCATTTCGCGACCGCTTCCGTCGAGCCGAAGGCGAAGGTCGCCGAGTTCCGCGTCTCCGCCGACAACATGATCGATGTCGGCGCCGAGATCACGGTCGAGCACTTCGTCGCCGGCCAGAAGGTCGATGTGACGGGCACGACGATCGGCAAGGGTTTCCAGGGCGTCATCAAGCGTCACCACATGGGTGGCGGCCGCGCGACGCACGGTAACTCGGTCTCGCACCGTACGCACGGCTCGACCGGCCAGCGCCAGGACCCGGGCAAGGTGTTCAAGGGCAAGCATATGGCTGGCCACATGGGTGACACCCGCGTCACCACGCAGAATGTCGAGATCGTTTCGACCGACGCCGACCGCGGCCTGATCCTGATCCGCGGTGCGGTTCCCGGTTCGAAGGGTGCATGGATCCTGGTCCGCGACGCGGCCAAGGTTGCGTTGCCGGCCAATGCGCCGAAGCCTGCCGCGATCCGTGCCGTTGCTGCCGAAAGTGGCGCCAAGAACGATGCCCCGGCCACAGAGGGAGCGGAATAATGGACCTCAAGATCACAACGCTGGGCGGCAAGGACGCCGGCAAGGTGAAACTCTCCGAGGAGATTTTCGGCCTTGATCCGCGCGAGGACATCCTGCAGCGCGTCGTGCGCTGGCAGCTGGCCAAGAAGCAGCAGGGCACGCACAAGGCCAAGGGCCGCGCCGAGATCGCGCGCACCGGCGCCAAGATGTACAAGCAGAAGGGTACGGGCCGCGCCCGTCACCATTCGGCACGCGCTCCGCAGTTCCGCGGCGGCGGCAAGGCCCACGGCCCGGTCGTTCGCAGCCACGAGCACGACCTGCCGAAGAAGGTTCGCGCGCTCGGCCTCAAGCATGCTCTCTCGGCCAAGGCCAAGAGCGCTTCGATCATCGTCATCGACGAGCTGAAGCTGACCGAGGCCAAGACAAAGGCGCTGATCGCGAATTTCGCGACGCTCGGCCTGACCAACGCCTTGGTGATCGGCGGCGCCGAGCTTGACCAGAACTTCAAGCTGGCGGCGACCAACATCCCGAACATCGACGTGCTGCCCATCCAGGGCATCAACGTCTACGACATTCTGCGCCGCGGCACGCTGGTCCTTTCGAAGGCCGCCGTCGAGGCTCTCGAGGAGCGCTTCAAATGACCGACCTTCGTCACTACGACGTGATCGTCTCGCCGGCGATCACCGAAAAGTCCACCATGGCTTCCGAGCAGAACCAGGTCGTCTTCAACGTCGCCAAGAAGGCGTCGAAGCCGGAAATCAAGGCCGCTGTCGAAGCGCTGTTTGGCGTCAAGGTGATGGCCGTGAACACGCTTGTCCGCAAGGGCAAGATCAAGCGCTTCCGCGGCACGATCGGCCGCCAGAGCGACGTCAAGAAGGCGGTTGTGACGCTGGCCGACGGCCAGTCGATCGACGTCGCGACGGGTCTCTGAGCTAGGCCGCGAGGACAGGACAATGGCACTTAAAAAATTCAACCCGGTAACGCCGAGCACCCGCCAGCTGGTCATCGTCGACCGCTCGGGCCTCTACAAGGGCAAGCCCGTCAAGGGCCTGACCGAAGGCCTGACCAAGTCGGGCGGCCGCAACAATCACGGCCGCATCACGGCCCGCTTCATCGGCGGTGGTCACAAGCGTACGTACCGCATCATCGACTTCAAGCGCCGCAAGTTCGACGTCGTCGGCACGGTGGAGCGCATTGAATACGATCCGAACCGCAGCGCCTTCATCGCGCTGATCAAGTACGACGATGGCGAGCTGTCCTACATCATCGCCCCGCAGCGCCTCGCCGCCGGCGACAAGATCGTGGCCGGCGAAGCAGTCGACGTAAAGCCGGGTAATGCGATGCCGCTGGCCTCGATGCCGGTTGGCACGATCGTCCACAACATCGAGCTGAAGCCGGGCAAGGGCGCCCAGGTTGCCCGTTCGGCGGGCGGCTACGCCCAGCTCGTCGGCCGCGACCAGGGCATGGCGATCCTGCGCCTCAACTCGGGTGAGCAGCGTGTCGTGCACGGCTCCTGCATGGCGACCGTCGGCGCGGTGTCGAACCCCGACCACGGCAACATTAATGACGGCAAGGCAGGCCGCACCGTGTGGCGCGGCAAGCGCCCGCACAATCGCGGCGTGACCATGAACCCGGTCGACCATCCGCATGGCGGCGGCGAAGGCCGCACCTCGGGTGGCCGCCATCCGGTTTCGCCCTGGGGCAAGCCGACCAAGGGCAAGAAGACGCGGTCCAACAAGGCGACCGACAAGTTCATCCTGCGCTCGCGCCATCAGCGCAAGAGCTAAGAAGAGGTAACGCCAAGTGACTCGTTCTATTTGGAAAGGCCCCTTCATCGACGGCTACCTTCTCAAGAAGGTGGACAAGGTTCGTGAAGGTGGTCGCAATGAGGTGATCAAGATGTGGAGCCGCCGCTCCACCATCCTGCCGCAGTTCGTCGGCTTCACCTTCGGTGTCTACAACGGCCAGAAGCATGTTCCCGTCTCCGTGAACGAGGACATGGTCGGTCACAAGTTCGGTGAATTCGCTCCGACCCGGACCTATTACGGTCACGGCGCGGATAAGAAGGCGAAGAGGAAATAATCATGGGCAAGGCCAAAGCTCCGCGCAGGCTTGCTGACAACGAAGCGCGCGCCGTTCTGCGCACGATCCGTATCAGCCCGCAGAAGCTGAACCTGGTTGCCGCGCTGATCCGCGGCAAGAAGGTCGCGACAGCGCTTTCCGACCTCGAATTCTCGGCCAAGCGGATTTCCGGCACGGTCAAGAAGACGCTGGAATCGGCAATCGCCAACGCGGAAAACAACCACGACCTGGACGTCGATGCGCTGATCGTGGCGGAAGCCTATGTCGGCAAGTCGATCGTCATGAAGCGGTTCCATGCCCGTGGCCGTGGTCGCGCCAGCCGTATCGAGAAGCCGTTCTCGCACCTCACGATCGTCGTTCGTGAAGTCGAGGAAAAAGGGGAGGCCGCATAATGGGCCAGAAAGTCAATCCGATCGGGCTGCGTCTCGGCATCAACCGTACCTGGGATTCGCGCTGGTTCGCGAACACCGGCGAATACGGCCAGCTGCTGCATGAGGACATCAAGATCCGCAAGTATCTTGAGAAGGAACTCAAGCAGGCCGCGATCTCGAAGGTCGTGATCGAGCGTCCGCACAAGAAGTGCCGCGTCACCATCCATGCGGCGCGTCCGGGCCTGATCATCGGCAAGAAGGGCGCCGACATCGAGAAGCTTCGCAAGAAGTTGATGGAGATGACGAAGTCCGAGACGCACCTCAACATCGTCGAGGTGCGCAAGCCCGAGATCGACGCGACGCTGGTCGCCCAGTCGATCGCCCAGCAGCTCGAGCGCCGCATCGCGTTCCGCCGCGCCATGAAGCGCGCCGTGCAGTCGGCGATGCGCCTCGGTGCCGAAGGCATCCGCATCAACTGCTCGGGACGCCTGGGCGGCGCCGAAATCGCGCGCATGGAATGGTACCGCGAAGGCCGCGTGCCGCTGCATACGCTGCGCGCCGACGTCGACTACGGCACGGCCGAGGCGCAGACCGCCTACGGCATCTGCGGCGTCAAGGTCTGGGTGTTCAAGGGCGAGATCCTCGAGCACGACCCGATGGCTTCGGAGCGCCGCGCCACCGAGGGCGATCATTCGCATGGCGGTGGTGGTGGCGAGCGCGAACGCGGTCGCCGTCGCGAAAACGCCTGAGACATTTAGGAATTTGGAGTTAGAACGATGCTGCAGCCAAAGCGCACAAAGTTCCGCAAGCAGTTCAAGGGCCGCATCCATGGTACCGCCAAGGGCGGCACCAACCTGGATTTCGGCGGTTTCGGGCTGAAGGCGCTTGAGCCGAACCGCGTCACCGCGCGCGAGATCGAGGCGGCCCGCCGCGCGATCACCCGCGAGATGAAGCGCGCCGGCCGCGTCTGGATCCGTGTTTTCCCGGACGTGCCGGTCACTTCGAAGCCGACCGAAGTCCGCATGGGCAAGGGCAAGGGCGCGGTCGACTACTGGGCGGCGCGCGTCAAGCCGGGCCGCATCATGTTCGAGATCGACGGCGTCAACGAAGAAACCGCCCGTGAGGCGCTGCGTCTCGGCGCGGCCAAGCTCTCGGTCAGGACGCGCTTCGTACAGCGCATCGCAGAATAAGGACGGGCTGATCATGAAAGCCGAAGACATCCGGACGAAGACCCAGGACCAGCTGACCGACGATTTGGCCAGCCTGAAGAAGGAGCAGTTCAACCTGCGCTTCCAGAAGGCCACCGGCCAGCTCGAGAAGACCGCGCGCGTGAGGCAGGTCCGCAAGGACATTGCGCGCATCAAGACCATCGCTGCGGAAAAGTCCGCGGCCAAGAAGGCTTAAGGACGAAAACCATGCCAAAGCGCATTCTGCAGGGCACCGTCGTCAGCGACAAGAACGAGAAGACGGTTGTCGTCAAGGTCGAACGGCGCTTCACGCATCCCGTGATGAAGAAGACCGTGCGCATGACCAAGAAGTACAAGGCGCACGACGAGAACAACGCCCACAAGGTCGGCGATCAGGTGTTCATCCAGGAATCGAAGCCGATTTCCAAGGACAAGCGCTGGATCGTCGTAGCCTCGGACCAGGCGTAACAAACGAATTTTGGACAGACCGGGGAGGGGTGAAGAACCCGTCCCGTTAAGAAGAGAAGAAGGCGGCCAGTCATGATTCAGATGCAAACAAACCTCGACGTCGCGGATAATTCCGGCGCTCGTCGTGTCATGTGCATCAAGGTGCTGGGCGGCTCGAAGCGGAAATACGCTTCCGTGGGCGACATCATCGTGGTGTCGATCAAGGAAGCCATTCCGCGCGGCCGCGTGAAGAAGGGCGATGTGATGAAGGCGGTCGTGGTTCGCACGGCCAAGGACATCCGCCGCCCGGACGGCAGCGTGATCCGTTTCGACAAGAACGCGGCCGTTCTCGTCGACAACAAGAAAGAGCCGATCGGCACGCGTATCTTCGGACCGGTTCCGCGCGAACTCCGCGCCAAGAACCACATGAAGATCATCTCGCTCGCGCCTGAAGTGCTGTAAGGAGCCGGACCAATGCAAAAGATTAGAAAAGGCGACAAGGTCGTCGTGCTGGCCGGCAAGGACAAGGGCCGTTCGGGCGAAGTCCTCTCGGTGCAGCCGAAGGACGACACCGCGCTGGTGCGCGGCGTCAACATGATCCGTCGTCACCAGAAGCAGTCCCAGTCCCAAGAGGGCGGGATCATCACCAAGGAAGCGCCGATCCAGCTGTCGAACATCGCGCTGGCCGACCCCAAGGATGGCAAGCCGACTCGCGTCGGTTTCATCTTCCAGAAGGACGGCAAGAAGGTGCGCGTCGCCAAGCGCTCGGGAGAAGTCATCAATGGCTAAGGCTCAATCCAAGCAGGCGGCTGCCGCCAACACGCCGCGCCTCAAGCAGGTCTACAACGAGACCATCCGCAAGGCGCTGCAGGAGCAGTTCGGCTACGAAAACGAGATGCAGGTTCCGCGCATCGACAAGATCGTGCTGAACATGGGTGTTGGCGAAGCGACCGGCGATTCGAAGAAGCCTTCGATCGCGGCCGAAGACCTGGCGATGATCGCCGGTCAGAAGGCTGTCGTTACCCGCGCTCGCAATTCGATCGCCGGCTTCAAGGTCCGCGAGAAGATGCCGATCGGCGCCAAGGTCACGCTGCGCAAGGAACGCATGTACGAGTTCCTCGACCGTCTCGTGAACATCGCGCTGCCGCGCGTCCGCGACTTCCGCGGACTCAATCCGAAGAGCTTCGATGGCCGTGGCAACTACGCCATGGGCATCAAGGAACACATCGTGTTCCCGGAGATCAACTACGACAAGGTTGATCAGGTCTGGGGCATGGACGTCATCGTTTGTACGACGGCGAAGACGGACGACGAAGCCAGGGCACTGCTCAAGGCTTTCAACTTCCCCTTCCGCCAGTAACGGCAGCGAAAAAGGAAAAATCTGAAATGGCAAAGACCAGCTCAGTCGAGAAGAACAACAGGCGCCGGAAGCTTGCGGACCAGTATGCCGCCAAGCGCAAGGTCCTGAAGGACATCATCATGGATCAGTCCAAGCCGATGGAGGAGCGCTTCCGCGCCCAGCTGAAGCTTGCGGCGCTGCCGCGCAACTCGGCCAAGATCCGCATCCGCAACCGCTGCGAAGTCACCGGCCGTCCGCGCGCCTATTATCGCAAGCTCAAAGTATCGCGCATCGCGCTTCGTGATCTCGGCAATAACGGCCAGATCCCGGGCCTGGTCAAGTCGAGCTGGTAAGGAGGACATAACATGTCATTGAGCGATCCTCTCGGCGATATGCTGACCCGCATCCGCAACGCCTATGGCCGCAAGAAGTCGAGCGTTTCGACGCCGGCCTCGCGCCTGCGTACCCGCGTCCTCGACGTGCTGAAGGCGGAAGGCTATATCCGCGACTACAGCCAGACCGACTTCGACAACGGCAAGTCCGAAATCGAGATCGAGCTGAAGTATTTCGACGGCGCGCCGGTCGTGCGCGAAATCGCCCGCGTCTCGAAGCCTGGCCGCCGCGTCTACGTTTCGGCCAAGTCGATCCCGCACGTCGCCAACGGCCTCGGCATCGCCATCCTTTCGACACCGAAGGGCGTGATGGCCGACCACGAAGCGCGCGAGCAGAATGTCGGTGGCGAAATCCTCTGCCAGATCTTCTGATCTGGCACGAGATATCGAAAGCGGTATCCGGTCTTCGGGAGCGCTCGGAAACTGATACCTGAACCAAGAGAAGTGACGAGGACAACAAAATGTCTCGTATTGGAAAGAAACCCGTTTCGCTGCCGCAGGGCGTGACCGCGTCCGTCAACGGCCAGACCGTGACGGCGAAGGGCCCCAAGGGCGAGCTGAAGTTCGTGGTGAACGACGAAGTGCTGGTCAAGATGGAAGGCACCGAGATCGCCGTCCAGCCGCGCGACCAGACCAAGACCGCCCGCGCCAAGTGGGGCATGTCGCGCACGCAGATCGTCAACATCCTGCAGGGCGTCAAGGACGGCTTCGAGAAGAAGCTCGAGATCACCGGCGTCGGCTACCGCGCCGCCATGCAGGGCAAGAACCTGCAGCTGGCACTTGGCTTCAGCCATGACGTCGTCTACGAGACGCCGCAGGGCATCACGATCACCGTGCCGAAGCCGACGGAAATCACCGTGACCGGCATCGACAAGCAGATGGTCGGCCAGGTTGCCGCGGAGATCCGCGAGTATCGCGGTCCCGAGCCCTACAAGGGCAAGGGCGTGCGCTACGCCGGGGAGAAAATCGTCCGCAAGGAAGGCAAGAAGAAGTAAGTGTAACGCCGCGGGGAGCGGTCGCGGGAGGCGCTTTCGCCTACCGCACATGGCGGCCCCCGTTTTTTGAAGGCAAGGAAGAACCACCATGGGTACCAAGGAATCCACGCAGCGCCGTGCGCAGCGCGTCCGCCGCCAGATCAAGAAGGTCGCCGGCGAGCGTCCGCGGCTCTCGGTCCACCGCACGTCGAAGAACATCTACGTCCAGGTGATCGACGACGCGAAGGGCCACACCATCGCCGCCGCCTCGACCTTGGAGAAGGATCTCAAGGGTTCGCTCAAGACCGGCGCCGACACCGCGGCTGCCGCCGCGATCGGCAAGCTGATCGCCGAGCGTGCTTCGAAGGCCGGCGTCAAGGAAGTCGTCTTCGACCGTGGCCCGTACATCTATCACGGCCGCGTCAAGGCGCTGGCCGAGGCTGCCCGCGAAGGTGGGCTCAGCTTCTAATTTCGCCCCCGGTGACCCAAAGAGGCACCGGATATCATCATCAACCGTGCTTCCGGAAAAAAACAAGGAACAGGATATGGCACAGGAACGTAGGGATGGCGGCCGCGGCCGTGATCGCGAAGAGCGCGACGATGGCATGGTGGACAAGCTCGTCCACATCAATCGCGTCGCCAAGGTCGTCAAGGGCGGCCGTCGCTTCGGTTTTGCAGCACTCGTCGTCGTCGGCGACCAGAAGGGCCGCGTCGGCTTCGGCCACGGCAAGGCGCGCGAAGTGCCGGAGGCGATCCGCAAGGCGACCGAATCGGCCAAGCGCGACATGATCTTCGTGCCGCTGCGCTCGGGCCGTACGCTGCACCACGACGTCGAGGGACGCTGGGGCGCCGGACGCGTGCTGCTGCGCGCTGCCAAGCAGGGTACCGGCATCATCGCCGGCGGCCCGATGCGCGCCGTCTTCGAGACGCTCGGCATGCATGACGTGGTCGCCAAGTCGATGGGTTCGTCGAACCCGTACAACATGGTTCGCGCCACCTTCGACGCGCTGAAGAGCCAGATGCATCCGAAGGATGTGGCTGCCGCGCGCGGCATCAAGTATTCGACCCTTCAGGCTCGCCGCGGCACCGCCGTCGCGACCGAAGAATAGTCGACGCTGACCAGGGATTTTGACCATGGCCAAGAAAGCAACCAAGACCATCACCGTCGAGCAGATCGGTTCGCCGATCCGCCGGCCGAAGGAGCAGCGCGCGACGCTGGTCGGCCTCGGCCTCAACAAGATGCACAAGCAGCGCACGCTGGAAGATACGCCCTCCGTGCGCGGCATGATCGCTGCCGTCCAGCATCTCGTCCGCGTCGTGGACGAGGGCTGAGCAAGAGCGCAGGAGAAGCAAGATGAAACTCAACGATCTGCGTGACAAGGACGGCGCGACGCATTCCAAGAAGCGTCTCGGCCGCGGCATCGGTTCCGGCTCGGGCAAGACCGCCGGTCGCGGCGTCAAGGGCCAGAAGGCGCGCTCCGGCGTTGCCGTCAACGGCTTCGAGGGTGGCCAGATGCCACTCTATCGGCGCCTGCCGAAGCGTGGCTTCAACAACATCTTCGCCAAGAGCTTCACCGTCGTCTCGCTGGCCCGCATCCAGGCCGCGATCGACGCCAAGAAGCTCGATGCGAAGGCGACCGTGACGGCCCAGGCCCTCGTCGCCGCCGGTGTCATCCGCCGCGTCAAGGACGGCGTGCGCGTGCTGTCCGACGGCGATCTGAAGGCGAAGCTCGCCTTCGACGTCGCCGGCGCCTCCAAGGCCGCGATCGAGAAGATCGAGAAGGCCGGCGGTTCGGTGAAGATGCCGGAAAAGGCAGCCGCCGAGTAACGGCGATTTGAAGCGCGATCGGCAAGAGCCGGACTTCGGTTTTGCCCCGAAACGCGCTTTGATCCGATCAATAAGGCGGCCGCGTCAACGCGGCCGCTTGCATGTTCAAGGTCCGGAGCTTATCTCGTGAGCTTCGGTGACACGCACCGCCTGAGCGGCAGGCCATCGAGCGTGACCAAGCGGAGAATCAGGCATGGCTTCGGCTGCAGAACAACTAGCCTCGAATCTGAATTTTTCGGCCTTCGCCAAGGCGGAGGACCTGAAGAAACGCATCTGGTTCACCATCGGCGCGCTGCTTGTCTACCGCCTCGGCACCTACATCCCGCTTCCCGGCATCAATCCCGACGCTTTCGCCCAGGCCTTCACCTCGCAGAGCAAGGGCGTGCTTGGCATGTTCAACATGTTCGCCGGCGGCGCCGTGCAGCGCATGGCGATCTTTGCGCTGGGCATCATGCCCTACATCTCCGCCTCCATCATCATGCAGCTGATGACCTCGGTCATCCCGTCGCTGGAGGCGCTGAAGAAGGAAGGCGAGCAGGGCCGCAAGATCATCAACCAGTACACGCGCTACGGCACAGTGCTGCTGGCGCTGGTGCAGGCCTATGGCATTTCGGTCGGCCTGGAAGGCGGCAACGGCATCGTCAACGATCCCGGCATGTTCTTCCGCATCTCGACCGTCGTCACGCTGGTCGGCGGCACCATGTTCCTGATGTGGCTCGGCGAACAAATCACCGCGCGCGGCATCGGCAACGGCATTTCGCTGATCATCTTCTCCGGCATCGTCGCCGGCCTGCCGCACGCCATTTCCGGCACGCTGGAACTTGGCCGCACCGGCGCGCTGTCGACCGGCCTCATCCTGGCGATCATCGTGCTGGCGATCGTCGTCATTGCGCTCATCGTGTTTTTCGAGCGGGCCCAGCGCCGCCTGCTGATCCAGTATCCGAAGCGCCAGGTCGGCAACCGGATGTTCCAGGGCGACACTTCGCATTTGCCGTTGAAGCTCAACACGTCGGGCGTCATCCCGCCGATCTTCGCCTCCTCGCTGCTGCTGCTGCCGGCAACGATCGCTGGCTTCTCGCAGACCACCAACATGCCTGCCTGGGCAAGCACCATCCTGGCGGCGCTCGGCCATGGCCAGCCGCTCTATATGGCGTTCTATGCGGCGATGATCGCGTTCTTCGCCTTCTTCTACACGGCGATCGTCTTCAACCCGAAGGACACCGCCGACCAGCTCAAGAAGCATTCGGGCTTCATTCCGGGCTACCGTCCGGGCGAGCGCACCGCCGATTACATCGACTATGTTCTCACGCGCATCACCGTCGTCGGTGCCATCTACCTGGTGCTGGTGTGTCTGCTGCCCGAATTCCTGATTTCAGCGACTGGCGTACCATTCTACCTTGGTGGCACATCGCTTCTGATCGTGGTCAGTGTCACGCTCGATACGGTGGCGCAGATTCAGGGCCACCTGATCGCGCATCAATATGAAGGCCTGATCAAGAAGTCGAAGCTGCGCGGGGGGAAGAAGGCCAGATGAGGTTGATATTGCTTGGGCCGCCAGGAGCGGGCAAGGGGACGCAAGCACAGAGACTGGTGGAAAAACATGGCATACCCCAGCTATCGACGGGGGACATGCTGCGCGCCGCCGTTCAGGCCGGCACGGAAGTCGGCAAGCGCGCCAAGGCGGTGATGGACGCCGGAGAGCTGGTCTCCGACGCCATCGTCAATGCCATCGTGGCCGAGCGTATCGATCAGGCCGATTGCGCGAAGGGCTTCATCCTCGACGGTTACCCGCGCACCCTGGTGCAGGCGGATGCGGTTGAATCGATGCTTGCGGACCGCGGCCTCCATCTCGACGCGGTCATCGAACTTGTCGTCGACGACAAGGCATTGGTCGGCCGAATCGTCAGACGCGCCGAAGAGGCCAAGGCGGCCGGACAGCCGGTGCGCAAGGACGACAATCCGACGGTGTTCGAGGAGCGCCTGAAGGAATACTACAAGAAGACCTCGCCGCTGATCGGCTACTATTATGCCAAGGGCAGGCTGAAGAGCGTCGACGGCATGGCCGACATCGATACGGTGACGAGAGAGATCGAAGCGGTGCTCAGATCGGTCACGCAGGCGGCGGCATAGAGAAAGTAGACGATTGCGCTTGACTGGAGCGGTCCGCTGGGTTATGGCGGCCCGTCTTCCTATCAGGCATGAGCTTTGCTTGTCCGCAAGGGCAAGGCAGCCGCTTTGAACTGGAAACTCCCGCATGGGCCGGCCTCCACCGGACGCGGGGCAACTGAAGCGCCGGTTCGTCCGGCCCATATGGAGAAGAGAAGAAGATGGCTCGTATAGCCGGCGTCAACATTCCGACCAACAAGCGCGTCGTCATCGCGCTTCAGTACATTCACGGCATTGGCAAGAAGTTCGCCCAGGAGATCGTCGACAAGGTCGGCATCCCGGCCGAGCGCCGCGTCAACCAGCTGACCGACGCGGAAGTGCTGCAGATCCGCGAGACGATCGACCGCGACTACCAGGTCGAGGGCGACCTGCGCCGCGAAGTCTCGATGAACATCAAGCGGCTCATGGACCTCGGCTGCTACCGCGGCCTGCGTCACCGCCGCTCGCTGCCGGTTCGCGGCCAGCGCACGCATACCAATGCGCGCACCCGCAAGGGCCCGGCCAAGTCGATCGCCGGCAAGAAGAAGTAATTTGGAGTGAGCAGTCGGCGGTGAGTAGTGAGAGCAGCGTCAACGCCTGCATCTCGTCACTACTCACCAATTCATTGCTCACTTTCTAGGTGGAGCCGCTGGCATTACGGCGGTGTAGAGATCAACTGAAAGGACCATCATGGCCAAGGAAGCCGCTCGTGTTCGCCGTCGCGAACGCAAGAACATCTCGTCGGGCGTTGCCCACGTCAATTCGACCTTCAACAACACGATGATCACCATCACCGACGCGCAGGGCAATTCGATCGCCTGGTCGTCGGCGGGTGCCCAGGGCTTCAAGGGTTCGCGCAAGTCGACCCCGTTCGCTGCCCAGATGGCTGCCGAGGACGTCGCCAAGAAGGCCCAGGAACACGGCATGCGCATGCTCGAGGTCGAGGTCTGCGGACCCGGCTCCGGTCGTGAATCGGCGTTGCGCGCCCTGCAGGCGGCCGGCTTCACCATCACCTCGATCCGCGATGTGACGCCGATCCCGCACAATGGCTGCCGCCCGCGCAAGAAGCGCCGCGTCTAAGATTACCGAACGCCGCGCGAACGCCAAAAGCGTTCCTCCGCGGCATTCCAGGTCGCCCGCCACGATTGGATGGTGGCGGGGCAACGGAAGGAAAGCATCATGATCCAGAAAAATTGGCAGGAACTGATCAAGCCGAACAAGATCGAGTTCTCGTCGAAGAAGAAGACGCTGACCACGCTGGTCGCCGAACCGCTGGAGCGCGGCTTTGGCCTGACGCTCGGCAACGCCCTGCGCCGCGTGCTTTTGTCTTCGCTGCGCGGTGCGGCTGTGACCGCCGTGCAGATCGACGGCGTTCTGCATGAATTCTCGTCCATCGCCGGCGTGCGTGAAGACGTGACCGATATCGTCTTGAACATCAAGGAAATCGCTATCCGCATGGAAGGCGATGGCCCCAAGCGCATGGTCGTGCGCAAGCAGGGCCCGGGCGCGGTTCTGGCCGGCGATATCCAGACGGTTGGCGACGTCGAGATCCTTAATCCCGACCACGTCATCTGCACGCTGGACGAAGGCGCTGAAATCCGCATGGAATTCACCGTCGACACCGGCAAGGGCTATGTGCCGGCAGAGCGCAATCGTGCCGAGGACGCGCCGATCGGCCTGATCCCGGTCGACAGCCTCTATTCGCCGGTCAAGAAGGTGTCCTACAAGGTCGAGAACACCCGCGAGGGCCAGGTCCTCGACTATGACAAGCTGACCATGACGATCGAGACCGACGGTTCGATCTCGGGCGAGGACGCGGTGGCTTTCGCTGCACGCATCCTGCAGGACCAGCTTGGCCTGTTCGTCAATTTCGACGAGCCGCAGAAGGAAGTCGCGGCCGAGGCCGTCACCGAGCTCGCCTTCAACCCGGCGCTGCTCAAGAAGGTCGACGAGCTCGAGCTTTCGGTGCGTTCGGCCAACTGCCTGAAGAACGACAACATCGTCTATATCGGCGACCTGATCCAGAAGACCGAAGCCGAGATGCTGCGCACCCCGAACTTCGGCCGCAAGTCGCTGAACGAGATCAAGGAAGTCTTGGCGGCGATGGGCCTGCACCTCGGCATGGAAGTGCCGGACTGGCCGCCGGAAAACATCGAAGACCTCGCCAAGCGTTACGAAGATCAATACTGAGGCTGAGGCCTCGTGAACCCGGAATGAAGGAGAAGAGCCATGCGCCACGGATTTAAAGGCCGCCGGTTCGCCCGCAGCGTCAGCCATCGCAAGTCGATGTTTGCCAACCTCGCCGTGTCGCTGCTCGAGCACGAGCAGATCGTCACCACCCTGCCGAAGGCGAAGGATTTGCGTCCGATCGTCGAGAAGCTGGTGACGCTCGGCAAGCGCGGTGACCTGCATGCGCGCCGCCAGGTGATTGCCCAGATCGGCAATGAAGGCGTCGTCAAGCGTCTGTTCGACACCATCGCGCCGCGCTACGCCACCCGCAACGGCGGCTATCTGCGCATCATGAAGGCGGGCTTCCGCCACGGCGACAATGCCGCAATGGCGGTCATCGAGTTCGTCGATCGCGACACCTCGGCCAAGGGCGCCGGCGACCGCGCCCGCATCGAAGCCGAAGGCACCGACGAGGAAGCCGCAGCCGCATAAGGCTCGGTATCCTGAGAACGTTCAAAGGGGCCCGCGGGCCCCTTTTTGCATTCAGAAGCCAGCGGTTGTTCGGCTGCGCGGCCCAAGCCCAGGCTTTTGCGCGACAATAATCAGATTTCAGTGCATTAGCCTTTCATTTTGCACATTCGTCGGGACAATGGCGCCCGATTTGGAGGATTCGGAATGCGCGTGAAACGGCTGTCCCTTGTTCTTATCTGCGCCCTCATGGCGCTGGCCTTCGTGCCGGCTGCCAGGCAGGCGCTGGCCGAAGACGCCCCCAAGACCGCCGACCCCGGCCTGTCCGACGTGCTGACCGATCTGCTGCATGGCGTCGAGGGCGAGAACGCGACCTCCGGCCCAGACAAGCGTGTGCCGTTCGGCCGCGAGGAAGTGCAGCTTTCCTTCGCGCCGCTGGTCAAGCAGACGGCGCCGGCCGTGGTCAATGTCTATGCCTCGCAGACGGCCAAGGTGACGTCGCCTTTCGACGGCGACCCGTTCTTCGAGGAGTTCTTCGGGCGGGCGCAGCCTCGCGCGCAGTCCTCGCTGGGCTCCGGTGTGCTGGTCGATCCAAGTGGTGTCATCGTCACCAATTTCCACGTCATCAAGGGCGCCGACGAGGTCAAGGTGGCGACCGCGGACGGACGCGAATTCACCAGCAAGGTCATGCTCAAGGACGAGACGCTCGATCTCGCCGTGCTCAAGATTTCTTCCGACAAGCCGTTTCCGGTAATTGCCATCGGCGATTCCGACGCGCTCGAGGTGGGCGACCTGTTGCTGGCCATCGGCAATCCGTTCGGCGTCGGCCAGACCACCACCAGCGGCATCGTTTCGGCACTTGCCCGCAGCCATATCGGCGTGTCGGATTCGGGCTACTTCATCCAGACCGATGCCGCCATCAACCCCGGCAATTCCGGCGGCGCGCTGATCAACATGGGCGGCCAACTGGTCGGCATCAACACGGCGATCTACAGCCGCAGCGGTGGTTCGATCGGCATCGGCTTTGCCATCCCTTCGAACATGGTGCGCGCCTTCGCCGACGCAGCCAAGGCCGGGCTCGACTTCTTCGAGCGGCCCTATATCGGCGCCGAGTTCGAGGCGGTGACGCCGCAGATCGCTGAATCGCTCGCCATGGAGAAGCCGACCGGTGCGCTGGTCTCGTCGGTCGATACAGCCGGACCTGCCGGCAAGGCGGGCCTCAAACCCGGCGATGTCGTGCTGTCGCTCAACGGCACGACTGTCGAAAGCATCGAGGCGCTGGACTACCGGATGGCGACGCTGTCGATCGGCACCAAGGCCAGCTTCGCCGTGCTGAGCAAGGGCCAGCAGGCGACGATGGACATCGCGCTGGAGCGGGCGCCGGAGGGCGCCAAGGCCTCCGAGGTGATACTGCACGGCCGCAGTCCTTTTTCCGGCGCCAAGGTCGCTGAGCTGTCGCCCCGGCTTGCCCAGCGGCTTGGCCTGCGCTCGGACGTCAAAGGCATCGCCGTGGTCGATATCAATCGCGATTCGCCCGCCGCCGATTTCGGCTTCCAGCCGGGCGACATCGTGCGTGAAGTGAATGGCACTTCCATCGATACGGCAGCGACGCTGGCACAGATAGCCCAGCAGGATACGCGCTGGTGGCGCTTTACCGTCGAGCGCGGCGGGCAGATACTGCGCCAGGTGTTGCGTTACTGAGCCGGTCTTTCCGAAGAGATATGGCTCCAACCAAAAGACCAGCATGGCCGATCTGTTCAGCGTCGATGAACCAGAAAGGGCGCCGCCCGGCCGGCCGCTGGCCGACCGGCTGCGGCCGAGAAACCTGGGCGAGGTCGTCGGCCAGGAGCATCTGACCGGACCGGACGGCGCACTGACCAGGCTGATCGGCTCCGGCTCGCTCGGCTCGATGATTTTCTGGGGTCCGCCAGGCACCGGCAAGACCACGGTCGCGCGATTGCTCGCCGGCGAAACCAGTCTCGCCTTCGAGCAGATATCGGCGGTGTTCTCCGGTGTCGCCGACCTGAAGAAGGTGTTCGAGGCGGCGAAGCTGCGCCGCGCCAATGGCCGCCAAACGCTGCTGTTCGTCGACGAGATCCACCGCTTCAACCGCGCCCAGCAGGATTCTTTCCTTCCGGTGATGGAAGACGGCACGGTGGTGCTGGTCGGCGCCACCACCGAGAACCCGTCCTTCGAGTTGAATGCGGCGCTGCTTTCCCGTGCACGCGTGCTGGTGTTCCATTCGCTGGGCGAGGAGAGCATCGCGAAACTCCTGGCGCGGGCGGAGGCGACCGAGGGAAGGGCGCTGCCGCTCGACGACGAGGCGAGGGCGATGCTGATCCGCATGAGCGACGGCGACGGTCGTGCTTCGCTGACGCTGGCGGAGGAAGTCTGGCGGGCAGCCAAGGCCGGCGAGGTGTTCACTCCGGAGGGCCTGCAGCGCATCGTCCAGCGCCGCGCGCCGATCTACGACAAGGGCCAGGACGGCCACTACAATCTGATCTCGGCGCTGCACAAATCGGTGCGGGGGTCCGACCCGGATGCGGCGCTCTACTACCTCGCCCGCATGTTCGATGCCGGCGAGGATCCGCTCTATCTCGGGCGCCGGCTGGTGCGCATGGCGATGGAGGATATCGGGCTGGCCGACCCGCAGGCGCTGGTCGTCGCCAACGCCGCCAAGGATGCCTACGACTACCTGGGCTCGCCCGAGGGCGAACTCGCTTTCGCCGAGGCCACGGTCTATCTGGCCACTGCACCGAAATCGAATGCCGTCTACACCGCGTTCAAGGCGGCGACGCAGGCGGCGAAGGAATACGGATCGCTGCTGCCGCCGAAACACATCCTCAACGCGCCGACCAAATTGATGAAGGAAGAGGATTACGGCGCCGGCTATCGCTACGACCATGACGAGCCCGACGCCTTTTCAGGCCAGGATTACTTTCCGGAAAAGATGGGCCGGCGAACCTTCTACGACCCGCCCGAGCGCGGCTTCGAGCGCGATATCCGCAAGCGGCTGGAGTATTGGGCGAAGCTGCGCAGCGAGCGGGAAAGGTAGGCTTGGCGCGCGCGGCCGTCCATTGATCTGAAGTGGAGCGGCAAACTCCAAATATTTTTGTTGGCAATGGCCGTCGGCCAAGCGGACGAAATGCGATGGCATTGTGCCGGGGAACAAAAGACCTTATCAAGGCGCACGACCTCGGGGGTGGTCGCTGTCAAGATGCTTGGCGATAATCACTCGGAACAGGAATCGCGCCTGGCGCGAGCAAGAAATGACAAAATCCCTTCGCAAATCCCTCCGCCAGCTGGTCATAGCGGTGCCGCTGCTTGCAATCGGTTTCTACTTCATTCCGATCCTGACCACGATCTGGATCGTCTGCGGCCTGATCGACGTGCTGCGCAACGCCAACAAGAACCTGTCGCTGTTTCGCGGCTATTTCCTCGGCAACGGAATCTTCACCTGGCTGCTGTCGCCCTTCAATCTGCTGGTCGACCTGCTTTGCTACAGGAACCCGGGCGTCTGGAAGCTGGAGCAGTTTCCGCCGGACTATCAGCGCGAGGTCAACGAGGTTCTCGACGTCTTCAAGGCGCGCAAGGATGAGATCATCGCCGATATCGACGCCAATTTCGGCACCGGCCGCCGGGGCATGTATGTCTACCAGTGGTACGGCAAGCACAAGATCGATAACGTTGCCGAATTCAACAAGGATTTCAAATACATCAAGACGATCGCCGTATCGGTTTTCAAGGGGAAGGAATCGACCTCCTGGCATTTCGGGCCGCTGCGCCTCAGCCTGCGCATCCTCTACAATCTTCTCCCGGTGAAGGCCGAGGTTTTCGTCGAGTGCAACAACGCCAAGAACTATTGGCACGACAATCCGCTGTACATTTTCGACGACACGTTGCTGCACCGTTCGGTCAACGAATATGACGGGCGCCGCTACTGCGTGTTCATGGACATTATCCGTCCGTCGCCGTTTCCGCGCCTGATTTCGGCGCTGCTTGCCATCGTCTCGGTCAGTGTCGAGCGGATCAATTCCATGTTCTACAAGAACTGGAAGATGATCGGCTCCAGCAAGCCGAAGAAGGTCGGCGCGAACTGAAATAGCGATCAAGGACGGTAGACCGGCGATGATTGATCTCCTCCTCGTTGCCGTGGGCGGCGCCATTGGGTCCGGTATCCGCCATTTGGTGAATTTCGCTGCATTGCGCTTTGCCGGCCCGAATTTTCCCTGGGGCACGATGGCGATCAACGTCGTCGGCTCGTTTGGCATGGGCGTGTTCATTGCCATCATGGCGCGGCGCGGCGGATCAAACGAGCTTCGGCTTTTCATTGCCACCGGCATTCTGGGCGGCTTCACCACGTTTTCGGCTTTTTCGCTCGATTTCGCGACGCTGTGGGGGCGGGGCGAGGCGCTGCCGGCGTTCGGATACGCGTTTGTCAGCGTCATTGGCGCGATCTTTGCCCTGTTTCTGGGTCTTTGGCTCGCAAGAACCGTTTCATAGTGCTATTGCCGCGGCCTACAGCGCCCGCGCATCCTGTTGGACGCGCAAAGGACTGTAAAAACCTTGATCTTGCGCATGATCCTTTCCGAAAAAACCGGAATCGATTTTCGGGGTCATGCGCGAGAAACACGGATAGGCGAAAATGGCAGGCGTAGAGCAGATCACGGTGGAGGCCGGCGAGGCGGGCATGCGGCTCGATCGCTGGTTCAAGACCCATTTCCCGGGTCTCGGTTTCGGCCATCTGCAGAAGCTGCTGCGCTCCGGCCAGATCCGCGTCGATGGCGGCCGGGTGAAGGCCGACACCCGTGTCGAGCCGGGCCAGATGGTCCGCGTGCCGCCGCTCGAAGTCGACAAGAAGGGCGAGAGCCCGCTCACCGGCCACTCGATCCGCAACCAGGGCGACGCCGACGTGCTCGCCAAGATGCTGATCCACGAGGATCCAAAGGTCTTCGTCTTCAACAAGCCGGCGGGTCTGGCCGTTCAGGGCGGCTCGGGTGTCACCCGCAATGTCGACGACATGCTGGAAGCCTGGCGCAACCAGAAGGGCGAGAAGCCGCGCCTGGTGCACCGGCTCGACCGCGACACGTCAGGCGTGCTGGTTGTTGCCCGCACCAGGCTCGCGGCGATGAAGCTCTCCGAGGCGTTCCGGGCGCGCGAGACCAAGAAGACATACTGGGCCCTGGTCAAGGGCGTCCCGCCGAAGGGCGAGGACAAGATCTCGACATGGCTGATCAAGGAGCCGACGCCGGACGGCGACCGGGTGCGCGTGGCCGCGCATGGTGAAAAGGGCGCCGATCACGCCGTGTCCTATTATCGCGTCATCGAGCAGGCGGCACAGACCATGACCTGGCTGGAAATGGAGCCTTATACGGGCCGTACCCACCAGCTTCGCGTTCATGCCGCCCATATCGGCTGTCCGATCATCGGCGACCCCAAATATTTCGAGGCCGATACCAATTGGGACTTTCCGGGCGGCATTCAAAACCGCCTCCATCTGCATGCGCGCCGCATCGTCATCCCGCACCCGGACAAGGGCGTCATCGATGTGACCGCGCCGATGCCGCCGCATATGCGCCAGAGCTGGAACCTGATCGGCTTCGACGACGCCAGCGCGGAGGACTGAGATTGGCCGTTGTGCCCGCATTGGATCGTCGCGACGCGGTCGACCTGGCGGCGGCGGCCATCATGGTCGGGCTGACGTTTTCCTGGGGGCTCAACTACGTCGCCGCCAAGATCTCCTATGCCGGCTACGATCCGGTTTTCCTGTCGATCGCACGCTCGATCATCGGCGGCCTCTGCGTATTTGGCTGGTGCCGCTGGCGCGGTATTGCGCTGTTTACGCCAGACAAAACCCTTGTCTCAGGGGCCTTGGTGGGCGCTCTGTTTGGCGTCGAGTTCCTGTGCCTCTATGTCGGGCTCGAACACACCACCGTTGCCCGCAACACGCTTCTGGTCAACACCATGCCGTTCTGGGTGCTGGTCGGCGGGCACTTCCTGCTCGACGAGCGCGTCACGGGGCGCAAGCTTGTCGGCCTTGTGCTGGCGTTTGGCGGACTGGCCGCTGTGTTCTCCGACAAGATGAGTGCCGCCGGTGGCTCGACATTGACAGGTGATCTGCTCAGCCTCGCCGCCGGCATCCTCTGGGCTATGACCAGCATCGTTATCAAGCGCTCGAAACTGGCCGAGACCAGCGCCGAGAAGTTGCTGCTCTATCAATTGGCCGGTGCCGTCGTGGTCGGTGTCCTGGTCCTGCCTTTCGCCGGACCCTCGATCCGCGACTTTGCCGCCTTGCCGACATTGGCGCTGCTGTTCCAGGCTGTCTACGTCGTCGCCTTCACCTATGTGCTGTGGTTCTGGCTGCTCAGGCGCTACCCGGCATCCGGCCTGTCGAGCTTCACCTTCCTGTCGCCGGTGTTCGGCGTGCTGTGCGGCGCGGTGATCTTGAGCGAGCCGCTGACCGTGCGTATCTTTCTGGCACTCGGCCTGATCGCGGCCGGACTGATCCTCGTCAACAGGCCGGTGCGCAAGCAAATCCCCGGATAGAAAGTTCTGGCATGCGCGATATCCTCAACGACCTCGAAGCGGGAAAGCAGCTGTCCGATCCGGATCCGGTGCGCCGCGCCCAGATCCAGATGAAGACGCCGCTGCCGAAGCGCTTCTACAAGGACGTTTCGGTCGTGCCGGCCGATGAGGCATTTGCCGTTCATCTCGACGGCAAACCGGTGCGCACGCCCGGCAAGGCGCTGCTGGTGCTGCCGACCGAGCAGGCGGCGGCGCTGGTCGCCGGCGAGTTCGACGCGCAGGGCGAGACCATCGCCCCGGTTTCGATGCCGGTGATGCGTCTCGTCAACACGGCCATCGACGGCGTCGCCAGCGACCCGCAGGCGGTGCTGGAGGATATTCTGCGCTTTGCCTCGTCCGATCTGCTCTGCTACCGTGCCGACGCGCCGCAAGGGCTGGTCGATCGCCAGAACGAGCTCTGGGATCCGGTCATCGACTGGGCGCGCACCGCGCTTGGCGCTCGCTTCAACCTTGCCGAAGGCATCATCCATGTCGAGCAGCCGCGCGAAACCATTGCGGTGCTGGGCGTCCACCTTGCCCAGCGCAAAGAACCGCTGCGGCTGGCGGCCATCCATGTCATGACGTCGCTGACGGGCTCGGCGCTGCTGGCGCTGGCGGTCGATTTCGGCGAGCTCGACGGCGAGGCTGCCTGGGCTGCCGGTCATGTCGATGAAGACTGGCAGGTCGAGCATTGGGGGCAGGATGCCGAAGCTGTCGCGCGCCGGTCGGCCCGCAAGCGTGACATGATGGCGGCGGTCGGTCTTCTCGATGCGCTGAAATAGTTGTCTTCCCGATTCTTTCGCACTGCACCTAATACGAAAGTCATAATTCCAAGGTCGGTCTGCCTCCGGCCGCTGCTTTCTGTCATTTTTTGCGCCGATGGCTGCACTGAGTCCGCGTTTTCGAGGAGAACGCCGACCAATCACCCGCAGCATCGAAGACAGACCGGATCTCACGGGAGGACATATCAATGGCAATGGCATCGACCGTCGGCGAAACCAGCCGCGGCATGACGCGAGAGGAAAAGAAGGTCATCTTCGCTTCCTCGCTCGGCACCGTTTTCGAATGGTACGATTTCTATCTCTACGGCTCGCTGGCAGTGTTCATTGGTTCGACTTTCTTCAGTCCAACCATTCCGGAAGCGACGCGCAATATCTTCGCGCTGCTTGCTTTCGCCGCCGGTTTCCTGGTGCGCCCTTTCGGCGCGCTGCTCTTCGGCCGCATCGGTGACCTTGTCGGCCGCAAATATACTTTCCTTGTCACCATGACGATCATGGGTCTGTCGACCTTCCTGGTCGGCTTGCTGCCTGGATATGCGACTTTGGGCATCGCGGCTCCCGTGATCCTGATCATCCTGCGTATGCTGCAGGGCCTGGCGCTGGGCGGCGAGTATGGCGGTGCGGCTACCTATGTCGCCGAGCACGCGCCAGACAACCGGCGCGGCTACTATACATCGTGGATCCAGACGACAGCCACGCTCGGCCTGTTCCTGTCGTTGGTCGTGATCCTGATCGTGCAGGCTTCGTTGAGCAAGGAAAACTATGCTGCCTGGGGCTGGCGTATTCCATTCATCGTCTCCTTCGTGCTGCTCGGCATCTCGATCTGGATCCGGCTTTCATTGTCTGAATCGCCGACCTTCCGGCGCATGAAGGACGAGGGCAAGGGCTCGAAGGCGCCGCTGACGGAAGCCTTCGGTCAATGGAAGAATGCCAAGATCGCGCTGCTGGCGCTGCTCGGCCTCACCGCCGGCCAGGCCGTGGTCTGGTACAACGGCCAGTTCTACGCGCTGTTCTTCCTGACCAACGTGCTTAAGGTCGATGCGCAGTCGGTCAATATCATGATCGCCATCGCGCTGGCGGTGGGTTCGATCTTCTTCGTCGTGTTCGGATGGCTGTCCGACAAGATCGGCCGCAAGCCGATCATCATGGCGGGTCTCGCTTTGGCCATCGTCTGCACCTTCCCGCTGTTCAAGGCGCTGACCTGGGCGGCCAACCCGGCGCTCGCCACCGCGCAGCAGAACACGCGTGCAACCGTGACCGCCGCACCGGGCGACTGCAGGTTCCAGTTCAATCCGGTCGGCACGGCGAAGTTCACGACATCCTGCGATATCGCCACGTCGTTCCTGACCAAGAACTCGGTTCCTTATGACGTTGTGGCGACGGCAGCACCCGGAACCGCCGCGTCGGTCAAGATCGGCAACGAGACGGTGGAGTCCTACGACGCGATCGCCGCCGGCGATCAGGCCAAGGCCAAGGAAACCGCCTTCATCAAGGCCGTCAACATGTCGCTGCAGGACGGCGGCTATCCGCTGAAGCGTGCTGCCGCCAAGGTAACGGACCAGAAGCTTGATGCCTTTGTCGCTGCCAACCCTGAGCTGAAGCTCGATGCCGCCGCAATCCGCGCCGGCGAGAAGGCGACGGTTGCGACCGAGCAGGCGATCAAGGACAAGCTCCTGACCGCCGACGAGGCAGCGGGCGCTCCCGAGGTCACCGTCTACACCATACCGGGCGGCGGCGCCTTCGCCATGTTCGCCGATCCGGCGGCGGTGAACTGGCCGATGACGATCGGCATCCTGTTCATCCTCGTCGTCTTCGTCACCATGGTCTATGGGCCGATCGCGGCGATCCTGGTCGAGATGTTCCCGACCCGCATCCGCTACACCGGCATGTCGCTGCCCTATCACATCGGCAATGGCTGGTTCGGCGGGTTGCTGCCGGCAACGGTGTTCGCGCTCAGTGCCTACAAGGGCGATATCTACTACGGCCTCTGGTATCCGGTGGTGATCGCGGCGATGTCGCTGATCATCGGCATGATCTTCGTCAGGGATACGCTCGGCACCAACCTGCACGACAAGCAGTAGGGCCGATCAGTCGCCTGTAAGAAAGCCCGGCGTGAGCGATCACGCCGGGCTTTTTCATGCGAAAGCGTTTGCAGGAAAGATCAGCTCTTGCGCTGCTGGTTCTCTTCCTCGATCGCAGCCTCATGGTACCAGCCGTCAAAATCGGCATGCGTGTTGCGCAGCGAGGCAAGCTCTGCCGCGAACTTGGCCTTTGCGCCTAAATTTGAGGCAGGCATGCGCGCTGCCATTGGGAACATCAGGATTTTTGCCGATGGGCGTGCAGAGACGATTTCCATTGCCGGCCCCCTTCTTCCTTTAGGAACTTGCCGATTCACCTTTTCCTCAAGATAGGTTCTGCGAGTCATTTAAGCAATATGCCTACGAAAAGATCAGTATTTGCCTAATATGTATGCACGATATGCTTTTGATCGATCTGGACGCATTGCTGAGGCGGCTCTGTAAATTCAACGCAATGCCCCGACCATTTTGCCGCACCCGCGGGAGCGCGAATGGCACACGATTTGCATTTTAACGGTCCGGCAGGCCGGCTCGATCCGGCCATGCATCGACACCGTGTGCGGCGGTCAAGCAACGAGAGGCTCTAGAATGACCAAATACAAGCTCGAGTATATCTGGCTCGATGGATACACCCCGGTCCCCAATCTTCGCGGCAAGACCCAGATCAAGGACTATGCCGAGTTCCCGACGCTCGAGCAGCTGCCGCTGTGGGGCTTCGATGGTTCCTCGACCCAGCAGGCCGAAGGCCACAGCTCCGACTGCGTGCTGAAGCCGGTCGCCGTGTTCCCGGATCCGGCCCGCACCAATGGCGTGCTGGTGATGTGCGAAGTCATGATGCCCGATGGCGTGACGCCGCACAGCTCCAACAAGCGCGCCACCATCCTCGACGACGAGGGCGCCTGGTTCGGCTTCGAGCAGGAATATTTCTTCTACAAGGACGGTCGTCCTCTCGGCTTTCCGGAGAGCGGCTATCCGGCGCCGCAGGGCCCTTATTACACCGGCGTCGGCTATTCGAATGTCGGCTCGGTCGCGCGCCAGATCGTCGAGGAGCATCTCGACCAGTGTCTCGCCGCCGGCATCAACCATGAAGGCATCAACGCCGAAGTGGCCAAGGGCCAGTGGGAATTCCAGATCTTCGGCAAGGGCTCCAAGAAGGCCGCCGACCAGATGTGGATGGCGCGCTATTTGATGCAGCGCCTGACCGAAAAATACGGCATCGACATCGAGTATCACTGCAAGCCGCTCGGCGACACCGACTGGAACGGCTCGGGCATGCATGCCAACTTCTCGACCGCCTACATGCGCGAAGTCGGCGGCAAGGCCTATTTCGAAGCGCTGATGGCGGCTTTCGACAAGAACCTGATGGATCACATCGCCGTCTACGGCCCGGACAACGACAAGCGTCTGACCGGCAAGCACGAGACTGCGCCGTGGAACAAGTTCAGCTACGGCATCGCCGACCGCGGCGCTTCGATCCGCGTGCCGCACTCGTTCATCAACAACGGCTACAAGGGCTATCTGGAAGACCGTCGCCCCAACTCGCAGGGCGACCCCTACCAGATCGCTTCGCAGATCCTGAAGACGATCGCCTCGGTTCCAGCCAGCGGCGAGGTTTCGGCTGCGGCTTGATATCTTGTGGCGCTGCCTAGGCGCTGCGTCTGCAAACTTGGCAACAGAGCCTCGGCGGCAACGCCGGGGCTTTTCTGTATGCCTTCCGGTTGAGGCGGCGGTTGCCAATCAGGCCAACGCTGACGGCGAGCGTGCGCATTTCCTATTAAAGGCCAGCCTCCAAAACCAGACCGGACAGCAGTGGTCTAACCAAGTCGCCTTGCAACGAAAAAGCCCTTGGAAGGGGATACCTTCCAAGGGCTGAACTGCAGTTCGGTCAGTGGTTTAGACCGAATAGTACATGTCGTATTCGACTGGATGCGGGGTCATTTCGAAGCGCATCACCTCGGCCATCTTCAGCTCGATGTAGCTGTCGATCTGGTCGTCGTCGAAGACGCCGCCGGCTTTCAGGAAGCCGCGGTCCTTGTCGAGGCTCTGCAGGGCTTCGCGCAGCGAGCCGCAGACGGTCGGGATCTTCTTCAGTTCCTTCGGCGGCAGGTCGTAGAGATCCTTGTCCATCGGCTGTCCCGGATGGATCTTGTTCTTGATGCCGTCGAGGCCGGCCATCAGCATGGCGGCGAAGGCGAGGTAGGGGTTCGCGCCCGGATCGGGGAAGCGGACCTCGACGCGCTTGGCCTTCGGCGACGAGCCGAACGGAATGCGGCAGGACGCCGAACGATTGCGTGCCGAGTAGGCGAGCAGCACCGGCGCTTCATAGCCCGGCACCAGGCGCTTGTAGGAATTGGTCAGCGGGTTGGTGAAGGCGTTGATCGCCTTGGCGTGCTTGATGATGCCGCCGATGTAGAACAGGCAGCTCTCCGACAGGCCGGCATATTCGTTGCCGGCGAAGGTCGGCTTGCCGCCCTTCCAGATCGACTGGTGGACGTGCATGCCTGAGCCATTGTCGCCGAAGATCGGCTTCGGCATGAAGGTGGCCGTCTTGCCGTAGGCATTGGCGACCTGGTGCACGACATACTTGTAGATCAGCATCTTGTCGGCGTTGCGGACCAGCGTGTCGAACTTGATGCCGAGCTCGTGCTGGGCGGCGGCGACCTCGTGGTGATGCTTTTCGACGCGTACGCCCATTTCGGCGAGCACGGTCAGCATTTCCGAGCGCATGTCCTGCGCGGAATCGATCGGCGGCACAGGGAAATAGCCGCCCTTGATGCGCGGACGGTGGCCGAGGTTGCCGGTCTCGTAATCGGTGTCGTCATTGGACGGAAGTTCGGTCGAATCCAGCCGGAAGCCGGTGTTATAAGGGTCGGCCTTGTACTTGACGTCGTCGAAGACGAAGAACTCGGCTTCCGGGCCGACGAAGATCTGATCGCCGATGCCTTCCGACTTCATGTAGGCTTCGGCCTTCTTGGCGGTGCCGCGCGGGTCGCGGTTGTAGGATTCGCCGGAGACCGGATCGAGGATGTCGCACAGGATGACCATGGTCGATTGGGCGAAGAACGGGTCCATATGCACCGTGTCGGGGTCGGGCATCAGCACCATGTCGGACTCGTTGATCGCCTTCCAGCCGGCGATCGAGGAGCCGTCGAACATGACGCCATCGGCGAACATGTCTTCCTCGACCTCGACGACATCCATCGTCACGTGCTGCAGCTTGCCCTTCGGATCGGTGAAGCGCAGGTCAACGAATTTCACGTCGTTGTCCTTGATCTGCTTCATGATGTCTTTGGCTGTCGTCATGTCATTTCTTCCCTGTGTGCTGACGGTTCGAGGAAACTGAAATCAGAAAGCTCAGACGGCGTCCATACCCGTTTCACCGGTGCGGATACGAACGACTTCCTCGATGTTGGAGACGAAGATCTTGCCGTCGCCGATACGGCCGGTCTGCGCCGCCTTGCGGATGGCTTCGATCGCGCCTTCGACCGCGTCGTCGCCGAGCACAACCTCGATCTTCACCTTGGGCAGGAAATCGACGACATATTCCGCGCCGCGGTAAAGTTCGGTATGGCCCTTCTGCCGGCCAAAGCCCTTGGCCTCGGTGACGGTGATGCCTTGCAGCCCGGCCTCCTGAAGCGCTTCCTTCACTTCGTCTAGCTTGAACGGCTTGATGATCGCTTCGATCTTTTTCATGTAAAAAATGGCCTCCACTGCCAAAAAGACGGGTTGTGAGCCCCGCTTGCGCCTCCTTCAAGCACGAACTGTGCCAATTTCGGCTGAAACGAAGCGGTATCACGCGATTTCAACACCATGCCGCACCGGGATGCACATCCGCGTCATTCGCGGCATTGGATGCGGCATGGACTCCCAAAGCCTAGTCACTACGGTTGCGCTTGTCCGCCCAATATTTAGGCAATCCGTATATTTTGCGGGCAGTTTGCGCGGCGCTTCGTTCCTCCAACGATGCTTTCGCTCTCGCAATCCGCCTCTCGGCGTTTGCGTCAGACTGAAAACTGGACAATGCTCGATTGAAATGCGGACGGCAATCCATGAGCAACGAACTTCTGTCTCCGGCCGAAATGGGCGAAGCCGACCGGCTGGCGATCGCCGCCGGCCCGCTGGATGGCTTCGGCCTTATGCGCCGTGCCGGCGAAGCGGTGGCCGCGGTTGTACTGGCGCGCTATCCGGCCGCGGCACGTGTGCACGTGCTGTGCGGTCCCGGCAATAATGGCGGCGACGGCTATGTCGTTGCCGGCGTGCTGCATGACAGCGGCGTCGATATCCGGTTGTGGGCGTCCGGTCCGCCCAGGGCGGGCAGCGATGCGGCCATAGCCGCCGCCGAATGCCCGGTCGCGCCCCGGCCGCTGTCGGCATTCAGCGCCGAGAAGAACGCGGTCGTGGTTGACGCGCTCTACGGGGCAGGGCTGTCCAAGCCACTGTCGGGCGATGCAGCCCGGGCAGTCGAAATCGTCACGACGCTGAACCTGCCTGTTGTCGCCGTCGACCTGCCATCCGGCGTTTCCGGCGAAAGCGGCAACGTACTGGGGCAGGCGTTCCGTGCCGACTCCACCGTTACCTTCGCGCGCAAGAAGCCCGGCCATCTGCTGCTGCCGGGGTGCGAGCGGTGCGGTGAGGTCGTGCTTGCCGACATCGGCATCGGGGCCGAGATCATTGCGCAACTCAAGACGCTGGCCTTCGAGAACGTGCCGGCGCTTTGGCTTGACACGCTTCCCGTGCCCGCGGTCGATGCACACAAATACAGACGCGGCCATGCCGGTGTCTTTTCCGGCGGGCCATCGGCGACGGGTGCTGCGCGGCTGTCGGCGCTTGCCGCTGCCAGAAGCGGGGCAGGGGCGGTGACGGTGCTGTCGCCGGCGAACGCCATGCAGGTCAACGCCGCGCATCTCACCTCGATCATGCTGCGCAAGGCCGATACGGTCGAGGACGTGCACGATTTCATCGGCGATCGGCGACCATCGGCCTTCGTCCTCGGTCCCGGTTTTGGGGTTGGTGACAGGCCCCGGGATTTTGCCCTGGCGGTACTGGGTGCCGGACGGCAAGGTGCCGCCGGCTCGATCGACGGGCTGGTGCTCGATGCCGACGGCATCACCTCATTTCGCGATGAGCCGGATACGCTGTTCGAAGCGGCGCGCCGACCGGCAGCCCCGGCTCTGGTGATGACGCCACATGAGGGCGAGTTCGGCCGGTTGTTTCCGGACATCGCGGGGGACAACAGCCTGTCCAAGCTGGCCAAGGCGCGCGCGGCTGCCGCACGTGCCAATGCGATCGTCGTCTACAAGGGCGCCGACACGGTCATCGCAGCACCAAATGGCCGGACGGCGATTAACAGCAATGGTGCGCCCTGGCTCGCCACCGCTGGGTCTGGCGATGTGCTGGCGGGCATCATCGCCGGACTGCTGGCGCAGGGCATGCCGCCTTTCGAGGCTGCCTGTGCGGCGGTGTGGATCCATGCCGAGGCGGGTAGCCGCTTCGGACCCGGGCTGATCGCCGAGGGCCTGCCGCTTGCCATGGTGCCGGTGCTGCGCGCGTTGATCGGCAGCCGCAAGGGAATCGCTGGATGACCCACCGCTTCGCGCTGATTGCCGGATTTCTTGTGGCGCTCTTGATGGCGCAGGTGGCGCGCGCCGAGGGTCCGGTGACCATGGTCGACGATCCGGCGATTCTCGCCGCCCTCGATGCCAGGGGTTTTGGCTTTGCCGGAGTTTTCGCCGTCGATGGCAAGGATGATTTGAAAACCCTCTATGACGAGTCGCCGACCTATCACGCGATCGTCGACACGGTGGCAGGCGACGTCGCCGCCTTGCGGGCGGAAATGAAGGCCGGCGGGCGGACGCTCTATGAGGTGACCGACGGCAATGTCGGCCGCATCATGGACATGCGCTGGCTGAAGACGGCCGCGGCGCGCTTCCGGCTGGTCGGCGTCGTCAACCGGCTGGACCGGCGCGACTTCGCCGATGTGCAGGGCGAGAGCAACTGTGGCGAGGTGCGGTTCATCTACCGGCTTGCCTACAGCTTCAAGAAGAACGGCAAGGTGCTGGCCTCACGCCTGCCGTTCAATTTCAATGCCGTCTACAATGCCGCGCCGGATGCCGATGGCGGCTGCGTCGGTGTTGCCGGGCGATGGACGCCCCAGCTCGACGAGAGCGTCGATGCCGGTTGGCTTGTTGGAGGGCCGCTGGACAAGGCTGGCCTCAGCTTCAAGCAGCTCGAGCTCAACGCACAGGTGGTCCGCTTTCCCTCCGGCCAGGAGACAGAGTTCGGCGGCCAGGCTGCCTATCTGATGCGGATATTCGACTTTGACGGCGCCGCTATCACCGAGAAGCCGCTGGAAAACACGCCGGATACGGCGCGGCTCACGGAAGACGCCGCGCTCAAGAAAAGGCTTGCCGACTATGTCAGCGCCAATGTCGCGGCGGTCGATCTCGGCGTCTACGAAATCCCCGATGAATTCCTGGCCAAAAAGGTGATCTCGTGGTCGACCTTCGGCAGCGCCAGGCAGGCCAACCATCCGTTTACGCAGTTATTCCAGCCAACGGATTTCGGCGAGATCGATTATTCCGGGCTGAAGCTGGTGCGCACGCCGGAGGCGCTGGTCGAGCGGCTGGACAACGGCGCCTGCCAGGGCTGTCATCAGGCGGGCTCCACCGCCGGCTTTCATTTCATCGGCCTCGACGACAGAACGACGTCGCCGCTCAACCGCATCGAGGTCGGCATCTCGCCACACCTGCATGCCGAGATACCGCGTCGCGAGGCCTGGCTGCGCGCCACAGTCGAAGGCAAGGAGCCGAACCGGTTCCGGCCGCTGTCCTTCGCGCCGCCGGCCGCCTGGACGGATGCAGGCGAGGTCGACTACGCACCGGCCGAGATGGCGATGCCGTGCCTGGTGCCGGAGGATGCCGCTCGCTTCGGCGCCACCTGGCAGTGCGGCGGCGGCACCGTCTGCACGCCGCTGGCCACCGCTTCAGGCGTGCGCACCAAGCTGGCGCAATGCCTGCTGCCCAAGGACAGCAAGGACATGTTCTCCGGCCATCCATGCCTGACCGGCTCGATCGCCAGCAATGCGGCGCAGCCTTTCAACGATCGCTACAAGATCACCGGCCAGTTCGCCGCTTTCGCGACCGATATTTCACGCACCGCCTATACGTGCCGCCCGCCGAAGATCGGCGTGCCGGCCGGCATCGCCTATCGCGGCTGCGACGACAAGGATCGCACCTTTGCCGCCTTCAAGGCGGGCAAGCCGATGCCCGGCGAGATCTGCGGGCTGGTCGGCGGGAAAAAGTTCGATACCTGCGTGGCGACCAACAATTTCGACCAATGCCTCGGCGGCGCGGTCAATCGCGGCAATCGACCCGCCTGCTCGGCCGATCACTTTTGCCGCGAGGACTATATGTGCCAGTCGCTGCCATCAGACACGCCTGGTGTCGGCAAGGTGAAAGGCATCGGCTTCTGCTCGCCGACCTACTTCATCTTCCAGATGCGCATCGATAACCATGCAACGCCATGGGCGAGTGCGGCGCGCGCCACCATGGGCGCGGGGTTCGGGGCGGCGGAAGAGGAATAGGGCGCCGGCTATCCAGGTCAGGCGCCTTGCGGACGGCGCGCTTGCGCCACAGCGTCCGCCAAGGCGGAAAGCACCCTTTCCTCGCTGATGTCTCGCGTATGCTCGATCCAGCTTGGTGTCGAAATCGGCGGCTCGACATACCGGACCTGGTCGTTCACAGGACCGGTTTCGTAGGAGCGGTTCGATCCGAAGATCAGCACGCACGGCCCCCCCAAAGCCGCGGCCGCATGCGCGATGCCGCCATCGACGCCGAGAAAGACGGTCGAGGCAGCGATCTGGCACATGGCGTCGGTGATGTCAGGGGTCGATGTGAAATCCACCGCCTCCGGAAGTGCTGCCCGGATCTGGGCGGCGGCTTCGCGTTCGCGCGGACCGCCGACGATCCATACCGACCAGCCGCGCCTGGCGTGATCCCTGGCGACCGAGACGAAACGCTCCGGCGGCCACGAACGGAAGTTGGCGAAGTCCGACGTGTAGAGCGCCAGCGCCGGCCTTGCCGAGTCGATCCCATGCCGGACGCGCCAAGCCGACAACTCCTCTGGCGATACCACCATCCGCGGCGGCGGCAGCGGCGTTCCATCAGCCGGCCTCTCGCCCAGCATGGCGATGGCGCAGACCTGCTCGAACAGCCTTGTCTTGCGCGGGCCGAAAGCCACCAAGCTTTTCAGCCAGCCGGCCGGCAGGCGGTTGACGATGCCGAACTGCAGTTCGCGCGGATAGCCGGTGCGCTCAGGGATGCCCGCCATCCAGGGCACCAGGGCCGCCTTGGTGCTGCTGGAGAGAAGATAGCATGCGCGATAGTTCTGCTCGCGAAGCTGGCGGGCCAACTGCATGCGCTTGCCGAAGCCAGCCTGCAAGTGCCGCTTCTCCAGCACCCAGGCCTTCCTGACATGAGGCATCAGCCGCGCGAGGGGTGCTGCAAGCGGCGAGGTGATGACATCGATGGGATGGCCGGGAAACCGTTCGGCGATGACCTGAATGGCCGAATGGCAGCGAACGAAATCGCCGATCGCCGGCAAGCAGAAGACAAGGATAGGACTCAATGGGTGATTACCTGTTCGGTGGGAAGAAGGCTGCGTCGACGGTGCGCCTCACAGCGGAATATTGTCGTGCTTCTTCCAGGGGTTCTGCATGTCCTTGTTGCGCAGCATGCGCAGCGCTCGGGCGATGCGGCGACGGGTCGAGTGCGGCATGATCACCTCGTCCACATAGCCGCGCTCGGCGGCGACGAAGGGCGACAGGAAGCGGTCCTCGTAAGCCTTTGTATGGGCTGCGATCTTTTCGGCGTCGCCGATATCCTTGCGGTAGATGATTTCGACGGCGCCCCTGGCGCCCATCACCGCGATCTGCGCCGTCGGCCAGGCATAGTTCATGTCGCCACGCAGATGCTTCGACGCCATCACGTCATAGGCGCCGCCATAGGCCTTTCTTGTGATGACGGTGATCTTCGGCACGGTCGCCTCGGCATAGGCGAACAACAGCTTGGCGCCGTGCTTGATCAGCCCGCCATATTCCTGCGCCGTACCTGGCAGGAAGCCCGGAACATCGACGAAGGTCACGATCGGGATCGAAAAGCAGTCGCAGAAACGTACGAAGCGTGCCGCCTTGCGGCTGGCGTCGGAATCGAGCACGCCGGCCAGCACCATCGGTTGGTTGGCGACGAAGCCGACCGTGCGGCCCTCGACGCGGCCGAAGCCGGTGACGATGTTCTTGGCAAAGCTCTGCTGGATCTCGAAGAAATCGCCTTCGTCGGCAACTTTGAGGATCAGTTCCTTGATGTCGTAAGGCTTGTTCGCGTTGTCGGGGATCAGCCGGTCGAGCGACAGATCGTGATCGGTCACCGACTGGTAGCATTCGATCTCGGGAAGCTCCGCGGTGTTGGAAGCGGGAAGCAGATCGACCAGCCGGCGCATCTGCAGCAGCGCCTCGACGTCATTGTCATAGGCGCCATCGGCGATCGACGACTTGGTCGTATGAACCGAAGCGCCGCCGAGGCTCTCGGCGGTCACCGTCTCGTTGGTGACGGTCTTCACCACGTCCGGCCCGGTGACGAACATGTAGGACGTATCGCGCACCATGAAGATGAAATCGGTCATGGCCGGCGAATAGACGTCGCCGCCGGCGCACGGGCCCATGATCAGCGAAATCTGCGGGATGACGCCAGAGGCCAGAACGTTGCGCTGGAAGATCTCGGCATAGCCGCCGAGTGCCGCCACGCCTTCCTGGATGCGGGCGCCGCCGGCGTCGTAGAGGCCGATGATCGGCGCGCGGTTGCGCAGTGCCATCTCCTGCACCTTGACCACCTTTTCGGCGTGGGCTTCGGACAGCGAGCCGCCGAAGACGGTAAAGTCCTTGGCGAAGAGATAGACCGGGCGGCCGTTGACCGTGCCCCAGCCGGTGACGACGCCATCGCCGGCGAACTTGGTCTTCTCCATGCCGAAATCGGTCGATCGGTGCTCGACATACATGTCGAACTCCTCGAACGAGCCTTCGTCAAGGAAGACGTCGATGCGCTCGCGGGCGGTGAGCTTGCCCTTCTTGTGCTGGGCGTCGATGCGCGCCTTGCCGCCGCCCATGCGGGCGATCTCGCGGCGGCGCTCGAGTTCCTTCAGCACGTCCTTCATCGCCGGTCCCCAAAATGGAAAGCTGCATTTGTGGTAATGATGCCCGCAAGCGAGCGCAAGCGCCGCTTGCGCCTTCGATTTTGCTGCACTGCAACATGACGCCCCTTGCATTCCGGGGCGAACTCAGCCATATGCAGCCCATAGGCGCTTGGGCCGGGACATTCCGGCCTTCTCGACAAATGAGACTGGTTGCGTCTGTTTTCCCTCTTTCCGGTATATCGGCCCTCTTTCCGGTACATCACAAAGTGGCGAAAAAGCCCCGTGGCATGATGCCTGCGGGCACGACAGCGCAGCCGAGTGGACGATCCCGTCCGCCCGCCTTGTCGTTCATGACAGATTTTTCGACGGCAGGTTGCGCCCTGCCGCCATTGATGTTTGCGGCCAGGAGCCGCGTGAAAGAAGATTATTTTGACTAATGAAAACACCGCGGAACTGAACGGTTTCGCAGCACTTGGAATTTCGGGCGCGCTGCTCAAGGCGACCCATGCCGCGGGCTTCAGCGATCCGAAGCCAATCCAGGTCCAGGCAATCCCGCCGCAGCTGGAAGGCCGTGACATTTTCGGCATCGCCCAGACCGGCTCCGGCAAGACCGCTGCCTTCGCGCTGCCCATCCTGTCGAAGATCATCGCGCTCGGCACCAAGCGGCGCGCCAAGACAACCCGCGCCCTGATTCTGGCGCCGACCCGCGAACTTGCCGTGCAGATCGAGGACACCATCAAGATCCTCGCCAAGGGCGCGCATGTTTCGACCGCGCTGGTGCTCGGCGGCGTCTCGCGCTTCAGCCAGGTGAAGAAGGTTGCTCCCGGCGTCGACATCCTGATCGCCACGCCCGGCCGTCTGACCGACCTGGTGCGCGAGGGTGACCTCATTTTGTCCGACACCAAATGGCTGGTGCTCGACGAAGGCGACCGCATGCTCGACATGGGCTTCATCAACGACGTCAAGCGCATCGCCAAGGCGACCGCGCCGGATCGCCAGACGGCGCTGTTTTCGGCCACCATGCCGGACGAAATCGCCGAACTGGCCAAGGGCCTGTTGAAGAACCCGGTTCGCATCGAGGTCTCGCCGCAGAGCACCGCGGCGGCCGAGATCGTGCAGGGCGTTGTCTTTGCCCGCACCAAGCAGAAGCGTCAGGTGCTGTCCAAGATGCTCGCCGACGAGGCGATGAGGTCCGTCATCATCTTTTCGCGCACCAAGCATGGCGCCGACAGGGTGACCAAGGATCTCGAGCGCGATGGCTTCAAGGCCGCCGTCATCCACGGCAACAAGTCGCAGAACGCCCGCCAGAAGGCGCTCAACGATTTCCGCGAGGGTTCGGTGCGCATTCTGGTGGCGACCGATATCGCGGCGCGCGGCATCGACGTGCCCGGCATCAGCCATGTCGTGAACTTCGATCTGCCGGATGAAGCGGAAAGCTATGTCCACCGCATCGGCCGCACCGGCCGCAACGGCATGGACGGCATCGCCATCACGCTTTGCGATCCGTCCGAGAACAGCAAGCTGCGCCAGGTCGAGCGCATCATCCGCAGCAAGCTGCCGATCGTTGCCGACCATCTCGGCAGCCCCGATCCGCAGCGCAATCCTGCTGAAAAGAACGAGCGCTTCGAGCCGGCCAAGGACCGCGCCGACCACAATGGCCGTCGCGACGGCAGGCGGCCGGGCGGCAACAACGGTTTCGGCAAGAAGCGGTTCGGCGACAAGCCGGCCGGCGATCGTCCGTTCGCGGCCAAGCCGCAAGGCGAGCGCCCGGAGGGCCGCAAGCCGTTCAAGGGCAACAACAAGCGCCGTTTCGGCGGCAAGCGGCCGGCTACCCGCGCGGCCTGAACCGGCGGTGCGGTCGAGCCCTGGGCGCGATCGCCGCTGATTGAAAACAAGGGCGATCGAAGCGATGCTTCGGTCGCCCTTTTCGTTTCGGGTCTATTCAGTGAGCGCCTTGACCCAGACGACGATGCGTTGCGCCAGGAAGGCCGTGGTCGATGGCGACAGCGCGTCGCCGGCAATGACGTGGTTGTCCTGATCGCCGGTGTCGTCGACCGGCACCAGTTCGTGCGCGGCGCCCCAGCGTCCGGCGATCTCGCGCGTGCGGTCGGGCCGCACCACTTTGTCCGAATCCGAAAAAATGAACAATGCCGGGATGGTCGCCTTCTCCACCGGCGCGCCGTGGGCAAGCTCCACCAGGGCCTCCATCGGCAGCGTCGCCGCCATCGGATATTTGTGGGTCCAGAATTTTTCATGCAGCGCATTGCGCGTCGGGAAGCTGCGCTCCTTGCCGCCGACGAGCTCGGCGATCTGCTTGCCCCACGGCATGGTCAGGATCTCGGCACCGGAAGCCTTGACGCCGAAATTGGGCGAGATGAATGCGATCGCGGCGACGCCGTCCGAGGCATCCGGCTGCGTCGCCGCCCAGGCCGCCAGCGAGCCGCCGGTCGAGGTGGCGATGACGATCACCTTGTCGCCGATAGCCCGGCCGATGGCGAGCGCTTCCTCATAGTCGTTGATCCAGGCATTGACGCTGCCCAGCGCCATTGCGGCGCTGTCCTGACCATGGCCGGTGAGGCGGGTGTAGAAGAGGTTGGCGTCGAGCTGGTCTGCCACGTCATCGGGCAGCGGACGGACCTCGCCCTTCGACGCCGAAAACCCATGGATGTAGACGATCGCCAGCTTTGTCCTGGCGTGAACCATCGGGTCGGCCCAGATGATTTCCTTCTCCAGCCCGTCGCGGATATTGGGGACGGCGGCCTCTTCGCGCGCCAGATAGGCCTGCGGATCGTCGCCGATCCCCTTGGGATCGAAGCGGATCGTGGTGTCGACGGGAACGCGCGGGCCAAGCACGAAGGCCATGACGAGAACGACGGCGAGGCCCAACACCGCAAGCACGATCCGTCGCCCCATTGAAGACTCCAAGCAATAATTCTCAACCTATGGGCGCGATTGCAAACAGGCAACGGGCGCCTGTGGACGGCCGGCCGCCACCTGTGGACGGCCAGCCGCCACCTGTGGACGGCAAGCCGCCACTTGTGGACGGCGCGGTCGCGCTGACGATCGCTATTCGCCGGGCGGCTTGCGGTCGAAATTGAGCGGCCGGGCCATCCAGGCGGTCGTCAGGCCGATCACCCAGCGCCCGACCGGCCGCGGCAGCAGACCGAGCAGCTTCAGGGGCCAGCTTATGTGGTAGGGAAAGGTGACTTCGAAGCCGCCGGATCTGATGCCACGCGCCATGCGGCGCGAAGCGCGATGGACAGGCATCAGGCCCGGCATCGGCAGCATGTTCTTTTCCGTCAGCGGCGTGTCGACAAAGCCCGGGTTTATCACCTGGACGCGAATGTTCATCTTGTCGAAATCGTACTTCAGCGACTCGGCCAGGATGTTGATGGCCGCCTTGGTGCCGCCATAGGCGGCGGTGGTCGGCCAGCCGGAATAGGCCGTCACCGAGCCGACAAGGACAACATGGCCGCGCGAACGCACGCGCATGTGCTCGACGACAGGCACCAAGCCGTTGAGGATGCCGAAATAGTTGACCTCGAAGGACCGCCGGAAATCCCGTACGATCAGGTCTTCGCCAGGGGTGGCGATGTAGTTCCCCGCGTTGAATACGGCCAGCACGATCGGGCCGAGATCCTTTTCGATTGCTGCGACCGTCGCTGCCATGCGCTGCTCGTCGGTGACGTCGCAAGGAAAGGAGGTGACGCGGCCTGGCATCTGCGCCGTTTCGACGAGCAGCGTGTCGACCGGATCGCAGTCCAGTGCGGTCACGGCAACGGCATAGCCTTGCGCCGCGAGGTCCTTGGCCAATGCACGGCCGATGCCGCTGCTGCCGCCGGTGATCCAGGCGACACCGTGCTTCGGGTTGGCCCGATAGAGAGTCATGCTGCGCCCTGTGAATGTGTCGATAGTGCTCTAGCGGCGGATAAATCGAATGAAAAGAGCGCTTTTCCCGTGATGAGGAAATGAACATTTTGCCAGCACATCCGTTTTGAGACGCATCCTGGCAATTGCGGTGCCCGAAATGCCGCTAGTCCAGGCAAATTCTTGCCTTGAAACCGAAGCTTCGGGTTTCTAGGGTCTCGCCGCACCTACACAAGGAATCTCCATGCATCGTTCTGTGATCGAAGCGATTGGCAACACGCCCCTGATCCGCCTCAACAAGGCGTCGGAAGCAACCGGTTGCGAGATCCTGGGCAAGGCCGAATTCATGAATCCGGGTCAGTCGGTCAAGGACCGGGCCGGCCTGTTCATCATCCGCGACGCCGAACAGCGCGGGCTTTTGAAGCCGGGCGGCGTCATCGTCGAGGGAACGGCCGGCAACACCGGTATCGGCCTGACGCTGGTCGCCAAGGCGCTCGGTTATCGCACCGTGATCGTCATCCCGGACACGCAGAGCCAGGAGAAGAAGGACACGATCAAAATGCTCGGTGGCGAGCTGATCGAAGTACCGGCGGTGCCTTACAAGAACCCCAACAATTACGTGAGGCTCTCGGGGCGCCTCGCCGAGCAGATGGCGCGTTCGGAGCCGAACGGCGCGATCTGGGCCAACCAGTTCGACAACGTCGCCAACCGCGACGGCCATATCCGCACCACAGCGCAGGAAATCTGGGCCCAGACCGGCGGCAAGGTCGATGGCTTTGTGTCGGCTGTCGGGTCCGGCGGGACGCTGGCCGGCGTTGGGCTGGGGCTGAAGGCCAAAAGCAACGACGTCAAGATCGCGCTCGCCGATCCGCTGGGAGCGGCACTCTACAGTTTCTACACCAGTGGCGAATTGAAGTCCGAGGGCAGCTCGATCACCGAAGGCATCGGCCAGGGGCGCATCACCGCCAACCTCGAAGGCTTCACACCGGATTTTTCGTTCCAGATTCCGGATGAGGAAGCGCTGCCGATCGTCTTCGACCTGATCCAGGAAGAAGGCCTGTGCGTCGGCGGCTCGACCGGCATCAACATTGCCGGCGCCATCAGGCTGGCGCGCGAACTGGGTCCCGGCCACACCATCGTCACCCTCCTTTGCGACTACGGCACGCGCTACCAGTCGAAGCTGTTCAACCCTGAGTTCCTGCGCGAGAAAGGACTGCCGGCGCCGGGCTGGATGGACGACCAGAGCAAGATCTCGGTGCCGTTCGAAAAGGTCGCGTGATGGCACACCAGACCGAAGCGCTGTTTCGCGACGACGCCTATCTGAAGACGACTGATGCCACGGTCGTCGCCGTGAACGAGCGCGGCGGCATCATCCTCGACCGGACGATCTTCTATGCGACGTCGGGCGGCCAGCCCGGCGACACCGGTGCGCTGGAGCGCGCCGACGGCAGCCGCATCGCCGTTGCCGCCACCATCACCGGCGAGACCAAGGACGAGATCATCCATGTACCGTCGCCGGAGCAGGTGGTTCCTGGTGTCGGCGAGCGGCTGAAGCTCGCCATCGACTGGGAGCGACGGCACCTTCTGATGCGCATGCATGCCGCCTGCCATTTGCTCACCGTTGTCTGTCCGTACCCGATCACGGGTGCCGCGGTTTCCGAGGACGACAGCCGCGTCGACTTCGACATTCCGGATGCCGGTTTCACCAAGGAGGACGTGACAGCGGGGCTGATGGAGCTGGTGCGCGCCGACCATCCGATCTTCACCCGGCTGATCACCGACGAGGAACTGGCGGCCAATCCCGGCCTGGTGAAATCCAAGAATGTGCGGCCGCCAGTCGGCACCGGCAGGATACGGCTGGTCTGCATCGGCGAGAATGCCTCGATCGACAGCCAGCCTTGCGGCGGTACCCATGTGAAGAGCACGGGCGAAGTCGGCGAGATCCATATCGGCAAGATCGAAAAGAAAGGCCGCGAGAACCGGCGCTTCCGTATACGCTTCGGGCCTATGCCGGCGATCTGAAGGTCAGTTGCCGCCACAGGCGAGCAGGAGAAAAAGAATGGCCGAGGATAGTCCTTTCATCGTCGACGCGGACTGGCTTCAGCAGCGCCTCGGGGAGCCGGGCCTGACGATCATCGATGCTTCGTGGTACCTGCCGGCGCAGAAGCGCGACCCGCGTGCCGAATATGAGGCGGCGCATATTCCGGGTGCACGGTTTCTCGACCAGGATGCGATCTCGGACCCGGAGTCCGGCCTGCCGCATACGCTGCCGTCGCCGCAGAATTTCGCGCAATATGTTGGCAGCATGGGTGTTTCAGCCGACGATACGATCGTGGTCTATGACGGCCCCGGCTATTTTTCGGCGCCGCGCGGCTGGTGGATGTTCCGGGTCATGGGCGTGTTCCAGGTCTACATCCTGAGCGGCGGCTTCGACCGCTGGAAGGCGGAGGGTCGCCCAGTGACGGCGGAGCAGACCAAGATCGCACCTGGCATCTTCCACGCCGATTTCGACGCAAGCCGTGTCGTCAGCCTCGCCGAAATGCGCAGCATCGTCGACAATCGGGAAAGCCAGATCGCCGACGCGCGCTCCGCTGGCCGTTTCGCCGGTACCGAGCCTGAACCTCGTGCCGGCGTCCGTTCCGGCCATATGCCGGGCGCGCGCAATGTCCCGGTTGCAGCCCTTGCCGAGAATGGCGAATTGCTGCCCAGGGATCGCCTGCGCAAGGTGATCGAGGATGCAGGCATCGATCTGTCGAAGCCGGTCGTCACGTCGTGCGGCTCGGGCATCACGGCGGCGGCGATCACGCTGGCGCTGGAGACGCTTGGCCATACCGACAACAGGCTTTACGACGGCTCATGGACCGAATGGGGCGGGCTTGGCGATACGCCGGTGGTGACGGGCAAGGAATGACGGCGATGGAAAACGGAGCGCTGGAAGACATCGACGTCACGGTGACGTTTCTCGAAATGCATGTGCCTCCGGCCTACTCGCCGCCGGTGCCGTACAACCGCCAGATCGCGCTGCTGAAGGTCAAGGATATTCCGCTGCATTTCTACCGCTATTTGATGGATCGGGTGGGGCGGAAATGGCACTGGGTCAACGTACTGAGGCTGGACGATGAAGAGCTTTCGGCCGGCCTGCATCGCGAAGACCGCGACATCAGGGTGCTTTATCTCGACGGTGCGCCGGCCGGTTTCTTCGACCTCAAACCGCATCTGCCGGAAGAAGTCGAGCTCGCCTATTTCGGCATGATGGAGCACGCCACCGGCCAAGGCATCGGCCGCTGGTTCCTGGGCGCGGCGATCGCCGCCGCCTGGTCGCATGGGCCGAAGCGGGTGACGGTGCAGACTTGCACGCTCGACCATCCCGCGGCCCTGCCGCTCTACCAGAAACTCGGCTTTGCGCCGGTGGCGCAAAAGAAGGAGATCGTGCATCCGATGACCTTCGCCGAGCGTTCGGCCAGCGTCATGCGGCCTTAGCTTCTCCCCAAGCTGAACCTACCGTTCATCCGCGCTTCAGACTGTCTTTGCCATGGTGCCTTCAGCATCAACGCGCCGATCACAGAGCGGCGCCGAAGGAGAAGAGACATGCTGACCCGACGCACATTTGCCGTGGCGATGATTGCGGCATTTGCCATGCCGAGCCTGGCATCCGCTCAGGCGACGACTCCGTCCGCCACTACGATCGAACGCCAGCTTGAAGCACCACCCAGGGTGAAGCTGCGCCCCAACCAACGCGTCACCATCCGCGAGTTCAAGCGGCGGCCGGATCTCAGGCGCATGGCGCGCTCGATCGACATCCAGTCGATCAATTTCGCCTTCGGCTCGGCCGCCATTTCCAGTTCGCAATACGGCAAGATCGAAAACATCGCCAACGCGCTCGAGCGCATCCTGCGCCGCGATCCTCGCGCCCGGGTGCTGATCGAAGGCCATACCGACGCTGTCGGTTCCTTCCAGTCGAACCAGATCCTGTCCGAACAGCGTGCCGCCTCGCTGAAACGGACGCTGGTGCGCGAATTCGGCGTGCCGGGTCGTGCGCTGGATACCGTTGGTTATGGCGAGGAGTTCCTGCTGGTGCCGACGCAGAACGAGAACTGGCGCAATCGCCGGGTGACGCTGCGCCGCTTCGACGATTTCATCCGCTGAGCCTGACCAGAATTTTGGAGCAATGCTGAAAGAGCCCGGCTTGAACGAGCCGGGCTCTTTGCATAACGCTGATCGTCCAGGGGCCAATGGTGATGGCGAAAGGATCGGTTGATGGCGATACGGGTGGTTTTGGCAGGCGCGACCGGCTGGGTCGGTAGGGCGCTGGTGCCGGCGATCGCGGCGCAGGCCGACATGGTGCTCTCCGGCGCGGTGTCGCGCAGCGGTGCGGGGCAAGATTCCGGCCTGCTGGTCGGCGTGCCGGCCAATGGCGTGATCGCGTCCGCCACGCTGGCGCAGGCGCTGCAGGCGCCATCCGACGTGCTGGTCGACTACACCAAGCCGGATGTGGTGAAGGACCACGTGCTGCTCGCCATCGAGAAGGGACGGCATGTGGTGATCGGCACGTCCGGGCTCGGAGCCGCCGACTATGCCGACATCGATGCGGCGGCGCGTGCCAACCGGGTCGGCGTCATCGCGGCCGGGAATTTCTCGATCACCGCCACGCTGATGAAGCGTTTTGCCCTGATGGCGGCGAAATATGTGCCTGATGTCGAGGTCATCGACTATGCCAGCGCCAGGAAGCCCGATGCGCCGTCGGGCACGGCGCGCGAGCTGGCGGAAGCGCTGGCTGATGTCCGCAAGGCATCCACCGCGCGGCCGGTGTCGGAGGTCTCTGGCGTGCCGGGGACACGCGGTGCTGCTGTCGGCGCGGGCGAGGGGGTGCAGGTGCATGCGCTGCGTCTGCCGTCCTACATACTGTCCTGCGAGGCGCTGTTCGGCCTGCCCGACGAGCGGCTGACCATCCGCCATGATGCGGGTTCGTCCGCCGGGCCTTATGTTGCCGGCACGCTGCTTGCCGTCCGGCGGGTGCAAACCATCGGGCTGGTGCGTGGCCTCGATGCGCTGATGGACTGATCCGCCTTGGCAGGAATCGGGTGGGAAGCGGTTTCTCGGCAGCATAATTTCCGGTCAACGACACCGGAGATTTTGCCATGACCATCCAGTTCAAAGCTCTGCCGACGGAAGATGTGAGAGCCCTGCAGCGCGGTGGACCTGACGCCTACGGCCACACGCCCGAGCGGGGCATTTCCGACGGCGACGGCGTGCCGTGCCGCCATTGCCTGAAGAACGTCGCCGCCGGCGATGCCTATCTGATCCTGGCCTACCGGCCGTTTCCGGAACTGCAGCCTTACGCCGAGACCGGGCCGATCTTCCTGCATGCGCAGGAATGCGAGCGTGCCGATGAGGCCGAGGCACTGCCCCGACATGCTCGAAAGCAGCGACTATATCGTGCGCGGCTATGGCAGCGACGACCGCATCGTCTATGGCAGCGGCGGCGTCATCCCGACGACTGCCATCGCGGCACGCGCCGAGGCACTGTTCGAGCGCGACGACATCGCTTACGTCCACGTCCGCTCGGCGCGCAACAATTGCTACCAGTGCCGGATCGAGCGCGGCTGACGGTGCGCAAAAAAATGCCCGCCGATAGTCTGGCGGGCAGTTGGGAAAAAATAGTCGCGACGAAGCCGCCGGTAAAGCCTGGTATTCGCCGGCGTCTGGGAGCGGCTCGAGCCGTCAGGGAACGACATCTGTGTAGGCATAGTTTTCGAACGCCGAATGTGAAGTGCTTCACACAGGGCGTATTTGATCATGGCGGGGCGAAAGATGGTGACGACTGTCGCACTCCCGTCGCATAAGAGCGCTAAAAGGTAGTCGTCGATCGATTGCCGACCGCGGATGAACCGGCGGCAAATCTCGACATCGAGGAAGCGGGGCTTTGGCTCCGCTTTTTTGTTATCCGAATTCCCACGCAAAGAAAAACCCGCCGGGATGAGCCGGCGGGCGACAGGAGGAATTCTTTGCCTGGGTATCAGGCGGCGAGCACTGCCTTCGGCTCGACCAGCTCGTAGCCGAGCGCTTCGGCGACGGCGCGGTTGGTAATCTTGCCCTTGTGGACGTTGAGGCCATTGCGCAGATGGTGGTCGTCGACCAGCGCCTTCAGGCCCTTGTCGGCAAGCTGCAGGCCATAGTGCAGCGTCGCATTGTTGAGTGCGTGCGCCGAGGTGACCGGCACTGCGCCCGGCATGTTGGCGACGCAGTAATGGATCACGCCGTCGACCTCGTAGGTCGGCTCGGCATGGGTGGTGGCGTGCGAGGTCTCGAAGCAACCGCCCTGGTCGATGGCGACGTCGACCAGCACCGAACCCTTCTTCATGCCGGAGAGCATTTCGCGCGTCACCAGCTTGGGCGCGGCGGCACCCGGGATCAGCACGGCGCCGACGACGATGTCGGCCGAAAAACATTCTTCTTCCAGCGCCTCGACGGTCGAGTAGCGGGTGTGGACGCGGCCGGCGAACAGGTCGTCGAGCTGGCGCAGGCGCGGGATCGAGCGGTCGATGATGGTGACGTCCGCGCCAAGGCCGACCGCCATCCTGGCGGCATGCAGGCCGACGACGCCGCCGCCAAGCACGGTGACCTTGCCGGGCAACACGCCGGGCACGCCGCCGAGCAGCACGCCGCGGCCGCCATTGGCCTTCTGCAGCGCGGTGGCGCCGGCCTGGATCGACAGGCGGCCGGCGACTTCCGACATCGGCGCCAGCAGCGGCAGGCCGCCGCGATCGTCGGTGACGGTCTCGTAGGCGATTGCTGTGACGCCGGAGGCGAGCAGGCCCTTGGTCTGCTCCGGATCCGGAGCCAGGTGGAGATAGGTATAGAGGATCTGGCCGTCGCGCAGCTGAACCCACTCGTTGGGCTGCGGCTCCTTGACCTTGACGATCATGTCCGACTTGGCGAACACGTCGGCCGCCGTCTTGGCGATTGTAGCGCCGGCAGCGCGGTAGGCGTTATCGTCGGCGCCGATACCGGCACCGGCGCCGGTCTCGACCAGCACTTCATGGCCATGCGCGACATATTCGCGGACCGAGCCCGGCGTCAGGCCGACGCGGTACTCGTGGTTCTTGATTTCCTTGGGGCAGCCGACGCGCATTTTCTTCTCCTGATCCGGCCCTTTTGAGGGCGCGTTCCCTGTATGAAGTGAGTGAACCACGAATCGTTGCGCAGGTGTTTGCGAATGCGCTTGCGCTGGCCTGCGCGTTTCGATAATCGTTGCGCGAAATATCAGGATCTTCGAAGGAATCCCGAAGAATGCCGCTCGACAGGATTGATATCGCCATTCTGGAGACTTTGCAGAAGGATGGGCGGATACCCAACGCCGCGCTTGCCGAGAAGGTTGGCCTGTCGCAGTCGGCCTGTTCGCGGCGGCTGGACAATCTGGAGAAATCCGGAACCATCCGCGGCTACCACGCGCGGCTCTCCAATGCCGCACTCGGCCACCAGATGACGGCGATCGTGCATATATCGCTGTCGGGGCAATTCGAGAAGACGCTGTCGGATTTCGAGGCCGCGATCAAGCGCTGCCCGAACGTGCTTTCCTGCCACCTGATGTCAGGCGAGTACGACTACATCCTGCGTATCGCGGCCAAGGATCTCGTCGACTATGAGCGCATCCACAAGGAATGGCTGTCGGCCATGCCGCATGTGACGAAGATCAATTCGTCCTTCGCCTTGCGCGAGATCGTCGACAGGACGACGGTGGGGCTGAGGCCGGAGATGGCTTGACAAGCCTACACCCTGGGCTTGTTGATCAGATTCTCAAAGGGAACGGTTGCAACGCTCGGCAAAGTATAACCTGACCCTCCTGGCAGGCAGCCCATCGTCTTCCAGCCAACAACGCCGTCGGTTTGCAAACCGCAGGAACTCTGAAAATCCGCGACAGCCTTTTTGGCGTCGGGAGACAGGAGAACTTCGCTACCGGATGTAGCGTTGGGGTCTTTGGGCTGCAGGAAAGTGTCGGGAATTGTGCTGCCGCCGTCGGGCTGCTGGGACGTGGCGTAAACGGCCGTTCCGGCGAGCGCTATTTCGGCGAAGGTGCTTGCTTCGTCCTTAAGCCCTGCCGATCGATATCTATCAGCCAGCTGGGAGCTGAGTTTCGCGGCAACTCCCCATTGTTCTTCGGCGACTGCCTTTCTCAAGTCGCCAAAGACAGGCTCATAGCCTTGCGGGACCGCCCATCCCTTTGGAATTTTGCCATTCAGGAAGTTCTCGGTGTTCGACGAAACCCCCGAAGAGGCGACAAGAAAAACAATCTGTCCGGTCACTCGACAAGGCTCCCACCGGATTCGACTTCTTGGAAAACGAATGAGAGCCAATGCTTGGACGCGATATTGCACGTCGGCAGAACAATCCTTTTCTGACAATGTCGCCTTTCCGTAATCGTCAGTATCGGTGATTAGCTGCTCCTCAGTAGCAGCTGTCTTTCTATAGATATGGGAGGGCACCCCGACGGGCGGAGTCGTGTTGGTCGTGACGACAATCGAAACAGTAATCGTCTTTGCTGACGCGCGGTTGGTTGGCATCATTGCGGCGGTCGTCGCGAGCACCAAATATCCGAACAAGCGCATGGGCTAGCTCTCTATGATTTTGAGGTGGATCGTTTGTGGCTTTTCGGGGTTGCTGGCCGCATTGGCAGCGGTCGTGGCGGCATTTTGATAGGCTGCAATGATGACTATACAGGCAACAACCCATGAGACAGTTACAATGCCCAGATAATTGTTCGCAACAAACTGATCCAACGTGGAATAACCAACCAATTTCAAATCAGCTTTTTGGTCTGGGTTACTCTGAAAATAAAGAAAAGGTTTTACTTCCTTGGATCTAAGGACTGCTCGAATTTCAAAGGCCATCCCTGGCGGAAGGTCGATTTTTTGCGTGATAATGAGTGAAGTAGGCTCGATCGCGTCGGACATGGCCCAAGGAGGAACCTTTAGCATCTGCGCATAAGTGGGGGCCGGTGCGCCTGGAGAGCCGAAGCATTCTTCACTCTTGGGGCAATCAAGCCCTATCGTGACGTCCGATATTCTCACTTTCGGAGAGTCATTGGTGAAACGATAAACTACGAAAGGCGGCGACGCGTTCCGACCGTCTTCTTTGAGTTCGTAGCGAAGATAGGGCGTGGCACTTATGTCTTCATAGTATGTCGACAACACCCAAGTGATCACCGACATCAAAATCGTGACCACGTAAGGAGCCGAACTTGCAAACATCGTGATTGTCCCCCACCGTTTGCAGTCTATCAATGTCTGCAAAGAGGTGCAAAGTGCATTCTGCTCCTTCGGGCAATCGGGTCTTCACTTTTGCACGGTCAACGCTGAAGGCGGTGCTCAGCTTCCAACCTTGCCACTGTCGCTTCGCAGTTCCGTCACCACCTCGCTCATCGGGATGTCGTGTGGCTGCGGGTAGATGGTGGCGATGCGCTGCAGTTCGTAGCCGACGCCGATGACCAAAGGCTTGAACGGCATCGCGGCAAGTGTGCGGTCGAAGAAGCCGCCGCCATAGCCCAGGCGATAGTTTTGGGGATCGATGCCGACGATCGGCGAGATGACGATGTCCGGCAGCACCGGATCGCCTTCGGACGGGATCGGGATGTTCCAGACGCCTTTCTCCAACCGGTCCCCAGGGACATAAGCGCGAAAGACCAGCGGCTGTCCCTTCTCGATCACGACGGGCAGCGCCGTGCGGCCGCTGCGCTCGTTGATGGACGCCATCCATGGGCGCAAATCCGGCTCGCCGCGAAACGGCCAGTAGAGGCTGACCAGACGGCCGGCAATGTCGCCGATCATGGTGTCGAGGCCTTCGGCGATGCGCTGCGACATTGCCGTGCGTGTGTCTGCGGAAACCGCCAGCCGCGCCGCGATCAGCCGCTCGCGCTCGGCCTTGCGCCAGCGCCGCACATCGGTCCAGTCGGTGAGAGGAGCGCTAAATTCCGGATCGAGTTCGTGCATGAAGCAGGGCGGCGAGGAATACTGCGCCGGGCCTTCGCCGTCACGATCGTTAGCCATGCTTCACTCCCGTCATCCAGTCCGGTGAGGCTATACCCCGCATGAGCCGGCCGGCATGTGCATTCACGACATCGAGCGGCGGCTCCCGGGCAGGCTAGGCATTGTTGCAGTGCACAAAAATCCCTATATCCAAGCCGGTGAATTTACGCGCCCATGGGGTGAATGAGATGAACGAAGCCAGCCATCATGTCGTCGTTGTCGGCGCGGGGTTCGGCGGCCTCGAATTCACCCGCGCGCTATCAGGTGTGCCGGTGCGCATCACCATGATCGACAAGCGCAACCACCATCTTTTCCAGCCCTTGCTCTATCAGGTGGCGACCACGGCGCTGGCGACTTCGGAGGTTGCCTGGCCGGTCCGCCATCTCTTGCGCAAGCGCAAGGACGTGACGACGCTGCTCGCCAATGTCAGTGGCGTCGACCGCGCTGGCAAGCGCGTGCTGCTCGACGACGGTAGCGCGGTCGCCTACGACACGCTGGTGCTCGCCACCGGCGCCCGCCACGCCTATTTCGGCCATGACGAATGGGAGCCTTTTGCGCCTGGGCTGAAGACGCTCGAGGACGCAACCACCATTCGGCGGCGCATACTTCTGGCCTTCGAGCAGGCCGAGCGGGAAACCGATCCGGAGAAGCGCAAGGCGTTTTTGACGCTGGCGATCGTTGGTGGCGGGCCGACCGGCGTGGAACTGGCCGGTACCATTGCCGAACTCGCGCGCGACACGCTGCGCGGCGAGTTCCGCAACATCGACACGCGCCAGACGCGCGTGGTGCTGATCGAGGCCGGCGACCGCATCCTTGCCAATTTCGCGCCTGAACTTTCCGACTATGCCAGGAAGGCGCTCGAGCGCCTTGGCGTCGAGGTGGAACTCGGCCGCGCGGTGACACGCTGCGATGCCGAGGGCGTGGTCTTCGGCGACACAGTCCTGCCGGCCCGGACAATCCTGTGGGCGGCAGGCGTTGCCGCGTCGCCGGCCGCCGAATGGCTGGGCGCGGCTGCGGACCGGGCGGGCAGGGTGCTCGTCGAGCCCGACCTGACGGTGCCGGGCAGCCCGGAGATCTTCGTCATCGGCGACGCAGCGCATGTGTTGCGGCCGGATGGCAGGCCGGTGCCGGGCGTGGCGCCGGCCGCCAAGCAGGCAGGCTGGCATGTCGCCGCGACCGTCAAGGCACGGCTTGCCGGCAACGCGACGCCGCGGCCGTTCCGCTACAAGCATGACGGCGATCTGGCGACGATCGGCAAGCGTGCCGCGGCGAGCGATTTCGGCTGGATCAAGCTTACCGGCCGGCCCGCCTGGTGGCTGTGGGGCATCGCCCACATCTATTTCCTGATCGGCTTTCGCAACCGGCTTGCGGTTTCGCTTAGCTGGCTATGGATTTACGCGACCGGCCAGCGCAGTGCGCGGCTGATCACCCAGGGCGACGACGACAAGGGCTGAGCTTGTCTGGTGGGAAGGCGTTTCATCCGCCCGTCACCTTTTGCTGATCGACTGGATTCCAGATGGACATGACCGGATTTCGGCGCGAAGCTTTCGCTTCGGGGCAGGGCTTGTCGCATTGTCGAAACAGGAAAAAACAATGTCCCAACTGCTCCACCCTGTCTCCCGCCGCTCACTGCTGGCGGGTGCCGCCGCAACCGGGGCGCTGATCATGCTGCACCCGTTCTCCGCCCGCGCCCAGGCCAACCAGGCGCATCTCAGGATCATGGAGACGACCGACATCCATGTGAACGTGCTGCCCTATGATTACTACGCCGACAAAGCAAACGACACGATGGGCCTGTCACGCACGGCTTCCCTGATCGATGCCGTGCGCAAGGAAGCGGTCAACTCGATGCTGATCGACAATGGCGACCTGCTGCAGGGCAACCCGATGGGCGACTACATCGCCTATGAGAAGGGCATGCAGGACGGCGACCTGCATCCGATCATGAAAGGCATGAACCTGCTCGGCTACGAATGCTCGACGCTCGGCAACCACGAGTTCAACTACGGCCTCTCGTTCCTGGACAAGGTGATGGCCGGCGCCAATTTCCCGTTCGTTTGCGCCAACCTGATCCGCGGCACCCAGCTCGCAGCCAATCCGCGCGACGACAAGCTCTACCTCAAACCGTACGTGATCCTCGACAAGAAGATCAAGGATGGCTCCGGCGCCGAGCAGCCTATCAAGATCGGCATCATCGGCTTCGTGCCGCCGCAGATCATGGTCTGGGACCTGAAAAACCTCGAAGGCAACGTCAAGACGCGCGATATCGTCGACGCGGCCAAGGCCTGGGTGCCTGAAATCAAGGAGCAGGGCGCCGACATCGTGATTGCGCTTTCGCATTCCGGCATCGACGTCAAGCAAGGCGACATGATGGAAAATGCTTCCTTCTTCGTCGCCGGCGTCGAAGGTGTCGACGCCGTGTTCACCGGCCACCAGCATCTCGTCTTCCCCGGCAAGAAGGACTTTCAATCGCTCGAGGCCGTCGACACCGAAAAGGGCACGCTGCAGGGCAAGCCTGCCGTGATGGGCGGGTTCTGGGGTTCGCATATGGGCCTGATCGATCTTTTGCTGGAGCGCGACGGCTCGAAATGGCGGGTCGTTTCGGCGACGTCCGAGGCGCGGCCGATCTACGAGCGGGTCGACAACAAGAACAAGGCGACGGTCAACGACGACAAGCGCATCATTGCGGCGCTGGAGCAGGATCATGAGGCGACGCTGGCCTATGTGCGCCGTCCGGTCGGCAAGACGTCGGCGCCGCTCTATTCCTATTTCGCTTTGGTCGCCGACGATCCGTCGGTGCAGATCGTCAACCAGGCGCAGAGCTGGTATCTCAAGGACATATTGAAGAGCACGCAGTGGAAAGACGTGCCGCTGCTGTCGGCTGCGGCTCCCTTCAAGGCCGGCGGGCGCAGCGGCGCCGACTACTATACCGACGTTCCCGTGGGCGACATCGCCATCAAGAATGTCGCCGATCTCTATCTCTATCCGAACACCGTGCGGGCGGTCGAAATCACCGGCGCGCAAGTCAAGGAATGGCTGGAGATGTCGGCCGGCATCTTCAACCGGATCGAGGCGGGCAAAGCGGACGAGCCGCTGATCAATACCGATTTCCCGTCCTACAATTTCGACGTGATCGACGGCGTCAGCTACAAGATCGACCTGTCGCAGCCGCCGAAATACGATGCCAAGGGTGGTCTGGCGAATGCCGGCTCGAACCGCATCGTCGATCTCATGTTCGACGGCAAGCCAATTGATCCCGCAGCGAAATTCGTCGTTGCGACCAACAACTACCGCGCTGGCGGCGGCGGCAATTTCCCCGACATCAATGCCTCGAAGATCATCTATGAGGCGCCGGACACCAACCGCGACGTGATCGTGCGCTACATCATCAGCGAGGGTACGATAAACCCATCCGCCGACGACAACTGGTCGTTCGCGCCGTTGACTGGAACCAGCGTCGTGTTCGAGACCGGACCCAAGGCGAAGGATTTCATCGCCGAGGTGAAATCCCTGAAGATCGAGCCCGCAGGCGAGGGCGAGGCAGGGTTTGCCAAATACCGGATCGCTTTGTGAAGCCCGGCGGTGCCAACCTGAACATAGCACGCCCACCAATTGCCCGGCTAATTCTGACCGGACTGCTGCGATGTGAACGACCGCTTTGCGCCGCATGTCGGTCATTCCGACCGACTTGACCGCCTACCACAAGCGGACATTGCTGATGCCACGCCGAGGTCGCGGTTGCGCTAACAGCTGACGTGCGAGGCGACATCTGTGAACGCCCTGCCGATGATGCAAGGCGGTCGTTCTCCACCAGGCGAACCGTCTCTTAGTCTAGAGCAGCGCTCGAAAAAGTGGTCACCGGCTTTTCGAACAAAGCGATGCGCAAACAAGAAGCTACAGCGGTGCGCGTGATCTCGTTTTCACGCGCACCGCTGTAGGCGCCGGATCAGATCACGAAAAAATCGTCGGCGAGCAGCGTCGGCCTGTTCGTCAGCGTCGCGAGCTGTGTCACGCCACCTGCTGCAATTCCGTTGGAATCGTAAAACAACTCACCCGTAACCTTGTTATAGACGATGTGGTCGTCGGCGTCGTGGGCGCTGGTTCCAGCGAAGAAGTAGTCTGGGTCGAGGGCTCCGGTGGTGGCTCCAAGCGCCTCCATATACGCATTTTGGAGCCTGATTGAGTCGGCCGAATGGTTGAAATCCGTGATAATGTCGCGGTTGGCCACCGAGAGCGGCGCGCTGAAAATGAAGGAATCGTTACCGGCGCCACCAGTAAGCTGGTCAATACCCAGGCCGCCCGTTAGTGCATCGTTGCCACCCTGCCCAAGCACGGTATCATTGCCTCGGCCGCCGTCCATCTTGTTGTCGCTGTCGTTGCCGTAGAGCACGTTGTCGAGGGAATTTCCCGTGGCTCCGGCGTCGGCATTGCCGGTCAGACGCAGATTTTCTACCTCCCGGCGATCGACCGCCAGTGAGTACGTGACCGAGCTGAAAATCTGGTCGAGGCCCGCTTCGTCGATGACGTTGTCCAGCACATTGTCCACATAATAGGTATCGTTGCCGGCACCGCCATTCAAAAGGTCGGCCCCGCTCCCGCCATCAAGCCGGTCCGCGCCATCATAGCCATATAACCGGTTGTTCCCATTGTTCCCGGTCAGCTCGTTGTCGGAAGAATTGCCTTGGGCGTTGATGTTGGCGACGCCCATGAGAGTCATATTTTCGACATGGCTGGGCAGTGAATAGGTGATCGAGCTGAATACCCGGTCGTTGCCCGCCGCGTCGCCCTCGACCACGCGGTCGAACGCATTGTCAACATAGTAGGTATCGTTGCCTGCGCCGCCCTCCATCTTGTCGATTCCGACTCCGCCGTCGAGCCGATCGGCTCCGGCGCCGCCCCGCAGGGTGTCGTCGCCGGACAAACCGGAGAGCAGGTTCCTGCCGGCGTTGCCGACCAGCGTGTTGTCGAGTTCGTTACCCGTCGCGTCGATGTCGGCAACGCCGGTGAGCGTGAGCTGCTCTATTTTCTGGCCGGACAGCGAATACGTCATCGAGGTGATGACCAGATCGATGCCAGCGCCGGCAGTTTCAATGACTACGTCGAATGCGTTGTCGACGCGGTAGGTATCGTTGCCGAAACCGCCGGACATTTTGTCAGCACCAGCTCTCCCGTCCAGAACGTCATCAAAGCTGCCGCCGTTCAGGATATCCGCCGCATCCGTCCCGGTCAGGTGCTGCTCCATCACGTCCGGCGCGGCATAGGCGCGCACGTAGTCGACGACCATCTTGTACGTGCCGGACGCCTGCTCGACCTCTTTCGGATTCATGGCCAGCGAGACCAGCATATAAAGTGGCGTGCGGAAGGACTCGCTCATTGGAAAGCGGCTCAGCTCCTTGCCGTCATAGTACACGGTGATCCAGTCCGTCGTGATCCTCGCGCCGTAGGTGTGAAACGCCCCGTCAAACATCGAACCGGCGAGGCCCGTATAGTTGCCTTTCGAAGCGTGGCTTTCCTTATTGCTCAAGTGCACCGCCTGGTGATGACCATCGGGATCGCCGCCATACGCTTCAACGATGTCGACCTCGACGCGTGGCACAGTCTGATCGGGCGACAGCATCCAGAAAGCCGGCCAGGCTCCCGCCCCGCCGTGAAAGGCGGCGCGCATCTCGAAGTACCCGTACTCTTGCGCGAAACCCTGGCCGGCGCTGTTGACCGTTTGCATCGTTCCCGACTGCCAGCCGCCGTCCACCTGCTTCATGGTAATGGTCAGCTGCCCGTCAGAGACGGAGAACGGGTTCGTTGCTCCCGCCGGCGACATGAACGTGGCGGCCCCATAGGGGGCATGCACAGGCGCGAACCACTTGCCGGTGCCGTTGTTCGGCACGACATCCATCGTATTGAACTCGTCGGAAAAGGAGAGCTTGAAACTGGAGAGGTTCAGCTCCGATCCTTTGTACTGTCCGGTCCAATCGCCAGGAAGAGCAATCGCAGCCATTGATGGGGTCCTCGTTCTCGCAACATTTTCGCGGTTGACCCCCCACCAAGGCTTAATCGTTTAGTGGACACCCATTCCGCCGCAAATGGGGCCAGTACGTCGTAGGACTCCTCCCAGGATTATTCCCCGGACTTGCAATGTTCGTCCTAAGGCGACCTTCACCGTAGGCTTACGTTTGTCAACATTTGTTTAATTCGATCCACTGTAGGCTGGCGGAGGCGGCCTTCAGTCGGGGTTTCAAGAGGCTCACGAGCGTCTCGCCAATGGGGTGGCGCGACGGTCGGCGCAGATAGCATGGCCGAACGTCCGTTTTCTCAATCCGATTCGGCCCTGCAATCTCGCCTCCGGAATGACCATTAGGGGTCAGGTCACGACGATGCCCCAGCCGGCCTGAATGTCGGCTCTTGAAGATCCACAGTTCAAAACTGCCGGTCAGCTTCCGGATCTAAAGTAGGACGAAGCCGCTTGGCGCTTATCGGGCGGTTTTCGACGCGATGGCGGCGCGCCGTTTAATTAGCCACAATGTCAACTTGCTTGGGCCGCCTGTCAGGCTGCGGCTAGGGCGAGCTGGTCGCGGGAGCGGTGACCGGTCCGGGGAACGCGGGCTGGATGGAATTGCCCAGCGGATCATTGGGAACGGTCAAGGGCGTCATGCCTCTTGGGTGATGGATCGCCGGGATGGACGATGTCGGCGTGTTGTTGATGAGGTCGCTGATTCCAGGTGTCAGGGTTGCCGCGGTGTTCGCACCCAGCGGGTCATTGGTGACTGTGGGGATGGATGATTTCGCCTGAGCTGCGGTTGCCGATATCACGGCAAGCAACAGCCCGGCGGCGGTCTGGGTTCGGTTCAAGGAAGCCTCCTGTTGCCAAGGACGCTCCGCGCTCGTTTTTGACATGATGCAGTGCGAAGCGGCGGACAGAGGGAAACGCCCGGTGTCCGATCGCGGTTTCATCACGTTCGCATGAGCAATCCGTGCTCATGCGACCACCGCCCTCCTAGAGCCGTTCACCGTTTCACGGATACGCAGAACCGCTCTATTGTTTTAACGCAATTCCGGACGGAAAACCGCTACGCACTTTTCCTGGAATTGCTCTAGCTACGCATCAGGCCTTGTAGACCACCTGGCGGACGTCGATGTAGCTGGCGCGGAAGCCGGCTTCGCAATAGTGCAGATAGAACTCCCAGAGCTTCTTGAAGCGGTCGTCGAAGCCGAGCGGGACGATCTTTTCCCAGGATCCCCAGAAACGCTGGCGCCATTCGGCGAGCGTGCGGGCGTAGTCGTCCGGGAAGACGCGCTCGCGCAGATGGGCGAGGCCATGGTCTCTCCCCAGCGATTTCAGGATCGACGGTGTCGGCAGCATGCCGCCCGGAAACACATAGCGCTGGATGAAGTCCGGGCGGGCGCGATAGGTGTCGTAGGCATCCTCGTTGATGGTGATGATCTGCAGGCCCGCCGTACCGCCGGGTCTCAGGCAGGCCTTCATCTTGGCGAAGAACACCGGCCAGTATTTTTCGCCGACCGCCTCGAACATCTCGATCGAGGCAATGCGGTCATAGGTGCCGGTCTCGTCGCGGTAGTCCTGCAGCTTGATGTCGACCTTGTCGGCCAGCCCGGCCTTGTGGATGCGCTCGCTGGCGAAATCGTGCTGCTCGCGGCTGATGGTCAGGCCGGTGACCCGGCAGCCGATCTCGCGCGCGGCGAACTCGGCAAAGCCGCCCCAGCCGCAGCCGATCTCTAGCACATGGTCCTTTTTGCCGATGCCGGTGTCCTTGGCCAGCGCGCGGTATTTGGCGGCTTGCGCGCTTTCCAAATCGTTGGCGCCGGTGGCGTAGAGCGCCGACGAATAGGTCATGCTCGGGTCCAGCCATTGCTTGTAAAAGGCATTGCCGAGATCGTAATGCGCCGAAATGTTGCGCTTCGAGCCGGTGCGGGTGTTGTCGTTGAACCAGTGACGGATGCGCTGGACGGTGTTGATCAGCCAGCTGGCGCCGCCGGCGACACGCTCGCCGATGGCCGAGTTGACCACGAAAAGTTCCAGGAAACTGGTGACGTCAGGGCTTTCCCAATCGCCGTCCATGTAGGATTCGGCGACGCCGATCGTGCCGCCGGAAAAGGCGCGGCCGGGCAGGCGCCAGTTCTTCAGCACCAGTTCGGCGTCGGGGCCGGGCGCCTTGCCGCCGACGAGCACAGCGCGGCCGTCCGGCATCCTGACCTTGAGCGAGCCGCGCGGCAGGTTCATGGCGGCCGACAGGACCATGCGTGCCTTGGCCGGCAGCCCCTTGACGATCTCGGCGAAGTTGAGCTCGTCGAGCCTTACCGCGTCGCCGGGAGCCATGCCGCCCAGGCCACCGCTCTTGTGTTCGCTGCAGGTCATGTCACGCCCCTGAACTTCCGCAGAGCCGGCGCAATATGCCGGCTCCCACCCTCTCGCGGTTCCTTCGCCAGGCTTCGAACTCCGCTCCCCGATCTCGGCAGCTGGCCGATTCGGCAGCGGGCGGGCTCGAATGAAAACGCGCCCCTCAAGGGTTTTCGCGCTTCCCTGTGAATTCCCACGACAATCTTCCACGTCATCGGCGGGAACTTCAAGAGGCAAGCGGCAAGCACCGCAGTGCCAGGCAACCGAATCCGGCGTTGCGAAAATCCGCTGGAGAGTGTCCGTGGCGATCGGAATCGCTATGGTTGCGCCTACCCATATGCGTTAGTTTTAGCCATGCGCTATGTAATCGTGATCGTCGCCTTCACCTTCTTCCTGATCTGGGACGGCCTCTACAATCAAGGCCGCTACCTCGACTACACGGTCAGGGAGATGTCGCGCATCGTGCGCTACGTCACCGGCGCGGCCTAACTTCGATATCGGCATCCCAAAGGACCTGGCGCGACATCGTTGCCGGTTGACGCGACGGCTGCGCTCGCACAAAACACCCGCGCATACCGATCAGGAGGTTTTGTTGATCCGGCATATCGTTTTCTTCAGCGCCCGGCGCAAAGAGGATGTGGAAGCCGTGCGCGACGGATTGATGGCGCTGGGCAAGATCCCGTATTCCAGCCTCTTCGAAGTGACCCTCAACACCAAGGTCGATCCGCTGTCGGATGCGATCGACGTGGTCGTTTATGCCGAATTCGAAGATGACGCCGCACTCGCCGCCTACAAGGCGCATCCGCTCTACGCCGAGACGACCAGCCGGGTCAAACCATTGCGCGAATTGCGTTATTCGGCCGATGTCGTGGCTGCCTGAGCGAATTTCGGCTGCAGGCAATGCCCTCGAATGCAAGGGATGAACGGTTTCATTCCGTCTGGACGGCGGAAGTCTCGGCCGGGTCGACGCCCGGCCGCGTGCTCAGCACCAGCGCGGCGACAACCACGATCGCCGCAATCGCCATTGCCACGAGGACGATTCTCTTCATGGTTGTGAGCTAGGGTTGCTTGCCGGTGACTGCAAGTGCGATCAGGAACGGCAACCGATGCCGAGGCGGCACAAGGTGAGGCTCTTGAACCTGCCTTGGGAATGATGCACACCGCACCCGCATGACCAAAACGCCCGCGGCTCACCCGCTCGATCACCTTGTGCTGCCGACCGCAAGCCTCGATGTCGCGCGGGCGCGGCTTGCCTCGCTCGGCTTTGTCGTGGCGCCGACCGGCATCCATCCGTTCGGCACGGAAAATTGCTGCGTCTTCTTCGCCGACGGCACCTATCTGGAGCCGCTCGCGGTCGGCAATGGACAGACAGCGGCGAGCGCGATCGCCGAGGGCAATGTGTTCGTCGCACGCGACCGTCTCTATCGCGACAGCCTTGGCAATGAAGGGTTCAGCGCCTTGGTCTTCGGAACGACAGACGCCGATGCGGACCACGCACGCTACGTCGAAGCCGGCCTGTCGGCGGGAGACGAGCTGAGCTTTTCGCGGGCCTTCACCGATGTGAACGGCAAGAGCGATATGGCCTCCTTCAAACTGGCCTTCGCTGCAGGCGACGCGGCTACGGACGCGTTCCTGTTCGCTTGCGAGCGGATCAATGCGCCGAAAATCGACCGCACGGCGCTGCAGGGCCATGGCAATGGCGTCACCGGTATTGTCGAGATCGTGGCAGTCAGCGATCTGCCCGCCGGGCAACGCGGGTTGATCTCGATCGCCACCGGCTCGGCGAACAAGGATGACGACGTGTTCGAGTTGCCGAATGCAACTCTGACCATTCTGCATCCTGCCGCCTTTGCCACCCGCTTCGGCATTCCGGCCGGCGCGCCATCGCAACTTCGGTTTGCGGCGATCGTCTTTTCGGTCGGCAGTGCCGACGCCGCAGCAAGGCTGCTTGCAGCCGGATCTGTCGAACACAACATACGCGGCAATGACATTGTCGTGCCGCCGGCGCCCGGGCAGGGCGCGGCCTTTATCTTTCGGGAGACCCCATGAGCAAGCCCAATTCGTCGGTAACCGTCGGCAAGGTCGTGTTCGCCAACACAGCACCGCTGTCGCTGATCGCCGGACCATGCCAGCTTGAATCGCGCCAGCATGCTTTTGACATGGCAGGCGCCCTCAAGGAACTGACGCAAAAGCTCGGCATCGGGCTCGTCTACAAGACCAGCTACGACAAGGCCAACCGCACGTCGCTCGGCGGCACGCGCGGCGCCGGGCTCGAGGCTGCGCTGCCGGTGTTCGACGATCTGTGCAAGGAATTCTCGCTGCCAATTCTGACCGACATCCACACCGAGGAGCAGTGCGCGCTAGTCGCGCCGCATGTCGACATCCTGCAGATACCGGCCTTCCTGTCGCGGCAGACCGATCTGCTGATCGCCGCCGCCAAGACCGGTAAGGTGGTCAATGTGAAGAAGGGCCAGTTCCTGGCGCCATGGGACATGAAGAACGTCGTCGCCAAGGTGACGGGATCCGGCAACGCCAATGTGCTGGTCACCGAGCGCGGCGCCTCGTTCGGCTACAACACGCTGGTGTCCGACATGCGCGCTCTGCCGATCATGGCCGAGATCGGCGCGCCGGTGATTTTCGACGCGACGCATTCGGTGCAGCAGCCGGGCGGGCAGGGCGGCTCTACCGGTGGCGACCGCCGCTTCGTCGAGACTCTGGCGCGCGCGGCGGTCGCGGTCGGTGTTGCCGGTGTGTTCATCGAGACGCATCAGGATCCCGACAATGCTCCGTCGGACGGCCCCAACATGGTGCCGCTAAAGGATCTGCCGGCGCTGCTCGAAAGGTTGATGGCGTTCGACCGAGTCGCCAAGGGCTAGCACCCGCGCTTGTCGTCTGCCGGGGTCAGTTGTAGGCTTGCCCTGCAACTGAGCGTCTTGGCAGGAGGAAGCCATGTCCGTCGCCCGCGTCACCGAGATCACATCATCGTCCAAAAAGAGCTTTCAGGACGCCATCGAAAAGGGAATTGCACGCGCCGCAAAGACCCTCAAGAACGTCGAGGGCGCCTGGATCCAAGACCAGAAGATCGTCGTCGAGGACGGCAAGATCGCCGCGTACCGAGTCAATATGAAGGTCACGTTCATTCTCGCCGAATAGCTTTCCACCGCCGAAGAAAAGTCTGGAACCTTCGTCAGCGCCCCTCATTGTCAATGCATAGTGGCAGAGACAAAGAGGAGCACCATCATGACAACCCAGACGGGACACACCGAAGCCATTGCCGCTTCGCGGGTGATCGGCACGTCGGTCTACAACACCGAAGGCACGCACATCGGCAGCATCGAGGACGTCATGCTCGACAAGACCTCGAACGGCATCATGTTCGCGGTCATCGGCTTTGGCGGATTTCTCGGCATCGGCGAGAAATACCATGCCATTCCGTGGGCGAGCCTCGACTATGACGAGGACAAGGGCGGCTATGTCGTGCCGTTCTCCAAGGAACAGCTGAAATCCGCTCCGGCCTATTCCATCAACGAATTGACGGGCGCTGACGGCGAGATGGCGCGCGATGCGTCATATGACTACTACAAGGTTGAGCCCTATTGGCACTGACCGGTTGGGCAACCCAGCCGCAAAAGAAAAGGGCCCCCGAATGACCGGGGGCCCTTTGTCTGCGAAGAAAACCTACTCCGCCGCGTTGAGGGTCGACAATTGTACCGCGCCCTGCGGTGGCTTCTGACTGTCGCACGATGTCAGGAACGCCGCCGCGATCAGGAACAAACTCACGATACCGCTCAACTGGGACATGGCGAAACTCCTCCTGTTTCGCCCCGCGCGGGAGAATCATAGACCAGAAACCAGTTTGCCGCGCATGACTTATGATGACAGAAATTTGCGCTTCGTGAATCGACGCGGCGGCACTATTTGCAAGCCGCCCGATTGCCTTTTGCAGCACTTTGGCTAAGAGGGGCGCGACGCTTCAATCGATCAATCGGGGACATCGCAAATGACCGCCATCATCGACATTGTCGGGCGTGAAATCCTGGACAGCCGTGGAAATCCGACCGTCGAGGTCGACGTGGTGCTGGAAGACGGCTCCATGGGCCGCGCCGCGGTGCCGTCGGGCGCCTCGACCGGCGCTCATGAAGCCGTTGAGTTGCGCGACGGCGGGCCCCGCTATCTTGGCAAGGGCGTGCTCAAGGCGGTCGAGGCCGTCAATGGCGAACTGTTCGAGGCGATCGGCGGCATGGAAGCCGAAAACCAGATCCATATCGACCAGACCATGATCGAGCTTGACGGCACGCCCAACAAGAGCCGGCTCGGCGCCAACGCCATCCTCGGCGTGTCGCTGGCGGTCGCCAAGGCTGCCGCCGAAGCGGCCGGCCTGCCGCTCTACCGTTATGTCGGCGGCGCCAAGGCGCATGTGCTGCCGGTGCCGATGATGAACATCATCAATGGCGGCGCCCATGCCGACAACCCGATCGACTTCCAGGAATTCATGATCCTGCCGATCGGCGCGCCGACGCTGCGCGATGGCGTGCGCTGGGGCTCGGAGATTTTCCACACGCTGCGCAAGAAGCTGAAGGATGCCGGCCACAACACCAATGTCGGCGACGAGGGCGGCTTCGCTCCGAACCTGAAGAGCGCGCCGTCGGCGCTCGATTTCATCATGGAATCGATCGAGCAGGCCGGCTTCAAGCCGGGCGAGGAGGTGGCGCTCGGCCTCGATTGCGCGGCGACCGAGTTCTTCAAGGACGGCAACTACGTCTATGAAGGCGAGAAGAAGACCCGCGATCCGAAGGCACAGGCCAAGTACCTGGCCAAGCTCGCGGCCGACTATCCGATCATCTCGATCGAGGACGGCCTGGCCGAGGACGACTGGGAAGGCTGGAAGATCCTGACCGACCTGATCGGCAAGAAGACCCAGCTGGTCGGCGACGATCTGTTCGTCACCAACACGGCGCGGCTGCGCGACGGCATCCGCATGGGTGTCGCCAATTCGATCCTGGTCAAGGTCAATCAGATCGGCTCGCTGACCGAGACGCTCGATGCGGTCGAGACCGCGCACAAGGCCGCCTACACCGCCGTCATGTCGCACCGCTCGGGCGAAACCGAGGATTCGACCATCGCTGACCTCGCGGTCGCCACCAATTGCGGGCAGATCAAGACCGGCTCGCTGTCGCGCTCCGACCGCATGGCCAAGTACAACCAGCTGATCCGCATCGAGGAAGAACTCGGCAAGCAGGCGCGCTATGCCGGCAAGTCGATCGTGAAAAGCTGATCTCCGGACCATGTCCAGTAGCGAAAAGGGCGGGAACATTCCCGCCCTTTTATTTTTCGCCGCTGCCGAATCCGGCCGTCCGTAACCGTCCATTAAGCACAATCGGCGAGAAAGAAGCTTTGAGAGGACGAGCGCCATGTGGACACGCCAGCACAAGCAGAGAAACACCGGCCGGCTGATCATCCCCTCGCTCTGCGTGCTGTTCCTGGCCTATTTCGGCTTCCACGCCTACCATGGCGAATTCGGCATCTACTCCAAGTACCAGCTCGCGGCCCAGGCGGTCGATCTGCAGGGCAAGCTCGATGCCATCAAGGCGCGGCGGGTCGATCTCGAGCGCCGTGTCCAGCTGATGCATGAAGGTACGCTGGAGAAGGACATGCTTGACGAGCAGGCGCGCAAGGCGCTCAATGTCTCCCATGCCGACGAAATCACCATCATGCTGCCGGCTTCAGAGAAATAACTGAATTTCAGTTAATCGTTGATATTTGCAATGATTTTAATCGCTTAGACGCATGACAGCCATGCATTTTTCTGCATGGCGAAACGCTTTCCCGCGTGTTAGCCTTGCTCAAATCGGTGGGGAGAACTGATCTCCCTCAGAGCAGATTTCATCTTGCTCTAATGTCCGCAAAGAGACGCCAACAGGGAGTGATGCATGGCCACCGCCGCCAGAAAAGCGCCTGCCAAATCCGTCAAATCATCGGGACTTTCAGCCCCCAAGCCAGCCGACTTCACCAAGGACGAGGAGCTTGCCGCCTACCGGCACATGCTGCTCATCCGACGCTTCGAGGAAAAGGCCGGCCAGCTCTATGGCATGGGCTTCATCGGCGGCTTCTGCCACCTCTATATCGGTCAGGAGGCCGTCGTCACCGGCATGAAGATGGCGCTGATCGACGGCGACCAGATGATCACCGCCTATCGCGACCACGGCCACATGCTGGCGATGGAGCTGTCGCCGCGCGGCGTCATGGCCGAATTGACCGGGCGCCGCGGCGGCCTGTCGAAGGGCAAGGGCGGCTCCATGCACATGTTCTCCAAGGAGAAGCATTTCTACGGCGGCCACGGCATCGTCGGCGCGCAGGTGTCACTCGGCACCGGGCTCGCCTTCGCCAACCGCTATCGCGAAAACAAGAATGTTTCGCTGACCTATTTCGGCGACGGCGCGGCCAACCAGGGCCAGGTCTATGAAAGCTTCAACATGGCCTCGCTGTGGAAGCTGCCGGTGATCTTCATCATCGAGAACAACCGCTACGCCATGGGCACCTCGGTGTCGCGCTCGTCGGCCGAGACCGATTTCTCGCATCGCGGTGCCTCGTTCAAGATTCCCGGTATCCAGGTCGACGGCATGGATGTGCGCGCGGTCAAGGCTGCAGCCGACCTTGCCACCGAATGGTGCCGTTCCGGCAACGGTCCGCTGATCCTCGAAATGCAGACCTACCGCTACCGCGGCCATTCGATGTCCGACCCGGCGAAGTATCGTTCCAAGGAAGAAGTGCAGAAGATGCGCTCCGAGCATGACCCGATCGAGCAGGTCAAGGCGCGGTTGATCGATAAGAAATGGGCAAGCGAGGACGAGCTCAAGACCATCGACAAGGAAGTCCGCGACATCGTCGCCGACGCCGCCGATTTTGCCCAGAACGACGCAGAGCCGGATCCGTCCGAGCTCTGGACCGACATCGTATTGTAAGGGGAGGGCAAGGACATGCCGATCGAAATTCTCATGCCCGCTCTCTCGCCGACCATGGAAGAGGGCAATCTTTCCAAGTGGTTGAAGAACGAAGGCGACAAGGTTGTCGCCGGCGACGTCATCGCCGAGATCGAGACCGACAAGGCGACGATGGAAGTCGAGGCCGTCGATGAAGGCACGATTGCCAAGATCGTGGTTCCTGCCGGCACCGAAGGCGTCAAGGTCAACGCGGTGATCGCCGTGCTTGCGGTTGACGGCGAAGACGTCGACAAGGCCGGCGAAGGCATCGGCGAAGAGCCTGCCAAGGCTGAAGTCGCGGCGCCAGCGCCGGCTGCGGCCAAGAGCGAGGCCGCTGCACCTGTCGCCGCGGCGCCGAAGGCCGAAGTCGCCGCCGATCCGGACATTCCGGCCGGCACCGAGATGGTCTCGACCACGGTGCGCGAGGCGCTGCGCGATGCCATGGCCGAGGAAATGCGCCGCGACGGCGACGTCTTCGTCATGGGCGAGGAGGTTGCCGAATACCAGGGCGCCTACAAGATCACGCAAGGCCTGCTGCAGGAATTCGGACCTCGGCGCGTCGTCGACACGCCGATCACCGAGCATGGCTTTGCCGGCGTCGGCGTCGGTGCTGCGATGGCCGGGCTGAAGCCGATCGTCGAGTTCATGACCTTCAACTTCGCCATGCAGGCGATCGACCAGATCATCAATTCCGCCGCCAAGACGCTCTATATGTCCGGCGGCCAGATGGGCGCGCCGATCGTCTTCCGCGGACCGAACGGTGCGGCTGCCCGCGTCGCCGCCCAGCACTCGCAGTGCTATGCCGCCTGGTACAGCCATGTTCCCGGGCTCAAGGTGGTGATGCCGTACACGGCCGCCGACGCCAAGGGCCTGCTCAAGGCCGCGATCCGCGATCCGAACCCGGTCATCTTCCTCGAAAACGAAATCCTCTACGGCCAGTCCTTCGACGTGCCGAAGCTTGACGATTTCGTGCTGCCGATCGGCAAGGCTCGTGTCCACAAGCAGGGCAAGGACGTCACCATCGTCTCCTTCGGCATCGGCATGACCTATGCGATCAAGGCGGAGGCCGAGTTGCGCGGCATGGGCATCGACGCCGAGATCATCGATCTGAGGTCGATCCGGCCGCTCGATTTCGACACCATCATCGCCTCGGTGAAGAAGACCAACCGCCTGATCGTGGTGGAGGAAGGTTTCCCGCAGAGCTCGGTCGGCGACCATATCGCCAACCAGGTGTCACAGCGCGCCTTCGACTTCCTCGACGCGCCGGTCATCACCGTCGCCGGCAAGGACGTGCCGATGCCTTATGCGGCCAACCTCGAAAAGCTGGCATTGCCGAATATCGGCGAGGTCGTAGAGGCGGTCAAAGCCGTCACGTATCGCTGAGCCGGGCGGGAGGAAAAAATGCCAATCAACATCACCATGCCGGCGCTCTCGCCCACAATGGAAGAGGGCAATCTTTCCAAGTGGTTGGTCAAGGAAGGCGACAAGGTTTCGCCGGGCGACGTGATCGCCGAGATCGAGACCGACAAGGCGACTATGGAGGTCGAGGCCGTCGATGAAGGCACGGTTGCCAAGCTGGTCGTTCCAGCCGGCACCGAGGGCGTCAAGGTCAACGCGCTGATCGCCATTCTTGCCGGCGAAGGCGAGAATGCAGGGGCTGCGGCGAAGGGTGGTGGCGATGCCGTTCCCAAGGCTGAAGCTCCGAAAGCCGAAGCGCCAAAGGCCGAGGCGCCGAAGCCTGAAGCCGCTGCCGCGGCGCCTGCGCCGGCCAAGGCGGAAGCCGCTCCGGTTGCCAATGGTCACGCCGGGGGCGAACGCACCTTCGCTTCGCCGCTTGCCCGCCGCATCGCCAAGGACGCCGGCGTCGATGTCTCGGCGGTGACGGGCACCGGCCCGCATGGCCGCGTTGTCAAGGCCGATGTCGAGGCGGCGATTGCCGGCGGCGGCGCCAAGGCAGCCCCGGCTGCGAAGGCGGCGCCCGCCGGCGCACCGGCACCCGCGGCTGCAGCACCCAAGGCGATGTCGGACGATCAGGTGCTAAAACTGTTCGCTGAAGGCTCCTACGAACTCGTCCCGCACGACAATATGCGCAAGACCATCGCGCGGCGGCTGGTCGAGGCCAAGAGCACCATCCCGCATTTCTATCTGACGCTCGACTGCGAACTCGATGCGCTGCTGGCGCTGCGCACGCAGCTCAATGCTGCGGCACCGGTGAAGAAGACCGAGAAGGGCGAGGCGCCTGCCTACAAGCTCTCGGTCAACGACATGGTGATCAAGGCGATGGCCATGGCGCTGAAGGCGGTGCCGGATGCCAATGCGTCGTGGACCGACAGCGCCATGGTCAAGCACAAGCACGCCGACGTTGGCGTTGCCGTGTCGATCCCCGGCGGCCTGATCACGCCGATCATCCGGCATGCCGACGAAAAGACGCTGTCCACCATCTCCAACGAGATGAAGGATCTGGCGAGCCGGGCGCGCAGCCGCAAGCTGAAGCCGGAAGAGTATCAGGGCGGCACGACGGCGGTGTCCAATCTCGGCATGTTCGGTGTCAAGGACTTTGCCGCCGTCATCAACCCGCCGCATGCGACGATCCTGGCGGTCGGCGCCGGCGAGGAGCGGGCGGTGGTCAAGAATGGCGAGATCAAGATCGCCACCGTCATGTCGGTGACGCTGTCGACCGACCACCGCGCCGTCGATGGCGCGCTGGGTGCCGAACTGCTCGGCGCCTTCAGGCGCATGATCGAAAACCCGATGGGCATGCTGGTCTAGGAAAGGAAAAGGCGGTGCGGAAATTCTTCACCAGCCTTTTCGCCTTCATCCTTTCCGGTCTGGCTGGCGGGCTGGTGGTGCAGGAACTGGCCGTCCTCACCGGCGCGACGGAAGAGTACATACTGGTCTTCGCGGCGACGGCCCTGATCGTCATCGTCGTGACGGTCATCTTCTTTCTGGTCCAGTTCCGCGCCGAGCCGGTTCGAGCGGTCGACCGGATGTTGTGCTGGCTGCTTGCGGTTTTCGCATTGACTCTGCTGGCGCTCGCCGGCTGGACGTTTTCCGTGCCGGCCGAGAACCGTGCGACCGCAAGCGATCTTTCCATCGTTGCCGGGCTGATCCTGCCCGGCGTCGTGGCGATCATCGTGCAATGGCTGTTCGTGCGCTGGCGCCTCAAAGGCTCGGCGGCAGGGTTCGGCAGGGGTGGGACAAGCGCATGAAGACAATTCTCTGCTTTGGCGATTCGCTAACCTGGGGCTATGACGCCGCCAGCCTCGGCCGCCATGCGCTGGAAGACCGCTGGCCGAGCGTGCTGCGCGCGACTTTGGGCGGCAACATCGAGGTCATCGCTGACGGCCTGAACGGCCGCACCACGGCCTTCGACGACCACCTGGCCGGCGCCGATCGCAACGGTGCCAGGCTTTTGCCGACGGTGCTGATGACGCATGCGCCGCTCGATCTGATCATCATCATGCTCGGCGCCAACGACATGAAGCCGTGGATCCACGGCAATCCGGTCGCCGCCAAGCAAGGCATGCAGCGGCTGATCGATATCGTGCGCGGCCACGACTACCCGTTCGACTGGCCGGCGCCGCAGATCCTGCTCGTCGCGCCGCCCGCGGTCAGCCGCACCGACAATGCCGAATTCAAGGAAATGTTTGCCGGCGGCGATGAAGCGTCAAAACGGCTGGCGCCGCAATATTCCGCACTTGCCGACGAGGCCGGCTGCGGCTTCTTCGATGCCGGCACGGTGGCAACGACCACGCCGCTCGACGGCGTCCATCTCGATGCCGAAAACACGCGAAACATCGGCAAGGCGCTGGCACCGCTAGTGCGCGTGATGCTGGAACTCTAGAAAATCAGGGAGAAAACCCGTGGCTGAATCCTACGACGTCATCATCATCGGCTCCGGCCCCGGCGGCTATGTCACGGCGGTGCGGTCCGCGCAGCTCGGCTTCAAGACGGCGATCGTCGAACGCGAGCATCTCGGCGGCATCTGCCTCAACTGGGGCTGCATCCCGACCAAGGCGCTGCTGCGCTCGGCCGAGATCATGCACTATTCGGATCATCTGAAGGATTACGGCCTGAAGCTCGACGGCAAGGTCAGCGCCGACACTGCCGCCGTCGTCGACCGTTCGCGCAAGGTGTCGCTGCGCCTTAACGGCGGCGTCGCCTTCCTGATGAAGAAGAACAAGGTCGACGTCATCTGGGGCGAGGCGAAGCTGTCGAAGCCGGGTGAGATCATCGTCTCCAAGACGGCCAAGAAGCCGATGGAGCCGCAGCCGCCGGCGCCGAAGGGCGTCAAGGGCGAGGGCACCTACACCGCCAAGCACATCATCCTGGCGACCGGCGCCAGGCCGCGCGCGCTGCCCGGCATCGAGCCGGACGGCAAGCTGATCTGGACCTATTTCGAGGCGATGGTGCCGAAGGAGATGCCGAAGTCGCTGCTGGTGATGGGCTCCGGCGCCATCGGCATCGAATTCGCTTCCTTCTACCGCACCATGGGCGCCGAGGTGACCGTGGTCGAGCTGTTGCCGGCGGTGATGCCGGTCGAGGATGCCGAGGTCTCCAAATTCGCGCAGAAGCAATTCGAGAAGCAAGGGATGAAGATCATCCTCGAGGCCAAGGTGACCAAGGTCGAGAAATCAGCCAATTCGGTCACCGCGCATGTCGAGATGAAGGACGGCAAGGTCGAGAAGATCACCGCCGACCGCATGATCTCGGCCGTCGGCGTGCAAGGCAATATCGAGAACCTCGGTCTCGAAACGCTCGGGGTGAAGACGGACCGCGGCTGCGTCGTCGTCGACGGTTATGGCAAGACCAACGTGCCTGGCATCTACGCCATCGGCGATGTCGCCGGACCGCCGATGCTTGCCCACAAGGCGGAGCATGAAGGCGTGGTTTGCATCGAGAAGATCGCCAATTTCCCCGGCGTGCATGCCACCGACAAGCTGAAGATCCCGGGCTGCACCTATTGCAACCCGCAGGTCGCTTCGGTCGGCCTGACCGAAGCCCAGGCCAAGGCCGAAGGCAAGGACATCCGCGTCGGCCGCTTCCAGTTCGGCGCCAACGGCAAGGCGATCGCGCTCGGCGAGGACCAGGGTTTCATCAAGACCATCTTCGACAAGAGGACCGGCCAGCTGCTCGGCGCGCATATGGTCGGCGCCGAAGTCACCGAACTGATCCAGGGTTTTGTCGTGGCGATGAACCTCGAGACCACCGAGGAAGAACTGATGCACACCATCTTCCCGCATCCGACGCTGTCGGAGATGATGAAGGAGAGCGTGCTCGACGCCTATGGCCGGGCGCTCAACGCATGATAAATTGGCCGTGCGGGACTCACGCGCAATGCTCGGAGGAACGCGACGGCAAGGCAGTTCGTTTGCGGATGCATTTTCACCCATCATACGAGGAGTGGGCATATGGACGTGAATGGCGTGGGCTGGATTGCAGCCATCTTCATCGGAGGTCTGGCCGGCTGGCTGGCCGAGATGGTGATGAAGAGCAACACCGGCATCTTCATGAACATCATCATGGGCATCGTCGGCGCGGTGGTGCTGAACGCAATCCTCAGAGCCCTCAGCATCGAGCCCTTCGGCGTCGGCTGGTTCGCCTATCTGATCACCGGCTTCATCGGTGCCTGCCTGCTGATCTTTGTAGGACGGCTGGTGCGCCGTTAGCCGGCATCGATATCTGCTATGCGAAAAAGGCCCTGCCGTCATGCGCCGGCATGACCTTTTTCTTTGCGCCGAAAAGCCTTAGATGACGTTGGAACGCGAGCGCCGGACAGGGGCTCGCCAATGAACCGGGTTTGAGATGGTCACTGTTCTCGACACGATCGCCAATGCACCGCGGCTGCGGCACCCCGAAAAGGCGCACAAGCCTGACCAGGAAGTGCTGCGCAAGCCCGACTGGATCCGCGTCAGGGCGCCGGTCTCGAAGGGCTATGCCGAGACGCGCGAGATCGTGAAGTCGCACAAGCTGGTCACGGTGTGCGAGGAGGCCGGCTGCCCGAACATCGGCGAGTGCTGGGAGAAGAAGCACGCCACCTTCATGATCATGGGCGAGATCTGCACGCGCGCCTGCGCCTTCTGCAATGTCGCCACCGGCATTCCGACCGCGCTCGATCCCGACGAGCCGGCGCGCGTCGCGCATGCCGTCAAGCAGATGGGCCTCAGCCACGTCGTCATCACCTCGGTCGACCGCGACGATCTCGCCGATGGCGGTGCGCAGCATTTCGCCGAGGTCATCCGCGCGATCCGGGCGGCGACGCCATCGACGACGATCGAGATCCTGACGCCGGACTTCCTGCGCAAGGATGGGGCGCTGGAGATCGTCGTGGCGGCCAAGCCCGACGTCTTCAACCACAATCTCGAGACGGTGCCGTCGAACTACCTGACGGTGCGGCCGGGTGCGCGCTATTTCCACTCGATCCGGCTGCTGCAACGGGTGAAGGAGCTCGACCCGTCGATCTTCACCAAGTCCGGCATCATGGTGGGCCTGGGCGAGGAGCGGAACGAGATCCTGCAACTGATGGACGATCTGCGTTCGGCCAATGTCGACTTCATGACCATCGGCCAGTATCTGCAGCCGTCGAAGAAGCACCATCCGGTGATCCGCTTCGTCACGCCGGAGGAGTTCAAATCCTTCGAGACGATCGGCCGGACCAAGGGTTTCCTGCTGATGGCGTCGAGCCCGCTGACGCGCTCCTCGCACCATGCCGGCGACGATTTCGCCAGGCTGCGCGCGGCGCGCGAAGCGCAGCTCAGAAAAACCGCCTGATATCCGGTCTTCATGCCGAAATTCGAAGCCACCCGCCGCGTCGCCCATACGCCGGAAGAGATGTTCAGGCTGGTCGCCGATGTCGAGGCCTATCCGCAGTTCCTGCCGTTGTGCGAGGCGCTGACCGTGCGCTCGCGCAAGGAGCGCGATGGCCGCACCATTCTCGTCGCCGATATGAGCATCGGCTTCAAGGCGATCCGCGAGACCTTCACCACGCAGGTGCTGCTCAAGCCGGACGAGAACACCATCGACGTCAAATACATCGACGGCCCGTTCAAATATCTGAGCAACATCTGGCGCTTCGATCCGGCGACCAGCGGCTGCGAGGTCCACTTCTTCATCGACTACGAGTTCAAGAGCCGAATCTTGGGCGCGCTGATGGGCACGATGTTCGACCGCGGCTTCCGCATGTTTTCCGAAGCTTTCGAGAGGCGGGCGGACGTAATCTACGGCGCGAAGCCGGCTTAACTTTCGCCCAAGGCGCGCAGGCCGAGTTGCAGCGCGTGCCGCACCGTCTCGTGGCGGATGAATTCGCGGCCCTTATGACCGAACAGCCGGTGCTCGGCGACAACCGGCTGGCCTGCAAGTGCTATCCCGAACCAGACCAGGCCGATCGGCTTTTCCGCTGAGCCGCCGCTCGGTCCGGCAATGCCGGTGACGGCAAGCGAGAGGGTTGCGCGTGAATGCGCCAGCGCGCCCGCCGCCATTTCGAGGACGGTCTCGCGCGAGACCGCGCCATGCGCGTCGAGCGTCGCGGCGGAGACGCCGAGCATATCCATCTTGGCCTCGTTGGAATAGGTGATGAAGCCGCGATCGACTACGGCGGAAGAGCCGGCGATATCGGTGAGCGCGGCGATGACCAGGCCGCCGGTGCAGCTTTCGGCCGTCGCCAGCATGATGGCGTGCTGCTGGCAGGCCTGGAGCAGGGCGTTGGCGAGTTCGGCGTTGCTCATGCAGGCACATCTCCCGGAAACACCACGCTGGCGGTGGCGATCGCTGCAATGCCTTCCTCGCGGCCGACAAAGCCAAGTTTTTCGTTGGTCGTCGCCTTGATCGAGATTCGTTCCGACGTAATGCCCAGCATCGAAGCAAGGGCTGCCGTCATCGCTTCGCGGTGCGGGCCGACGCGCGGCGCCTCGCAGATCAGCGTGATGTCTGCGTTGGCGATGCGTCCGCCGCGTTCGCGCACCAGCTTAGCCGCATGTTCGACGAAGATACGCGACGCAGCACCCTTCCATTGCGGATCGGAGGGCGGGAAATGCGTGCCGATGTCGCCGGCGCCGCAGGTGGCAAGCAGCGCATCGGTCAGGGCATGAAGGCCGACATCGGCATCCGAATGGCCGGACAGCTTTTTGTCGTGCGGAATGGCAACGCCGCACAGGGTGACATGGTCGCCGGGCTCGAAGGCGTGGACGTCATAGCCATTGCCGGTGCGGATGTCCGGAAAGCGCTGACGTTCGCCGGAGAGCCGCTGATCGGCCATAGCAATATCCCTTGCCCAGGTGAGCTTCACATTGTCCGGCGAGCCCGGGACGATCTTGACCGGAATATGCGCCCATTCGGCGATCGCGGCATCGTCGGTGAAATCCGCCTTGCCCAGCTGATGCGCCTTTTCATGCGCCGCCAGGATTGGCCAGAACGGAAACCCTTGCGGTGTCTGGGCGGCGTGAAGCCCGTTCCTCGACACGGTCTCTTCGATCATGCCGGCGGCCGACTCGCGTTTCAACGTATCGGCGACGGGCAGCGTTGGCAGTGCCCCCTGGCGTTCGCCGATGGCCTCGATGGTGCGTTCGATCAAGCCGTCGTCGACGAAGGGACGCACCGCGTCATGGATGAGGACCCGGCCCGGCGCGTGGTCCCGCAAGGCGAGCAGCCCCAGCCGTACCGAGGCCTGGCGCGAATCGCCGCCCGTAATAGTGATGACCCGGTCGGCATTGGCGCCGGCCGCCTTGCGGAAGAGGTCGCGGTCGTCGGCATGGATGGCGACGACGACCTGGCCAACCATTGGATGCGCCAGGAACGTGTCCAGCGTGCGTGTTATCACGGCGCGGCCGCCGATGCTCTGATACTGCTTCGGACCATCGACCTGTCCGGCACGCGCGCCGCGACCGGCGGCGACGATCACCACCGCGACTCTGTCCGAAACTTGATTTTCACTTGCGTTCGTCATGCCGATTGGTCCTAGCGCACGGTCCCGAAAAGTGTAATCGGTTTTCGGAAAAGATCGTGCGCCAATTATGAAGTTCCAAAGCGTCCTTTGCGCGTCCAAGGACGCGCGGCGCTTTGGTCGCGGCCAAAGCCGAAGGCCAGCATTTTTCCCAAATGCGCCTTAATGTGGCGTCATTCCGCGTTGCACATTGTCGCCGTTCTGGCTAGAGAATGTGCAGCAATCGAACATGCTTGGTTTTTGTGCATGCCTGAATTGACCAAACTGACTGTGCCGCTCCACGTCGGCGGCGTGACGATCCGCAATCGCGTCTTTCTCGCGCCGATGTCCGGGATTACCGACGAGCCGTTTCGGCAGCGCGCCCATGCGCATGGCGCCGGGCTGGTCGTTTCGGAAATGGTGGCGAGCGGTGAACTGGCCAAGGGCAGGGCGGGCTGCGATCTGCGCATCCGCCATTCCGGATTGCCGGTGCACATGGTGCAACTCGCCGGCCGCGAGGCCGTGCACATGGCCGAAGGCGCGCGCATAGCCGAGGGCGAGGGCGCCGACATCATCGACATCAACATGGGCTGCCCGGCCAAGAAGGTGACCGGCGGCTATGCCGGTTCGGCGCTGATGCGCGATCTCGATCACGCGCTGACGCTGATCGAGGCGGTGGTCGGCGCCGTCGAAGTGCCAGTCACGGTCAAGATGCGGCTCGGCTGGGACGAAGGGGCGCTGAATGCGCCGATGCTCGCGCGTCGCGCCGAGCAGGCCGGCATCCGAATGGTGACAGTACACGGCCGCACGCGCTGCCAGTTCTACCAGGGCAAGGCCGACTGGGGCGCCATCGCGCGTGTCAAGGAAGCGGTGTCGATCCCGGTCGTTGCCAATGGCGATGTCGGTTCGGCCGGCGAGGCGGCGGATATTCTGGAGCAGTCGGGCGCCGACGCGGTGATGGTCGGCCGCGCGCATTATGGTGCGCCGTGGATTGCAGGCAACATCGCGGCGGCCGGCGGCGAGGCAACAGGCATTCCGGAAAGCCCGCGGGCTCTCGCCGACTACATCATCGCCCATTATGAGGACATGCTGACGCTCTATGGCAGCGAAAGCGGGTTGCGCCAGGCGCGCAAGCATCTTGGCTGGTACCTCGAACGCCACGCCGCCGGCGTCGGTCCCGACCAGCGCAAGGTCATTTTGACATCCTTCGAGCCAGCCAGGGTCATTGCCGAACTGCGCAACGCGTTCTCGATCGTCGGCGAACCAGTGACCCAGCGGAGCGCTGCATGAAGGCCACAGTTGCTCAAGAGGCGGACATGGTGGATGCCGCCCAGATCGTGCTGAACACCATCCGCCGCCCGGTGATCATGGTGGATGGCGAAGGCTTCATCACCTACGCCAATGCCGACGCCGAGGATTTCTTTCGCTCCAGCGCCACCATGCTGGCCCGCAACACGCTGTCCAAGCTGGTGCCTTTCGGCAGTCCGCTGCTGACGCTGGTCGACCAGGTGCGCGAACGCCTGGCGCCGGTCAACGAATACCGCGTCGATGTCTCGTCGCCGCGCCTCGGCATCGAAAAGGTCGTCGACCTCTACGTCGCGCCGGTGCCGGAGTTTCCAGGCTCGGTCGTGGTGATGTTCCAGGAACGCTCGATGGCCGACAAGATCGACCGGCAGATGACGCATCGCGGCGCGGCGCGCTCGGTCACCGGGCTGGCCGCCATGCTTGCCCATGAGATCAAGAACCCGCTGTCGGGTATTCGGGGTGCTGCCCAATTGCTTGAACTCTCCGCCTCCGACGAGGATCGGGCGCTGACCCGCCTGATCACCGACGAGACCGACCGCATCGTATCGCTCGTCGATCGCATGGAAGTGTTTTCCGACGAGCGGCCGATCGACCGCTACCCGGTCAACATCCATGTCGTGCTCGACCATGTGAAGGCAATTGCCAAGAACGGTTTTGCAAAGCGGATCAAGATCTTGGAGGAATACGATCCATCGTTGCCTCCGGTTTTCGCCAATCGCGACCAGCTGATCCAAATATTCCTCAACCTGGTCAAGAACGCCGCCGAGGCGATCGGCAGCGACCCGCAGGGCGGCGAGATCGTGCTGTCCACCGCCTTCCGGCCGGGCATCCGCGTTTCGGTGCCGGGAACGCAGGACCGCGTCTCGTTGCCGCTGGAATTCTGCGTGCGCGACAATGGCCCCGGTGTCTCGGAAGATATCCTGCCGATCCTGTTCGATCCCTTCATCACCACCAAGCCGAACGGCTCGGGCCTCGGCCTGGCGCTGGTGGCGAAGCTGGTCGGCGAGCATGGCGGCATCATCGAATGCGATTCAACGCCGCGCGCAACCACATTCCGCATACTGATGCCGGCCTGGAAGCAAACCTCGTTCGGCACCGACGATGACAATGAAGGAGACCGCAAATGACCGTTCGCGGCAATATTCTGGTCGCCGACGACGACGCGGCCATCCGCACGGTCCTCAACCAGGCGCTGTCGCGCGTCGGCCATGAGGTGCGGGTGACCTCCAACGCCTCGACACTGTGGCGCTGGGTGGCGGCGGGCGAGGGCGATCTGGTGATCACCGATGTGGTGATGCCCGACGAGAACGCCTTCGACATGCTGCCGCGCATCAAGAAAGCGCGGCCGGAGCTGCCGGTCATCGTCATGAGTGCGCAAAACACCTTCATGACCGCGATCCGGGCCTCCGAAACCGGCGCCTATGAATATCTGCCGAAGCCGTTCGACCTGACCGAGCTGCTCAGCATCGTCAACCGGGCGCTGGCCGAGCCGAGACGGCCGAAAATCGACGCGCGCGCCGACGAGCAACCGGAGACGATGCCGCTGGTCGGCCGCTCGGCCGCCATGCAGGACATCTACCGCATGCTGGCGCGCATGATGCAGACCGACCTGACGGTGATGATTTCAGGCGAGTCGGGCACCGGCAAGGAACTGGTGGCGCGGGCGCTGCACGAATATGGCCGCCGCCGTGGCGGACCGTTCGTGGCCATCAACATGGCGGCGATTCCCCGCGACCTGATCGAATCGGAACTGTTCGGCCACGAGAAGGGCGCCTTCACCGGGGCGCAGAACCGCTCCACCGGCCGCTTCGAGCAGGCGGAAGGCGGAACGCTGTTCCTCGATGAGATCGGCGACATGCCGATGGAAGCGCAGACGCGCCTGCTGCGCGTGCTGCAGCAGGGCGAATACACCACGGTCGGCGGGCGCACGCCGATCAAGACCGACGTGCGCATCGTCGCCGCCACCAACAAGGATCTGCGCACGCTGATCAACCAGGGGCTGTTCCGCGAGGATCTTTTCTATCGCCTGAATGTCGTGCCGCTGAGGTTGCCGGCGCTGCGCGAGCGCTCCGAGGACGTTCCCGACCTGGTACGGCATTTCTTCAAGCTCGGCGCCAGCGAGGGCCTGCAGACCAAGCGCATCTCGACCGGCGGCATCGAATTGATGAAGCGCTATCCGTGGCCGGGCAATGTGCGCGAGCTGGAAAACCTGGTGCGCAGGCTGGCCGCGCTCTATTCGCAGGACGAGATCTCCGCCGAGATCATCGAGGCCGAGCTGAAGACCGGTGAGCGGCCGGTCGTTCCGGGCGGCGGCAATCTCATTCCGGACGACTTGTCGATCGGCCAGGCGGTGGAGCATTTCCTGCAGCGCTATTTCGCATCCTTTGCCGGCGACCTGCCGCCGGCCGGTCTCTACCAGCGCATTCTATCCGAAGTCGAATATCCGCTGGTTCTGGCATCGATGACGGCGACGCGCGGCAATCAGATCAAGGCTGCCGAACTCTTGGGGCTCAACCGCAATACGCTGCGCAAGAAGATCCGCGAGCTCGGCGTCAACGTCTACAAGTCCTCAAGGCCGGCTTAGAGCGTTTGATCCCATAGAGTCGGGATGGGCTCTATCTCCTTGTTTGAGCGTGATTGTTTCCGAAGACCGGATTCCACTTTTCGAGAATACGCTGTAGTGCCTGTGGACAAAAAGGTCCTGGAGCCGGCGCTTTAGGCGAATGAGCCGGGGAAAGATTTCCGTCCCGGCCACACTTGTTGCATAATCGCCACAATGCGTTGCATAGATCCAACGCAATCACTGGCTCTAAACGGCGACATGGCGACTCAGGCCCCTACACTGAACGAACCGATTTTCAGCAGGCACGGTGTCGAAGACAGGCGCCGGCTGCTGGCGCTGCCTGGCGTTGTGGCGATTGCCGGTGCGCTGGTCACGGCGGCGATTTCCTTTGCCATCCTGGTCGGCGCCACGCCGATCGTACCGAACGAGAGGACGACGCTGGCGCTGATTGCGCTCAATGCCGTCTTCGTCCTGTTCCTGATCGCGCTGGTCAGCCGTGAAGTTCACCGCATCGTGATGGCGCGCCGGCACGGCAAGGCGGCGTCGCGGCTGCATGTGCGCATTGTGGCGATGTTTGCGCTGGTCGCCGCCATCCCGGCCATCATGGTGGCGATCATCGCCTCGATCACGCTCGATATCGGCCTCGACCGCTGGTTCGAGATCCGCACCAAGACGATCGTCAATTCGTCGCTGTCGATTGCAGACGCCTATGTCCAGGAAAACGCCCGCAATCTTCAGGGCACGACGCTGTCGATGGCTTACGATCTCGACGCGTCGCGCACGCTCTACGGCCTCGACCGGACCGGTTTTCTCGACCTGATGAACAAGGAAGCGGTTGGCCGGTCGCTGGCGCATGCGGCGCTGATCAAGCCCGACGGCTCCTTCGTCATGAGCGCCAAGACCGATGCGGATTTCGCCATGCCGGAGCCGCCGGAAGGTGCCGTGACCAGCGCCGCCGACGGCAAGCCGGTGCTGATCGAGCCGAAGACGCGCAACATCATGGGCGCCATCGTCAAGCTGCGCCAAATCGAAGGGCTCTACCTCTACACGATCCGCCTGGTCGATCCCGAAGTGATCAAGGCACGTCAGATCGTCCGATCCAACACCGACGAGTATCGCGGCCTGGAAGACAATCGCCGCACCTCGCAGGTGGCCTTCGCGCTGCCCTATCTGTCGCTGACGCTGATCATCATCCTGTCGGCGATCTGGACCGGCATCGCCGTCGCCGACCGGCTGGTGCGGCCGATCCGCCAGTTGATTGGTGCAGCCGACGAGGTCGCCACTGGCAATCTCGACGTTGCGGTGCCGGTCAGGCCTTCCGACGGCGACGTCGCCTCGCTGGGCGACACGTTCAACAAGATGCTGCTGGAGCTGAAATCGCAGCGCAACGAGATCTTGTCCGCCAAGGACCTGATCGACGAGCGGCGGCGCTTTTCGGAAGCGGTGCTGGCGGGCGTCACCGCCGGCGTCATCGGCGTCGATCCCTATGGCATCGTCACCATCGTCAACCGCTCGGCCGAGACGATGCTGGCCATTTCGGCCACCGCAGCACTCGGGCAGAACCTTTCGGCGGTGTTGCCGCATGTCGGCCGTGTCTTCGAGATCGGCCGCAAGTCGGGCAAACCGGTCTATCGCGAGCAGGTGACCTTCTACCGCGCCGGCGCGGAGCGGACCTTCAACGTGCAGATCACCATCGAGGCGGGCGACGACGGGGCGGAGGAGAAATCCTATGTCGTGACCGTCGACGACATCACCGACCTCGTCCAGGCGCAGCGTTCGTCGGCCTGGGCCGACGTGGCGCGGCGCATTGCGCACGAGATCAAGAACCCGCTGACGCCGATCCAGCTGTCGGCCGAGCGCATCAAGCGCCGCTACGGCAAGGTCATTACCGAAGACCGCGAGGTCTTCGATCAATGCACCGACACCATCATCCGCCAGGTCGAGGATATCGGCCGAATGGTCGACGAGTTCTCGGCCTTCGCGCGCATGCCCAAACCCGAGATGAAGGCCATCGATCTGCGCGAATCGCTGCGCGAGGCCTCGTTCCTGATCGAGGTCAGCCGTTCCGACATCGCCTTCGAGCGGATTTTCGGCAACGAGGCGCTCAAGGGTACCTTCGACAGCCGGCTGATGGCGCAGGCGTTCGGCAACGTCATCAAGAACGCTGCCGAGGCCATTGACGGACTTGATGCAAAAGATCGTTCGGACGGCACAATCCGGATTCAAGCCGGACGGCAGAATGGCGCCATCAGAATCGACGTCATCGACAATGGCAAAGGTTTGCCGCGCGAGAATCGCCAAAGGCTGCTCGAGCCCTATATGACGACACGCGAGAAGGGGACCGGTCTCGGCCTCGCTATCGTCAAGAAGATCGTGGAGGACCATGGCGGCCGGCTTGAACTGCATGACGCGCCAGGGGATTTCCATGGCGGGCGGGGTGCAATGATCAGCATCATCCTGCCGCCTTCTGCTGCTGCCGCGCCGTCGCGCGGCGAGAGCAAGGCGGAAAACGAAAGAGAAACTGAAAAGGTCGGTAATGGCGTCTGACATTCTCATCGTCGATGACGAGGAAGATATCCGCGAACTCGTCGCCGGAATCCTGAGCGACGAAGGTCACGAAACCCGCACGGCATTCGATGCCGACAGTGCGCTGGCGGCAATCGCCGATCGAGCGCCGCGGCTGATTTTCCTCGACATCTGGCTGCAGGGCTCGCGCCTGGACGGTCTGGCATTGCTGGACGAGATCAAGACGATGCATCCGACCTTGCCGGTGGTGATGATCTCCGGCCATGGCAATATCGAAACGGCGGTGTCGGCCATCCGTCGCGGCGCCTATGATTTCATCGAGAAGCCGTTCAAGGCGGACCGGCTCATTCTCATCGCCGAACGGGCGCTGGAAACCTCGAAGCTGCGGCGCGAAGTCTCGGACCTCAAGCAGCGCAGCGGCGAGACCTTCGACCTGATCGGCATGTCGTCGGCGATGAGCCAGTTGCGCCAGACGATCGAGCGGGTCGCGCCGACCAACAGCCGTGTCATGATCATCGGCCCTTCCGGTTCGGGCAAGGAACTGGCGGCGCGCGCCATCCATGCGCTGTCGACGCGCAAGGGTGCACCGTTCGTGACGCTGAGCGCTGCCAACATCACGCCCGAGCGCATGGAGATCGAGCTGTTCGGCACCGAATCGAACGGCACCGAGCGCAAGGTCGGTGCGCTGGAGGAAGCGCATCGCGGCATCCTCTATATCGACGAAGTGGCCGACATGCCGCGCGAGACGCAAAACAAGATCCTGCGCGTGCTGGTCGAGCAGCAGTTCGAACGGGTAGGGGGCACCAAACGGGTCAAGGTCGACGTCCGCATCATCTCGTCGACCTCGCAGAACCTGGAAGCGATGATTGCCGACGGCCGTTTCCGCGAGGACCTCTATCATCGCCTGGCGGTGGTTCCGGTCATGGTTCCGGGACTGGCCGAGCGGCGCGAGGACATTCCGTATCTGGTCGACAATTTCATGAAGCAGATCGCGCGCCAGGCCGGCATCAAGCCGCGCCGCATCGGCGACGACGCGCTGGCGGTGCTGCAGGCGCACAACTGGCCGGGGAACGTGCGCCAGCTGCGCAACAATGTCGAACGGTTGATGATCCTGGCGCGCGGCGACAATGTCGATGCGCCGATTACCGCCGACCTGTTGCCGTCCGAGATCGGCGACGTCATGCCGCGCACGCCGAACCAGTCCGACCAGCACATCATGGCGCTGCCGCTGCGCGAGGCGCGCGAACAGTTCGAGAAGGACTATCTGATCGCCCAGATCAACCGCTTCGGCGGCAACATCTCGAAGACGGCCGAATTCATCGGCATGGAGCGCTCGGCACTTCACCGCAAGTTGAAGTCGCTCGGCGTCTGACCGCGGGGCCCGCGTGAGGCCGGCCGGTCTGGTCCACGCGATTGCCGGTTACGGCCACGGCGGAATCGCCTAAGAAGGCCGGGACGTTTCTCGAGGGTTTCTCATGCCGCGTATTGCCTATGTGAACGGGCGCTATGTCGCCCATGCCGACGCATCCGTGCACATCGAAGATCGCGGCTATCAATTCGCCGACGGCGTCTACGAGGTTTGCGAGGTGGCGCGCGGCTTCATCGTCGACATGCCGCGCCATCTGGCACGGCTGGACCGTTCGTTGAACGAGCTGTCGATCGAGTGGCCCGTCACGCGCGGTGTGCTGCCGCTTATCCTGCGCGAGGTGGTGCGCCGCAACCAGGTCGCCAACGGCCTGGTCTATGTCCAGGTGACGCGCGGGGTCGCCAGCCGCGATTTTGTTTTCCCGGCGGCGGACACCAGGCGGTCCCTGGTGGTGACCGCCAGAAAGGCCGATCCGGCCGCTGCAGCCAAAAGGGCGGAGACCGGCATCAAGGTGATCACCGTGCCGGAGAACCGTTGGGACCGGGTCGACATCAAGACCGTCGGCTTGCTGCCCAACGTGCTCGCCAAACAGAAGGCCAAGGAGGCCGGCGCCCAGGAGGCCTGGTTCATCGACACTGACGGCACGGTCAAGGAAGGTGGCTCGTCGAACGCCTGGATCGTCACCAGGGATGGGGTGCTGGTGACGCGGCCGGCCGAGCACGGCATCCTGCGCGGCATTACCCGCACGACGCTGTTCGAGGTCGCCGCCAAGCTCGGCCTGAAGGTCGAAGAGCGGGGCTTTTCGGTGGCTGAAGCCAAGGCGGCGCGGGAGGCTTTCATCAGTTCGGCGACCACGATCGCCATGCCGGTGGTGGCAATTGACGGTGCTCCCGTCGCCAACGGCCACCCCGGCTCAGTAACACTTTCGTTGCGCCAAGCCTTTTTTGACGTTGCGGAAAAAAGTCCAGCCTGATAACCGCACAGGTGGAATGAACATCAATTTATCTCGTTCTGCTTGTCGTTACTGACGGCAAGAGGGTGTTTGCGTGCTTGACATGCGCCCGGTAATTTGGCGCATTGGCTGCAAACCGAAGGGGATCGGCGAAAGACAAGAACAATGGCGGAACGATCGCAAAACCTTCAGGACCTGTTCCTGAATTCAGTTCGCAAGAGCAAAAATCCACTCACCATCTTCCTCATCAACGGCGTGAAGCTGACCGGCGTCGTCACTTCGTTCGACAATTTTTGTGTGTTGCTACGTCGAGACGGCCATTCCCAGCTTGTCTACAAGCACGCCATTTCCACGATCATGCCGAGCCAGCCGGTTCAGATGTTCGATGGCGAGGAAAGCCAGGGCGCCTGATTGGCTCGTGAGAAAGACGCGGACCGCAGCGTCCGCGGAAAATTGGCACATCAGCCGGGGACGGAAGCCAAAGGCCCGACCCGGGCTGTCGTCATCGTGCCTGTGCTTACCCGCCATCAGCGCAGCGACGATGAGTCGAACCGTCCGCGGCTGACGCGTTCGGCCGAGGCCCGCCACGACGAAGCGGTCGGCCTTGCCCGCGCCATCAACCTCGATCTGATCCACACGGCCGTGGCCACCGTCAACGATCCGCGCCCGGCGACCTTGCTGGGCAGCGGCAAGGTCGAGGAGTTCGCCGAGATCGTCAAAGAGGGCCACGCCGAAGTGGTCATCGTCGACCATCCGCTGACGCCCGTGCAGCAGCGCAATCTGGAGAAGGAACTGAACGCCAAGGTGCTGGATCGCACCGGGCTCATCCTGGAGATCTTCGGCGAGCGCGCGCGGACCAAGGAAGGCACGCTGCAGGTGGAGCTTGCCCATCTCAACTACCAGAAGGGCCGCCTGGTGCGCAGCTGGACCCACCTCGAACGCCAGCGCGGCGGCGCAGGCTTCCTCGGCGGTCCCGGCGAAACGCAGATCGAATCCGACCGGCGCATCCTGCAGGACAAGATCATCAAGCTGAAGCATGAGCTGGAAACGGTGCGCCGCACCCGCGACCTGCACCGTGCCAAGCGCAAGAAGGTGCCGTTCCCGGTTGTGGCGATCGTCGGCTACACCAATGCCGGAAAATCGACGCTGTTCAACAAGCTGACCGGGGCAGGAGTGCTGGCCGAGGACATGCTGTTCGCCACGCTCGATCCGACGCTACGCCGCGTGCGCCTGCCGCACGGCACGCCGATCATTCTTTCGGATACGGTCGGCTTCATCTCAGACCTGCCGACGCATCTGGTCGCGGCCTTCCGGGCAACGCTGGAAGAGGTGGTCGAGGCCGATCTGGTCATCCATCTGCGCGACATCTCCGACCCCGACACGGCCGCGCAGGCCGAGGATGTCGAGCGCATCCTGGCCGACCTTGGCGTCGATGCCGGCGATGCCAAGCGCGTCATCGAAGTCTGGAACAAGATCGACCTGCTCGACGAGGGCAACCGCGCCAGGCTGCTGGCCGATGGTAATGACGGCAGCAAGGCGCCGCCCATTGCTATTTCCGCCATCACCGGCGAAGGGCTCGACGCGCTGAAGGCGCTGATCGAGACGCGGATGGCGGGCGAACTGGGGGAATTGACGGTGACGATCGAACCGGCGCAGTTCGGCCTCGTCGACTGGCTCTACCGCAATGGCGATGTCGTTTCGCGGACCGACAATGAGGATGGCAGCGCGACCATCTCGCTCAAGGCCACGCACAGCGCCCGGCAAGAGGTCGAGAGCCGATTGCACCGTAAAAACAACGGGTAAGCCTGGTTATTTCGCGCCCTTGGCCTGCTGCCAGAGCGCTTCCATCTCGTCCAGCGTCGCCTTTTCCAGCGTGTTGCCGGAGGCTTCCAGCGCCCGCTCGACATAGTGGAAGCGCGAGCGGAATTTCTCGTTGGTGCCGCTGAGTGCTGCTTCGGCGTCGAGCTTGAGGTGTCGCCCGAGATTGACGATGGCAAATAGCATGTCGCCGAACTCGTCCTTGATGGGTGCCGCGTCGCCCTTGGCGAGAGCCTCGCGCAGCTCGGCGATCTCCTCCTCGATCTTGTCGAGGATAGGCGCCGCTTCGCTCCAGTCGAAGCCGACTCGGGCCGCTTTCTCCTGAAGCTTCAAGGCGCGCGTCAAGCCGGGCAGGGCGACCGGCACACTGTCCAGAAACCCCTTGCCGTGGTCTTCCGGATCGTGGCCGCGGGCGATACGGGCAGCTCGCTTCTCGGCTTTCTCCTGCGATTTGATCTTCTCCCACATGCCCTTGGCCATGCCGGCGCTGCGCGCTTCTTCGTCGCCGAAGACATGCGGATGGCGGCGGATCATCTTCGTGGTGATGGCCTGGACTACGTCGCCGAAGGCGAATTCGCCTGATTCTTCCGCCATTTGCGCATGATAGACGACCTGCAGCAGGAGATCGCCGAGCTCTTCGCGCAGATCGTCAAGGTCGCCGCGCGCAATCGCGTCCGCCACCTCGTAGGCTTCCTCGATCGTGTAGGGCGCAATGGTCGAAAAATCCTGCTCGATATCCCACGGGCAGCCGGTTTTCGGCGCCCTGAGCGCCGCCATGATCTCGATCAGCCGGGAAATGTCTTGCGAGGGTTTCATCAGCCGGATGCTATCGTGCATGCGGCCGGCCGGCCAATGCCGTCGGTCGGCGAGGGGGCATTGTCCACAGGTGCCGGCATGCAACCAGCCGATCCCGAGAGGTCGACTGGCGCTAGTCGAGCACCGAGACGATCGCCTTGGCGAGCTTGTCCATGCCGTCTTCCGGCAGGCCGGCGACATTGATGCGGCTGTCGCCGACCATGTAGACGCCATACTCGGCGCGCAGGCGCTCGACCTGCGCCTCGGTCAGGCCAAGCCGCGAAAACATGCCGCGATGGCTGGCGACGAAATCGAAGCGATCGGAGTTCGACTGCCGGCGCAGCGCCTCGGCGAACGCGACGCGCAGCCTCAGCATGCGCAGGCGCATCTCCTCGAGCTCCGCTTCCCAGTCGGCCCGAAGGGCAGCATCTTCCAGAACCATCCGCACCGCCGCCGCGCCATGGTCCGGCGGCATCGAATAGATGGCGCGCGCCGCGGACAGCATCTGGCTCATCGCCACATCGGCCTGGGCGCCATCCTTGGCCAGGATCATCGCCGCGCCGACGCGGTCGCGGTAGACGGCAAAATTCTTCGAACAGCTCGAGGCGACGACCATTTCAGGGACTTTTGCGGCGAGCAGGCGCAGACCAGCAGCGTCGGCGTCCAGTCCTTCGCCAAAGCCCTGATAGGCAATGTCGACAAAGGGCAACAGGCCGCGCTCGACAACAAGGTCGGTCACTCCGGCCCACTGCGCCGCATCGAGATTGGCGCCGGTCGGGTTGTGGCAGCAGCCATGCAGCAGCACAACGTCGCCGCTCTTGGCGGTCCGCAATGCCGCCAGCATGTCGTCGAAGCGAACCGCGCCAGAGGCGGCATCGAAATAGGGGTATTCGCGGATCTGCAGGCCGGCGGCGCGCATCACCGGCATATGGTTCGGCCACGTTGGGTCCGACAGCCAGATCGTAGCGTCGGCGCGCGTGCGCTTCAAAAGTTCGGCCACAAGCCGCAGCGCGCCGGACCCGCCGGGCGCTTGCGCGGCGCGAATGCGCGAGAAGTCGACTGCCTCGCCAAAGGCCAGCCTGGCCATCGCCGTGTTGAACCCGGTGTCGCCGGCAAGGCCGAGGTAGGTCTTGGTGTCCTGGCTCTGCAACAGGCGCTTTTCGGCTTCGCGCAAGGCGCGCATGACCGGCGTCTTGCCGTCGCGGTCCTTGTAGACACCAACGCCGAGGTCGAGCTTGTCCGGGCGCGGGTCGGCGCGATAGAGGCCGATCAAGGCAAGGATCTTGTCGGCAGGGGCGGGCTGCAGGGTTTCGAACATCGACATGGCTCCAATGGCGGCGGAGTGATACGCAAATCGGCCGGGCTTCGCCAGCGGTTTCCTATGCGGCAGGCTGAAAAGCCTCGGCGCCAAGATGCGAAACGTGCCCTACACGTTCCTGTCACATCGACGTAGTTTGAATAGCCATTTCCGGGACAAGCGCGAGAATGACGGCGTGAGACGATGATGAGCCGGCAACAACAATTCGACCTCGCCATTGTCGGCGCCGGTATTGTCGGCCTGGCGCATGCGCTCGCCGCCGTTCGCCGTGGCCTTTCCGTCGTCGTCATCGACCGTGATGCGCAGGCCAATGGCGCCTCGGTGCGCAATTTCGGATTCATCACCGTCAGCGGCCAGGAGCGCGGCCAGGTCTGGCGGCGGGCGATGCGGTCCCGCGATATCTGGCTGGAGGTGGCAGGACCTGCCGGCATCGACATCATCCAGCGCGGCGCCGTCGTCGTTGCCCGCCGTCCGCGAGCGGTGGTCGAGTCCTTCCTGCAAACAGAGATGGGCGAGGGGTGCAAGCTGCTCGAAGCCGATGCGCTCAACCGCGACTATCCCGGTTTGGCCGGACAGGAATTTGCCGGCGCCCTGTGGAGCCCGCACGAGGTGCGTGTCGAATCGCGCCAGGCGATCCCGCTTCTTGCCACCTTTCTCGCCGAACGGCAGGGCGTCGAGTTCCGCCGCGAAACGGCGGTTCGCCGGGTCGAGCCACCTTATATCGAAACCAGCCGCGGCATTGTGCAGGCCGGCAAGGTGATCGTTTGTCCCGGCGACGACCTGGCGACGCTCTATCCCGACCGCATCGCGCACTATGCCGTCACGCGCTGCAAGCTGCAGATGATGCGGCTGGCCGATCCCGGCTTCCGGCTGCCGGTATCGGTGATGTCCGATCTGGGGCTTGCGCGCTATGCCGGCTATGCTGCCTTGCCCGAGGGGGGCGCCTTGCGGCGCCGGCTGGAAGCCGAGCAGCGCGATGCGCTCGACAATGGCGTGCATCTGATCGTGGTGCAGAGCGCTGACGGTACGCTGGTGGTCGGCGATTCCCATCACTATGCGACAACGCCCGATCCGTTCGCCTCGGAGCGGGTCGACGAGATCATCCTCGAGGAGTTCAGCGCCGTGTTCGGCGGACCGGTTCCGCGCGTGCTCGAGCGCTGGACGGGCATCTACGCCTCGGCGGCCGACCGCACCATGTTCGCCGATGCGCCGCATGAGGATGTGCGGCTGGTGATGATCACCAGCGGCACCGGCGCCAGCACCTCTTTTGCCATCGCCGAAGAGGTGATCGAAGAGCTGTTCGGCGCAACCATGTCCCAGACGATGAAGATCGCATGATGGGAAGATCGCATGATGGGAAGGTCGCATGATGGCCACTGAGGGCTTGCTCCGCGCCGTGGTGTTCGACTGGGCCGGCACCGTCGTCGACCACGGCTCGCTGGCGCCGATGGGCATGTTCGTCGAGGCTTTTGCCGAGTTCGGCGTGGCGATCAGCGTCGAGGAGGCGCGCGGGCCGATGGGCATGGCCAAGCGCCCGCATATCGCGGCGCTGATGGCGCTGCCGAGGGTCGCGGCGGCCTGGGCGAAACAGCGCGGCCATGCGCCGACGGAGGCCGACATCGATGCCGTCTACGCCGTGTTCGTGCCGAAGAACCGGGCGGTGGCGGCACGGTTTTCGGATGTCATCCCGGGCGTTGCCGATGTCGTCGCGGCGCTGCGGGCGCGGGGTCTCAAAATCGGCTCGACCACCGGCTATACGCGCGACATCATGGCCGAGATCCTGCCGGTGGCGGCCGGGCAGGGGTTCTCGCCCGATTGCCTGGTCTGCACCGGCGACACGCCCGACGGCAGGCCAACGCCATTCATGCTGTGGAAGGCGCTGACCGAGCTTGGCGTCTATCCGCCATGGCTGAGCGTCAAGGTCGACGACACCGAGGTCGGCATCGCCGAAGGGATCAACGCCGGTGCCTGGACGGTCGGCGTCTCGGTGACCGGAAACGTCTTCGGTCACACGCTGGCGGAGACGCAGGCGCTGGCGCCGGACGTGTTCAGGAAAAAACGTGTCGAGGCAAGCGCCAGGCTCAGCGCCGCCGGCGCCCACTATGTCGTCAATGGCGTCGCCGACCTCTTGCCGGTCATCGCCATGATCGAGGGCAGGCTGCGGCGCGGCGAAAGGCCTTGAGCGAAGCCTGAGCGCTTTCAGCAGGCTTGATCCGAATGCCTGTCCGGCAGGTGGCGGTAAAAAATCCGACACAGGCGGGATTAAAACCTTACCGTGCTCCGTAAACAGGGCATGAAACGGTCGATGCCACGCTTCGATATCGTAGGACAGCTGGGTTCGCTCCGCCGCTACGCGCACTCGTTGACGCGCAACAGCGCCGATGCCGAGGATCTGGTGCATGATGCGCTGGTGCGGGCCTATGAGCGGCGCGGCACTTTCCGCGCCGGCGGCAATTTGCGCGCGTGGCTGCTGTCGATCGTCCACAATGCCTTCATCGACCGCTTGCGGTCGCGCCGCTCCGAAGCGGCGCGCCTCGAGCAGGCTGGACACCTCGCCGACAGCAGCACGCAGGCTCCGCAGGAGCATTCCGTTCGCCTGGCGCAGATACGTGAAGCCTTTTTCGCGCTGCCGGACGAGCAGCGCTCGGCGCTGCATCTCGTCGCCATCGAGGGCCTTACCTACGAGCAGGCAGCCAAGGCCATCGGCGTACCGTTGGGAACGCTGATGTCACGCATCGGCCGGGCACGCGCGGCGCTGCGCGAGATGGAAGACAACGCGCCGGCGCGCGCCAAAAATCATCTCCGGATCGTGAGAGGCGAGCCATGACTGCAGTGCTGGATCCCGTGACCGACGCCGACCTTGACGCTTATGTCGACGACCAGCTGGACGTTGCCCGCCGTATCGAGGTCGAGGCGTTTTTGTCCGCGCGTCCCGAAACGGCGGCGCGGGTGATGTCCGACCTCAGGACACGCGACGAACTGCGGGTGGCGCTTGCCGGTTCAAAAGGCATGGCGCGGCCGGCAACGGCCGATGCCGCCCGGCGGCTGGAGAGGGGACTCGCCCGGGGCCGTGTGCTCGGCGTGCTGCAGCGGGCGGCGGCGGTCGCCGTCTTCGTCGCCGCGGGCTGGCTGGCGAACGGCATGCTCGGGCCGGTGACCCAGGTCGTCGCCTCGACCCAGCCGCCGGCCTATCTCGAGGAGGCGATCCGGGCGCATCGGACGACGCTGATGCGCGAAACCATGGCATCCCAGACCGAGGCGCCGAATTACGACAGCGACGAGATCCGCGCCGCCACGGCGATCGTCATGCCGTCGCTGCCGAAGGACTGGAAGGTCCGCGACGTACAGGTCTATCCGTCACAGTTCGGCCCGAGCGTCGAAATGATCGTCGAAGCCGGGGAGCTTGGGCTTATCTCGCTCTTTGCCATCAGGCCGGGAACATTCGACGTGGTCAGGCCTGCCGTCGCACCCTCGGGCGATATCTCGTCAGCCTATTTCCAGATTGGCGATGTCGCCTACGCAATCGTCGCGCGAAGCGATGTCCGCGACCTCGACCGCGCCGCCGAGACACTCGCCAAAACGCTTTACTGATCCGATCCAGCCAAGGAGAACCAGCATGAATACCCCCGATCTTGGATACCGCGTGGGCACCGGCGCCCGAGCCGGCGCCGTGTATGACGAGGGCCTGCGCCAGCATATGTTGCGCATCTACAACTATATGGGCCTCGGCCTGGTCGTCACTGGCCTCGTCGCCTTCGCCGTGGCCTCGACGCCCGCTCTCTACGTGCCGATCTTCTCCACCCCGCTGAAATGGGTGGTGATGCTGGCGCCGCTCGCCTTCGTGCTGCTGTTCTCGTTCAAGATGCAGACGATGTCGGCAGCAAGCGCCCAGGCCATGTTCTGGGCCTTCTGCGCCGTCATGGGCCTGTCGCTGGCTTCCGTGTTCCTGGTCTTCACCGGGACCAGCATCGCGCGCACCTTCTTCATCGCCGCCACCATGTTCGGCGCCACCAGCCTCTACGGCTACACGACCAAACGCGACCTGACCCAGTTCTCGTCCTTCCTGATCATGGGCCTGATCGGCGTGGTGATCGCCAGCGTGGTGAACCTCTTCCTCGGCTCGACGGCGCTGCAGTTCGCTATCTCGGTGATCGGCATCGCCGTGTTCATCGGCCTGACCGCCTGGGATACGCAGACGATCAAGGAACAGTATGCCGAGAATTTCGACGCGGAATCGCAGCAGAAGCTCGCCGTGTTCGGCGCCTTCTCGCTTTATCTGAACTTTATCAACATCTTCCAGCTGTTGCTGAACTTCACCGGCGAGCGCGAGTAGCCGGACCGTAGCAAGGCAACATCTCGAACCTTGCCGTGGCCGAAGGGAAACCTCCGGCCACGGTTTTTCATTTGAAGCGGGCGCGATCTCGCCCGTAGCGTGAAAGCGCTCGTCGCGGCTGTATGTATGAGTTGCGGCGCAGCCCGCCGCTCTTGAGTTCGCGCTGGGCCCTTTGCTAGCCTGCGGCCACACCAGCCAGCCGCGAGGATGTATGGAACAGGTGACGCTTCACGGTGACGGCATCTCGGCGACCGTGGTCGAGCAGGGCGCCGAACTGGTCTCCTTGCGCGATGCCGAGGGAACCGAGCTTCTGTGGCAGGCTGGTCCGGCCTGGCGGCGTCACTCTCCGGTTCTGTTCCCGATCGTCGGCCGACTGAAGGACGACCGGTTGCGCCATCAGGGGCGCAACTATCCGATGACACAGCATGGATTCGCCCGCGACAGACGCTTCACGTGGGCGGAGCAGGGGCCTCGGTCATGCACGCTGGTTTTGACCGACGATGCCGATACCCGTGTCCACTACCCGTTCGCCTTTCGCCTCGCGGTCAGCTACAGCCTGGGCCAGCGGCAGCTCGGCGTCACGTTTGAGATCACCAACACCGGCGACGAGACGCTGCCAGCATCGATCGGGGCGCACCCGGCATTCAATTGGCCGTTGCTGCCGGGTCTGTCGAAGGAAGCCTACCAGTTGGCCTTTGCCGACAATGAACCGGCGCCGATCCGCCGGCTGAAGGATGGCCTTCTGCTGCCAAAGCCGCAGCCCACGCCCATCGAAGGCAAGAGCCTCGCCCTGTCGGAACGGCTGTTTGAAGACGACGCCGTCATCCTGGATCGGCCTGCCAGCACCAGCGTGCGCTACGCCGCAGACCAAGGCCCGGCGATCGAAATGTCGTGGCAAGGATTCCAGGAGCTGGGCATCTGGTCCAAGCCGGGCGGCGCGCCGTTCCTCTGCATCGAGCCCTGGCACGGCATTGCAAGCCCAACGGATTTCGATGGTGAATTCACCGACAAACCCGGCGTGATGCTGATCGAGCCTGCCGCGAAGCGTGTTCTGAGCTATCAGGTACGTCTGTTGTAGCGTCGTGCACGACGGCTGGTCGGAGTAAGCTCAATGAATTCCAAAACAATCGAGATCTACCGTCCACGTGGTGTTTCAAATTTGGGCCAATGGGACATTGGCGGCCTCAAGCTCAAAGTCTATGGCCTCGTCGCAGACAACAAGGAAGTCGACGGGCCTATGGCGACCCTGGCGCAGTCATTCGTGCGCGAGGAGGTTCTGCAGCGGGTGGCGGACGAGGGCGATGACAATGGCATGGGCTTTGTGATCATTCATCCCGGCGAGCTGGGTGTTTCCATCTCGGCTCACTGGTGGATACAAGGTTCGGTGCTTTGTCAGCATATCTATCGGAAGCTGTATTCCGCCACTGAACCGATGGATACGGTAACGAGACCTGTTATCGCCTGTGTTTGGGAATTGGCTCTGATAAACGCCGAGCAGGAGACTTGGCGAGAAACGATGATGAAAAGCGAGCCCAGTCCGTCAGCATACATGGACGCTCGAGCAGGCTTCAAAGCGGCATAGAGGCGAGGGTAAGCCGGGTTTCAAATCTGCCTGACGATGGTGCCGATCGCATTGACGAGAAGGCGCGCGGCGGTCAGGGCCGACGGGCCGTCAATGTCGGCGGGCGGATAAAGCTCGACAAGGTCGAATCCCGCGATCCTGGCCCGCTTGCCGAGGCCAGCGATCAGGTCGATCACCTGCGTGTAGGTGAGGCCGCCGGGCGTGCGCGCGGCCACGCCCGGCATGATGCCGGGATCGAGGCCGTCGCAGTCGAGGGTGACGACGACCCGCGCTCCATGCGGATGGCGTCGGCGGCCAAGGCATGGCCGCTGCTGTCGTTGCCGGGATAGGTGCTGCCGTGCCCGGCTCCGAAGATCACCGCACGGGGCATGCGACCATCGGCGAGGCGATCGGGGAAGCCGAGAAAGGGAGGCGAGGCGGTCATTTCTGGATGGCCTTGATGATGGTTCAGCTGAAATTTCGGTGTTGAGGGCGCAGGATAGGGTCGTTTGCGGAGAGGGCTTATCTGATGTTGCAACCAAGTTCTTATCTTGGAGCGAGGCCATCGAGCAGGAAGTCGAGACCTTTCCGGAAAGCGCCGTCCCAATCGTCATCCAACAGCAGGCGGGAGCGTTCGATCGTCGGGTAGCGTTCGCTGGTAAGGCGCTGCTGCGCGGCGGTCCTGTCGTCGTCCGAGAGGTCGAAGTTCCCCCGGGTGATGGTGGCGCCCATAACATAGTTCCACAGCGACCATATCGCGACGTTCAGATCTGCGTCCGCTACACCGGCCCTCGACAAGGTCTTGCTCAGCAATTCCAGGCGACCGAGGATGTTCGGGCCGAGGGCCCGGCGCGGCAACAGCGATGCCGACCAGGGATGGCGCAGCATGCTGGTGCGCCAGTCTTCGAGCATATGAACGACATCTGCGCGCCAGTCTTGAGACTCAACCATTTGCGGCTGTCCGCGATACTCGAGCACCGAATCGAGCGCCAGATCAAAGACCTCCTCCTTGTTGTCGACGTGCCAGTACAGGCTCATCGCGCCCGCGCCGAGGCGATCGGCCAGCCGACGCATCGTTAATCCGTCGAGCCCTTGAGCGTCCAGAAGTTCCAGCGCGGTCGCTACGATACGGTCCCGGGAGAGAGGCGGTTCACCAGGCACCTCCTGCGCGGGTTGGGGCGCCGCCCTTGCTCGTTTGCTCCCGGCGCCGCTGCGTTTGGCTGCCATCATCTTCCTCTCTCGCCGAACTTCGATTTTGGCAGTCACCGTCAGGAATGTCGATGCTGACCACTTGGCTAGTACGTTGTACCATACGATGACTCGTACATCGTATGAGTCACCCTATGGCTGATATGGTTAAAGTGCAATCATGCCGGTCGCGAGGTCGCTCGCAGCCCGCGGAGCCAAGAGACAATCATGTCACGCGCAATCAAGCATCTGCTTATCGGAGGGCTAGTCATCATGAACATATCAATCCCCACAGCAGCGACGGCGACGGAAAACAAGCTGACCATCGTCAATCCGAAGACCCTCTACGACCCGTCGCCCAACGGCTACAGCACGGCGGTGATCACGCCGCCCGGCGCCCGGGTGGCCTACATTTCCGGGCAGGGCGGCCAGGACAGCACGGGAGGCCTGTCGCCCGACTTCGCTGTCCAGGTGAAACAGGCCTATGCGAACCTGAGCGCCGCGCTCGAGGGTATCGGCGCGAAACCCAATCAGGTCGCCAAGCTCACCGTCTTCGTGGTCGATCACGATATGTCCAAGCTTGAGGTGCTGACCAAGAACGTCAAGGAAATGTTCGGTGAGGCGCTGCCTGCGCAGACTCTGGTCCCCGTTCCCAAGCTTGCAATCGTCCCCATGCTCTTCGAAGTGGAGGCCATCGTCATTTTGGATTAGTGGGGCGACGGCTCTTGGCCCGAGCGCGCCGTAGGCAGCCGCATCCGAAAGTCGCATAAGATAGATTATGGAACTTATGCTTTGGCCGATATCTGGAAATTGCCGCTGATTTTCATAGGCTTGCCACGATCGATGTGTGTTGCCTTGAGCAGATGGCCAACGCTACGCTGCCCGGATGGCGACAGCAAAGCGTGAGATTGAATCGGCAATCGAGGTGTTCGTGCATGGCTACAGCACCGGCAAGAGCCACACGTTTCCTTACGAAGCCAGCCGCGTCGGGCCCTTGTGGCTGATGCGCGATGCCGAGCGCAAGAATTCTCGCGACTACCGCAGCGAGGAATGGGTCGTCCATGACGTTGCCGCTCAGGAAGCCAATGCTATCGTGCGGCAGCATGCGCGGCCGGGCTTTGCCATTTCCGTCGTGATCGCGAACGACGAACCGGATGGGCCGACGCGAACCGCATACAAGGCTCTCGGCTACCGGCTGCTTCGGACGGAAGGCTTTTTCATCCACCGGCTGCGCCAGATTCCAAGCCCGCCGGCGGTTGCTTCGGTCGAACGCGTGCGCACAGCCGAACGGGCGGCGCAGTTGGGAAAGATCATGCGCAGGCGCCCGATCGCCGACAATCTGCTCGGCGACGGCGCGCCGTTCCGCCAGTATGTGGCGGTCGATGGCGACGCTATCGTTGGGCGCGTGCGTAGCGTGGACGCCGGGGGCGCCACGTGGTGCGCGGATATGTATGTCGAGCCTTCGCACCGGCGTCGCGGCCTCGGCCAGGCTCTGATGGCGAAAATGCTGCACGACGATCGGGCACACGGGTCGCGGTGCTCGGTACTGGCCGCAACCCACGCCGGGGCTCTGCTTTATCCCCGGATGGGCTATGAGCGGATCGGAACGCTGCTGATATTCGGGCCAAAGAGCCAAACGCCCTCATGAAGGGCTATTCTTATCGCACTGACTCATAAGGGATTTCGATCGCCATGCCGTCATAGGCCGGCACGACATTGTCCGGCGTCTCGGCCATCACCGTGGCGTAGTCGAGCGGCACGTGCATGTGCGTCAGCACGGCGTTCTTCGGCGCCAGTTTCTCGATCCAGCCAAGCGCCTGGCCAAGCGACAGATGGCTCGGATGCGGGTTGTACTGCAGCGCGTCGACGACCAGCGTGTCGAGGCCGCGCAGCCGTTCCGCCGTGGCGTCCGGAAAGTCGCTGATATCAGGGCAATAGGCGAGCCCGCCGATGCGAAAGCCGAGCGAGATGATGTCGCCATGGATCTGCGGCAGCGGCTCGAGGGTGAGGGTGCCGCCCTCGCCTTCGATCACCACTGGCGTGGCGTGATCGATGATGTGGGCGCGCACGATCGGCGGATAGGAACTGCCCGGCGGCGTTTCGAAGCAGTAGCCGAACGCCTGCCGCAGGCGCTGCATCGTCGGCTGATCAGCGTGGACATCGATCAAATGGCGCTGTTCGAGTACGAAGCCGCGCAGATCGTCGATGCCGTGGATGTGGTCGGCATGCGGGTGCGTGTAGATGACCGCGTCGATGCGTTTGACCGATGCCAAGAGCATCTGCTCGTGGAAATCCGGGCCGGTGTCGATGACGACCGTGGTCCTGGCGCCGTTCGCCGCGATGCGCTCGACGAGTGCCGCCGTGCGCATGCGCCGGTTTTTTGGATTGGCCGGGTCGCAATTGCCCCAGTCGCCGGTGATGCGTGGCGTGCCTGGCGACGAGCCGCAGCCGAGAACGGTAAGGCGCAGCCGGTCGCTCATGCTCAGGCGCCCGGCGCGTCCGGACGCGGCATTTTCCCGAAAAGCCGGAAGACGTTGTCCGTGGTGATAGCAGCGATCTCGGCCTCGCCGACGCCGATCGTCTCGGCCAGCACCTTGGCCGTGTGGGCGACATAGGCGGGCTCGTTGCGCTTGCCGCGAAACGGGATCGGCGCGAGATATGGCGCGTCGGTTTCGACCAGCAGGCGGTCATGCGGTACGTCGGCGGCGATGGCGCGCAGCTCGGCTGAATTCTTGAAGGTCAGGATGCCGGAGAAGGACACGTAGCCGCCAAGCGCAACGCCCACTTCCGCCAGCCGCCGTCCCGACGAAAAACAGTGCAGGATGAAGGGGAAGGCACCCTTCCCTGTTTCGTCCTCGAGAATCGCTGCCATGTCGTCATCGGCGTCGCGCGAATGGATGACCAGCGGCAGGCGGGTCTCGCGCGCGGCGGCGATATGCGTGCGAAATCCCTGCGCCTGCGCCTCGCGCGGGGCGTGATCGTAAAAGTAATCGAGCCCTGCCTCGCCGATCGCCACCACCTTGGGATGGGCCGACAGCCGGACAAGATCGGCGGTCGTCACGTCAAGCTCTTCGGCGGCATTGTGCGGATGGGTGCCGACTGAGCAATAGACGTCGTCAAAAGACTCCGCAATTTCAAGAATTTGATTGAACCGCTTCACCCGTGTCGAGATAGTCACCATGCGGCCAATTCCGGCCGCCAGGGCGCGGGCGACGATGGCCGCCCGCTCCTCGGCGAAATCAGGAAAATCGAGATGGCAGTGGCTGTCGACGAGCATCAGGCCTTGGCATCCTGCTCGACGTAGCGCGGGAACACGCCCTCCGGCGCCGGCAAGGCCGTGCCGGACACAAGCGCATGGTCGGCGTGGACATGTGCGAAGTCGCGGCTGCCCGCCGGCACCGCCAGCAGGCCGAGCAGCTTTGCCGCCGAACCCGGAATGAAGGGCTGGCAGAGCAATGCGACACGCCGCACCACTTCGGCGGTCGTCCACAGCACCGTCTCCATACGCACCGGATCGGTCTTCCTCAGCGCCCAGGGCTCCTGTGAGGCGAAGTAGCGGTCGGCTTCCGCCACCACGCCGAAGATCGCCGCCAGCGCCAGGTGGATGCCCTGCTCCGCCATCGCCTTGCGCGCGGCCGAGAGAGCCTCGACTGCCTGGTCGAGGATCGCGCCGTCGGCCTCGGTGAGATCGCCACGCTTCGGCACCGTGCCGCCGCAGTTCTTGGCGATCATCGACAGCGAGCGCTGCGCCAGATTGCCGAGGCCATTGGCAAGATCGGCATTGGTGCGGTTGACGATGGCATCGTGGCTGTAGCTGCCGTCCTGGCCGAACGGCACTTCGCGCAGGAAGAAGTAGCGCACCTGGTCGAGCCCGTAATGTTCGACCATGGTGAATGGGTCGACGACATTGCCGACCGATTTCGACATCTTCTCGCCGCGGTTGAACAGGAAGCCGTGGGCAAAGACCCGCTTCGGCAGTTCGATCCCGGCCGACATCAGGAAAGCCGGCCAGTAGACCGCGTGGAAGCGCACGATGTCTTTGCCGATGATGTGCGTGGCCGGCCAAAAGCTCCATTTCGAGGCCTTGGTGTCGGGATAGCCGGCGGCGGTGATGTAGTTGGTCAAGGCATCGACCCAGACATACATCACATGCTTGTCGTCGCCCGGCACCGGGACGCCCCAATTGAAGGTGGTGCGCGAGATCGAGATATCCTTGAGGCCGGACTTGACGAAGCTTTGCACCTCGTTGCGGCGCTCGGCCGGGCCGACGAAATCCGGCTGGTTTTCATACAGCGCCAGCAATTTGTCCTGATAGGCGGACAGCCGGAAGAAATAGCTTTCCTCCTCGTTCCATTCGACCGGCGAGCCAAGCGGCTCGCGCCGCACGCCGTCGTCGCCGAGCGTGGTTTCACTCTCTTCGAAATAGGCCTCCTGCCGCACCGAATACCAGCCGCTGTAGCGGTCCAGATAGATGTCGCCATTGGCTGCCATCGCCTTCCAGATCGCCTGGCAGGATGCGTAGTGGCGCGGTTCGGTGGTGCGGATGAATTCGTCGTTCGAGCCGCCGACCGTTTCGGTCATCGAGCGGAAGATCGCCGAATTGCGGTCGGCAAGCGCCAGAGGCGTGATGCCTTCCTTCTCGGCCGTCTGCTGCATTTTGAGGCCGTGCTCGTCGGTGCCCGTGAGGAACAGCACATCCTTGCCGTCGAGACGCTGGAAGCGGGCCAGCGCGTCGCTGGCAATGACCGTGTAGGCATGGCCGATATGCGGCTTGCCGTTCGGGTAAAAGATCGGAGTGGTCAGGTAATATTTTTCGCGTGCCATGGATTGAGCCGTCATGAATGTCTGAATGGGAGTGTGGCGGTGGATATCGCATCGGAACGGCGATTGCCATCCCGAGGGCCCGTCACATTCGCATTGCGGAATTCAGGCGGTCGATCATGGTCAAGGCGTGCTGCTTCTTGTCGAGATTGTAGGTGTCGGTCTCAGATATAGCGTTCAGCGCCTCGTGCCAAGTGTCCGACAGCGTTTTGGCCCGCGCCAGATCACCGGCAAGTGCCGCCTCGCTTGCGCCGTTCGAGAGCAGGTCCAGCGCATGGCGGTTGAAGATGTCGAACTGGATCGCCTGGTCGCGGCCGCCGACAGCCTCCGCAAGCCGATAGGCGCCGCTGACGTCGCTCTTTCTGGCGCCGACCAGGGCGTCCAGGGCGGCGGCGATCTCCAGACCGCCATATTGCGTCAAAAGGATCGCGTTGCGGGCGCTGCCCCCTGCCCGTTCGGCCAGTGCTGCGCGTGCCGCCGGCTCTTCCGGCGGCGGTGGTTCGATGCCCTGGAGGACGGTCATCAGATCCTCGGCGTCGAGCGGCGTCAGCCGCACCATCTGGCAGCGCGAGCGGATCGTCGGCAGCAGGCTGCCCGGCGCATGGACGATGAGGATGAACAGCGTGCGCGCCGGCGGCTCCTCAAGATTCTTCAGCAAGGCATTGGCGGCATTGATGTTCATGTCGTCGGCCGGGTCGACGATGACGATCCGGTAGCTGCCGTCGTGCGAGGTCAGCGACAGGAAGCGGCTGACCTTGCGGATCTCGTCGACGGTGACGACCGTCTTGAAGCTCTTGGTCTTGTCGTTGGCCGGGCGGGTCAGATGCAGCACGGAAGGATGCGCCCCGGTGGCGATCTGGCGAAACAGCGATGAGGCCGGATCGGGAACCGCTAGCGCGTCCGGCGCTTGGCTGAAGGCCGGATGCTTCAGGAGATGGTGCGCCAGATGGAAAGCCAAAGTCGCCTTGCCGATGCCGACCGGGCCGGCAAGGATCAGCGCATGCGGCAGCTTGCCGGAGCGATAGGCCGATGCCAGCATGGCGGCGGCCTGCGCATGGCCGACCAGGCGCGGCGTTTCGGACGACTCCGGCACGCCGTCCAGCGTGTCGTGCTGTTCGGGGGCGATGCGTTCGAAGATCATGCCGGTGTTGCCTGCCGCTTGTGCGTCGGCGTCATGGTCTCCAGGGCGGCGAACACGGCGGCGGTGACGACATGGTCGACCGTATCGGGGTCGGCGGAAGCGTCGACGACGATGCAGCGCTGCGGCTCCGCCGCGGCGATCGCCAGGAAGGCCTCGCGGCGGCGCTGGTGGATATCGAGCGTCTCCTTTTCGAAACGGTCCGGGCCGTCGCCGGCGCCGCGCCGTGCCGTGGCCCGCCGCAGGCCTTCGGCCGGGTCGATGTCGAAGATCAGCGTGATGTCGGGCACCATGCCGTTGATGGCGACCTCCTCCAGCGCCTCCATGAAGGCCGGATCGAGGCCGCCGGTGACGCCCTGGTAGACGCGCGAGGAATCGATGAAGCGGTCGCAAAGCACGATCGTGCCGCGCTCGACCGCCGGCCGGATGACCTGCTCGACATGGTCGGAGCGCGCGGCCGCGAAAAGCAGCGCCTCCATCTTGGGGCCGAACGGTTCGGCGGCACCTGAAAGCAGCACATGCCTGACCGCTTCAGCGCCCGGCGAGCCGCCCGGCTCGCGGGTGACGAGGACATCGTATTTCTTGGCACGCATCTTACTTGCCAGGCGCTCGATCTGCGTCGACTTGCCGGCGCCCTCGCCGCCTTCGAAGGTGATGAAAAATCCGCTCGCCACTCGAAACTGCCCTTGCCGTGCCGCCCTGGTCTGGATGTTGTCTTAGTCCCGGCTTGAAAAAAGGTCCACGACCTGAGGCCAGAAGCCACTTCCAACTATCTGTTTTGACGCAAATCCGGACGGAAAACCTCGGCGCGCTTTTCCTGCAATTGCCCTAACGCAGCCAGCCGACGGCCAGTTCCTTCGCGGCATCGAGCGCGCGCTGCGGCAGAGTACCGACGCCGACCGACTCGGCTGCGAAGAGCGGCGTCTCCTGGCTCAGCGTGTCGCCGATCCAGACGCGCAGCGCGCCGACCGGCTGCCCCGCTTCCACCGGTGCGGAAACCGGCCCGTCATAGACGATCTTCGCGGTCAGCTTGTCACGGTTGGCGATCGGCAGGAAGATGTCCACCGGCCCCTTGGCTTTCAGCGCCACGCCGGACTTGGCGCCGCCGAAGACTGCGGCTTCGCCGACCACTTCGTCCTTGGCGAAGATCTCGGTCTTTTCGAACGACCGCGAGCCCCAGTCGAGCAGCTTGCGCGCTTCCTCGGACCGCTCGCGGTCGCTGGCCAGCCCGCTCATCGCCGCGATCACCCGCGTGCCGTTATGGCTGACCGTGCCGACGATGCCGAAGCCCGCCGCCTCGCTCGTGCCGGCCACGAAGCCATCGGCCTCGATGCCCATGGCGAGCAGCGGATTGCGGTTCCTCTGCGTGATCTTGTTCCAGGTGAATTCCGGCTGGCCGTAATAGCGGAAGAACTGCGGGTAGTTGCGCCAGAGATGCAGCGCCAGCAGCGCGAGTTCCCTGACCGTCGTCTGCTGCCCGTCGGCCGGCAGTCCGGTCGCGTTGACGAAAGTCGATTTCTGCAGGCCGAGCTGACGCGCGCGTTCGGTCATCTGCGCGGCAAAGTTCGCCTCCGATCCGGCCATGCCTTCGGCAAGCACGATGCAGCCGTCATTGGCGGCCTGTACGGTCACGCCCTGGATCAGGTCTCCGACGCTGACCGCCGATTTGAGCTTGGCGAACATGGTCGACGTTCCCGACGGCGCCCCGCCCGTGCGCCAGGCGTTCTCGCTAACCACGAAGGTGTCGTCGAGCGTCATGCGGCCGGACTTGATGGCGTTGAAAACCACCTCCATCGTCATCAGCTTGGCCATCGATGCGGGAGGGATCGGCTTGTCGGCGTCCTTGGCGAACAAGACAGTGCCGGTTTCGGCGTCGATCATGAAGGCCTGCGCGGCCTTGGTCTCGAAAAGCTGTGCACTCGCCGAAGCCAGCGAGAGCAGCAGCAGGCCAAGTCCCAGAACAGGTGAGAAAAAGCGAAATTGCATAAGGAATCTCGACCCGTTAGCCGGCGTGCGTCATGCCCGCAAAGCTATCAGGCTTTTTCCCGGCGGATCAACCGCGAGCGCGAAATTGATCAGTTGCGCACAACAAGCGCGTCGGGCGCGCCATGCGACCACGCAGCCTGCAGCATCTCGTCCAGGCTGCCATGGCCATCCGGATAGAGGTTGACCGAATACCAGTCCTTGCCATCGAGGTCGGAGCGCTGGATCTCGGTCGTGCCGAAACCCGAGAGCCCGGCCGCCACGCGCCTGGCCTCAGTGGCATCCTCGAACGTACCGGCGGCGACGTAGTCGGCGGTGGCCGACGGGGTCTGCGGGTTGGTCCGCTTCCAGGACTGCAGGACATCGGCAGGCGACATGCCCTGGCCACCCAAAGCGGCAAAGACGTCGGCGCGCTCGACACGCTCATCAGCGTAGGACAGCGAAGCCATGGCAAAGGGCGATTGCGGCGGCAGGTTGATTGCCGGGCGCTCAGGCACGATCGGGCCGAAATCGGGCAGCGTGACATCGCTGGAAGACGGCGCCTGCAAGGACATGACCGGCTGCGCTTCGGGCTGCTGGCCTGAATCGGTCAGCTGACCGGGAAACGGCACGGCGGCCGCGCTGATCGGCAGGCTCGGCGACGGGCCATTCATGGCCACCATGACGCCGGTCGGCAGGCCATCGGACGGGTCCGGCGCCCTGTTGCCGGGATGGTAGGAAGCCATCAGATACTGGTCGTCATTGCCGTCGAGCGGGGCGCGGCCGACATACTCGACCTTCACCTTGGCGGTGCCGATATTGGCATAGTCGAGCATTTCGGCGGCACGCTGCGACACGTCGATGATGCGCCCCTCGTGATAGGGACCGCGATCGTTGACGCGCACGATGACCGAGCTGCCGGTCTTGAGATTGGTGACGCGGGCATAGCTTGGCAGCGGCATGGTCGGATGCGCCGCGGTCAGATGCTTCATGTCGTAGATTTCGCCATTGGCGGTCAACCGGCCGTGGAACGCGTCACCATACCAGGAGGCGAGACCCACCTTGGCATAGCGCTTGTCTTCCTTCGGATAGTACCACTTGCCGCGCACCTGGTAGGGCTTGCCGAGCTGGTCGCGGCCACCGCCACGCGGGATGCCTGCCATAGTGAACCTGACGCGCGGGCTTGCCTTCACGCCATATTCGGTTTCGGAGAAATACTCCTTGGAGCGCGGCTTCCTGGTGTCGACCATCGCCTTCGGCTGCGGCGCCGCGCAGGCAGCCAGCAACGCCGTCGAGACGGCGAACAGCACGAAAGCGGGAGCGCGACGAAGACGCGGGCGCGCCGAAGTCTGCATTTTTCCTGATGTCCCCTACAGTCTCGCTGCCAGCTGAATTCCGTGGGAGCCAAAGCACCCGCACGAAACATGCCAGCGACCCTGATCCCCAATCCCTTGTGCGCAGGAATTGTTTATCACGGTGTTAACCGAATATGGTCGGAACCGGGCGAGATTGTGGCGCGCCCTCGCCTGCGGATTGGCGCGAGGCGCACCATGGAACCGGAGCCCGCTCGGCGCGTTGTCGCCGAATGCTTAAAAATGTCGCTTTCGCTATCGTGCTGACACAGGTCGCCGCCGTTGCCGGGCTCGTGACCGAGACGCTGCTGTTTGCGTCGTCCACCAGCGAGGCCGCCAACGTCGAGATGACTGGCGAACCCGTTGTGGTCACCGAAAAGGAATGCGGCGTGGCAGTTTGGCCGAATATTCCGGAACATTGCCTCAAGCGGGTCGAACCTCGCAAATTGCGGACAACATTTGTGTTGATGGCCGGCAATTAGGAAGTGCTGGCGGCTCCAGGCTCAATGCTTCATCAGGTCGCGGTTTAACCTGATCTCACGGCCGTAAGAACCGCTCGGCAGATCAGCTGCCGCCTGCCGGAAGCTTGATTCCACCTGCGCGGTATACCGACCTTCGTTCATGGACCTGTCCCACAGGACGAAGGTTACCGCCACTGCGATGACGAAGAGCACGATACGCATCGGAAAACCTCCCTCAAAAGAGTTCCCGACCAGAGCAGCAAGCATGATCCTCCTTGAGGAAGAATACAAGTGATTGCTAAATAAGCGGCAGGAGGTCTTTGAGGCGGCCACCGCGACCTGAGCCGAAGAGAGCTTATCCAAATAGCGACCGCTTCGAGGAAGATGGCCGATGCATTCACAGTGCCTATGCGCCGACCGGCAACGGTGGTGAAGATACGCCGCGCGCAGCGCGTCAACCAGTTCGTCGAAGCGCTGCCTCTGATCCTTGGTAAGTTTGATCTGGCCCTCTCCCCTCTGACTGCGATCGTTCTGCTTCTCTTCTTCTACCACCAGTAGCAGGAGGCGTGCCTTCTCCCATGCCTCAGCGCTCGCTGGCTCGCGGTCGGGCCACTCGCGCTCGTAACCCGGCTTCGAGCCGAGATAGCCGATCGCATTGTTCACTGAAATGGAAAAGCCCAGCGCGGTGGCTGGGCTCTCCAAAGTACTCCGAACCGGAATAGTTTTCAGTTAACGTTCGGCGGCGTGTAGCTCTCCCACCGCGATAGAGCGGTCTTGATGTCGAAGCGGGACGCCTCGAAGTTGGTGCCGGTGATGACCTTGTTTTTGCCGTCGATCAGCCGATACAGCTCGTCGTTCTCGACATCGTCGACAGGGTGGGTCGATCGCACCACCCGCAGCCATAGCGATCGTGCTCGATCGCAAACTTCCTTGACCCGGCTCATTTCTTCCTCCCGTCAGTCTCCGTGCTGCTCGAGGTTTTCATCGCACACGCGGTCCCGGCCGGGCCTGCCCGGGCTCGGCCGGTGCGCTCAACTTGCTCCTGATCTGTGATCCCGTCAATGTCATCGCATCCAGATCGCGTCGTCCGAGACCGGATATTCGAGGTGGGACGGGATGAATGCTTATACGGATTTTTGATGGCGGAGGGAGTGGGATTCGAACCCACGGTGAACTTGCGCCCACGCCGGTTTTCAAGACCGGTGCCTTAAACCGCTCGGCCATCCCTCCGTCGTGATTTTTCAATCACTTAGGATTGTCGCGTTCGGTCAGTCTTGAGCAGTTGGCACCAGATTGGCACCGAAGGCGTTCCCGACCGGTTCGCTGTTCATTCCTGTAGAGCGGCATCGAGGGTGGCGTCAACCACCGCTGCGGCGCCTTCCTGCTGACCAGGCAGCATATGCGCAAAATGCTCAGCGGGACCGTGGCGCGCCCCGGCACCTACATCGCGGAGGAATCAACCACTTGCAGTTGCAATCCACGATGGCGACAACGGCGCGGATCTATCGACGTTTGTATCATGCCGACTCAACCGAAGTCCTCTAGTCTGATGCGAGAGGTCTGAGCAATGGCGGCAGAGGTCCGATCTGCGACTTTCGTAAAGAGTTCGTACAAGCTTTATGCTGATATTACGGCGCGCGGTTGAACTCGAGAGGGGCGCAGTGAGCCCACCAAACACTTTAGCCAACTTACGCTTCGCTCGGCGGATGCTGGCGGAGGCCCGCCGGTGTGCGCAATAGCGATGTCGTGGAGGCGCCACTATGTTCATTGACTACTACGAAGTTCTGGAAATCAGCCCGAACGCGAATTCGGAAACGATAGAACGGATATTTCGTCATTTTGCTATGCGTTACCATCCCGATAATCAAATCACCGGCGATGAAGCACGCTTCAGCGAAATCGTGGAGGCTCATAATACGCTCAGAGATCCGGTCAAGCGCGCGCAGTATGACATTCAGTATAAAGACCATTTGAACCTTCGGCGCGAGTTGACCGAGGAAGCCGGCAACACCAAAGGCATCGAACGGGACGTCGTCATTCAGGCCAAGGTGCTCTCGCTTCTTTATGTCAAACGCCGACAAGACGTGAACAATCCCGGCATTGGCGATACAGAACTCGAGCGCTTGTCAGGCTGTCCGCGCGAACACCTGGAGTTTCATCTCTGGTATCTAAAGGCAAAAGGCTGGATCGCAAGGATCGAAAACGGGATGTTCGCGATCACCGTAGACGGCATCGATCGCGCCAATTCCGAACATCGTCGTGACACGACCACCAGACTACTGGACCATACAAGCTGACGCGGAAGACTCGTCGCCGCCTTCCTCCTTGGGTCGTCACCAACTGGTATGCGCCTTCAGTTTGAACGACCGGCCTTCGCCATACGAACAGGTCAGCGTCGTCTGGCAGCTGGCGACATAGGTCTTGTCGAACAGATTGGTGATGTTGAGATCGACGCCCCAGTTCTCCCTTTCATAGCCAAGCTTCAGGTCGGCCAGCGTGACAGCCGGCACCTTCGCAGTGTTCTCATTGTCGGCCCATGAGGAGCCGAGATGGCGCACGCCGGCGCCGATCGAGATGCCGTCATACCAGTCGCCGCGGAAAGTGTAGTCGACCGAGGCCGAGGCCATCACTTCGGGTACGATGAAGGGCGTTTTGCCGATGAGCGCGGGGTTGATGTCCTTGGTGATGTCGATGTCATAGGCAGTGAAAGCGCCCGTTGCCCGGAAATCCTCGGTGATGTTCACCTTGCCTTCCAGTTCCACGCCGCGCGAGCGCACCTCGCCGGTTTGTAACTGCGTGAACAGGGTAACATTCGAAGGCACATTCTGACGGGTCAGGTCGAATACCGACAGGGCGAACAGGCCATCCATGAAGGTCGGCACGTATTTGATACCGGCCTCGTACTGCACGCCCTCTTCCGGCTTGAACAGGTTGCCGTTGGCGTCGGTACCGATGATGGGGTTGAAGAAGGTGGCGAAGCTGACATAGGGGGTTACGCCGTTGGCGAACTCATAGGCGAGGCCGGCGCGGCCGGAGAAATCGCCGACGGTGCTGTTCTGCGTGCTGGAGCTCGCAGAGTAATATGTCGGGCGATTGTCGGCTTCGAGCCAGCCGCGGTCATAGCGGCCGTTCAGCGTCACCAGCCAGCCGTCGCCGAAGCGCAGCTGGTCCTGCGCATAGAAGCCGAGCTGCTTCTGCGTCAGATCCTGGTTGAGATAGCTGACCCGCTCTGTAAGTGGCGCACCATAGACAGGGTCGAAGGCATCGATCGGCGGGGTCGTTCCGAAGAGGGCCGACGACTGCACCTGGTCGATGTTGTAATATTTGTAGTCGATGCCGGCCAGCAGCGTGTGCTCGAGCGGGCCGGTCTCGACCTTGCCCTCGATCTGCAGGTCCGACAGGAACGTCATCGCGTCGGTGTCGTGACCGAAGTTGATGCGGTTCAGCTGCGTCGATGTAGGGCTCACCCAACCGTTGGGATAGACGCTGACTTCATTGATGTCGGCGGCGGTGAAGCGGGCATTTGAGCGCACCGTCCAGTCATTGTCGAAAGTGTGCTCGAACTCGTAGCCGATCGAGCCCTGCTCGCGCTTGTAGAGATCGATGCTCGGTTCTGTGAAGTTGGCGTCGGGGTCGATGCGGCCGTAGTTCACGCCGTTGACGATCCGGTCCGTCACCGTGCCGTCGTAAGGCAGGAAGCTCCCGCCATTGTGGTTCTCGTCGATGTGGCTGTAGTTGGCCAGGATGGTCAGCGTGGTTGCTTCGTCCGGCTTCCAGCTGATGCTTGGCGAAATGAAGCCGCGCCAGCCGTCCTGATAGTCGCTGTAGGTATCGCCGCCGGCGACCTTGCCCGTCACCCGATAGCTGACCGCGCCATTGTTGGCGACATCGCCGATGTCGAAGCCGAGATAGACATTGCCTGCGTCGTTGACGCCGGTTTCGACATAGCGCTTGCGTTCGAAATCCGGCCGCTTGCTGACATAGTTGACCATGCCGCCCGGATTGCTGCCGCCATAGAGAACGGAGGCCGGTCCCTTCAGCACCTCGATGCGCTCCAATCCGAAGGAGTCGACATAGAAACCGCCAAAACCGTAGCTGAACAGCTGCAGGCCATCCATGTAGGTGCCGGTGGCCGTCGCCTGGAAGCCGCGGATGAACATCCAGTTGGTGTCGCTGTCAGGGCCAAAAGGCTGGGCGAACACGCCGGCGGTGTAGCGCAGTGCCTCGTCGGCCTTCTGCGCGCCCTGGTCGTCGATTTCCTGCCGGCCGATCACCGAGACCGATTGCGGGATGTCCTTGAGCTCGGTGGCCGCCTTGGAGCCGGTCGTCGTTTTCTTGGCGACGACGCCGTCGACCGGCCCGGTGGCGCTGTCGCCCAACTCGCCCTCGACCAGCACCGGTTCCAGCTGGGTGCCGGTTTGCACGGTCTGCGCGAACGCGGCCATCGGCGAGATCATCGCGACAGCAGCGACGCTGCCAGCCAGAAGCGACTTCATCCGGTAAATTCTGCTCATAAGGAAAGTGCCCGCCCGTCGACATTGAGATACTTGATCATTTATCTCAACTTATCTGCTGGTCATTGGACGGAGTTGGGCGGTTTGTCGGTTCTTGTCCAAACGGCTGACATCGCAGCGTCATGTTGCGGAAATGTCACTCACGGACGGCGCTCTTCCAGGCGCCCGGCGTCACGCCGACGACCGACTTGAACACCCGCGTCAGATGGGCCTGGTCGAAAAACCCAGTCGCCTCGGCAATATCACCGAGCGAGGCGGCATCATGCGCCATCATCGCCTGTGCCCTGCCGATCCGCGCCTGCATCTGCCAGCGATGCGGCGGCACGCCTGTCGCCGCCTTGAAGGCGTGGCTGGTTGCGGTTTCGGACAGGCCGGTCAGCGTGGCGAGGTCGGCGAGACGGATCCTGTCCAGGCAATGCGCGTCTATATAATCGATGACGAGGCGCAGCTTGCGGCGGGACAACGGCGCCCGGCGCCGCGCGGCAACCGGCTGGTCTATCTGGAAAAGGTTCGCGAACAAGGCGTTGAGCAGGCCCTCGCCGTAGAGATCATGCAGCTTCTGGCCAGCGTCGCATTCGGCGGCAATCAGGCCGGCAAGCGTTGCGATCCGGTCGTCGCGAAACTGGAAGCGTGACACATGCAGGGCCTCGCGATCGAGGCTGCGGCCGAAGCGGCGCGTCAGCGCTGCGGCGTCGAAGTGCAGGTCGAGATGCCTGATCCGGTGCAGCCCATCGACCCGGCCACGAATCGGCACCCCGGCCGGAATGTAGGCCATGGAAAAGGCCCGGTCGTGGCGGCGCGCTTCGCCCTTGACCCCTTCGACGAAGAAGGCGCCGTCGCCTTCGACATCGAGAGCGACAAACAGCCGGGGGTCGGGAGAGACATAGAAGCCCTCGGCCCGGTCCGCGCATGACACATCCCAGAGGTCGGCAACCGCGCCGTCCCAGACGTGGCATTTCAAACCGCCAATGACGGAAAATCCCTGAATGCGGCTTTCCATGCGCGGAACGAAGGACACGCTTTCCTCTCATCTGATCGAGACTCTGGTTCAGTACATTTCTTGATGAAAGGTTTAGTACATTTCTTGATGAAAACGGTCAAGTTTTGTCGCGGAGTGGGTCCGGTGGGGCAGCCTGTGTCGGCTACGGTGTGGCCGCAGCCGGCACCCGGCCCCCTTCCCGTGCGTCCGGCGAGGTCCGTCTCGGACAGTCGAGCGGCGCAACACCGCAACGAGTTGTTGCCTGGATCGAGACAGGTTCGATCCGGCCACAACCCACGCTTTGCTGAATGTCAAAAGGCGATCTTCAGGCCCAGCTTGCCGCTGATGGTTGAGCTGTCTTCGGACCACTTGCCGCGAATTTCACTGCTGAGCGTGGTTGCCTGCGTCATCTTGAGATTGAAGCCTGAGGACAGGGCCACGGAGAGGTCCGCATCGTCGAACTCGCTTTCCACGCCTTCAACGCTGGCCGTGTTTGAATAACCGAAGCGCTGCTGGATATCTGCCCGCGCATAGGGGCTTATCACCATGCCGTTCCCGAGTTGAAAATCGGCATAGATTCCGGGATCGAATTTGACCGCGCCAAACGACAAGCGGCTCTTTCCGAAATCCGTGTCGGAATCGTCCGTATAGGCATCACCGGTAAACGTGACGCCCAGCAATCCGCCGCGCAGGTCAAGGCGCACCCGATCGGTCAGGCTGAAGATACGGCCGACCGATCCGGTTACCGCATAGCCTTGCGTGTCGTAGCTTCCGGACGTGCCGGAGCGGTCGACGTCCGTGTTGCCGAGGAATGCCGATGCGGCCACGAGCACATAGCTTGTGCCGTGACGATAGAGGCCATAGCCGCCGAACATGCCGCTTCTGTTGGTGGCCTCACCGCCGTCGAAGAACCCGAAAGCATCGACGCCTACCTCGGCCGAGGCGTAGCCGCCAAACAGACCGAGGTTGAGGCCGTGCTCGTTGTCGAAGCCGAAATGCTTCGCGGCATTGAAGTCCACGCTGACGGCGGCGGAGAATTCATCGACGTCGAAATGCGGTCCGTCGAACGTATCGATGCTGTTCGAAACCCTGAAACCGTCATGCTCGGTATGGGCAAGCTGGCCGGACGCGAAAACACCGAATGGCGCGGCCTGGCCCGGTGGGGCTATTTTGGCGGGGCTGACATCCGCATCGACGATGTCGTCGACAATGTTGCCAAGCGCATCCAGGGAGGTGTCGACAATCGCGCTGTTGGCCGCGCCGCCAATATAGCAACTCGTGTCGAGAAAGGTTCCATCGTTGTCGAGGATGCAGGCGTTCGCGGTGGAGGGCATGAAAATGAAGCCCGTGCCGATCGAGAACGCGCTCGCCGTGCACAGGCGCAGAAGCCAATTCTCTGCTTTCATTGTCCCCTTCCTGGCTGCTTGCGATATCAGACTCGAATATCAGGGCATGCGGTTCGCCGATGAACTATGAAGTATGTCACTGACTGCTGCAGATGCGAGCGCAACAATTGCTCCTTTATTGGCAAGGAGCATACCAGCTTATGTTCAGCGAGCATATCGAGTCGTGCGAAGCGCTGGCCCCGGCATGCTGAGATGGCAGGGCCGCCCTGTGGTTGCGCTCGACGGCGTGTTGAGGACAAGGCGCACGCGCAGGTCGAAAGTGAGCCGTGCCACGCAGCCTTCCTTCAGGATGGTTTCTCGTGTAAAAATTGCCGCTGTCTTCGGAGATACTGGTTTCGGCGCACGAAGAGGGACGGCGCCAGGCGGGTGGACACTTCGGTGACTCGAAGATTGTCGCATGCTGAAACGAGCTCGTGACATGACCTACGGTCCCTTCCTGCGCATTGTGGCAGTTCTGCTGGTTTCATTGTTCGGATCGATCGGCGCTCAGGCCGCGGTCGTGGAAGAACTGTCGTCGCAGCCCGGCAAACGGCTGGCGATCGTCATCGGCAATTCCAATTATCAAAGCACGCACCTTCCCCATCTGGCGAATGCCGGCAACGACGCGACAAGGCTTTCGGAAAGCCTGAAAAGGCTGAACTTCGATGTGCTGACAGGAACGGATCTTTCGTCCGACGGATTTGCCAGGCTCTTTCAGGAGGCCGACGGCAAGCTTGCCGGCGCCAGTGCCGTGCTGATCTTCTACGCCGGCCACGGGGTACAGCTTCAGGGCGAAAACTATCTGCTGCCGGTCGACACCCCCGATGCTCAGAACCTTGCTGAGTTGACCGCGCGCGCGGTCAGGCTCAACGACGTGATTTCGAGGTTTGCCAGCCGGGAGCGGCAGACGTTCATTTTTCTCGATGCGTGCCGGAACAATCCCATGGGCAAAGGCGCGAGCGCCATGGATGGTCTCGCTCAGGTCGAGGTCGGCGAAAACACGTTTGTCGCCTTCGCGACGCAGCCCGGCAACACGACGGTCGACGGGTCGGGCGACAACAGCCCCTTCACCACGGCTCTGCTGAAGAACATCGAGATTCCAGGGCTCAGCATTTCGGACATGATGATCCGGGTGCGCAACGAGACCGAAGCACTGACCGTTGGCCGCCAGGTGCCATGGGACCAGTCGAACCTGCGCGAGCAGTTCTATTTCACCGAGCAGCAAGAACTCGACCCGGCTCAGCTCAGCGCCAGCCTGTCGCGCATTCTGTCGGATCCGGTCGCCAAGGAAAAACTGCAGATCGAGCTTGCGTCCAACGATCTGCAGACCGCGGTGATCATCGTCGGGCAGACATTGCGATCGGTCGAGATTTCGCCGCCCTCAGCCGCACCGGCCAAGCCCGTCGGCACGCAGATGGCCAGCCTCGAGGGCGCGCGGCAAAGCGTCGTCTCCGGCCTCGAAACGCTGATCGTCGGCAAGTCGGGCGAGCCGGACCAGGAGAAAGCAACCGATCTCGCACGCAGCATCCAGACGGAATTGCGGCGCCTCGGCTGCTACCGGACGACGATTGACGGTAGCTGGGGCAAGGGTTCAGTCCGCGCCGTCACCAACTACTACAAGAACACCAGGCAAACGGCATCGACGACCGAACCCACGGTCGAGCTTCTGAGCGACCTGTTCCTGCATTCCGGCAGGGTCTGCAAGGACCCGGTGCTTGTGAAGGCCAAGCCGGCGAGGGTTTCCACAGGTCTGGCTCCGGCGCGCGGCAAGGCGGCAACCAACCGCAAGGCCGGCAAAGCGTCGAAGCCGCAAGCTTCGCGTCCCGCGGCTCCTCCGCCCGACATCAGTGGCGGGATCGGCATAGGCGGCGTGTTCTAGGGAACCCAAGCCTGCCATTTGGCAGGCATCATCGGCAGGCGAATGCCGTCTATTGCACGCTCAGCCGCATTTCGACCCGCCGGTTGACCGGATCGTAGGGGTCGGGAACGCGCGGATTGGTCGCGCCGAGGCCGACAGCCTTGACGCGTGCCGGTTCTATTCCGCTCGACAAAAGGAATGCCGTCACCGATTGAGCCCGCTGCTCCGACAGGCGATCGTTGTAGGCCGGCGCGCCCGAAGCGTCGGTATAGCCTTCAACGACGAAATTGTGTGTCTTCAGGCGGTTGTCTTTCAGCGCCTTGGCGAATTCGCCCAGTTTGGCTCGCGCTTCAGGCAGCAGCTCGGCGGAATTCAGGTTGAAGTTGATCAGCATATCGAGGCCGCTTGGCGCCGGTGCATCGGTCTTGCTCTCGCATTGATCCTGGGCGCCGACGCATATCCCACGCGATGCGCCCAGATCGGACGTCTTGGCGAAAAACTTGATGATGTCTTCCGACGATTGGACCGGGTCGGCAAGCGACGAATTCGACGCCGCCAGTGCTGCCGCCAGAACGAAGATTGAAATGGTTGCCCGCATTGCCGCCTCCAGTGCTGACGTCACGGATCGCAGCGCATTATCCCGCATCTGCTGCGCGTGAGATGTGATCAATCTCACATCCAAATCACCCTGTGGCGACTGGCCAGACGCTGTAGCGGGAGCCCGCGAACAAGCGCTTCTGCGAAGGTGTTGGAGGCGAACATACACCATGCGGAATTGGCAGGCGAGTTGAACTTGACGCCTGACGTCACGCCGTTCCGCGCCTGCCTGCCCGATGGTTTCGAGAGAAAGCCTGCGATCGCGCTTGGTTGATTTCCTGGACGAAGTATGCTGCTTGTCGCGCCCATGAAAAAGCTCTGCCTTATGGTGCTGGCGTCGCTGATGCTGGCGTGGCCGGCCAGCGCGATGGATAGCGCGCTACGCGCCGGCCTGCTGAAACTCGATCCACAGACGCGGCTCGAACAGCGTTGCGATGCAGAGGTGCTGGACCGGATTTCCCACGACGACCGCAAGTTCAAGGCCGATCGCGTCGTCGCCTACGCCTTCGCGACCCCGGAAATGGGCACCGACGCGATCAGAAGCCCAGGGGCTGCCTTCCGCAGCAAGGGCCAGTGGTATCGGCTGAAATTCAAGTGCCAGACCGCACCGGACCATATGCAGGTGCTGCAGCTCCGCTACCGGATCGGCGACGAAATCCCGCAGGCCGATTGGACGAAGTACAATCTCTACGACTAGAATCCTCTAAGCCCGATTCCTGGCATTTGCGGGCCTTGGCCGCCCTCGGCGACAGTCCTGCTTGCCCTATATCAAGGCGGGCGTCCGACATTGTCCCCTGCAATCCCTTGACGCGCACGAACCATACACGTTAGGGCGTCTGGATATTCGACGACCGACACTCGGCGAACAAGCAAAGGGCCTCCAGCCGATGGAAATTTTCACCGCCGCAGGCCTCTCGGCCCTGCTCCAGGTCATCGCCATCGACCTCGTACTTGCCGGCGATAACGCCATCGTTATCGGCCTTGCCGCAGCCGGCCTTCCCTCCGACCAGCGCAAGAAGGCGATTCTCGTCGGCATCGCGGCCGCCACTGTGCTTCGCATCTTCTTTGCCCTGATCACGCAGTGGCTGCTCGCCATCGGCCCCATGCTCCTCATCGCCGGCGGCCTGCTGCTGCTTTGGGTGTGCTGGAAGATGTGGCGCGAGCTGCGTGTCACCCACGAGCAGGAACATGATGCGACGGAATCGCTGTCCAATGTCGACTACGACAAGGACGGAACGATTGGCAGCAAGGGACCGCGCAAGACCTTCGCCCAGGCAGCATGGCAGATCGTCATTGCCGACGTTTCAATGTCTCTCGACAACGTCCTTGCGGTCGCGGGGGCGGCGATGGACCATCCGACGGTGCTGATCATCGGCCTGGCGCTGTCGATTGCGCTGATGGGCTTCGCCGCTTCGTTTGTCGCACGGCTGCTGCACAAATACCGCTGGATTGCCTATATCGGCCTCCTGATCATTCTCTACGTCGCGGTGAAGATGTTTCTGGATGGTGCCGTGCAGCAGTTTCCCGAGCAGTTTGCGTTCCTGGCGCCCTGGTTCGGACCGAGCCATCATTGAGCTTGGGCGGTCGGCGCGCATCGCGGCGACCCGTTCGCGGTTTGCTTGACTGCGGAACTGTGCTATTGCGCCGCGCAAATCAGGCTCGCGCGAGAGCCCAAAAGATCGATATGTATCGGGACTTCCGGGCCGGACCTCAGGGTTTCCGGCCCGCGTCCATTGGAAACCGCAAATGTCCGCAGCTCCCCGCGTCAGTTTCGTCAGTCTTGGATGCCCGAAAGCCCTGGTGGATTCGGAACGCATCATCACGCGCCTGCGCGCCGAAGGTTATGAGATCGCGCGCAAGCATGACGGCGCCGATCTCGTCGTCGTCAACACCTGCGGCTTCCTCGATTCGGCCCGCGACGAGTCGCTCAACGCAATCGGTTCCGCGCTTTCGGAAAATGGCAGGGTCATCGTCACCGGTTGCCTTGGCGCCGAGCCCGATGTCATCCGCGAAAAGCATCCGAACGTTCTCGCCATCACCGGACCGCAAGCCTATGAGAGCGTGATGGCGGCGGTGCATGAAGCAGCACCGCCCAGCCACGATCCGTATGTCGACCTGCTACCGCCGCAAGGCGTCAAGCTGACACCGCGCCACTACGCCTATCTCAAGATTTCCGAAGGCTGCAACAACCGCTGCACCTTCTGCATCATCCCGGCGCTGCGCGGCGACCTCGTCTCGCGCCCGGCCGCCGACGTGTTGCGCGAAGCCGAGAAACTGGCCAAGGCCGGCGTCAAGGAGATCCTGGTCATCTCGCAGGACACCAGCGCCTACGGCATCGACATCAAGTACCAGACAAGCATGTTCGGCGATCGCGAGGTGCGGGCGAAGTTCCTTGACCTGTCCGAAGAGCTCGGCAAGCTCGGCATCTGGGTGCGCATGCACTATGTCTACCCCTACCCGCATGTCGCCGACGTCATCCCGCTGATGGCCGAGGGAAAAATCCTTCCCTATCTGGACATCCCGTTCCAGCATGCTTCGCCACAGGTGCTGAAGAACATGCGCCGCCCCGCGCATGGCGAAAAGACACTGGAGCGCATTCGCGGCTGGCGCGAGGTGTGCCCGGATCTCGCCATCCGCTCGACCTTCATCGTCGGCTTTCCCGGCGAGACGGACGAGGATTTCGAGATGCTGCTCGACTGGCTGGACGAGGCCAAGATCGACCGCGCCGGCTGTTTCAAATACGAGCCGGTCAGGGGTGCGCGTTCCAACAACCTCGGTCTCGAACAGGTCCGCCAAGAGATCAAGGAAGCACGTTGGCATCGCTTCATGCAGCGCCAGCAGAAGATCTCGGCGACGCAGCTGGCCAAGAAGGTCGGCAAGCGCCTGCCGGTGTTGATCGACGAGGCGCATGGCACGTCTGCCAAGGGCCGCACCAAATACGATGCGCCGGAGATCGATGGCTCGGTGCATATCCAGTCGCGCCGTCCGCTGCGCGCCGGCGACATCGTCACCGTCAAGATCGACCGTGCCGATGCCTACGATCTCTATGGTTCGGCGGTTTAGAATCAACATTTTCGAACGGGCGATACGAAGCCGGCTCAGGATCTAAGGCGGGCCGATGCGGTTCGCCACGTCCTTGCGAGACCGGAAGCCGCCGAAAGGGCGCCTCCCGGCGCCCTCAGATTTTTTTGGCACACCCTTCGGTAATCTGTGTTGCGTTTCGTCAGAGCTTCACCGCCTCGATTGCAGCCAGGGACCGATCGATCACCTGATCGAGGGTCTTATCCAGTTGCATGCCCGTCGACTCGGCTGCGACTACCGACAGGCGTGCGGCAAATCCCAAATGATAGTCCACGAACCAATCGGGTCGCGGCTCCGGGTCTGGAAATGGCCCCCACCACGGCGGAAGCTTCGGTATCTTCGGTCGCGTGGGGCACCAATCGTCAAGGTCGCTCAACAACGCTTGCATACCGAGCCCGCCTCGCTCGGCGAACCACGCGCAGCGGACGAATTCGTCGGCGATCGCGGCGCCCAGTTCGTGAGGCGGGAGCGGCTGAGGATTGAGTGCGATCTGCACAAGCCGCCCCTGTGGTCCGCGCGGGATGACGTCGAAGATGGCGGGAATGCGTTTCCCGATGATCGCCAAGAGTTTTTTATTCAATTGCATAAGACCTCCTTCTGCTGACACTTGTCACGCCGACCGATTTAGTCCGGGCCGCAAGATCAGCTTGGAAGTAAAAGCCGTTGGTGTATGTGAAGGCGGTCACGGAGCCGCATCACGGATATTGTGACGGGCGCACGAAGACATGGAACTCACAAGAAATGCCGGCTTGAACACTTGGCGAAAGACCGTCGAGAGATCCTTCAAGATCGACCGCGCGACGTCTGCGACCTCTACGGCTCGGCGGCCTGACGTCGTTTCAACCTCGCCGCATTTACTACAACCGGCGATAGTTCCGGCGTCTTAACCCATTCGGCCGCAATCCGCATTAATGGTTTCAAACTGTCAATGCGGGGGTTCGCATGCACGTCAAACCGGTGCGGCAGGATTACATCGCTTCGCTGGACCTGTTGAGGCTGGCGGCTGCGCTGGCTGTCGTCATCTTCCACTATTTCTTTCGCGGCGCGGCCTCCGGCGGCGCTCTCGCCGAAGCCTATTCGCTTGCCGCGCCGTTCGCCCTGTACGGCTACCTCGGCGTCAATTTGTTCTTTCTGATCAGCGGGTTCGTCATCGCCTGGTCGGCGGAAGGCCGCAACTGGGAACAGTTTGCGATGGCGCGGTTCGTGCGTCTCTATCCGGGCTTTCTCGCTTGCATGACGATCACCTTCATCGTCATCCTTTCTGTCGGCGAACCGCTGTTTTCAACCTCCTTCGCCCAATATGCCGCCAACCTGTCCATGTTTGCGCCGGCCTTCGGCCAATCGTTCATGGACGGCGTCTACTGGTCGATCGTCCTCGAGCTGGTTTTCTACGGATGGGTGACGCTCGCTCTGTTCACCGGCATCTTCCAGAAACGCAAGCTGGAGCTGATCTTCATCTGGCTGGCAATCTCGGCTCTGAACGAGTTCTTCGTCGGCAGTCGTGCAATAAGGCTGCTGTTCATCACCGAGTTCGGCCCGTTCTTCGCCGCCGGCGTGCTGGTCCACCATATCCATGCGCATGGCCGTTCGCTGCCAGCCTTGCTGCTGCTTGCGGCCTCCTTCCTGCTGTCCTGCAGCACGATATCGGTGACGCGGGACTGGATGCTGAACGAATACGGCATTGCCGTTTCGCAGCCCCATCTCGTGATCGCCAATTTTGCTATGCATGCCATGCTGATCGGCGGCGTTCTGTTGCGTAGCCGGATTGGCCCATCCGGGCTGACGCTGGCGCTGGGCGGGTTGACCTATCCGCTCTACCTTCTGCACCAAAACATCGGCTATCTCGCGATCAATGCCGCCGCACCGCTGGTCGGCAAATGGACCGCCGCCCTGGGCTGTGTCGCCCTCATGCTCTTTGCTTCATGGGCGATCTGGCGCTATTTCGAACGACCGGCCCAGCGCATGGTCAAGAGCTGGCTTGGCCGTGCGGTTGAGGCTGCGCTGGCGCGGTTTCGTCGCGTCACCGATGCGCAACCCGCCGAATGAAAAGGGCGCCTCGCGGCGCCCTTTTCGTTTGATTTTTCCGATACTTACTGCGGCAGCTTGTCGTCGACGCCCTTGACGTAGAAATTCATGCCGAGCAGCGTGCCGTCGTCGGCGACTTCGCCGTCCTTCAGCCACGGCGTGCCGTCCTGCTTGGCGATCGGCCCGGTGAAGGGGTTCCAGCCGTCGGCGATCTTCTTCGCGGTCGCCTCGGCCATCGCCTTCACGTCGTCGGGCATGTTGGTGAACGGAGCCAGCTTGACGGCGCCGTCCTTGATGCCCAGCCAGACATTGCCCGGTTTCCAGGTGCCGTCGAGCGCCGCCTGGACGCGGCTGATATAGTACGGACCCCAATCGTCGGTGAGCGAGGTCAGTTGCGCCTTGGGTGCGAACTTGATCATGTCCGAAGACTGGCCAAAGCCGTGCAGGCCACGCTCTTCGGCCACTTGCAAGGCGGCGGTGGAATCGGTGTGCTGGACGATGATGTCGGCGCCCTGGTCGAACAGCGCCTTGGCGGCGTCGGCTTCCTTGCCCGGATCGAACCAGGAATTGACCCAGACGATCTTGGCCTTGAAGTTCGGGTTGATCGACTGCGCGCCGAGCATGAAGGAGTTGATGCCCATCACCACTTCGGGGATCGGGAAGGAAACGATGTAACCGGCAACGCCGGCCTTCGATTCCTTGGCGGCGATCTGGCCGAGCACATAGCGGCCTTCATAGAAGCGCGCATTGTAGATGCCGAGATTGTCGCCGGTCTTGTAGCCGGTGGCGTGCTCGAACATCACCTTGGGGAATTTCTTGGCAACCTTCACTTCCGGATCCATGAAGCCGAAGGAAGTGCCGAAGATGAGCTTGCAGCCTTCGCGTGCCAGACGCTCGAAAGCGCGGTCGGCATCGGGGCCTTCGGCGACGTTCTCGAGATAGGCGGTCTCGACCTTGTCGCCGAGCGCCTTCTCCACTTCGAGGCGGCCCTGGTCATGCTGGTAGGAGTAGCCGAAGTCGCCGATCGGGCCCGTATAGACCCAGCAGGCCTTGAACTTGTCCGCGGCCTCGGCGGTTACCGCCAGCGACATGGCGGCGGTGGTGGTGATCAGGGCAATAAGCAGTTTTTTCATTGTGTTACCTCTCTGAGTTAAGCCTTGGAGCTTCCCGTCTTTGTTATTGTCAACGATCCGGAACGAATGGCTGCCCCAAGGAAGCCGGCGTGTTCATCATCGTCAGACGCTTGTTGCGCGAGATTAGAACGAGAACCACGACGGTTGCCAGATAGGGCAGCGAAGAAAGCAGTTGCGAAGGCACCGGAATGCCAAATGCCTGTGCATGAAGCTGGCCGATCCAGACGGCACCGAAGATGTAGGCGCCGGCCAGCACCCGCCATGGCCGCCAGGAGGCGAAGACGACCAGCGCCAGCGCGATCCAGCCGCGTCCGGCGGTCATGTTCTCAACCCATTGCGGCGTGTAGACCAGCGACAGGTGGCCGCCGGCAAGGCCGGCACAGGCGCCGCCGAAGATCACCGAGAGATAGCGATAGCGGATGACCTTGATGCCAAGCGCATGCGCCGAGGTGTGGCTGTCGCCGATCGAGCGCAGCGTCAGTCCGGTGCGGGTCTTGAACAGGAACCACATGACGGCGGCGGTCAGCGCGATCGAGATGTAGAAGATCGGGTCCTGGCCGAACAGCAGCCTGCCGACGACCGGGATCGACGTCAGGCCGGGAATGTCGAGGTTGGGCAGCCGTTCGCCGGGCTGGCCGACGAAGCCGGTTCCCATCATGCCGGACAGGCCGAGGCCGAGCAGCGTCAACGACAGGCCGGTCGCCACCTGGTTGGTGGCCAAAGACAGCGTCATGACTGCAAACAGCAGCGAGAACACAGCGCCCATGGCGACGGCCGCGAGCAGCCCGATCCATGGCGATCCGGTGAGGTAGCCGGCGCCGAAGCCGCCGACCGCACCCATGATCATCATGCCTTCGACGCCGAGATTGAGCACGCCGGAGCGTTCGACGACCAGTTCGCCGATCGCGGCGATCAGCAGCGGCGTCGCCGCCGTGGCGATGGTCAAAAGGATGTTGACGGTGATGTCCATCAGCGGGCTTCCTTCAACTTCGGTGCGGCCTCGAGTTTCGGCGCGGCCAATCCGATCAGACGAATGCGGTAGTGAATGAGCGTGTCGCAGCCGAGCACGAAGAACAAAAGCATGCCCTGGAACACACGTGCCACCTTGTCGGAGATGCCGAGCGCGCTCTGCACTGCCTCGCCGCCGAGATAGGTCAGCGCCAGCACCAGGCCCGCGGCGACGATGCCGAGCGGATTGAGCCGGCCGAGGAAGGCCACGATGATGGCTGTGAAACCGTAGCCTGGCGAAATCACCGGCTGCAGCTGGCCGATGGCGCCGGAGACTTCCGAGATGCCGGCAAGCCCGGCCAGCGCACCCGACAGCAGGAAGGCGAAGAAAACCATGCGGTTGAGGCCGAAGCCGGCGAAGCGCCCTGCCCTTGGGCTCGAGCCGAGCACGCGGACCTCGAAACCCTTCAGCATGCGGCTCATCAGGATCCAGATCGCCACCGCCGCGAGCAGCGCAAAGATGAAGCCCCAGTTGGCGCGGCCGGCATCCGGCATCAATTCCGGCAGGATGCCCGAGTCGTTGAACTGAATGGTCTGCGGGAAACCATGGCCCTGCGGATCGCGCCACGGGCCACGAACCAGCCAGTCGAGGAAGAGCTGCGCGACATAGACCAGCATCAGGCTGGTCAGGATCTCGTTGGTGCCGAAGCGCGTCTTCAGCAAAGCCGGGATTGCCGCATAGGCGGCGCCGCCGACCATGCCGAGCAGAAGCATCAGCGGCAGCACCAGCGGTCCCTCGAACTGAGGAAAAAACACCGGGATAATCGAGCCGACAATGGCGCCCAGGACGAACTGGCCCTCGGCGCCGATGTTCCAGATATTGGCCTTGAAGCAAACCGACAGGCCGACCGCGATCAGGATCAAGGGCGCTGCCTTGATCGCCAGTTCATGCAACTGCCAGACCTGGCTGATCGGCTCGATGAAATAGATACGAAACGCGCTCAGCGGGTTGACGCCGAGCAACGCGAACATGATGGCGCCGGCGACGATCGTCAGCCCGAAGGCGATGAAGGGCGACAGCGCCGAAAACAGCATGGAGCGCTGCGGGCGTTTGACGAGTTCGAGGCGCATCATGCCGTCTCCAGCGTGTGTTCGGCGTGGCCGGGTTCGGCACCGCCCATCAGCAGTCCGATCTTCTCGAATGTGGCTTCGGCGATCGGCAGCGGCTTCGACAATTCGCCATTGTGCATGACCGCGATGGCGTCCGAAATCTCGAACAATTCGTCGAGGTCCTGACTGATCACCAGCACGGCCGAGCCGCTGCGGGCCAGTTCGATCAGGGCCTGGCGGATATGCGCGGCCGCACCCGCATCGACGCCCCAGGTTGGCTGGTTGACCACCATGACGCTCGGCCTGCGGTCGAGCTCGCGGCCGACGATGAATTTCTGCAGATTGCCGCCGGAAAGTGCGGCGGCTTCCGGATCCGGCGCGCTCTTGCGCACGTCCATCGCTTCAATGATGCGCTGGGAGGCGCTGTAGACCGCACCGCTTTTGACCATGCCGCCGGAGCCGACAAAAGCCTTGCCGTCGGTGGCGTGGCGCGACAGGAGCAGGTTTTCCGACAATTTCATGCGGGGTGCTGCACCATGGCCAAGCCGCTCTTCGGGCACGAAGGCAGCGCCCATCAGCCGCCTGCCGGTGATGGTGAGGCCACCGGCATCCTTGCCGCGAATGCGCACCGAGCCGGCGTCCTGCTGCAGCACCTCGCCGGAGACGGATTCGAAGAATTCGCCCTGGCCGTTGCCGGCCACGCCTGCGATGCCGATCACCTCGCCGGCGCGCACCCTCAGATTGATGTTCTTGAGCGGGATCGAGAACGGCGTTGCCGGCTTGCGGGTCAGCGCACGGATATCGAGCAGTGCCGGCGCGGTCTCGATGCCTTCAGCCGGCGCACGAACCACCGCTTTCACCTCGTTGCCGACCATCATGCGGGCTAGCGATGAAGCTGTTTCCTGGCGCGGATTGCAGTGGCCGACCACCTTGCCGTGGCGCAGCACGGTGGCGCGGTCGCAGATGCGTTTCACCTCTTCCAGCCGGTGCGAAATGTAGAGGATGGACTTGCCTTCCGAGCGCAGCCGCTCGAGCGTTTCGAACAGCTTGTCGGCCTCCTGCGGCGTCAGCACGGAGGTCGGTTCGTCGAGGATGATGAGCTGCGGGGTCTGCAGCAGGCAGCGGATGATCTCGATACGCTGGCGTTCGCCGACCGAAAGATCGCCAACCAGCGATTCCGGATCGAGCGGCAGGCCGTAGCTATAGGAAAGCGCCCTCGCCTTCGCCGCAATGCTGCTGATTGGCGAGCCGTCGTCCAGCGACAGCGCGATGTTCTCGGCCGCGGTCAACGCCTCGAACAGCGAAAAATGCTGGAAAACCATGCCGATACCGAGTTTCTTGGCGGCGCCCGGACTGGCGATCCTGACCGGCTGGCCGTTCCAGAAGATCTCGCCTGAATTCGGCTCGAGCGAGCCGAACAGCATCTTGACCAGCGTCGACTTGCCGGCACCGTTCTCGCCGAGCAATGCGTGGATCTCACCCTTGGCGATGTTGAGATCGACATGGTCGCACGCCGTCAGCGTGCCGAATATCTTGGTCAGTCCACGAACCTCAAGCAGGGTCGTGCTGTCATGATTTGCACTCACAGTGCCTCCCATCTGGTTTGCCAGATATGTTCTGTGTTCCCGCAAGCATGGTATGCGCTGCCGGCTCCCGTCGGAAAGCGGCACACGACTTGAAAGAGCTTCAAGAATTTCAGCGGAAACTCAAGGGATAGCAAGGCAGACGGGACTAAGGGATGAGAATGGTTGTTCCGGTCGTCCTGCGGCCCTCGAGATCGGAGTGCGCCTTGCCGGCGTCTCTAAGCGAATAGCGCTGGTTGATCCTGATCTTGACCGCGCCGCTGAGCACGACGTCGAACAATGCCGCCGCTGAGGCTTCGAGGTCCTCGCGCTTGGCATTGTAGACGAAGAGCGTCGGCCTGGTGGCGAACAGCGAGCCCTTTTGCGCCAGCAGCGACATCGAGAAAGGCGGGATCGGCCCGGACGACTGGCCGAAGCTGACGAACATGCCGAGTGGCCTCAGGCAGTCGAGCGAAGCGGGAAAAGTATCATTGCCGACGGAATCGTAGACGACATCGCATTTCCGGCCGCCGGTTATGGCGGCGACGCCGGCGACGAAGTCCTGCTCCTTGTAGTTGATGACATGGTCGAAGCCATGCGCCCTGGCGAGCTCGATCTTGTCGGCGGAACTGGCTGTGCCGATGACGGTCGCGCCGAGATGCCTGGCCCATTGTCCGAGGATCAGACCGACGCCGCCGGCCGCCGCATGGAACAGGATGGTGTCGCCGGCCTTCACCTTGAAAGTCCGGCGCAAAAGGTACTCGGCCGTCATGCCCTTGAGCATCATGGCCGCCGCCTGTTCGTCGCTGATGCCGTCCGGCACTTTCACAACGCGGTCCGCGGCAACCACGCGCTGTTCGGCATAGGCGCCGACATTGACGGCATAGGCGACGCGATCGCCTGGCTTCAACCAGTCGACATCCGCGCCGACTTCCAGCACCACGCCAGCCGCCTCGCCGCCCGGGATCAGCGGAAACCCGCCGGGCGGCGGATAGAGGCCCGAGCGATGGTAGACATCGATGAAATTAAGGCCGATCGCGGTGTGCCTGATCAGGATCTGTCCGGCACCGGGTTGCCCCGGATCGGCGTCCTCATAGGTCATAACCTCCGGACCGCCATGGGCGTGGATACGGACTGCTTTGGGCATCGATTGGTCTCTCTTGGGATACGGCTCGCCTGGGGCGGCTGTCAGTCTTTGGGGTCGGTCTTTCCGGCGCCGGGCTTGGCGCCGAGATTTGGAAAGAACTGCATGATAGCGCCGATGCTTGCGAGGTAAAGTCCGGTCACGGTGATGCCGATCTTGGTGAAGTCGCTGACCTGTTCGCCGAGCACGCCGATTTGGTCGTAGAAGGCGGCGAGTGCGGCCTGTGCCAGCGCCAGCGCGCCAAAGGCACACCACAAAAGCGTCATGCCGAGATTGATCGGCCGCAGCCGCACTACGCGCACCGGATGGATGAAGTTGATCGGCACGAAGGTGAGAATGCCGGCCGCCACGACCACGCCGAAGGAAACCCATTGTCCCGGTTCGATGACGAACAGCGTGAACACCACCATGTTCCAGACGACCGGGAAGCCCTTGAAGAAATTCTCCTTCGTCTTCATGCCGGTGTCGGCATAGTAGATGGCGCTGGATACGACGATGATGGCCGCCGACAGGAACGACAGCTTTTCGCCCATGAAGCCGCGCTGATAGAGCGCGAAGGCCGGGATAAGCACATAGGTGACGTAGTCGATGATGTTGTCGAGCATTTCGCCCGACCAGGTCGGCAGGATCTCCTTGACTTCGAGCTTCCTGGCGATCGGGCCGTCGATGCCATCGACGAACAGTGCCAGGCCGAGCCACCAGAACATCGCCGTCCAGCGCTGCTCGCTTGCCGCGACCAGCGACAGGAACGCCAGGAACGAACCCGACGCGGTCAAGAGATGGACCGAAAACGCGCGCGCCTGCGGCCAGGTGACTTTCTTCTTCGGCCGCGGAATCCGGTCCGCGATTTTCTTGGCCGTTTTCCTGGCCGATGTGTTCTTGCTCACGGGCCGCGCCAGTCCAGCTTGCAGATTTCGGCCGAGCGGCCGGCAAAGTTCCAGTTGCGGCCGAAGGCCCGCATCTTGCTCTTGTCGGACTTCGCCACGATGATTTCCGGCGCGATCCAGTATTCGGAGTTGCTGATCACCGTATCCTTCTCGCGATCCTTGCCGGGAACCGGCGTCACCGCCCCGTCGATGATCTTCGGTATCTGGAAGATGCGCGTCTTGTCACGCGTCTCATAGCTGATCGGCACCTGTTCGACGCCGAGGAATTTTCCGACCAGGATGGAGAGCAGCGACGTGGTTCCGCCGGCCTTGCCGGTGAAGATCCTGGTCAGCGCCTTGACCGCGTAGACCGAGGCGCGCTTGTCGATGAACAGGCCGGCGGTCCAGTTGCCGCGGCTCATATAGCCGGGAATTTCCATGATCAGCCCGAGATTGAGGCCGGAGAGGTCGACGTTGCCGAAATGGCCGGCGTCGATGCGGAATCCGGCCCAGGTCTGGCAATAGCCCTCCGTCGGCGGATGCCCGCCGAGAGACAAGACGCAAGGGCAAAAAACCGTGCAATTGCAGGAGAGTACGAGCTCTCCCTTCATTGCCCAGCCCTGGTCGCTCATCGAATTCTCTCCCCCTCAGGCCGAGACTAATAGCAGCGCGGTTGCCCACACAAGCAGTATCGCACCGGCAACCCGGCTTGGCATCCTGCCCGCTGTCTGTTTTTCGATCAGGGTGAACAGGCTGATCAGCGCCATCCAGAAGACGTTCATGGCGCCCACGGCGAACATCACCAGCATCAGTGCCCAGCAGCAGCCAAGGCACCATACGCCTTGCTGCATGCCGAGCCTGAAGATGCGCAAGGGTTTTGCGCTCCAGTTGGCAAACAGGATCGAGAACGGGTTCCGGCACTTTGTCAGACAGGCTTCCTTCAGGCCGCTGAACTGGTAGAGGCCGGCAATCAGCAGGGCGAGCGCGCCGGCAATTCCAACCGCCGGATCGAGCATCTGCCCGGACGCTGCGAATGCGTGGAGGCCGAGCGTCAGCGCGGCAAACAGCGTCGACGCAACCAGCCATATGCCGAGATAGCCGGCGACCAGAACAAGCGGGTGGACGACCGGCTCGCCCTTGATCCGCGCTGTGTCGACGATCTCGCAATAGGTGCGGATCATGGGTGCCGCCGAGGGCAGCATCGTCGCCACCGCCATCAGGAACCACATCGACGTCAGCGCCAGGGCTTGTATCGCTGCCGCTCCGGCAAGCGGTGCAGGCGCAAGGCAAAGAGCAAAGAACCGGTCGAGAAAATCCGGCAGCGGCAGGCGCGGCAGATATCTGAGCACCGTATCGCCGGGCGCATCGGCGCCGGCAAAGCGGCTTTCGGCGCCGCGGATCGCCATCGCGCCGAGAATGGCCCAGGCAAGGGCGATGCCCATGCCGACGCTGACGGTCACCGCCAGCCGGGAATTGCGCGCGACGCCTGCGGCGGCGCGTCCGGCCAGGTCGAGATGGCTGAAGTCGTCGCTCATGGCAATCGAAATGGGCCGAATCGCCGCGTTGATCAAGCCGCATGATCGGGCCTATACAGATTGGCGGCCGGTTGGGCCTCAATTGCGATCCGGAAGCCGAAATTGGACCATCAGGAGACAGCGCGGATACTGGTAGCCGGCAGCGGCCCGGCCGGGCTGATCGCCGCGCTCGGTTTTGCCGAAGCAGGCTTTCCGGTGACGCTGATCGGTCCGGAAGCAGCCGGCGCCGATGGTCGCACCACCGCCCTGATGAACCCTGCCCTTGCGGTGCTCGAGCGGCTGGGCGTGCTCGCCGACCTCAAGCCGAAGGCGGCGCCGCTGAAGGTGATGCGCATCGTCGATGCAACCAGCCGACTGATCCGTAGCCCGACAGTCACCTTCCGCGCGACGGAAATCGGCGAGGAGCAGTTCGGCCTGAACCTGCCCAACAGTGTTCTTCTCCCCGCCCTTGCCAAGGCGGTTGCCGCGCATCCCGGCATCGACTGGCGGAAGTCGATGGTCGAAAGCTGGCGCCTCGACGCCGGCCATGCGCATGCGGCGTTGGCTGACGGCAGCGAGATTTCGGCATCGCTGGCGGTTGCCGCCGATGGGCGCCTGTCGCCGGCGCGCGAGGCGGCAGGCATCGCGGCCTCCGTGCGGCCCTATCCGCAGGCAGCGCTCGTCCTCAATTTCGGCCATCGCAGTGAGCATGCCTTCACCTCGACCGAATTCCATACCGAAACCGGTCCGTTCACGCAGGTTCCCCTGCCCGGCAATCGTTCCAGTCTCGTCTGGGTGGTGAAACCGGAGACGGCGAAAGAGCTTGCAGCACTCGATGACGACACGCTTTCGCAGCGCGTCGAAGAGCAGATGCAGTCGATGCTGGGCCGGGTCTCCGTCGAGCCTGGCCGGCAGGTCTACCCTCTGTCGGCGGCGTCACCTGGGCGTTTCGCGCAGAACCGCGTCGCGCTGGTCGGTGAAGCCGCGCATGTTTTCCCGCCGATCGGCGCACAAGGTCTCAATCTCGGTATCAGGGATATCGACGACCTGATTGGAATCGCTTGCGAAAATCGAACCGATCCAGGCTCCAGGATGAGCCTTGCGGCCTATGATTCCAGGCGGCGGCCCGACATATTGGCGCGCAGCGGTGCGGTCAATCTGCTCAACAGGTCGCTGCTGTCGGACATGCTGCCGGCGCAGATGGCGCGCAGTGCCGGTCTCAGCGTGCTTGGCAGCTTCGCACCGCTGCGTGCCTTCTTCATGCGTGAGGGGCTGCGGCCGGGCAGTGGCTTCCAGGCGCTCACTGGGGGCTTCAGGAAACAGGTCCGCCGGTAACCAGGCCGACATCGGACATTCTTGCCCGTCCCGAAACCTCTGGACCGGATGGTACGTTGCTTGACCAGACGTCAAGCGCTTCGGGATTGAATTGAAGGAGCGTCTGCGCCAAATAGGCACCCACTCACCCTAAAGTGGGGCTCGATTTTGGTGGCGGGATGTGTAGATTCAAGGTCTTAGGGCGTCCTTGCGGCGCTTTGAAGACTTAAGTGGTGAGTACGATGAAAACGGCCAAATTCTCGATCGGACAAGTGGTCCGCCACCGGCTGTTTCCGTTCCGCGGCGTGATCTTCGATGTCGATCCGCAATTCGCCAACACCGAAGAATGGTACGAGGCGATCCCGGCCGACGTGCGGCCGCGCAAGGACCAGCCTTTCTACCATCTGCTGGCCGAAAACTCGGAGACGGAATACATCGCCTATGTGTCCGAGCAGAACCTGCTTGAGGACCAGTCGGGCGAACCGGTCCGGCATCCGCAGATCGGCGAGATGTTCGACAAGCGGCCCGACGGCCGCTACCAGCCGAAACGTCAGTTGAGACACTGACGCGGGCAAGAAAAAAGCGGGGCATGCCCCGCTTTTTCATGGTCCGGGATTTGTCCCGGCGATCAGTTGGCGGCTTTCGCCTTGTCCTGCTCTTCCTTGAGCTTCTTGGCGAAGTCCTGGTTGTTCTTGGCCACGAAGTCCTGCAGCTTCTTCTGCCGGTCCTCGATGTCCGACTGCTGCAGCGGCGGGCCGTCATAGGCGCCGCTGAAGCCGGTCAGCGCAACCTTGATCGGGTTCGGCTGGTTCTGGAAATTGACCGAGGTAAGCGTGATTGCCTGGCCCTTCTTGAAGGACGAGACGAGCTGGTCGGTGAGCGGCACTTCGGCCACGCAACGGTCCGGGAAGCAGATCACGTAGTCGAGCTTCTGCGCCTTGCCGGTGTCGATCTGCAGGCCGATGCCGGGAGGCACCAGACGGCCGGTCGGTACCGTCACCTGGAACACCTTGCGGTTTACCTTGCCTTTCAGCTCGATCAGGCTGACGCCGGTGACCAGCTGGCCGTTGCCGGCGGTGACGATGTTCTGGACATTGCAGATATCGACATCTTCCTGCTTGGTGCAGGCCTTGAACCAGCCTTGCGGAATCTGCTGTTGCTGCTGTGCCGAAGCAGCGGGAAGCTCAGCGCCCAGAAAGCCGACGACGCCTGCGGCCATGACCGAAAGGCGGTATGCGTTGCTGTTCAGGCTCTTCATATGGTGTACTTCCTCTCAATGATCCCGGAACCGGCCGCTTCGTGGCGCGTGGTCCAGCTACCTGTTGCCGAAATGAGGCAACAGCATGACTTTGGTGCGCGTGTTACACTGCCAGCGATGTCGAATCCAGCCCGTTCTCCGTGATTCTTGGTGCGGTGATGACCGGGGCAGCCCTTGCGTGGAAGCGCTCGCCGCAGGCCGAACTCTTCTCCTGCTGAGCGATTCAATCCCTGCTTGAAATGCTCTAGGGTGCACAGCGAATCACAAAGCCGCCTGCAAGGAGACGGTCATGGGCCGCGTTCTCGTTTGGCTGATCGCCGCGATCTTGTTTCTGACCGTTTCGCTCCGGCCGGCCGTGTCGGAACCGAGGCATGCCATCGCCATGCAGGGAGAGCCGGCGCTGCCGGCCGACTATCAGCATTTCGACTACGTCAATCCCGATGCGCCGAAGGGCGGCAGCATCACCTATTGCGTCGTCGGCAGCTTCGACAATCTCAACCCGTTCATCCTGAAAAGCCTGCGCACCACGGCGCGCGGCATGATGGACACGATCTACGGCAATCTGGTCTTCGAGCCTTTGATGCAGCGCAATTATGACGAGGCCTTCAGCCTCTATGGCCTGCTCGCCGACAGCGCCGACATGGATCCGGAGCGCAAGTCGATCGAATTCCACCTCAACCCGAACGCAAAATGGTCGGACGGCAAGCCGGTGACGCCGGAAGACGTGCTGTTCACCTACGATGTCTTCACCGACAAGGGACGGCCGCCGTACAGCGATCGCATGAGCCTGATCGCCAAGCTGGAAAAGACTGGCGATCACAGCGTGCGCTTTACCTTCAACAAGAAGGCCAATCGCGAGACGCCATTGATCATCGCGCTGACGCCGATCATCCCTAAGCATGGCTTCGACAAGGAGACGTTCGAAAGGACGACGCTGAAGCCGGTCATAGGCAGCGGACCCTATACGGTGGATAAGGTGCAGCCCGGCCAGCGCATCGTGTTCAAGCGCAATCCCGACTATTGGGGCAAGGATGTGCCCGCCAAGCGCGGCTTCGACAATTACGACCAGATCACGATTGAATATTTCCTCAACGACAATGCCAAGACGGAAGCGTTCAAGAAAGGCATCTGCGCCACCGACGCCGAGGCGGACCCGGTCAAGCGCGAGCGCGATCTCGATTTTCCGGCCTTTCACAAAGGCGACGTGGTGGCCGAAACCTTCGACACCGGCATCCCGCCGGTGGTGACGGGCTTCCTGTTCAACACCAGGCTGCAGAAATTTTCCAATCCGGTCGTGCGGCGCGCCCTGGGAATGCTCTACGATTTCGAATGGGCCAACAAGAACCTGTTCGGCGGCAAATACAACCGCACCATGAGCTACTGGCAGAATTCCGAGCTTTCCGCTCTCGGCCACCCGGCCGACGACAGAGAGAAGGCGCTGCTGGCGCCCTACCCCGGCCGCGTGCCGGCCGACGTCATGGACGGCAGCTGGCGGCCGCCGATCACCGACGGTTCGGGCCAGGACCGCAAAGAACTGAAGGCGGCATTCGACCTGCTGAAGGCCGCGGGCTACAGCGTCAAGGACGGGACCATGCTCGATCCCGAGGGAAAACCTTTCGGTTTCGAGATCATGACTTCATCGCAAGATGAAGAGCGCCTCGCCGCAATCTACCAGCGCACGCTGGAGAAGATCGGCATCAACGTCACCATCCGCAGCCTCGATGGCGACCAGATCCAGTCGCGCAAGCAGCGCTTCGATTTCGAGGTGCTGATCGGCTCGAGCGGCTTCAACAACTCACTGTCGCCAGGCATCGAGCAGATCGGGCGCTGGGGCTCTGCCGCCGCCAAGGCGGAAGGCTCGTTCAACCTTGCCGGCGTCGCCGATCCGGCCGTGGACGCGGCGATCGATGCGATGCTGAGGGCTCGTTCGAAGGAGGACTATGTCGCCGCGGTGCGCGTTCTCGACCGGCTGCTGATCTCCGGCAACTACATGGTGCCGATGCAGCACAACGACCAGCAGTGGATTGCCTACTGGAATTACCTGGAACATCCGCAAAAGACGCCCATATTCGGTTATCAACTACCGACCTGGTGGCGCAAGGCGAACTGAGATCCTTCCAGACAGGAGATGAAGATGAGCGACGGGAACTCGATCACGGTCGACGTTGTGTCCGATGTCGTCTGCCCGTGGTGCTTCATCGGCCAGAAGCGGCTCGACAAGGCGATCGCTGCTGCCGGCGACATCGAGGTCAATGTGCGCTGGCGGCCGTTCCAGCTCGACCCGACCATTCCGCCCGAAGGCAAGGATCGCCGCGAATACATGCTGGCAAAATTCGGCAGCGAGGAACGTATCCGCGAGATCCATGCCCGCATCGAGCCTCTCGGCGAAGCGGAAGGGATTAGATTTGCCTTCGGTGCCATCAAGGTGGCGCCCAATACACTCGACGCCCACCGCGTCATCCGCTGGGCAGGTGCTGCTGGCGATGCGGTGCAGAACCGGTTGGTGCGCCGCCTGTTCCAGTTGAATTTCGAGGAAGGCGCCAACATCGGCGACCATGGCGTGCTGGTCGAAGCCGCGCGCGAAGCCGGTATGGACGCCTCCGTGGTCGAAACGCTGCTGCCGACCGACGCCGATGTCGAGGCGGTGCGCACCGAAATTGCAACTGCTTCGCGCATGGGCATCACCGGCGTGCCGTGCTTCCTGCTCGAAGGCAAATATGCGGTGATGGGCGCACAGGACGCCGAGACGCTTGCCGACGCGATCCGCCAGGTCGCAGCGGCCAAGGCGCGGGGCGAGTTGGAAACGGCGAGCTAAAGTAATTGTTTTTGCGCGTGTCGTTGTCCCAAAACCGCTGCACACTTTTGGGCGACACGCTCTACTTAACCGTCACCTTGGCCTTGCTGACGAAGAAGCCATGGCCATTGCTGCTGCCGCAGGTAAGCCCCTTGGTCGATGACTGGCAGGAGAACGGCCCCTTCTTCCAGCTGTTCCCGTAGGCCAGCTTGGCGACGTCGCTGCAGCAGCCCTGCTCGCCGGGGTTCTTGATCAGCGTCGCCGGTCCCTTCGGCCCAAGAATGACGGTGACGTAACTCGGCTCGACGCGCGAGCAGCTCAGTTTCGGCCCGCCGTCCTGCGGCTGGTAGGTGCTGGTGCCGCCCTTCGGCGTGTAGATGCAGCCGATATTGCCCGACGGCGTGTTGAACTCGATCTGGCCCTCGGCGCTCGCCGGAATGGTCTGGCTACCCGCATGCGCCAGAGGCATCCAGGCGAAGGCCGCCAGCATCGCGACTGAAAATATACGTGCAGACATGGAAGACCCCCTAAGCCAATGTATGGATCAGGTTCGATCCGCACGGCTGCATTGTCAAACGCGGCTTGCCGCGCATCTGGGAAGGCGCGACCTGCCCGCGCCCTAAAACGCTTTGTGCGAGACGAATCGATGCGGGCTCGGCTGCCCGCGAGTCATCACGAGAGTACTGCTGGAGTGGTCGGGGATAGCCGATTGGGGGACCTGCCAGTCAGTCCTTCGTAGGAAAATCGGCCGCTCGGCAATGCGAAAAGGTTCACAAAATCGTGTGAGAAGCTTCCCTAAGGGAAGGTAAAAACGGTCGCCGCCATGGCTGCTCAACCTATTGGAATAACTACCAATAATCCGGTTTTTGTGCACTGCTTCCGCAGCTCGACCTGTTGCTCCATGGCAACGTTGCGTGCGCGTGTTCACAGAGGGTGGGAGAAAATTAATAGAAAATGATCAATTGGTGTTACTATCCGTAACAAAACTAAAAAAGGTGTGGGCGGGATCGTGATTCGGGTCGGCAGACCACGACGTACAGTACCGGCAGAACTACCTAGCGAGGCCGCAAGGCCTTCGCCCCTGACGCCGGTGTCGTCGATGCGTACCTTCTGGGGGCTGATGCGGGCCTACTGGTTCTCGGATCGCTGGAAGGAAGCCTGGACACTCACCCTCGTCATCGCATTGCTCACGGCGCTGTCCAGCAAATCGGGCGTGTGGTTCGCCGAAGCATCGGGTGAACTGGTCAATTCGATCGCTTTTTTCCACGATGCCGCAAATACCACACCCCTGAAGTCGCTGCTGACCAACGCCGGCATCCTGGTCCTGTTGGTCATCCTCAAGGATGCGGGCTTTACCGGCATTCGCAGCCTCGTTTCGGCGACGCTGCATCGCAAATGGCGCGGCTGGCTGGACAGCCGCTTCAACGAAGCGCTGCTCGACACCAATCACACGCATTTCCACGCCCAGCATGGTTCGTCCGGCAACGCGGCTCCCGACAACATCGACCAGCGCATCCAGGAATCGATCAAGGACATGACCGGCGGAGCCATCGGCCTCGCCATGGGCGTCCTGGCTGTTGCCACGTCACTCTATTTCGTCGGCCAGAAGCTGCTTGAGACCTCGGTGGAAGTGAGAGGACTGGAGTTCCTCGGCAGCTACGGCAGCGCGATCCTGGCCTTCCTGGCCGTCGCCACCTATGTGCCGCTGAACACCTGGATCGCGGTGAAGCTGGGCAGACTGCTGGAACGTCTCAACGTCAGGATGCAGCAGTCCGAAGGCAGCTATCGCGGCGAACTGACGACCTTCCTGCGCCGCAGTTTCCATGTCGCCGCCTCGCAAGGCGAGAATGTGCAGAAGTCGATGCACAGCCGGCTCTATGTCGATATCGACCGCACCTGGGCGCGACTGAACATCGTCAACACCAGCTATAATTCGTTCGAGCTGATCTACAATTTCATAGGTGCCCGCATTGTCGCCTATGGGCCGGGCCTTGTTCCGTTCATCCACAACGGCTTCGATCTCAAGGGCTACATTACCGGCTCCGAATTGGTCAATTCGCTGATCAGCCAGTGTTCATGGTTCATCCATGTCATGCCTAATATCGCGACATTGCGGGCCAACAGCCAGCGTGTGACCGAACTGGCGAACGCCATCGAGAACGTCCAGCAGCCGCAGGAGTTCTACAGCCAGACCGGCCGTTCCGACTTCCGCTACGACCGCCAGAACCCGGTTTTCGGCCTGACCATCCAGAAGCTCGAACTGGCGCATCAGGGCGAGGACGCGACGCCGTTCCTGAGCGTGGCGAACCTGCGCTTCCGGCGTGGTGAATGGACGTTCCTCAAAGGCGAATCGGGCTGCGGCAAGACCTCGCTGATCAAGGCGATCAACGGCCTGTGGCCCTATGGCCGCGGCACCATCGTCTTCCCGGAAGGGATCAGGAGTTTCTATGCCGCCCAGGAGGTCAAGCTGCAGCAGGTCACGTTGAAGCAGCTGGTCTGCCTGCCCGGCTCCGAGCAAGATCATGGCGATGCGCAGGTTGCATCGGCCTTGCACAAGGCCGGCCTTGGCGACTTCATCGAGCACATGGCCGATGAAAGCCGCGAAGGGAAGAACTGGGACCAGGTTCTTTCAGGTGGCCAGAAGCAGAAGCTGGTGGTCGCCCGCATCATCCTGCAGCAGCCTGGGCTGCTGTTCCTCGACGAGGCAACCGGCGCGCTCGATCCCGAAGGCAAGATCGCCTTCCACCAGGGGATCAAGGACAACTGCCCCGACGTCACGGTGATCAGCGTCATGCACGAGGCCACGCCGCCGCGCTCGCTGTCCGGAGCCGAGTTCTATCACAGCGTGGTCGCGATCTCGGATGGCGTCGCGACCAAGAAGCCGCTGGCTCCAAGCCTGCCGCGCGAACTCACCACCATCCTCGCACAGCCAAGGCCGGTCCCAAGGCCGGTCGAGGACAAATGGCTGCGCTTCCCGCGCCGGCTGAAGCAGAAATAGTCTAGGCACCGCGCATCCTTGCCCGCCGGCATCAGCCGCGTTAGCGCGACCTCGCGCGGCGATCACAGTCTCGCGATCTCGCCTCTCCGGTGTCGTTTTTGCCCTTTGCTGCGATTGACTCGGCAAGAGGCGCTCCTATGTTGCGCCGGCTCGCAGAATTCCAACCTACAGCGCCGCGCGTCACTTCGGACGCGCAAAGGACGCTGTAGAAACCTAGAATTTGCGCATGATCCTTTCCGAAAATCGAAACCGATTTTCGGGGTCATGCGCTAGCCCGCGAGCAGAAAGGTCACCGCGCCATGCCTGGCGACAGTAGTCGAACGCAACCGCCGTCCGCCTAGACGTGACCTGACCGGTTCACGTCCTGCCGGACGGCAAGGAGTGAACCAATGAACGAACTTTCCCCCGTAGCGGGCGACGAGGCCGTCGCCATCGCTCGTATCCTGGCAAACGATCACGTCGCCGACGTCGTCGAGGCCCTGAACCACGAGCCTCGCGAAACGGCGATCGAGCTGCTTTGCGAAGTGCCCTTCGAGCGGCTGGTCGAGATCTTCGACCAGCCGGAGCTCGACGGCGCATCCGAGCTTGTCGAGGCGCTGCCACGCGCCAAGGCCGGCAAGCTGCTCACCGCCATGTCGGTCGACCGCGCCGCCGACATCCTGCGCGAGTTGGAAGAACCGGCGCGTTCCGAACTGCTCGTCGAACTCGCGCCGCCGCTGCGCGCCACGCTGCTTGCCATTCTGGGCTATCCCGAAGGCAGCGCGGCGTCGCTAATGACGACGGAGTTCGTCAGCGTGCCCTCGGATTGGACCGTGGGCCGCACGCTGGACTACATCCGCAAGGTCGAGCGGACGCGCGAGACCATCTACGCGATCTATATCGTCGATCCCGAGACGCATGTCCTGGTGCGCTCGACGGGCCTGCGGCGGCTGATCAGCGGCGAGCCGGACGATCTGGTGATGGATGTCGCGCTGGATCGCGTGCCGGTGACGGTCTCGCCGCTCACCGACAGCGAAAAGGTGGCGCAGCTGATCTCCAAATACGATTTGCTCGCCGTTCCGGTCGTCGACCACGGCAAGATCCTCGGCATCGTCACCATCGACGACATCATCGACACGATGGTCGAGGGGACGACCGAGGACGTGCATCGTTTCGGCGGCATGGAGGCGCTCGACGAGCCCTACATGAAGATGAGCTTTCTCGCCATGATCCAGAAACGTGCGGGCTGGCTCTGCGCGCTGTTCATCAGCGAGATGCTGACCGCCAACGCGATGCAGAGCTATGAAGGCGAGCTGGAAAAGGCAATCGTGCTCACGCTGTTCATCCCGCTGATCATGAGTTCGGGCGGCAATTCCGGCTCGCAGGCGACCTCGCTGGTCATCCGCGCACTGGCGCTGCGCGAGATCGGCCTTGGCGACTGGTGGCGGGTGGCCTTGCGCGAACTGCCGACCGGGCTTGTGCTGGGATCGATCCTCGGCGTCGTCGGCGTCTGCCGCATCACGCTGTGGCAGTATTTCGGCTTCTACGACTACGGCCCGCACTGGGAGCTGATCGCGGCGACCGTCGGCGCGGCACTGGTCGGCATCGTCACCTTCGGCTCGCTGTCGGGATCGATGCTGCCATTCGCGCTGAAACGCATCGGCTTCGACCCCGCCAGCGCGTCGGCGCCGTTCGTCGCCACGCTGGTCGATGTCACCGGACTGGTGATCTACTTCTCGGTGGCGCTGGTCATCCTGCGCGGCACGCTGCTCTAAGCAAACGTCAAGCACTCCCCTCGCGGCAATCCTGTTGCCGCGAGGGCTGTTGTCGGAACAGGCGTCAATCGATGCGCTGGCCGTCCTTCACGCGGTAGGTCGGCTTGTACATGGTGACCAGTTCCTCCGCCGCCGTCGGATGCACGGCCATGGTGCGGTCGAAGTCGTCCTTGGTCAGCCCGGCCTTCAGTGGAATGCCGAGAAGCTGCGCCATCTCGCCGGCATCCGGCCCGAGGATGTGGGCCCCGAGCACTCTCTTCGAAGCGCCGTCGACCACCAGTTTCATCAGCATCTTCTCGTCACGGCCGGACAGCGTGTGCCGCATCGGGCGGAATGAGGCACGGTAGATTTCGATGTCGGAAAAGCGCTTGACCGCTTCGTCTTCCGCCAGGCCGACGGTGCCGATCTCGGGCTGCGAGAATACCGCCGTCGGTATGGTGTCGTGATCGGGCGCGGTCGGATTGCCCTTGAAGGCGGTCTCGATGAAACACATCGCCTCGTGGATCGCCACCGGGGTCAATTGCACGCGGTTGGTGACATCGCCGATCGCCCAGATGTTGTCGATGTTGGTGCGGGAGTATTGGTCGACAACAATGGCGCCGGTTTGGCCGAGCTCGATGCCGACGCCTTCCAGCCCCATGTTCTCGGTGTTGGGGATACGGCCGATGGCGAGCATGACCTGGTCGACCGTCAGCACCTTGCCGCCGGTGACTAAAGCGTCCAGCCGCCCGTCCGGCCGCTTGCGGACCCATTCCGACACGGCGTGACAGAGGATTTTTATCCCCTTCTTCTCCATGGTTTCGTGCAGCGTGCGCCGCAGGTCCATGTCGAAGCGCGACAGGATCTCCTTGCCGCGATAGACCAGCGTGGTGTCGACGCCGAGCCCATGGAAGATGTTGGCGAATTCGACGGCGATATAGCCGCCGCCCTCGATCATGATCGCCTTCGGCAGTTTCTTGAGGTCGAAGGCTTCGTTTGAAAAGATGCAATGCTCGTGACCGGGGAGTGCCGGATGTGGCGCCGGGCGACCGCCGGTGGCGATCAGGATCTGGTCGGCGGTGACGGTGCGATCCTCGCCGAGAAGATGCACCACATGAGGGTCGACCAGCATGGCGCGCGAATGGAAGGTCTCGCCGCCGGCGCCTCTCACGTTCTTCTCGTAGATGGCTTCCAGCCGGGCGATCTCGCGATCCTTGTTGGCGACCAGCGTCGGCCAGTCGAAGCTCGCCTCGGGCACCGTCCAGCCATAGCCGGCGGCATCTGCGAAATGCTCGGGAAATTGCGAGGCATAGACGTAGAGCTTCTTCGGCACGCAGCCGCGGATGACGCAGGTGCCGCCATAGCGGTATTCCTCGGCGATGCCGACGCGCTTGCCGAGTGCGGCCGCGACACGCGCCGCCCTCACCCCGCCGGAGCCGCCGCCGATGACGAAAAGATCGTAGTCGTAACCGGCCATAGACTGCTCCTGCACCTTCAAAATGTGTGAGACAGGTAGGCTGCCAATGGCCAAAAGAAAAGCCCGGATAAACCGGGCTTTCTGGTCCAGCGGCCGTCAGGCCATCTGCAAGGGGTAAATCAGTTCTGCGTGTTGTCGGCGGGCGCGTCGCCTTCGGCCGGGGCAGCGCCGTCGGCGGGAGCCGCCGGGGCCGTGGCGTCAGCGGGAGCAGCGGGCGCTGCCGGCGCATTGGCCTTCGCCGCCGCGGCCAGCGTTTCGCCGACCTGCTGGGCGAGATCGCGGGCAAGGCCGTTCTGCCAGATGTCGGCGGCCTTCACCAGGTCGCGCGTCACGGTCGGGCCGCTGTCGAGCAGCTTCTTGCCGGAGTCGGAGCTGTAGAACGCGGCGATGTCGCTGAGCTCCTTCTCGGAGAAGACCTTGGCATAGGCCAGCGCTGCTTCCTTCTCGAGGTCGGCGCGGCGCGAGGCCAATGCCACCGCCTTGTCGGTGATGGTCTTGCCGATCAGTTCCTGCATGTCCGGGTTCTTCTGGATAAGCTGCTGTTCGAGAGCGGCGGCGGCCTGCGGCAGGATGTTGTCGAACGGGTCGGTGGCGTGGATCGCGGCGACGGCGGCGCGCGCTGCCTTCAGGTGCGATTCGGTCACGTCCTGCGCGAAGACAGGCGAGGAAAACGCGAAGACGGCCGAAGCCACCAGAATGGCCGAAAGGCTGCGAACCCGGTTATGCAACATCATGGTCGGTAGAACTCCCTGGTTTTCGGGCGGCATGGACGGTTTGGATGCCGTCGCCGCCGGCGATGATGGCCGCTGACGCCAGCCCGATGAAAAGACCGTGCTCGACGACGCCCGGTATGGCGTGGAGAGCATTCGAAAGCGCTCTTGTATCCGGAATGCGGCCAAAAGATGCATCGAGGATAAAATGGCCGCCGTCTGTAACAAAAGGCTGGCCCCCCGTCATCCTCAATGTAATGGGGCCGGAAAGACCGAGACTTTTGGCCGCTGCACGAACCGCGATTTCGGTCGCCCGCAGGCCGAATTGATTGACCTCGATCGGTAGCGGGAAACGGCCGAGCGTCTCGACCATTTTCGAACGGTCGGCAATGACGATCATGCGCCCGGATGCCGCCGCGACGATCTTCTCGCGCAGCAGCGCGCCGCCGCCGCCCTTGATCAGGGTCAGCGCCGGGTCGACCTCGTCGGCGCCGTCGATGGTGAGGTCGAGCTCGGGCGTTTCCTCGAGCGTCGACAGCGGCACGCCGAGCTCATGGCAGAGCGCCGCGGTGCGTTCCGACGTCGGCACGCCGACGATGGTGAGGCCGGTGGCGACCTTTTCGGCGAGCAGCCGCACGAACTCCTCGGCGGTCGAGCCGGTGCCGATGCCGAGCCGCATGCCTTCGCTCACATGGGCAAGGGCTGCCCGCGCGGCCTCGACCTTCAATTGCCTCGCATCCATGCTGCTGCCCCCGATCCTAGCGTCTCGGGCTCCTAACATTTTTGCCAGTCTGGTCAAAGCCCTTGGCGGCGGCGGTGCGCCTGGCGACGCGCAGGGAGCGATGCGTGGGCAGCCGTCATAGGAATATCGTCCTGGAAATCGTTGACACGGTGACAGCAGGTATGCTATATGTTGGTCCATGGTGCTGATTTGCGCCAACGACCCGCCGCCGTGGCGGGTTTTTCATTTCTGGCGGCTCGCCGCGAAATCCGGTGGGTCTGCTTGCCTCGACTGCCTGCCAGCCCGCTTGCCCAGCCCGCTTGCCTTGACGCGCCGCAGCCGCTATCGCCTGCCGGCATGCAATCGCCACAGGACAGGCCATGACCAGACCGATCATCGTGTTCGACCTCGACGGGACGCTGGTCGACACGGCGCCGGATCTGCTCGACAGCCTCAACCACAGTCTCGCCGCCAGCGAACTGGCGGCCGTCGACGAGGCCGGCTTCAAGCGCTACGTCGGCCATGGCGGCCGGGTGATGATCGAACGCGCCCATGCAGCACAGCGGCGATCGCTGGCGGTGGAGGAGCATGACCGGTTGTTGAAACTGTTCCTCGATCACTACACCGACAACATCCCCGGCAAGTCGCGCCCCTACCCCGGCGTCGTCGAGGCGATCGCCCGCTTCGAGGAGGCCGGCTATCTGCTGGCCGTATGCACCAACAAATACGAGGCTAATTCTGTGGCCCTGATCGAGGCGCTCGGCCTGGCGAAGCACTTTTCTGCGATCGCCGGCCAGGACACGTTCGCCTTCCGCAAGCCCGATCCGCGCCATCTCACCGAAACCATCAGGCTGGCCGGCGGCGACCCGCATCGGGCGCTGATGGTCGGTGATTCGCAGACCGACATCGACACCGCCAAGGCCGCCGGCATTCCGGTGGTGGCCGTCGATTTCGGCTACACCGACCGCCATGTGCGCGAATTCGAGCCGTCGGCGGTGATCTCGCATTTCGATGCGCTGACGCTGGATCTGGCGGAACGGCTGATCGCCGCGGCCGGCGGCTGAGCGACAAAGGCAATCAGCCTCCGGCGCCTGCCCGGCCTTGCCCCGTTTCAGTCCTTGTCGGAATGGTGGCACATCGCCTTGACTTCACAAGGCAGCCTCCCTTATATCGCGGCTCGCTTGGCCTTCGGGCAACGAGCGGGCGATTAGCTCAGCGGGAGAGCACACCCTTCACACGGGTGGGGTCGCAGGTTCAATCCCTGCATCGCCCACCATCCTTTCAAGCACTTAGCAGTCATTCGATTTCCTTCCGCACAACTTCCGCACCACAATCACACCTCTGCCGCCTCTTTCTGGAAATCGGGATGGTGCGTGCCGTAGACTTCTTCGAGGATCTTGACGGACATGCCGACGGCACCGGCGGCCTTCCAGAGGTCAATGCCGGCCTGCATCATCCAAGTCGCCCGCGTGTGGCGAAGGATATGCGGCGTGACGTACTCGCCCAGCTCGGAGAACTCGCGGGCGGTGTACCAGGGCCTGCGCATCTTCTGCACCGGCCCTCGTATGCGACGACGTGAAGGAATTGGCCTGGCGGCCGATAGGTGCGCCATCTGGTGTCGCGTGCCTCGTAGATCCTCAACGCAAACACGGCTTTATGTGACGGCTAAGTTTGCAGGCCAACAACGTCCAGCGGCCCGGCGGCCGGGGGGCTGGGGTGGCTTGGGGTTCGACCGCCGGACCTAACCGGAAAACGGGGTAGGTTCGCCGGCTGGCGAGTTATAGGCCGGTCATGATTCGCTGCTAGCTGCCAAAACGGCGGTGTTTGGGTCCTCTGGCCCTCAAATCGGATGAGCCCAGAGTCGCAACCGGAGGTATGCCTAGTTCAACTTGTCCGTTCTAGCCATGTGCCAAGGGAAAAGCCCGGCGCGGGTGTGCAGACCGGGCTTTCCTAAGACAGTGTCGCTTGTACTGGAAACAGGCCGGCGACACGTCTGATTATTTCTTCTTCGGACCACCGCCGGGAGGGCCGGTGTGGATATGATTACTATCCCCCCAGCCATGACCAGGGCGTGATCCACCGGATTTGGCAATCGCTTTGGAGTTCAAGCTTGTGCCGAGCAAAAGTGTTATAGCCGGCGGCGTCACCGCAGCAAAACGCCCTGCCTTCTTGAGAAAGTCCCGGCGCGCTTGTGCTTCTGAGACCAGGTTTTCAGATCTCTTTTCCGAGAAGTTTGTGTTCTCGGTCGACATGTCATCAAGCCTCCCAATTACAGCAGATTATCCTAGCATTCGCTGCATCGATCGCGAACCAGCCAATAGGCTTAGAGGCAGGTCGAAAAGGGCGTAGTGATATTAAGGATCCGCGCCTGCGGCCCATTGCGGCCAGCCAGTCCGGTGGCCCGGCGGCCGGGGCTGGGGGGCGCGGTGGTTATGAATCGAACTCCAACCGCTCATGCTGGGGATTTTGATGCCAGATCACCTGCCGTAGGTCGCGTCGGTCGATGAGTTGCCCGCAGTTCGGGCAGACGTAGAAATGATGCACCTCGGCGGCAGGCTCGCTGCCGTGAGGCCTGCCGAGATTCGGCGGCCCGAGTTCGGACAGCTTGGTCATTTGGCTTTGCCGTCGGTCATCGTTGGTTTCCTCCGGCGAACAGAACAGAGAAAACGCGCGAATGTTCCGGCGTCTTTTTAGCAATGGCTAACGGAACGGAAACGGCTCTGCGATATTTGAATCAAATTCGAATTCGCGGGGATTTCCGATGCGTAACGGTGCCGGCGAAAGCGCCCCCGCGGAAAGCACTGGAGAAAAGGCATGTCCGGCGAGCGTGACGTGCGTATGTGGCGCGAGGCCGGGAGACTTGCCGAATCTGGCGACTATGAAGGGTGGCAAGCCATCGAATCGGAGCTTCGCAGGAGAGGCTTCCCTCGCGCCAAGCTACTGTTTGACAATGATCGGGTCCGCGACAAATTGGATGAGATCTGTAAGAGCGCACAGGAGCAACGCGCCGATGCCCGCCGGACCTAAAAGACCCTACCGACGTCCCACTTGGCTTCGGCCCGATGTCTGGCTTGACCCATTGCGTTGCGCAAAGAAAAAGCCCGTCGCGGTTTTGCGACAGGCTCTCTATTGGGACTTGAGAGGACTAGAATTTGTAGGCGATGCCGAAGCGAACTTCGTTGGTCTTCAGATCAACATCCGCATTGGCCGGAACAGCAAACGATTCTGAACCGAAGTCAGTATAGCGATACTCGGCGCGCAGCAGCAGATTGTCGGTCATGGCGTAATCCAAGCCCACGCCAATCGTCCATCCTGTGAACGTATCTCCGAACGATGGTGCACCGGTATTACTGCTTATGTCGATGTCGCCAAATGCAACGCCGCCGGCGATATAAGGGAGAAAGCGATCAACGGCATATCCTAGGCGAAGTCTTGCCGCCCCACTCCAATTGAGTTCTTCGGTGGCGATGGCGCCCGGAAATGGGACACCAGGAGCGGTGAATATTTGGCCGCTGCCATCAACACCCGCATACACGAAGTCCAGTTCCGCACCAATCACGATGTTGCTCGACATCTGATAGTTGTAACCGGCGTAAACACCTCCAAGGAACCCGTCAGGGTCTGTCTCGACAAAGCCCGGACCACCGATTTGGTCTATGTTGCCATCACCCCAAGCATAGCCTGCCTGAAGGCCGATATATCCGCCTGTCCAGCTGAAAACCGGCGCAACATCGACGACTTCCTGGACATCGGCAGCAAACGCCGAAGACGCCAGCAGAGACAACGACAAACCAAGAAGCAGTTTCTTCATGACAATCCCCCTGTAACCTACCCTTTCGTAGCAGAGCGCGCCGGAACGTGCAGTCGTATTTCTGCCACAGTAGAACGAGATTCAACTGTGATTCCCCTACCCGGCCCCACCGGGCAAAATCGACCGGGCGCGCGCTGGGCATGGGCGCCTGCCTGCTCCTGGCAGGCCTTGGGGCCTGATTGAGCGGCCCGGGAATTATGCGGTGCCGAAACGTTCCGAAAACTTCCGAAACGTCTAGTATGCCCACATGCAGGGGACTCGCGCTTTTGGTCCGTTCGTACTCGATCCCGACATCGGGACGCTCCTTAAAGAGCAGATCCCGATCGCTGTTGGGCATCGTGGGCTGACGCTGCTTGCTGCGCTTACGGCACGGCCCGGTGAGATCCTGACCAAGGCCGAGCTGATGGACGCTGCGTGGCCGGGCACCGCCGTTGAGGAAGGCAACCTTACCGTCCAAATCGCGACACTAAGAAAGGCACTCGGTCCGGCTGACAACGGCGGCGAGTGGATCGCCACGGTGCCTCGCGTCGGCTACCGCTTCACCGGGATTGTCGAGCCGGTGGCGAGCGCATCCCGCAGACCGATATCCCTATCCGGCAAGCCGTCGATTGCGGTGCTGCCTTTTGCCAACTTGAGCGGCGATCAGGACCAGCAGTATCTCAGCGACGGCATAACCGAGGATATAATTACGGAGCTGGCCAGGTTCCGCTCCCTCCTCGTCATCGCGCGCAATTCATCTTTTCAGTTTCGCCATTCGGCATTGGACATTGCCGAAGTCCATCGCGAACTCGGAGTTCGCTACCTCGTCGAAGGCAGCATACGAAAGCTCGGTGATCGCATTCGGATCACCACACAATTGATTGACGCCGCCACCGGCACCCACCTGTGGGCCCAACGGTACGACCGGGCCCTCGACGACATCTTCGCATTGCAAGACGAGGTTGCGGCTCTTATCGCCTCGATGGTCGAAGGCCAAGCGGAGGCCGATTCGGCGAGCCGGACCAGACGCAAGCCGCCGGCCGATTGGGATGCATACGACTACTACCTGCAGGGGCGCGCGCACTTCTACCGGTATGAACTGGACAAGTCCGAGCCCCTATTCGTCCGGTGTGTCGAGCTCGATTCGACGTTCGCTCAAGGCCACGCCTTCCTCGCGCAGGCCCTCGTCGGCAGATTTTGGTACGACAACGATCCGCGGACGCTACAGAAGGCCTGGGACTCGGCACGAACGGCGCTCGCTCTCGACAGGAGCGATGGCGTCTGTCACCAGAGCATGGGGCTGGTGCTTACGCATATGCGCCAGCACAGCGATGCAGGAGTGCATTTCGAGCGAGCGCGCTCGTTGAACCCGCTAGACGTGAACATAGCGGGAGACTACGCAAGCTGGCTCAACTACGGCGGACGGGCCGAGACGGCGCTGAACGTGCTCGAAACTGCGCTCCTGCGCGACCCGCTGCCTCCGACATGGTTCTGGGAGGTGAAGGGCAGCTCCCTCTTCCTGCTTGGAAAGTACTCGGAAGCCGTCGGTTCGTATCAGAAGGCCGGCGACCAATTCTTCATTCATGCCTTCCTCGCAGCGGCGTACGCCCATTTGGGCGAGACGCAGAAGGCGCGCGCTGAAGTCGAGGAAGCACTGACGAGGAAACACGACCTGACTGTCCGGCTGATTTCACGTCTCCCGTTCGCCGACCAAGTCGCCCTCGAGCTTTTCACGTCAGGCTTCAGAAAGGCCGGTTTTCCCCCATGAACGCACCTTCGGGAGGCTGCGTTCCAGATCGATCGGGCGTCCAAGTTTGCGAAATCGCTGGGTGGGCAAGAGCAACCTGGATCGAACGTAACCGCGGTGCGTCCATTCGGCCGGCTATATCTGGACTCTTCCTCGAGTTGAAAGCATTCTCCCATCGGGGAGATAGGGGCGTGGGCAAGGTCCAGCGTCATCGGGGTGCCAACCAAGCAGACCGAAGCCAAGTGAAATTCCTATAGCTTCCTCATCGTCGATGGTTTTCTGGAAACAGAGACGAATCTTATAAATAGAAATTCATTGCAAAAGACGCTTAAGGGCCTCTTCTGAATATGCCGCGCCAGAACGCGTTCGTCCTCAAGGATCAGCAGCCGCGCCACGCACCCCTCCATTGGCCCTGAAAGCTGATTGGACTGCGCGGGCGAGTCAACGGCTCCATCAGCTCTAACTGATACTTGAAACGAAAGTAGCGTACAAATATCCGTGAATGGCCGCAGTCGTTGGCGTTTGTTGTGGGAGCTATCAGTGCCGCGGATCAGTGGGTCTCAGGGACATAGGCAGACGGGAGTGCTGTCAGGCTGTTAGAGGAACATGCGGAGCCGGCGTCTACGATCATGACAAAGCCCCTCGGGCCCCAACCGAGGGCGATGCCACCACTTGAGGTGGGTGATCAATGTGTCCTGTTGATCGACGTGACTGCGAGGTTCGTCAGCTTGTTGTTGGTGGCTTTCTCCTGGTCAAGGATCTCGCTGAGCAGCTTGTGCGCCTCGTCATGCCCGAGGTCCTTTGCCCATTCCCGCAGAGAGCCGTACCGAGAAATTTCGTAGTGCTCGACTGCCTGACAGGCCGCCAGCAGTCCCGAATCGAGGGCAGTTCCTGACGCTTCTTCCATCAGTCCATTGGCTTCCTTGATAAGGCCCTCGATAGCGTCGCACTTCTCGCCAGAGGCCTTCCTGCCTATCGACTTGAATACCTGCTCCAGCTTCCTGATCTGCCCCTTCGTATCCTCGAGATGGTCTTCCGCAGCTTTCTTCAGCTTGGCGTCCTTCGCGGCCCCGGCCACTTTGGGCAAAGCCTTGATAATCGCGTTCTCGGCATAATACATGTCCTGAAGGGTATGCTCGAAAATATCGGCCAACGTTTTCATCATAATGCTCCTTTGCCCGAATTGGCTTTGGGAGAAAGAGCGGGCGAGGCAAATCGTTCCGTGCTTTCACGCGAACCGGATGTATCAACCTGCCTGCGTGTCGCGACTCGCGCTTAGCTCTGCTGAACATACCCAATTGGCGCAACTACGACTCCCGCGTGGTCGCCGGTGATGTCTGCTGTCAGGAAGTGGCAAACCTGATCTCTACGGCCGACATGAGGCGCATTGCTGCCATTCGCAACGCGGACAATGAAGGTCACTGTTGGGGTCGAACTCCGTCTTTCGGAGCGATTTGGGTCTTGGAGGCGGCCCCAAAACCAACCCCACCCCCGCCACCGACAACCCCGGCGGGGCTGGTGCCCGTGGCAGCCTACGATGGCACACGCCTGTGCGTTCTTACCCGCGCAGGTGTGGCCTTAGATCGCAAACTATTGGCTTCAGAAGCAGGGCGGCGGGCTTCGCCGGATGGGAGACCGACCCCGCATAGTGTTCGTGGAAGTGCGACCTTAGCCGCCAGCTATACACTGACCCAGATCTCCAGAGTGTTGACACTGACTCGTGCCGCTCGGGCGATCGCCGGCCGGCCGGCGGCAGTGAGGTCGGCGGCCAGAAGTTCCGCGGCGCGGCGGTCGGTGTTGCTATCGGGATTGTAGCGAACCTCGTTCATGCCGGCGGCAGCGCTGGTCCGTTCCTCGCCCGGTTTCGGGATGCCCCAGTCCAAGGCGCGCATTTTGGCGGAAAGCGCCTCGGCGTCCTCGCGCGCCATCCCTGCAAACTGGACGTAGACCGTCTGCGTGCTGGGCTGGATACGCAGCCGGTCCTTCAAAGCGATGAGCGCGTCGTGATCCTGATCGCCGATGATCGTTTGGCCGTCGGCCACCGAAAGCAAGAGATCGGCAATCGCTCGGCGCGCGTCGGCGAACAAGGGCAGCCAGTCCGGGCGCTCCCACAATTCAGGTGGAACCCCGAGCAAAGCCTCAAGCACGTTAAGGCGCCCCGCAGGCGTAAGTCCGGTCATGCTTCGGAGACCGGCCATCTCGACAAGCGCCGCCACGACCTTGCGCCGTTCGGGCACCGGGAGATCCGGATTGCCGAGGACGGCAATCAGTTCACTGCGCAGCGCATCGCTTGCGCTGTCGAGCAGCTTGACACGCCCCGCCAGCTCGTCGGCCAGGGTTCCATTCGGGCCGGGATTCTTCACGGAATCCGTCCATTCGATGAGATAGCCAAAATTCAGGCCTGTGCGCTTTTCGAGCTCGGCAACCGGGAGCCGATACTGCTCTGGGCTGAATTCGCCCGTAGCGTCGCCCGGAATGAGGAACGCATCGACGACGAATTCCGGCTCGCTCACCTCTCCCTTCACGGCAGCCGGCACGGAAGATACTGCGAGCTTCCAATAGGCATAGGGGACTGGCACGCCGTTGACCGGTTGGTCGACGGGACGGAAGATTGGGCCGCTGAAGATGGTCACCCGGTTGGCCAGCGGGTTGTGCTGCGTGCGCACCCAGTTTTCGAGTGGCGCCCACATATTGCCGTAGAAAGCGCGCGCCTGCGGCATCGTGTTGGGCAGGACATAGGCATACTGGGCCAGTTTGAGCGCCGCCGTTGCCGGATCGCCGGCGAACTCGGGGCCCCAGGCGATGTCGCTGGCGTTCGCCAATCGCGCCGGCAGCCAGAGCCGGTCCGGGCTAAGGTACCAGCTGCGATCCGGTTGTGCGTCGCGCGGCAGGCGGACATCATACCTCAGTCTGCCGCCGGTGGCCTGCAGGGTCATCCTTTGCGATCGCGCGAGGTTGACCGCTGAATAGATGGCCATGCGGTGACTTCGACCCATGACCAGCGAGTAGTTGATGTAGTCCAGCGGCGTCGCCGAGGCGTCGCTTGCCAAATCTCCGGTTAGCCTGGGCAAGGCGATCTTGGCCTCGATAAAATCGACCTTGTATCCCGTAAGAATGTTGGGCTGTTTGTCGGTAAGTTTGCCGAGCAGCGGTTCAAGTGCGGTCTGCAACAGCGCCGGCAACTGGGCGAGCGCGACCTCGCCGCTTTTGACCTGGCCGGCCAGCTCGACAAGGACCGACTGCTGCAAGTCCGGCGTCAATTCGTCCAGGGACATGCCGCCAGAGCGGAGCTGTTTGACGATAGACACGATTGCGGATTGTAAGGTGGCCTGGGTGGCCTGCTGCGCGCGTTGCGTATTCGCGGCGTCCTCCGCCTTCTTCAGGGCAACGTTAAGCGCATCCTCGACCTGCGCGCGCGCGTTTTTCTCCCTTTCAATGGCGACGGTAAGGTCTTTGTTGAGCGCCGCGATCTGGCTCGCCGTCGCCACGGCCTGTTCGCGCGCGGCAAAAGCGTCATTCCTCTGGTTAAAAGCGAAATAGGTCGTTGCAGCGAGGATTGCAGCCAGGATGGCGAACAGCGCGATCAGCAGGTTCTTGCTGCGGTCGCGCTGCTTCTGGCTGTCCGTCTCGGCCTTGGCGCTCGCCTCGACGAACTCGGCAATGTCGGGGCCTTGCGGAAGTTCCGACGCCTCCTTCAATGCCTCGCCGCGCAGGAGATAGCCGGGATAGCCGGTGTTTTTCCATTGCCGGGCCTGCGCGGCAACGCGGATGCGAAAGCGTTCGGTCAGTTCGTCCGAATTCAGCTCATCATCGGATGCGAAGCCGTCGCCGGATTCCGCACTGTCTTCGGTTGTGACGGTGGCCGATTCGGGAACGGCGATGGCGACCGATCCCGGATCGGTGATTTCACGCGATGCGGATTCGTAGTCGACCGCGACGGCGACCGGTTCGGCAGTTTCGAGGCCGCCTGCGAAAGCCGCAAGACGTGTCGGGCTGACATCGGCGGAGGTGATGCCGGGCCGCGTGACCAGTTCGGCGGACCAATAGTCTAGGATGCGCTGCGCCGCGCGACGGTCGGACTCCCGCGCAATGGTGCGGCCGGCACGCCTCGCCCTGGCGAGGAATCCACGGATGGTTTGTGCATCAGGGACTGCGTTGTCGGTATTGGCATCCGTCGTCCCGGCGCTGACCTGATCGCTGCGCCTCATCGTGGGATCGACGGATTCGCTGCTGCTGGCGATCCGCATCAGTTCGAGATGCGCGATCCGGATGTCGCTCAACGAGTCAAAATCCGAATCAGTCGAGGCTGCGGTTTCGGCGCCTGTCGCTGGTTCCTCGATCATGGCCCTAGCTCCTCAATGATCTTGTGCAAAGGCGTGCTGACGCGGACGATCGAGGCACATTCGGTTTTCAGCGCCAGGTCGACCTGGACGAAGCGCTGCTGGGCCTCGTCCCGGTAGGCTTCGAAGGCAAGGATGAAGGCTGTATCGACGGTTTCGCGCGACAGTTGGTCGTTGACGTCGGTGGAGTAGGCAGCGAGCGTGGTCCGCCACGCTCCATTGGGGTCGAGATCGGCAAGAACACGAACCTTCGTTTCCAGATTTCGCCACAGTGGCGAAAACTGGAAAGGCAGCGACTTGTCCGCCGCGGCCCCTTGCGCGCTTTCCACCGGTTCGATCATGTCGGCAAGACTGGCCAGTTTGTTGTCGACGTCCTGCCAGAGCTTGTGCTCGACGACGCGCGCATAGATGGTCGAGGACAGCACCATGATCGCGTCATGCGCGGCCTTTATCGGGGGAACGGCCGGATCGTCGGTCGGAAGTTTGCCGGCTATCGTGTCGAGGCCGGTGGCCAGAAGCCCGAATGGCAGGTTCTTTGCCGTGACGAAAATCTGCTGGTTGAGCCGCGAGGGCACGACGCGCAGCACGGTACGCACGTCGAACAGAGCATCGTAGGCATCAGGGGATTTGTTGACGATTGCGCCCTGCAGTTTCGTCGCCGCCTGCCCGAGGTCGTCGAGCCACGCCTGCTCGATATCGCGAAGCGCGGGCCCCGCGGGCAAAACTGCGACCTTCTCACCGGTCGATGCACAGAAGAGTCTCAACTGGTTGAGGAATTTGCGCAGGACGCGGACCTGCTCCAGGGAAGTGCCCATGTCGCGAGCGGCGATCAGGAGAGCCTGGAAGCTGCCGATGCCATATTGAAAGCTCTGCAGGCCGTCGTGCAGATTCTTGTAAGTCGCAAGGACATCGATCTGGCCGGTGACCGTCGCGAGCCCGGTGCCGGCGGCGAGCGCCGCCTGAATGTCCCTGGGCTGCTGGTTGACGGCGTTGAAGCCTGCGAGCGCGGTGTTGACCCGATCGTCGGTCGTCAGGCCAGGCAATTCAGGCGTCGGTTTTTCGCCCTTGGCGAGTTCGTCCAGATAGGCCTTGCACAGGGTCGCGCACTGCGGATTTTGTACCACGATCGTATCTATGAGCGCCTGCGACAGTTTGTTGGTCAACGCATAGTCGAGGATGTTGAACCAGACTGTAAGCGCCGCTCCCTGGAGGTTGATCGCGCCCGCGATGATCCCAGCCTGCTTGGTCACCTGCAACCAATCGGGAGGCAATGGGTAAAGATCAGCCAGTTGAAGCCTGAGGTCGAAATAGGCGCGGATCGAAGAAACTCCCTGGCTTTTCGGCATGGCTTTAAAAAACGCGTCGCGTCTGAAAAGAGCACGCGATGCATGTCATTGTCTCAAACCGATGCGCATCTCGATACAGCCCGAGATTCGCTATCGGTCTACGTGCACCACTGCTACACGGGCTTGGCCGCCAGCCCCTGGATGATGCTGTCGATCGCGATGCCCTCGTTGCGATAATATGTGCTCTTGGTAGCCGCGTTGGGCTCGGTCAGCCAGCCGCCGCTGTGGTGCAGCGCGACCAGGTTCCAGTCGGTGTCGAAGACGGGCGAGCCGGAGGAGCCGGGCAGCGTGTCGGTTAGATACTGAACGCGGCCGGCGTCGACGAAGGCCACGACATTGGCGACGAATGAAATCTGCTTTTGCGCGCCGCCGGGGTGCTGGATGATGTTGACATGGTCGCCGACCTTGACGGCGACAGGTTTCAGTTCCAGTTCGCCCCATTTCGAGGCGTTGCCCTTGATGTGAACGGCCGACCAGTCATTGTCCTTGGAGGTGCGAAAGAACGCGTCGGGGTCGAGGCCGAACTCCTCCAACGGCGCGTCGAGCCCGGCAACGGTCCGCTGATAGTTGAACTGGGCGACAGAAGTCGCCGCTGAAGCTGCGTCGGGCAGCACGTGGTTGTTGGTGATCAGGATCCCGCCGGCGGTCATGAAGCCGGTGCCGGAACTGCCATCGGCACGCTTGACACGCACCACCGATTTCGCCCGTACAAGGCCGAGTTCAAGATAGCTGATCGGCACCAGCGTGCTCTTGTCGCCGAGGATTTTTTCGAGCTGGCCTTTCGACGTCGCGCCGCCCCAATTGGCAGTGGCAGGCCCTTCGACCGGCGGCGGCGGAGCATGCTGCTTTGCCTGCAGCAAGGCCTCATCACCAGGATTCTCATCAAGCGCAAAGGCCACGAGAGCCTCGATCCTGGTTTCCTGTTTTGCGCGCTGCACAATCGCAAACCAGTTGTTGATCGCCTTGTTGTCAAAGGCGATTTGCGCCGTCGACAGCCCAACCCCCTTGGCCACGCGCACGCCGTCGCCGATCATCGGATAGAGATTGGCGAGGATCCGGTTGAGGCTGGTCAGTTCTGGTTGCGTCCACTCGGTCATTGGACGCCCCTAGCCCTTCTTCTTTCGCTTGCGTGACCCGGCCCGCATTGCGATCTCCGTGCCGCGCACCGTGTCATACTGATCGGCGTCGATCAGCGATTGGTCGAAGCTGACGCCGGTCATCTCGGAGATTTCGGCCAGCGGGTACATGGCACCGATGAATTCCTCGGAGACCGTAAATTCGAGCTCCGTGTCGGTGAGATCCTGTTCCAGGACGAAGCCATAGCTGGCGAGCCCGTCGTTGACGCGGGCAACGACGACCTTCCAGAAGCGGCGCGGCACGGGCGCGCGAAGACTGGTGCCCCTGGGGCCCTTGCCGGCGAATATGCGGTCGTCATCGGCGAGAATCGGCCCGGCGAAGACGCAAAGCCGCTCGCTTGCCGCCTCGGACAGAACGTGGTTCTCGAGATCGCCCCAGTTCTTCTCACCGCTGTCGGAGCGGTTGTAGCCTTCGACCTGGGGCGAACAGTTGGTGACATGGAAGGAGCAGACATTGCCTTTGAGCAGAAGCTCGAAGGTCTTGCCCCACGCCACGTCGTCGCGTCTGACGATGTGGCCCTTGTCGAAGGCGCCCTGATCCTGGGTATAGAAGACGTCGGGGATCTGGTACTTGTCGTCAAGCCTCAGATCCGGGAACCAGCGCTCGTTGAACAGGCCGGCGCGCGAATAGTTGCGGCCCTTTTCCGGTTCGCGCAGCTGGGTCTCCTCGGTAACGTTGGAGGCGGTAAACAGAGCCAGCCGCCGCCTGGCGTGCATCTTGAGCGAAAAATTCTGGTAGTCGAGCTGCGTGCCGCCGGCCTTGAGCGGCGCCAGCACGGACGGGTCGGCAGCGTCGGGCATCGGCACCACGACCGGCGCGAGCTTGGTGCCGCCCGAGAGGAACGTCTCGTCGTAGCCCTCGTAGCCGTCATAGTCGGCGATCGATTTGGGAACGAACGCGCCGCCAGGAGGTGGTGGTTTGGCGGCTTCGAGTCCGACCGATTCGGAGATCGCCTCGTGGGCAGGAGCGGCGCCGAGCGAGACGGTGATGCGCAACGGCACTTCGAAGGTGACGCTGCCGCCAGACGAAACGACGGCGTTCCCGCCGCCGCATGGTGGCGCCTGGGTAACGACGCCCGGAATCTGCGTTACGCCGCCGGCATCGACCAGGTTTACCCCTTCAGCTGGCGTTGCGCTGTCGGCCTTGTTCCACCAGGCGCCCCAATCATTGGGGCCGCCGCTGGCGGCGCCGTCGAAATTGAGGCCGAGGTCGACGACGCGCTGGTCCTTGGCAAGGGCGCCGGTGGGCACGGCATAGTTGCGTTCTAGATAGCGGCCGGCGAAATGCAGTCCAACGACCTCGCCGGTGGCGAGGTTGAGCAGAGCCGAGCCGGAATTGCCGCCCAGCGTCGAACAGTCATGCGTCGCCGCATTGAGGATCTTGCCGAAACTGTCGGTCTCGAAGGCGCCCTGCAACATGCCTGGCTGCAGGCGCTTGACCTGGAAGCGGCTGCGCATGATGTCGCTTTGGACATCCTCCGGGTTGCGGTTGTCGAACGCCGGATAGCCGATGGCGACAATCTCCTGGCGCAGCAGATCGCGCGCGTCGGCGACGGCGAGCGACAGCGGCGTAACGTTGTCGGGCAGGCCTTCGACTTCGAGGACTGCCATGTCCCAATAAGGATGGATCATCCGGACATTGAGGATCTCGAAGATGTGTCCTGTCGCCGAGTCGCGCCTGAAGTCGATGCCGGCGGCGCGGCCGTTGATGAACTGCACATTGCGGTCACCGAGACCCTCGGCAAAGATTTGCGCCACATGACGGTTGGTCATCAGCAGGTTGCGCCCGACGAGGAAGCCGGTGCCGCCATAAGGGATGTTGGTGTTCCACAACAGTTCGATGCGCCCGATCGCCGGCAGAGCGGACTCGATCCGCTGCTTCAATGCGGCCTCGCTGGTCAGCTTGGTCCACCGCGAATGGCCAGGTGTGGCTCGACCGTCGAAGGCCAATGTGGTGAAGCTGCCGTCTTTGATGTCATAGACCGGCCGCAGCTCCGGGATGATAATGGCTTCCAGATCGGAAAGCTGCTCGGGCGCGACCTCAGCCCCTCGGGCGAGATTCTCCATGCCGGCGCGCGCCGATTCAAACGCGGCTTCCGACGCGCCGCCATCCGATGGCGCAAGCGATTCCAGACCCCCACCGGCCATTGTCTCCATATTGGCGAGGACCGATTCAGTCCCCTCGCCCCCTGTGACAAGGTCGAGATATTGACGGATACGCTGCTCTCTGCTCATCGGCATAGTCGCCCCTCCAAAAAGGTATTGCCAAAGTAGAAAACTGTATTTTAGACTGAAGCAACTCCGATTAACAATCAAGGAAGCAAGTCAATTCGCATTAAGTATTCTCGCGGCATAATGTTGGCATGTATGTTCGCGTAAAATCGCTCAAGAGATGAGATAATCGCTTCGCTTGGCGCATCTCACGCCAAATCAACCTCCACCCACAGCCCACCCTCCCCGCGAGCCTCATCGCGTGGCGCGTGTCGCACCGCACGGATCGATCCGGACGGCGTGGCGAAGGCCGGCTTGCCGTTCTTGTCGGCCAGCCACTTGTCGTCGGAGCGGATGACGCGGCCGTCGGTTTTGGCGGCTAGCGCGGTCAGGATGGCGTCGTAGGGCATTTCGTGCCAGCGGACCTTCTTGGCGTCATCCTGGCTGGTCGGGATGAAGGCCGAAAGATCGGCGTTGGTCAAAAGGTCGATGCCCTGCTTTTGCGGCATGGCGTTCTGGCTGCCGTGATGGGCGACCTTCAGATAGACCGTGCGCGCCATGAGGTCGGCTGTCGTCACCGTCGCCTGCTCCAATTGCCATTTCAAATCCTTCCAGCTCAGCCAGTTACCGATCTGGGCGTCGCCCGGGAACAGGAACACGTTGTTGCTGTCGGTGAACTCGAACGCGAGGACCAGGCTGGTGTTGTTGACGCCGCGATCGAGCTGCAAGGCAAGGTCGGCGGCAATCCCCATCCAGTCGGCGTCGATGCGGCGCCACGACTGGTCGGGGTCCTCCGTTGGCGCCGGATGGGAGACCGGCCCCGCATAGTGCTCGCGGACAAAGGCGCCGATATCGATCCTGGGATCACTGCCCTTGTCGCCGTTCAGCGCCGCCGACAGTTCCGTGCCGACGTGGCGCTCGAATGGGCTGAGCTCGTCGATATAGTCTGCATCGCCGGTTCCGTCGTTCATCTTCAGCCCCGCGGCAAGCGCCCGAGCGAACGGACCGCCGCTGGCAAGCGGAAACATTTCGCCCGCCTTCTCCTCGAGCCGAAGTGCTGCCTTGTCGCGAGGCGGACCAAGCACGTAGATGTGCAGATTGGGCAAGACCTTGATCGAGAGCGGCGGCTTGCCTGGTTCGAGATAGGTCGGCCTGGCCTTCGAAAGGCTGGCCGCTGCGTCTCGCGCCGAGCGCACTCTTTCGCCGGCGGCGCCGAACTGGAAGCCGAGCACCGACTGCAGCCCGTCACGAATGCCTGCCAGATGAGCGGTCGGCTCCCGGGCGGCATCGAGCCTCTGGCTCACACCTTGCAGCGCCGTCAGGGCCGAGGCCTTGAACTTGTCGAGCTCGACGGCCTGCTGGTCGGCCGGGTTTTCCGTCCATGCCATCCATACCTCTTTGACATCAAAGCCCGCGAACAGGTCCTTCGAGGTCAGGAAGCCCGAAACATGGTCCCAATGCTCATGGGTGACGACGAGGACGTCGATCTTGCCGCCATCCGTCGCCTTCTCGATGTCGGCGACTATGTCCGCCACCAGCGCCGGGCCACCCTTGATCGACACATGAACGCCGCAGTCGATCAGCATGCGGAACAGTGAGCCGTCGGGCGTTGGAAAGCTCAGCAGGTGGCAGTCGCCGATGCCCTGGCAATAGTGCCGGACCGTCACGGCGGGCTTTATCGACCTTGCCACTGCCGCATCCGTCGCTTCTTGCCGCCTGGTTCTTGTTGCCGGCTTCCTAGACATGATCGTCATCTCCATCGCTGGCATGCAGGAGGGCGAAGGGCTCGGAAACCTCGTTGCCGAAATAAAGCGCTCGCAGCGGCGACAGGTAGTTCGCGGTCGCGGTCTCGGCCTGGCGCTTGCGCCGTTCGAGACTGCCGGTGTTCTTGATGATCGAATAGCGGATGCTTTCCTTGCCTTTACGCGGGTCGATGATGAGCGTCGCTCCGCCGCGGAACCAGATGAAGCCGTCGCCCGCCTTCACGCCGTTCGGCATGGGCTTGCCTTCGAAATCGATCGGAATGCGCTGCTGGATGACGGCTATCACTTCGGTGCGGAACGAGCCGTTGGGTTCGACACGTCGGGTCGGACGCACGCCGAGGATGCTGAAGGTGGTCTCGCCCTTTTTTGCCTTGGCCAAAAGGGTGCCGTCGTCGCGATAGCGCGGCAGGTCGGGCAGAAGTCCGAACTCCTTGTGAAGGGTCGGATGAGCGGCAAAGGTTCGGTGCATCGCCTGCCACATCGCATAGCGGTTTTTCTCATTGAGGGCGAAGATCTCGGAGCGATCGAGTTGCTGGTTCCAGCCGAGGTCGATCTCGTCCAGCAGCCCCTGCAGCCAGGGAGGTGACGGAACGTCGGGCTCGCTCCAGGCAAGCGTCTCCTCCGAAATGGTGCGCACGTCGCGCGGCAGCAGCTTCCATCGGCGAAAGGATTCGATGAAAGCCAGGCGATAGTGGAGCGGGTCGTCGGGGAAGGCATCGATGTCGGCCGTGATCAGGGCGCGCAAATATTCGCCGAAGGTGATGTCGACGGCGGGGCAGTAGTCGAGCGCGCGAATACACATGGTTAGCATTTGCCGGGCGATCTTGGCGGTCTCGTCGGTCAGGCGCTCGACCAGGCTGGGATGCAAGGTGCCGGCCGGCAGCACGCCGGTGCCGCCGGTCGCCAGCTGGACAAGATCGTCGGTGCGGCGGTCGGCGATCGCCAGGAACGCCTGATAGACGGCAAAGACCAGGATCGAGCCCCGGTCATGCGGCTCGAAGGTCTTGGCGTAGTCGAGCGCGGCCATGCCGGGGCCACCATAGTCGCGCAGTGGCCCGGCGCGGCCGCTGCCCTCGCCGAACTGCGCGGCGATGCCGGACAAAAGCGTGGCAACGGACACATCACCCTTCGCCTTGGCGATCGCAAAGCTGACCAGCTCCTTGAGGGTGAAATGCTGGAATAGCGCCACGATATCGGCAAAGGCCTCATGGAAGGCCGGCACGTCAGGGTTGGATGCTTCTTCGAAAAGACGGTGCAACCCGTCGAGCAGCGCATGCGACATCTCATGCGCGACAATGTCGCTCGACAGGCAGGAAAACACCGTCGTGCCCGGCGTGGTGACGTCGCCGTCCTTGCTCTCGGCCGGAAAATAGCCGAACAGCAACGCCTTCTTGTCGGGGCTGTAGTAGGCGTTCGCAGTGCGCAGCGCGTGCGGATAGATGCGCAGGCGCGGCACTTCATGCGCCTTCATCGCCATGCTGCCACGGCTGCCGACCTTGCCTGTATAGTGCGGCGCCCACAGAGCGCGGCGGCCCAGGGCGCGCTCGAAATGCCCGATCGTGGTCATGGCGACGGCGTAGACCATCTGCTGGTGGAATTGCGGATTGCCTTCCGAGGGCGGCAGACCGTCCTGAGCGAGCAGGATCTTGTCGTTGAGGTCGACCGGGTCGTGGACGCGGTTGGATGCCGGATCGATGTCGATGACCTCGAGATATTCGCCGACCGGACCGCGCAGCAACGCCTTGGCCGTCGATGGCTCGTCGTCCCACGGAACGGAAAGGGTCGCCTGAAAGACGGACACGGAATCCAGCTGCTTGGCGATGGAAGGATCGAGCGCGTAGATGCGCAGGCGGCGCTTGGGCGGCGGCAGCGCGCGCGGCTTGCGCTTGATCTGCGTCACCGGTTTCGTCGCCGCCGGCGCAGGTGGGCTGGCGCCCGGCCGTCCCAGCGCGCCTTCGAGAAAGGTCCGCAGCGGCCCGGAAGGATTGCCGTCGTCGAGCGCGGCTTCCAGATAGCGGTTGCGCGCGGCGGCCGAGATCTTGCTGGGGTCGACATCCGGATCGGCGATCGCCTGATCGACCGACGCGACGCGCTGCGCCATCTGGGTCAGTTCCAGCGCCAGCATTTTTCGATGCATGATGTCGGCGGGCGACATCGCGGCCACGGAGTTGCCGCCACCGGTGATGAAATCGAGCCAGGCCCAGGAATATTCGGCAGGCGGCAATTTGCGGAGCTTGTTCTCCGCCGGCGGCATGATGGAGAGTGCGGCATCCGCCCGGATCACGCCCTGGCCGATCTTTTCCAACGTCTCCGCCGCCCCCATCTTGGCCGTGGTCTTCGACGCCGCTGAAAACAGCGCGAAGCGGACCGCTTCGATGCGCATCCAGGCTTGCGAGTAATTCTTCACGACGTTCCAGTGCTCGGCCAGCCAGAGCGCCGCTGCGGCGGCGATCTGCGGCGTCGCCGCCGATGTGCCGCTGCCATCCATGTCGACGATCTTGGCGCAGTCGATCTCCGCCCAAGGCACGTTCGGCGTATAGGCGCCAAGCGCCGTCTTCATCTTCGATTGCGGCCCGTAATTGCCCTGCATGGTGCCGAAGCTCAGGCCGGAATAGGCGCGGCCGTCGGCCATCACGCCGCACGCCGCCAGAACGCGGTTGTAGCGGGCCGGAAAGACGATGCTTCGCGGCGTGATCGTGAAGTTGTTGCCGGCGGCGGTGACCATCACGACGCCGTTGTCATAGGCAAGGTTGACCGCGTCGACCAGCGCTTGCGAGGTGAGCCCGCCCATGCTCATCGACAGCACCTGCGCGCCTTTCGCGTGGGCATAGTCGATGCCTTGCACCATGGTGCCGGTGGTGAGCCGCACCACCCAGTCGGCGATGCGCACCGGGATGATGTTTGCCAGCGGGGCGGCGCCGACGAAATCCTTGAAGCCCGGCCAATTCGGCGAGGTGCCGTCGAGCTTGTTGCCGGCGAGCAGGCTGAGCGTGCCGGTGCCGTGGCCGCGATTGCTGGCGAAGCCGCCTGGCGGAGCATGATCGGTGGCGTCGTTCGGGCCGGCGCCGTCATTGACGAAATTGCGCTGCTGCGCGGCGAGCAATCCGGCGGGCAAGGTGCGATGCCCCGGATCGAAGCCGGTATCGAGATGGGCGATGGTGATCTTGGCCTGCTTGGCGCCCACCTTGGCGCGGGCGGTGGCGAACTGGCTGAAGGCCGCTCCGGCATTCCAGGCGACCACGCCCGGCTTGGTGGCCTGCCCGCCTGACGGGTCCTGGTCGTCGAAGGTGCAGACCGGACTGGCGCTCGCTGCCATGCCACGGTCGCCATTGGCGTCCCTGTAGTCCCAGTGCTGGACGATGTCGGGCTCCACGGCCAGGACTTCAGGGCCGCCTGCCGCCGCGAATGCCTGGCCTTGGCCGACAAGGGCATGGGCATCGTTCCAGGGATTTCCCGAGCTGGCCTTGGCGCTCAGCCTGAGCCAGGTCGCGCCTGGATCGGCAGCGGCGCCGAGATTGCCGCCCGAAGCGCCCGGTGGCACGCGCAGGATTGGCTCGACGTCGACCGCCCCGAGGCGCAATGACCGGCTGCCCGCGGCAAAACCGGCACCGTCGCCGCGTACCTTGATCAGGAGTCCCGCTGCCGTCGCCATGGCATGCTCCGCTTTCCCAATCGGTTGAAGTAGAAATCGTAGTCTCGACTGTCAGGTCCTGGCAAGGGTAGGTTGAAAAGCCGCCAAACAACTGAAGCTACGCCGGCTTATGTTTCATGAGGAAGTGTTTTGCCGCGCGTGATTGCTTGTCGTTGAAATACTGCCGGTTGCCGGACAATCGCGCCATTCCACAGGCATCTCTGTGACGGACTTCACAGATGCCCGGCAGCTTCCGCACGAATGTGGTCAGGGGTTCCACTTCGGCCGGCTGCTTCGAACCGGGTTTCCCACACTTCGAAAAAGGCAGCCGCTCCAAGGCGGGTTTTTTGAGCACCTAGTCATTTGCACGGCTGCCGTCTGCGCGCTCCCGGCCACCTCCCGCCGCGCGTGCAGACGGCCTTCCGTGCTTCGGCTGCGACCTTGCATGAACGTCGGGCTTTGATGATGTGCTCTCTTGCCGTAAACTTTAGCAGTTGGGGCAATTGGAAAATCGATATGGCTTTCGCCAGCGCGAACGACAGGAACGATCTGCCGCGCCTCGCACGGATCGACCCGAGCCAGTTCGACCTGCTGTTCAGCGGCTGCAAGCTGGAACGCTACGCAGCCGGCCAGCACCTGTTCGTCCAGGAAGATGCCGCCGACCGCATCTACGGCGTGATGAGCGGCACGGTGGAGATTTCGATCTACTCGCCCGGCGGCCAGAAGCTGGTGGCCAACATCGAGCTCCAGCGCAGCCTGGTCGGAGAGATCGGCGCGCTTGACGGGCGCCCGCGCACGGCAACCGCCATCTGTCTCACGGCTTGCGAGCTGGTCTCGCTCAGCCGGACGCAACTCTTTGATCGAATTGAGAAAAACTCGTCTCTGGCGCGCGCCATGATCGAGCTGTTGTGCGCACGGCTGCGCTGGGTCAGCGGCGAGCTTGGGGACCAGGCCTTCTTTGGCATCGAGGCCAGGCTGGCCAAGCGCCTGGTGTTTCTCGCCGGCGTCATGGCCGACGGAGCAGGCTGGATTCCGATCTCGCAATCGGAGCTCGGCGAGTTCCTCGGCGCGACGCGCGAGTCCGTCAACAAGACGCTGAACGACTGGCGCAACCGGCAGATCATCGCCATCAAGCGTGGCGGCCTGCGCATAACCGACAGCAAGGCGCTCAACCATATCGCCCAATCGCAGGACGACGACTGAGCGATTCCGGGCCGAATCAAAGCCGCGATTTCAGGTAGCGCAGCGACGATCGGCTTGGCATGAAGAAGTAGCCCCCGCCCTTTGTTGTGACGAATTGCGGGATTTCCCCGAGGATCGTGACCTTCTCCCATGACGGGATGGTGAAGCGCCCGCCTTGGTCGCGCGCACCAATCGTCGGATCCTTTTCGCCAACCAGGCCCTGAAAGGAAGTCGACGAAACCCAGGTCTGCTGGATGAATTCGTACTGGCGCTCGATGTCGGCGTTCAGGCACATGAAGAGCAGCCCCTTTTCGGCCTTTCCACTCTCACTGTCCTGCTTCTCATAGGTGCGCCCGACGCGCAGGATGCGGTGGCGCTTGCCGATATTGATCTCCGTCTCGCGGTCCTCACCAAGCGAGTCGCGCGGGTTGGAACGGCGTATGTGGGCACCGAGCGGGCAGCGATGCCCTTGTGGATCCTCGGCGCCGATGGCGAAATTGTTGTCGACTACGCGTCCCGGATGATCGGGATTGCGCACCAGCGAACTGCCGTTCTGCCAGCGGCCGAGCATCTTGGCGGCAACCCACTCCGACGTCGCAGACTGATTGCCGGTTTCGGTCGCAACCCGCGCCGCCGCCCTTCTGCAATAGTCGTTGAAAATGTCGACATGCTGCTCGAACTGGCGAACGACCAGGAATGAGCCGTTGCGGCCGAAATCCCGCGGGGGTGGAGGCAGGCCCGGAATCGGCCGACTACGACGCACCTGCGACAGGATTCCGCTCCGATCGCGCGCGGCGCTTACCGAGGGCGAGGCCGGATAGAAGCCGTGCTCGTCGCGGTAGCCGAACAGGAACTCGCCGGGCGCGACTAGATGCATGGGCGCGGCGCCCCTGCTGGCGCGCGTCGTGCCCCGCACGATCGGCTGCGAAATCCCATCAGCGAAGCCGAAATGCTCAAAAGCAGGCCCGCGTTCCGACTTGCCGTCAGGTTTTGCCGTATTCGACGATTTCGTGTTCGTGTTCGTGTTCGTGTTCGTGTTGGTCGGGTCTCGCTTTACGGCGAGCGGCAGTTCAGCAACGACCTTCATCCCCGCGCCGGTCGTCTTTCGTTTCACGACGGCGATCTCGGTCGCCAACTTTTCCGGTTTTTCCGCATAGCAGACGATGACCACGTCCACGGGCTTCTTAAACGACCCCCACTCCCATTCGTCGGGTGCTTCGCGCCCTCGGTCGTCCAGGATGCGCCCACGCTCGGGATTGCCCATGCCATGGCGAAAGGCAATCGGGAATGTGTCCAGCGGATCGTCGTCGATGCCCGCGTCGAGCCCAAGCTGCCGCAGACCGCCGGGACCAAAGGCCACCGTCATGGCTCGCTCGGCGGGCCTGCCTTCGCCGAAACTCGTCTGTTCGATGACGAAATCGAGCCAGGCCCGGCGTTTGGACGCCGGCAATTTGTCCGGCACTCCGATTGCAATCATATGCGCATAGCCAAGCGGGCCGAACGGGCCGAAGAAGATGGACTGGATCTCGCCGGTTTCCAGTTGCTGCTCGAGAGGCGCCGGAAAGGCTGAGTTGATGTTGGTCAGCAGCGAGGTGGTCTTTTGAACGGTGGTTCTTTCGGTCGCCGGACGCGGCAGCGAACCGAACAGGCTCAGCCAGTCGCGCGCCTCGTTGCCGACGGCGGAAGCAATGCCGCGCCTGATCCGGGAATTGATCCGGATACGCGTGGTGTTGAGATCGGGATAGGCGGAGTACCAGAACAGGGTCGGCACCTGCTGGCGCCGCGCCCAGCGCTTGAAGCGATCGCCGTCGCGCGCGCCGTCGAGGAATAGCCAGCGTGTGCGAGGATAGCCCACGGTGTTGCTCCACACGCCGGTCAGCCCGGCGGATGCCTTGGCAATGAAGTCTTCGAGATAGCTTTCCCAGCTGCCGCCGTAGTTGGAGAAGAACATCAGTGTGTTGGAGCCCGGCAGCAGCACCCAGCGGGCGAAATGGATGGTGTTGATGGTGTTGAGAAAGCCTGGCTTGAACACCTTCTGCGCAGCTATCGAGATCAGGTAGAAGGATAACCTGAGCGCTAGCCTCCGCAAGATACCGGCCTTCATCGTCGAGATCGCGGTCAGATGGTTCTGCGCCGCGTGGTCCTCCTTGGCGAGTATCTCGTTCAAGGCAGATATTCCGATCGATGAATTTTCCGGCCGATCTTTGTCCTCGATCCGCCGCAACGCCAGGAAGCAGAGCCCCAGCAACAGCACGGCCGATGAAAGAATCCCAAGCGCGCTCAACAGCAGCGAGATGCCTGCGATCAAAATGTTGCGGAAGGTGATCCCGGCCGAATGGTCGAACACAGTCACATAGGTCAGCCACGCGCAGACCATCCAGACTGCGAGGACGCTCACAAGCACAGCTGGCGCGAAAAGCGTCGAGGTGAAGGCGTACCGCCACCTGCCGGGCGATCTCTCGAGCAGACTGTCGGCTCGCTCGAACGCCCAGCTGAACCTTCCGAGCGACCGGACATGCTGACGCGCCTCGGCAAGCACCGCGGCGGCGTCGCCATTGCCGGTACGCGGACGTTCGACGATGTCGCGTATCGCGTCGGCGAGGTCGGCTTCGGCCAGGATGCGTTGGACCGAATGTCCGGGCGTGCCCGAAAACACCAGACCGGCAGCGCTGCCGAATGATGGCGATATCACGACGTTATGCTTGCGCAGGAAGTCGTTCAGCGCGCTGCCTTCGGGCAGGTCGCAGAAATCCTTGAAAATCGGCCGCAACTGGTGGCCAATGGCCTGCGCCAGGGCATCGATCACCTTATCGGCGCTGCCGTCGCCGGAGATTTCGAGAACGAGGGCACTTTTCTCAAGGCCTGACGCCTCATCTGTCTCGCCGGTGCCGGCAACGGCCAGGCTGGTGAAATGAATGGTGCCGGTAATGTCGAGTTCCTGGCCGACTGCCTGCGTGGCCGGATTGCCTAATGCCGCGACCCTTTCGCGAATGGCATCCGGCGATGCGCCCCGTGTGATCGGGCAGACCACCGTCACCATCGAATGGTCGATCGTGCGGCACAGCGCCGGCCGGTCGAAATCGACCTTGAGGCTTTCCGGATAGGCGCCGAGGTTCGTCATCCGCCCGGCCTTGCCGGGCGCCCGGCGCAGCCTGTCCTTTTGGAACAGGGCGCGAATGCTTTCGCCGATCTGAATCCTGGCGATTTCGGCGCCGATGCACAAATGGATGCCGTGGCCGAACACCATGTAATCGCGAAGCGGGCGCGAGGTGTCGAAGTCGTTCGGGTTTTGCACGGCCTCGGGGTCGAACATCGCCGACAGCGTGGCCGGCATCACCACCGTTCCCGCCTTCACCAGGCGCTCGCGCGGCGTGCCTCTGCCGATGGTCGCGTCACGCGAGGTATAGCGCCAGGGACCGACCCAGATCGGCTTGAAGCGCATGGCCTCCATGATCGCCCGGTCAAGCTTGCCGGTATCGTCGTCGGCCAGCGCCGCATCGACCGCCCGCCGCGCGTCCGGCCGGGACAGGATGACGTCGAGGCAGTTGCTGCCGGCCAGCACGTTGGTCGGGACAAAGCCGGCGATCATGCCGAGCATGACCGAATGGAGATCGGGCTTCGACAGGCGGCCTTGATCGAGAAGGGCGACGAGCCTGGGCAGCGGCCGCTCGTCCTTTCCTCCCCTCTCCCTGATCGCGTCGATGGAGCGGTCGATGACCTTGATCAGCCGATCGCCCGCGACCACGGCAAGCTGGCGCGTGGTGGGGCTTGCCGTCGGATCGGAAAAGAACAGCGCGCTCAATGCGATCGACCAGTCGGCGAATTCGGATTCGTCGTCGATCTCGAGACCGAAATAGTCGCGGCAGATGCGCACCGGAACGATCTTCATCAGCCCGGAGATGGCGTCAAAGCCGGGGTTGGCCCGGGCCATGATGTCCTTGGAATGACGCGCGGCGATCGGCCGGACCATGGCCTCGACCTCCGCCGGCGGGAAGGCGCTGAGCACCGACGATTTCATCTGCCGGTAGGCGGCGCCGTCCTGCATACCGAGGATGAAGTTCGATCCCCGCGCCAGTTCGGCCATCTCCGGACCGTAGGGTGTCTCGAATTCGTCGCCGCGCTCAAGGATGTCGCGAACGTCGGCATTCCTGGTCACCAGCAGGTAATTGCCGAATGCGAGATTGGGCCAGAAGCGGCGCAGCAGCGCCAGTATCCAGCGCGGATCGCTGAACAGATAACCGCCTATGCGAGATGCCAGGCCGCCTTTGGAGCGGAGCCGCCCGAGGTCGAAGGGCGGCATTTCCGACACCGGACGCTGGCTTTGCTGGGCGGCGAGAATGGCGGCGAAATACTTGATCTTGATCATGCGCGTTCAAGCCCCCCGGCTGTCCACGTCATTGCGATACCGGCTAACCCCATGGCCTAGGTTTGCTTTGGTTCCGCGTATGTTAAGTTCTTCACAGTCACCCTTGTTCTACCACTTGTCAGCGGCCAGATCATTTGCCCGACCTGGCCGCTTCGAAATTGCCGATGAGGAATTCATTCGCCGCCTTGTCGACGAAAGGTATCCAGCGCACCCGTTGGTCGGAGAAATCCGGGTGCCTTGTCGTGAAAATGGCCAGCTCCCGCCGGGCTTCTTCCGTGCGGCCGCTGCGCATCAAGGCACCGATCTTGAGGAACCTGGCGTAGAAGTAGCCAGGCGACAGGTTGAGCGAGCGATCCGCGGTGGCGATGGCGGCCTGCCAGTCCTCGACGAAACTGTAGGCGACCGCCAGTTCCCCCAGATTGTGGAACCTGTAGAGATCGAAGGGGCTCAATCGCTCGGCGTCGAGAAAGAACGGTATCGCGCCGGCGGCATCGCCGAGCAGCAGGCGGGCGCTGCCCATCGCCGAGCTTGCGAAGGCAAAGCTCGGATTGATATGGATCGCCTCCCGCAGATGTTCGACCGCGGCCCGCGGCTCTCCCCTCATGATGTCGATCGCGCCGAGATGGGCGTGCGGACGTGCGTCCAGGCTGTCCATGAGCAATGCCTTGCGAGCATATTGCTTGACCTTCTCCAGATCGTCACTGTCGCCGAAACGCAGCCACGCCCGCCAGAAATACCACCATGCGAGCTCATTCAGCACGGCGCTCGAATTCGGGTCTTCCCGATAGGCCTTTTCGAAGAAATCCAGCGCGATTTCGGTGTCGCCGCGGGTGCGCCGGTTCATGTGCCAGCGGCCACGCCGCACCAATTGCCAGGTCTCCAGGCTTTCCCAGGGCACCTGGAAGGTGCGCGCCTGCTCGGCCCGGTCGACCTCCTTGTCGAGAATGGAGACGATCTCGCTGCCGATCTGGTCGCGCAGGTTGAAGATGTCGACGAGGTCGCGATCGAAGCGCTGCGACCACACCAGGCGCCCGTTCGAGGTGTCGGCAAGCGACGTGTTGAGGCGGATTTGCCCGCCATTGCGCGTCAGTGTACCGCTGACGATGTAGCGCGCGCCGAGCGCGTTGCCGATCACCCGCGTTCCCAGGCTGTCGTCGCGGAACTGGAAGCTGGAGCTCTTGGCGATCACCGAAAGCCATCTGGTGTTGGACAGGCCGTAGATGATGTCCTCGGCAATGCCGTCCGCCATGTAGCCGACGTCGTGCTCGCCGCCGTCGCCGGCAAACGGCAACACGGCGATTGCCGGCGGGCCCTTGGGGGCGAGTTTCTGCTGCCCAAGTGGCAGCGACATGGAGGCCAGCGGGGCCATGGGCGCGGAGCCGTTGCCGCCGCGGCCGGCGATCAGGACGCGCACCGGCAGCGCGATGTTCTTCAGCATGAATTCGCCAAGGTCGGTGAATTCAGCCGGGGTCTTGTCCTTCACATGGTGCCAGGTTGTCTCGGAGATGGCGAGACCGTCATGCGGAGCGAGTTCCTGCAGTCTGGCGGCGATGTTGACGTCGTCGCCATAAAGGCGGCCTTCGCGCACGATGACGTCGCCGGTGTTGATGCCGGCACGAAAGGGCATGCGCATGTCTTGCGCTGCCGATGCATTGAGCGTCACGATCCGGCCCTGGAAATCGAAGGCCGCACGCAAGGCTTCGATCGGACTGCCGAATTCGGCCATGACGCTGTCGCCGGCATCGCCGAAGGTGCGGCCACCAAACGCCCCACAGCTATCGGCGATGATGTCGCGCCGTTCCTCGAAGGCGGCGACGGCCAACTCGTCGTCGATACCCATCAGCCGTGAAAATCCAACGGCATCGATGGAAATGATTGTCGCCAGCTGACGGGTGTAGTTCCGTTCAGCCATAATGGAGCCCCCCGGTCCCTTCTGGTCCTGTCCAACACAGGCGATTGCCCGCTCTTGGGCGCTTCGCCGCGTTGCTGAATGAAGATTCAGACAGGCCGGCGCGCAGATACCGCCCTGTCATGGCAGGAAGTCTAGCAGGGTCACGGCAAAAGCTCCACCACGATCAGCTAATGTATCGCAGAGCGCGGCTCCGCCATGGTTAGCTGCTGGCTATCTGAGATCTCGGATAGGGCATTTGTCCTTACGCATTGAAATTCAATGGCATTCGTAGATCGCAGCTGCAGCGACTGGGAACGGTTTTTTGATGATCCCGGATCGCAATTGCAAACAATGGTGGTGCAACGATCCGATCCTACCTTTGGCGCACCGGAACAAACCGGCCTGGAAGCGAGTTTCCAACGCACATCACGCCAACATGAAATGAGGGCACTCATGCGCATCGTTGTTCTGGCGACCAGCCTGGCGGTTCTTCTCGTGAGTGGATCGGCTTTCGCGGCCGACGAAAAACCACTGCCCCCGCCCAATGCCAAGAAGCTGTCGGAGATCATCGCCAAGGTCGAACAGCGCAACGACTTCCACTATGTGAAGGAGGTGGACTGGGATAGCGGCGTCTATACCATCACCTACTATACGAGCGACAAGGCGAAAGTCGAAATCTCCTACGATCCCGTGACCGGCGAGACTAAATAGGATCGCCAACGCGCTGCAGACCTATGGCACGGCGCCATATGCTCTTGCGCCGGCACATCTTTGATGGCTGACTGCGGCTCTATAATTGCGGGCACGGGGGTGCATGGCAGTGGTAAAGCACGTATCGAAGCGCGTCCTGATGATGCTCGCCGGCTATCTGGTGGCGGTTCTGGTGGGGCTGTTCGCGGTGGTGGCGATCTACGCCATGCTGAGTTCGCTGCCCAACGCGCCCGAGTATTTCAGCGTCGTGGGCGTTAGCCCGATCGCGGCACTGCTGGTGCCGCCGCTCGGCATGTTCATCTATTTCCTGACGATCATATTGACCGGGATGCAGACGCTTGTCTTTGCCCTGATCGCCGAGTTCTTCTCGCTGCGCAATGCCCTGCTGCACATGATGTTCGGCGCCATCGCGGCGGTCGCGGGATTCGCCCTGATCTGGCCGGGCGCATCGGAAAATCCGGAGCGCTGGGCCGATATGGGTATCATCGGCACGGCGGGTGTCGTGGCCGGCCTGGTCTATTGGCTGATTGCCGGCCGCGAGGCCGGTTTCCAGCGGCCGCTCTTCGAGCGAGCCTAACCTGCGTCGCGCACCCTCCGGCCGGGCTTTGGGGCTTCAGCTCGCCGGCGAGCGAACCGCCTCGGTCGCGTCGAGCGCCTGCATCAGCCTTGTGTCGCGGTCGTAGATGTCGCCGAAATATTCGACATTGCCGGACATGTCGGGCCAGGCGGTGAAATAGGCGACATAGACCGGAATGGTCCGCGTCACATTCTCGGTCGAATGCCCGTGCTTCAGCTTCTCGACGACATAGTCGACCGAGGTGCCGAGAACCGCCGCCGCCATGCCGCGCGGATCCTGCAGCCGGACGCAGCCGTGGCTGAGCGCGCGCATGTCGCGCTCGAAGAAGGACTTCTGCGGCGTATCATGCATGTAGATGGCGTGCTTGTTGGGGAACAGTATCTTCAGCTCGCCCAGCGCGTTGGCCTCGCTTGGCAGCTGGCGCACGCTGTAGGGGATGTTGGCGCCGTAGCCACCCCAATTGACCGCCGATGACGGGACGCGCTTGCCGCGCGAATCCGTGACTTCGTAGCCGGCGCGGTCGAGATAGCCCGGATCGCTGCGCAGCCTTGGCAGCATCTCGTTGACGATGATCGACTGCGGCACGCCCCAGTAGGGATGGAAATCGACCTGCTTGATCTCCTTGTAGAAGAAGGCGGTCTGGTTGGTCGTCCGGCCGATGACCACGCGGGTCTTCAGCTTCACCTCGCCATTGTCGACATAGCTTGCGGTGAAGGCCGGCTGGTTGATGAACACGCGTGGACTGCCGAGGTCGGAAGGCAGCCAGCGCAGTTCCTCGAGTGCTACCTCCACCTTCCCGATCTTGTCGGCCTTGGACGTGCCGGCCAGCGAGGCGACCGTACGCGGGCCGATGACGCCGTCGCCTTTCATGCCGGCCCGCTTCTGCACCGCCTTGATGACCGGCACCAGCTCGGGGTCATAGATCTCGCTCTTGCCGAGTCTCGCCAGCACCTCGCCATAGTCGCCGCCCATCTCGTCGTCGAGATTGCGCGCGATCAGCGTCAACAGCTTGGGCAGTTCGGGACTGGTTTCGCCGGGTTTCAGCAAGAGCTTGGGATCGACGACGATCTCGTTCTCTTCGCTGGCCTGGAGCGCTTCCAGCTCGACCCGCAGTGCTTGGTATTCAGGGTTTTGCGGATGCCGCGATTCGAGATAGGTGCGCACTTCCTGCGTGTGCGCCAGCGTTTTCAGCACGCCTTCCATGTCGAGCGGCTTCGGCGGAAAATCATAGTAGCCGGTCATGCGGTTGGGGTCGACGCGGCCGCTCTGGGCGTCATGGGCGTAGCGCAGCACGCGGGCCGACAGCGACATCTCGAAGCGGACGAGTTCTTTCAGGCGCTCGTTGGGGGTAGCAGACGACGTGGCGGTGGCCGGAACGTCGACCGTATAATCGGCCGGCGTCAGGCCGTAGCTCGCGGCCTCGCCAAGCACCCGCACCGCATCCTGCGCGCGGCTGTTGGGAGCGGTTCCGCTGACCCAGATGAAATCCGGATTGGCCGAGTAATAGGCGATCAGCGCCTTGGCGATATCCGGTTCGGCATCGAGCTCATAATCGCTGAGACCGGCAATCGCATCGGCGAAGGCATTGCCGGTGACGGACGGCACGAAAGCGGCGTCCTGCGGTGCCGCGGGCTGCGGTTTCGGCATCAGTGCGGTGAAGTCGACACGCACCAGCCGGTCGGCCTTGTAGGTATAATAGGACGGGCTGCTGATCCTGGTGCCGCCACCGCCACCGGTACCGGAGTTTGGCTTCGGCTTGTATTTGGGTGGCGGCGGGAACTCGCCTTGCGGGTTATGGCGGACACCGCCGCCGAAAAGCATGTCGAACAGACCCTGCGCGCTGGCCTGCGGTACGGCAATGGCCAGCGTGGCCGCGACCGCAAGCGGCAATACGGCGGCTCTGTTTCCGAAGATATTCATGGATCACCCGCTCCGGTTGCAACCGGCTCCCGTTCCGCGCCGCTAGACGATCTTGCCAACCGCATGGCGGATGTAAGGCGCGACTATACCGATTCATACCGATTTCGTTAAGCTTCCATAAATTTCGAAGCGTCTGTTGCAGAACGGTTTCACAAGTTTGTGACGGCCGGAGCGAATTCGTTTCTGCTCCGGCCGGTTGAAACCGGGTTGCGTCAGGCGTTGGCGCCTCCATCGATGGTCAGCGCGGCGCCGGTGACGAATCGGCCCTCGGGCGCGGCCAGCCAGGCGACCATGCCGGCGATCTCCTCGGCCTTGCCGAATCGGGGAGTCGCCATCTTCCGGTCGAGCCCGGGGCAGAAAAGAAATGGAGCTTAGTGCAGAGCTGCCGGCTCGCGCTGGCCGGCAACGAAGCCGACGGCGTGCTCGACCACGCCCTTGTCGGCGAGGATGCGACGGTGGCCAAGGCCCTCGGCCCAATGAAGCCTGACATGATCGCCGGCGCCGGCATAGCGCCTGGCATGATCGGCGGAAACCTCGCGGTCGTCGGGTGCATGGATGACCAGCGTCGGCACCGGCGCCTCGGCAAGCTGGCGGTCGCCGGTGAATTCGGCGAGCGGCCGGCCGGATAGTTTCTTGACCTGGTCGGCCATGGCAGTCTGCGAGCGCGGACCGACATTGAGCATGCGGCTGAAGTCGTCGAAGATCGCCGGCAGCGAGCTCGGCGCCGCGATCAGCACCAGCCGATCGGCCGCCACCGGCTGGATGCCCTTGACGGAACCGGCGACGGCGTTGGCAGCGACGGCACCGCCGAAGGAATGGCCGACGATTACCGCGAACGGCCCGAACCATTCGCCTACCACCCTTGCAGCGTCGACCGCGTTGACCATGTTCAGGCGGCGGCCTTGCGACTGGCCGTGGCCCGGCAGGTCGAGCGAGACGACCCTGTAGCCGGCGCCGCGATAGCCTTCGATCAGCGCGCGCATATATTCCGTGCGTGAGCGCCAGCCGTGGATGACAAGCACGGTGCCTTGGGCCGCCCTGCCCGGCTCGGGCCGGAATTCATGCGCCATGACGCACCCCGTCCTGGTCTTCAGCCGGTGATGGCGCGCCTCAGTCATGAAGGCTGCCGCGCGGTCGATGGCGCGGCGCTCGCCATCGCTGAGGGCTTTGATATTGGGCGTACGGCAGAACAACTCGAACGCGGCCCGGCCGCTGAGACGCGGCGCCACATGCTCGGCGGCGCCGAACACACCCCGGATGACCTTCAATCCAAATGATGCCATAGTGGCGATCCATCCATTCGTTCAAGCATGAACATAATAGTTCAAACATGAACATTAAGCAAGACCTGCCCTGGGACAACCCGCGTTTTCGCAACTGGGTCGCGGTGGCACGCGCCTGCCATGTGCTGGAGCGCACGCTGGCGGTGAAGCTGGCGCCGCTGGATCTCAAGCCGGCGCAGCTCGATGTGCTGATGAACCTCTATCGCCATCCCGGCATGTCGCAGCACGATCTTGCCCGCAAGCTCTTGGTCGGCCGTTCCAACATCACCATGCTGTTGCCGCAGCTCGAAACGCGCGGCCTTCTGCGTCGCGAAGGCGACGAGAAGGACAAGCGGGTGCTGCGGCTGACGCTGACCAATGACGGCGAGGCCCTGCTGATGCAGGCGCTGAAGATCCATATGGCGCTGATCGAGAAGGCGATGAGCCAGTCGACGCCGGATCAGTGCGACATGATCGGCGAGCAGATGCGCAAGATCTACGAGGTGCTTAAAGACGCGTGACGGGCGCGATTGGCCTTGAAGCCGTTCACCACATCGTCTTCTTTGCCCGCTCAGGCCATTCCTTGTCGTAGGTCTCGCCGTCGATGTTCTTGCGGCTGGTGATTTCGAGGATCTGTCCGGGCGTCGGCAGCGACTTCGGGTCGACATGCCTTGCCGGGTTCCACAGGTCCGATCGGACGATGGCGCGGGCGCACTGGAAATAGACCGAATCGATATCGATGACGGTGACCGAGCGCGCCGGCTTGCCGTCGACGCTGAACGAGGCACAAAGTGCTGCATCGGTGGTGATGTGGGCGCGGCCGTTGACACGCAGCGTCGTGCCGGAGCCCGGCACCAGGAACAGCAGGCCGACGCGCGGATCGCGGATTATGTTCTTCAGCGAGTCGGCACGGTTGTTGCCGCGCCGGTCCGGCATCATCAGCGTCTTCGGGTCATGGATGCGCACGAAACCGGCGAGATCGCCGCGCGGCGAGCAGTCCAGCCCCTCCGGTCCGCTGGTCGCCAGAGCGACAAAGGGCGAGGCTTCGATGAAGGCGGCATATTCGGGGATGACATGATCGAGCTCCTTGACCACCGACGCTTCGCCGGGCAGGCCATAGAGCGCTTCGAGTTGCTCAACCGATGTGACCTCAGACATTTTTCCCGTCTCCGAAACTTTGCCGGCGTTACTCCAACTGCGTGACATCTTCGCGACGCGCCGCAGCCTGACAATCAGGAAACGGGTGTCGATGCAATAATTTCAGGCGCAAACCGTGTCGACCGTACAAAACGGACACGGAGATCGAAATGGACAAAGCACTTGAGCGGCAAAGCACCGCCATGGAACTTCTGGAAAACATGTTCGACGTCGAAATGCGCTTCCTGCAATCGGGCTCCGGCAGCATCGAGATGCTGACCGGCGCCTTCCACAGCGACGTCGTAGTGCATGAACCGCAATCACTGCCCTATTCCGGCGATTGGAGCGGCCTTGAAGGCATCGCCGCGCTTTTCCACAGGATGCAGGAAAGCTGGAGCAATGTTGCGGTCGAGAACCTGCAGGCGGCACAAAACGATGACATCGTCTTCATGAGCTGCACGCTTTCGCTGACGTCGCGAGCCAATGGCGTGACGATCAGGCAGCCTTTTGCCGAAGTCCTGCGCTTCAGGGATGGCCGGCTGTTTGAAGGCACGCCCTTCTACTACGACACCAGCGAGATCCTGGCTGCCCTGGCCAAGCCGACAGATGCGGCCAGGACGAACTAACGGTCGCGGCTCAGCCCCTTTTCCTGAAGCTCCGCGAGATAGGCGTTCCAGCGCGCCTCCTTCTCGTGACCGAGCGTGTGCAGATAATTCCAGGTGAAGATGCCGGTGTCGTGGAAATCGTCGAAGGTGATGCGCACGGCATAATTGCCGACCGGCTCGATCTTGAGGATGGCGACGTTGCGCTTGCCGGGAACGGTCACCCGCTGATCCGGCGAATGGCCCTGCACTTCGGCCGAGGGCGAGGCTACGCGCAGCAATTCCGCCGGCAGTTCGAACGGCCGGTGATCCGGGAAGGTGACGGTGAGCAGCTTGCGGTCCTTCGAGACCCGGAGTTCCTTCGGCGCCGTCATGCTGATCGTTCCTGCGTTGCGTCCGCCCTTCCCTACGCTGCTTCGCCACACGCGAAAAGGCCGTTGCAGGCCAGCCGACACGCAATGTCGGTGAGGGAATGTTACCAAAGATCAAGACCGGCTATCTTGAATGCTGGACCGGATCGTATCACATAGCCGTATATAACGACGCCGCTCACGGCCACGGAAGCGCTTGAACATGGACATGATCGACCCATTCGGTCGCACGATCAGCTATTTGCGCGTGTCGGTCACCGACCGTTGCGATTTCCGCTGTACCTATTGCATGGCCGAGGACATGACCTTCCTGCCCAAGAAGGATCTGTTGTCGCTGGAAGAGCTCGATCGGCTCTGCACCGTCTTCATCGAGAAAGGCGTGCGGAAACTGCGCCTCACCGGCGGCGAGCCGCTGGTGCGCAAGAATATCATGCATCTGGTGCGCCAGCTTTCGCGCCACCTCGACAGCGGCGCGCTGGAAGAACTGACGCTGACCACCAACGGTTCGCAGCTGTCGCGCTTCGCCCAGGAGCTCGCCGATTGCGGGGTCAGGCGCATCAACGTCTCGCTGGACACGCTCGACGCCGACAAGTTCCACCAGATCACCCGTTGGGGCCATCTCGGCAAGGTCATGGAAGGCATCGACGCGGCGCAGGCTGCGGGGCTGAAGGTCAAGCTCAACGCGGTGGCGCTGAAGGATTTCAACGACGCCGAACTGCCTGACATGATGCGCTGGGCGCATGGTCGTGGCATGGACCTGACGGTCATCGAAACCATGCCGATGGGCGAGATCGACGCCGACCGCACCGACCAGTATCTGCCGCTGTCGCTGCTGCGCGCCTCGCTCGAGCGGCAGTTCACGCTGACCGACATCCCCTACAAGACCGGCGGTCCGGCGCGCTATGTGCATGTCGCCGAGACTGGCGGCAGGCTCGGCTTCATCACGCCGATGACGCATAATTTCTGCGAAAGCTGCAACCGCGTCCGGCTGACCTGCACCGGCACGCTCTATATGTGCCTGGGACAGGAAGATGCCGCCGACCTGCGCGCGCCGCTGCGTGCGTCCGAAGGCAACGATCTCGTTTCCGTTGCCATAGACGAAGCCATCGGCCGCAAGCCGAAGGGCCATGATTTCATCATCGACCGCCGCACCAGCCGCCCCTCGGTGTCCAGGCATATGAGCGTCACCGGCGGCTGATTTTTTCTCGGGATTGGTGCAAGATCGCCTCCGGCTACAGGCCGTGGGAGGCACCGTGAAGAGCTTTCATCTCATCGCCCTTGCGTCGTTCGTGACGATCGCTGCAACCGCAGCGACCGCGGCTCCATTCACCTACGTCAACGCGCGCTTCGGCACCGTCTGCACCTTTCCCGACGAGATATTCACCTTGCCCCAGCCCGAGCCGGAGAATGGCGACGGGCAGCAATGGCTCAGCGTCGACGGCGCCAGCCTGATCTGTTCGGGCATCCTCAATATCGATGACGACACGCCGAAGAGCTTTGTCGCCGCTGAGAAAGCGAGCAAGGAGCCGAGCTACAAGATTACCTACAGCAAGACCGGCAAGGACTGGGCGGTGCTGTCGGGCATCAAGGGCGAGGCCATTTTCTACGAGCGCCGTCTGTTTGGAAAAGACGGCGTCATCCGCACCGTCTGGATCGATTATCCGCCAGCCCTGAAGTCTAAATACGATCCGCTGGTGGGCGCTATTGCGGGCAGCCTCAAGGGGCCGTGAGCATTTTGCGCCACACCACGAAATAATCCCTGTCCGCCAAGTTGCATCGGATTTACCGACTCGATGTTCCGGCCTAAGCCTTTGCCCGGAGTGGTTCTTCACTCACAGGGGGAATACAACATGCGCAAACTTATCATTTCTCTTGCATTGCTCGGCCTCGCGGCGGTGCCGGCAACGGCGCAGTCGATCGGCGGCACCTATACTGTCGCCGGCACCAATTTCGACGGCTCGTCCTATGGCGGCGAGGCAACCATCACGCTGACCAGCGAGACGACCTGCACCATCCATTGGGAAACCGGCGGCTCGTCCTCGGACGGCATCTGCATGCGCAACGACAATGCCTTTTCCGCCGGCTAACGCGATGGGCAAGGAAATTGGCCTTGTCGTCTACAAGGTGGAGAAGGATGGCTCTCTGCACGGCCTGTGGACGATCGCCGGCAAGGACGGCAACGGCACCGAAGTGCTGACGCCCAAGAAGTAAGGCTCCACCGATCCTCTGCGGAATGGGCCACAATGGAAAGCCGTGGCCCATTCCTTTGACGTTGCTGTTTTGCGGCGGGCTGATACAGGCTGACGCAAAGCACACCGGTGACCGCCCTTGCCTCTTTCGCCAAATCTTCGCGGCGCGCTGTTCATGGTGGTGGCCATGGTCGGTTTCACCCTCAACGACGCAATCACCAAATTCTCCTCGGAATCGATGAACATGGCGCAGGTCATGCTGATCCGCGGCGCCTTCGCATCGCTGTTCGTCGGCCTGCTTGCCTGGCAGCGTGGCGCGCTGGCCCGGCCTGCCTCGATGCTGCAGCCGATGGTGGCTCTGCGCGTCGCCGGCGAGGCGGGCGCCACGGTGTCGTTCCTGCTTGCTCTCGCCCACTTGCCGATCGCCAATGTCTCGGCCGTGCTGCAGGCACTGCCGCTGGCGGTGACGATGGGGGCAGCACTTGTGTTCAACGAAGGCGTCGGCTGGCGGCGTTGGCTGGCGATTGCCGTCGGTTTTGCCGGCGTGCTGATCATCGTGCGGCCGGGCTTCGAAGGGTTCAGCGTCTATTCGCTGCTGGCGCTGGCGAGTGTCGCCTGCTGCGCGGTGCGCGACCTTGCTACCAAGCGCGTCCCGCAGGCAATCCCGACCTTGCTTGTCTCGACCGCCACGGCGCTGGCCATGACGGTGCTGGGCGCGGCACTGCTTTCGCCGATGGGCGGCTGGACGCCGATGAACGGCGAAGCCACGGCGCTGCTGGCGTTGGCGGCTGTGCTGGTGCTCATCGGCTACCAGTTCATCATCATGGCGATGCGCTCGGGCGACATCGCCTTCATCGCGCCGTTTCGCTACACCGCCCTGCTCTGGGCGATTTTGCTCGGCCTGGTCGTCTTCGGTGACATCCCCGACCTGCCGATGATCGCCGGCGCGTCGACTATCGTCGGCTCCGGCCTCTATGCGCTCTACCGCGAACGGGTCGTCGGCAAGCGGCAAACCGCCGCCGAAAGCGCTGGACCTGACATGGCGCCGGACGGCATATAGATCGTCCCGAGACCCCGCGATTTTCGGGCTGAAGAGAAGACGGCGGACCATGGACCGGGACATTGCAGGGATCATTCTGGCCGGCGGCCAATCGCGGCGCATGGGCGGCGGCGACAAGACGCTGCTTGTGCTGGGTGGTCGCAGGCTGCTCGACCATGTGATCGCCCGCCTTGCTCCGCAGGTCGGACCGATGGCGTTGAGCGCCAATGGCGATCCGATGCGCTTTGCCAGGTTCGGGCTGCCGGTGCTTGCCGATACGGTGGAAGGTTATGCGGGACCGCTTGCCGGGATCCTGACCGGCCTGGAATGGGCATCCATGGCTTGTAGCGGGGTGGTCACCGCCGCCGGCGATACGCCGTTCCTTCCCGAGGACTTGGTCGAACGGCTTGCTTCGGCAGCAGCCGAACAGCCCGGGGCCATCGCCGTTGCCAGTTCGGGCGGCAAACGGCATCCGACATTCGCGCTCTGGCCGCTTGGCCTGCATGACGCCTTGCGCCGGTTCCTTGTCGATGAGGACAATCGACGGGTTTCCGCCTTCATCGAACGGCATGGCTTTGTCGAGGTCGAGTTTCCGATGTGGAGTTCCGGCGAACACGAGATCGATCCGTTCTTCAACATCAACACGCCCGATGATCTTGCGGCGGCCGAGCGTCTGTTGCAGAGCATCAAACCATGAGACGCGTCTTCGGCATCACAGGCTGGAAGAATTCCGGCAAGACCACCCTGACCGAAAAGCTGGTCGCCGAGCTGGTGCGGCGCGGCTGGAGCGTGTCGACGGTGAAGCACGCCCATCATGATTTCGACATCGACAAGGAGGGCGCCGACTCCTTTCGCCACCGCCAGGCAGGCGCAACCGAGGTCGCGATCGTGTCCGGCCGACGCTGGGCGCTAATGCACGAATTGCGCGGCGAAGACGAGCCGACGCTGGACGCCATCCTGTCGCGGCTGGCGCCGTCCGATATCGTGCTGGTCGAGGGCTACAAACGCGAGGCGCACAAGAAGATCGAGACGCGGCGGCTGGAGGCCAAGGACCGCACGCCGCTGGCAGCCAGCGATCCCAACATCGTCGCCATCGCCGCCGACTTCGCGGCCGATGGAGAAGGTCTGCCGGTGTTCGATCTCGACGACGTGAAATCGATAGCTGACTTCGTCGAAGGCGTCTCAGGTCTGAAGCGCTGAGCGGGTCCGCAAAACATCATTCAGCCGCCGACGATCGTGTTTCCAGGCTCTAACCTTGCGTCATCTTTGGCCGGGAATGCAAATCCCCGAGGCCACTGTTTTGCAGTTGCTTTTTTCGGGAAAAGAGTGGGAGTATCGCCGCCAGCGGGCGGTCAAAAAGCACCGCCCTCAGAGCCGCATGGAACAGCGGCCGGGACAATATGAGAGGACCATCATGCGAATTGCATTGCGTATCGCGCTCGCCGCATCGGCTGCGCTGCTGACCTTGGGCGTCGCCCAGGCTCAGGAAAAAACCCTGAAGATCGGCACGGAGGGCGCCTATCCGCCATTCAACAACCTGACTTCCGACGGGCAGCTCGTCGGCTTCGACATCGACATCGCCAAGGCTCTCTGCGACGAAATGAAGGTGAAGTGCACCTTCGTCGCCCAGGATTGGGACGGCATCATTCCGGCGCTGCAGGCAGGCAAGTTCGACGCCATCGTCGCGTCGATGTCGATCACGCCGGAGCGCGCCGAAAAGGTCGACTTCACCCACAAATACTACAACACGCCACCGGCGATCGTGGCGCCCAAGGACAGCGACATCAAGGGCGTGACCAAAGAAGACCTGGCCGGCAAGACGATCGGCGTGCAGGCTGCGACCACGCATTTCAACTATTCGAGCAAGATCTACACCGACAGCACGGTCAAGCCCTATCCGACCGCGCAGGAATACCAGCTCGATCTCGCCAATGGCCGCCTCGATGCCGCCAATGACGACATCGTCGTGCTGCAGCAGTGGCTGGATTCGCCTGACGGCGCCTGCTGCAAGCTGGTCGGTGCGATCAAGCCGGTCGTTGAAATCCACGGTCCGGGCGCGGGCATTGCGGTACGCAAGGGCGAGACCGACCTGGTCAACCAGTTCAACGCCGCGATCGACGCCATTCGCGCCAATGGAAAATACAAGGAAATCAACGACAAGTACTTCAAGTTCGACGTCTACGGCGGCGATTCCTGATCCACAGCATTTGACGGCAAGAACGGCGGGAATTTCCCGCCGTTCTCATAAGGATGCCGCGCACCAGGGGTGTTTGCACGTTTTTCAGAAAAGAAGGTGGGGACAGGCAGGCGGATGCAGCAGAGCGTATGGACGCTTCTCAGTTGGGGGCCCGATGGTTGGCTCGACGACATCGCCTTTGGCGCACTTGTCACGGTGCTTCTTGCGCTGGCCACGCTTCCGATCGGTTTGACGGTTGGTTTCTTTGTCGCGTTTGCCAAGCAGTCGGAAGAACCCTCGCTGCGCTTGGCCGCCAACATCTACACGACGATCTTCCGTGGGTTGCCGGAGCTGGTGACGCTTTTTCTGTTTTTCTTCGGCGCGCCGCTGGTGCTGCAATATCTGATCAGATTGATATACCCAGACTCCACGATCGATGTTAACGGCTTCGTGGCCGGCATGATTGTGCTTGCCCTTATATTTTCGTCCTACGCCAGCGAGGTTTTCCTCTCGGCTTTCCGCGCTATACCTAAGGGCCAATATGAAGGTGGCTATGCCATCGGCCTTTCGAATTGGCAAACGATGCGCAAAGTGATTTTGCCGCAGCTGATCCGCATCGCATTTCCGGGTCTCGAAAATTGCTGGCTCAGCCTGCTTAAAGACACGTCCCTGGTATCTGTCGTTGGGCTGGCTGAAACGCTTCGTGCCGCTAACGTGGCGGCAAAGGTCACCAAACACTCCTTCCTGTTTTACGGTGTGGCGGCCTTGGTCTTTCTTGGCTTGGCCGTCCTGTCGTCCTTTGCTACCAGCGCCATTTTGCGCTCGCTTGGCCGGCGGGAGGCACAACGATGAGCGCCACAGCGACCGTAGTCGAACGGCCGCCGCCACGAGCGCAGGGCTGGCCGCGTCGACGAATTATTGGCTACGCGCTCGTTTGTTTGTGGATAGCGTTCGGCGTCGGTTTGGTCTCCTACCTCGTCGTTGCCTGGAATAGTGAGCTTTTCGCCAAATATGCACCCAGCTACCTGCAAGGCTTGGGTGTCACACTTTCGCTGGTTGGCATTTCGATCACTCTGGGCGCCATCCTGTCGCTTCCGGTCGCCTATGCGCGCATGTCGAAGAACCGGATTCTGTCCGGTCTTGCCTATTGTTATGTCTATTTCTTCCGTGGAACGCCCCTGCTCGTGCAGACCTTTCTGGTTTACTACGGGGTCGGCTCGTTCAAGCCACAGCTCGAAATGGTTGGGCTGTGGGGCTTTTTCCGTGAGGCGTTCAACTGTGGCGTATTTGCTTTCGCGCTCAACACAGCCGCGTACCAGGCAGAGATATTGCGCGGTGCAATAGAAAGCGTGCCGAAAGGCCAGTGGGAGGGCGCTGCTTCGCTCGGCCTGCACAAATTGCAGACGTTGTGGAAGATCATCCTGCCGCAAGCGCTGATCGTCGCCCTGCGGCCCTATGGCAACGAGCTAATCCTGATGATCAAGGCGTCCGCGATCGTCGCCATCATCACCGTCTACGATCTGATGGGCATGGCAAAGCTTGCCTATTCCCGCACCTTCGATATCCAGGCCTATATCTGGGTCGCCATCGTCTATCTGGTGATCGTCGAGATATTGCGTCATGGCATCGAATGGATCGAACGCCGTATCACCATCCACCTCAAGCGCTGACGCGTTTCTGGATTCAGGCCCAAGACACGGCCGGCGTCGGCATCTTGACGAATCCGCCGCAAGGCCTAGACGTTCCACGGCAAATTCTCGTTTCCGCTGGAAGGTAGGCCTATGGCATCGGTGGCATTTCTCGGTCTTGGCGTCATGGGTTACCCGATGGCCGGGCACCTCAGGAACAAGGGCGGCCACGACGTCACCGTCTACAACCGCACCACGGCGAAGGCTGAGCAATGGGTTAGCCAGCATGGTGGCCGTTTTGCCGCGACGCCGACTGAGGCGGCCGAGGGCAAGGATTTCGTCTTCTCCTGCGTCGGCAATGACGACGATTTGCGTTCGGTGACGATTGGTGCCGACGGCGCCTTCAAGGCGATGAAGAAAGGCGCGGTCTATATCGACAACACCACCGCGTCGGCCGAGGTCGCGCGCGAACTGGCCGAGAAGGCGAGCGCACTTGGCTTCTCTTTCCTCGACGCGCCGGTCTCCGGCGGCCAGGCCGGCGCCGAGAACGGCGTGCTGACCGTCATGGTCGGCGGCGAGCAGGCAGCCTTCGACAAGGCCAAGCCCGTCATCGATGCCTTCGCCCGCATGGTCGGGCTGATGGGGCCGGCAGGTGCCGGCCAGCTCACCAAGATGATCAACCAGATCACCATTGCCGGGCTGGTGCAGGGCCTGGCCGAGGGTATCCATTTCGGCAAGAAGGCCGGGCTCGACATCGAGAAGGTCATCGAGGTGATCTCCAAGGGCGCCGCCGGCTCATGGCAGATGGAGAACCGGCACAAGACCATGAATGCCGGCAAATATGATTTCGGCTTCGCCGTGGACTGGATGCGCAAGGATCTCGGCATCTGCCTCACCGAGGCCGATCGAAATGGCGCCAAGCTGCCGGTGACGGCGCTTGTCGACCAGTTCTACAAGGATGTGCAGGCGATGGGCGGCCGGCGCTGGGATACGTCCTCGCTGCTGGCGCGCCTGGAGAAGTAGGATATCGCGGTGGCCGAGCTTTCGCCCCAATCCAGTGCCGACGAAATCGTCGCGCATCTGCGCTCGATCGGGTCGGAGGAAAATCGCCGTGGCATGCTGCGCTACGGCATCAAGATCGAACGTGCGCTCGGCATTCCGCATGGCGTGCAGCGGCAAATTGCCAGGAAAATCAAGCGCAACCATGAACGCGCCTTCGAACTATGGCAGACCGGTATCATGGAGGCGCAGTTCATCGCTTCCGTCACTGCCGACCCGAAGCGGTTCTCAGCCGCGGATGCGAGGCAATGGGCGGCGTCTTTCGATTCGTGGGATATCGTCGACGGCGTCTCCGATCTCTTTGTCGACACGGAGTCCTGGAGGGAGCTGATCGACGAGTTCGCGGCCGACGAACGGGAGTTCGTTCGACGCACGGCCTTTGCCATGATGGCCTGGTCAGTCGTCCACCGGAAGCAAGAGCCAGCAGCGACGTTCCTCGGCTTCCTGCCGGTCATCGAAGCGCATGCCACCGACGGCCGCAACTTCGTGAAGAAGGCTGTGAACTGGGCGCTTCGTTCGATCGGCAAGCGATCGATGGAGATGCACGGAGCTGCCTTTGCCGTCGCTGAACGGCTGGCGCAGTCAACCGACAAAACGGCGCGCTGGATCGGCAAGGACGCAGTGAGGGAATTGAGCAATGCCAAGACGCTCGAGCGGATCGCTGCCAGGAAAGGCTGAAGTCAAGCCTGATCTCGCCAAACTGCGGTTCATCGAGGTGACGAAGGAAACGCGCGCGGATTTCGAGAACCTGTTCGAAGCGCCGGGCGGACCGAAATATTGCTGGTGCACGGCCTGGCGCCATCTGCGCAGCCGCGAGCATGTCCAGAACGATGAGATGAAGCGGGCGATGATGGCGCTCATCGAGGCCGGCACGCCGGTCGGCATTCTCGCCGAACTCGAAGGCAAGACCGTCGGCTGGTGCTCGGTCGCGCCGCGCGAGACCTATCGCAAGCTCTCGCAACAGCAGGACGACAGCGAGACCGGCGTCTGGTCGATCGTCTGCTTCTACGTGCCGAGGGCGCTGCGCGGCGACGGTTTTGCCTCGGCATTGCTCGACGCGGCCATCGATCACGCCTTTGCCAGAGGTGCGGACACGATCGAGGCCTATCCGGTCGACGAGGCATCGCCGAGCTACCGATTCATGGGCTTTCGCGACATGTTCGTCGCCCGCGGCTTCCACGAGACCGGCATGGCGGGCTCTCGCAGACATGTGATGCGGCTGGAGCGTTGACGCTACCGACGACGGCGGCTTTACTTGATGTCAAAGGGAAGCAGCCAATGCGCATTTGCCTAACATCGACCGTGGCTCTGGCAATCGTGCTGCTCCTGCCCATTGCTTCGGTAAACGCGTCCCCTGAAACCGCGCACATATTCTGGAAGGACCTGCGTCCGGCGACGCAAGCGATCGCCGAAGACGCCGGCCTGCCGATGATTGCGGCAAAATTGCCCGACCATGGCGAAACGCTGTCGGTCAATTTGCAGGACAAGACCGTTCAATTAGCTGGCTATGCACTCCCGGTCGATCGCGAGGGTGACCTCGTCTACCAGTTCCTGCTGGTGCCGTGGACCGGCGCCTGCAGCCACATGCCGACGCCGCCGCCGAACCAGATCGTGCTGGTCACGCCGGCGCATCCTTACAAAATGTCGGAAGCCTATCAGCCGGTTTCCGTCACCGGCACGCTGCAGCCGGGCATGGAGAAGAGCCAGCTTTTTATCCTCGACGGCGTCAGTGTCATCCAGTCGGGCTACACCGTGCGCAAGGCGGAGGTGGCAAGCGTTGACAGCGTGCCAGACACGGTCACGCTGCCGGTCAACTCGCCCTGGAGTTTTCTCAACAAAAATAAGAAGTAACGAATTGAGCCTCAAGCAGCGTTGGCGCCCGATTCCTTGTCCAACACCATGTAGTCGAGCGGGATTTCGGTCGTGTACTTGATCTGCTCCATGGCGAAGGACGACGACACGTCGCGGATCTCGATCTTGGCGATCAGCCGCTTGTAGAAGGCGTCGTAGGCGGCGATGTCGGGCACGACGACGCGCAGCAGATAGTCGACATCGCCGCTCATGCGGTAGAACTCGACCACTTCCGGAAATTCCTGGATGACCTCGGAGAAGCGCCGCAGCCATTCGTGGCTGTGCGAATTGGTGCGGATCGACACGAAGACGGTGACGCGCACATTGACTTTCTCGTGGTCGAGGATGGCGACGCGCCGCTTGATGACGCCCTCTTCCTCGAGCTTCTGGATGCGCCGCCAGCACGGCGTCGTCGACAGGCCGACTTTCTTGGCGACATCGGCAACCGCGAGCGTCGCGTCCTCCTGCAGGAGGCGAAGGATTTTTCTGTCAAGGCGGTCCATTGGATGCTCCCAGAGGAATAGTTTGGCTATATTCCCTTTTATTCGGGGCTTTCACAAGAACGAAATTCTCCCAACCGCCGCAAAAGCGAGTGATTTCTTGCAAGATGGCTAAACAAGGCGATAGCGGATTTCCGACCTCAGGAACGGCAGCAAATCCATTTCGAACCATGGATTCCGCTTCAGCCAGCCGGAGTTGCGCCAGGACGGATGCGGCAGCGGCAGCACTTTTGGGCCGCCCGGGCCATCCCATATGGCGCGCCAGTCCTTCACCGTTTCGGTCAGCGAGGAACGGCGCGTGGCGCCCATGTGCCAGGATTGCGCGTAGATGCCGATCGTCAGGACGAGATCGACGCGCGGCATCAGCGCCATCAGCGGCGCGCGCCATGCCGGCGCGCATTCGCGGCGCGGCGGCAGGTCCGCGCCCTTGGCGTCCTGGCCGGGAAAGCAGAAGCCCATCGGCACGATGGCGAATTTTTCCGTGTCGTAGAACTCCTCGCTGGTGACGCCGAGCCAACTGCGCAGCCGGTCGCCGGAGGCGTCGGTGAAGGGCATGCCTGTGATGTGCACCTTGGTGCCCGGCGCCTGGCTGGCAAGCAGGATGCGGGCGCTCGACGACGGCCGCAGCACCGGGCGCGGCTCGTGCGGCAGCGGCCGGCCGAGCGGGTGCTCGACGCAGATGCGGCAGGCGCGGACCTTGGCCGTGAAGCTGTCCAGTTCTGCGCTCATCCTCAGGCGGCAGCACTTGGCCGGCTGGAGATCGCCTGATGCCAGCGCAGCACGTTGGTGTACTCTTCCGGCACCTTGATGCGTGCCGGCTTCATGAAGTCGATGGCGATCAGGCCGGTGATGTCGGCGATCGAGTAAGCGTCGCCGGCGGCGAACTCCCGTTGTGCCAGTTCGCCGTCGAGCAGTTTCAGGAATTCGATCGCTTTCGGTTTGTTGGCCTCGCCCCATTCGGGGATTTGCGGGATCTCCCATTCCTTCATCGCCGGGTGGATGTGGCGAAAAGCCTGCGCTACGCAACTGAGCAGATTGAACTCCATGCGCCGTTGCCACATCTCGACCCTGGCCTTGCCGAGCGCGCCGCGCCCGAACAGAGCGGGCTCTGGATGCAGCTCCTCGAAATAGCGGCAGATGGCAACGGATTCGGTGATGATGGTGCCGTCGTCGAGTTCGAGCACAGGCAGGCGCCGCAGCGGGTTGCGTGAGCTGACCGGCTCCTGTTTGTGCCCAAGCGCGCCCATATCGACGGGCACCAAGGGAACCTCGATCTCTTTCTCGGCGAGGAAAACGCGGACCCGCCGCGGATTGGGCGCGCGGCCGCCGTCGAACAGTTTCATCCCATCCCTCCCGATTTGTCCTGACAAACTATAGGGTTCATACAGCTGTTCGCCATCACCGGATGCGGAAAAACTCACGCATGGCGTCGCCGATCGAGGCGAGCGTGCCGTGCTTGCTTTCGACCAGATCGTGGCCGTGGGTGTCGCGCCAGTCCTGCGGTTCGTCGAAGCTGCCGGCCCAGATGCCGGACTGCCGGCGCGGGCGCCGGCCTCCTCGGTCTCGAAATCGCCAAAGGCGACCGCCCAACCGGCCTCGACCTGGGCGCGGTTGAGATCCGTGCTGCCGGCCTTGCAGTCGCCAAGCAGCCGGCCGTAGCGATCGCGCTGCCAGCCACTGCAGGAGACGGGCCGGCCGCCGATCAGCCGCACCAGCGACTGGCGCGCGAGCTTGCCGCAAGGGTAGTCGGCGCCATCCTTGCGGCAGACCTGATGGTATTCCGGGGCGTCGATGCCGCGCATGCGGATGCGCTCGCTGCCGAGCGTGATCGAATCGCCATCGTTGACGATGGCCGCACCTTCGGCCTTGCGGGTCTCGAACCGGTCGAGGCGCGCCGCAAGCAGGATCAGCAAGCCAAGGAGGATGACCGTCAGTCCGTAGTCCAGCAGCCTGCGCCACAGGCTTCGCGGCGGCGGCGGAGCATAGCGCCGACGCGGCCTCGGCGACCACGAACGGCTCATATGGCAAACAGACTCTTAATCATTCGAACGTAGCTTAACGAATTGAAATCGCTGCGCGCATAAATCGAAGTTATCATGCCTTTGCTACGCTCGAACACAGCGGACAAATTCATTGTGGACCGCAGGAAACCGCATCGCAACAGCGATGTGGCGCGCGCGGTGCGCAGGACGCGTGACCGTCTCTCGCAGCAGGCCGGCAATCTCGACTTCGACCGCGAACTCCTGAAGCTGCACGCTCGCTCGATGATGAGTGGAGTGATCGCCATTCCGCTGCTTGTGCTGGCGATCGCGGCAGTAGGCCTGCTTGCCGGAATGGACAAGCAGATCGCCGTCTGGGCGCTGTTCATGCTCATCTGCTACACCGTCGTTTCATTCATGGCGCGGCGCGTCGAACGCACCGAAGCTTCCGAACTCGACCCGTCGCGAACGCAAAGGGATTTCCTGATCGGCCACTCGCTGTGCGGCCTCGGCTGGGCCTGGTTCGCCTGGCTCGGTTGCGCAACCTGCCAGATCGACCAGTTCCAGATAGTCAAGGCGATGGTGCTGCTGGTTGCGATGGCGGCGACTTCCGTCATGGCCTCGTCGCTGGGCGGCGCCCTGCTGGCGACCTTTGCCGTTCCGGTGGCGGTCTATGCCTATTCCGGCGCACGGTTCTGGATGCCGATCGAGCTGATCATGGCCGCTCTGCTGGTCGCAGCCCTGCCCTTCTTCATCTATGTCGCGCGCAATCTCAACCGTTCGTCGCTGATGCTGTTGTCGTTCCGGTCCGAAAAGGACGCGTTGATCGCCGAGGTCGAGACGGCGAAATCGATGTCGGACGAAGCGCGGCGGCGGGCCGAGGATGCCAATCTGGCCAAGTCGCGCTTTCTTGCCTCGATGAGCCATGAGCTCCGGACCCCGCTCAACGCCATTCTCGGCTTTTCCGAGGTGATGGCCAACGAGGTGCTCGGACCGATGAGCAACCCGACCTACCGCGACTACGCTCATGACGTGCACGAGTCTGGCCAGCATCTGCTCGACCTGATCAACGAGATCCTCGACCTCTCTCGCATCGAGGCGGGTCGCTACCAGATCAGCGAGGAGCCGGTGATGCTGCCCAGCGTCGTCGAGGATTGCTGCCACATGATGGAACTGAAGGCGCGCAACAAAGACATCCGCGTCGTCCAGGATTTCGAAACCACCTTGCCGCGGCTGTTCGCCGACGAGCGCGCGGTGAGGCAGATCACGCTCAACCTTCTGTCCAACGCCATCAAGTTCACCGCATCCGGCGGCGAGGTCCGCGTGCGCGTCGGCTGGACGGCCGGCGGCGGGCAATACATCTCGGTCAAGGACAACGGCCCGGGCATACCGGAAGAAGAGATTCCGGTGGTGCTGTCCGCCTTCGGCCAGGGCTCGATCGCCATCAAGAGCGCCGAACAGGGAACCGGACTTGGCCTGCCGATCGTGCAGGGCCTGCTGGCCATGCATGGCGGCGAGTTCGAACTTCATTCCAAGCTGCGCGAAGGCACAGAGGCGATCGCCATCTTCCCGCTCAGCCGGGTGATGGAGGAACTGCCGGCCCTGCCCACCAAGGCGGTTGCCGCGCGCAGGCGCTAAATCCTGCACTAGCCACGAACAGCCGCCGCCATGCCCGAGCTGGTGAGTGCGGCGGCCTTGACCAGACCGGCGGCAAGTGCGGCCCCTACCCCTTCGCCGTGGCTGACGCCAAGGTCGAACAGCGGCCGAAGGCCTAGCCGTTCGGCGGCCTTTGCGTGCCCTGTCTCCGATGACAGGCCAGCAAGAAGACAATGGTCGAGCGCAGCCTCGTTCGCGGCATACAGCACCGCCGCCGCGGCGGTCGCTGCAAAGCCGTCGAGCAGCACCGGGATCTTCTGCATGCGGGCAGCCAGGATGGCGCCGGCTATTGCCGCGAACTCGCGGCCGCCAACCCGGCGCAAGGCCTCGAGAGGATCGCGCAAGGCGTCGGCATGGAAAGCAAGTGCCGTGTCGACCACCGCGGCCTTGCGCGCCAGCATCGCGGCATCGGCGCCCGATCCCGCTCCAACCCAGTCGGCGCCGCCGTCGCCGAACAGGGCGGCGCACAGGGCGGCGGCGACGGTGGAATTGCCGACGCCGAGATCGCCGAGGCAAAGCAGGTCGCTGCCGCCGGCAATCGCCTCCATGCCGAAGGCCATGGTGGCGGCGCAGCCGCGCTCGTCGAGTGCGGCGTCTTCGGTGATGTCCTCGGTCGGGATATGGAGCGCGAGGTCGAAAACCTTGAGGCCGAGATCATTGGCGATGCAGACCTGGTTGATCGCAGCACCCCCGGCCGCGCAAAGCTCGACGGCATTGGCGGTAGCCGCCACCGGCCGCGGCGAAATGCCGTGACGGGTGACGCCATGGTTGCCGGCAAAGATCGCGACCAAAGGCCGGTTCACCGCCGGCGGGGCGCGCCCACTCCAGGCTGAGAGCCAGGCGGCGATGTCCTCGACGCGGCCAAGCGATCCTCTGGGCTTGTCGGCCTTGGCAAACAGCGCACGCACGCGCGCCTCGGCCTGCGCATCGGCCGGCGGCAGGTTTGCCAGCAGGTTGCGAAAATCGTCGAAAGGTAGTGCGCTGGTCATGTCGGTGGCGATCGTTGCTGGAGGTTGGTCAGCGGCATAGCTGGCTTGCCCGGCCGGCACAACCGCCAACGTTGACGCGAACGTGGCTGCTGGCGACGCATTCCCGAGGGCTTGCATTGGCCCTAGCGTTGCACCATGTGGAAGTAACGCAAGAGAATATCATGACGGCCATCGAATCCCCGTGCATCCTGGTTTGTTCGATCGATATGAAAACCGGCTTCTGTTTCGGCTGTGGCCGCACGCGCGAGGAGATTGGCGCCTGGATCGGCATGACCCCGGAAACGCGCCGCAGCGTCATGGCCGAATTGCCGGCAAGGCTGGAAACGGTCGAGCGGCGGCCGCGCCGGGAAACGCGCCGCACGCGCATGGCGCGCGAGCGCGACGTGCTCTCGTGAGATGGCAAAGCCAATGAGCCGACTGTTCTGGATAGTGATGGTCGTGATCGGCGCGGGACTGATCCTGCTGATGATCAACGATTCGGCTGGCAGCACTTTCGGTGTCGAAAACTCTGATTTCAGCCGGCTGATCTGGCTTGGCGCGATCGCTGCGCTGATCGGCGCCAGCCTCATTCGCTCAGGCCGGCCACTGGGTGACATGGCCCGCAATCTCGGCACCTGGGCCGTCATCGCGCTGGCGCTGGTCGCCGGGTATCAGTACCGCTACGAGTTGCAGGATATCGCCAGCCGGGTGACCGCCGGTCTCGTTCCCGGCAGCCCCCTGGCGCTGGGCGTGGAAGACGGTCACGCGACGGTGACGCTGGACAAGGCCGACAATGGCCATTTCGAAGCCCGCATCATGATCAATGGCGCGCCGATCCGCGCCGTCGTCGACACCGGCGCGACCAGCATCGTGCTGACGGCGGAAGACGCTCAGGCCGCGGGCTTCAACCCTGCCGCCCTCAACTTCACCATACCGGTCTCGACCGCCAACGGCATGGCACGCGCTGCCGCCGTGAAGACCGACGAAGTGGCGATCGGCGGCATCGTGCGCAAGGACATGCCGGTGATGATCGCGGCGCCCGGCATGCTCGGCCAGAGCCTGCTCGGCATGAACTTCATCGGTTCGCTGTCGGGCTTCGACGTGCGCGGCGACCGGATGATCCTCAGGGACTGAAACCCGTCAGGCTGCTTCCGCGGCAGCACCGCTGAAATCGACGGCGGCAAAGGCCTTCTTCAGCACATCCGGTCCAGCGCCCGGCCTCGTCGCGTCGGTCGACAGGATCTGCCGGTAGCGGCGCGCGCCAGGCAGGCCGTGAAACAGGCCGACCATGTGGCGGGTGACATGGCCGAGCCGTCCGCCCTTCTCGATATGGCGGGCAGCGTAGGTCGCCATCGCGTCGATCAGCGCCGCATGGTCGAACGCGCCCGGCGCATCGCCGCCGTAGAACATGGCATCGGCTCCGGTCAGGATACCCGGCGTGTGGTAGGCAGCGCGGCCTAGCATGACGCCGTCGACATGGTCGAGGTGGAGACGTGCTGCGTCCAATGATTGAATTCCGCCATTGATGCCGATGAATTCGTTCGGTTTTCTGGCCTTGAGCCGATAGACCCTGTCATAGTCGAGCGGCGGGATGTCACGGTTTTCCTTCGGGCTCAGCCCCTCCAGCCACGCCTTGCGGGCATGCACCCACAGCGCGTCGGCGCCGGCCGCCAAAACGCCGTCCGCCAGCGTATCGAGCGCCGGCTCGGGGTCCTGCTCGTCGACGCCGATGCGGCATTTGACGGTGACAGGAATTTTCACCGCAGCCTTCATCGCGGCGACGCAGTCGGCGACCAGAACAGGCGTCTTCATCAGGCAGGCGCCGAACGTGCCGGACTGGACACGATCCGACGGGCAGCCGACATTGAGGTTGATCTCGTCATAGCCGAAGGCCTCGCCGATGCGCGCCGCCTCGGCCAGCTTCTGGGCATCGGAGCCGCCGAGCTGCAGCGCCACCGGGTGCTCCGCCTCATCGAAGCCGAGCAGCCGCTCGCGGGCGCCCTGGATGATCGCGTCGGCCACCACCATCTCGGTGTAGAGCAGCGCACGACGCGTCAACTGACGGTGGAAGAACCGGCAATGCCGATCCGTCCAGTCCATCATGGGTGCAATGGCTACTCTATGGTCTTGATTTTTCAGCATGTTTTCTTTAACATCAAATCGTTAGAACCTGCCGAGTGCACACGAATTTACGCCAGAATACGACCCTCTTCGCCACGTTTCGATCTCTCAGTGCACACGGAGCGCACACGAAAAAATGGCCACCTATACAAAGCTCTCATCCGGTTCCTGGCGTGTCCAAGTCCGTCGCAAAGGTCGCTAGATCAGCGAGACCTTCCTGCGCCGAGGCGACGCATGGCGCTGGGCAACCGAAACCGTGCGCCAAGTCGATCGCGGTGAGACTCCGACTAAGTGCCGTATAGCGCGCCTGAAAACTTTCGGCGAACTCATCGACCTTCATATCGACGACATGTGCGATGTAGGCAAGTCCCCTCGCCGCTCCAAGGCTGCAGCCCTCGATATGCTCCAAAGACATCTGGGGAAGTGCAACATAGCGGTTCTCGATCGCGAACGGCTCATTCGTTTTGGTCGCGACTGTGCCGCCCAAGAGGGTCGATCCCGGCTGCCATCGTTCCTGAATTAGCAAATCTAAATGCGAGCGCGGCGCCACCTGTGGTAGAAATGACCTGCTGGAGTAGGTCTCTCGGGAGGAGTCCTTGGGTATAAAATCGAAGCTCGCCCAAATGTCGGCGGCGCTGCTCACTAGGCGTGTGGCCGCCACTCAATCCACTGGTGCCGTCAAGCCGATCCGAACGTCGCTTGCCGACGTTCCTCTCAGGCGCCAGCCTCTTCCGTTCAAGCCGAAACCGCCGGTCCGTCCGTGTAGCAATATGTAGGATCAGCCAGACAGCGAAAGGTCGGACAACGGAACGAAAGTCGGATTCGCGAATTCTATTGCCACTAATTGGAATCGTCGCCATGAGGCTTGCGACCCTCCACCTTGAAACTGCGAGATACGGGGACGTATATCGCGCTGAAATGCTCGCGAAGCTAAGGCGGCAAGTTGTCCGGCACATCAAGCGCACAGACGCGTCGGCTCAAAAAGTCGAAGAAGCGCTGGCCAGGTTGGCTGAAGCAAACGCGCCCACGGACCGGCTGGTTCAGTATGGCCGCCGTCGCCGGGCTGTCTCTTTCTGTGGACATTTCTGAAACGAAAACTTTCTGGGCCTCGGCTGTTGCGCTTACAAGGAGGCGATCATCGCCACGGTGGCAAGCGCATCGAAGATCGCGTGACTTTGCACATTCCGAAGGCCAATTATCCCTATTCGCTCAAGGGCCAGGCCAGGCGACAAGATGAGGTTTGAGGGCTAAATCGTCCATGCGACGAGAATTTTGGCCGGTCACGGTGCAGGTGCTGGGCCTCATCACGGTCGACGCCGGCACGGTTGTGTTGGTGAGGAAAAATCGGCGACCGAAAGGCACTACGCCGCTGATTAACGACCATAGCTGACCAAACGGCGGCCCTGGGCAACAGCGGGGCTAGCTGCAACCGCGCCGGAATGTCTTCAACGGCTTCTCAACGAATTCCCAGACGGCGCCGCAATGCCGGACGAAATGAAACGATCAAATCGGTTAGCACCGGGTCGAGACGATCGCGCAGCACTACTGCCATCGGGAACGCCAGACGATCGCAAGTGTTATCGAATGGCTCGGATCGTTTAGGATTCCCAAATGACCGCCCAGCCCAGCAACAGCTGCAGAGGAATAATCTCATGCGAAGCATAAATCGGGAATCTCTATCCGGACACCGGCAAAGCTGGTCTATCGCCTCTCGTGCCGCGATTGCATCTATCTTCATCGCAGCGGCCGGGAACGCCCGCGCGCAGGATTTCAACCTGGCGCCGCCCAACGCCGCAGATCAGCGGCCGGCGTTCCCAGGTCAAACGCGCGCTCCGGTAATCAACGACAGCATCCAGTTGATAAGCACTGTGGTCGCGGAAGGCCTTGAGAACCCTTGGGGCATAGCGGAGTTGCCGGATGGCGGATGGCTTGTAACGGAACGCCCTGGACGCATGCGCCTGGTGCGGTCCGACGGGACAGTGTCTGAGCCGATCCAGGGGGTACCTGAGGTCGTGGCGCGGGGCCAAGGCGGGCTCCTCGATGTGGCCGTTCGCGATGATTTCGAAGAGTCTCGGCGGGTTTGGTGGAGTTTCTCACAGCCCCGTGGCGCCGAGGGTAACGCGACGGCCGTCGCGACCGGTGTTCTGTCAGCCGATGGCGCGGCTCTGGGCGACGTGCGGGTTGTCTTTCAACAGCAGCCGGCGTGGCGATCGAACAACCATTTCGGATCGCGCCTCGTCTTCGACCGCGACGGTGCCTTGTTTGTTACAACCGGTGAAAGATCACAGCGCAGACCGCGGCAGCTAGCCCAAGACGTCGGCACGCATCTCGGTAAGATCATCAGGATCAATCCGGACGGAGGCGCGGCTCCTGGCAATCCCCAGTTGGAAGGCGGCCTGCCGGAAATCTGGTCCTTCGGACACAGGAACGTACAGGCTGCGGCACTTGGACCCGATGGCGCGCTATGGACGATCGAGCACGGCCCGCGTGGGGGCGACGAACTTAACCGTCCCGAGCCAGGAAAAAATTATGGCTGGCCCATCATTACCTATGGGGAAAATTATAGCGGAGCGCCAATCGGCGAAGGGATCACAGCCCGGGATGGCATGGAGCAGCCCATCTACTACTGGGATCCGGTAATCGCGCCGAGCGGCATGGCCTTCTACGATGGGAGCATGTTCCCCGAATGGCGAGGAAGCATCCTCGTCGGTGGGCTGTCCAGTCGATCGCTTGTACGCCTTACGCTCTCGGCTGGCCGCGTCGCCGGCGAGGCTCGCTATCTGGAAGGCACCGGCCGCATTCGCGATGTGGCTGTAGCGCGTGACGGTTCGATAGTGCTTCTAACTGATGACGGCGGACAGGTTCTTCGCGTGACACGCGGGAACTAACTCAGCGTAGATGCGCCTCTGCCATCAGAAATCCGCATATGACCTCAGCGGATCTATGGGTCGCGAGCCGATCATGAGAAGCAGAAGATCAGGCATACGATGCCGTCATTTAACCCAAATCCTGTCCTACCAAATCGTGCGCTGCACTTGCGCGCGCTGTGTCTTGTGTTGACTTTGCGTCCTGCACGTGCCGAAAGATGCCCGATGATCGGATACCCGATGATTCACTGCAGAAAGGCTGTGCGCGCTGTCGTCGCGTGCATGTTCCTTCTGCTTGCCATCTGGCAGCCGGGACTGGCGGCCGCCGCCACAGCGGCTGCAAGCGAGAGCGTCGCGACAGCTGCAGCCGGCCACGGGCACGACGTCAGTGGCATTGATGATGATGCCGCGCAGCATTCCGCCGGAAGCGCGCACGAGCATAAGGGCGGCAGCGACCATCACCAGCCGGTCTCTACAGATCTGTGCTGTGAGATGCATTGCGTCATGAGCCAGGCGATGGCGGCCTCATCGCCACTGATCCATGCGCCCGAAGCCGGCGGATTCCGGTTCGACTTTACCCACGCCCTGCCTGACGGCCAGATTTCGTCCGTCATCAAACCGCCCCGAACCATCAGCTGACGAGTCCGCCCACAGGCGGAGTGTGCCCGGCGTTCCGGCTCTTGCCGCCGCCGCAGACCCATCGTTCCAGCTTCAGGTTCCCCAATGAACATTCCTGTATGCGCGGCGCTCGGCGCGTCGCTCGCCCTTGCGGGTTGCAATGCCGTGCCGCCCGAGGCCGCCCTCCCGGCCTTCAGTCCGGCTGATCCCGCCTACGGCATCACAAATACTCACTATCATCCGGTCGTGAATTACGTTCATCGCGAGCCGACCGACCCACAGAACTGGCGCAGGCTCAACGACAATCTGTCTCCGGCCGGCAAGGAAGCGGGATCGTGAGGCTGCCTTTCCGCATTTTTTCAGCCTGCGCAGCGACGCTGCTCACGGCGGGCTGCGACACCACCACCGGCTCGGTTGACATCAGCGACCCCCAATCGGGTTTCACCACGGTCGCCATGCGCAGCCGTGCAGCCACCGGCAAGACCCCCGTGTGGGTGCAGTCCAACGCGCAGGCTCAGGCCCTTGCCGAGCAGGTCGGCCGCCTTGTCAAGTCAGGGCCGGTCGGGCCCGACATGGCGGTTCAGGTCGCGCTTCTCAACAACAAGGGCCTGCAGGCCGCCTATGCCGATATCGGCCTGTCGGCGGCCGACGTCTGGCAGGAACGCCTTCTCGTCAATCCGCGCGTGTCGGTCGGCGCCATGACGCTCGACGCGGTGCGCACGGTGGAGGCCGCGGTTGTCAGCAATATTCTCGCGCTGACGACTCGGGAGAAGCGCGTCGCCGTCGCGGATGCCCGTTTCCGGCAGGCTCAGCTGCGCGCGGCCGAAGAGACCATGAGGCTGGCCGCCGATACGCGGCGGGCCTGGGTCAATGCGGTCGCCGCGCAGGAGACCGTCGGCTTGCTGGGACAGGCGCAGGTCTCGGCGGATGCGGCAGCGGAGCTCGCCCGCAAGCTGGGCGAAACAGGAGCTTTTTCCAAGACAGGGCAGGCGCGGGAGTTCGTGTTCAACGCAGAGCTCGCCGGGCAGGTGGCGCAGGCGCGGCTCGATGCGCGCCAGACGCGTGAGGAGCTGACGCGGCTCATGGGCCTTTGGGGGCAGGATATCGCCTACAAGCTCCCGGGTCGTCTTCCGGGCCTGCCGAAGGGCGTTTATGGCAGGGGCCCGATCGAGCGCGAAGCGCTGCAGCAGCGTGTCGATCTTGAGATAGCGCGACTGGAACTGGAAGCGCTCGCCCGTGAATACAAGTTGACAGAGGCCACCCGCTATCTGACCGACCTTGAGCTCCTGACAGGCGTTGAGGTGGAGCGCGAGGAGGAAGAAGACGGCGAGACGAAGAACGTCGCCACGCCCCGGATCGAGGTCGAGTTCGTCATCCCGGTCTTTGACACCGGCAAGCCGCGTATGCGCAAGGCAGAGCTTGCCTACATGCAGGCAGCAAACCGGCTCGCTGAAAAAGCCGTCAATGTGCGGTCGGAAGCGCGCTCCGCTTTTGATGCCTACCGCTCAACCTACGACATCGCGCGGCATTACCGGAACAGCGTCGTGCCCCTGCGCAAGAAGATCGAGGAGGAGTCGGTGCTCACCTATAACGGGATGATCACCAATACCTTCGAGCTGCTGGCCGATACGCGCGCGCGCATCGAGGCCAACATCCAGGCGCTGCAGGCCCGTCAGTCTTTCTGGATCGCCGACGTCAATCTCGGCACCGCCGTTCACGGCGGCGGCGCCGCCGCTTCATCAGAAACAGTAACCGCGTCCGCCGCCGACGGCGACGGCGCTGGACACTAACCAGAAGGACCAATCCCATGGTTACAAGACGACAATTGCTGGGCGGCGGCGCGCTGCTGGCTGGCGCGGCCGCCTGGACCAGGACTTCCGCCATGGGGCTGCCCGAAGCCGCCCTTATGGAATCGCCTGACATGCAGCCGCCGCTCTTCCCGAAGAGCGGGCCTGACTACCAGCCCGTCGTAACGCTGAATGGCTGGACACTGCCGCACCGGATGAACGGCAACGTCAAGGAGTTCCACCTTGTGGCGGAGCCCGTCGAGCGCGAGATGGCGCCCGGCATGATTGCCTATCTGTGGGGCTATAACGGCCAGTCGCCGGGACCCACCATCGAGGCCGTCGAGGGGGATCGCGTGCGCATCTTCGTCACCAACAAGCTGCCCGAGCACACCACCGTCCACTGGCACGGCATGATCCTGCCAAGCGGCATGGACGGGGTGACCGGCCTTACCCAGCCCGGCATTCCGACCGGCAAAACCTTCGTCTACGAGTTCGATCTCGTGAAGAGCGGGACCTTCATGTACCACCCGCATGCTGACGAAATGACGCAGATGGCGATGGGGATGATGGGGTTTTTCGTCATCCACCCGAAAGACCCCGCCCTGCACCGCGTCGACCGCGATTTCGTTTTTTTGCTGAATGCCTACGACATCGACCCCGGCTCCTATGTGCCGCGCGTTATGGAGATGACCGACTTCAACATGTGGTGCTGGAACAGCCGCGTGTTTCCGGGCATCAGCCATCTTGTCGCGGCGAAGGGCGACCGCGTGAGGGTGCGGGTGGGCAACCTCACCATGACCAACCACCCGATCCACATGCACGGCTACGACTTCGAAGTGACGTGCACGGATGGGGGGTGGGTGCGGCCGGAGGCGCGCTGGCCGGAAGTGTCGATCGACATTCCTGTCGGCGCCATGCGCGCCTACGAGTTCGACGCCATCTATCCGGGCGACTGGGCTGTCCATTGCCACAAGTCGCATCACACGATGAACGCCATGGGGCACGACGCCCCAACGTTTATCGGCGTCGACAAGACCCAGCTCACCGAGAAGATCAAGCGTGTTCAGCCCGAGTACATGGCCATGGGCAATCGCGGCATGGCCGACATGGGCGAAATGGAAATGCCGCTCCCCGACAACACCATCCCGATGATGACGGGCTGGGGCCAGTTCGGTCCCATCGAGATGGGCGGCATGTTCTCGGTCGTCAAGGTCCGCGAGGGACTGTCAGCGACCGATTACGCAGACCCGGGATGGTACGAGCACCCCGCCGGCACCGTCGCCTGGGAATGGACGGGCGCACTCCCGGCGCCCGCTTCCGCCAAGGATGCAATGACCGTTGTCCCGCCCGCCGGCCATGTCGGGCACGGGACAAAGGGATGAATGAAACCATGACCAAGAAAAGCAGGAGAGACTGCATGAAACTGAAATCGGCCCTGTGCCTTCTGATGATAGCCGCCGCCACCCCCGCCCTTGCCGGCGGCACCGGCAACCACTCGCATGACGAGCTCGCGATCGGCGCGCCGGGCAAGGCCGGCAAGGCCAAACGCACCGTCAACATCTCCATGTCGGAGACGGCGGACGGGAAGATGATCTTCCAGCCCGCATCCTTCACCGCGAAGGAAGGGGAGACACTGCGCCTCAAGTTCTACAACAAGGGCGAAACCGACCACGAGTTCGTCATGGACAAGATGGAGGCCATCCTCGAGCACAAGGCAGTCATGGAGAAGTTCCCCGAGATGGAACATGACGATCCCAATGCGATCCGCCTTGCGCCGGGCAAGCGCGGGGAAATCGTCTGGACCTTCACCAAGGCCGGGACTTTTGCGTTCGGCTGCCTGATCCCGGGCCACTACGAGGCCGGCATGAAAGGCGACATCGAGGTCGCCACCAAGTAAAGGAGACTCCCCATGAAAAAGACAGTTGTTACAATCGCCGCCCTGATGCTGGGCCTAGCAGGCCATGCCTTCGCCGCCGAATACACCAAAGGCGAAGTTACCAAGGTCGACGCCAAGCAGAAGAAAATCACGATCAAGCACGACCCGCTCGCAAACCTTGATATGCCGGCCATGACGATGGTGTTCGTCGTCGCCGACGACGCGATGCTCGAAAAGGTCAAGCCGGGACAGGCCATCGAGTTCGTGGCCGACCGCGTCAATGGGCGCATCACCGTCGTTGAAATAAAGTAGCATGTGGGCCGGAGGCGACCTTGCGACCTCCGGCCGTAAGAAAGGTAGTTGCGATGAACAGACGAACCTTATTGCTGTTGCTGGCAACAGTCGCTACCGGCAGCGCCCGGGCTGCCACGAAGCCTGCCGTCGCCGTGCACAAGAATCCCTGGTGCGGCTGCTGTGGCGCGTGGGCCGCGGCGCTGCGGCAAGCCGGCTACGGGATAACGCTGCATGACAGCGATGACCTTGCTCCAATGAAAAAATCGCTGGACATCCCCGACAAGTTGCAGGGCTGCCATACGGCGCTGGTGGAGGGCTACTACGTCGAAGGCCACGTGCCACTTGATGCGATCGCGCGCCTGCTGAAGGAGCGACCCGCGATCGCCGGTCTTGCGGTACCCGGAATGCCGAAAGGCTCGCTGGGCATGGGCAGCGATCCTGACGCCAGCTACGACGTGTTCGCGGTTAGCAAGGATGGAAGCGCGGTTATCTTCCAGCATGCCGGAAATTAGGAGTGCAACACACGCCCTTGCCGGACCCGACTTAGCTCGTCCCAACGTCCTTCACAAGTGCCCGCAATTCGGGTGGTGGCGCGAGGCAGAAAGTTCGATAAGCTTCCAAGAACCCCAGGCAAACTGGCCGCCGCGGCGGCCAATGAGGTTCACGGATATCCCGGCGAACATCCGCATTGAAGCGATCAATATCGTCGGCAGAAGGGCGTCCGAAAAGGGCTGTCGGCGGCTCCGTCGTGGGAACGAAAAAAGAAGAGAAGCAGAACTTTCGTGTGCGATTTTTGCACACGACATCTCGTAACTAACTGATTATATTGACTTATATGCCCAGTCCATCATCGGCGCAATGGCAAGCCGGTTGATCAACATACTCATCGTATTCGTGTCCGCGCGGCGCGTTCGCCCGGCAGCAACGATCAGTTCGGCCCGGCGAGCCGCACCATCTAGAGCCTTTCAGGTTTTGACGGAAGCATATCCGGCGTTTTCGAAGTAGTTACAGCATTCGTGGGG
>NZ_JHQS01000052.1 GCF_014843845.1 Mesorhizobium amorphae | reverse complement strand
CTGATGCCGAACAGGCGGGCTCGCCCTCCACTGGATCGTTGTTTCGGCACGAGACCGAGCCATGCCGCAAACTGGCGGCCGTTCTTGAAGCAAGTTCGATCACCTACGGCAGCGATCAACGCTGTCGCGGTCACAGGGCCGATACCTTCGATCTTTCCAAGCCGCTGACATAGTTCGCTGTTGCGAAAGAGCTCCCGAACCCGCCGATCATAGGATGCAATGCGTTGGTCCAGTTCGGCCAACTCCGCTTGCACTTCTCGTATCAGCACCCGCACCAGTTCATTGAGACCATCGTCGCTGCTCCCCGTAATATCAGCAAGGGCCCGGCGCAGCCGTGGGATGTCGCGGGCAATGACCACTCCATGCTCGGCTAGAAGCCCACGAACCTGATTGACGAGCTTGACCCGATCTGCAACCAGACGGCTGCGAATGCGATGAACTGCTTGAATTGCCAATTGATCGGCTGATTTCGGCGGAACAAAACGCATCGTCGGGCGGCCTACGGCTTCGCAAATCGCTTCAGCGTCATTCCAGTCGTTCTTGTTGGACTTGACGTATGGCGTCACGAACTGAGGGCTGATCAGCCGAACCTCATGGCCGAGATCGGAAAGCACCCTTGCCCAATAATGCGCTCCGTTCGAGGCTTCCATGCCGACCAGACATCGTGGCAGATTGGCGAAGAAGCGGGCTACCGCATCGCGGCGTAACGTTTTGCGCACGACGACTTTCCCGTGGCAGTCGACACCGTGAACCTCGAAGACGTATTTCGCTAGATCCAGGCCTATTCGAACGATCTGCATGACATCCTCCTTCGTTGCAGTTGGCGTTCGAGATTTCACCTCGCCTGGAGGGCGGGGTCCATACCATTGGCCCCCTCCTCGCAAGGTGTTGAGCAGCGTTTTGATCGGATCGCTTGCGATCATATGTCCGGCCTCTGTTTTGTGCGGTCGCACATGACCGCGGGCCAAGATGGTTTCCGCAACGCGAGTTCCTAACACGACTGCGACCTACAACGGCCAGTGAGTCATCCGGAGTATCTTGCGTCGTGGATCGATCGATCACACCACCTGCTCATTCTCTTGCAAGTTCCGACATCAACAAACACGGTCGCATTTCGTCTGCTCCCCGTGTTTGGCTGATCTTCTAAGCCGCGCACGCCATACTAGGCGGCACAGCAGGCAATGGCCATTCAGCTACCCTGCGGCAGAACGGCAATGATAACGTCTACGGCATTTTCCAGTTCGGCAGAAGGACCGCCACCAATGTCGTGCAGAACGGCGATGGCGGTAGCGGCGCCACCTTCAGCTACGGTTGGTAAGTCGGACCCGGAGGTGTTCAGTCTTCGTGTGCGGGATCAGGTCGAGCTAGAGTAGCGCTGCGGGACCTAATGGCTGACTCGGAGATCTGCGCGCGTTCGCGCCGAGATCTGATTCCACACTGCCTCTCATCGACCGATTACTGCAGGTCAGGAATTTCCTATACTTGGATTCGCAAATCGGCGATCTGCCGCCTGGAGTATCAAATGCGGAGTTCACCGACTCGAGCCGGGCCCCTAGCTTTCAGGCGCCCCGACGACTTCACTTAGTTTTATAAATTCGGCTTCGCTCTGGACTGTGAACTTTAACAGCCTGCTTGTGACATTCATCGGCTTATTGGAAGGCGGAGGCGCCTCGGACAGACTGCCATGGTTCAGATGGGTGCGCACGCCGCAGTGAGAACAGACTCTGCGTATTTGATACGACAGCATCAATCTAAAATGCCCGACGGTGAAATCTCAGATTGATTGTCTCGCGTTGCAGGGGTGTGACGAGCATGTTTTCAGTGGCGTTCACCGTTCATTTCACGTTCAGCACCGATGCGTTACAACGCCGACCATGAAAACGCTTCGCTCCCATTTCCGAAGCGCGACCCTGGCGCTCTGCGCTGCGGGGCTGTTAGCGGCGCAGGCAAGCGCGACGCCGGTCGCCGCGTCCGGCCCGGATGAGCCCATTGTCGTGGCGGCGGACGATTGCTACGCGATCGGCCAGCAGGTGGCCGAACAGAACGGCGGAACGCTGGCCAAGGCGTCGCAGTCGACACGCGGCGGTCAGGCGGTCTGCGTCATCGTCGTGCTCGTCCCAGGCAAGAACGGACAGCGTCCGCGCCGCTCCGAAATCGTCGTGCCGCAGAACTGACCCCTGCCGTTTCCTGGGCCGCCGGAATCGGCCTATATCTGCCCCGAGCTCTTCAACAGGTATCGATCTCCGCATGCGAGTAGTCCTTGGCCGCTGCCTTGGACGGACGGACACGCTGGTGTTCACAGCAGGCATTGGCGAAAACGCGCCATCGATCCGGGAGAAGATCGGTGCTGTGGCCGCTTGGCTCGGCGCGGGTGTCGATCACGAGCGGAACCATAGAGGCGAGGAGATCATCAGCCTTACCGGCTCCGGCGTCGACGTGCTTGTCATTCACACGGATGAGGAGAGAGCCGTCGGCAGCGAGTTGCTCTCGGCGTCCTCGCCAGCTAACCCAAGACCCCGCCTTATGTCGCCTTCGGCGAGGAGACACTGACATGCTCACAGTTCCCAGCGTGGTGGAAGCCAACAGGTCTCTGTCAGCGCGGCTCAACCGCAAATGCTTCTGCATCACGCTCGACCGGACTGCACTTTGGGCGGCGCTGAACCATGAGGCCGGCGATGCCGCCTTCTGCGAAACTAGCCGCCGATCCAGATATGTTCCGGCACGAGCGCGAGCTCCGGCGTAGTGGCGGATTCACTTTTCGTGAGGTGGTGAACGCTGCCGATCTTGATCGCTCTTCTAAAACAAATTCTGGCGGCTCTATCATTAGCAAAGGCAATAGCTCGCGGGCTCGAGCGTTGGCGCCGATTTACAAACGGTAGGCCAACGGAAGAGGACGCTGGCGCTTGGCCTGCTCAATTTGTCCAGAACTCCAACATGTTTTAATAACTTCAACGTGACCTAATCCTCGCCACGTCATTGAGGATAGCATTGAGGATTGCGGTGAACGAAAATCCAAATATTCACATGTTGGCTCTTCAGAATGAAATTCTGGAGGCTATTGCTACGGGCATGCAGTTCGACGCCGTGGCGGAACTCTTGTGCCGCCGCGCCGAGGGGCTTGCTCCGACCGCAATCTGTTCAATCCTGTCTGTCAACGTTGAGGGGCGTTTGCATCTCGTCGCCGCCCCAAGCCTCCCAAAACATTGCTCTGACGCATTGGAAGGTCTTGCGATTGGTCCGAGCGTCGGATCGTGCGGCACAGCGGCTTATTTTGGAAAACCAATTGAGGTCGTTGACATCTCCATCGATCCGTTGTGGGCGCCATTCACCGGGTTGGCCCTTCCTCTTGGTCTGCTGGCTTGCTGGTCAAGCCCAATCAAGGCCCGCGATGGGCGTGTTGTTGCTACATTCGCTTTTTACTATCGCACAAAACGCGGCCCAAGCGATCTGGAACGGCGGATCGTCCAAACCTGCGTCAATCTGTGCGCCATTGCCCTTGAGCAGATGGAAATTCAGAAGAGAAACCACCAACTGGCGTTCTACGACCAGCTCACGGACTTGCCGAACCGACGCTGTTTCGACGATTTCATCAGCCGCAAGCCACGCACCGGTCCGACATCCTTCGGCTTGATCCTGCTCGATATCGACCATCTCAAACTCATCAACGACACGATGGGACACATGGTGGGCGACGCCCTCATAAAGGAAGTCGCATCGCGATTGCGAAGCGCGAAACTCGCTTTAGCCTGTCGCCTCGGAGGCGACGAATTTGCCATTGTGGTCGATCCATGTCTTGACCATACTGCCCTATCCGTTGTGGTGTCCGCCCTTCGCAACGCCATGGAGGAGCCTTTTCATAGCGACGGAAACGCGATCGTCCCTCAGGTAACAATGGGTGGCGCGGTGTATGGTATTGACGGTACAAACGCCGATTTGCTTCGTCAAAATGCAGACTTTGCTCTCTATCACGCCAAACAGACGAACCGCGGCGGTTATATTCAATTCGAGCCCGGCCTTCGCACGGCAATCACCTGCCGGACAGAAACGATCAGAGAGGTTGACCAGGCGCTCGCTGGCAAACGGGTCGTCGCCTATTACCAACCACTCGTTCGCCTCGACACCGGAGAAGTCATCGGGCTCGAGGCGTTGGCTCGCATTAAAACGACTGACGGCCGTATTGTCGCGGCCGGCGACTTTCAGGCAGCGCTCTCGGATCGAGAAGTTGCCTGCCGTCTGACTGACAGCATACTCTCACAGATCGCAAACGACGTTCGATCCTGGATCGCGAGCGGCATTCCGTTCCAGCATGTCGGCATCAATTTGTCGGCTGCCGATTTCAGGCGAAACGACCTTGAAACCCGTCTTTCGAAAGTCTTCGATGCCGCCAAAGTGCCATTGAAGCACGTTGTGCTCGAGGTCACCGAGACCGTGCTCATCGGCGATCCCGGCAACGACTCGGTCCGAGCGGTGCAGCGTCTTCGAGAAAAAGGAATGCTCGTCGCGCTCGATGACTTTGGCACTGGATATGCGTCGCTGACACATCTTCTCAGTTTTCCTCTCGACATCATCAAAATCGACAAGTCCTTCGTCGATCGCATGCTCATCGACCGTCCGAGCGAGGTGATTGTCGAAGCGCTGATCGACATTGCGCGAAAACTGGACAAGAAAATTATCGCAGAAGGCATCGAGTGCTCTGCGCAGCATGAGCGTCTCCGCGAACTCGGCTGTACATTCGGTCAAGGCTTTCATTTTGCACGGCCCGCAGATGCTTTGACCACCACGCGTCTGCTACGAAGCTTTGCTCAAAAGCTGCCATTCGAGCAAGATCAGCGCCTTCAGACGGGACGCAACTTCCCCACTGCGGCAATCGCATAGAGGGAAGAGGGAAGTGCCAGGACGGCTTTTGTCCCACGTCGACTGGGTCATCAAAGGCTGAAGGGATTGGACCCCGCCTAGCAGGCTCCAGAAAAGTAAAAGGGCCCGCGCCCTTTCGTCCGGCGCGGGCCAACGATCAAGACAGTGAAGCTGCGGAGAGTGTCAAGTCAAAACAGCCGCTGCCTTGACCTAGTTTGTAGTCTCGGGAATTTCGCTGAGGAGTCATCTGTCGTGTCCTCTGGGGCATTCTTAGCCAAGAACTTGTCCAATGCGGCCTGCAGGGACAGTGTGGATTGCGGCGACGCCGGCGTGGTGGCTACGACGCTGAGTGCCTTTGTCAGGCCGCTGGTGGAAGAATCCTTGGTGGCTGCGGAGGTTGCAGCTCCATGGCCCTGCGATCCCGCCCCGCCCGAGTTTCCGCCGGCACCGTGCCCGCCGCCGTTGCCGCCGGGACCAGCCTGCGCCGGTGAAGCGAGAAGCGTGAACGCGGCCGGCACGGCGAAAAGTTTGTGAGAAACTTTAGACAAATACGAAAACCGAACCGGTTTTCCCAATTTCGGACGTTCGCGTTTTCGCAGGAAAGACGTCTCTTGCCCTACTGTCTCTTGCCCTGAAGGGCATCCGCAAAAATAACTTTTATGTTGCAACCAGTGGAACTGTTACAGTCGCGTGTATAAGTGATGGGATATTGATCGAAAAACGGGAAGGCGATCACATAATCATAGTTGGCGGCAGGATGCGCCATGCGATAGCCTCCGTTTGGAGCATCAATTACTATCGTGACCACGACGTCTTTTACTCCCAATATTAGCAAATCTTGCGTGGCGATGGATTGAACATCGCTCTGTGTAAGCGAATTGTTCATCTGTAGAGCACGAGTGGACCTCTCCAGCGCGAAGCGAACGCTGGACTCCGCATTTAAAGACCACCCAAACGCAAAAATTCCGAACAAAAGCATCACCGAAACAGGTGCGATCAACGCAAACTCCAGCGCTGCTCCGCCCGATCGGTCGCGACTCCAACGGCATGCGATCGGTCTTTGTTTTTACGCAATTCCGGACGGAAAACCGCTACGCACTTTTCCTGGAATTGCTTGTCTTATGACATTCGCTGCCGAACGGGGCAGAAAGGAACCGCTGGGAGAGGGTAGCCGCCCTCCCGCAGCGGCGAGGGTCGGATCGGTGGAATTGCCGACCGTTTGACGGGTCGAGCTAGAGTCGGATCGCCCTCGTCTTTCCCTTGAGGCCTGAACGGATACCCGGAGTTCGGCTCCGAACGACAAGCACAGGACAAGCGAAAGATGACCAACGATACCATTGGGGTCGACATATCGAAAGACCATCTCGATGCCCACAGGCTGAGCGACGGTGCGAGCCGGCGCTTCGCCAGCGACAGCCGCGGCCACAAGGCGTTGATGGGCTGGCTGAGCCCGAGCCAGTTGGACCCGCCCAGCGTCCGCATCGTCTACGAGCCGACAGGTCCCTATCATCGGGCCTTCGAGCGGGGTCTGGCGGCAGCGGGCCTGGTGTTGGTCAAGGTCAACCCACGCCAGGCCCGGCGCTTCGCCGAGGCCACCGGCAGGCTCGCCAAGACGCACCGGCTGGACGCCGCCATGCTCGCCCGCATGGGCGCGCTGCTCGATCTGGAGGCGCGGCCGCTGCGCGGTCCGCTCCTCAACGATCTCAAGGACCTGCAGATGGCGCGCCAGGCGCTGGTGAAGAACCGAACGGCGGCGAGGAACAGGGCCAAGGCGCTGACCCTTCCCATCCTCAAGCGCCACAATGCCGAGCAGCTCAGGCAGATCGATCGTCAAATGGCTGCTGTCGAAAAGGAGATCATGGCGCTCATCCAGGCCGATCCCGATCTCTCCCGCCGCTTCGCCATCCTCGTCTCGATTCCGGGCGTCTCGGCAATCACCGCCTGCGCGCTTCTCATCGACATGCCGAACTCGGCACGCTCGGCCAGGCTCAGGCCGCTTCCCTCGCAGGCCTCGCTCCAGTCGCCCGGCAGTCTGGACAATGGACCGGCCGCGCCTTCATCCGCGGCGGGCGGGCCATGGTCCGACAGGCACTCTACATGCCCGCCCTCGTCGCCATGCGCTTCAATCCCGATCTCAAGGCAAAATACGGCAAGTTGAAAGCCGCCGGCAAACCCTCAAAGGCGGCTCTCACGGCAATCATGCGAAAACTCATCATTCTCGCAAACACCCTCCTTAGGGACCAACGAAACTGGACCCGGCCTTGACCAACACGGATACTCTAGCGAACACGGATCACCTCTTGATGGCTGATCGTGCGAGGTTCCAGGAAACTGCCAAAAGCGAAGGGCGGCACCCAGGTGGCTGTCGCTTGTATCCGAACGAGAATCATCGGCACTTTCGGCCCGGCGCAGAGGCTCGTCGAGTCCACCAATGTACTGCCGCACATGTATTCCCGAACCATCGTGACTTGTGCGTCTTCGGGATGTCTGTCCCAACTCGAAAGGGCAATCGCTTGTGTAGCGGTGTCGTTTGCTGCACCCGCCATCAGGAGATTTGCCGCCGTTTTGACGCCGGCGCGCATCGACAATGAATGGGAGACGAAAGACCAACCGTCGATGATACCGAGGAGAACAAAACACAGGATGGGAAGCACCAGCGCAAATTCCACGGCGGCAACACCGGACTGGTTCCGGAAAATCCGGGGCGTTCTCCGGTTCATGATGTTACTCGACAAGCTGGACGGACTGCGTCGCTGGAATTTCTCGCATTCCGAGGCCCGTGCAATCCTGACTGACGCTTGTGTTGCCGGACCACTGTATGGTGTCGGCGACGACCTGCGTGCAACCATCGGTGCCTGAAAAATTGCCGAGATAATTGACCTGCTGTGTTGGAAAATAGAGAGCCCCGGTCAAAAGCGAATTCGCGGTTCCATTCAGCGTGCTCTGCCCGCCAAGGTTGGTCCTGTCTCCATAAAACAGCACTCCGGAATAGGTGCCTGACGTCGGAGCGCTGAGCTTGACGGTGGCCGTGCCGTTCATGCTGACGCGAGAGCTGCCGGCCAGATAGATGATAACGCCGTCGCCGGAAATATTGGCGTTCGCGTTCGCTTTGAAATTGCCTCCCTGAATGACGTATACCCCAGGCGAGAGGGTTACAATGCCGCTCAAGCTGAGCCCGTTGCAGTACGTTCCAGGTGTCAAGGTCGACGGATTACTGTTTTGACAGGGGTTCGTGGCTGGTGGCGCCGGCAAGTCAGCAAAAGGATCTGCGGCTGGCAACGCCTGGGTAAGTGGGTTTGCGCAAACGGTCTTCACAACGTTGGCCAATGAAACGCCACCGGCCGATATCAGACAGTCGGCCTCAAGGCTTGCCGACCCTTGAACCTTGATCGCGTCCGCCGCTATCGAATTCGACATGACGGAGCATCCCGTCAGTTTTGTGGTCGCACTGCCGGAAAAGAGTGCCGCTTTCGAGGCAGAAGGATTGAGCGCCAGAACGCACGCTCTTGAAGCGTCCGTAATAAGGGCCACCGCCCTCGCCTGCGCGCCAACCGGGTTCTGGGTGAATATCGAGGTGAAAAATCTATCAAGGTTTTGATGAACGATGACCTCGACCGCCTTTTTCGCGACATTCGGGCCGGACGACGGGGGCGTGAAAACCTGGATCGTGCCTGTTGACGTTGCAAAACCGTTCGACGTCGCCGACAGTGTCGCGGCCGAAACAATCGTTGGAATGTCGGATCCCGAAACTTTTTCCAAAGCGCCAGCATAAGCTGCCGCATCCGCCACCGCCTGTAATTTCAGGCTGCTGTAATACCAGTAGGACGTTTCGACACCCAGACCCGCTCCGCCGACAACAATCGGCAGGGTTAGGGCAAAGATAATGGCGACATTCCCGCCCGTGCCCACGCCTCGACGCCGGCTGCGGAGAAAACCCATCAGGATGCGGGCGCACGACTCCATGGGGTATTTAAGGAATGAGGCACAAATGAATGACTAAGAATTTCATTCCAATTTGTTGTGGCACTCCCGAAGATGGCATAGTTGCCCTGTCACCCAATAGGCGCGGTTGGCTTTGCCGAAACAAATTTTGGCGACGGTTAAAATTCGAACTTACCAAAACCACTGCAGTTACTTAGCCGCCTTGATACACGGCGATGAGGTTTTGGCGACCTGAAGCGGCGATGTGGCCGCTGTTGGGCGCTTTTCCGCGAGCCTCGTCAGGCGCTGGCGGTGATCCGTCGTGATGGCAGGGGGGTTTGCAGGTTGCGGTCGGCGGGCTCGTTTCGGGGCGTCTGCGCCCCATCGTTATGTCGCGAGCCGCGGAATGCGATCGAGGACGATGCTCAGGATGCGTTGGTCGGGGCAGGATGTCGGCAGGTGCAGGCGGATTTGCGTCTTCATCTCGACCACCCGCGCAGCGATCTTGATGAGGCGCAAACGCAGCGTGTCGAATTGGGCGACGGCAAAGCTGGAGCGTTTCGGCATCGCAGCGCGCAGGCCCCACATGAGCCAGTAGGCGCCGGCATGCAGGAACAGCCGGAACTGGTTGGCCGCAGGACGTTCGGCGCGAGATGCGTCTTCCAGGACTTGATGTGGTTCTCGGCCGCTCCGCGCCGGCAGTAAAGATCCGCGTAGAGCGCCTTGGCCTTTTCACCGGCGAGGTTGGTGACGAAGTGTCAGCCCCTTGGGCGCCGACCTCGACCTGCGCGATGATGCGCTCGACGCGGCTCCAACTGGCGGCCCCATCCAGGAACTCCTTGAACCTGCGGACCTTGTTCGTCTTCGGTGACGCTTCAAAGCGCGCCGTCGTGCGGGCTTCCAGGTCCGCGACATGCTTGCGCAGGGTCGTGGTGGGCGCTACGCCGAGGATGAAGTCGACATCGTTGGCGCGGCATCAGTCGATGATCTGCGGGCTGCAATAGTGGCCGTCGGCCCGGATTAGGATCCGGATGTTCGGCCAGTTGCTCCGGATCGCCCGCACGAGGCGGCCCAGGTGAGCGCGGATCTCAGCCCCACTTGGCCGCTTGGCCGGTCGCAGGACAGCAGCCGCGAACCGGCCGTTGCCATCGAACACAACGATCGGCTGGAAGCCGTACTCGTCGTGATGGGCATTGAAGAGGCGGAGCTGCTGGTTGCCGTGCACGGCGTCAAACGTGTCGTCGATGTCGAGCACGATCCGCTTCGGAATCTGCCGGAAGGAGGCGCAGTAGAGGTCGACCATCGCCCGGCCCATGGCGAGCAGCGAGCGCACATCGGGTAGGTTCTCCAGCCGACACATCGTCGATTGCGATGCCAGATCCCGACCCGAAGGGGGCGCATCCTGGGCCATCTTGAAGACCGGGTCGGAACGCAGCCGGTTGGCGTCGTTGCCATCCTCGTAGCCGGCGGCGATCATCTTCATGCGGAAGCCGATCATATCTGCAAAGTTGTGGATGACCTGGTCCGGGCTGCATCGAGGATCCGCGCTGTCCGGACCAGACCGCAGCTTGGCAAAACGTAAGGGTCGACTATGCACAAATCTGACAGTTAACCGCCTTAAATCAAAGAAAGTCTTGAGATTTGGAAAAATGTTCTACAATTCCACGTTTTCCTGTATCGCAGCGTCTATCCGTGAGTGAGTCTATGGAATCAGCGCTGTTGCCCCATGGCGTTCGTATGGAAAACGTGGGGGATCGATGGTCTCGAGCAAGCTAATCGCCAATGCCGGCTCAGCAGCCGAATTTCTGATGCTGATGGGCAATGAGAGACGGCTGTTGATCATGAGTTGTCTGGCCGACGGTGAGATGTCGGTCAGTGCCATTGCCAAGAAAGTCATGCTCAGCCGATCTGCTTTGTCGCAGCATCTGGCCAAGCTGCGAGCATTCGATCTTGTCGAAACCCGCCACGACCGGCAGATGATCCATTACTCTTGCAAATCCGAAGCTGTGCGCGAACTCCTTCGCATGCTGGACGGCATTTTCGGCGAAGGCGATTTGTCCCAGATGGCGTATCGTCTGCGCCTAGAGAATTCTTGTCACCAGAGTGTCCAGCCGGGAGTTCTCGCGATAGGCCAATCGGACAGCCAGGGCGGCCACGATGCCGGTGACGGCGCCGCCGATCACGTCGGTCAGGTAGTGGGTGCCGATATAAATTCTCGACCAGCAGATCAGGAACGCGATAACGAAGAATGTCAGCGTCCGGCGCGGCAGACTTTGCATTGCAAAGGCCGCCACAATCGCAAAGCTGGCAGTCGCGTGGTCGGAGGGGAATGACCAGTCAGCGTTTGGCATAATCAACAGATGCGTCACGCCGGCATCGTAGGGCCGTATCCGATGCACGAACAGAAGAATGAACTTGGTTGACCGCAAGAGCGAGCAGGAACGCAAGGCCGGCTGACAAGGCCGCATGGCGTACATGGTAACGGTCGACCTTGGCCCACCATTGCAGGACCACAGCCAGCACCATCAGTGGAACGCCGATTGGTGATCCGCAGATCACCATACCGGCCAGCGGCTTTTGACATGCCGCATTTAAAGGCCTGACAGAAGACCGCACTCGATCACTCGCATATTTGGGTGAGAAACTTCTTGCGCCACGGGCGGCAACCACAGAAGACAGCGATTTCTGTGGGCGCGATGGCAAGAGGATCTGGTGTAGCAACTGCCCATCTGATCCCGACTTGCTTGCTGAGGTGATCCCCAGGCGGGCACCAACCAACGGGCAAAGCGGGTGGTGTTCGAGACCGGTCCTTCGTCAGTGTGGCTCTACCATACCTTGAGCGCAGAAGGGCTTCCGGCGATCTGCATCGACGCCCGGCATGCCAAGGCCGCGCTCGACATGGCGCCGAACAAAACTGACGCGAACGACGCGGTGGCTTGGCGCACCTGGCCGAGGTGGGCTTCTCCCGCGAGGTGCGGGTGAAGGGTTATGACAGCATGCTGATCGTCGCGCGCACGAGGCTGGTCAGGATCACGACCGAGTTCTCCAACCAGAGCCGCGGGCTCATGAAGACGTCCGGCTGGTCGTTCCTCGAAGGCCTAATCGGACCGAAGCTGCGATTTTGGCCAACTCGCGGAACAATCAGAGAACTCCACGGCTCGTTCTCCTTGGCTTGCACCCGCCGCGACGCCCTTCTGATAGTAGTCCAGCACTTCCTCGACAGACCCCGCCTCCTCTTCGGCCAACAGCACATAGGCGTCGGCGCACAACGGCGAGACTTCAAGCGCTTTCCTGGCCAGCGCGATATGCTTGCTGCCACTGGTCGCTTCCCAGACCTCGTACATGATGTCTTGCGCGGCATCCGTCGGGTCGCTCCCACGCCGTCCGCCGAATTAACCTGCCATCCACCCCTCCATGCCGCGCCGGTCCCCCCCGACCGGCTCGACGGTGTCTTTGCGGCTGGCGCGGACTGCGCGGCAGTGGTCACCGACATCACGCTGAACGACGACCCCGAAGCGCGAACGCGAGAATGGATCGAAAAGACAGACCGATGGCGCTGAGGCGAGAACCGCATGTGCTTGTCGTCGGTGGATCGGATTCCAGCGGCGGGGCTGGCATTGCGCGCGATATCGAGACGGATCATGAATATGATTCGACGCGAATCACAGGGCTCTTTTCCTGCATGAAATTCGCACGATGCCCGAAATAGCAGATGCCCGACATAGCAAAAGGGCGCAGATAGAAACAACTCTCGTTGGGGCCGGAACAGCATGGATATCGTCGAAACACCTTCTAGAAACAGCGATGCACTAATCGAGCTGACCGCCGATGTGGTGGCCGCCTATGTCAGCAACAATCCCGTGCCGGCCGGCGAACTGCCGAACCTTATCGCCGATGTCCATGCCGCTCTCGGCCGCGTCGGCGGGACCGCCGAGCAACCCCCTGCCGACAAGCAGAAGCCTGCGGTGAATCCGAAACGCTCTGTCCATGACGACTACATCGTCTGTCTTGAAGACGGCAAGAAGTTCAAGTCGCTCAAGCGTCATCTGATGACCCACTACAATCTGACGCCGATCGAATACCGCGAGAAGTGGGGCCTGGACGCAAGCTATCCGATGGTCGCTCCCAATTATGCGGCTGCCCGTTCCCAGCTTGCCAAGAAGATGGGCCTCGGCCGCAAGCGCAAGGGGCGGTAATACGCCGGTTCCTCTGCCAATCTGGGTTGACAATAAGCGGCGCCTGCGGGCATGGCGGCGGCCATAGATGGGGCAACGATCGCCACCCTCCAGCAGAGCGCGAAGATGAACGGCTCGAACCATTCGCCTGGCTCACCCAGAATATCCGCGCATTGCGCCGGATGGCCGAACCGGCATCTCGATCATCTCCTGCCATTATCGTCATCATTCCGGCTGCACGGCCGTGGGCGGGCGCCTACGGAGCATATTAGTAGCTCAAGGCGACGGCACTGGACTTCGGAAACGGCCCATTGACCCGGCGATGACTACACGAAAGCTAGGGTTGACGTCGCATCGCAATGTTGTCCGGGAGTTGCTTTTCAAGCAGACCCGCAACTTGCTCAATCGGAATCGGCTTTCCCACCAAGTATCCCTGAACTTCGGAGCAATTAATTTGGCGCAGGTAGTCGAGCTGTTGGATGGTCTCCACACCTTCAGCAATAACGGCGATCCGCAGCTCACGTGCCAGTCCAACCACTGATTTTACGATCGCAGCGCAGTCTGCATCAATCAGCATATCGCGAACAAAGGACTGGTCAATTTTGAGCCGATGGAGCGGCAATTTACGAAGGTATGTCAGCGATGAATAACCTATTCCAAAATCATCCAACGCAATTGTTATCCCAAGCGCAGATAGCGACTCCAGCAACGCGATAGTCGCGTCAAATTTTGAGATCAGTATCGACTCAGTGATCTCCACCTCGAGCCTGGTTGGCGAAAGGCCAGCGTCGGCCAGCGCTCGGACAATTGTGTTCACTATCGTGATCGTCCTGTTTCTAAACTGAGCGACGGATAGATTGACTGAGACCCGCAAGTGTTCTGGCCATCGCGCTGCAGCCTGACACGCCTCCCTGATCACCCATTCACCGATGGGATGGATCAATCCGGTTTCTTCGGCGATGGCTATGAATTCCGCTGGCGGAATTGACCCATGTATTGGATGTTGCCATCGCAGAAGCGCTTCGAACCCTTGAATACGGTTGCTGTCAACTTCGAGAAACGGCTGATAGACGAGTGAAATTTGATCGTTAGCCAGAGCCGACGCCAAATCCTGTTCAAGCATGTGACGCTTGACGGCGATCTCATTGTCACCGGTGGATTGATCGTGACAGACGAGTCCGATTGGGGATTCCCGATGTTGCGTGCCTGTGCGACGATGCGGGATGCGCACCGGTATCAGCATCGTCGTCACGGCATCGGATAGGGCCCGGCTTGAGGCGATCGTCGCGGCGCGCGGTTCGCCGCAAAAGCACGTGTGGCGCGCGGATCATCTTGTGACCGACGATGGCTTGGGCACCGTCGCGATCATGGCGGCCACGGCCAAATCAAAGACCTGCGTGTGGCGCTCGCAGGAGCGGTTCATGGCCGAGGGCGTGGATGGCCTGCTGCGCGATAAGACCCGGCCTCCGGGCATCGCGCCGCTCGAGACCGCGCTGGTCGACAAGGTTGTGGCGCTGACGCTGGAGCAGCCCGACCACGAGGCGACGCACTGGACGGTCCGCGCAATGGCAAGGACGGCCCTCAGCAGGGTGAATGCATAAATGACAATAAGTATTGCTACAAGCAAATAAGCAAAGTCGCCGGAACGGGAGATGGCAATCGCGGCGCCAACAAAGAGCATGGTATAGGCGATCGCCGCCGCAGTAATTGTGGCGAAGGTCGACGCCCCTCCGGAAATCATCCCCGCGCAAAGTCAGGTGATGATTAGCTGACCACCGCTGGTCGCCTGGTTAAAAAACAGGAACCGGAAGGGTTCCTCACAAAGGCCGAGCGCGCATGCGTTGCGCACAAGCTATTGCATAGCTCGTCGCGACACCGATTTCGGTTTCAGGGACAGAGTTGACGATCTTGCTTTGACTCCAATAGCGCCGGCAATAATTATTATGAGGCTCGCCCAGAGTATCGCCTTCATCCAGTCCTGCGAATTCCAGAGGGCCAGTACCAGGACAATCGCGTTGCAAATATTCGTAAGCATGATGAGAGGCGCATTGCGCAGTACGATACTCACCTGCTCGGATCGTATTCTAGTGGATGGAATCTAACATTTGGTGCCCGCGTTTGACGGCAGCGATGATCTTGTCTGGATCGGCGGTCCAAGTGAAGGGTTTAGATCGCTGGTTGTGCTCTGCAACGAAGCGGTTGATCGCCGCCTGAAGGTCGACGACGGAGTGGAAGACGCCGCGTCTGAGACGACGCTTCGACAGTTTTGCGAAGAAGCCCTCGACCGCGTTGAGCCACGAGCATGAGGTCGGTGTGAAGTGGAAGGTGAAGCGCTGATGGCGGCCGAGCCAGGCACGCACGTTGGGGTGCTTGTGAGCGGCGTAGTTGTCGAGGACGACGTGGATGGCCTTGCTGGCCGGCACCTCGGCATCGATAGCGTTGAGGAAGCGGATGAATTCCTGGTGACGATGGCGCTGCATGTTCCTGCCGATGACGGTGCCGTCGAGCACGTTGAGGGCGGCAAACAGGGTGGTCGTGCCGTTGCGCTTGTAGTCGTGTTGGTGTGGACGGCCGCCAGCACGGCATCGATGTGCCAGAATGAGGTCGTTGAAGATCTCAAGCAAAGGAGACCGTCCGTGGAACAGATTATTCGACTTGGCATGGATACGTCAAAGCACGTGTTCCAGCTCCATGGTGTGAACGCGGCTGAAGACCCGGTTCTGCGCAAGAAGCTTCGGCGCAAGGAGATGGTGGCGTTCTTCGAAAAAGCGCAGCCGACGGTGATTGCGATCGAGGCGTGCGGCGGATCGCACCATTGGGCGCGACTACTGCAGTCGTTCGGCCACGAGGTGAAGCTGATTCCGCCGCAGTTCGTCAAGCCATACGTCAAGCGAGGCAAGAACGATGCGGCTGATGCCGAAGCGTTGTGCGAGGCGATGAGCCGGCCGACGATGCGCTTCGTGCCGGTGAAGACAACCGACCGCCAGACGGCGCTGATGCTGGCCGGTATGCGCGACCGACTGATCCGCAATCGCACACAACTCGCCAATTCGATCCGCGGTTATGCGGCCGAGTTCGGGCTGACTGCCGCCAAGGGAATATGCAAGATCGAGCCGCTGCTCGAGCGCATCGCGGCCGATGAAACGCTGCCGGAGCTGGCGCGGGAGCTGTTCGCGCTCCACGGCGCGGAATATGCGCAGTTGCAAGCGCGGCTGGAAGAGGTCGACACCAAGCTGATGGCCTGGCATCGGGCCGATGAATGCAGCCGCCGCCTGGCGCAAATCCCCGGCGTCGGTCCGATCGGCGCATCGCTTCTGATGATGAAGACGCCAACGCCCGAGGGCTTCCGATCAGGCCGGCACTTTGCCGCCTGGATCGGCCTGACCCCGAAAGATCACTCCACAGCCGGCATGGCTCGGTCTCGTGCCGAAACAACGATCCAGTGGAGGGCGAGCCCGCCTGTTCGGCATCAG
>NZ_JHQS01000061.1:377500-420128 GCF_014843845.1 Mesorhizobium amorphae | reverse complement strand
TTGGCTTTGCCGACAAGGCGGGTGATTTCGATCTCCAGACCGACGATGCCCTTGACCATTGCATCGACAAAGTCCTTGGGCGCGTCACTGACGGCGTATTTTTCGCTACTCAAGACCGGCAATCCGAAACAGGGCGAAACAGTCTTGATCTCGGCGGCCACTGGTGGCGTGGGGCAGATTGCGGGGCAAATCGCCCGGATCAAGGGACTTGATCCGGTTGCTGTTGTGGGCACGGACGCAAAACTCGAATGGTGCAAAAAGCTTGGGCATCGCGAAGGCGTCAACCACCGAACCTCGACTGACTTGGTGGCCGATGTCGCCGCTGCGTGTCCAAACGGAGTGGACGTGTTTATCGATAATACTGCGGGACCGATCCATGATGCGGCAATGTTAAATCTTAATACGTTCGGTCGAGTTATCGTCGTCGGAACGATCGCTTTGGCCGATCGATTTGATCAACCAGATATCGGTGTGCGGCATCTCAGGAAAACTCTGATAGCCCGCGCTCGGATCGAAGGCTTTTTGCTCGATGACCATGAATACGAATTTTAGACAGAAGGCCGACCTGTTATCTTGGTATAAACAGGGACTTCTTGAGACGAGAGAAGACGTCGCTGAAGGGATCGAAGCGGTCCCTTATGCCTTTGTACGCATGTTGAATGGGGAGAACTTTGGCAAGCAGTTAATAAAACTTATGAAATCAAGGGTCCTGCTGAGTGGCCGGTTGGCACGAATGGCCTGCTCAAGACTCCCGCGCGCAACGAACCGATGTTGTTCAAGGACTCGGTTCCCCGGGATCAAGCACCAGGGAATCCTCATTCCGATTCCGAGTTCAAAAGACGCGCTCTAGGTAACGGCCGGCACGGCGAAACGGGCCCTGACTTATGACGTTCAGCGATCTGCGGGATTGCCGACTGGATCAGGCACAATCGCAAAAACTGGCTCTGTCAGTCAGGCCAGTTCTCGGGCAGAGGTTTCGCCGGATCAGACTGTGACCCTGCCCCGGAGCGCGGAAGCAAACATGGCGAACGGACATATCGAGGATACCTTCAAATCCGGCTGGAAGCTGGACGCCGCGACTGCGGTCATAGGGGGCGAAGAAACATGACGTGGCAGGGAACGCTGCTCCACATCCATGTCGCGCCAGCCGCATCGTACGAAATGGAAGAGTTGATGGAGGCACAACTCGTTGCCGGGCGCGGCATTGTCGGGGATCGATACTATCTTGGAACGGGTACCTACTCTCCGAAAACCGACGTGCGGGAAGTGACGCTGATCGAGATCGAAGTCCTGGAAGCCATGGCACAGGGCGAGCCCAGGATTCCGGGTTTCAAGGCCACGCTCGCACCCGAAGATCATCGGCGAAACCTGACCACGCGCGGCGTACCGTTGGGTCATCTGGTTGGTACGCGCTTTCGGATCGGGGAAACCGTCCTGCGGGCTGCGCGGATGAATTTTCCCTGCAAGTATATCGAGCAACTGCTCGGCATTCCCGGTCTTTACGAGGGGCTTCTGAACCGCTCTGGCCTGAACTGCGCGATCGAGGTTGGCGGCGTAATCCGCCCCGGTGATCCGATTCTACCAATTGACGGGTAATCGATATGGCCTCGCCCCGCATCATCATGAAACTGACCGTGACCGCCACCCGCAAAGAGTCGGGCGACGTCCTGGTCATCGATCTGAAGCACACGCGCAAACCTCTGCTTCCGCCCTTCGAACCGGGCTCTCACGTCGATGTTCATCTGCCTGATGGGAAAGTGCGCCAGTATTCGCTCTGCGGCGATCCGACAGATCTGAGCCGCTACACAATCGCGGTGAAGCGCGAAGAGGTTGGTCGCGGCGGCTCGGCGTGGATCCACGAGGCGGTGGCGGCCGGATGCATGCTCCCGGTTTCTGCTCCTCGCAATCATTTTCCGCTTGCTCAACGCGAAGGGCCAACCGTGCTGCTGGCGGGAGGCATCGGGATCACCCCGATCCTGGCAATGGCACGCGCCTTGGAGCGGCAGGGCAAGACGTGCGAGCTGCATTACTTCACCCGCAGCCGGGCACTCGCGCCTCTGTTGTCGGTCATCGAGCGGGAGCTCGACTGCAACACCGTGTGGCTGCATTTCGACGACGAACCGGAGACCAGGCAGGATCTTGAAACGTTGCTATCGACGCGTTCCTCCGACGCACAGCTCTATTATTGCGGTCCACCGGGCTTCATGGCGGCCGTGGAGCGGGCCAGCGCGCACTGGTCGGAAGGCACCGTGCATTTCGAGGCTTTTCAGCCGCCGGAGCAGGACGGTGCGCCACCCGAACCTTTCACGATCACCCTTCGCGACGGGGCAGTGGTTCCTGTCGCGGCCGATACTTCGGCACTCGCGGCGTTGCGCGCCGCCGGCGTGCTGCTCATGGCGTCCTGCGAGAACGGGGTTTGCGGAACCTGCGAATGCGGAATTCTGGAAGGGCAGCCGCTCCATCGGGATGCTGTCCTGTCCAAGGAGGCCCGGACTCATCGGTTCATTCCATGCATATCGCGCGCAACCGGCGTGTTGAGACTCGATCTGTGAAGCCAACTCCATCTGGAAGCACCGGTGCGAGGCGTCAAATGCGGAGACTTGGATGACATCGAAGTTCGCCTATCTCAGCCAGATCGAGCGCTGCGTCTCGTGGCTTGCCGCATGGACGGTCCACCACGCCAACCACGTCCGCGAAAGCGACGAGGTCAAGGTTGGTGGCCATCAGGCCTCCTCCGCCTCTCTCGGCACGATCATGACCGCGCTTTATTACGCTGCACTGCGTCCGCAGGACCGGGTGGCGGTCAAGCCCCATGCCGCCCCGATCTTCCATGCGATTCAGTATCTGTCCGGGAATCAGACACGCGAGAAACTCGAAAACTTCCGCGGCTATAAGGGCGCCCAGAGTTACCCCTCGCGGACTAAGGACGTGGACGATGTCGATTTCTCGACCGGCTCGGTGGGCCTGGGGGTCGCTCAAACGCTCTTTTCCTCCCTCGTGCAGGACTATGTGTCCGCCCATGGTTGGATGAAGGGTCGGCCCGAGGGGCGCATGGTGAGCCTGATCGGCGACGCCGAGATGGACGAGGGCAACATCTACGAGGCTCTGATCGAGGGTTGGAAGCACGGCCTGCGGAACTGCTGGTGGATCGTGGACTACAACCGTCAGTCGCTCGACGCGGTCATCCGCGAAGGTCTCTGGCAGCGCTTCGAGCAGATCTTCAAGAACTTCGGCTGGGAAGTGGTGATCCTGCGCCATGGCTCCCTCCAGCAGGCCGCCTTTGCCGAACCGGGAGGGGAGAAGCTGCGCGATTGGATCGAGCGGTGCTCCAACCAGCTTTATTCGGCGCTCACCTTTCAGGGCGGTGCGGCCTGGCGGAAGCGGCTGCTCGACGAGATTGGCGATCAGGGGCCGGTCACCGAGCTAATCGAACGCCGTTCTGACGACGAGTTGCAGACGCTCATGGTCAACCTGGGCGGCCACGACCTGCCGAGCCTTCTCGAGGCCTTCGAGGCGGCCTCGCAGCATGACCGACCGGTCTGTTTCATCTGTTACACGATCAAGGGTTATGGCTTGCCGCTGGCCGGCCACAAGGACAACCATGCCGGCCAGATGACGCCCGCCCAGATGGAAGGCTTCCGCCAGCGGATGGGAGTCCGGCCCGGCGAGGAATGGGATAAATGGGCCGCGGCGACGTTGCCTCCGGCAGAACTCGAGGCCTTCATCGCCCAAGCGCCGTTCTTCAGCGAGGGCCGGCGCCGGCTTACCGCGCCCGGCATTCCGGTTCCCGCGACACTGCCCGCGCCAGCACACGGAGGCAAGCAGGTCTCAACCCAAATGGGTTTCGGCCAGATCCTCAACGAGATTGCGCGCAGTGAAACGCCGCTCGCCGAGCGCATCGTCACAACGTCCCCGGACGTCACGGTATCGACCAATCTCGGCCCTTGGGTCAATCGACGCGGACTCTTCGCCCGCGAGAGCATGGCCGATACCTTCAAGGCCGAGCGTATCCCTTCAACCTACACCTGGGAGTTCGGGCCCAAGGGGCAGCACCTCGAACTCGGCATCGCCGAATCCAATCTCATGATTATGCTCGGGGCGCTGGGCCTGTCGCATTCCGTGAATGGCGTGCGGTTGTTGCCGATCGGGACTGTGTATGATCCCTTCATCTATCGCGCGGCTGATCAGCTGAACTATGCCTGCTACCAGGATGCGCGCTTTCTGCTGGTCGCCACGCCCTCCGGCGTGACCCTCGCCCCCGAGGGAGGAGCGCATCAGTCGATCGGCACGCCACTGATCGGCATGGCGCAGGACGGGCTTTGCGCCTTCGAGCCGGCCTTCGTAGATGAGCTCGCGGTGATCATGCGTTTCGCCTTCGACTACATGCAGCGGAACGGCGAAGGCGATCCCGATGAAACGACATGGCTGCGTGATCAGACCGGCGGATCGGTCTATCTGCGCCTGTCCACCCGGCCCTCGGACCAGCCTCATCGGGACATAGGTGCGGAGCTGGCGCGCGACATCGTCAACGGTGCTTATTGGCTGCGCCCGCCCGGACCGAACGCCAGCGTTATCATCGCCTATCAGGGCGTCGTCGCGCCGGAAGCGATTGCCGCGACGGGTCTTCTTGCGGAAGACCGGCGCGATGTCGGGCTGTTGGCGATTACATCCGCTGATCGGCTCAATGCGGGCTGGCAGGCCGCGGAGCGTGCCCGGCAGCGCGGAACAGTCGCCGCGACGAGCCACATCGAGCGCCTGCTGGCGCCACTGTCGCGCGATTGCGGGATCGTCACCGTGATCGATGGTCACCCCGCGACGCTCGCCTGGATCGGTGGCGTGAACGGTCATCGCGTCAAGGCTCTGGGGGTCGAGCATTTTGGCCAGACGGGGACTATCGCAGACCTCTATCGTCACCACGGACTCGATGCGAATGCCATCGCGCACGCGGCGCAGGCGGTCAGTGCCGGACGCAGCATTCGCTATTTGAAGTCGCTCCCTTGAGCCGCCGCCGGATGCCTTGCGCGATTGCCACGATGGCGGTTGCGCAAGAGCCAGATCGATTCGAAGCCGATCACGACGGATGGGTCATGTCTGTCTCCTCTCCGCGTTCGAGCACAGCCATTGAAAACGAAACAGGCTGATCGTCCGCGGCAGCATAGGAGTGCGGCTGATCGGTGACGAGCCGCGCGGCTTCGCCAGCCTGCAATGTCATAGTCTCAGAGCCGACGGTGATCTTGAGACTTCCTCGCGCGACCGAAAGAAGCTCACGGGTGCCCCGGCTGTGAGGGTCCGACCGATGGATGTCGCCGGGCACAATCGTCCAGGACCAGATCTCGAACATCGTCCGGCCTGACGTCGAGGCTTCCAATTTCGCCTCGCTTCCATGCGGTGTTTTCCAAAGTGTTGCAGGATTGGTGCGCTCTATCGGACCACCTGAGAGCTCCTCGGAGGAGGCGCCCAACAGATCGGTAACTGACAGAGAGAAGGCGATCGCCAGACGGCACAGCACCCCGATGCTCGGATTGGCCCTTCCCTGTTCGATGGCCACGACGGTGCCCTTCGACAGGCCGGAGAGCGCAGCAAGTCCATCCAGGCTCAAGTTCTGGGCTCGGCGCAGATGCTGCACCCTCAGTGATAGTGCGGTCCCAAGTTGTCTCTCCGTTGCCTCTGCCATTTCATCGTCGGTCATTATATTGACTTCCACTGACGGATCCCATACGGTCACTATAATGACCGGCGCGGACAGTTCAACCGGGCCGTCTCGAAACGCCAGGATCGATGTTCCTGGCCCTTCCAGCCATATTCCTTCTGAAATCAAGCTGAGGAAGCGCACCATGTACCTCGAGACCAAGGCGATTCACGCGGGCCGGAAGGTCGATCCGTCCACCGGGGCCATCACCCTTCCGTTCCACCCCAGCACGACCTTCGAGCGAAGCGCGGACGGCTCCTTCCCGTCCGGCTATGAATATATCCGGGATGACAACCCGACGCGGCACGCGTTCGAGACGGCGATGGCTGCGCTCGAAGGCGGCCAGGCCGCTGTCGCCTTTTCGTCCGGCATGGCCGCGATCACCGCGGTGTTCGAGGGGCATGCTAGCAAGGGCAATCGCATCGTCGTACCGGACGACATGTATTTCGGCATCCGGTCGCTGATCGATGAAACCGACATCGGGCACAGGTTCGACTTCGTCGCCGTTGACATGCGCGACATGGACGCCTTGCGCGCGGCTGTCGGTGCCGCGCCCACCGGCCTCGTCTGGATCGAGACCCCCTCCAACCCGCTTATCCGTATCGTGGACATCCGGGCGACTTGTGACCTCGCGCACGAGGCCGGTGCGCTCGCGGTGGTGGACAATACCTGGGCGACGCCCGTCCTGCAGCGCCCGTTCGAGCTCGGGGCCGATGCTGTCGTGCATTCGGCAACGAAATACATCGGCGGCCATTCCGACCTGATGGCAGGGGTCGTCGTCCTGCCGGAGGCTTCGCCGCTGGAACGCCCCTTGCGCATGATTCAACGTCACAAGGGAAGCGTTGCGGCCCCCTTCGACTGCTGGCTGGCGCTGCGCGGGCTGCAGACCTTGCCGGTTCGTATGCGAGCCCATTGCGAGGGCGCTCAAAAGGTCGCCGAAGCGTTGCGAAAGCATTCCGCTGTCGAAGCCGTCCTCTTTCCCGGCCTACCGGGCGACCCGGGGCATGCGTTGGCCGGGCGGCAGATGTCGGGCTATGGCGCTATGCTTTCCTTCATCGTCGGCGGCGGTGCCGAGGCCGCCATGACGGTTGCTGGCCGGCTCAAACTCGTGGTGCGGGCCACGAGCCTCGGGGGCACGCATTCGCTGATCGAGCACCGGGCCTCCGTCGAAGGGCCGAAATCGATGGCTCCGTCGGGGCTCTTGCGACTCTCCGTCGGGCTCGAGCATCCCCAGGACATCATTGACGATCTCCAGCAGGCTTTGTCGGTGGCCGGATGACTCGGCGGCCTTGTGCGACATGCGCGACCGGATTCCCACAAGTCCGAGGAGCCCGCCTTGCCCGCGATGTTCGATATTGCCCTAAATGAACCGTAACGCAGAGCCTTCCCGCAGGACGCAGCAGCCCATGTCTTTCACGCCCATGATCGCCCCCGAGATTTACGCCCGGCACCCGAACTTTCACTTGCTGAGCGTTGTCGTGCGAAACGCGGACGTCGACGTGCCTCAGAACCCGGCGCTCGCTGACGTGATCGCGGCCGCGGAGCAGGCCGCTCTTGGCGACGATGCCCAACGGGATGCGCATCTTGCGGCCTGGGCCGAAGCCTACAGGGCCTTCGGTGCCAACGCTAATCGAACACCCTGCTCGGCTGCGGCGCTTCTCAAGCGGATACGCAAGGATGGCTCATTGCCACGGATTTCCCCGCTGGTGGATGCTTACAACGCCCTCAGCGTGCTTTTCGGCGTTCCGATTGGGGGCGAAGACCTCGATCACTATCAGGGTCTTCCGAGACTTCTGATCGCGACGGGCGCGGAGCCGTTCGACACCGTCCAGCGAGGCGCACCGGTCACCGAGCATCCTGAGCCAGGCGAAGTCGTCTGGTGCGATGACGCCGGAGTCACCTGCCGCCGCTGGAACTGGCGGCAGGGGCGGCGGACCATGGTGACGGCCGATTCGCGTTCCCTTTGGCTTGTACTCGAGGCGCTCGAGCCCATGCCTTCGGAGCGGCTGAGGGCCGCTGGGGCGCAACTGACCGGAGTGATTGAGGCACTATGCCCAAATGCCCAGATCGAAATCGCTGGGTTGAATGCGTCAACCGGCCGCTTGAGCCACGCAATCGAGAGAAACTAAATGTACCGGCCCCGTCGATCTGTAGAAGACCGCCCCGATGTGCTTCTGGCCGCCATCCGCGAGATCGGCTTCGCCACGATCGTGACGCCGACGCCTGCAGGCATCGAGGCCACGCATGTGCCGACCATCGCGCGGCAGGCTCCGGATGGACGCCTGATCCTCGCGGCCCACGTCGCGCGTGCCAACGCGCATTGGCGCGTACCAGAGGGCAGCGCCAGTCTCGCGATTTTTCAGGGCCCTCACACATACATGTCGCCTCAGTGGTATCCGACCAAGCGCGAGACGGGAAAGGTCGTTCCCACATGGCTCTATATCGCCATACACGCGCACGGAGCCTTGACCGCAATTGACGATAGGGCCTGGCTGCGCCGTCAGGTTGAAGACTTGACCGACCGGCACGAGGCCACGCGCACAGCGCCCTGGAGCGTGTCGGATGCGCCGCAAAAATATATCGACAGCATGATGCGGGGCATTGTCGGTCTGGAATTTCGCGTCGAGCGCCTCGAGGGAGCATGGAAACTGAATGAGGAAGAGAACGCCGCCGACTTGGAGGGCACACGCAGCGGGCTTGAGGACGCCGGTCACGCAGGCGAACTCTTGGCACGAGCCCTCGCCGAGCGGTGAAGGTCGTAGAATTGCCCGCGGCGGCGGGGCCTCGACCTGTAAGATCCAAGGAGGCGGACAGCGCGCTGATCCGCCTCGAGCGCAGCAAGAGGCGAAGAGACTACCACGACCCCGACCGCCGGAAGCCTAAACCAGCTTTCGGACCCCTTGCGACCGATACGATGGACCACAGCTGCCATTGACCGGCAAGCAGATGAGCGTCCGTGAAATTAAAAGGTTGGCCGTTTGAAACGATGGATGTCCCCATGCACATGTATCAGGTAGACGCCTTTACTGACCGGCTCTTTGCGGGGAACCCCGCTGCTGTTCTGGTGCGCGACGAGTGGCTGCCGGATGACCTGATGCTTGCGATCACCCAAGAGAACAATCTTGCCGAAACTGCTTTCGTCAAAGCGCGGTCGGATGGCGAGTGGGATTTGCGGTGGTTTGCTCCGGCGCATGAGGTCGATTTCTGCGGCCATGCCACCCTGGCGACCGCGCATGTGTTGCTGACCGAGGCTAAGGCCGAAGGTCCGCTTGTCTTTCACACGCGCGTCGGCGAGCTGCGAGTTACACAAGGCCCGCATGGCTACCGACTGGACATTCCTCGTCTGCCCCCGGAGCCATTGGAGACGCTTCCCTCCGAAATCGCAGGTGTTTTCGACAATCCACCTGTCGGCATCTTCCGAAACTTCGAGAACATCTTCGCCGATCTCGGCAGCGCGGATGCTGTGCGTAGCTTCGTCCCTGACCTTGCCTCGATTGCCCGCCTCGGACCTGTGGGCCTTGCGGTGACGGGGCAGGAAGCCGTTAACGAGCAAGCGCATTTCGTGTCCCGGTACTTTGCCCCCGGTGCGGGCATTCCCGAGGATCCAGTCACTGGTTCAATTCATGCCACCCTGGTTCCTTACTGGGTCGAGCGGCTGGGTCGCGAAAGGCTGATGGCCTATCAGGCCTCGGCGCGCGGCGGCTGGCTTGATTGCGAATTGACCAAAGATCGGGTCTTTCTGGTCGGCAATGCCGTGACATTCATGAAAGCCACGGTTTCCCTTCCCAATGGTGCTGTGTAGGCGGACGGCAGCAGAGTCCACTTGGCAGCCGTACGAACTTCGCGCGTCGAGCTTCCGCTCGCCACCCGAAAACCGAACTCGAACTGAGGTGCCATCCATCGTAGCAACCCAAACGGCTATGGCGGCGATCGCATATGCTGGCAGAGCATGCCGAAGGCCCGCCTTGCGGCGGGACCCTCTCGTCTATGCGATCAATCCCGGCTCGGCCGGGACCAGATCAGCTGCAGGCCTTCCTCGCCTTCGACCTCGACCAGCGTGGCGTAGATCGGAGCGGGAAAGCTCGGATCATCCAGCTTGACCGAGATGTAGTCGCGGCCCTGGTTGGAGACCTTCTGCTGTGCGGCGCCGAACTCGACATTCGCGGCGGCGAAGATGCGGAAGTGCCCCTTGTCGGAGGATTCTCGGTGCGCACCATCCGGGCCTCGCCGGTGTAAGAACATTCGGCGCCGATCATCGCCGCCGGTCATGCGTGCAGCCCCATATCTAGCGGTTGGTTCGCAAAGTACATAATCGCCTAGCTTTTAGTCTCCGGACGCTGGCGGTGGTCTAACCGTATTTCTTGCCAATCACCCAGTGCCGTCGGGCCAGCGGATCTCGAATCCGCCCGCTTCAATGGGCCAAGCCAGGCCAAAGCCGTTGTCAAACGCCAAACTTAGATCGTTCTTGCTCGTCACCTTCGCACCGACCAAAACGATCTGCCGGCCGGTCCACCGCTGATGCTGCCGGTAGTCGAGCAACTGGCCAATGGCGGCGCGGATCGCGAAGCGCACCGTGGCCGCATTAGCGGGCTTTATCTCGACCATCACTTCCGGCATACCCTCAACCGCAAACCGAAGGTCGTCGCGAAAACAAGCCGGGAAATCAATCCGCGGATATCGCTTGCTGATAAACGCAACGAACTGTTTGTGCAGTGTATCGTGCTGAGGATGGACATTGATCTCATACTCCCGCACATACCGTTTATAGGCCTCGGACGCTGCCGCTCCAGCCGGTCTACCACGGCCTCGATCGGTATCTAGCGATGCTCCGACGGGAGCAACTGGTTCGCCCTCCATAAATGCCTTTACTTTCTTGACGAATGCTCTAGCGGATCGATCGGTCGTATCGTCCGCATACCACCAGCTTGCCTGGCCACTCCACCCTTTGCCACGCCGCAATCTTAGATGCCGCTCCTCCGGTGGCAGCACGAATGCATTTTCGGCGAGCGTCCTAACCCTGAACGACCTGATTTCGTCCTTGTAGTGCTGGGCGGAGGGGTTACGACCCTTGAAACGCTGGCGATGGCGGTACAACCGCGCACCGCGATACCATCCGACGACCACGCGTGGATCTTTGCCTTCCGCCGGAGCCGTCCACACGATGTCCACTCCGTCGACAAAATCGTCGGACTTGTCTGAACCCAGGTTCTCGATGCGCACCTGCCGATCCAACTTGCCCTTGATCGTCTCGAAGTGGCCATAGACGTAGCCATCGTCGGCCTCGACGAAGTTACATTCTTCGCCGCAAAACCCCTCCTTATTGGGAAATGACCCGCCACCAAGTGGCGGGTCATCGGCGCTCCGCCCGGCGTAGTTCTTCATCCATGCGACATTGCAGAATAAAATGGGCATCTTTCAGTCTCCGCCGAAGGGACGTTTTACTGCTGGCTACGATTCCGCTCGGGGTATCCCATTCCCAAATCCGATCGTAAGCTCTCAATGTTCAGACGAGTTGATTGATTGGAAAACACGGTTTGGCGCGACTATTAAATCACGCCTGTTCGAGCTGGTGGATCACAGCTCCTGGCACAACTGCCTTGGCGATTTCACACAAGTGCTTGTGGTGAGTCAGATAAATTACCTGACCCATGCCAGCCATATCGCCGAAAAGCCTGAAGACCTCTTCAGACCGAATATGGTCGAACGTCTCCATGATGTCGTCGGCGATGAATGGGACTGAAGGCCGGAATTCCGCGAATTCGTAGTATCCAGCGAGTCTCAATGCCAGATAGAGCTGAAAGCGCGCGCCTTTAGACAGCGCGTCTGCGACCTTGGATTGGCCGTCGCGCTGCATAGCGATGAGAACCTCGCCCCCTTTTACAGGCTGGGTTGTGAGGCCTGAATACTGGCCTTGCGTCATTAGCTTGAACGCGTCCGAGGCGCGCGCCATCATTCCAGAGCGGTGGCGCTCGCGATAGGCGCGCAAAGCATCTCCAGCCGACATAATGCCAAGCTTAAGTTCGATATAGCGTATCGCCTTATCTTCGATTTCTAACAGGATGGTGCGACGCTCAGCGTCAAGACGGGCAACAGCGCTGTCTCCGCCAATCTCGTCTATCTTGTCTGCTGCACGGGTCTGCCGGATCAGCTGTTGTTGCATGGCGCCGTCGAGCTGCAGCAATCGCTGCTCGCCTTGTCCCTTCTCGATCGCCAGGCTTTCGAAGTTGATCGCGTCCAGGATCGAGCGTGCCTGTTCAAACTTCTCCGATGCAAGTTCAGCCGCCACTCGATCCTCGAGCTCAGCTACGGTCGTCCGAAGACGATCCCTCTCTCGTAGCAGTTCATCGCGCTGCACGACATCGATCAAGGTGTCGACGCCGAACGCACTCAAAACCTCGTTCTTGCGGCGCTCGTGGATCGAAATCTTGTTGTCGAGGATATCGCGCTCGCCCTGCAAGCGTTTCAGGTCGCCCAATAGGCCTGCCTTCGCGTCGCGCGCCCTTTCGGCTCGGTCTAGGCGTTCGCCAAGGCTGACCGCTAACTGTTCCGCCTCGCCATCCTTCGTTGTCTCGCCAATATCCGCGGCGATTGCGCTGACCTCGCCAAGGAAATCGGCCCTGTCGTCTTCCATTTTTTCGATGCGAAGCCGCAGAGCGTCTCGGTCTTGCACACTTTTGGCTAGATCGCTCAACTGTTCGAGCACCGTGCTCAAGCCGGATGCGGACAAGCCATTCTCAAGCCAAGTTCCCTTGAGCGCCTCGGCTATCATAGCGAGCCACTCCTCCTCGCGTCGCTCGGCCATGGCGAGAGCACGGCGTCTGCCGGCAAGATCCTCTTCCCTGGTGTTCACGGTTCTGAGCGCCTCGGCGTACTCTGCGTCCAACTTGCGCTGCCGCTCCAGAAATAGCTCCGCTATGGCCATAGTGGCTTCCAGCGTATCATCTGGCGCCGATGTAATTCCGACGCTCGTCAGCGCCCCAATGAGTTCCATGCGGATATGCTCGCCCGAGTCGGCAGCCCGCTCTGCCTTCTTCCGAGAGAGCTCGATCTGCCCCCACGCGGCGAGCGCATCAATGCGAACCTCGATCCGATCCTCGAATAGTTCTATTAGGCGCTCAAGCGATGGCTCGATCACGTCGCCGAGCAGGCCCCTGCCGGCCTCACGGATTTCCGCCAGTTTGGTGTCAAGGTCGGTATCGAGTTGTGCGCGCTGCTTGCGCAAACGAGACAGATCTGCCGCAGCTTGGGCAAGCGCCCGAGACGTTGCGCGCATCTCGGCCAAATCCGACGCGTTCGCCAAGCGGCCTGTGCCGACACCATCATCGCGGGCCAGCGCTACGGCGAAGTCGTCAGCTGTTTCACCGGTCAGCGCAGCTCTATGCGTTGCCCAAGCTTCGTCGCGGGCGCGCCGGCTTGCTGCCGCCACTTCGTCGTCCGCCACGTCAATCGACGCACGAAGGGCATCCAATCGTGCAGCAAGCTGCGTGTGATTGCTTTCAGACTCGACAAGGCGTTCGGCAAGCACAGAGTTGGCTCTGGCCAAATCCGTCGCTATTGCATTCCAGGAAGCAATCTGCCCCGCGCTCGGAACCGCAATGCTGGCAAGCGCGCCCGCATCGCCGGCCCATGGCCGCAGCTGAGCCCGCAACGCTTCCCACCGTATAGTCCCCGCATCTTCCTCCTCATGGGCCGCCCTAACTTCGGCCAGATGGCTGCTGGCTCGGGCCTTCGACAAAGCTGAACCAAGCCTCGCCCTCACGGATTCCGGTACCGCTCTTTCCTCCCCAACTCGCTGTCTAGCCGATTGCAGCGCGTCGAGTGCAGCTGCAGTTTCGTCATGGGCGGCGCGCACCGCGGTGGCGATGCCAGACCGCTGCTCGACCATCGTGCGAAGAATCCCAACCGTGGCTGCAGGCAAAATCAGCTTCGCAGGATCCGGCTCAGAGGAGCGCCCTAACGCGCTAAGGCAGTTGGCCGCGGCATTGTCGAAAATCTGCAGCTGGACCTTGCGATTGGGCAAGTCAAAACCGGCCGAGGAATAGCGCACTTTGCTTTCCGTCAAGCTTCGGATGCGCTCAGAGATCCCCAGGATCAGCTCGTCCACGTCAGCAGATTCAATGCTTGCCATCAGACGTTCAACTTCACCGACATTGCCGGCCAAGCGCGTTCTCAGGCTCGCATCGTCATCGATAAGCTCGGTGATCGAGCCCGTCCATGTGCGCGTTGGTGAAGCAATCTCCGGTAACCCGTCCAATTGGACGAGCTTGCGCCGAACATCTGCCAGCACCGGTCGCGCGCGCTCGTATCGGGCTATGGCGTCGAGCCGCGCCGCAAGTACCGCCCGTTCGTTCACCAAGCCGTCGTACTGTTGTGCTGCGTCGAGACGTTCAGCCTCTAATCCCTCGTAAGTCGAAGCAAGCGTGTCGACGGCATCCTTGCGCGACTTCAGGTCCGCCAAACGCTTCTTCAGCACCGCCATTTCGGTACCCTGCGCCTGCTTGCGGTGTAGCGCGTCGGCCTCAGCCTCCAAGGCATTGAGCGTATCGCTTGCATGTCCAAGGCCTGCGCTGGCGGTGAACAGAAGCTTGCCAAGGTCACCTCGCGACTCCAGGATTGCCTTTCCGCCGGCCTCCAGTGTCTCGTCATCCAGTGAAAACATTGTCGCGTAGGCATCGCGAGATAGGCCGGCAAGGTGTGCCGCAATCACCACCTCGCTGACCGGCTTGCCCGTCACATCAAGGAGCGAATTGTTCCTTTGTTTCGTACGGGTGAACGCGTGCTCCACGCCCGCCAATTCAAGCACACCACCAAGACGCATGGCGCTATACTCGTGCAAGAAGTTGTATCGACTACGCTCCTCAATACCGAACAAGAGGTCTAGAAAACCGGAAAGAGCAGTCGACTTGCCGGCCTCATTCAGGCCGAACATGATATGCAAATCGGGGCCCGCTGTGGGTTTGGGTCCGAAGTCGATCGTCCGATCGGTGAACTTCCCATAGCGAATGAGGTCAAGCCGCCGCAGTCTCATGACGAGATACCCACCTTGAGGCGAGCGGTGACCTGATCAATACCCCTGGCCAGCGCTCGATCAAGGAAGAGGTCGAGGTCGGCTTCGTTCTTGCCTGCAAAGTCGCGCCCTTCCGCCGGAAGTTCGGCAACGGTCTTTTGAATGAACGCTCTCGCCTCGGCGCGGAATGCTTCCGACACCGCGTCGCTGCGCATCGATGCGGCGAGTTCATAAATCGGATCAGCCGTGTCCTCGACGGCTTCGGCTCCAGGCGAAATGACATCGAGATCGAGCTTCTCGATCCAAGTGTCACCCAGTTGCTCAGCCGCCTGTTGAGCTTCGGTAAGAAGAAGGTCCTTGTCGCGGATGAGCTGCCACGACAACGGTGACGCCCCGGTCAGATTGACTCGGGCCAAAGCATGCCGCGATCGGACAGTGGATCGCATCTGTTCAAGTGCGACGCGAATACGCGTGACGATTTCGGGCCATTCAACGGTTCCGGTAAGATCGACGCTCAGGCGTTCGAACTGCGCGACGCTGGTCAGCCTTTCCTCGATTTCGACAGACCGGTCGTCTCGTATAGTCACAAGGGTGGCCGATTTCTCGCCGGCCTCATTGATGTCCCTGCCTTGCGGCATACCCGGCATTACGACCGTTGCGCCCGCCCCGGGATAGACTTGGCGAACATGAATGTGCCCGAGCGCCCAGTAGTCGAAACCATGATTGTGCAAGTCGGCGACACTGCAGGGCGCGTACACATCGTGACCGGCAGAACCAGCCAGGCTCGTGTGCATGATACCAACATTGACCGTTCCATCACGAGCGACCGGGTACTTCGGTAACAGGCTTTCTGGCGCCTTGGGGTGCGCAAAACTCAGGCCATGGAACACGACATCCAGACCACCGGCAGTCTGCAAAGCCGATTGGGCACGACCGCTAAAAATTGTCACGGTGTCCGGAAACACGAGCTGTTTCGAGATACGTGACAGGGCGTCGTGATTGCCGCGGATCTTGAAAACCCTGATGCCTGCCTGATGCAACCGCCCGATCTGGGTCGCGACAAACCGCGCAGTCTTCATCGAAGTCTGATCGCCATCGTAGAGGTCGCCAGCAATGACCAGCGCATCCACGCGCTCTTCGAGGCACAAATCCACAATCGACGTGAATGCCTGACGGCTGGCGTCGCCTACGAGCGAAGCGAGATCCAGATTTCGCAGCGCTAGCGAACGCAGAGGTGAATCGAGATGAATGTCGGCCGTGTGAAAAAATCGAAATGCCATTCAACCTCCAGCCAAGGACAGAGCTCGTCCCAGGTTCGCCATGATTTTGGCGAGGGCGATGTAGCAGGCCCCTCACAACTTTCGCTGACTCTATTGACCGTTTGCGCCGTCTATCAGGTGCCCGTCTTGGTACCGCAACGATCCTTTCACGACAGCATCGGCAACCGCCGTTGAAACCAATTGCCTCAATTGCGCGCTTGTGGCTTTGAAGCCCAGCATCCTGGCAACGCTCGTCGCGATTTCTTCCTCCGTCGCCCCAAGATTGGATCTCACCAGCTCAATTGCTCCTTGAGCAACTTCCTCCGGCGAAATCATTTCGGGCTTGCGCAATCCAGGGGACATGACCCCACTGCGGTCCCTTAGCCGGATAGAGGCGCCAGGCTTGAAGCAAAAGTCGCCTCGCCGTGCGACTGCGCCCAGGCTCTCGGCGACAATTAGGCCGCGCTCAATTGCGTCTTGAATCCTGCCACCGGCCCGTTGCAGGCCCCACGCATCCCGAATACGCGAAACTATCTCGTCGAGATGGATCGGCGTCTCTGCAGCCACGACTTGCTCGACCAGCCCGGCCAGAATACCGGTGGGCGTCTCGTGAAGTTCAAACTGCCCGGCTCTCTGTATTTCTGCTTCCGCATAGGCCCGATCTGGTGTCTCAGCTCCGTTCGCCGTTTCCAAACCGATTTCGGTGACGCTACCTCGGTCGACTGTTACGACTTGGACGGCTGCAGCACGGCTTCTCTGGTTCCCCAACTCAGCTCGTTCAACGAGTTCTCTTTTCGCAGCTTCTATCGCTGCGACTGTTCGTTCGAGCTGTTCGCGGGGCCGTTGGAACCAATCAGCGCTCCAAATGCGGTGTATAATCCACCCATGGTCTTCCAGTACGGCCTGCCGCAGCCGATCTCGGTCTCTGGCTGAGCGCGATGAATGATACTCAGCGCCGTCGCATTCGATGCCTAGTAGGTAGCGCCCTGGCCTCTCCGGATCAGCAACTGCAAGATCGATGAAGAAGCCTGCGATGCCCACCTGTGCATGGACCTGATAGCCTTTTTCAGTCAATGCGTTGGCTACCTGTTCCTCAAAGATCGAATCCATCTCGCGGGTGGTCGTTTGCGCGAGCGAGATGCGTCCAGTCCTCGCGTAATGCAAAAAGAGCTTGAATGCGAAGACGCCTTTACCCTTTCCGCGCTCTAGGTCGATGTCCTCATCTGTGATTGACGAGTACACCTCACAGGCACGCTTGGCGCGGCTTATGAGGACGTTGAGGCGACGCTCGCCGCCTTCCGAACCGAGTGGGCCGAATCGCATGGCCATGTAGCCCTGCGCATTCTTCGCGTACCCCACTGAGATCATAATCACGTCCCGCTCGTCGCCTTGAACGTTCTCCAGGTTCTTGACGAAAAACGGCTCGCTCGGATGGGCGTGGAAGAAGTCCTCGGTATCGGGATTCAGTCGCCGCAGCGCTTCAAGCTCATCTTGGATCGCACGGCGTTGGCTAACCGAAAAAGTCGCAACTCCCAGAGACTCTTGCGGATTCGACTTCGCGTGACGAATGATCGCCTCTGCTACCGCTCGTGCCTCAATCGGGTTCGTCCCTGCCCCACCTGAGTCGAACACTCCCTCCGGCACATGATGAAACCGCAACCCCATGCCTGCTTCTTGGGTGTAGGGGCTTGGTACGATGAAGAGCCGGTTCTCATAAAACTGGCTATTCGACACGGCGATGAGTGATTGATGTCGGCTGCGGTAATGCCAGCGGAGCATACGTTGGGGCAAACCACGGGCTGTGAACAGCCCGAGTATGCTTTCGATGTCAGCTACCTGCGCGCCCTCACCCTCGTCATCCTCGAACTGCGAGCCAGTCATCTTCGCGAAGAATGTCGTCGGCGGCAGTTGCCGCTCATCGCCAACGACGACCACTTGGTTCGCCCTGGCGATCGCTCCGAGTGCGTCCACCGGCTGGATTTGAGAGGCTTCGTCCATCACTAGCAGATCGAACGACATCCGACCGGGGGACAAGAACTGCGCCACTGAAAGCGGGCTCATCATGAACACCGGCTTCAGTGCTTGGACAGCAGGCCCTGCCCTTTGCATCAATTGCCGGATAGGCATATGGCCTCTTTTGCGCGCCATCTCAGATCGAAGCAATCTAACAGGCCCGGCTCCGCCATCTCTCGAGGGAATTTTCCGATGATGAGCCGTTACGACCTCAATGGCGCTAGCTTTGATTCTCTGTCGATCTAAATCCCCAAAGTCTCGAACAGCTCTGGAATGGAGCTCGCCGTCAAACCTCGCTAACTCCGGCTCGTTCGTCGCCATCGCCATCAGCATGCGTTCGTAATAGGCCATATCGAAAACCGATCGTACCGCCCCGGTCGGAACTTGACCGTTGGCGAGGCCATCGATCAACTGCCCAAGGCCGGCCTTTCGGGCACTTTCGGATCGTTCTTCGTAGGCAACCCATTTCGAGAGCTGCTCTTGATGATCAATCCAGGACTGCAATCGAGAAATGATATCGGATATCCCGATCTCCGGGTAATCGCGCACTCCAAACAAGGAAGCAGCATCGGCTTTCAGATCGCCCGCAAGTGTCTGCAGTTCCTCGATTACCGCTTGCGTCGCGTGGTGAGTTGCACGCGCCTGAGCCGCGATCTCCAACCTTCCAGGCAACCGAGCAGCCAGGAACCGAAGCGAACCATTCTGCCTAAGCCAGTGCTCGCCTTCCACCAGAGCGGCCCAGTCAGACATACGCCCGAGCCATGACGAGCCGAATGCGGAACTCGCAAGGGTGTGGGCAGCATCGATCTCACGGGCGAGCATTTGCAATTGCTCAAGACGACGTACCAACCCAGCGCGTTCTGTGATCGAGTCTGGGGCAACAGTCAGGACCTGCCGTGATAGTTCAGCGGCCTGAGCTAGAGTGCGCGCCTTTCCTTCCAGGAGTTGGAGAGAGGCGCGCTCGGCTGAAGCCACATCGCCCAACATAGCCGATGCTAGATGACCAAGATCGTTCCAGAACCCGTCGATAATCGGCCGGCCAATTTCGATAACCTTGCGAACTCGCGCCGCACGCGCACCGGCCTCGGAGCGTTCCGCAATCCGGCCTGCTATAATACGGGGCTCCGAACCAAGCCCCCGCAACGTGCGCATCCACTCCACCAGCGCCAGGAGCGGTGCAGAAGGCGATCGCTCTCCGCGCCAATCTGCTCCAAAGGCGGAACGGCCAAAAGCGTCGCCCTCGCGTACTCTCGCAGCGGCCGCCTGCCCTTTCATCAAAAGGTCTAGGATACGGATCGTCTCCGCCGCAGGTCCGGTAGAGTCGATTAGAATTGACCGCACGAGTGCTGTGGCGCGGCGGTAGTCGCCGTTCACCGCTTTCAATATTCCAGTGTGTGTAGCGAGCGCTTGCCGCGCCCCAGCCACGTCGGTGCTCCAAGCAGCGTCAATGACTCTCCCGTGGAGTTCGGCTCGAGCATCTTCAAGGGTCGCTATGCTTTCCGCCAAGTCACCCGCCTGCTCAAGCCCAGAGTCCCAGACTGTGGCTGCGAAAGCCTCGGGACTTGCGTCAGGGGCTGCCGCCACTCTCTCGCCAGTCACTACCAGCCTTTGCAGTCCAGCGAGCGTGTCTGGCAGCACTGCCGAGCCCAGTTCCTGATTCAGCCGTTCCGCTTCATCTCTTAAGCGCGGCAGCAGAATGGTCAGTTGTTGCGCACGAACGAAACCGTCTTTTGGAAATTCCAGTGGCAGACCTGCAATTGCTGCCTGAAGGCCTTCGATTGGCGTGTCGATCGCCCTCGCTGACAAATGCTCTGACAGCTCCTCGGATTTGCGAGCAAACTCGGAACCTGTCCAAAGCACCGATGAAATGTCTTTTGACCGCTCGTCCCACACAGACGAGACCAGTGCTTCGGCAGGAAAAGTAGGCGCTGAGGCAAGAAGTCCAGCGCGATCTCGTATCAAGCCACTATCGCTGAGACGGCGGGGAGATTCGGCCTCGACCTGCTCGGCGAGTGAGGCCAACTGTTCCTGAACAGCGTTGGCTCGATGCAACAAGGATTCAATGCGCGGAACAAGCCGCTCGATGGTGGTTGGCAGAACGACGTCCAATCCCACCCCTCGCCAAGGGTGTTGGATTGGCAAACCGATTTCGTTGATCCGTTGAGAAACCTCGTCAAGCAGCTTACGGCGTGCCGAAACTCCGTCACTCGTCCAACCGGTGGCATCTTCAAGTTCTATGTCTACAGGTTTTTGCCCGTTCTGCCTGAGCCGGGTCAGCTGGCCGAAAACCTGATAAGGCGTCAGTTCGGACGCGCCAAATTGGACATGCATCCGTCCGGCATGTGCATTGAGCTTATCGCGCGCCTCCAGCAGCCGGTCGGTAAGCGCAGAAGGGAGTTGTCCTCGAGGCGATCCGAGCTGCCAAGTACGCCGCAGCTCCTCTAGCATCATGCGCTTGTTCGCCTTGTTACTATGGAGTTCCAGACAAGCGTCGCCTACCCCGGTATTATCAAGGCGTCGTTTCACTACCTCCAGCGCGGCCATCTTTTCGGCCACGAAAAGCACTGTCTTTCCGTCTGCTACGGCCGACGCGATAATGTTGGCGATCGTCTGCGATTTTCCTGTGCCGGGGGGACCTTGGATCACAAGGTCGCGACCCTTTCTGACATCGTGGATCGCAAGCGTCTGGGAACTGTCGCTGTCGACGATATGCAACATTTCCGCAGGCGCAATGTGCGGATCAATCGCGATATCGTCAGACATCAGCGGATCGCGTGTTTCAAAGCCATCTGAAAGAAGCGACCGGATCTTCGGTTGGTCGAGAATCTTGGTGCCCTCGGGCCAGATGTCGGAATCGAGATCTCGGTACATCAAGAACTTCGCGAACGAGAAGAAGCCAAGGACCATATCGTCGCGAAGCACTTCCCAACCCTCTTTGGTTGACACTGCTTCGGCAACGGCATCGAGATAGCCTGAGGCCTCGAAGTCGTCCCCCGCTTCAAAGGGCGGCATGGCAAGCTTGTGCATGCGATCCAGATACAGTTCCAAGGAGAGGTTTGCGCTCTGGTCCTCCGGCCTAGCGCGCAGGCGGAATTTCTCTCCAGCAGTTCCTCGCTCGAGCCGAACCGGCACCAAAATGAGCGGCGCTTGACGGATGTTTTCTTTGTTGTTGGGGTCAACCCACTTCAGCATTCCAAGAGCGAGAAACAGGATGTTGACGCCCTGCTCCTCCTCCAGAGTTCTGGCATCGTGGTAGAGATCAAGGAGCCGGCGTTGTAGACCGGTTGGGGTCATCCGCGTCTGCAGTTTGGTGTCTAAATGTCGCGCAGACACCCGCTTATCGTCGACTTCATCGTCCTCTGGCTGGGCAAGGGAAATGGGGGAGTAGTCAATCTCGTCATCCGCGGTGATGCCTTCTTGGCTCGCCTTCGGTCTATCAGGCTTGCCGGCGAGGAAGGTAAATGCCTTCCCTTCGTTCACCAGCAACCGGTAGATCTCGGATGACCTCTCATCGACGATGTCGATCGTTTTCGCGCTCTTGGAAAACCGCGGCACGTTCAAAAGCCGATTGCGGGCGGAAAGATCGAGCAGCTCCATCCTGGCGCGCTCGAGTTTCTCCCTTAGAGGCAGATCGCTTTGGAAGACGGATTTTTCGACGTCTGACAATTACACCCCCCGTGCAGAACGGAACACATAGAGCCTACACAATGGCAGCCGCAACAAAAAACAGTCCATTCCGAAATTTACGAATAAAGGCCTCAGACCGAGCGTGCCTCAACATTTCTGAATGCGATAGGACGGGCCATAGATTTCGACTTTTGCCTGCCTCAAGCAATCGCGCGGTCTGCCGAGAGTGTAAAAAATCGACGGCATCAGCAAACCGCGACCGCAATACCTTGCCGTTCTTGTTTTGTTCCTGCCCACGCGCATTCTCAGACAATGCAGAAACCCATGACCTTCTAGGAGACGGCTGAGAATCCTTCTTCGTAGGAAAAACCAGCTTTCAGCCCCCTTTTGACGTGCAGTCAATCGGTATCCGACGATGACGGTCTCTCGGGCGGCGTAAGTTGCCGCTTCGATTATATCATCATCATCCATCGGAAACCCGTCTCGAACTCGTAAGGCCCCGGCACTTGGGGCTCGCCGCAATTTCTCAAGCTCACCGGGAGTGCAAGCGCGCGGAGGCGCTTTCTTGGGCGGGCGTTTGGAATATGTCACGATCTGGGCCTTTGTCTGATTTCTCCAGTGTAGGTCTCCCACTCGTCTATTCTCAAGCCAATTCCTCCACTGTATACAGAGAAAATTGCCGTCTCGTCAGGCGACCATCGCTGTCCGTGTGGCCAACCCTCTTGTTAACAATACAATAGTTCGTGCAGGATTGGATTCGGTCGACCGGCTTCTTTGAAGTAAGGTCGGGAATAGCTGGCTGCGCTGGCAATTTTTTTCGGAGCATTGAATTGGCCAACGAACCTCATAACCACTTAGGATCGATCATCGAGCTCACCGCCGACATTGTTTCAGCTTATGTCAGCAAAGATGCTGTCCCTGTGTCGTCGCTGCCGTATCTCATAGAGAGTGTGGATTCGTCATTGGCGCGAATTGATCAGCCTGTAGAAGCTAGCCCGCACAGGTTTCCCTGCGGTTAACCCCAAGCGATCGGTGACGCCCGACTACATCGTCTGCCTCGAGGATGGAAAGAAATTCAGGTCGCTCAAGCGACATCTGACCACCTATTGCGGTCTAACTCCCGACGAGTACCGGCAAAAATGGGGACTGCCGCATGACTATCCGATGGTCGCTCCCAACTGTTCGGCAAGCCGATCCAATCTCGCCAAATCGATGGGTCTCGGGCGCAAGGCAGCAACAGCAAAAAAGGCACCGGCTAAAAGAGGAAAGGCACGGTAGGTCTGTCTCGTTTTTTCTCGCGTTGAGAGTTAGCAATTGAAGAGCGATCGGCAATCCCACCGACGCCGGACGCGCCCAAGGCGCGGGCGGCAAAGCTCTTTTGGCCGCGTTTCCGGTAGCGGAGCCATTGCCATCATATCCTTAGCAATCGCTGGCCTGGCTGCATCAGCGTACGCCGCTTTTTCACTAACGGGAGGCAGCCACAACGAACTTGGCAAAGTCATAACCAACTGGACTGCTGCAAACCCACCGGCCATCATGGGGACGGCTTCGGTCGTGGATGGGGATACCATCGAGGTGCATGGTCAACGCATCCGTTTCAACGGTATCGATGCGCCTGAAAGTCGTCAGCTCTGCAAAGGTGCCAATGGTGTGGATTATCCCTGCGGGCGTCGATCGGCCGAGGCCCTGGACACCTTCTTGGCCGCGTCTCGTCCGGTGCAGTGCACCTTCGTGACATGGGATAGGTATCACCGCTTCGTCGGCGATTGTCGCCGCGCCGATGGCGCCAGCGTCGCCTCCTGGATGGTAGAACATGGTCAAGCTCTAGATTGGCCTCGATACAGCAACGGCGCCTACGCGCGACAGCAGGCGCAAGCGAAAGCTGCCAAGGTCGGACTGTGGACTGGTGAATTCGAAGCGCCATGGGATTGGCGCTCTGGTCATTCTGACGATCCAAAGCCTTCAACGAACCATAAACTCGGTCTGATCACCCATGGTCAGATAGCGCAGAGCTACTCATGCCAGCCTCGACGCTATTGCTCTCAGATTTCCTCATGCGAGGAAGCGCATTGGTACCTGAACAACTGCTCATGGGGAAGCAAGCTCGACCGGGATGGCGATGGGATACCTTGCGAGGGCCTCTGCTGATCCGGCAAAGTGCTGACCGGGTTCCTCACCCCAGGTTGAGCCTCTGCTCATTCAGAATCTACTTGTTAGGCTAAGTTGTCCCGCCGAATGCGTTGACGATCGGACCCCGTGCACTTGGGCGAGCGCCGATATCGCCTGGCAGAATGGCTGACTGACATCCGTTTTCGAAAACTCAACCAGTTCATTCAACCCGCTCGCGCTCGATAGCCGCAATGCCTCATATCGGCAGATGGGAATCTGCCGATTGTTTTTGAACCGCCTGTCCGGGCCGCCGCTTTTGTTAGGATGCGCCCAGGTATGACCAACAACCTGAGCGTCGGATGGCACTTGGCCGGTCTCGATGAAATTGCTTGGCGCGAATTGCGTCCGAAGGTCGCCATAGCCGATAGCGCCATACCGGTTTCCGTCTTTCACGAGGACCAGATCTGGCATGAAGTATAGCACTTGCCGACCCACGTGGATCGAAGGCGGTGTAACGTTGCTGCGAACAACTTTCGGCAAAGAGCTCTCAAGTGTCGTGGGCTTTTTGTCGACAAGCATGCTGGCCCCGGCGTTGCGCTTCCAAGTCGTCAGATCCTCGATCTTGCCCCCTGCCGCAACATGCCACCTTCCTGCGCAACCAGTGAGCGTTTCGAACGCGGCAACCAGTCTGCCATAGGCAGCCTCGGCATCTTGCTCCAGATCGTAATAGAGCACGCTAACCCGGCGATAACCGTCGAACCATTTGCCGATCAGCATACCCGGTAGAAATGCAGCGATACCCAACACCGGTGCGGCACCTCCGAGCTTCGTTCCCACGAGGAAGCCTGCTATCCCGAACAGAACCGCGAGCGCTACCGAAAGCCGCGTCTGCGATTGCCTGGCATTGATTTCATCGAGCACATTGGCAAACGTCTCATCCCGCATGTCCATCACATCGCCGGACTCGATCTCTCTCATCACGACGCCATCGGCGACGTATTCCGGCGCTGGCGGTTGCGGCTGTGCTTGAAGCGTTTGGGGTGCTTGCTGTCGGGCAATTTTCTTCGCGCCGGCTTTCCCGAGCGTGCCGCGATAATAGAGTCCGCCAACACCCGCATGGATATAATGGCCTCGCGGACCCGTGCCGATCCGAAGGCCCTTTACGCCAACAGAGACGCCAACCCCGCCCGACGAAAAGTTGAACCGGAACGGTCCGGCGCTGATCGATTTTCGAACGTAAAACCCCATCCCTCGAGTTCCCCAACTCAATTGCTGTGAGCTAAGTCACCAGCATTCTTTTCCCGCTCATGACTTCGGTCCCCCAGCCGGCGCGAGGTCCGTCTCGCGGGAGCGCTGTCTCACCCTAATTTCTATTCGCCTTCTCGCCTTCACGTCGCCAGCCTGCGCTCCGTCGGTCAGATGGTCGCCAGGCAATATCAGCTGACCACCCGACATCGGCAGGATGGTGAACCCTTTCAGTTCGGGCATATCGCGAAGTATACTCGTGACCGAGATTGCTCGTGCCAGCCCAAGGCCAGCGTTGTCGGCTGGATGAAGCGTGCCAACCTCGACCTTGCGGGCCAGGACCGGTTGGAGACCTTTGTCCATGTTCGATGACTGACCGGACATCGCCTGCTCGTCCGTGTGTCCAATCACCTCGATGACATCGACGCCGTATGACGTTGCAATGCCCGCAATCGTCTTCGACAGATCGCGCAGCCTCGTCCTAAAGCGATCGGAAAGCTCCGCGCTTCCGGTATCGAAATTATAGCCATCGAGTTCGCTGAGACTGATGATCGGCGGCCAATCGTGCTTGGCAGCTGCGGCAGGCTCGTCTGCCTTCTTCAGCGCATCTGAAAGGTCCTTGGAGGTCTTGGCCGTGCCAACATAGCCAAACTCCTTCAGCACCTTCATGTGCTCGATCATCGCCTTGGCTTGATCGACGTCGACATCGTTCTGAGAAAGGACTTTGGTGACCGGGACCTTTTTCACCACTTCTTCGACCGAAAGCCCAGCCTTTGTGATCGTTTCGATAGCGTCTTTGGCCAGGACCAATTCACGCCATTCCTGGTCAGGCAGGTTGCGTCCAGTCGCGGCTTTGGCCATTGCATTCAGTTGAGCAAGCAGCCGCTTGTTTTCCTCGTCGAGCTTCCGAGCTTCCTCCCTAAGGGATTGGGCAAGCTTCTGTGCCTCCGCAACCTGTTTCTCCTTCTTGGCGATGATTGCGCCGGCGGCAAGCAGAAGGCAAAACACCAGAAGCAGCATGGTCTCGGCCATAGTCAGGCCAAGGATCAGGCCGCGGCCGTACCCCTTGCGCTCGAAAGCGACTGCTGTTCCGCCGACCTCGCTCACCTACCCCACCAGCTTGTTCTTCTCGGAGGATCAACCTTCTCTGCCTGCGGCGCCCCGCTCAAGGTTTGGAAGGAATCGCCTTGCGCGCCGTCGGAAATCTTGATTGTCGCCTCTTCACCAACACTGGTGGCAGGTGTCACCTCTCGTGCTGGATCGATTACTATCGCGCCGTTGGCGGGATGGTTCGTGCGAACGACCTGAAGACTGTTTTCCGCAAGCGTTGCAACGAGTTCGCTCGTGTCCCTACTTTGCTTTTGGACCACCGCCGCAAGCGCCTCGGTCAAGCGCTGCTGCGCTTGAACAGTTTCTGCAGTCTTTTCTGCCGCGGCTGCCGCCCGCTCCACGCCACTTGCGACCTTCGCCACTGCATCGGCAAGACCGGTCATACGCGCTTGCTGCTCCTGCGAGGCCGTCTCGGTTTTCACCGCATATTGCGCGACAGCGCTGCCGAGGAGCTTCACCATCGGTGCCAGATCGTTCTTCAGCACCTCGTCCGGAACGACAACTTTCTCCAGCTTCGTGGCCACGGTGTCAGCTTGTTCGCCGAGCCTACTGACCGACGAGGACATCGAGCCGTTGGCTTTGTCGAGCAAATCCGCGGCAGCCTCGACACGTTGCGCAATCGACGAGAATTGACTTTCGACCTGCCCGAAATTGTCTTTGAGCGCGTCGCTAAGTTTGGCTGACGCCTCCTGGACCGGCTTGATCGATTCCATCGCGATCTTGTCCAGGGCGGATCTAATATGCTCGCCGTTGCGCTCGGCCTGAACGGCAATCTCCGCGAAGCCTTCTTCTAGCATTTGATGGCTGACGCGGCGAAAGTCGGCAAATTCCCTGGTCACGCTTTCCATCTCGGCTCTGACACGCCGTGTCATATCGGCGAGTTCGTGCCTAGCCGTCCGTTCAATATCCGCAGGGTCGCGGCGCATCTGATTGTAGAAAATTCTGAGCGCAATACCGGTGATCGTCGACGCAACCGCGATGCCGAAGTTCCTAACGATGGTCTCAGTTGAGCCTTCAGATCCGAACTGAAACAACGAGACCCCGAGGCTCGTCAGGGTGAACAGGAAGCCCATGTAGTAGAGATTGTCACCGGTTTGCTCATCGTGAAGCCGCAGCTTCCCCGTGAAAACCGAAACGCCGAGATAGAAGAACATCAGGCAGACTGGTGCACCCGCCGCCACAATCGGGTTGACACCCCAAAACTTCGCGACGGCGATGAACACACAGCCGCCCAGGGTCAGCACCGCAAAGACGACAAGAGGAAAGCCTAGATGGCCCAACAGGGCGTTGTCACGCTTCCTAGCCATCAGTTTAACCCCTCTAAGCCAACCAGCTTTTCGAACTCGCCATGATGGTTCTGGACCCATTGCGTCCAGAACTCGGCATGATCGAGGGACTGAAATGGCTTCTTTGTCCGGTCGATATAGAGAATTGTTACGTCCACCCCATCAAGCGACGTGCCGTAGGTCCGATCGGCGGCGCTATTGAGGTATTTCTTGTAATCGAGCCCCGACCGGTACTGCGAATAAAGCGCCGTATGCTCTATCATGTCTGAGGCGACCACCAATCGCTTTGCGCTACCCTGTTTCGCCAAGCTGCTATCGAAGAGCGACAATTTGATTTTCTGGATGCCGGCCATGATCGGAGACTGGCTCGCGGAGTCAGCGTTCGGAATTTCGTCAGGAAGCTTGTTCAAAGGATCGCCGAAGGCGTTTTCCCACTTCTTTTGACGCCGCGCCGGATTGTTGGTCCAACTATCCACCGTCGACCCATCACCCGGATTGCATCCATCGAACATCACGGTCAGATCGCCGGGGGCCGAGTTAAGGGTATAAATTCTCACATAGCCGCCCGGCTCGACCCGCCCGATAGTCTTGCGGAACTCGTTCTTCAGATCGGCCATAGTCGTTGCCGAAATCGGATCAGTGGCGTCGATTAGAACCGCCGTGAGACTGACTGGGCCGTCCAACGGGCAATTCGTAATGGCGTCGATCTGCCCCTTGTCAGATCGCGACCACATCCAACCAAAGCCGGTCAACATCGCAACCGATAGCACCCCAAGGGCGACAGCCGCGACGATCGTGCTCGCATGGCCCTTCTTCCGCCTGCGAGACCGCCTAGCCATTCACGCTGTCCGGATGAAGCTTATCGAGGTCGCGGTACTGCTCAATTCCCCGCTCGCATTCCTGGCCAATTAGGCGGACCTGAACGTTGAGCTCCTTCTGCGCCTCGCAGATCGAGGCGCCAACGTCTCCCTCGCTCCACTCCCCGTCGCCCGAGACATGGGGCTTGATGCGATCGAGTTTGTAAGGCGCCCCGAAATGCTTGGGCGCAGGCTCCGTTCTGGCCTGGACGTTGGCTTCTCTGTATTTCGAGAGAAGCTGGTTACAGGCTCTCTCCAATTGGTCCTGATGCTGCGCAAAAAGCGCCAGAAGCCTCGACCGATGATCGACGATCGCGCGATGCTCCCTGCGACGACTGCCGAGTTCCCTGACGATGTCCTCGACCTTTTCATTGTGGTCGTCGCGAACGTCTTGCAGTTCTTCGATTAACTCCTTCTTGCGGTCGATGTAGTCCTCTCGCCTAGCGACCAAGCGATTTTCAACGCCCGCGTAACCCGGATAAGGGTCGAACACGAACCAGCCGTCGATAAATGCGAAAATCGAAAACATAAGGCCGATCCCAAACAATAGCCACGACTTCACATCCGTGAGGCCCGCTGGATTGGCGAGCATGTTGCGGATGACCTCTGTACCGGCACCATCGGCGAGCGAGCCACTCACCTCGCGATAGTGCGCCAGGGCCAGATTTATGGTCACGGCGAGGCCGACATACACAACGACCGAAGCGATCCCTACCAGCTTTCCAAAGATCGACCGGTGGGTGACTAGGCGAGCGCAGAAAACCGCGAGGAGCAAAGCGGCGCCGATGTTGATGAAGGAGAATGCCGCGGCCTCTAGGATGCCTCCAAAGAACCCCTGCTCGTTTCCCTTGGCAAGGAAGCTGCCGTTCATCGCTGTCTCGATGAGAAATAGGAACAACAGCAGAGAGAGCCGTAAAAGATGAGCCGCGCCGTGCTGAACCCGCGCGGCGCGAACCAGGCCGTGCTTCTCCTTAAACCAGGCGTGCTCTTTCTCAGCGTCGTTAAGAGCCCTCCTCATTCCATGGAGTTCATCCAGTCCGACCGCAACCGAAGCTTTGAAGTCCGACACGCTGGCCGCATTCGCCTGACGGATTAGGCCGAATTGTTCTTCGAAATCGAGGCCGGCAAGACGTCCGCCAAGAAGCTGCAGGCTGTCCTCAAGAGTATGATATGAAGCCTTTTTCTCGTCCTCAACGCGTTCGATGATGGCATGTTCGACATCGTCGAGATTCTTAGCGCTCTTCGGGGGCTGGTTCCCCTCACCACGCTCCTTCCCGCGACCAGCGAGATCCATATCGCGATCAATCTTGGCGACATCCAAGCTGCCGAACAGCTGGGTGCTCGCTCGGAAATCATGGTTGGATTCGCGCAGAGATTCGCGCAGCCTGTTTAGCTTTTCGAATTTAGAGCCCACGCCCCTAATACCCCAACTTTTCGCCCGCCGGCAGAATGCTTTCTATGCACAGTAGAACCAAAGGGCAACCGCGCTTTTGCCGTTGGGGTATTGGCGCACCTTTACGGTGGCCTTGACGAAGTGATGGCGGATCGGGCTTGGCGGCAACTGCAACCTGAGCCGTCCAGTGTTGTCGCGACCGACGATGCGCTCCTCCTCGATGCACAGGATCTCGGCCAGCTGATGCGGATCGGCGGCGACGAAGGCGCTGTCGGCGACCTCGGGCAGCTTCGAGAGGTGAGCATTTGTGGGCTGGAAGATAGGTCTCGGCGATGAAGTGGTGGCCGCGTCGATGCCGGCGATACCGGCCAACGTTAGTTCCTTAGGCAGCCGTTCCTGCAGCGTGGAAAAGGCACGCTCCGAACGGCCCCTCGCCTCGGGCGAATAAGCCGCTATATGCTCGATGCCCAGGCGTTGCAGCGCCGCCTTGGCTGATGGTTCATCTTCGCTCTCGACTTCGCCGGCTTTACTTTGCACACTTCCGGCTTGCTGATCAGGGTGCGCAGTCTGGCGATGTTGGCGGCGCGCACGCCAGCCTGCAAGCCCGGCTTCTTCCTGCCTGTGCGGGTACTCTCGCGCCTGTTCCGCAGGCTGTTCCTCGATCGGCTCGCCACCCTCCACGCCGCCGGCCGTCTCGCGTTCTTCGGCGATCTCACCGAGCTTGTGGATCGACCCGCCTTCGCGTCAGCACTCGCGCCGTTGCTAAAGCGGATATCGACTTTGCGCTCCAGAAGATGGGTGGCGAAGCGTGCCGTTACGGCCAAGAGGACGACAAGTCGCTAACGGTTCGTGGCTGGCAACGCGCCGGCGCGCTGGCTGGGCTCTTCTTTCTCCGCCAGCGCCACCGCGGGTTCCGAAGGCTCTCGTAGCATCGGGCGTCATCAAGAAGGATGGGACGGGCAGCCGAAGCCGGCGACCGGTTCAGACGATCACGCCGCTTGCGCAACGTCTGCTCGTCGATCCGGATACACGTTACTCAAAGGGGCAGGATAGCGAGGCCGCCGAGGATATCATCAAGCAGCCTTCACCCGTTCTTGTCTGCTGGCAGCATGAATCGATCCCTGCCCTCGCGGGCTCGATCGTCGGATCCGCCCAAATCACCCCCTGACGGCTGGGGTGACAAAGACTATTCCAGCATATGGTTGCTCAGTCTGTCGGCCGACGAGAGCCAGAAGTGGTCTTTCGAAGTCGCCCAAGAGTTTCTTCTCCCGGGAGATCACCCATGACGACGGAACGTCACCCCCTACCGTTCGAGCCAGATTCCGCTGGCATGAAAAGCTGTCCCAAGTGCGACAGCACAATTCCCCGGTTAGCGGTGGTTTGTCCTGTCTGCAAATCCGACATCGGCGAGAAGACGGCCAAAGAAATAAGGCGGGATCGACTCTAAAGGTCGCGGTGTTTGTGAAAGACTGGATCAGTTTCCCAGCTGCGGCCCTCACGGCAATCGCGGCTTTCATACTCGCCGCTGAAAATAATGCCTTACAGATACTCAGGCTGGATACAGCTAGCGTAAACATGCAATTTCTGTGACAGGATGTGATCAACGTGGGAGCTGACGACACGCCAACATCACGCCAAGGTGACGAGATCTTCGTTCATGTCCCGTTTCTGCGCTCCGCCCTTGTGAACGACGGAGCATCCGTCGCCACGGTTCGACCGGAGTTCATGTGCTCCCAGACGGATAGCGATTCCAAGATAATCACCGGGCACTTCTATTTCATAGACATCAAGACCCAGAAGAAGATTTTGGACGACATTGAAGTCGATCCGAAGAAGCCTTCATTTGTAAATGTCGCTCTGCGCGATATGGGCCCGAAGGACGATGGATACGGTTCCACTGTGGAACCAAATACTTGCATGCTGAACTACTCAGACAAATATGGGGCCAAGATCGGAACGATAAAGTACACCACTGGCGAAACCTCTCCGATGGAGATAGGCGGCGTTGGCGACACGAGACTGCCCAGAAGGGATATGTACTGTGCCGGCATGGCAAACGGTTTGAGCCTGGGAGGAGAGCCAATAGACTGCCTCAACGATAGGAACTTGATCGCAATCGAACCGATCTACCTGTGGGAGCGCGCACTGGAACGAGCCCTTAAGCAGTCAGGTGAGTTTCGACAGTTTACGCAAGGAACTGCGACATGCATTCCCGGGCTCATTCTACAGGACTGCTCTGAAGGAAATTGCGAGCAGAAAGTTCAGGAGATGACAAACGCGCTTCGTCATTTCACCCGAATGTAACGGTTTGGTTGTGCCCACCAGCAAAACAGCATTGAGCGAATGCACGAAAACCGAATTTCCCTTGCACCTTGAGCGCCGACGCCCACGCCGAGGCATAAGGCAAAAAAGGTGAGGCACCACTCGAGCGCGTCGCGCGCTTGGACCCGCTGATTGAGAGACAACTTTGCAATGCACCTTGCCGACTATGTCGCCACTTGCATCCACTGCCGCGATAGGACGGCAGAAGAACTGCCCTAAGCGAATTCTATTCCTGCAGGCTGCGAACGACGGTTGTTAACCCCGTTCTCCTGTTGAGCGCCAGTTTGACCGCTATCATTATGAATCCGCCAAAGGGCGACGTGGCACCGCCCTTTTCAGGCCCGAAAGGCTGGACTGCCTCACTGCAGCCCCAGCCTTCTCTTTAGCTCCGCGTTCTCATTGCGCAGGCGTTCCGCAAGCAGATTCCTCAGCCGCTTGTTTTCTTCCTCGAGCGCGAGAAGATCCTTGAGATCGTCGCCCGCTTGCGCAGGTGCGGCAGCCTTCTTCTTCCATTGATAATAGGTCTGCTCCGATGTGCCGGCCTGCTTTACGGCGCTTTTGAGAGTGGCGCCGCCACTGACCGACTTTTCGATCTGGCTGAGCTTTTGCGCACGCTGCTCATCGGAGTACACCTTCCGGCCGGGCCGAACTGGTTCTGACGCTTTAACTTCAATCGACGGTGCGGCGCCATTCTTACGGGCAGTTGCCCTAACTTCTGTCTTTGCTTTCCGCGGGCGCCGCGTTTTCTTCTTGTCGGCCGGCGTCACAGCGCCTTTCGTGGCGGCCTCTACTGCTTCAGTTTGCCCAGGATCTGCCATGTGACGTTCCGCCTTTTCTTTGTGAACTGGTTCAGCATTAAGGGCCACGAAATTGGAGTCAATAAGCTCCCGATTCGGCGCATTGATCTCCTCGAATTTCCTTGTTGTCTCGGCGAAAGCTGCTGAGAGATCGACACCAGCCCAAATGGAATGATCGCTTTTTTGATGGCTGCGCTTCTGTCTGACTTCCACAATGAACGGTCGCGGCTGTCGCCTCATAAGTCATTCCTTATTTATGCGAACTGCAAGGAAGCCGCTGCTGAATATGATTGGCCCTTCAGGTGCTTCCATTGCAGCGCGGAGCTTTACCGGAAGACGGCGAGTGTGAGCAAGGGGGTCTTGCCAGCCCGACAACTCTAGGCCAGGGGCCGGACACTGGGCAAGGCATCAACGTTGAAGGTCTATTTCCTGAGTTCGCTAAGTGGAATGCTGGGCTATCGCGCGACGACTGGAAAGCCACGGAGGTGACCTCGGCGGTCCAGGACTATGGCACCGTCAATTGGAAGGGGGGAGCCTAGACGGAATCCTCGTCAAAACGACCGTAAAAATGGCGAGTGCCGAGCGCGGTCAGTACAAGTGACCTGCCACTGAGTTTTTCCTCCATCTGAGATTAGAGTCCGGCCCTTGATTGAGGACGGACTGATGAAGCGGAAGCGGTTCACGGAAGAACAGATCATCGCGGTTCTGCGCGAGCACGAGGCGGGTGCAAAGGCAGGCGATCTGGCCCGCAAGCACGGGATCAGCGAGGCGACGTTGTATAACTGGAAGGCGAAGTATGGCGGCATGGACGTGTCCGACGCCAAGCGCCTGAAGGCTCTGGAAGACGAGAATGCGAAGCTGAAGAAGCTGCTTGCCGACCAGATGCTGGAAGCCTCGGCGCTGCGCGAGCTTCTGTCAAAAAAATGGTAGGGCCCGCCGCCAGGCGCGAAGCTGTCGCGCATCTGCAGGCCGTCATGGGCCTGTCGGAGCGTCGGGCCTGTTCCTTCGTCGGTGCCGATCGCAAGATGGTCCGCTACCGGTCTCGGCGCCCACCGGAGACGGAGTTGCGCACACGGTTGCGCGACCTTGCCAACGAGCGCCGTCGTTTCGGGTATCGGCGGCTGTTCATCCTGCTCCGGCGCGAGGGTGAGGCATCGGGGGTCAATCGCATCTACCGGCTTTACCGCGAGGAAGGCCTGACGGTGCGCAAGCGCCGGGCAAGGCGGCGAGCGGTCGGTACGCGGGCGCCGATCCTGGTCGAGGCAAGGCCGAATGCGCGCTGGTCGCTGGATTTTGTCCATGACCAGTTCGCCTGCGGCCGACGCTTCCGTGTGCTCAACATCGTCGACGACGTGATGCGCGAATGCCTGGCGGCAGTCCCCGACACGTCGATCTCCGGTCGCCGCGTTGCCCGCGAACTGACGGACCTGGTCGCCCAGCGCGGCAAGCCGGACATGATCGTCTCCGACCACGGCACGGAGTTCACCTCGAACGCGATCCTTGCCTGGGCGAAGGATCACCGCGTCGAATGGCACTACATCGCGCCGGGCAAGCCGATGCAGAACGGCTATGTCGAATCCTTCAACGGCCGGATGCGCGATGAGATGTTGAACGAGAGCTTGTTCTTCGGCCTCGACCACGCCCGCAGTGCGATCGCATTCAACACCGCGAGGCCGCATTCCTCGCTTGGCTACCAGACTCCGGCGGCATTCGCCGAGGTCTTCACCGCAACCGGCTCCGGCGCTGCGCAGATCAAAGGCTCCGCGCCTCCGCCAGTTGCTCAACCCGCGCCTCACGGCGTAACAGAAATGGCCCAGGCTCTAATCGCCGCTGGATGACAGTTCAGTGGCAGGTCACAAGGACGAGTGCTTCTTGTTCGGCGCCGTGGTCGACAACGAATTCCAGATGATGCGCGATCCATACGAAGCAATGTGCAACGCCGATACATCGGCTCAATGGGCCATCGGACACGAACTCAAAAGCCTTTGGGTGGCGTATTAAAACCCGGCATAGCGCCGCCTCCCCAGGTCTCTATCGGTCGATTCGGCTTCAACTCATCAGCCATCCGCCGGCTCGGCCAATGAACTCGTCTCGGTCGCTCGCCGCATGGGGTATTTCCAGCCGCAGCGCACCGAGTAGCATGCGCATGTTGGTCGCGATCAAGTCGGCGAAGCGCTTCACCTGACGCTTTTCAAGAGCACCGAGACAGTCCGCGAGTCCTAATGCAATCTCCGAGGGATAACGCTGATGCATGCGTTTGCGTGCCGCAGCACTTTCTATTCCCAGCGCCAGGAGAAACGTATCAAGCTGTTCCGGGGTAATTTCATCGAGCGTTTTCGCCTCACCGATCCTGTAAGCGAGTTCGTCGGTCAGAGTGCCATCGAGCCTGGTCGGTAAGATATCGTAACGCGGCGCAAAGTGGATTCTGCCTCCGGGTTCATAGAGCAGGGCGAAGTTTTTTGCATGTCCATCGTTATTCCCGACCAGGAGATCGAATATCGTAGCCCTAATGAAGGTCTCCTTCGCCTGAGCGGGGTCGACCGTCGCCTCAAGTATCCTGCGAATGCCCGAAACGTCGAAGCGCCGGCCTGCCTTGCCACGCCTTTCGTACTTCATCGAAGCGGGCAAACCGAGGGCCTGCGCGAAATCCTCCTGATGAAGACGCACGATCCTGTTCTCTCGGTCTCTGCGTCGGTCGAAGCGGGTCACCAGTAGGGTCTCAATCCCGCCAAACGGCACTACTGAGACTTCGGCCGTGTCGAACCCTAGCGCCCCGGAAAGCCTCATCGCCTCGGCTTCAAACCGGGCATCCTGCTGATGATCGGGGTCGGGCACCTTCATGATATGTGTCGTCGGGGCCCCAGATCCTCGCTTGGGCTCGGCAAACCTACCGTCCGGCAGAACAGTCAGGGCTATCTTGCTTTGCATGCCTGCCAAAGGGGAGGGATCTTCGGTTCCGTGCGGCAGGCGTTTACGCTGATGGAGCGCTTCGACGATCGCGATCATGCGATCCTGCGGGATCGGGACATAGTCGCTTTCGTAGTCGCCCGGGACCTTTGTCGGCGGCGATCCTGACGGAAGAACGGAAAGTGCTCCGGCACAGTCCTTTCCAAGGTGATATAGCAAGCCAGCTATGTCATCGCGAGCGAGGCCTTCTCGTGCCATCACGTCGGTGAGCACGCCGTCGCGCTCCTGCAGAAGGTTGTCGAAGAATGCTCGCGTTATAACGTCATTGTAAGGTTCTTCGGCGAGTGAAAGGGAGAGCGATAAAGCTGCCGCATCTGATCTTCGAAGGTAGTCTGCCTTGTAGACGAAGGCGACTGAGCCGTTCTCGTCACGCACGAGGGCGCCGATCGGGTCGGCGAAACCGTCCAGTCTCACATCAAGGGCAAGCACCTCCATGGATCAGCGCTCCCGAGCAAGCAGCGATATGCCGGCTGCTTGCGCGACCTTCAGGACCTTACCCAGTTCAAGTGTGGGTTTGCCGTTTTCCAGTTCGGACAAAAACCTGCGCCCCACTCCAGCAAGGTCAGCAAAACTCTGCTGCGAGAGATGCCGGACCTCGCGAGCGCGCCGGACTAGCCGCCCAATATCTGAGGCAGAGACGATCTCCAGCCCTAAGGTATCCGTCCCGCCAGGGAGCGGTGAGGCCGCGCCGGCTCCCTCGTCTTCATCGTTGGTGCTGCGAAGCAGATAAGCGTCGGGGAGCGTTCTGGGCAAGGCGGCCGTGATGAGTTCCGAAACACCAGGAAGCTTCAGATTGACCTGGGGTATTGCGTCGGTCAGTTGTTTGGTCAGGTCCGCCGGAGCATTGACGCGGAAAAGTGCGTCGGCGGTCCCCACCGCGTTCAGTGAATTCCTGATGGCCTCATTACGACGCGATAAGTCTTTACTGGCCGTTTCGAGCGCTTCGCTGGGAGCATTGATGTCTGCAATGTGTTTCGCCAGGTCTTGGGTTGAGGGAATCTGGGAAAGCACCTTGGCGATCTCTCCCGCGTTCAAAGAGTTTTTCATCATGTTATTGTGGCGCGACAGGGCCCGACCGGCGTTTCTGAAGGCATCGCCAGATGTGACATCCGTGAGAAGCTTGGTCAGATCCCGCGCAGGACCTGCCTGCGCAAGCAGCTTTGCGATGTCTGTCGCGCTGCTAGCGCCCGTAGATTGCGTTCTTTTGACCATGTTTTGCTCCCGATCGGGAACATAAGCTTACTTCTTAAGTTTTTCAAGGAGGATCGATCCCGAACGGTATCACAGGTGACTTCGATCCCGATCGGGTTCATTTGCCCCTCAGGAGAGGTCCTAACGTCCTCTGATACCGTTCGGGTGCAGGGAGGTCGAGCGCCGGTCATCTGATATCGGACTGGAGCCGTTGGCGACATTCCCGACCATGCGGGATCGGTTTGCCTGGCAAGCTATTGCGTCGTGGCCATAACATATTTCAGAGCCATGGGTAAATCGATAGACGCTTGCTGGCCGATAGATTCGATAAGTTATGGAGAACTGATGGATTTTCCACCCTGTTGCACGACCATGTCACGGGTTCTGAAGCGCCGTCGGTTTCGGCTGGATCGGATTAGGTGGCCGACCCTGGGAGCTTCGACTTTCAGCTATCGTGGATGGGCATCGGACACGCTCGAATTCGACAGCAATAGGCGCTCTTCCTGTCTGGGAATTGGCGGGCAGCGTTCCTCCGACCGCTCCCCGAAAACGCGTTGGCGAATGGTTGGCAGCACCAAGTCTTCCAGGAGCGGCCACGTGTCATCTGCAAGCGACGCCGACCCTCCCATCTCTACGCTATAGCCGCCGCAATGCCGCACAAGCGCTTTGCGCCTCTTTTCGTGCACTACTTCCTGGGTCTTGATGGTTGCCATCCGATTTCCGGCTGGAGCAAAGGCGTGGCTGTCAAGACAGAAAAGATCCGGACCGAGGTAGTGAAGCCTAAGCAAGCTCCCGCCCTCGATCGAGCCTTGCTTCGCCTTGCCCGGTTGATTGGTCGACAGATGGCAAGAGAACAGTTCGACGCGACTCAGGAAGTCCCCCAAAAGACGAAGGCGAGCGATCGCGGACACTGATCGCCCAGGAAGTCTTCGCCTCATGCTGAGGGCATAATTGCTCGATGAAAGTTATGGTCTGTTGGTAGCTCGCGCGAGCGCCATGATCCCCTAATGGGACCATGGTAAGGAAAACAATGAGGATCATCGCCCGCCGCAGCTTGCGGGAATTCGTCGAGGGCCTGTCAGGGCAGAAAGAAAAGCCGGCGGTCAAGGCCGCGCTCGATGCCTGGTTCGATGAAGCCAGCAAAGTTGCATGGGCGAGTTCTGCCGACGTTAAGAAGCACTCCGCCACGGCAAGCATCGTCAGCGCCGAGCAGATCGTCTTCAACATCAAAGTCAATGACTATCGCCTCGTGGTGTCGGTTGATTTTGAGAAGGGCATCGTCTGGATCAAATGGATCGGCACCCACAAGGCTTACGATAAGATCGACGTAACGGAGGTGAAGCATGGCAACTGATCTCAAGCCGATCCGCACCGAGGCGGACTACGAGGCAGCGCTTGCCGAAGTCGAACGGCTTTGGGGGGCCAAGGGCGGCACACCGAAAGGCGATCGGCTGGATGTCTTGGCCACGCTGATCGAAGCGTACGAAACCAAGCATCATCCGATGGATCCGCCCGATCCGATCGAGGCGATCCGTTTTCGCATGGAGCAGCAAGGCCTGACCCGAAAAGATCTGGAGCCGATGATAGGAACCCGCAACCGCATCGCCGAGGTGTTCAATCGCAAGCGGGGGCTGTCCATTGAGATGATCCGCAATCTGCACGACAAGCTTGGCATTTCGGCAGAGGTTTTGATTCGGCCAACTCGTCGTGAGGAGGCAGCCTGAGAGCAGATAGGAGACCAACCTATGACCCGGATCGCACTCTATGCACGGTATTCCACCGACAATCAGCGTGAGGCGTCGATCGAGGATCAGTTCCACGTTTGCAGAGAGCAGGCAAAGCGCGAGAATTGGGAAATCGTCAGTACTTACAAGGACGCCGGCATCTCGGGCGCAAGCATGATCCTTCGGCCAGGCATCCAGATGCTTTTGCAGGACGCCCAAAGGGGGTTGTTCAACATAGTGCTGGCGGAAGCCTTGGATCGCATCAGCCGCGACCAGGCCGACGTCGCGACACTCTATAAACATCTCAATTTTGCTGGCGTTTCGATTGTGACGCTCGCCGAGGGCAGGATCAGCGAGCTACATGTCGGCCTCAAGGGCACCATGAACGCCCTGTTCTTGAAAGACCTTGCCGCCAAGACCCATCGGGGACTGCGCGGCCGCGTCGAGAACGGCAAATCCGGCGGTGGCATTTGCTATGGCTATCGCCTTGTTAAGAAGCTGGACGTGCACGGCGACCCAATCCGCGGCGATCGCGAGATCGACGTGCATCAAGCACATATCGTCCGGCGGATCTTCCGGGACTTTGCAAACGGGGTCGGACCCCGTGCGATCGCCAAAGCTCTTAACGACGAGGGCGTCCCCGGCCCCGAGGGAAAGCTCTGGAACGACACGACCATTCGAGGTCACCTGAAGCGTGGCACTGGTATCATCAACAATGAGCTTTATATCGGGCGGCTGGTCTGGAATCGCCAGCGCTACCTGAAGGATCCATCGACCGGCCGGCGCGTCTCGCGCCTTAACCCAGAATCCGAGTGGATCATCAGCGATGTGCCAGACCTACGCATCCTTGAGGACGAATTGTGGCAAGCGGTGAAGCGGCGGCAAACCGATATCTCCATCAAATTTGCCAATGTTACCGACGCGGTGCGCGAGCATCTTGCCAACAATCGGCTCAATAGCGCACGCCGTCCGAAGTCGCTCCTATCGGGCCTAATCTTCTGCGGCTGGTGCGGGGGCCCATATTCGCTACGGGGCGCGAACCGATTCGCCTGCTCGGCGCATATAAGCAACGGTTCTTGCTCAAACAGCCGAACCATTGCACGTTCTGAACTCGAAGAACGCGTGTTGGCGGGCCTGAAGGATCGAATGATGGCGCCAGAGGTGGCATCAGAGGCGATGCGCGCTTATGCGGAGGAAACGAACCGCCTCAATCGCGAACGACGCACTAACGCCCAGGCTTGGCGCGCAGAACTTGAAAAGACAGAACGGGAACTGGAGAAAGCGGTCGACGCGATTCTCGCCGGCCTACCCCCGCTCAAGCTGAAGGACCGTATCGGGACGCTAGAAGCTCGTAAGGCCGAACTTTCCATCTTGCTTACGGAAGTGCCCAACGATGTGCCGGACCGACTGCCGAACGCCGCGCATATCTATGCAAAGAAAATTGGAAGGCTGACAGAAGCTCTCAACCGCACGGAGGATCGGGCAGAAGCGGCAGACGCCATTCACAGCCTCATCGAAAAGATCGAGCTACGCCCGGGCACACGCCGAGGCGTAGTTGACGCAACGCTGTACGGCGAACTGAGCACGATCCTCGCCTGGACCGAGCGGCAGACGACTGGAAGGGCTACAAAAAAGAACACTCCCGGAGCTGGGCTCACGGGAGTGTCTGGATCGGTGGTTGCGGGGACAGGATTTGAACCTGTGACCTTCAGGTTATGAGCCTGACGAGCTACCGGGCTGCTCCACCCCGCGTCAACCTTAGAAGTAAGCCGAAACTTACCGGATTCAAGCGTCGCCAAATGAAAGGGCCGCTTGCGCGGCCCAAAATCCCGTTTGGCGGGCCTAATCGTAAGGAGAAGATTTTTCAACGTGCGTTTGGCAGACCTGGCAGCGACCTACTCTCCCGCGTCTTGAGACGAAGTACCATCAGCGCTGGAGCGTTTCACGGCCGAGTTCGGAATGGGATCGGGTGCAGCCGCTCCGCCATAACCACCAGGTCGGCAAAACGCACGTTGTTCGAGAAGCTGTTTTCTGTGCCATCCATCTCGGCGCAATCCACAGGATTGTCGCCTCAATGGGCATAAGGAATGAGAACGATCAAGCCGATCGAACTATTAGTACCGGTAAGCTTCAAGCGTTGCCGCTCTTCCACACCCGGCCTATCAACGTGGTCGTCTTCCACGGTTCTCAGGGAATACTCGTTTTAAGGTGGGTTTCCCGCTTAGATGCCTTCAGCGGTTATCCCGTCCGGATATAGCTACCCTGCTATGCGGCTGGCGCCACAACAGGTCCACCAGAGATCCGTCCATCCCGGTCCTCTCGTACTAGGGACAGATCCTTTCAATATTCCTACACCCACGGCAGATAGGGACCGAACTGTCTCACGACGTTCTGAACCCAACTCACGTACCGCTTTAAATGGCGAACAGCCATACCCTTGGGACCTGCTCCAGCCCCAGGATGCGATGAGTCGACATCGAGGTGCCAAACAACCCCGTCGATATGGACTCTTGGGGGTCATCAGCCTGTTATCCCCGGCGTACCTTTTATCCGTTGAGCGATGGCCCTTCCACGCGGGACCACCGGATCACTATGACCGACTTTCGTCTCTGCTCGACTTGTCAGTCTCGCAGTCAGGCAGGCTTATGCCATTGCACTCAGCGAACGATTTCCGACCGTTCTGAGCCCACCATCGCGCGCCTCCGTTACTCTTTAGGAGGCGACCGCCCCAGTCAAACTACCCACCATACATTGTCCCGGACCCGGATAACGGGCCGCGGTTAGACATCCATAGTAATAAGGGTGGTATTTCAAGGGTGGCTCCACCTGAGCTGGCGCCCAGGTTTCAAAGCCTACCACCTATCCTACACATGCCACTACGAATGCCAATGTAAAGCTATAGTAAAGGTGCACGGGGTCTTTCCGTCTAACCGCAGGAACCCCGCATCTTCACGGGGAATTCAATTTCACTGAGTCTATGCTGGAGACAGCGGGGAAGTCGTTACGCCATTCGTGCAGGTCGGAACTTACCCGACAAGGAATTTCGCTACCTTAGGACCGTTATAGTTACGGCCGCCGTTTACTGGGGCTTCGATTCAGAGCTTGCACCCCTCCTCTTAACCTTCCAGCACCGGGCAGGCGTCAGACCCTATACGTCGTCTTGCGACTTCGCAGAGCCCTGTGTTTTTGATAAACAGTCGCTACCCCCTGGTCTGTGCCACCCTCCTCTGCTTGCGCAGAAAAGGGTCACGCTTCTTCCGAAGTTACGCGTGCAATTTGCCGAGTTCCTTCAGCATAGTTCTCTCAAGCGCCTTGGTATACTCTACCAGACCACCAGTGTCGGTTTCGGGTACGGTCTATAAGGAGGAGCTATTTCCTGGAACCACGCAGCAGCCCTTTCAATCCGATAAGATTGGACTACCTCAATGATCCGTCACTACCTCCAGGCCCACGAATATTAACGTGGTTCCCATCGACTACGCGTTTCCGCCTCGTCTTAGGGGCCGGCTAACCCTGCTCAGATTAACTTTAAGCAGGAACCCTTGGTCTTTCGGCGGGGGAGTCTCTCACTCCCCTTACGTTACTCATGTCAGCATTCGCACTTCTGATACCTCCACCGCCCCTCACGGGTACGGCTTCATCAGCTTACAGAACGCTCCGCTACCGCTCGTATTGCTACGAACCCTAAGCTTCGGTGTATGGCTTTAGCCCCGTTACATTTTCGGCGCAAAGACCCTTATTTAGACCAGTGAGCTGTTACGCTTTCTTTAAATGATGGCTGCTTCTAAGCCAACATCCTGGTTGTTTTGGGATCCTCACATCCTTTCCCACTTAGCCATAACTTGGGGACCTTAGCTGTAGGTCAGGGTTGTTTCCCTTTTCACGACGGACGTTAGCACCCGCCGTGTGTCTGCCGACTAGTACTCCCAGGTATTCGGAGTTTGGTTAGGTTTGGTAATCCGGTGAGGACCCCTAGCCCATCCAGTGCTCTACCCCCTGGGGTATTCGGTCGACGCTCTACCTAAATAGATT
>NZ_JHQS01000061.1:0-372500 GCF_014843845.1 Mesorhizobium amorphae | reverse complement strand
ATGTCGAAAAAGCTGACCCAGCAGTTGGTCCGGCTGCTGGCTTCCGGCGTCGACTTCCAGTCACGACTGAGCCCCGCGGACCGTATCGACGTCCTGTTTTCGCAACCGGACGGCGACGACCAGGCTTCCGACGAATCCCAACTGCTTTACGTCTCGGCGACCTTCGGTGGGCAGACGCGCAATTTCTACCGCTTCCAGATGCAGGACGGCAGCAGCGACTATTTCGATCAGGACGGCTCGAGCGCCCAGCAGTTCCTGTTGCGCAATCCGCTGCCGGCCGGAAAATTCCGCTCCGGCTTCGGCGCGCGCCGCCACCCGATCCTCGGCTATGTCCGTATGCATACCGGCGTCGACTGGGCAGCTCCGATCGGCACGCCGATCATCGCCGCCGGCAACGGCGTCATCGAGAAGGCCGGCTGGGCCGGTGGCTACGGCAAGCAGATCATCATCCGCCATGCCAATGGCTACGAGACGTCCTACAATCACCAGAGCGCCTTTGCCAAAGGCATGGAGCCGGGCGTCCATGTCCGCCAGGGCCAGACCATCGGCTTTCTCGGCCAGACCGGCCTCGCCACCGGCCCGCATCTTCACTACGAGCTGATCGTCAACGGCACCAAGGTCGACCCGATGCGCGTCCGCCTGCCGGTCGGCAAGGTGCTGAAAGGCGATGACTTGGTTGCGTTCAAGCGTGAACGCGAGCGCATCGACGACCTGCTCAAGCAGGAAGACAACAATCCGCTGAAGGTCGCCAGCGCCAAGGTCGAAGGGTAGACCGGCGTTCCGAATCAGTTGCGCACCGAATCAGTCCGGCTGTTCGTCCGTGCCGCGCGACCATAGTATTGCCCGTCCCGAAACGGTCGTCCAGGCGATGACTGCCGCAAGCAGGCAAAGAAGCGCGGTGACCCAGGCGACGGCCGCGAAGGCCGCGTCGCTGGCGGCGAGCCGCGTTGCATCGAGTTCGGGCGCTAGCCCTGCCGATACCGGTTCGCCGAAACCCGGAATGCCCGGCCTGACGCTGGTGTCCAGCATCGTCGAATAGACCCAGGCCGCCAGCGACCCCATCGCCGCCACCGCGATCAGGCCGCCAATGCGCGAGACGGCGTTGTTTATCCCCGAGGCCGCACCGGTGTCCTTGTCCTCGACCGCCGTCATGATCGCGGTCGACAGCGGCGACACGACCAGCGCCATGCCGAGCCCCATCAGCGCCATCAGCGGAAACACGCCGGTCCAGAAATTGTGGATGCCGGCATGGGCGAGCAGCGCAAGCCCGGCAAAGGCGAAGGCAACGACCAGACTGCCGCTGGAGATCGGAAAGCGCGGCCCGATGCGGTCGGACCACTGGCCGGCCGGCCCCGACAGCAGCGCGATCGACGCCGACAGCGGCAGGAAGATGAAGCCGACCTCGGCCGTGCTCAGCCCCCAGCCGGCGATTAGCAGCATCGGCAGGTAGAACAGATTGGCCGACAGGGCGAAATAGAGGAAGAAGGTCGCCACATTGGCGCCGGCGAAGGCGCCGATGCGAAACAGGTTGAGATCGATCATCGGCTCGCGCTGCCGCAGTTCGAAGGCGATGAAGACGACAAGCAGAACGGCGCCGGCGGCAATGCTTGGACCAGACATGTGGCCGCCGCCTTCAGCGCTCATCGAGGTCAGCCCGTAGGCCAGCGATCCGAAGGCCAGCGTTGCCAGTGCGGCACCGCCGAGATCGAGGCTTCGCTTTTCCGTCGGCGCATCGGCCGGAACCTTGGTCAGGAGAAGATAGATCGAGAGCAGTCCGAGCGGCAGGTTGATGGCGAAGATCGCCCGCCAGATCCAGTCGCCGAAGGTCGACAGCACCAGCCCGCCCAGCACCGGGCCAAGCGCCGTCGTCAGTGCCGAGGCCGCCGCCCAGATGCCGATCGCCCGGCCGCGCTCCTTCTTCGGATAGGCCTTGGCGATGATGGCGAGACTGCCCGGCACCATGATCGCGGCGCCGATGCCTTGCAGGGCGCGAAACGCAATCAGCACGCCGGCATTGGGCGCCACCGCGCAGGCGAGAGACGCGGCAATGAACAGGGCGATGCCGACGACGAAGGCGAGCCGAAGGCCGAACCGATCGCCCGCAGCACCGCCGGCAAGGATCAGCGCCGAAAGCGTCAGCGCGTAGGCGTTGGAAATCCATTGTGCCTCGGCGAGGCTGGCACCAAGATCGACGCGTATCGCCGGGGTGGCGATGGCCAGGATCGAGCCGTCGATGAAGCCGAGCGCCGACGCCAGGATCGCCGCGATCAGCACGAACCTGCGCCGCGATTGCGGACAGAACGTTCCGTTTGCAATGGCGCCAGTAAGGGGGATGGCGGCAGCTTCGCTTGGCGACTTCATATGGGCTTGCTTAGACCTCCGCTACGGCCGCAACAACCGGCCAGCGGGCCGTTCTCGTTGAAACCAGCCACGACCTGCCCGAATGAGCAGGCCCGGTCCGATCGGCGTGCAATGTCCGGATGTCGTGTTAAGTCTTTGCGGGAGAGCCGCAAGCAAAAGGGGAAGCCTGATGAAACGACCGCTCGAACCGTCGGCCGAGGCACGCGGGCGCGTCGTCGGCATCACCGACGGTGTTTTCGCCATCGCGCTCACCTTGATCGTGCTCGAGATCAGGGTGCCGGCGCACGAGGCGGTCCATTCCGAAGCCGAACTGCTTTCCGCCATCGCGGCGCTGGCGCCGCGCTTTCTGACCTATGCGCTGAGCTTCCTGACGCTGACCATCTTCTGGTTCGGCCAGCAGGCGCAGCACGGGCTGATCGCCCGGTCCGACAGGCGGCTGGCGACGCTCAACCTCTGCTTTCTCGCCTTCATCGCCTTGCTGCCCTTCTCTACCGACCTTCTGGCCGACTTCCTCGAATTCAGAACAGCGGTGCTGGTCTATTGGCTGAACCTGCTGATGCTCGGCGCGACGCTGTTCGCCAGCTGGCACTATGCGGTGAAGAACGGTTTTCTTGCCGAAGGCGTCGATGCGGAAACGACCCACACAGTCTACCAGCGCATCGTCAAGGCGCAGATGCTGTGGGCGATCGGCGCAGCACTTAGTTTGATAAGCCCCTTGCTCAGCGTCGGCTTCATCCTGGTGGTGCAGCTGATCTACGCCACCGCGCTGCGCGGCTCACTGCTGCGCAAGGTCATCGGCTGAAGATCCGCCGACGAATTCGACGGTCACACCCGGCGAGACGAGCTTGGCCAGTTCACGCGCGTCCCAGTTGGTCAGGCGCACGCAGCCATGGCTCTCGGTCTTGCCGATCTTCGACGGCTCGGGCGTGCCGTGGATGCCGTAGGTCGGCTTGTCCAGCGCGATCCACACCGAGCCGACCGGGCCGTTCGGGCCCGGCGGGATGGTCAGGATCTTGTCGTTCTGGCCCTGCTTGAAATTGATGCTCGGATTGTAGGTGTAGTTGGGGTCGAGCGCGACCCGCGATACCGTGTGGATGCCGGAGGGTGACGGCGTGTCCGAAGAACCGATCGTGGCCGGATAGGCTGCCACCAGCTTGCCCGCCGCGTCATAGGCGAACACTTCTTTCTTGCCCTTGTCGGCAACGATTCGCGCAACCGGCGTCGACACCAGCCTGCCGAAATTGGCGACTTTGATAATGGTGCCGGGGCGGTTGAAGTTGGCCTCCGGATTGAGCGCCTTGAGATAATTCTCGTCCATGTGGAAGCGCTCCGCCAGCGCTTCGGTCACCGAAGTGTAGCCCATGCGGTCGAGCTGCGCCTTTTGGCTGTAGTCTTCCGGTATCGAGGCGACATAAGGACCGGCCGCGTCCTCGGCCGTGATCGTGTAGTTGGCGAAGGCATCGCCGCCGGATTGCGCCAGCGCTGCCTGGATGCCGACCGCATCGGTCGACTTGAGATTGCTGCCGGTGATCTCGTTGTAGGCGGCTACAGCCTTATCGACATTGGAGCCGAATCGCCCGTCGATGACGCCGGGCGAAGCGCCGGCACGATCGAGCAGAACCTGCAAGGCCGCCACGTCCTGACGTGTGCCGAGCGAAAGCGACGGATCGACGACCGTCTTGCCGTCAACCTTCGGCGGCAGCGCTGCCTCGTCGCCGGGTGCCGCCGGCTGGACCGGATCTATCGAAGCCTCGTCGAGCGGCTGGCGCTTGATGCCGTCCGGTTGATCAGGCTGGGACTCGTCCGGATAAGTGTTGCCGTAGGTCCCCTCGTCCCGGGGCGCGTCCGGAAAGACCTGATCCGAATTGTCGCCATAGGGATCATTTTCGTCGACCGGCGGCGGGATGACAGTGCCTTCCTCTTCCAGCTGCTTGCGGCGGAAGCGGGCCATGTCCTCGGGATCGTCGAGATAATAGCGGTCCTCGTCCTCGACCGGCGCGCGCCCGAGCTGCTGCATCCGCAACTGGCGGCGCAGCGCACGGCGGTCGAGCCTGGTCTGCGGCGGCTGGATGGCGATGACCTTGCCGGTGTCGGCATCGACGATGACGCGGTTGCCCCTGGCGTCGTAATAGATGTCGAGATTGCCGTCCTGGGCGAGAAGGATCCCGCCGGAATTGGCGGTGCGGGTTCGTGCTCCTTCCTCACCCGGCGCGGCGAACACGCCGGAAGACACCAGTCCGGCGGCGAGTGCCGAAAGGCAGAAGATGGTGCGCAGCATTGTAGCCAAACTCTCCGTAATTGCCGCCGCCCGGCACAGTCCCTTTACGGCGAACCCCTTCGCCAGCAAACCATTTACCAACCTTAAGGTTCCAATATGAACCGGGCATGAAGATGGCGGTTTTCCGGCGGCTAGACCATGATCACGAAAAGTGGAATCCGGTTTTCGGAAAAGATCATGGTCCAGGGGAAAGAGGCAGCCCAAGTTCCTTGCGTGTCTGTTTCGTCAGCTTGAGGACGACGAGGCGATGGCTCTCGCCGACATAGTCCTTCAGCGCGGCATCATCCATGCTCTGGCTTGTCTGACGCTGGATCCATTTCATACCGCGCGAGGCGAGGTAAGGCGCCGGCCGAAGGCCCGGCTGCTCCTTCAGCACGTCATAGGCGATTTCAGAGCATTTGAAGGTGACGAAAAGCTGCCCGCCATCGTTCCAGCCGCCGATCGCAAAGACCTTGCCGCCGACCTTCCAGACATGGGCGCCGCCCCACTGGACGACATGGGTCGTCTGCGGCAGCGAGGCGCAGAAGCCGTTGTAGTCGTCCAGCGTCATCCGCGCCTCATTGTTTCAAACAAGAAAGAGCGGCGAAACAAGCTTCGCCGCTCCGGGTAAGGCAAAACGGCTCAGGCCGCCGCCTCGGTCGCGACGACCGTCGGCTTCGATCGAAAATTCAACCGGTCGGAACCGGCAGTGACCTTGACCGTCGAGCCGTCGAGGATCTCGCCGAGCAAGATCTTTTCCGCCAACGGGTCCTGCAGTTCCTTCTGCATCACCCGCTTCAGCGGCCGCGCACCATAGGCCGGATCGTAACCCTTGGCCGCCAGCCAGTCGATCGCCTCCTGGTCCAGCGCCAGCGTGATCTTGCGATCGACGAGCAGGTTCTCCAGCCGCTTGAGCTGGATCTCGACGATGCGGCCCATATCCTGCCGACGCAGCCGGTGGAACAGGATCACTTCGTCGACGCGGTTGAGGAATTCCGGCCGGAACGACGCCCTGACGACGCCCATCACCTCGTCGCGCACGGCATCGACATCCTGATCCTCGCCGAGGCTGACCAGATATTCGGCGCCGAGGTTCGACGTCATGATGATCAGCGTGTTGCGGAAATCGACCGTGCGGCCCTGCCCGTCGGTAAGCCGCCCGTCGTCGAGCACCTGCAACAGCACGTTGAACACGTCCGGATGCGCCTTCTCGATCTCATCGAACAGCACGACCTGATAGGGCCGGCGCCGCACCGCTTCTGTCAGCGCTCCGCCTTCCTCATAGCCGACATAGCCGGGAGGTGCGCCGATCAGCCGGGCGACCGAATGCTTTTCCATGAACTCCGACATGTCGATGCGCACCATGGCGCTCTCGTCGTCGAACAGGAAGTTCGCCAGCGCCTTGGTCAGCTCGGTCTTGCCGACGCCGGTCGGGCCGAGGAACATGAACGAGCCGATCGGCCGGTTCGGGTCCTGCAGGCCCGCGCGAGCCCGGCGCACGGCTTTCGACACGGCCTGCACCGCCTCGCCCTGGCCGACGACACGCTTGCCGATCTCGTCTTCCATGCGCAGCAGCTTGTCGCGCTCGCCTTCCAGCATCTTGTCGACCGGAATGCCGGTCCAGCGCGACACGATATGGGCGACGTGATCAGGGGTGACCACTTCTTCGACCATGCCGACCTTGCCGTCCTGCGCCTCAGCCTCCTTCAGCTTCTTTTCCAGCTCGGGGATGCGGCCATAGGCAAGCTCGCCGGCGCGCTGGAACTCGCCCTTGCGCTGGGCGATGGCCAGTTCGTTGCGCGCCTCGTCGAGCTGCTTCTTGAGATCGGCGGCCAGCCCGAGCTTCTGCTTCTCCGCCTGCCACTTCGAGGTCAGCCCGGTCGACTCCTCTTCCAGGTCTGCAAGCTCCTTCTCGAGGCGAGCGAGCCGGTCCTTCGACGCGTCGTCCTTCTCGACCTTCAACGCCTCGCGCTCGATCTTGAGCTGCATGATGCGGCGGTCGACCTCGTCCAGCGCCTCGGGCTTGGAATCGACCTGCATCCTCAATCGCGACGCGGCCTCGTCGACAAGATCGATCGCCTTGTCCGGCAGGAAGCGGTCGGCGATGTAGCGGTTCGATAGCGTCGCCGCGGCGACCAGCGCCGAATCGGAGATGCGCACCTTGTGGTGCTGCTCGTATTTCTCCTTCAGGCCGCGCAGGATCGAGACGGTGTCCTCGACCGTCGGCTCGTTGACGAACACCGGCTGGAAGCGGCGGGCAAGCGCCGCGTCCTTCTCGACATGCTTGCGGTATTCGTCGAGCGTGGTCGCGCCCACGCAGTGCAGTTCGCCACGCGCCAGCGCCGGCTTCAGCAGGTTCGACGCATCCATCGCCCCGTCGGCCTTGCCGGCACCGACCAGGGTGTGCATCTCGTCGATGAACAGGATGATGCCGCCGGCGGCAGCGGTCACCTCGTTGAGCACAGCCTTCAACCGCTCCTCGAACTCGCCGCGATACTTGGCGCCGGCAATCAGCGCGCCCATGTCGAGCGCCATCAATTGCTTGTCCTTCAGCGATTCCGGCACGTCGCCATTGACGATGCGCAGCGCCAGCCCTTCGGCGATCGCCGTCTTGCCGACGCCGGGCTCGCCGATCAGCACCGGATTGTTCTTGGTTCGGCGCGACAGCACCTGGATGGTGCGCCTGATCTCGTCGTCACGGCCGATGACCGGATCGAGCTTGCCGGCGCGGGCGTCGGCCGTCAGGTCGCGCGCGTACTTCTTCAGCGCATCGTAGCCCTGCTCGGCGCTCGCCGAATCGGCTGTGCGGCCTTTGCGGACCTCGTTGATGACCTGGTTCAGCGCCTGCGCGGTGACGCCCGCCTTGCTCAGAATCTCGGCGCTCTTGGCCGACTTCTCCATGGCCAGCGCCTGCAGCAGCCGTTCGACGGTGACGAAGCTGTCGCCGGCCTTCTTGGCCAGATCTTCGGCGGTCGAAAACACCTTGGCCAAAGGCTGCGCCAGATAGAGCTGGCCATTGCCGCCTTCCACCTTGGGCATTGCATCGAGCGCCGACTCGACGCCGAGCTTGACGTCGCGGACATTGCCGCCGGCGCGCTCGATCAGCGACGCGGCCAAGCCCTCGTCGTCATCGACGAGCACTTTCAGCATATGTTCGGGGGTGAATTGCTGGTGATTGCGCGAGAGCGCCATGGTCTGCGCGGACTGGATGAAACCGCGCACGCGCTCTGAATATTTCTCAAGGTTCATATCTGTCTCCTTCCTTCACCGGCCCGCTTTGCGGCACCGGATCAGATTGCGGTGACGGATCCGCTCCTTCGAGCCGGATCCTGTTCAGGCGAGATATGGTGCAGCGGCAATGGGCACTCAAGACGTCCAGATGACTGGGAACGCATATTATTCCACTGGTGCGCAAACGAAAACGGCGGAGATTTCTCTCCGCCGTTCAATGGCCTGAAAGCCCTGTTCGAGCTGGATTCGATCAGTTGTCGACGTCGACGATGGCCGGGTCGTTGGCGGCGCCTTCGGCCGGTGCCGCATTCACCTCATCGCCACCGGCATTGTCGCTGCCGCCTTCGGCCTGATTGTCTGCCTGGTCGGCAGTGGTGCGCGGACGGCGCGGGCGCCGCGGACGACGTGCGCCACCGTCGGCGGTGGCTTCGTTGCGCTCCGCCTGAGCGGCAAGATCGGCCGGCGAAAAATTGCCGAACAGCGGCGCGGGCTCGGCCGAAAAAGGCGGTTCTGCGGGCGCGGTGAAAGTAGGTTCAGCCTGGGGCACGAAACCAGTTTCGGCCTGGGGCGCGAAGCTCGTTTCGGTCTGGGAAACAGCTTCCGACTGCACCGGCGTCTCGCTGGAGCGATTCTGGTCGAAGCGCTGGCCGCCCTGCTCGCCGCGCGAATTATGGTCGCCGCGCTGGCTATTCTGGCCATAGCCGCCATTGGGGCGGCGGTCGCGGTGGCGCCCGCCATTGTCGCGACCGTTGTTGTCGCGGTTGTTGCGATTGTCGCGGCCGCTTTCCTGGTTGAAAGCCACTTCGGCCGGCGTGCCCTCGATCACCGGCTGTGGGCCGGCGCCGTGGCTTACCGCCTGATTGTCGCTGACATTGTTGCCGCTGTTGCCGGCATTGTCGAACTCGTCGCGATCTTCGTCGCCGTCATCGTCAAAGTCGTCGCGGTTCTGCTGGACGTTCTGGATCGGCATCTGCGCCTGGGCGGCGGCAATGATGCGATTGTAGTGTTCGGCGTGCTGGAGATAGTTCTCCGCCATCACCCGGTCGCCGGAGCTTTGCGCGTCACGGGCGAGTGTGGCGTATTTCTCGGCGATCTGCTGAGCCGATCCGCGGATCTTCACATCCGGGCCGTTGCTCTCGTAGTTGCGCGTCAGGGGATTGGGACCCTTGCGGTTGTTGTTGTTATTATTGTTGCCACCGCCGCCGCCATTGTTGTTGCGACCGCGCATGCGCCTGTTCTGCTGTTGTGGCCTCATTCGACTCTCTTCAGTGTGAAATTTTCGAAAACTCTTCACGAACGGAGGCGCTCATGCAGCCAGCCGTTTCGTTTCTTCACCGGCGTTCGCCCGCATCAATTGCGTTGGCGCCACGTGCCATCCTGTTCCGGTTACATCACTTGCCGGACGATTCCCGCACGAAGCTTGGGCGTCGTTTGCGCAAGAAGGCAGCTATTTCCAAGGAAAACCGAATCGCTAAGAGCACTGCCTGCTTCGTCTCATCCGGTTGGGGCGACCCTAGCCGCATTCCCCGGCATTGCCAAGCCCTTTTTGCACTGCATCAGGGCTTTGTCCGTTCAAACACCAGAACCCTGTCGTTTCCACCAAGGTCACGAAACGCCCCGGCCAGACTGTAGCCGGCTGTCACGAACATCGCCGTGACCTCATTGCGTTGCGTGTGGCCGATCTCGACCGCAACCCTGCCTTGAACTTCCAGAAACCTTGCCGCCTCCGCGGCGATGATCCTGTAGGGGCCAAGACCGTCCGCACCACCATCCAGGGCCAGATGCGGATCGAAATCGCGGACCTCGTCCTGCAGATTTCCAATGTCCTGGCTAGGTATATAGGGCGGGTTTGCGGCAATTAAATGGTACCGGCCCGAAACTTTTGCGAACCAGTCGGACTGCAGCGTCTCGAACCGGTCGGCAAATCCCAACTTCTGGGCATTGCGCCTGGCGGTTGCCAGGGCCTCTTCCGAGAGGTCGACGCCGGTGGCGACCGCGCCGGGAACGGCGCTGAGCAATGCCAGCGCGATGGCGCCGGTACCGGTGCCGAGATCGAGAATGCGGCATTCGCTCTGCCGAACCACCGTCGCCCCGACAAAGGGCAGAACCGCCTCGACCAGCGTTTCTGTGTCCGGCCGCGGCTCCAGCGTGTCCGGCGAAAGCTCGAAGCGCAGGCCGTAGAACTCGCGGTAACCGAGGATGCGATGCACCGGTTCGCCCGCGGCACGCCGGTTCAGCGCAGTATCGATTGCGGCCATTGCATTCGCCTCGACGACTAGCTGGGGTTCGGCGATGGCCTGGGTGCGGGTCGTGCCCGAAAAATGCTCGACGATCAGCCTGGCGTCCAGCGCCGGGTCGGCCACGCCGGCGGCGGCAAGACGGTCGCGCGCCGCCCGCAGCAGCGGCCCGAGCGTCTCGGGCAAACTGTCAGCCATCGACGCCCATATCGGCGAGCAGCTTCGACTGGTGATCGGCGATCAGCGCGTCGATGACCTCGTCAAGCTCGCCCATCATCACCCGGTCGAGCTTGTAGAGCGTCAGGTTGATGCGATGGTCGGTGAGACGCCCTTGCGGGAAATTGTAGGTGCGGATGCGTTCCGACCTGTCACCAGAGCCGACTTGCGACTTGCGCGATTCGGAGCGTTCCTCGTCCGCCTTGCCGCGTTCGAGATCGTAAAGCCTGGCCCGCAGGATCTGCATGGCGCGCGCCCGGTTTTGGTGCTGCGACTTTTCCGCCTGCACCACCATGATGCCGGTCGGCAGATGGGTGATGCGCACTGCCGAATCGGTGGTGTTGACGTGCTGGCCGCCGGAGCCCGAGGCGCGCATCGTGTCGATGCGGATGTCTTCGGCGCGGATCTCGATATCGACCTCTTCGGCTTCCGGCAGCACGGCAACGGTTGCCGCCGAAGTGTGGATGCGCCCGCCGGCCTCGGTCGCCGGCACGCGCTGCACGCGGTGCACGCCGGACTCGAATTTCAGATGCGCGAACACGCCCTTGCCCGACACAGTGGCGATGATTTCCTTGTAGCCGCCGACCTCGCCGTCGCTGGCCGAAGCCACCTCGAAACGCCAACCGCGCGACGCCGCGTAGCGCTCGTACATGCGAAACAGGTCGCCGGCGAACAGCGCCGCCTCGTCGCCGCCGGTGCCGGCGCGGATTTCGAGGATGGCATTCTTCTCGTCGGCGGCATCCTTGGGCAAAAGCAGGATCTGGATGTCCTTCTGCAGCGCCTCGATGCGCTCCCTGACCTCGGGCAGGTCGGCCTCTGCCAATGCCCGCATCTCGGCGTCGGTGGCCTTGTCGGCGAGCATCGCCTCCAGGTCGGCCTGTTCGTGCTCGGCCGCGCGCAGCGCCCTGATCCTGGCCACCATCTCCTGGATGTCGGCATATTCGGACGCCATGCGGACATAGGCATCCGCCGCCGGCCCGGCCGACATCTGCGCTTCGAGCATGTCGAAACGCTTGACGACTTGATCCATACGGTCGCGGGGCAGGTTGATCATGGCGGATGCTATAGCGGGATAGAACGGTCGTCGGCAAAGGCCTGCAGCAGCGCCCGCATCGGCAGGCCGTGAGCGGGCGCCATGAGGTTGTCGTCGAAGAAGGCCTGCAGCTCGTCCAGCGGCAGTTCCGTCAGCATCGCCTTCACCGGACCGATCGAGGCCGGCGACATCGAGATCGATCGGTAGCCGAGGCCGATCAGCGCCATCGCGGATATGGGTTTGCCGGCCAGTTCGCCGCAGAGCGTCACCGGCGTATGGTTGCGGGCACCGGCGTCGGCGATCTGCTTCAGCACCCGCAGGAACGGCGTCGACAGCGTGTCGAAGCGGTCGGACAATTGCGTGTTGCCGCGATCGACCGCCATGACGAACTGGAACAGATCGTTGGAGCCGACCGAGACGAAGTCGACCGCCTTCATCAGCTCGTCGAGCTGGAACAGCAGCGACGGCACTTCCAGCATGGCGCCGAGCTTGAGGCTGGTCGGCAGATGATGGGCGAAGCGTGACAGATGCCGCACCTCGCGGTCGATGATCTCGCGCGCCTGCGCGATCTCGCCGAGTTCCGTCACCATCGGCAGCATCAGCTTCAGTTCGCGTCCGCCGGACGCCTTCAGCAGGGCGCGGATCTGCGTCCTGAGCAGGCCGGGACGGTCGAGCGTCAGCCGGATCGCCCGCCAGCCGAGCGCCGGGTTCTCTTCCTGGATCGCGCCCTTGAAGTAAGGCAGCACCTTGTCGCCGCCGATATCGATAGTGCGGAAGGTCACCGGCTTGCCGCGCGCCGCGTCTAGCACGTCGCGATAGAGCCGCTCCTGCGCCTCGGCGCGCGGGAAGGTCGAGGCGACCATGAACTGCAGTTCGGTGCGGAACAGCCCAATGCCGGCCGCACCCGCCTCGGCGAGCTGCGGCAAGTCGACCGCCAAGCCGGCATTCATCAGCAAATCGACCTGGATGCCGTCCTTGGTCATCGACGGCTTCTTGCGCAGTTCCCGGTAGACTTCCTGCCGGCGCGCCCGGAAGCGGACCTTTTCGGCATAGGCGGCTTCGAGGTCTGGCTGTGGCCGCAGGTGGATAATGCCTTCCTCGCCGTCGACGATGATGGCGTCGCCGTTTTCCGCCATGGAAACGGCGCCCTTCATCTGGCCGGCGACCGGGATGCCCATGGCGCGCGCCACGATGACGACATGGCTGGTCGCGGCACCATCTTCCAGTACCACGCCGCGCAGCTTGTCGCGGGGATAATCGAGCAGTTCGGCAGCCCCCATCGAGCGGGCGACGATGATGGCGTCCTTCGGCAGCGAAGCCGCGACATCCTCCGGTCCGCGCCCCATCAGCTGTCGCAGCAGCCGGTTGGCGAGGTCGTCGAAATCGCTCATCCGCTCGCGCAGATAAGGGTCGGTCATGTGCAGCATGCGGGCGCGCATGTCGCTCTGCACCTTTTCGACAGCCGCTTCCGCCGTCAGGCCATTGCGGATCGCCTCTTCCAGCCGGCGCACCCAGCCGCTGTCGTTGGCGAACATGCGATAGGCTTCGAGCACCTCGCGATGCTCGCCCTCGAAGGCGACCTCACGGCGCTCCAGCATGTCGTCGATGGAGAGCCTGAGCGAGCCCAGCGAGGCCTGCAGCCGGCGCACTTCCTCCTCGCTATCCTCGTTGAACAGATTGGTGACGACGATGCGCGGCTCGTGCAGCACGACGTGGCCGAGCCCGACGCCTTCGTTGAAGGACAGGCCGGTGAAGCTGACCGGGCGGCGCAGGTCGAGTTCGAGTCCCGGCCGGGTGAGCCGGGCGAGGTCGCCCGTGGCGATCATCTCGGCGATCACCATCGCCGTGGTTTCCAGCGCCTCGACCTCGTCGTCGCGGTAGTGGCGCATGGTCTTGTTCTGCACCACGAGAACGCCGAGCGTGCGCCCTGCCCGCAGCACCGGCACGCCGAGGAAGGAATTGTAGATCTCCTCCCCGGTCTCCGGCAGGTAGGCGAAGGCCGGATGTTCCTGCGCGTTCGAGAGGTTGAGGGGCCGCGCGCTGGCCGCGATCGTGCCGACCAGGCCTTGCCCGAGCCTCAGCTGCGCCAAATGGACGGCGTTCGGGTTCAGACCTTCGGTGGCGTAGAGCTCGAGTACCGAATCGGCGCGCAGTACATAGAGCGAGCAGACTTCGGCGACCATGTTGGAGGCGATGTCGCGCACGATCCGGTCGAGCCGCTCCTGCGGCTCCAGCGGCTCTTGCATGAGCTCGCGGAGCCGTTTCAGCAGAACGCGCGGGCCACTGGCCGTATCACGCATCGCGGCTTCTTCTCCAATAGAGTCCTTGCCGGCGCAGTTTCAGCTGTGCCCGGCACTCACGCAACAACTGATTCAGTCTTGCTATTGCTTATCCAGACCGTAGACGGAATGCAAAGTGCGAACCGCAAGTTCGGTATACGGACCGTCGATCAGTATCGAAATCTTGATCTCGGAGGTGGTGATCGCCCGGATATTGATCGCCTTGTCGGCCAGCGCCTTGAAGGCGGTGGCCGCGACGCCGGCATGGCTGCGCATGCCGATGCCGATGACCGAGACCTTCGACATGCCGGCTTCCGACTGCACGACGTCGTAGCCGATCGTCGCCTTCAGGCGCTCCAGCACGGCAAGCGCCTTGTCGACGTCGCCGGACGGCACTGTGAAGGTCATGTCGGTGAACTTGCCGTCCTCGGAGATGTTCTGGACGATCATGTCGACATTGATGTTGGCCTCGGCCAGCGGCCCGAAGATACCGGCGGCAACGCCAGGGCGGTCGCCGACGCGGCGCAGCGAAATCTGCGCCTCGTCCTTGGCGTAGGCAATTCCGGTGACGACCTGCTGTTCCACGATCTCTTCCTCGTCGCAAATAAGCGTTCCGGGCGGATTGAGCAAATCCCCCATTCCGGGGGCGTCGGGATCGTCGAAGGACGACCGCACGAAGGTACGCACCCTGTGCACCATGGCAAGCTCGACCGAGCGCACCTGCAGCACCTTGGCGCCGAGCGAGGCCATTTCGAGCATTTCCTCAAAGGAAATCTTGGCCAGCCGGCGCGCCTTCGGCTCGATGCGCGGATCGGTGGTGTAAACGCCGTCGACATCGGTGTAGATGTCGCAGCGGTCGGCCTTCACCGCCGCCGCGATGGCGACGGCGCTTGTGTCGGAGCCGCCACGGCCGAGCGTGGCGATGCGGTTGTCGGGCCCGATGCCCTGGAAACCGGCGACCACCGCCACCTGGCCCTCGCCGAAGCGCTTGACCAGGAACGCGCCGTCGATGTCCAAAATACGCGCCGCGCCATGCGCATTGTCGGTCTTGATCGGGATCTGCCAGCCCTGCCAGGAACGGGCATGCACGCCCATGTTCTGCAGCGTGATCGCCAACAAGCCGGCGGTCACCTGTTCGCCGGAAGCGACGACAGCGTCATATTCGCGCGCGTCGTGCATCGGCGAGGCTTCGCGCGTCCAGCCGACCAATTCGTTGGTCTTGCCGGCCATCGCCGAAACCACGACCGCGACCTCATGGCCGGCGTCGACCTCGCGTTTGACGTGACGCGCCACATTGCGGATGCGGGCGATGTCGGCGACGGAGGTTCCGCCGAATTTCATCACGATGCGCGCCATGGAAGCGAAATGCCTTTGACTGAAGCCGGCCTGTAGCCGAATGCGGAAAGAAGCGCCCGGCTTATGCCGGCCGCTGAATGCGCGGCCTCCTTAGCCAAAACAGCAAAGCTTCGCAAGCGACGGGGGAAAGAACGGCTTGGCCGCAATAGCAGTCCTCCTGACAGTCTTTCATCGGCCTGCCATGCGATAAGACAAACAGGAACCTCGAACCGTGGAGAATTTGATGACCGAGACCCTGGAAATCGTCAGCTTCCGCCTCAAGCCAGGGACCAGGGCCGGCTTTGTCGCCGGCAACGGCGTGGTCACGGACTGGCTTGCGCAACAGCCAGGCTTTCTCAGCCGCCACCTGGCCGAGCGCGAGGATCAGAGCTGGCTCGATGTCGTGCGCTGGCAGAGCCTGGCACAGGCTCATGCGGCAGCCCAACGGATCATGGCTGAGATCGGCGATTGCGAAGCCATGCAAGCAATCGACCCAGCGAGCGTCGACATGGGCCATGCGGCGGTCGTGCTCTCGACCTCGTGAGGTCATGTTGGCAGCAGGCGAAAAATGCCGCCTTGACTTTCTTTGCCCGGCACCCGACTTCCTAGCGTCCGAGGAGACCCGCCTATGCCAGAGCCCCGACGATCGACGATCGATGCCGGAGAAGTGGAACGCTTCTCGGCACTTGCCGCCGAATGGTGGAACCCGAACGGCAAGTTCCGTCCGCTGCACAAATTCAACCCGGTGCGGCTTTCCTACATCCGCGACCAGGTGGCGGCGCGCTTCGGCCGCGACCCGCGTGCGGCGAGGCCCTTCGAAGGCCTGCGCTTCCTCGACATCGGCTGGGCGGACTTCTGGGGGAGCCGATGGCGCGGCTCGGCGCCGAAGTGGTCGGCGCCGATGCTTCCGCCACCAACATCGAAGTCGCCAAACTGCATGCGGCCGAGGTCGGCGTCAACGTCGACTACCGCGCCACGACCGCCGAGGATCTGGCCGACGCCGGCGAGACATTCGACGTCATCCTCAACATGGAAGTGGTCGAGCATGTCGCCGACATCGACCTGTTCGTGGCCAAATGCGGCCAGATGGTCAAGCCGGACGGCATCATGTTCGTGGCCACCATCAACCGAACGCTGAAGGCGCTCGGCCTTGCCATCATCGGCGCCGAATACGTGCTGCGCTGGCTGCCGCGCGGCACCCACCAGTTCGGCAAGCTGGTTCGCCCGGAAGAGCTGGAAAAGGCACTTGGTGCCGCCGGCATGAGCGTCATCGACCGCACCGGCGTCGTCTACCATCCACTCGCCGACCGCTGGCAGCGATCGAAGGACATGGACGTCAACTACATGGTGCTGGCGGAAAAGGGCTCGGTCTGAACCGGCTCACGCCGCCTGACTCTGCGCCTTCGGGCTGGTCTGGTTCTGCGCCTTGGTGGTGATGAAGACGCCGGCGGTGATGATGACCGCGCCCGCCCAGGTCAGCAGTTGGTAGTGCTCGCCAAGGAAGATCGTGCCGGCAAACAGGCCGACCGCGGCCGCCACATAGCCGATCTGGCTGAGATAGACCGGGCCGCCGACCGCTTGCAGCCGGAAGAAGAAGACAAACATCGCCGAGGCCGACGCCATTTGGCCGGCGGCCACCAGCGACACTTCGCCGAGCGGGGCAAAGGCCGTGACGCCGAACAGCGCCAGAATCCCGGCAAGCAACATCGTTGCCGAGGCCAGATGGCTGCCGACGGCGAGTTCGATCGGGCCGGTGCCTTCGGGCCAGTCGACGGTGCGGTAGATGTTGCCGGCGGCAAGGCTGACCGGGATCAGCAGCCCGACCGCCACCCAGATAAATTCAGCCGGCTGGCCAGCCTCGCCGCGCGTCACGGCGACCATCACCGCGCCGACGAAGCCGACGGCAATGCCGGCGACGCCAAGCATGTTGGGTCGCCTGACACCGAGCAGGATCGAAAACACCAGCGTGATAACAGGCGACAGCGTGAACATGATGCCGGTGTAGCCGGCGCCGAGATGCGGAATGGCCGAAAACATCAACAGGTTGGGGAAGGCATAGGACACCGCCGCGGTGATGAGGAAATAGCGCAGCCTGTGCGGCGTCAGCGCCACCCCCTGCCCACGCAGCAGCAAGGCCAGGAGGAGCACGCCGCCGGCGCCGAGCGAAATGACGAAGGCCCAGACCATGGCCGGCACGCCGGCCGCCGTGGCGAGCTTGCCGAACGGCAGCGTCAGGCCGAGCAGGCCGCCGGTGACGACCAGCAGGCCGAGCGCCGAATCCCAGAGAAGTTTCATCAGATGAACCCGTCGTTCCGTTCGCGGCGCTTGGCCCACATCATATCTTGAGATAAGATAATACAAAGATTCTTAACATCAAGATATTTAATGGTGAGATAGATGGACCGCGCCGCAAGGGCGATCGAACAATGGACGCGGGAGCGACCGGATCTGGACGTCTCGCCGATGGCCGTGCTCGGACGTTTGAACGAAGCCTCCTCGCTGATCGCGCGGGAGCACCTGGCGCCGCTGTTTGCCCGCTTCGGACTGCAGTCGGGGGAATTCGACGTGCTGGCGACGTTGCGTCGTTCCGGCCAGCCTTACGCGCTGACGCCGACCGAACTTTATGAGGCGACGATGGTCACGTCAGGTGCGATGACCAACCGGCTCGATCGGCTGGAAAAGGCCAGATTGATCCTGCGCGGCCCGCACCCCAACGACCGGCGCGGGATTGTCGTACAACTGACCGAAAAGGGGCTCGCCTTGATCGACGAGGCGGTCGCCGCACATGTCGCCAATGAGCACGAAATCCTCGCCGGCCTGACTGAGCCCGAGCGGGAGACGCTCGCCCATCTGCTTGGAAAATTGATTGGGAGCCTGAGCTAGAGCAATTCCAGGAAAAGTGCGCAGCGGTTTTCCGTCCGGAATTGCGTAAAAACAAATACTTAGAGTGGGGCAGCGATTCTATCAAAAGCTGAACCGCTCTAGACGCTCAGTTGCGATCATCCGGAAAACTCGGAATCGGCATGAACTCGACGCCGTCCTCGGCCAGGCTCCTGGCCTCGTCCACCGTCGCCTCGCCATAGATGCCGCGCGGATCGGTTTCGCCGAAATGGATCTTGCGCGCTTCCTCGGCGAACTTGTCACCGACATAGTCGGCGTTCTCGCGCACTTTCTCGGCCATCGCCTTCAGCTGCGCCAGCGCCTGCTTCTGCGCCTCGCCCATGGCCAGCGCGATCTTTTCGTGCTTGCGCCCTGTCGACACCGCCGGCGCCATCAGCGCCTTCTCGACCTTGTGTGAGCCGCAGCTCGGGCAATCGACGAAGCCGCGCTTCTTTTGGCGGTCGAAATCGTCGTTGCTGCGAAACCACGCCTCGAATTCGTGTTCGTGCTCGCAGATAAGGGAAAATCGGATCAAGAAGCCGCACCCCTGAGACGCGGCGCCTCGCCCGAGCCGGCGTTGACGACAAAATCCCGCGCGTTTTTCAGATTGGGGATCTTCCTGCGTGCGGCAAGCGATTGCGCCGGATCGATCTCGGCGACGATCACAGCCGGCTCGTCATGCGCGGCTTCGGCGATGATGCGGCCCCACGGATCGACGATCAGCGAATGGCCATAAGTTTCGCGGCCGTCCTCGTGCAATCCGCCTTGCGCCGCGGCGACGACATAGGCGCCGTTCTCGATGGCGCGAGCCCTGAGCAGGACATGCCAGTGCGCCTCCCCGGTCTGGCGGGTGAAGGCGGCGGGCACGCTCAACAGGTCAGCGCCGGCCAGCGCCTCGGCACGGAAAAGCTGCGGAAAGCGCAAATCATAGCAGACGGCAAAGCCCAGCCTGGCGCCATCGATGTCGGTGACGACCGCCTCGGTACCGGGCTCGTAAGCGGCGGATTCGCGCCAGCTCTCGCCATTGTCGAGGTCGACATCAAACATGTGGATCTTGTCGTAGGTGGCAAGCGTGGCGCCATCCGGTCCGAACAGCAGCGCCCGGTTGGCGAGCTTGCCGTCGGCGCGAAGGATGGCGGTCGAGCCTATATGCAGGAAGATGCCCAATTCCTTCGCCAGCTTGCGCGAGGTCGAGACGATGATGTCCTTGTCCTCGGAGGTGAAGGAAGCGGAACGCGCCTCCTTGTCGCGGATCAGCGCACCGGTCATTTCCGGGGTCTGGATGTAGGTCGCACCCTGGCCTGCCGCCTCGCGCACCAGCCGCTCCAGATCGACCGCGTTGCGCTCCGGGCTCTCGCCTGAACGCATCTGGATCGCCGCTGCCTTGAAAGCACCCATGGTCATGTCCTTATGTGGTCGAGCCGTTGGCAAGCAGCCTGTCCAGACGGCCCTCCGCCTCCAGCTCGTGGAGGTCGTCGGACCCGCCGACATGCGTATCGCCGATGAAAATCTGCGGAAAGGTTGATCGGCCACGCGCCCGGGAAATCATTTCCTGGCGCAGTTCCGGCGAGAAGGAGGCATCGTGCTCCTTGTAGGCAACGCCCTTGCGCTCGAGCAGCCGCTTGGCCGCCGTGCAATAGCCGCACATCATGCGCGTATAGATCGTCACATCGACCATCGGTCAGAAATCCTGCCTATGCATGTCACCCTGAAGCGCGCAGCGCTTCTGGGACAACGGCATGCACAAAAACAACAATTCCAATCTATATAGTCGCGGACTCGTCGGCCCGAAAGTCCCCCGGCAGCACACGCGCAAAGGTCAGCACGTCGACCGCTCCGGCACCGCCCCGCTTCAGCGCCTTGGCCACCGCGCGAACCGTGGCGCCGGTGGTGTAGACATCGTCGATCAGCAGCACCCGGCGGCCGGCGATCTCGATTTGCGCCTCTGTGGGCACGCGGAAGGCCGCACGCACATTCTCCTCGCGCTCCTGCCGTTCCAGCCCGACCTGCTGACGGGTGAGTTTCACGCGCCGGATCGCGGAGGGTGAGAACGGCAGGCCGCTGAGATGCGCGACGGCCCTTGCCAGTTCCGCCGACTGGTTGAATTGCCGCCGGAAGAAGCGCCGCCAATGCAACGGCACCGGCACCACCACGTCGGCCTCGGCGATCAGTTCGGCGCCGGCGCGCAGCATCCAGCGCGCCATCCACGGCGCCAGGTCGGTGCGGTCCTGGTATTTCAACCCCTGCACCATCTGGCGGGCGACACCCGAATAGACGACAGCCGCCCGGGCACGATCGAAAGGCGGCGGATCGGCGATCGCCTCGGCGGAAAGGAACCCTTCACCCATGTCATGGGTGAACGGCGTGCCCATGACGGCGCACCACGGTCGTTCCAGCAGCCTGAGCTTGGGCCAGCAGGCGCCGCACAGCACGCCGGGCTGCGAGACATGGCGGCGGCAGCCGGCGCAGACCGGCGGAAACAGGATGCGCGCCGGCAAGGCCAGGGCCTTTAGCGCAGCGCTCTTGATCGCAACGGTCTTGATCTTCGACATCGGATCGGCCACGTGGTTGGTTCTCCGCCACCATAGAACCACTCTTTCGGAGTGCGGAAAACAGGAACCCGTCCGTTGCAGCCCCTGATCGATACGCCTTTGTGGCTGGCGCACAAGCGTCGCGCCTTGGCCCGCCCCGTCGGCGGCGCCGATTTCCTGATGCAGCGCGCGGCTGAGGACCTTGCCGACCGGCTCGGCGCAGTCGAGCGCAAATTCGCCAGGGCGGCGACGCTGTTTTGCCAGACGCCGGCGGCAGCGGACGTGCTCGCCGAAAGCGGCAAGGTGACGGAAATCGTGCGGGTAGAGGCCGACCCGGCCTTCCTGGCAGGCCTGCAGGGATTGGTGGCGCCGCTGGAAGCCGTGCCGTTCGAACCGGAGAGCCTCGACCTCGTCGTGTCGCTCCTGTCGCTGCAGGCGATGAACGACATCCCCGGCATGCTGGTGCAGATCCGCCGTTCGCTCCGGCCCGACGGCCTCTTTCTCGGCGCCTTTGCCGGTGCCGGCACGCTTTCGGAGTTGCGCGAGAGCCTGCTTGCCGCCGAGACGGAGCTCTACGGCGGCGCCAGCCCGCGCGTCATTCCGTTCACCGACGTCCGCGATGCCGGCGCGCTTCTGCAACGCGCTGGCCTCGCGCTGCCGGTCGCCGATGTCGAGACGGTGACGGTACGCTACGATACCCTGTTCGACCTCGTCGCCGATCTCAGGGCCATGGGCGAGACCAGTGCGCTCGTCGATCGCAGCAGGCGGCCCGGCACGCGAAGGCTCCTTGCCCGTGCCGCCGAAATCTACGCGGAACGGTTCTCCGACGCCGACGGCCGCGTCAGGGCGAGTTTTTCGATTGTCTGGATGTCCGGCTGGGCGCCCGATGCCTCACAGCAGAAGCCGTTGAAGCCAGGCTCGGCCAAGGTCTCGCTGAAGACGATACTGGAAAATCCCGACCGGCGTTGATCGGCTTTTTTGCAATGAACACGGCGACGCAATCAGTGCTGGGCGAAGGCGTTCGTAAGCTGGCTGTTGGTGTCGCTGAAAAGCCACTTGATTGCATTGGCTGCCTGGCCGACGCCGCCGACGATGGCGAGCGACAGCACGGCGACGATCAGGCCATACTCGATGGCCGTGGCGCCTGTCTCATCTTTCAAAAAGCGTTGCAGCAGCGTTGTCATGGTCGTCGATCCCTCTTGCCAGGACCTTAGCGCCGACCCGTTAAGAAAGGTTAACGGCAAAGGCTTAACAGGCGGTGAAACAGGCCGGTTCCGTGGAAAGCATTAACCAAGTCAGCAGTCGCCGCTGCGCGTGCCGTCGTTGCGGATGATGCACACCGCTCTCGGCATTGGCTGCAGCACGCTGCGGCGCAGCGTATAGGTGTCGCGATGGCCGATCGAACCCGTGCTCATTGCGTCGAGGCCGCCGAAACTGTCCCGGGCCGCTTGCGACCGGCTGTCGAGAAACGGTGTCGCGATCAGGGCCAGCGCCACCGCGGCCGAGCCGAACAAGAGCGTGATGCGCAATATGCCCATGCCGGCATCGGCGGCGCGGAAGCCGCGATCGGGCCGGATCGAGTCCCAGTCTTTCTCGAGGCTCATGCTGTTGCTCCCAAGCATGTTGGCCGAAGTCCGGCCTGCCTCAATTTTTCACACCGGGATAAATCTTCTATTAACGCTGACTAAAACGATGGCGATCACAACAGGTCGATGAGGAACTGGATCAGCGGCGCATCGGCGGGCGGCATTGGATAGTCGCGCATCTGGCGCGGCCGCACCCATTTCAGCGTCTGGCCCTCCTTCGGCTGCGCGATACCGCGAAAGCGGCGGCAGATGAACAGCGGCATCAAGAGGTGAAAATCATCATAGGAATGGCTGGCGAAGGTGAGCGGCGCCAGGCACGGGATATCGGTCTCGATGCCGATCTCTTCATGCAGTTCGCGGATCAGGCACTCCTCCGGCGTCTCGCCGGGTTCGACCTTGCCGCCGGGGAACTCCCACAGGCCGGCAAGTTGCTTGCCTTCGGGGCGCTGCGCCAGAAGCACGCGCCCGTCGGTATCGACCAGGGCGCAGGCCGCGACGAGAAGCAGACGCCTGCCAGCTGGTTTGACGTCGTTCATGCGCCGGCCGGCCGGCGATAGTGATAGCGGTAGACTTCCTCGAAGCCCAGCGAACGGTAGAGCGCCAGGGCCGGCGCATTGCCGGCCTCGACCTGCAGCCAGGCCTCCCGCGCGCCGCGCAGCCGCGCCCATTTCAGCGCCGACAGGATAAGGTTGCGGCCGTGGCCCTTGTTGCGCGCCGCCTTGTCCGTGGCGACCTCGAACAGACCGGCGAGATCGCCGTCATGGACGCAGATCAGCGTCGCCAGCGGCTCGTTTCCCTCTTCGAGCGCGAACAGACCGGCCTCGGGCTGGATGGCGCCGATGATCTCCGACAGGCCGGGCCGCAGCGACACGTCCGAACCGCTCACCTTGAGCGATGCGCCGATGAAGCGGCTGATGTCCTTCAACGGGATCTGATCCATGGCGGGCGCGAGTTGCGCGTCCGCCAGCGGCAGGCGCATCACCAGCGATTCGTCGAAACTGCTCCAGCCTTCGCTGTCGAGGTGCTTGGACAGGTCCGGACCCGACAGCGGCGATATGCGGAAGGTCAGCGGCCTGCCATAGGCGTCGAAACGCCGGCTGGCGCGGCCGATGCGATCGGCGATGTGCTGGATATCGCCGGGGTCAAGCGGATTGACCGAGTTCAGCCGCTTGGCCGGATGGCCGGCCGTCAGCCGCACCACCCAGGTGCCGTCATAATGGACGGCCGCCGCCGGCCAGGCGCGAAACCCGGCCGCCTCGTAGCGACGCACGATGGCGAGCACGCTTGCCGGATGTCTGGAAACCAAGGCCGTCAGCTCCGATAGTCGCCATTGATGGCGACATATTCCTTAGTGAGGTCGCAGGTCCACACCGTCGCCTTGCCCCGGCCGATGCCGATATCGGCACGGATGCGGATGTCGTCGCGCTTCATGTAGGCCGACGTCGCCTCCTCGGAATAGGCCGGATCGCGTTCGCCTTCATGCGCCAGCCTGTTGTCGCCGAACCAGATCGACAAAAGGTCGCGGTCGGCCGGCTCGCCGGCCTTGCCGACGGCCATGACGACACGGCCCCAATTGGCGTCCTCACCGGCGACCGCCGTCTTGACCAGCGGCGAATTGGCGATCGACAGTGCGATGCGCTTGGCCGAGCGCGCCGATTTGGCGCCGGTGACGGTGACTTCAACCTGCTTGCGGGCGCCTTCGCCGTCGCGCACCACCTGCAGCGCCAGCGATTTCAGCACCTTGCCAAGCGCACGGCGGAAAGCGCCGAGGCGGGCATCCTTGGGATCGCTGATCGCGGGCGCGCCGCGCCTGGCGGCAGCACCTGTGGCGAAGACGAGTAGCGTGTCGCTGGTCGAGGTGTCGCTGTCGACGGTGACCGCGTTGAAGGTCTTGGCCGTGCCGCGCGACAACAGATCCTGCAACACGGGCGACGCGATCGGCGCGTCGGTGGCGATGAAGGAGAGCATCGTCGCCATGTCGGGCGCGATCATGCCGGCGCCCTTGGAAATGCCGTTGATGGTGACATCGGCGTCGCCGAGCTTGATCGTCGCCGTCGCCACTTTCGGATAGGTATCCGTGGTCATGATGGCCTTGGCCGCCTCGGTCCACAGGTCCGGCTTGCCGTCCTTGACCAGCCCGGCGAGCAGGTGACTGAATTTGGTCGTATCGAGCGGCTCGCCAATGACGCCGGTGGAGGCCAGGAACACTTCGCCGGAGCTGCATCCGGCCGCTTTGGCCGCCGCTTCGCCGGTCAATGCGGTAGAGGCACGGCCCTTCTGGCCGGTAAAGGCATTGGCATTGCCGGAGTTGACGACCAGCACGCGCGCCTTGCCGGCGCCAAGGTTCTGCCGGCAGAAATCGACCGGCGCCGACGGGCATTTCGACTTGGTGAACACGCCGGCGACGGTAGTGCCGGCGTCGAACACCATGGCCAGCAGGTCGGTGCGGTTCTTGTATTTTATCCCGGCCTCGGCAGTGGCGATGCGCACGCCCTCAATCGCGGGCATTTTGGGATACTTCTTCGGCGCGAGCGGCGAAATCGTTGCGGACATGCGGGCCTCGGGCGGGAAAATCGCAAAGGGAAGGCCGGTTTGCCCGATACGACGCGCCGGCGCAAGGGCGTTTTCGCCGCTGTTGCGAGCCGCGCGAACCTACGTGCCGAGGGACAAATCGGCGCCGCGCCTGACCGACAAGGCGCGCGTTAGGCTCGGGCTTGTCATGCGCGACGGCCAATAGCGCATCGATTCGGAAACCTCGGAAGCCATGAATAGGCGTCCGCGACTTCTGCGGTCCCGCGGGGAGGAGCCGTCGCGTTATCCCTTGTCCAGTCGAGAAACGGCCCGTTTCGTTTCGCCGCGGGTCTTGTATGATCCCCTGCGAAAATTGCCGGCAAGGAAAAGCAGATGAGTGAGCAAGCGCATCCGGGGCGCAGATCGATTGGTGCCAGGCGCAATCCCGACAGCGCCGATGCCATTCTCGATGCCGCCGAGGCGGTGCTGGCGGAGGCCGGCTATTCCGGCTTCTCGATCGAGGCGGTGGCGCGGCGGGCACGGGCCGGAAAGCCGACGATCTACCGCTGGTGGCCGAGCAAGGCCGCCTTGCTGCTCGAGGTCTACCAGCGCGGCAAGCGCGTTACCGTTCCCGATACCGGCAATCTCGAGGAGGACCTCGTCGGCTTCCTGAACAACCTGTTCCGGCACTGGCGCGAGACGTCGTCAGGCAACGTATTCAGATCGCTGGTCGCCGAGGCGCAGTCGGATGAAGCCGCAGCCGTGGCCCTTGCCGAGTATGCCGGTGGGCGCCCAGCCCACACCGGCCAGATAATCGAGCGCGCGAAGGCAAGGGGCGAGGTTGCAGCCGATATCGATTCCGCGCTGGTCGCCGACCTGGTGTCCTCCTATGCCTGGAAGCATCTGCTGACCAACCGGCTCGACGAAGGCGAACCGACGATACGCAAGGCGGTCCGTTATTTGACGCAAGGCATAGCGGGCGCCCGTTAGCTAAAACCGCGGCCGATTGAAAAAAGGGGCGCGGCAACCAGGTTGCCGCGCCCCTTTTGAAGTTCTTCGGCCTTACTTGGCGCTTTCCATCGTGTCGACGGCCTTTTTCAGGTTCGCGTCGGGAATCTCGACCTTGGCGGCGCCGCGCAGCGACTTGACCAGCGCAAAGTACTTGTCGCGGATGACGGCCTGCTTGGCCTGGTCCTTGACCTCTTCGAAGGCCGGCGGCTGCTTGGTGCGCTTGTCCTCGAGCTTGATGACGTGCCAGCCGAACTGCGACTGCACCGGCTCCTTGGTGTATTTGCCGACTTCGAGCGCGAATGCCGCCTTGTCGAATTCCGGCACCATCTGGCCAGGTCCGAACCAGCCGAGATCGCCGCCATTGGACTTGCCGCTCGGATCGCTGGTGTGCTCGTTGGCGAGCTTCTGGAAGTCGGCGCCGCCGTCGAGCTGCTTGATGATCGCCACGGCCTCTTCCTTGGTCTTCACGAGGATGTGACGGGCGTGCACCTCATTGACCGGCGGCGTGTTGGCGATTTCCTGGTCGTAGCGGGCGCGCACCTCGGCGTCCGTGACCTTGTCGACGACGCCCTTCTCGACCATTTCGCCATGCAGGGCGCGCTGCTGCAGGAACGCCATGCGGCGCTGGAAATCGGGATCCTTGTCGAGGCCGGTGGTGACCGCCTGGGCGGCCATGATGCGGATCTCTATGGCTGCCGAAAGGGCCGCCGCACGGCGCTGTTCAGGCGGAAGCTGCGCAAACTGCTGCGACAGCTCGCCTTCGGCAAGCCCAAGGTCTGCCTCGGTCAGCGTCTGGCCGTTGACGGTGGCGACCACCGTGTTGGGGTCGACGGGTGCTGCCGCCGGGGCCGGGGTTGCCGGCTGGACGGGGGCGGCTTCCTGCGCCATCAGGGGCGGCAGCGACAGAGCCGACAGGCCGAAAGCCAGGCCAAAGCTGGCGAGCGACGCACGGCGGAACGATAGGGACATTAAGTTAACTCCGATGGGGATTGCCGATGGGGTTGCTTGAGCAAAATGGCTTGCAGATCAGCCAGATTGTGGCGGAATTTGGCGCGGTCCGCAGGACGAGCGCGGCGTTGACATCAGTTGAGCCCCCTCTTATCTGTCCAACGACTTTGCGTCCAGAACCGTTTTCCGGGCGCTTTTTGCGTTTGTCCGCGTTTCACGCGGAATTGATGGGGCCGGCCGGCACCCGTCGCAACGATTAAGAATGCTATCGAAAGGGCCATTGGATGGTCAGTCTCGGCGGTCTCGCCCGTAAGGTTTTCGGCTCCTCCAACGATCGCCGCGTCAAGTCGACACGGCCGCGCGTCGAGGCGATCAGCGCCATGGAAAACGAGATGCGGGCGCTCTCCGATGCCGATCTCAGGGGCCGCACGGAGAAATTCCGCCAGGACATCGCCAACGGCGCCTCCCTCGATGATCTCTTGATCCCGGCCTTCGCCACGGTGCGCGAGGCCGCGCGCCGTGTGCTCGGCATGCGCCCGTTCGACGTGCAGCTGATCGGCGGCATGGTGTTGCACAATGGCGGCATCGCCGAGATGCGCACCGGCGAGGGCAAGACCCTGGTCGCGACGCTGCCCGTTTATCTCAATGCGCTGGCCGGCAACGGCGTCCACGTCGTCACGGTCAACGACTACCTCGCCACCCGCGACTCCGAGTGGATGGGCCGGGTCTACAAATTCCTCGGCCTGACGGTCGGCGTCATCGTCCATGGCCTCTCCGACGAGGAGCGCCGCGTCGCCTACGCCGCCGACGTCACCTACGCCACCAACAACGAGCTCGGCTTCGACTATCTGCGCGACAACATGAAGTACGAGCGCGCCCAGATGGTGCAGCGCGGCCATAGCTACGCGATCGTCGACGAGGTCGATTCCATCCTGGTCGACGAGGCGCGTACGCCGCTGATCATTTCCGGTCCGCTCGAGGACCGTTCGGAGATGTACAACACCATCGACGCCTACATGCTCCAGCTCGGCCCGGAAGACTACGAGATCGACGAGAAGCAGAAGACCTCGATCTTCACCGAGGACGGCACCGAGAAGCTGGAGAACCTGCTGCGCGCGGCCGGCCTGTTGAAGGGCGAGTCACTCTACGACGTCGAGAACGTCGCCATTGTCCACCACGTCAACAATGCGCTGAAGGCACACCGGCTGTTCCAGAGGGACAAGGACTACATCGTGCGCAACGGCGAGATCGTCATCATCGACGAGTTCACCGGCCGCATGATGCCGGGCCGCCGCTATTCGGAAGGCCTGCACCAGGCGCTCGAAGCCAAGGAACATGTGGCGATCCAGCCGGAGAACCAGACGCTGGCCTCCGTCACCTTCCAGAACTATTTCCGCCTCTACAAGAAGCTTGCCGGCATGACCGGCACGGCGCTGACCGAGGCCGAGGAATTCGGCAACATCTACAATCTCGAAGTGACCGAGATCCCGACCAATTTGCCGGTCATCCGCAGGGATGAGGACGACGAGGTCTATCGGACCGTCGAGGAAAAATACAAGGCGATCGTCAAGGAGATCCGCGAGGCGAGCGCCAAGGGCCAGCCGACGCTGGTCGGCACCACCTCGATTGAAAAATCCGAGCAGCTGGCCGAACGCCTGCGCAAGGAAGGCTTCAAGGACTTCGAGGTGCTGAACGCCCGCCACCACGAGCGCGAGGCGGCCATCGTCGCCCAGGCCGGCAAGCCCGGCGTCATCACCATCGCCACCAACATGGCCGGCCGCGGCACCGACATCCAGCTCGGCGGCAATGCCGAGATGCGCATTGCCGAGGAACTCGGCGACATGCCTGAAGGTCCGGAGCGCGAGGCCAAGGAAAAGGAAATCCGCGACGACATCGCCAGGCTGAAGGAAAAGGCGCTTGCCGCCGGCGGCCTCTACGTTCTGGCCACCGAGCGCCATGAATCGCGCCGCATCGACAACCAGCTGCGCGGTCGTTCCGGCCGCCAGGGCGACCCCGGCCGCTCGAAGTTCTTCCTGTCGCTGCAGGACGATCTGATGCGCATCTTCGGTTCCGAGCGCATGGACGGCATGCTGCAGAAGCTCGGCCTCAAGGAAGACGAGGCGATCATCCATCCGTGGATCAACAAGGCGCTGGAAAAGGCGCAGAAGAAGGTCGAGGCGCGCAACTTCGACATCCGCAAGAACCTCTTGAAATATGACGACGTCTCGAACGACCAGCGCAAGGTAGTGTTCGAGCAGCGCATCGAACTGATGGACGGCGAGGGCCTGTCCGAGACCATCGCCGAGATGCGCGAAGGCGTCATCGAAGAGATCGTCGCCAAGAACATTCCCGAAAACGCCTATGCCGAGCAATGGAACGTCGCCGGCCTCAAGGCCGAGGTGGCCGAATTCCTCAACCTCGACCTGCCGGTCGAGGACTGGGTAAAGGAAGAAGGCATTGCCGAGGACGACATCCGCGAGCGCGTCACCCAGGCCGCCGACGCTGCCGCCAAGGAGCGCGCCGAGCGTTTCGGCCCCGACGTGATGGCCTATGTCGAGCGTTCGGTGGTGCTGCAGACGCTCGACCATCTGTGGCGCGAGCACATCGTCAATCTCGACCATCTGCGCTCGGTCGTCGGCTTCCGCGGCTACGCCCAGCGCGACCCGCTGCAGGAGTACAAGGGCGAGGCGTTCGAGCTGTTCCAGGCGATGCTGGGCAATCTGCGCCAGGCCGTCACCGCGCAGCTGATGCGCGTCGAACTGGTGCGCCAGGCGGCGGAAGCTCCGCCTCCGGAAGCACCCGACATGTTCGGCAGCCATATCGACGGCACGACCGGCGATGACGACTTTGAAGGCGGCGAGACCGCACTTCTGGTCCGTCAGGAGAGCAACGCCATCGTCGCTCCCGAAAACCGCGACCCGAACAACCCCGCGAGCTGGGGCAAGGTCGGCCGCAACGAAGCCTGCCCCTGCGGCTCCGGCAAGAAATACAAGCACTGCCATGGGGCGTTCGCGTAGCGCACCTTATTCCTTCTCCCCGTCCCTATACGGGGAGAAGGTGCCCGAAGGGCGGATGAGGGGCGGCGCCGGCCCTGGCGATTTTTTCCGACCAGGAAAACCGGCGTTACAGCAGCCCTGACGCTCGCACGGCGGCCGTTGCCTCGCCGCGCGAGACGGCTCCAGCTTGTCCAGCACCGCCGAGACATGATGATCGACCGTCCTTGGCGAGATGGTCAGATGCGCGGCATGCCGAGGCCCCGCGTTTCCATTTCCTGTGGTGTTGTGACGGCAACTATGCTATAGTTTTGAGTATGGCGCTGATTTGCGCCGACGACCCGCCGCCAAGGCGGGTTTCTTATTTTCTTCCTGGGTGGTTCACTGCTTTTTGCTGAACGAGCCTTGGCCAGGGGCGTCGGCCTATTCGTTTCTACGCCGCCTTCAGCCGCACCATTTCGGCCTCGAACTCGAACTGCGCGGCTTCTTTCTGTCAATCTCGTTAAGATACTGCTGAATTAAGAGCTGGCTCATGTCCCCTCCACGCCGTGGCATTAGGGCCGTACATTCTCAGTTGTCAAAGGTTGATCGTAAGGCGCGGTGACGCCATGCGATACGGACCGCCTCCCGGCCGGGGGCCCGTTGCCTTCGGCAACTCCCCGGCGTTCGCTCGCCATTCGTCATCCGCGCACCGGCGGCTCACCCAACCGTTTCTTAAGGTGTTTCGGATAGAGCGAAATGCAGAAAAAGAGGCGGAAAACGGAGTGTGATCGGGGTGCGCTTTTCCGCGGCCACGACAGCCGAGCGGTTTTTGCCGCAGCGTGTGGCGCTGCGCATGGTGCCGTTGCTTGACCGGATCGACGCCGTGCTGTTCACCGCCGACGAGCGCGGCGAGGCCGGGCGCATGTCGGTCATCGCCTTTTCCATCCGCATCATCAGTGCCGTCATCGCCTTCGTCAGCCAGGTGCTGATGGCGCGCTGGATTGGTTCGTTCGAATACGGCATCTTCGTCCTCGTCTGGGTGACGATGGTCATCGTCGGCAACCTCGCCTGCCTCGGCTTCCACACCTCGGTCATCCGCTTCATTCCCGAATACCGTGAGCGCGGCATGCTGGCCGAATTGCGCGGCATCGTCGTGGCGAGCCGCCTGTTCGTGCTGATCGCATCAACGCTCATCGCGGGGCTGGGCGCCCTCGGCGTCTGGCTGGGATCGGCATGGCTGCAGAACTACTATGTCGTGCCCTTCATCCTCGGCGTCTTCTGCCTGCCGATGATCGCGATGGGCGACTTGCTGCAAGGGCTGTCGCGCGCCAACTCATGGGCGCTGTTTGCGCTCTCGCCGACCTATCTGGTGCGGCCGGTGCTGATCCTGGCGTTCATGGCGCTGATGCTGGCGTTGGGCTACGCACCCGACGCCAGGACCGCCATCTTCGCCTCGATCGCCGCGACTTATGTCACCACGCTCGGTCAGCTGATCGGCGTCACCTCGCGCATGGAACGGATTATCCCGACCGGGCCGATGAAGGTGCATTTTGGGCAGTGGTTCGTCGTCTCGCTGCCGATCTTCCTGGTCGAGAGCTTCTTCTTCCTGCTCACCAATGCCGATGTGCTGATGGTCGGCGCCTATCTCGACCCCAATGACGTTGCCGTCTATTTCGCCACCGTCAAGACACTGGCGCTGGTGCATTTCGTCTATTTCGCCGTCAAGGCCGGCGTTGCCCAGCGCTACGCCCAGTTCACCCATGGCGAGCCGGAAAAGCTTGCCGCCTTCGCCCGCGAGACGGTGTCGTGGACGTTCTGGCCCTCGCTGGTGATGGCGCTCCTGGTGTTGGCGCTGGGACAGCCGATGCTGGTGCTGTTCGGTCCCGAATTCACCGCCGGCTATCCGCTGCTGTTCCTGCTGGTGTTCGGCGTCGTGGCGCGGGCCGCGGTCGGCCCCTGCGAGAGCCTTTTGACCATGAGCGGCAACCAGAACATCTGCGCCGCCGTCTATGCCATGACGCTGGCCTTCAACATCGGCCTCAATGTGCTGCTGATCCCGCATTTCGGCCTGTGGGGCGCGGCGATCGCCACCAGTTTCGCCATGATCTTCGAGGCCGGCGCGCTGTCCTTCACCGTCTGGCGCAAGCTCGGTATCGTCATGGCCATCTTCGTGCCCGCCAGGAGAGACGCCTGATGGCCGCCGTCCCGTTGCTCGAGGAAACCAGCGGTGGCCCGGCCGGCGCCATGGTGTCCGGCCTTGCCGGCCTGGCACGCGAGGCCGATCCCGCCCATATCGAGATCCTCGCCAACAACCGGCCCGAGCGCAAGCTCGCCATCTACCCGGCCTCTGCCGGCTTCGACCTGGTCGAGGAGCTGGACTATCTGTGCACCCGCACGATCGAACCCAACGTCTTCTTCAACCCGCGCTTCCTCGCCCCGGCGATGCCAAGGCTTGAAGACCGTGAAGTACGCCTCGCCGTGATCCGCGACGGCGACGAGTACCGCAACCGGCTGCGCCTCCTGGTGCCGTTCTCGGTCGAGCGGCCGGCGATCCCGCTCGGCGTCCCCGTGATGCGCACCTGGTCGAGCCCGTTCGGTCCGATCGGCACGCCGCTGGTCGACCGCGACGACCCGGTCGGCGTCATCGAGGATTTCTTCTCGATGCTGTCGCGGCCACATCTCAAGCTGCCGAAGGTCTTTGTGCTGCCCGACATCCGGCTCGACGGCCCGGTGGCCAGCCTGCTCGCCTCGGTTGCCGAGACGCGCAGCCTGACGATGGTCACCACGGGCAGACTGGAACGCCCGGCGCTCGAAAGCGAGGCGGAAGGTGAGGCGTATCTCAAGGCATCGCTGCGCGCGCATCACCATCGCGAATTCCGCCGCCTGAAGCGGCGCCTTGCCGACCTCGGCAAGCTCGAGCACGTCGTGGCGCGCGGACCCGACGAGATCCGCCACGCCATCGAAAGCTTCCTGACGCTGGAGGTGGCCGGCTGGAAGGGCCGCGAGCGCACGGCCATGGCGATCGACCGCTTCCGCGCCGCCTTCGCCCGCGAGGCCGTGCACCGGCTGGCCGAGCAGGATCTCTGCCGTATCCACTCGCTGACGCTCGACGGCCGCACCATCGCCTGCCTGATCGTCTTCGTCGAGGCCGGCGTCGCCTATACCTGGAAGACCGCCTATGACGAGACGCTATCTGCCTATTCGCCGGGCACGCTCTTGATGATCGAGGTCACCAGGCAGCATCTCGACGACCCCAACATCGTGATGACCGATTCCTGCGCCGTGCCCGATCATCCGGTGATGAGCCGGCTGTGGAGCGAGCGCAAGCCGATGGGCACGCTGGTGATCGGGCTCTCGCCGGACGCCGACCGCCAGGTGCGCCAGGCGGCGTCGCAGTTGCATCTCTACCGCGAAACCCGCAACATGGCGCGCCTGCTGCGCAACCGCATGAAGAGCCTGCTGGGGCGGCGCTAGAGCGACCCCAAGAAGGCGGGTGGCACGGGTAGCACGCTAGCTGCTGCCTCATAAAACAGCGCTCGCCGCGGCCTGCTCCGACTTTGTCGGGTGCCTTCTCCGACCAACGAGCCTTTTGGCTTAGGTCATAAGGGTTGCTGTTCCCACGCAGTGGGAAGGACTAGCATCGGTACAGTTCCAAGGGGACGAGGCGATAGAGTTGGCCGCGCGGTTAGCATCATTTACGCCTCGGTCTTGCACGGCCAGAATCAAAAATCTGGGAGGAGTGCATGACGAAAATAGTTAGTCTTGGGCGTCGCGGGATCCTCGTCTCGATAGGTCTCATCGGCGCATGTCTAGGCGCGGCCGCAGCTCATGCCGCAGAACCCAACAAGGCCGAGATCGACGCCCTGAAGCAATCGTTGGCCAAGTATGAGGACTACACGGCCGCCATACGCGACCTCTATCTGTCGACGGTCGGATGCGTCTCCTACAGCGGCGAGAAGATCCCCGGAACGATGGACTACCCAAAGGGCGCCATGGGCATTCATTTCGTTAATGTCCCCAGCATCGGCCCGACAGTCGATCCGATGCGCCCCAATGTTCTGATCTACGAGCCGGTCGGTAACGAGTTGCGCCTGGTCGGCGTCGAGTGGCTCGTGCCCCTGACGCCCGACACCAAGGCGCCGCCGGAGCTCTTCGGACAGAAATTCATGGGCCCGATGGAGGGGCACTATCCGCTCATTCCGAAGGAGTTCCACCACTACGACCTCCACGCCTGGCTGTTCAAGGACAACCCGGCCGGAATGTTCAGCCCGACGCACCCGGAGGTGAAATGCGACAACTACGCATTCCCCATGCCGGAGAAGCCGACCAAGATGGTGCCGGGACCGATGTGATGTAGTGGCTCGCGGGTCCAGTTGACGGCAGAGGCGGGGCGAGGCCCCGCTTCTGTGGGTTCATCTCGGCACGACACCCCCGCGAAGAGTTCGACTCAACCTCGGGACCAGCAGCATTCGGGGAACAGGAATTGTGCGTCCCTGGCTTTCGAGGCTCTGCGTGAAAAAATGGTGCCCCTAGCCGGGATCGAACCAGCACTCCTTGCGGAACTCGATTTTGAGTCGAGCGCGTCTACCAATTCCGCCATAGGGGCTCAGGCCGGGCGGCCTGGATGGGCGCGGACTATACGGTTGGAGGCCTGTTCGTCAACTGGCCAATTCTCGACTGCCGCACGCTGGCGCATGATCCGGAGCCAGGTCCGGCTTTGCCGCGTTGACCTCCGGTTCGCAAAAATCCGTGAGATCTTCCAAAGGCGTGCCGCTGACGGACACCTGCATGTCGAGGCGATGCGGTCTCCAAGAGCGCGTCGCGTTGAAACGGATTCAGTCGACGCGCTTTGGTCCTTTGTTTTTATGCATGTCGTTGCCCCAAAACCGCTGCGCACTTTTGGGCGACATGCAAATAGCGGCCCGGACAATTCTCCTGGCTGGCGGTCAATTCGCCCTGATTGGAAAGGCGCCTGAAATATCAGGCCGCGCGGGCCGCTGTCATCCAATCGTTAAGAAGAGTTAATAAGAAACAGGAGTGATCTCGTCTTCTTTGGTCGGCGCTTTTTGTCGCGCCGGTCGCATGAGTTGCTGACTCTTCCGCCGATATTCGCAGTTGCCTGTTTCGGAAATACAAGCGGGATACAAAGATGTTTTCAGGACGTCGCACAAGTATTGCGTCACTCCGCCGTGCATGGTCGATGGTCACCGGGTTGGCGGGCGTCGTCGCTCTTGGTGTTTCCTTGGCCATCACAGCCGGTTCCGCTGCCCAGGCTGAGCCCATTCGCGGTGCGGGATCGACGCTGGCCGCACCGATCATCGCCAAATGGGCGAAGGCCTACAAGAATGCGCGCGCCGATGGCGGCGATTTCTTCACGCTCGACTGGACCGTCGACTATGAGCCGGTCGGCTCGCTTGCCGGCCTTATGCGGCTCAAGCAGCCCGAACTGGATTTCGCCGCCACCGATGTTCCGGTGCCGCCGGCCGATCTCGCCAGGAACGGCCAGAAACAATTTCCGATCGTCATGGGCGGCATCGCGGTGGTCACCAATCTGGACGGCTTGCCGGAAGGTGGCTTGCGCCTTTCCGGTCCGGTCCTCGCCGACATCTATCTTGGAGTGATCAAGACGTGGTCCGATCCCGCCATCCAGGCGCTCAATCCCGGCATTGCCCTTCCTGACCTCGCCATCAGCGTCTTCCACCGGCAAGACGGTTCGGGCTCGACCCATGTCTTCACCGAGTTCCTGTCGTCCGGCAGCGAGGCATGGAAGACCAGGTTCGGCGCCGACACGCTGATCGCATGGCCGCTTGGAACCGGCGCCGAAGGCACGCAGGCTCTCATTCGCGCCGTGGCCGCGACCAAGGGCGCCATCGCCTATGCCGAATATGGCCAGGCGCTTCGCGCCGGCCTGCCCGTCGCGGCGGTCGCCAACAGATCCGGCAATTTCGTCAGACCAGGTCCCGAGGGCGTGCAAGCGGCGGCCGCATCCGTCGCTTGGGAGGAAACGAGCGATTTCTTCGCTTCCCTGACCGATCGTGGGGGAGAGGCCGCCTATCCGATCAGTACGGCGGTGTTCGCGGTGGTCCAGGTTTCGGGGCGTTCGGAACACCGCTACCGCCGCGTCCACGACCTTTTCAGGCTGGCCTTCGCCGAGCCCGGCGCCAGCGACGCCGCAGCGCTCGGCTACGTGCCGTTGCCGAAGGCGCTCGTCGACCAGGTCGAGCGGTACTGGGCCGGGCAACCGCCTCTCGCAAACTGAGGATGAACGAAGAGCCTGGCGGTTCGACGCCAAGCGTTTCGGGCAGCAACTGAACTTCGTGCCGCGTCGCAGTGGCGACTTGTTGGGGATAGCGTGAAATGGACATAGATATCTTCAAGGACATCCTCGTTCCGGTGATCGGCGGGCTGGGCATCTTCATGCTCGGTCTGGATTTCATGGCCAACGGCATCCAGGCGCTCTCGGTCAACCGGATGCGCGACTTCCTTGCCAAGGCAGCCGGAACGCCCATCAAAGGCGTGCTGGCGGGAACACTGATCACGGGCGTGATCCAGTCGTCGACCGCGATGAGCGTCATGGTCGTCGGCCTGGTCAATGCCGGTGTCATTGCATTGCGGCCGGCGATCAGCGTCATCATGGGCGCCAATATCGGCACCACGCTCGGCAACGGGCTGATTGCGCTGCCGCTTGGCCCGCTCGGATTGATTCTCGCGGGCATATCGGCGCTGGTCTACTGCTTCGCCAACAGCGAGAAGATCAAGAACATCGCGCTCGCCTGCATGGGCTTCGCGCTGATCTTCTACGGCCTGAACCTGATGACCGGCGGCCTGCGCCCGCTTCGCAACCTGCCCGAAGTCATGTCGCTGCTGCAGACCCTCAAGGCCGATTCCTACCTCAACCTGCTGAAATGCGTGTTCATCGCCGCCGGCGTGACCGCGATGATCCACTCGTCCTCGGCAACGATCGGCATCGTGATGGGCCTGGGTGCTGCCGGCATTCTCGACTGGACCACCGCCGTCGCCTTCTCGCTCGGCGCCGATCTCGGCACCACGGTCACCTCGTGGATGGCTTCGCTCAATCTTTCGAAGAACGCCAAGCGGACCGCTTACGCGCACATATCGTTCAACATCATCGGCGTGTGCATCACCATCCCGCTGTTCTTCGTCTCCATCCAGGTGCTGGGTTGGGCCATGCAGTTCTTCGGCGGCGATCCGGCCGTTCCGGTGATCGTCGACGGCAAGGAGACCTTCCCCCTGGTGCCGGTGGCGGTTGGCCTCTACTCGACCTTCTTCAACGTCTTCAACACGCTGTTGCTGTTCCCGTTCATCGGTGTGTTCGAGCGGGTGCTATCGCGTGTCGGCCACACGGATGCCGAGGACGCCGAGGATTTCTCGACGCCGAAATTCCTCGACCGCAAGCTGGCCAGCGATTTCGCCAGGGCCATTCCCGCTGTCCAGCAGGAGACGGCCCGCCACCTCGAGGCCGGCGCGATGTTCCTCGATATCGCGCGCGGCTCCAAGAAAGCGCCGGCCGATCCGGGCGAGCACTATCTCGCAACCGATATCCTCAGCCGCGACATCCGCTCCTACACCGCTTCGCTGATGAAGGAAGACTTGCCCTATGAACAGCTCGACCTGATCGCCAGCCTGATCGAGGAAGCGGACTTCACGGCCGCCTTGACGGAATCGATGCATCAGGTGGCTCGACGCGTCAAACGCGAGACGTTCAGCAATCCGGCGCAAGCCATTGTCGAGACCGCATTGAACAAGCTCGATGCCTCGCTGCGTGAGATCCTGCCCACCTATGGTATTTCCGGGCCGCAAATGCCGGCAGGCCATGTCAGCTTCCCGGAGGTCGAGGAACTGCGTGCGCGGACCCTGGCTCTTGGGCCGAATGCGGGTGCTGCCGAACGCGGCACGATCCTGGCCCTTCTCGGTTCGATCGAGTGGGCAGAGATTCTGATCCGCCGCATCGATGCCGAGCGCAAGTCGGTCAATCGCGCCGGAGTGGTTGCCCGCGCATCGGCGCGCAGGCAGGACAAGCAGCGTCCGCTGGGCGATACCGGCCTCAGCCCTGTTCCGGCTGAGTAAAGGGCAGCGTCCGGACCACACTCCACCGAAACAATGCAAGCGGCATCGTCATCCGGCGGTGCCGCTTTTCTCGTTTTCGGGCTGCCCGCGACCAAACCTCACCTTTCTGTTTCGTGAAGCTTCAGCCATTGTGCAGCGCGGAAAATCTTTCTAGACAGACGGCGCGTTGGAGCGCCTCGCGTCCAGGAGATGGATGCGGCGTGCTTCTGGTCTTTGTTTTCATGCACGTCGCTTCCCCAAAACCGCTGCGCACTTTTGGGCGACGTGCATTAGGAGAGCCGATGCTTCGCGGACTTTACGACTGGACCTTGTCGCTGGCGGCGCGGAAATCCGCCGAATGGTGGCTGGCCTTCATCGCCTTCGTCGAAAGCTCGGTGTTCCTGGTACCGGCCGACGTGCTCTATCTGCCGATGGCCTTGTCGCGGCCCGACCGCGCCTACCGCTATGCACTGATCGCCACCGCCGCTTCGGTTCTGGGCGGCATCGCCGGCTGGTTCATCGGCCACTATGCCTATGAAGCGGTGGCCAAGCCCATTCTCGAATTCTACGGCAAATACGACGAGTTCGAGGCGCTGCGCACCTCGTCCGGTATCGGTTTCATCATCCTGATGCTGGTCACCTCGGGCGCCGCCCATCTGCCGCCGATCAAGGTGGTGACGATTCTCTCCGGCGTCATCGGCGTCAACCTGCTGTTGTTCATCGCGCTGGCGATCGTCGCGCGCGGCGCTCGCTTCCTGCTGCTGGCCTGGCTGTTGCGCCGCTATGGCGAAACGATCCGCGAGTTCATCGAAAAGCGTCTCGGCCTGATTGCCAGCGCCGCCGCCGCCGCCCTGATTTTGCTCTATATCGCGGTCAGATACGCTCACTAGAGCAATTCCAGGAAAAGTGCGCAGCGGTTTTCCGTCCGGAATTGCGTCAAGACAAACAGATAGAGCGGTACGGCGTTTCCGTGAAACGATGAACCGCTCTAAGCGACGAAGCAGACGGACCACCATCGATGACAGCGACCATGAATGCCGATACCGGACGCCAGCGCACGCGGGCCGCACTTTTCCTTGCTGTCGTCATGGCTGCCACCGTCGGCTCGGCGCTCGCCTTCCAGTACATAGGCGGCTACATCCCCTGCCATCTCTGCCTGGAGCAGCGCACGCCCTATTACATCGGCGCACCGCTGATGCTGCTGGCGGCGCTTGGCTCGGTGCTGGGCGCGCCCGCCTGGGTAACGCGCGGGCTGCTCGCCATCGGCGGACTGTTGATGCTCTACGGCCTCTATCTCGGCGTCTATCACTCCGGCGTCGAATGGGCATGGTGGCAAGGCCCGGCCGATTGTACCGCCGGTGCCGGCCCGGTCGACACCGGCGGCAAGGGCGTGCTCGATGCGCTCGACAAATTCGTGCCGCCGTCCTGCGACAAGGCGGCATTGCGCATCCTCGGCCTGTCGCTGGCCGGCTGGAACGCCATCGCCAGCTTCATCCTGGCCGCCGTCGCCTTCCGCAGCGCCTTCGCCCGCGACTGAACTGCTGAGCCCGACGCGAGATCGTTCAAGAATTCGGCAGGCTGAGCCGCATGAAGTGATTTTCGAGAACCGGAGCGGAGCGGACATTCAAGTCCGTGAGCACCGGAAGCGCAGAAAATCGCTTCAGGCGGCCAGCCTCCCGAATTATCGGACGATCTCAAGGTTCGAGTTCGACATCCCAGTAGAGATAATCCATCCAGCTTTCATGCAGATGGTTGGGCGGGAACAGGCGGCCGTTGTTGTGCAGGTCGTGCACCGTCGGCTGAAAAGGTTTCTGCAGCGGCCACATCTTGGCGTGCGCCGGCATCATGCCGCCCTTCCTGAGGTTGCAGGGCGAGCAGGCGGCGACGACATTCTCCCACGTCGTCGCCCCGCCGCGATGGCGCGGGATGACATGATCGAAGGTCAGGTCCTCCGGCGTGCCGCAATACTGGCACTGGAAACGATCGCGCAGGAAGACGTTGAAGCGGGTGAAGGCCGGATGCCTCGATGGCTTCACATAGGCCTTCAGGCTGACGACGCTGGGCAGCTTCATCGAGAAGGTCGGCGACGACACGGCGTGCTCGTACTCGGCGACGATGTTCACCCTGTCGAGGAACACCGCCTTGATGGCGTCTTGCCATGACCAGAGCGACAGCGGGTAATAGCTGAGCGGACGGTAGTCCGCATTCAGCACCAGCGCTGGAAGCCCATCCGGAGATACGGCAATCGTCACGCGTTGACCTCCTTGTCTCGCGAACCGATCGGCCGGGATACTGTAAGCCCGACATGACAGGGATGTGAAGCGGATTGTCGCTCGCCAGAAACGTCAAAAGCGCCTGATTTTCAGGCTTTTTTGTGGATTCACGCGGGGGGTGCAGCGTCCCTGCCCTTCAATTCGCGGTAATAGGCCCAGAAAAGTCGCGACGCGACACCTCGCCACGGGCTCCATGATTCGGCGAGCCGGATAAGCGTTTTCTCCGGCGGACGCGGGTCGATGCCGAGCGCGTGGCCGACGGCGCTCTGCAGCGCAACGTCACGCGCGGGGAAGATGTCGGGGTGGCCGGCGGCGAACAGCAGATAGACTTCCGCCGTCCACGGGCCGATGCCCGACACCGCCGTCATCGCCGCGATCGCCTCGGGGGCGTCGAGCAAACAGAGATGGTTGAGGTCAAGCCCATCGGCCACGGCTGTTGCCACGGCAATCAGGCCGCGCTGCTTCGGCCGCGACAGCCCGGCCTCGCGAAAGACGTCTTCGCCGGCGCCAAGGATCGCCTGCGGCGTCAGCGGATCGAGCAGCGTCGTCAGCCGCCCGAAAATCGCATCGGCGCTGGCGCGGGACACTTGCTGCGAGACGATGATCGAGGCAAGGCTCCTGAACCCCGGCTCCGAAAGCCTGAGCGGTACCTCCCCGGCCATGCCGCGCACCTTTTCAAGCCGCGGGTCGATGCGGCAGAGCGCGTCGAGCCCTTGCGCGATGTCGTCGAGATTGGCGATGCGTTGCATGTTCCCTTCCGCCTGGGCCGGGCGCAAGGTAGCAATCGGCGAAAGCGCCTGACAACCGACAAGCCGCCTGAGAGATGACGCTGCTGACATTCCGCTTTGCGCCGAGCCCGAACGGGCAATTGCATCTCGGCCACGCCTATTCGGCGCTGCTCAACCAGAGACTGGCGGCCGCGGCCGGCGGGCGCCTGCTGCTACGCATCGAGGACATCGACATCACACGCTGCACGCCGGAGTTCGAAGCCGGCGTCCTTCACGACCTGAAATGGCTCGGGCTCGACTGGGAAGAACCGGTACGCCGCCAGTCTGACCATTTCGCCGAATACCGGACGGTGCTCGACCGGCTGATTGCCGAAGAGCTTGTCTATCCGGCCTTCATGAGCAGAAGTGAGATCCGCGCCTTCATCGCCGGCAGCGAAAAACGCGGCCGCGACTGGCCGCGCGACCCGGACGGCGTGCCGCTCTATCCCCCAGTGGACAAGGCGGTGCCGGTAAGGGAACGCCAGCGGCGGATCGCCGAGAACATGCCCTTTGCCTGGCGGCTGGACATGGACACGGCGATGGCGCGCGCCTCGGGTGATCTGTCATGGACCGAATTCACCGACGAGACGCTTTCCGGCACCAGACAGGTCGAAGCCCGGCCGCAGGACTGGGGTGACGTGATCTTGGCGCGCCGCGACATCCCGACCAGCTATCACCTGGCCGTCGTCGTCGACGACGCCCTGCAAGGCATCAGCCATGTCGTGCGCGGCCAGGATCTGTTTTCAGCGACCGGCGTGCAACGCCTGCTTCAGGACATGCTTGGCCTGCCGCAGCCGGGATACTTCCATCATCGCCTGATCCCAGGCCCGGACGGGCGCAAGCTGTCGAAGAGTTTTGGCGATACCGGCCTTGCCGCGCTCAGGCAGGCGGGCGTCTCGCCGGACGACGTCAGGCGGCTGGTCGGCATCACCTGAACGGCAGAAACGCTACCAGCGGGCCAGCCCGGCTTTGATGAACGCCATCGTGCTGATGAAGGCGAAGGCGCCGCCCAGGCCCCAGGCGATCGCGAGTTTGAGATCCCGCAGGCTGATGCCATGCTCGTTGGCAACCATCACCGCGACGAAAAAGCCGAGCGTGAACAGCAGCGTGTTGCCGGTCGAACCGAAGCCGTCGTCGCGCATGATAGCGTCGAGCGCTGTGCCGAAGAAGAAGCCGAAAACGGCCACCGTCGCGACCGTCATCAGCAGCCAGCTGGTGTCGAGATTCAAAAGCATGACTACCCATGGCGACCGAGCCGCCATGCCCCTGGGATCAACCGATTGAAACGATTGTCCTGACGCCGTTTGTTGAATTCTAATGAGCTTATGGATCAATCGTTTCATTTTGCTTGCCGGATTAAACGGCATTAGAGCAATCGCCGTAGTCGGTTCTTCATCGAATACGTCTCCACCCGGTTCACGGACGGCTCCCGGAAAAATGCACAGCATCAAGCGGTTCATCCCCGCCTCCTTTGTCGTCCTGTGGGCAACCGGCTTCATCGGTGCGCGCTATGCCATGCCCTGGGCCGAGCCGTTCACCTTCCTGGCCGTGCGCTTCGTCCTGGCCGCCATCCTGCTGGGCGGCTTGACAGTCATGCTCGGCTCCAAAGGAGCCACCCGGGCGGAAGCGCTGCATGCGATGGGCGCCGGCGTGCTGATGCACGGCGTCTATCTCGGCGCCGTGTTCTGGGCGATCCACAGAGGCATGCCGGCCGGCTTCTCTGCCCTGATCGTAGGTCTGCAGCCGCTGGTCACGGCAGTGCTTGCCGGCCGGTTTCTCGGCGAGGCGATCCTGCCGCGCCATTGGGCGGGTCTCGCCGTCGGCCTTGCCGGCGTCGTCATCGTGCTGTGGCCGAAGCTCGGAGCGCTCGGCGGCGGCGTAACGGCAGCGACGCTGACCGCCTCGCTCATCTCGGTGCTTGGCATGAGCGCCGGCACGATCTGGCAGAAGCGCTTCGCCTCCGGTGGCGACCTGGTGGCGGCGACGATGTGGCAATATGTCGGCGGCGCCGCGCTGATGGCGCTCGCCTCGTTCGCCTTCGAGACTCGCACCGTCACCATTAATGGAGAGCTGATCTTCGCCATGGCTTGGCTGGTGCTGGTGCTGTCGATCGGCGCCATCTTCCTTCTGATGGTGATGATCCGCGACGGCGAGATGTCGAAGGTCGCTTCGCTGTTCTACCTCGTTCCCGCCGTCACCGCGGTCATCGCCTGGGCGCTGTTCGGCGAACAGCTCAACCTGGTCCAGATAACCGGCATGGCCATTGCCACACTGGGCGTCGGCCTTGCCACCGCCCAGCCAACCAGGAATCAGCCGACCAAAGCATGATCCCGAAAAGTGGAACCCGGTTTTCGGAACATGATCATGCTTCAACCAACTCTCGCGCGCGCCTCGAGATAGCGGCTGATCGCGGCGTTGAGCTCGCCGCCGAGGATGAAGATCGCCGAGAGCATGTAGAGGAAGACCACCGCGATCATGATCGACGCGAGGCCGGCATAGGTCGTCACATAGGACGAGAAATGATCGAGATAGGTGGCGAAGATGGTCGAGCCGGCAAGCCAGGCGACCAGTGTGAAGATGATGCCGGGCACGATCGAAAGGAAGCGGCGCTTGCCCGCCGGCAGCCAGAAATGCACCGCGAACAGCCCGCCAACAATGACGGTCGAGGCGATGACGTAACGCCATAGGGTGATCGTGCCCATATAGGGCTTGATCCCTTCGATATGCGCTTCGGCAAGCCGCGCCAGCAGCGGCGCGAACACCAGGAGCACGCTGATCACCAGGAAGCACGCCGTGGCGATCAGCACGAAGATGATGCTCTGCACCCGGCGATAGATGATGCCGCGTGTCTCTGACACGCGATAGGCCCGGTTGAGCGAGGTGCGCAGCGCCTCGATCCCGTTCGACGCAAAATAGGCGGCAAGCAGCACGCCGTAGGTCAACAAGTCGGTGCGGCGGACGGTGAGCACGTTGAGCACCTCGCGCGCGATCGGCTTGGCGATTTGTTCGGGCCAGGTGTCGAAGACCAGGTGCACGGCCGTGTCGGAAAAGGCCTGCGCGCCGAGAAAGCTCGCCAGGGTCGTGGCGAAAATCAGGAACGGGAACAGCGCCATCAGCGATGTGATCGCCAGATGGCTGGCCATCGCCCAGCCGTCGTCGGTGTTGAAATGACCGATCGCGTCATAGAGCACGCGGCGCAGGACGACGATTTTCCGCAACAAGTCCCGCGTTCCCTTCGATTGTCTCGACGCCGCGAATATGGGAAGGGAATGCGGCAAATGGCAACCCTTGGTCAAACCGCTAATCCCGCCGCGAGAGAATTGCGCACCATCATCGTCACCGGTGCGTCTTCCGGAATAGGCGCCTATTGCGCCCGGACGCTCAAGGCGGAAGGCTGGCGGGTGTTCGCGACGGCGCGCAAGCCAGCCGACATCGCCGCGCTCGAGGCCGACGGCATCGAGACCTTCTATCTCGACTATCGCGAGCCCGGCTCCATCGAAGCGCTGGTCGCCTCGGTGCTGGAACGCACCGGCGGGCGGCTCGATGCGCTGTTCAACAACGGCGCCTATGCCCAGCCGGGCGCCGTGGAGGATCTGCCGGTCGCGGCGTTGAGAGAACAGTTCGAGGCCAATCTCTTCGGCTGGCACGATTTGACGCGCCGCATCGTGCCGGTGATGCGCGGCCAGGGCCATGGCCGCATCGTGCACTGCTCCTCGATCCTCGGGCTGACGCCGGTGCGCTTTCGCGGCGCCTATTCCGCCTCCAAGCATGCGCTCGAAGGGCTGATGCTCTGCCTGCACCAGGAACTCGCGGGCAGCGGCATACACGTCTCGCTCATCGAGCCGGGACCAGTGACCTCGAAGATCGCCAGCAATGCGTTGTTCTGGTTCCTCAAGAATATAGACCACGAGAACTCGGTTCACCGCGCCGACTATCAGTCGCAGCTGGCACGGCTGCGGGCCGGCGGCAGCGTATCAGGGCTGAAACCCGGGCCGGAGGTGGTCCATACGGCCTTGCGCCATGCGCTTCTGTCGCGGCGCCCGCGACCGCACTATGTGGTAACAGTGCCGGCCAGAATCGGCGTGATCCTCAAACGCATACTGCCGGCATCAATGCTCTACCGCTTGCTTGCCAAACGCGCCTGAACGCAATCGAACTGGGAACAGACTATGGCAACCGTCTTCAATGTGCTCGCCGTCCTCGTCATGGTCGCCGTGGTGATCGTGCTGGTCCGCGGCCTCATCAACATGATGCGTGGCGGCGACGGCATGACCTCGAACAAGCTGATGCAGGCGCGCGTGCTGTTGCAGTTCGTGGCATTGGTGCTGATCCTGCTGGCGGTGTATTTCACCCGCAAGTGAGCTTTCCGGGAGGCAGAGCGTGGTCAAGCTCAACAAGATCTACACCCGCACCGGCGACGACGGCACCACCGGCCTCGGTACGGGCGAGCGGCGGCTGAAGTCCGACCTGCGCGTCGACGCCTACGGCACGGTCGACGAAGCCAATGCCTGCATCGGCATGGCCCGCATCCACACCGCTGCCGGCCATCAGGCGATCGACGCGATGCTGTCCCGCATCCAGAACGACCTTTTCGATCTCGGCGCCGATCTCTCCGTGCCGGACGACGGCAAGCCGCTTGGCTACGAGCCGCTGCGCATCATCGCCTCGCAGACCGACCGCGTCGAAAAGGACATCGACCTCCTCAACAAGGACCTTCAGCCGCTCAAATCCTTCGTCCTGAACGGCGGCACGCCGGCGGCCGCCGCCCTTCACCTCGCCCGCACGGTGGCGCGGCGGGCCGAGCGCATTATGGTGGCACTGGCACAGGATCCGCGCGAGCACGTCAACCGCGAGGCGATCAAATACATCAATCGCGTCTCGGACTTTCTGTTCGTCGCCGCACGCGCGGTCAATGACAACGGAAACGCCGACGTGTTATGGGTGCCGGGCAAGAACCGCTGAAATCGACCGAAGCGGAAGGGGCAAGTCAAACCTCATGTTCATCCCGCTTTACGACACCAACAGGCTGCGGCACATCCGGCTGCAATATGTGACGATCGGCCTGATCGCGGTTAACGCGCTGGTCTTTCTCATCACCTCGATCGGCGGCGAAAACTTCAAGAACGCTGCCGTGCTCGGCCTCGGCTTCATTCCTTCGGTCGTTCACGACAAGGTTGAACTCTCCCCTGAATTCGTCGTCATTCCGGAGAGCCTGAGCTACCTCACCTATGCCTTCCTGCATGCCGACATCTTCCATCTCGGCGGCAACATGCTGTTCCTGTGGGTGTTCGGCGACAATGTCGAGGACGCGCTCGGCCATATCCGCTACCTCATCTTCTACCTGCTTTGCGCCGCTGCCGGCGCCTTCTTCCAGGGCCTGGTGGCGTGGGATTCGCAGGTGCCGCTGATCGGTGCGTCCGGCGCCATCGCCGGCGTCGTTGCCGCCTATCTGATCCTCTATCCCAGGGTGAAGGTGTGGGTTCTCGCCTTCGCCCGCATCCCGCTGCGCATTCCGGCCTTTATCCCGCTCATCCTGTGGATCGTCTTCCAGATCGTCATGTTCGCCGCCGGCGGCGAGGACCAGGTCTCCTGGGCCTGCCATATTGGCGGCATCATCGCCGGCGCGGTGCTGGTGCTGGTGCTGCGCCGCCGCGGTGTGCCGCTGCTTGCCGGCGCCGACGGTGAACCTGCGGCGGAAGCCGATCAAGCGCCTGTTGCTGCCGAGCGGGTCGCCAGCGATCCGCATGCAGCCCAGCCGGCGCCGCAATGGGGCCGTGGCGGCGCTTCCAGTCCGAACTGAACCGATTTGACTGCGTCACGCATATTGACGCGCCGGGTTGTCGCAACTACGGAAGCGCCACCATTAGGCGTTTGAAGAGCAGGATTCCGTCCGGAATGTCGGCTTTCGACAACTCAGAAAGGGCGCGCGCTGCTATAGCGCGCCCAAATATTCTTGAAAGAGGTGACAGGAAATGAAGATCCTTGTGCCCGTGAAGCGGGTTGTGGATGCGAACGTCAAGGTGCGCGTCAAGGCCGACGGTTCGGCGGTTGAGCTTGCCAACGTCAAGATGGCAATGAACCCGTTCGACGAGATCGCGGTCGAAGAGGCCATCCGGCTGAAGGAAGCCGGCAAGGCCGAAGAGATCATCGTCGTCTCGATCGGCCCGCAGCAGGCACAGGAAACCTTGCGCACCGCGCTCGCCATGGGCGCTGACCGCGCCATCCTCGTCAAGACCGACGAGCAGACCGAGCCGCTCGGCGTCGCCAAGGTGCTGAAGGGCGTGGTCGAAGCAGAACAGCCCGGCCTGGTGATCCTCGGCAAGCAGGCAATCGACGACGATTCCAACCAGACCGGCCAGATGCTGGCCGCACTGCTCGGCTGGGCGCAGGGCACTTTTGCTTCCAAGGTTGTTGTCGAGGGCGACAAGGCCAAGGTGACGCGCGAAGTCGACGGCGGCCTGCAGACGGTGGAACTGAAGATGCCGGCGATCGTGACGGCCGACCTTCGCCTCAACCAGCCGCGCTATGCCTCACTGCCCAATATCATGAAGGCCAAGAAGAAGCCGCTCGACGAAAAGAGCCCGGCCGACTACGGCGCCGACGTCAAGCCGCGGCTGAAAGTACTCAAGACCGAGGAACCGGGCGGCCGCAAGGCGGGCGTCAAGGTCAAGAGCGTCGCCGAACTGGTCGACAAGCTCAAGAACGAAGCCGGCGTGCTGTAAGCGATCGGGAAAGGAACCAAGAAAATGACCATTCTCCTCATCGCCGAACACGACAACGCAACGCTTTCCGACCAGACCGCCAAGGCGCTGTCGGCAGCCCTGCAGATCGGTTCGGACGTCCACGTCCTGGTTGCCGGCAAGGGCGCCAAGCCGGCGGCAGATGCCGCCGCCAAGCTCAAGGGCGTGACCAAGGTGCTGCTGGCCGATGCCGACGAACTGACCGAGCGCCTCGCCGAACCGATGGCGGCGCTGATCGTCTCACTGGCCGGCGCCTATGACACGATCATCGCCCCGGCGACCTCGTCGGGCAAGAATGTCGCACCGCGCGTGGCCGCCCTGCTCGACGTCGCGCAGGTGTCGGAGATCATCGAAGTGGTGTCGCCCGACACCTTCAAGCGGCCGATCTATGCCGGCAACGCCATCCAGACGGTGCAGTCGAGCGACGCCAAGAAGGTCATCACGGTGCGCACCGCCTCCTTCCAGGCAGCGCCCGAGGGTGGCTCGGCCGCGGTCGAGACCGTCAAGGCCGCCGCCAATCCCGGCCTGTCCTCCTTTGTCGAGAACAAGCTCTCCGAGACCGACCGTCCGGAGCTGACCTCGGCCAAGATCATCATCTCGGGCGGCCGTGCGCTGGGTTCGTCGGAAAAGTTCCAGGAGGTCATCCTACCGGTCGCCGACAAGCTCGGCGCGGCCGTCGGCGCGTCCCGCGCCGCCGTCGACGCCGGCTATGCGCCGAACGACTGGCAGGTCGGTCAGACTGGCAAGGTGGTGGCCCCCGATCTCTACATCGCCGTCGGCATCTCCGGCGCCATCCAGCACCTTGCCGGCATGAAGGATTCCAAGGTCATCGTCGCCATCAACAAGGACGAGGAGGCGCCGATTTTCCAGGTTGCCGACTACGGTCTCGTCGGTGATCTCTTCGTCATTCTGCCGGAACTGCAAAAGGCGCTTTGACGCTATCTGCCGAACCGTATTAAATTGTGAAGGGTGGGGTAGACGAAGCTGCCCCGCCCTTTTAGTTTGCACCGCACAAAAAGCAGGCCGCAAAGGCCTTTCTTCGACGGGATCGGTGTAATGAGCAAGATCGAGACGATCGGCATCATCGGCGCGGGCCAGATGGGCGGCGGTATCGCCCATGTCTCTGCGCTTTCCGGCTACAAGGTGCTGATCTACGACATCTCGCTCGAGCGCATCGAGAAGGGCATCGCCACCGTCAGCGGCAACATGGCCCGTCAGGTCGGCTCGGGCAAGCTCGAGGAAAAGCTGCGCAACGAAGCGATGGCGCGCATTTCTGCTGCACCCGCCATGGCCGATCTTGCCGGCGCCGACCTGGTGATCGAGGCAGCGACCGAGGACGAGACAGTCAAGCGCAAGATCTATGCCCAGCTCTGCCCGCAGCTCAATCCCGAGGCGATCCTGGCGACCAACACCTCGTCGATCTCGATCACCCGGCTTGCCGCGCAGACCGATCGTCCCGAGCGCTTCATCGGCATACATTTCATGAACCCGGTGCCGGTGATGAAGCTGGTCGAGCTGGTGCGCGGCATCGCCACCGAGGACCAGACCTTCGAGGCGGCCAAGGCCTATGTGAAGCAGCTCGACAAGACGATCACCGTCTCGGAGGATTTTCCGGCCTTCATCGTCAACCGCATTCTGCTGCCGATGATCAACGAGGCGATCTACACGCTCTACGAGGGCGTCGGCTCGGTCGACGCCATCGACACCGCCATGAAGCTCGGCGCCAACCACCCGATGGGGCCGCTGCAGCTTGCCGATTTCATCGGCCTGGACACCTGCCTGTCGATCATGCAGGTGCTGCATGACGGCCTGTCGGATTCGAAATACCGCCCCTGCCCGCTGCTGGTGAAATATGTCGAAGCCGGCTGGCTCGGCCGCAAGACCGGGCGCGGCTTCTACGACTATCGCGGCGAGCATCCGGTTCCGACGCGCTAGAATCCGAAGACTTCGGCGCGGCAGCTCACAGACCTAGCAAGGCCTGCTTCAGGAGGCCGCGGCAAGCGGCTTGGGCGGCGCCGTGTCGGCGCCTTTGATGTCCTCATCCGGCGCCGCTGAAACGCAGCCCCGTCCGGCGGCCTTGGCCGCGTAACAGGCAGCATCGGCCCGTGCGATGATCTCATCCACTTCGCCACAGCCGGCGCGGATCGGAGCCAGGCCGATGCTGGCGCCGATCGAATGCGGTCGTCCGTCCCAGGTGAAATTCAGGCCGCGGATCGCATCGATGATGGATCGTGCCGCAATCATGCCGCTGGCGGCCGAGCCCGACCTCAGGATGACGGCGAACTCGTCGCCTCCGAGGCGGGCGACGATGTCTTCAGGTCCAAGCACGCCACGGATCGCCTCGGCGACCCGCTTCAACAGGGCATCGCCCGCGGCATGGCCGCCGGTGTCGTTGACCAGCTTGAAGTGGTCGAGGTCGACAAACATGAACTGATGCTCCCCGATCGACCCTGTCGTATCGCCGGCCGAGTTCGTCGTGCCGCCGACCGGCCCTGTCGTGTCGGCCGCGTCGGCCTTGCCGCTCCGATCGACCAGTTCCTCCATCGTGCGGATGAAGCTCGAACGGTTGGCGAGACCGGTGAGCGCGTCATGGGCGGCGGCATAGGCGAGTTGGCGCTGCAGGGCGCGCGCATCGGTAAAATCCTGGAAGACGATGACCAGTCCGCAGAATTCAGCTCGCTCGTTCATGATCGGCGACACGACCTGACGGATGCTGCAGCGCGTGTCGTCGCGGCGGACCAGCACGGCGCGACTGTTCTGCTCGGCGGGAGCTGTGCCGCCGGTCGAAGCCCGTGCCACGCCGATCCTCTGCCCGGTCTCTTCGTCTACCGCCCAGTAGACATGACCGAGCGTCTTGCCGAGCGCCTCGCCGCTGGTGACGCCGGTCAGCTTTTCGGCCACCGGATTCATGAAGGTGACGCGGTTTGCGGCATCCGTGCAGATCACGGCATCGCCGATCGACTGCAGGGTGACGCGCAGCCGTTCCTTCTCGTCGGCCAGCATCGCCGCCGAGACGATGAGGCGCGCTTCGGCCTCCTTGCGCTGAGTGATGTCGGTCAGGCTGCCAATGGCCCTGATCAGCCGCCCGACGGCGTCACGCTCGATGGCCTTGCCGCGGTCGAGGATCCAGACCCAGTGCCCGTCCTTGTGGCGCATTCTGAACTCGGCTTCGAAAAACGGCGTCTCGCCGGCGAGGTGGGCGCGGTCGGCCTCGGCGACGAGCTCGCGGTCGTCGGGATGGATCATCGTCAGCCAACGGTCGGGGTCGCCGTCCAGTTCGCCATCTGCATAGCCGAGCATCTTCACCCAGGTACCGGAGTAGGTCGTGCCGCCCTTGCGCATGTCGAGATCCCAGACGCCCTGACCAGCGCTGGCCAGTGCAAAGTTCCAGCGCGTTTCGGCTTCCGCGATGCGGGCCTCGGACTGCTTGCGGGCGTCGATGTCCTCAATCTGTGAAACCAGGTAGAGCGGGCGGCCGTTGTCTTCGTCGCGGATGACCGAGCCGGCAAGCTGCGCCCAAACCGGCGTCCCGTCCTTCCGCAGGTAACGCTTCTCGAAGTGGAAGGCGTCGATCTTGCCCTCCTTCAGGCTGATCATCGTTTCCCTGCCGATCTGCAGGTCGTCGGGATGCGTGATCTGGAAGAAGGTCAGCGCCTCGATTTCCTCCCGGCTATAGCCAAGCATGGTGGCGAAAGCCGGATTGGTCTGCAGGATGCGGCCGTCGAGGCCGACGATGGCGACGCCGATCGCCGAATCCTCCATGGCGCGGCGGAACCGCTGTTCGCTCTCGCCGATCTGCCGGCGGTCCTCGACGATCTGGCGAACGAACAGGGCGGTGAGGAAAAGCGACGCCGCGATCATCGCGACCGCTATCTGCAGGCAGAGTTTCAGGGCCTCGGCGCCGAGCTCCAGGTGCGACAGCAGGATCGACGCAAGGACGGCGACAAGGCCGACCACCATCAAAACCAGCGCAGCATGTCTGTCGGCCCGCAGGCCTTTCCAAGTCCACGTCACAATGCGGATCCACCCCGTTACGCAATTGCACGTTGCTGCAACCCTGGCGGATCGATTTTAAGGAAAGGTTGCGCTGGCGGTCCCGGCGACGATGCTAACCGGCAAACAATTGCCGGCATGATTAAGGATCGGTGTGCGTTCCCCCTACCAGCGCACGAAAAGCCGCCCGCCCAGGGCTCCCAGCGCCGTAAGGATGATGATCGCGACCGTGTACCAGGTGGCGACGAAGAGCGGTGAATCGTCGACGCAGTGCGCGGCATAGAAGGTCGCCGCCAGCCCACCGGCGAGCAGGCCCGCAACCGCGCCGGCAAGCACCGGCCGCGTCGGCGCGCCGTAGCGCAGCATCCACAGGAAAATCGCCAGCGGGCCAATGCCGATCAGCGGGATGAAGCCCATGCAGATCATCATGTTGGAGCCGACCAGCCGCGTGCCCCATTGCGCCTCAGGCACCGCGAAGAGTTCCAGAACCACAGCCACGAGGACGAGCAGCGGCGCCGCGGCCATCCAGGCCGCCGCCTTTCCCGTCGATGCGCCGGGCGTCGACAACGCGTGGATCAGCGCGAAGGCGGTGCCGGCAAGCACGATGGTGAAGACGAACTTCGACAGGAAGCGCATCGTGTGCATGGCGATCATGATGTCGGAACGTGGACCGATCGTGAACCAGAAAACCACCGCGGCGATCACCGCCGCAGCCGCGGTGGCTACCCACCAGGCCGAACGCAGCGGCATCGCCTTGCTGCGGGCGTCGGCGTCCAATGCCTTGATGAGATCCTCGGTCCTCATGTCATTCCCGCCCGAAACGCCTGGCAATGGCGGCAAGGCCGCGATGCAGCGACACCCGCACCGCCGTCTCGGTAATGCCGAATTTCGCCGCCGTCTCGCCGATCGAACGGCCCTCGACCGACACCGCCGAGACCACCGAGCGCTGCGCCGGCGGCAGGCTGTCCAGCACCCGGTTGATGTCGCGCTCGCTGACGGTCTCGGTCTCAGGCTCGGCGAAGGTTTCGGCGATTTCGTCGATCTCGATCTCGACACGCCGCCCGCGCCGCCGGAAGGCATCGATCAGCTTGAAGCGCGCTATGGCATAGACCCATGGCAGCACCGGCGCATCGTCGCGCCAGGTATGCCGTTTCACATGAATAGCCAGCAAGGTTTCCTGCACGACATCCTCGGGGTCGACCCCGCCCTGTACGATCTTGCGCCGGGCAAAGCCGCGAACGAGAACAGCCGTCCGGTGCAGAAAGTCGGCGTAGGCCCTTTCATCTCCGGCGATTGCGGCCTTGAGCAGCCGGGAAAGCTCGGCCTCATCCTTGCCGGTCACAAGAGTTCACTCCCCCGATGTTCGCGTCTCGGCGCTGTTTTGTTACGTGGCCGGCGAAATAATGTCCAAGCCAAACTGCCGCAGAATCACGAAAGTTTGCGCCCGGCTGCCGATTGAACCAGTTCACCAATGTTGACTCGGACAATCAGGTATTGGTAGGTGCAGCCGTGCCAAGACCAACCAACAAGATCGAGGACGACACCCCATGAGATACGCCCTTTCCGCCCTCGCCGGCGCCACCGCGCTGGCGATCAGCCTGATCGCCGCCCCGGCCACGGCCGAGGATGCCGGCATCGTCGTCTACAACGCCCAGCATGAGAGCCTGGCCAAGGAATGGGCCGAGGGCTTCACCAAGGAGACCGGCATCAAGGTCACGCTGCGCAATGGCGGCGACAGCGATTTCTCCAACCAGATCGTCGCCGAAGGCGCTGCCTCGCCGGCCGACGTGTTCCTGACCGAAAACTCGCCGGCCATGGCCCTGGTCGAGGCCGCCGGCCTGTTCGCGCCGGTCGATGCCGACACGCTGGCGCAGGTTCCGCAGGAATACCAGCCGACCACCGGCAAATGGGTCGGCGTTGCCGCGCGCAGCACCGTCTTTGCCTACGACAAGACCAAGCTGAAGGAAGACCAACTGCCCAAGTCGCTGCTTGAGCTCGCCGAACCGAGCTGGAAGGGCCGCTGGGCCGCCTCCCCCTCCGGCGCCGATTTCCAGGCCATCGTCAGCGCTCTGCTGCAGCTGAAGGGCGAGGCCGCGACGGCCGACTGGCTGAAGGCGATGAAGACGAACTTCACCGCCTACAAGGGCAACAGCACTGTGATGAAGGCGGTCAATGCCGGCGAGATCGAAGGCGGCGTCATCTACCATTATTATTATTTCGGCGATCAGGCCAAGACCGGCGAGAACAGCAAGAACGTCGCCATGCACTATTTCAAGAACCAGGATCCGGGCGCTTTCGTCTCGATCTCTGGCGGCGGCGTGCTGGCCTCGAGCAAGCACCAGAAGGAAGCTCAGGCCTTCCTGAAGTGGGTGACCGGCAAGGGTGGCCAGGAGGTGCTGAAGAACGGCACGTCCTTTGAATATGCGGTCGGCAAAGGCGCCGACTCCAATGCGAAACTGGTGCCGCTCGCCGATCTGCAGGCGCCGAAGGTCGAGCCGGCGACCCTGAATTCAAAGAAGGTCACCGACCTGATGACGGCAGCCGGCTTGCTTTAGTTCGCGTTCGTCCTAAAAGGGCAACCGACTGCGCTCCCGCGGGATACGCTCTCCGCGGGAGCGCTCTGTTTTCGAGGTGGCATTCGTCGATGACGACAAGCTGCGTTTCTGGCCGCATTCCGCGTGCCTCCGATGATCTCCGCCAGCAGGCGGAAGCGGCGCGGCGTCCGGCCTGATGCAGTCTGCGGTCGATCTTTCGCGTCCAGGCCTGCCGGCCGGCCTTAAGGCCGGACATGGGACGCGCCGTCGCTCCCTCTCCTGGATCCTGATCGCGGCCACCCTTGTCTCGCTGCTTGCATTGCTGCCGCTTGCCTTCATCGTCTGGGTGGCGGTGCAGACCGGCTGGGAAACCGCATCGGCGCTGGTCTTTCGTCCACGCGTCGGCGAACTCCTGGTCAACACCGTCCTTCTGGTGGCGATGGCGGTTCCGATTTCGATCGTGCTGTCGGTAACGCTGGCCTGGCTGACCGAACGCAGCGACCTGCCCGGCGCACGCCTATGGGCTTGGCTGTCGGTGGCGCCGCTCGCCATCCCCGCCTTCGTGCATTCCTATGCCTGGGTCAGCCTGGTGCCGGGACTGCACGGCCTTTGGGCCGGGGTGCTGGTTTCGGTCCTTGCCTATTTCCCGTTCCTCTATCTGCCGATCGCGGCGGCGCTGCGTCGTCTCGACCCCGCGCTCGAGGATGCCGCGGCGGCGCTTGGGCTCGGCCCATGGCGGGTCTTTGCCCGCGTCGTGCTGCCGCAGCTGAGGCTCGCCATTTGCGGCGGCTCGCTGCTGGTCGGCCTGCATCTGCTTGCCGAATACGGTCTTTATGTCTTCATCCGCTTCGACACTTTCACCACGGCGATCGTCGACCAGTTCCAGTCGACCTTCAACGGACCGGCCGCCAACATGCTGGCCGCGGTGCTGGTGACGTGCTGCTTCGTGCTGCTCGCCCTGGAAGTACTGGTGCGTGGCGAGGAGCGCTATGCCCGCGTCGGCTCCGGTGCGGCGCGCCAGCAGCAGCGCACGCGGCTCGGCCGCGTCACACTTGCCTGCCTGGCGCTGCCCGCAATCACCGCACTGCTTTCGCTCGGCGTGCCTTTCGTCACCATCGGCCGCTGGCTGATCGCCGGCGGCACCGATGTCTGGCGCCTCGACGAGATCGGCCTTGCACTCGGCCAGACCCTGTTCCTGGCGGTTGGCGGCGCGCTGCTCGCAACGATCGCCGCCATGCCGATGGCCTGGGTCTCGATCCGAGCGCCGGGTCCGCTGCAGCGGCTTCTCGAAGGCTGCAACTACATCGTCGGCTCCCTGCCCGGCGTCGTCATCGCGCTGGCGCTGGTCACCATCACCGTACGCATCGCCATGCCGCTCTACCAGACCCTGTTCACCATCCTTTTCGCCTATGCGCTGATGTTCCTGCCGCGCGCTTTGATCAGTCTCAGGGCGTCGATCGCGCAGGCGCCGGTCGAACTCGAACGCGCTGCCTCGAGCCTCGGACGGCCGCCGCTCAGGGCGCTGTGGTCGACGACGATCCGCCTGTCGGCACCGGGAGCTGCGGCGGGCATGGCACTGGTGGCGCTCGGCATCACCAACGAGCTGACCGCCACCCAGATGCTGGCGCCCAACGGCACCCGCACGCTGGCGATGGCGTTCTGGTCCTATAGCGGCGAGATCGACTATGCCTCGGCCGCACCTTACGCCTTCATCATGGTGGCGATGTCGCTGCCTTTGACCTGGCTGCTTTACGTCCAGTCGAAAAGGATGGCTGGACGATGAGCTTTCTCGAACTCAGCGGCGTGCAAAAACACTACGGCCCGGTGGCCGCACTTGCCGGCGTCGACCTCAGTGTCATGCGCGGCAGCCGCACGGCGATCGTCGGACCGTCCGGCTGCGGCAAGACGACCCTGCTCAGGCTGATCGCCGGCTTCGAAGCCCCCGACCAGGGCCGCATCGTGCTCGACGGCGAGGTGCTGGCCAATGGCGGCGCCGCCGTTCCGGCGTATCGCCGCGGCATCGGCGTGGTGGCGCAGGACGGCGCCCTGTTCCCGCATCTGACCATCGCCGACAATATCGGTTTCGGCGTGGTCCGCGGCGCCGACAAGCGCACCGAGCACATTGTCGAGCTCGCCTATATCGTCGGGCTGGACAAGGCGATCCTCAAACGCCGCCCGCACGAGCTCTCCGGCGGCCAACAGCAGCGTGTGGCGCTGGCCCGCGCCATGGCGATGAAGCCCCGGCTGATGCTACTCGACGAGCCGTTCTCGGCCCTCGACACCGGCCTGCGCGCCTCGATGCGCAAGGCGGTGGCCGAGCTTCTGGAGGCCGCGGGGATCACCACGATCCTGGTCACCCACGACCAGGCCGAGGCGCTGTCCTTCGCCAGCCAGGTCGCGGTCATGCGCGATGGCCTGTTCTCGCAGGTCGGCACACCGCGCGAGCTCTATTTCCAGCCAAAGGACAGGATGATCGCCGAGTTCCTTGGTGACGCCATCATCCTGCCGGCGAGGATAGCGGACGGCTTCGCCACCTCGCCGCTCGGCCGCATCGCCGTCGACACGACCGAGCGGCGCGACGTCGCTCGTATCATGCTGCGCCCGGAACAGGTGCTGCTGAAACGCACGTCCCGTGAAGGCATGTCGGGCACGCCGGAAATGCTGTTCGGCGAAGTGACGGAATCCGAATTCGCCGGTTCCATGTGCACCATCGCCGTGCGGCTTCTGAACAGCCCCGATCCGCCAGACGCTGCCGCAATCGGCAACACGCCGCTCATCCTGCGCAAGCCCGGCATGGACGCTCCGGCCCTTGGCGAGATCGTCCGGCTGACAGTTTCAGGCATGGCGCATGTATTTGCCTGACTGGTCCTGCGCCGGCTGGGGTCGGCGCCGCCACCGACGACGCTATTCGACGAGCTTGCCCGTCTCAGTCGAATAGGTGGGCCACTGTTCGAGGAAATCGCAATTGTGCACGACCACCCGTCGGGCGGCAGCGTCGATGAGGATGATCGCGTAGGTGGGCGGCGCCTGCTCGACCACCTCTTCCCCCACCAGATCGAGCACGAAGCGGGCATGCAGTCCGCGTTGCGCGGTAAACGGGATGCCGGCGACGGTACCGGCAATGTCGCGATGGACATGGCCGAAGAAGATGTGACCGACATTGCCGTGGCGCTTGAGCAGTTCCAGGAGGCGCGTGGGCTGTTCGAGCCCGAGCGGATCGAGCAGCGGCAGGCCGAGCTCGACCGGCGGATGGTGCAGGAAGATGTAGGCCTGCCGTCCCGCCGCTTCGCTGAGCCTGGCATCCAGCCAGGCCAGCCGCTCGTTGGACAGCTCGCCGGTGACGCGGCCTTCGGCCAGGCTGTCGAGGAACAGCAGCGATGCCTCAGGTGTCTCGAAGACCGACTGCACGAAGCCATTGTCGTCGACCGGGCTTTCGGGAAATGCCGCGGCGAGATTGGCGCGCCTGTCGTGATTTCCCGGCAGCAGCCGGTAAGGCAGGGAAAGCCTGGCCAGGGCCGACTTCAGATCGGCATAGCTCTCGGCTGCACCGGTTTCGGTCAGGTCGCCGGTGAAGACGCAAAGCGCGGCATCGCCATGACGGGCGTTGATATGCGCGATGCAGCGATCGAGCCGCTCATGCAAATCCGCGCCGTAGCGGATTTCGCCCCGCCGGCCGAGATGCACGTCGGTGACCTGGATGATTTTCATTGCGCGCCCTTCTTCGATCCGACGGGGGAATTTTCTGAACGCCCGGAGGGGGCAGGAATGAGCTGGCGGATGGCCGCAAAAGATCAAAGCGCGGGGACCGGCACCGAAGCCTTGAAGACGTCGAGGCGGCTTCCCGTCTCGGACGAGAAGAAATGCAGGTCTGCCTCGGAAAACTGCAGGCCGACCGCGCTGCCGGGCGCCGGATGGACAGCCTCCGACGTCATCACGGAAAACGCCGCGCCGTCGAGGTCGACATAGACGACGCGGCCCGCGCCCAGTTCCTCCACCAGATCGACGGTGGCATTGAGCGCGCCCGGCGTGCCGGGAGCGACCAGGCGCACGGCTTCAGGCCGGATACCCACCGCGACCTTGGTACCGACCGGCAGGCCGGCACGCGAAACGGCCAGGCGCCGGCTGCCGCCGAGCAGCGACAGGCCGTCGAGCGTGACCTCGCCTTCGAGCATGTTCATCGCCGGCGCGCCGACGAAGGTCGCAACGAAACGGCTGGCCGGCCGGCTGTAGATTTCGCTGGGCGTGCCGACCTGTTCGACGCGGCCGCCATTCATCACCACCAGCCGGTCGGCAAGCGTCATCGCCTCGACCTGGTCGTGTGTGACGAAGACCGAGGTGGCGCTCAGCCGGCGGTGCAGCTTGCGGATTTCTGAACGCATCTGCACGCGCAGCTTGGCGTCGAGGTTGGAAAGCGGTTCGTCGAAGAGAAAAACCTTGGGCTCGCGGATCATGGCGCGACCCATGGCGACGCGCTGGCGCTGGCCACCCGACAGCGCCATCGGCTTGCGGTCGAGCAGTTGTTCGAGCTCCAGGATTCGGGCCACCGCCTGGATGCGCTGGGTGCGCTCGGCGGTGGGAACGCCGGCGACCTTCAGCGAGTAGCCGATATTCTGCGCCACGCTCATATGCGGATAGAGCGCATAGTTCTGGAACACCATGGCGCAGCCGCGCTCGCGCGGCTCGAGCCTGTTGACGATCGCGCCGTCGATGGCGATCGTGCCGCCGGAGATCTCCTCCAGCCCGGCAATCATCCGGAGCAGCGTGGACTTGCCGCAGCCGGATGGGCCGAGGATGACGACGAATTCGCCCGACGTGATGTCGAGGTTGACGCCATGCACGACCTGCATTTTGGCGTAGCTTTTGTAGACGTCGCGAATGGTGATGGAGGCCATCTTTTCGTCTCCTACTTTTCAGTGGCGATCAGGCCGCGCACGAACCAGCGCTGCATGACCACGACGACGACCAGTGGCGGCAGCATGACGATGAGCGTGCCGGCCATCGCGATGTTCCATTCCGGTATGCCGCCGACATTCGGGATGAGCTGCTTGAGTTCGGTCACCGCCGTCGCATGCGACTGATCGGTGGTGATGAGCAACGGCCAAAGATACTGGTTCCACGCCCACAGGAACATGATGGTTCCCAGCGCCGCCATGTTGTTGCGCGACAGCGGCAGCAGGATGTCAATGAAGAAGCGCACAGCACCTGCGCCGTCCATGCGCGCGGCTTCGGTCAGCTCATCCGGCACCGTCAGGAAGAACTGCCGGTAGAGGAAGGTCCCGGTGGCGGTAGCGATCAGCGGCAGGATCAGTCCGGTGTAGGAGTTGAGAAGGCCAAGGCTGAGCGAAACCTGGACGCCCGAGATTTTCTCGATCAACCAGCTCAGCCCGGTCAGGTCGAGGATGGTCTGGTAGGGGGACAGCACATTGGCGACGACCGCGTAGGTCGGCACGATGCGCACTTCGAGCGGCAGCATCAGCGTGATGAAGACCAGCCAGAAGATCAGCATGCGGCCGGGATAGCGGAAGTAGACGATCGAGAAGGCGGTAAGCGCCGAGATGATGACTTTGCCCGCCGCGACGCCGGCGGCCATGATGAAGCTGTTGAGCAGCTTCGGGCCGAGGTCGGCCGTCGTCCACGCGGTCTTGATGTTGATCCAGAAATCGCTGCCCGGCAGCAGCGACATCGGCACGTCGTTGACGTCCTTAAGATTATGCGATGCGGCGATCACCACGATCACGAACGGTGCGACGCAAAACACGAAGCCCAGGAACAGGATCACATGCGTCAAGAAATTGAGGATCGGGGTGCGCTCGACCATGGCCGCCTCAGCGATAATGCACGCGCCGCTCGATGAAGCGGAACTGGAAGATGGTCAGCACGATGATGAGCAGCATCAGGATGATGCTCTGTGCGGCCGCGCCCGAATAGTCGAGGCCTTTGAAGCCGTCGGAATAGATCTTGTAGACCATCAGATTCGTCGCGTTGGCCGGCCCGCCCGATGTCATGATGTCGACGATGCCGAAGGAATCCTGGAAGCTCTCGGTGATGTTGATCACCAGCAGGAAAAAGATCGTCGGCGTGATCAGCGGGAACTGGATATCCCAGAACCGCCTGATGACGCCCGAGCCGTCCATCGCCGCCGCCTCGATCAGCGAACGCGGGATTGCCTGCAGGGCTGCGAGGAAGAAGATGAAATTGTAGCCGACATATTTCCATGAAAAGGCAACGATGATGGAAGCCATGGCATCGGTGCCGTCGAGGCCAGGATCCCAGAAGCCGGGCCAGACCTGATTGACGACAGCCATGAAGCCGGCCTCCGGCGCCAGGATGAAGCGGAAAGCCATTGCCAGTGCCGGCGCGGCGATGCCATAGGGCCAGATCAGCACCACGCGATAGAGCCGTGAGCCGGCAAGCTGCCGATCCGTCAGGGTGGCGATCACCAAAGCGATGAGCATGGCAAGACCGGTGCTGATCGCGGCAAAGGTCAGACTGGCCGTGATCGAGTTCCAGTAGTCGGCGTTGGACAGGATCGACCGGAAATTATCGAGCCCGACCCAGATGTTGCCGCCGCCCCAGGGCTGCTGCAGCGTCAGCGACCAATAGACGGCCTGGCCGGCCGGCCAGTAGAAGAAGGTGAAGATCAGGATCAGCTGCGGCACCGCAAACAGGATGCCGATCGACCATCTGCTGAAAGTGACGCGTTTTTCCATCGATCCGCCGACGCCGTTGAACCGCCAGCCCGCTTTCCCGAAATGAAACTAGATGTGAACTGGCCGCCCGTCGATTCCCGGCGGGCGGCCGCGGCAACACCTGAAATCAGGGCAGTGTCTTGTCCGGATAGGTCTGCTGGAAGCGGTCGAGGATCGCATCGCCGTTCTTGACCAGCGTGTCGATGCCTTCCTGGACGCTGACCTTGTTGGCGAATATCGCCTGCATCTGCGTGCCGAACTCGGCTCGGATCTGGGTGAAATTGCCGAGACGGATGCCACGAGTGATTTCGGTCGGTTCCGAAGCGGTCAGGCTGGCGATCGCCACCTCACGGCCCTTGTAGGGCGCCTTGTCGTAGAAGCCCTGCGTTTTCAAGTAATCGAAGCCCGACTTCGTCACCGGAATATAGCCGGTGTTGGTCGACCAGAACAAAGCGGTCTTGGGGTCGTGGATGAAGTTGAGGAAGGCGGCCGCGCCCTTGTACTCGGCATCCGACTTGCCGGAGAGCACCCATAGCGAGGCGCCGCCGACCAGCGAATTCTTGCGCTCGGTGCCGGCATAAACCGGCAACTCGGCGACGTCCCAGTTCATGCCTTCCTTCTGCGTCTTGCCGACCGTGCCGTGATCGCCGACCGAGGTCATGATGACCTCGCAGGTGCCGGACGCGAAGGCCTGGACCATATCTTGGCCGAGATCCTTGGACTTGATCTTGATCAGGCCGGCGTCATACCACTTCTTGAGGTCGGTGACATACTGCACGAACTTGGTCTTGTTCATCTCGAGGCGGGCGTCGAGACCGTCATAGCCATTGTTCTTGGTGGCGATCGGCTGGTTGTGCAGCGCCGAGAATTGCTCCATCAGCTGCCAGCTTTCGTTGGCCGAGATGTTGATCGCCATCGGGCATTCATAGCCGGCGTCCTTCAGGGCCTTGAGGTCGGCGCCGACGTCTTCCCAGGTCTTCGGTGCCTCGGTCTTGCCGATCTTGGCGAAGGCGTCCTTGTTCCAGTACATCAGCGGGGTCGAGGAATTGAACGGGAAGGACAGCATCTCGCCCTTCGACGTCGCGTAATAGCGGGCGATGCCGGGGAAATAGTCGCTGTAGTCGATCTTGTAGCCGTTTTCTTCCATCAGCTTGTCGGCCGGCTTGTAGGCACCCGACAGCATCATCGTGGCGGTGCCGACGTCGTAGACCTGGACGACGGTCGGCTGCTTGCCGGCGCGGAAGGCGGCGATGGTGTTCTGCAGCGTGGCGTCGTAATTGCCCTGGCTGGTGCAGACGACTTCATAGTCGGATTGCGATGCGTTGAAGTTCTTGCACAGCGTATCGACGACGCGGGCGAGGTCGCCCGAAAGGCCGAACCAGAAATCGAATTTGACCGGTTCCCCGGCAGCCGGCTGTGCCAGCGCGATGCCGAGAGCGCCGGCGGCAAGGGCAGCTAAGCCCTGCTTGATGATCGACATGGATATGATTCCCTCTTGAGTGGCTGATGACATCAGGCTTTGCGCAAGTCCTTTGCCGCTCTCATAGAGAAGGTATGTGACAGTTCTGTTGTGCCTTTTCAGGCCTGTGGACAGCCAAACTCTCCTCCCCTCGACGGCACGCCGGCATGAAACCGCCACACCAGCGCTCCAGTTAGCTAGGGCGCCGCGGAGTGGCGTAAAGGCCAGGAGAACAAGAGTGGTTATCCGGCTAAATTGTATGGATGAAATGCAGGTCTCCAAGCTGTCGACCTGCCTACCCAGCGGCGCTAAGGCCGGCGATCCCGCACCGGTCGGCGGCATCGGCTGAAGCAAAACGGAAATTGCCCTCCGATACAACCCGGAACAGCACGCTGCGGTTGTATACGCAATAACTGATTCTTCAACCGTCGGGCCCTAATCAATACCATTGCCTTGATTATTGCGGGAAGATCAGGTGAAGCGAGATGTTGACCGTCTATAATTGTATCGTGCACGAACACGATCTGAGACTGGTTGCACTGGCGGCGCTTATTTGTGGCATCTCTTCCTTTTCCGCGATCAATCTGCTTCGCCATGTCGACCGGTCGACCAACAGAAACCGCTACGCCTGGCTGATGATTGCCGCCACCTCGACCGGTTTCGGCATCTGGGCGACCCACTTCATCGCCATGATTGCATTCTCGCCGGGAATTCCGAACGCATACAATGCGGAACTTTCCGTGCTTTCGCTTGCCGCCGCCGTCATCCTGACTGCCGTCGGCATGTGGATCGCCACCTTGCGCGGCGGCATCGATCACTATCTTGTCGGCGGCGCCGTGCTTGGCGGCGGCATCGCCACCATGCACTATACCGGCATGGCGGCGTTCGAGGTGCAGGGCCGGATCGTCTGGGACCAGCTCCTCGTCGCCGTCTCGCTGGTGGCCGGCATCACGCTTGCCGCACTCTCGCTTCTCGTCGTGCTGCGCCGGCCCTCGACGTCAGGGACAATCGTCGCCGCCGTGCTTCTGACGCTGGCGATCTGCACCTTGCATTTCATCGCCATGGCCGCGGTGTCGATCTATCCGGACAGCTCCATAGAAATATCGAAATACACTGTCGAACCGATGTCGCAGGCCTTCGCCGCCGCCGCGGTCAGCCTGGTGATCCTCGTGCTTTCGGCCGCGGCACTCTGGATCGATCTGCGCTTCCGCCGTCACAAGGTCGAGGCCGAACGCATGCATGGCCTGGCCAACGCCGCCGTGGAGGGTCTCATCGTCTGCGACGGCAACCGCATCGTCAGCGCCAATGACAGCATCGCGGCGCTGACCGGCATCGCCGCCGGCACGCTGAACGCGATGCTGCTCGGCGATCTGTTCGGCGAGCGCGCCGCGTCGAGCATGATCGAAGGACAGGCGCAGGAAGCCGAACTGCGAAGCCACGACGGTGCCCGCATACCCGTGGAGCTGATCGCCAGAAACATCGACTATTGCGGCAAGCCGCACAATGTGGTCGCTGTTCGCGACATCCGCGAACGCAAGAAGGCCGAGCAGGAGATCGTCCGCCTCGCTCATTTCGACCCGCTGACCGGGCTTGCCAACCGCCGCAGCTTCACGAGCCGCCTCGAAGCCGAAATTGCCGCGGCGGACCGAGGCTGCAAGGGCGGCAATCTCGCGCTGCTGCTGCTCGACCTCGACCGGTTCAAGGAAGTGAACGATCTCTTCGGTCATGCCGCCGGCGACGCCATGCTGCAAAAGGTTGCGCAATGCGCCTCCGCCGTGCTTCGCCACGGCCAGATGCTGGCGCGCCTCGGCGGCGACGAATTCGCCATCATCGCGCCGAACCTTCCCGATCCCCAGGCGGCGGGCCGTATCGCCGAGGCGGTGCTTGCCGCCATGCGCGAGGAGAACAAGCTGTCGCCCGGCGGCGGCCTGGTCTCGGCCAGCATCGGCATCGCCCTCTACCCGCTCGACGCGGACGAACAGGCAGCCCTCGTCAGCCATGCCGACACCGCGCTCTATCGCGCCAAGGCCGAGGGCAAGGACACCTACCGCTATTTCGAGGCATCGATGGGCGCCGAGGCGCGCGACCGGCGGGTGCTGGAACATGATTTGCGCCAGGCGGTGGCGCGCAATGAATTTCGCCTCGTCTATCAGCCGCAGAAGGAAATCAGCAGCGGCAGGATGATCGGCTTCGAGGCCCTGATCCGCTGGCAGCACCCGCAGCGTGGAGAGGTTTCCCCGGCCGTGTTCATCCCGGTGGCCGAGGACAGCGGCGCCATCCTGCAGATCGGCGAATGGGTTCTGGCGACGGCCTGCGAGGAAGCCGCCCGCTGGAAGAACCCGCTGACGGTCGCCGTCAACGTTTCGGCCGTGCAGCTGCACAATCCGAATTTCAGCCGCAAGGTGCATGAAGTCCTGCTTCGATCCGGCCTGGCGCCGGGCAGGCTCGAGCTGGAGATCACCGAAACCGCGCTGGTCAAGGACATGCCGCGCGCGCTGGCGACCTTGCGACAGGTCAAGGCGCTCGGCGTCCGCGTCGCCATGGACGATTTCGGCACCGGCTATTCCTCGCTTTCCAACCTTCGCGCCTTCCCCTTTGACAAGATCAAGATCGACGGCTCCTTCATCAAGTCCGTCGACAGGAACGGCCAGGTCGCTGCGATCGTTCGCGCCGTGCTGGGACTGGGTCGCGGCCTCGGCCTGCCTGTCCTGGCCGAAGGCGTCGAGACATTGGGCGAGCTGCGCTTCCTCGACGCTGAGGACTGCGAGATCGGACAAGGCTTTTATCTTGGCAGGCCGAGCCCGATCGAGACGTTCGGCGAACTGACCGGCGTGACCGGGCCAGCGGTCAACGACGACGCCAGGCAACGCGGCGGCAGCATCCTGATGCTGGAGCCGGCCGCTGCGCTGCGCTCAATCTGACGGGCCAATTGCGGCTTCGACCAGCCGCTTCGCGTCCGGGCTCGACCATTCGGCCGGGCCGTTCATATGGGCGATCAGGCAGCCCTCGCCATCGATCAGCATCGTCACCGGCAGGCCCAGTGCCAGGCCGCGCTTCTTGACGTCGTTGAACAGCCCCATCGTCGAATCCCGGTAGTAGCCGAGCGTCTCGATGCCGATATCGCCGAGAAACTTCTTCGGCTTGGCGTCGTCGCCGGTATCGACATTGACCGCGACGACCTGGAAGGCATCGCTGCCCTTTTCCTTCTGCAACGCGTCGAGCGCCGGCATCTCGGCACGGCATGGCGCGCACCATGTCGCCCACAGATTGAGCAGCAGCGTTTTTCCGGCATGGTCGGCGAGCGTCATCGGCTTGCCGTCGGGATCGTTGAAGGCAAGGCTTTTCAGCGATTGCGGCGGGTCGGCCGGCAAAAGTGCTGCAACCTGCCCGGTGGCGGCAGCCGCAACCTTCTTGGCGCGGTCGGCCTTTGCCGCGCAGACGGCATCGTCCTTGCCGTCGCCGGCGGCGGCTTGCACCGGCGCGTTGTTGCCAGAACCGCTCTCGCTGACATATACCGCGACCGCGCCGGCCAGCACGCCCGCCGCCAAGGCGGCGAGGATGAGGCGCGGGGCCGGGAATAATCTATTGCCGTCTGCCATTTTCTTAAAACTGCTCCGGAGCACGGGTTTATAGCAATGAGCGACAAGAAGGCCAGCAACCAGATGTGGGGCGGACGTTTTGCCTCGGGTCCGGCCGCGATCATGGAAGCGATCAACGCATCGATCTCGTTCGACCGCAAACTCTACGCGCAGGACATCAGAGGCTCGATCGCGCATAGCGAGATGCTGGCGCAAACGGGCATTATTTCGGCGGCCGATCAAGAAAAAATCGCTCACGGGCTGAACACGATTCTGAAAGAGATCGAGGCCGGCAGCTTCGAATTCTCGACCCGGCTGGAAGACATTCACATGAATATCGAGGCTCGCCTCGCCGATCTGATCGGCCCGGCCGCCGGCCGCCTGCACACCGCCCGTTCGCGCAATGACCAGGTCGCGGTCGACCTCAGGCTCTGGGTCAAGGACGAGTGTTTGCGTGTCGCCGAAGCGCTGAAGGGACTGATCGCCGCCTTCCTGGAGCGGGCCGAGGAGCATGCGGCAACCGTGATGCCGGGCTTCACCCATATGCAGGCGGCGCAACCGGTGACCTTCGGCCATCACTGCATGGCCTACGTCGAGATGTTCTCGCGCGACCTGTCGCGGGTGCGCGACGCCATCGAGCGCATGGACGAAAGCCCGCTCGGTGCGGCAGCACTTGCCGGCACCAGCTTTGCTATCGACCGCCACCTTACCGCCAAGGCGCTCGGCTTCCGCGAGCCGATGCGCAACTCGCTGGACAGCGTCTCGGACCGCGATTTCGCGCTCGAGTTCCTGGCGCTGGCGGCGATCTGCGCCACCCATCTGTCGCGGCTGGCCGAGGAGATTATCATCTGGTCGACGCCGCAATTCGGTTTCGTCAGGCTGTCGGACAGCTTCTCCACCGGCTCCTCGATCATGCCGCAGAAGAAAAACCCCGACGCCGCCGAACTGGTGCGCGGCAAGACCGGCCGCGTCACCGGCCATCTTGTCGGCCTGCTGACGGTGATGAAGGGCATGCCGCTGACCTATGGCAAGGACATGCAGGAAGACAAGGAATCCGTCTTCGACGCCGCCGAGACACTCGACCTGATGCTGGCGGCGATGACCGGCATGGTGCGCGACATGACGGTGAATGCCGTCGCCATGAAGAAGGCGGCGGGTGCCGGCCATTCGACCGCGACCGACCTTGCCGACTGGCTGGTGCGCACGCTCGGCCTGCCGTTCCGCGAGGCGCATCACGTCACCGGCCGCGCGGTGGCGCTGGCCGAGGAAAAGAAGGTGGGTCTGGAGAAGCTCTCGCTCGAGGATCTGCAATCGATCCATCCCGGCATCACCGCGGACATTTTTTCGGTGCTGGCCGTGCAGAACTCGGTCAAGAGCCGCGTGAGCTTCGGCGGCACCGCACCATCGGAAGTCAGAAAGCAGATCCGCTACTGGAAAAAGCGTCTGGCCAAGGCGTGACCTCAGCGGCGGCCTGATTTGCCGGGGTGCAAAGGCCCAAAAATTTCGCTAGAAGCAGGCAACGGATTTTTCTCGGACGGATGGATCGATGACCGGAAGCAGGATTTTGGTGACGCTGACGTTGCTGGCGGCGATGGCCGCCGTGACGGCCTGCGGCAGGAAGGCCGGCCTCGACACCCCTTACGAGGCCGCCGTGCAGGCCCGCAAGGACGCCGAGAAAGCCAAGCAGCCCGTGCCGCCGGAGCCGGAAAAACCGGTCGAGGACAAGAAGTTCATTCTCGACCCGCTGCTCTAGAGCCGATGAGATCACCCGATCTCATCGTGCTCCAACTTCCGGAACCACTCTCGTGAACCATTTCGACTACCGCGACGGCGTGCTCTACGCCGAGGACGTGGCGATTTCAGACATCGCCGCAAGCGTCGGCACGCCGTTCTATTGCTATTCGACGGCGACGCTGACCAGGCATTTTCGTGTCTTTGCCCAGGCTTTTGCCGGGCTCGACGCGTTGGTCTGCTATGCCATGAAGGCGAACTCCAACCAGGCGGTGCTGCGCACGCTGGCCAGGCTCGGTGCGGGCGCCGACGTCGTATCGGAAGGCGAGTTGCGCCGCGCGCTGGCCGCCGGCATCCCGGCCAGCAAGATCCTGTTTTCGGGCGTCGGCAAGACCGCGCGCGAAATGGACTTTGCGCTGTCAGCCGGCATCCTCTGCTTCAATGTCGAATCCGAGCCCGAACTCGAGCTGCTTTCCGCCCGCGCCGCCGCACTCGGCAAGGTGGCGCCGGTCTCGCTGCGCATCAACCCGGATGTTGACGCCAGGACCCACAAGAAGATCTCCACCGGCAAGGCCGAGAACAAGTTCGGCATTCCCTGGCAGAAGGCGCGGCAGGTCTATGCCCGCGCGGCAAGCCTGCCGGGCATCAAGGTCACCGGCATCGACACCCATATCGGCAGCCAGATCACCGAGTTGCAGCCCTTCGACGATGCCTTTGCCCTGCTCGTCGATCTGGTCGGCGCGCTGCGCGCCGACGGGCATGCAATCGAGCATGTCGATCTCGGCGGCGGCCTCGGTATCCCCTACCGAGTCGACAACAGCCCGCCACCGCTGCCCGACGCCTATGCCGAGATTGTCAGGAAGCACGTCACCAAGCTCGGCCTCAAGGTCATGTTCGAACCGGGCCGCCTGATCGTCGGCAATGCCGGCATCCTGGTTTCGGAAGTGATCTTCGTGAAGGAAGGCGACGCCAAGAATTTCCTCGTCGTCGACGCCGCCATGAACGATTTGATCCGGCCGACGCTGTACGACGCCTTCCACGACATCAGGCCGGTGGTGCAGCAGCCGGCGGCAGCACCGCGCATGACGGTCGACGTGGTCGGCCCGGTCTGCGAGACCGGCGACTATATCGGCCTCGACCGCGACCTGCCCAGGCTGAAGGCCGGCGACCTGATCGCGATTGCCACTGCCGGCGCCTATGGCGCGGTGCAGGCCGGCACCTACAACACCCGGCTCCTGGTGCCGGAAGTGCTGGTCGACGGCGACCGTTTCCATGTCGTGCGCCCGCGCCAGACCTATGACGAACTGATCGGACTGGATTCGGTGCCCGACTGGTTGAAATAGGCTGCGGTCCCGAACCGGGTTCGCTTCAAACCCCAGAGAGCAAGATATGGCCAGCAGCACCTTGATCACCCGCGAACGCATCGCCGCGATGGAGCCGCGCATCCGGCCCTTCGTGCGCCACACGCCTGTGCTGCGCGTCGACATGGCCGATTTCGGCCGCCCGTCCCTGGCCGTCGACCTCAAGCTCGAATGCCTGCAGCATTCCGGCTCGTTCAAGGCGCGCGGCGCCTTCACCAATCTCCTCGAACGCCCCGTGCCCGCGGCCGGCGTCGTCGCCGCATCCGGCGGCAACCATGGCGCGGCTGTCGCCTATGCGGCCATGCGGCTTGGCCACAAGGCCACCATCTTCGTTCCCGAAGTGAGCCCACCGGCCAAGCTCGACCGCATCCGCGGCTACGGCGCCGAACTGGTCGTCGGCGGCGCCCGCTACGCCGAGGCTCTGGCCGCCAGCGAGAGCTTCGCCGAGAAAACCGGTGCGCTGCAGATCCACGCCTTCAACCAGGAGGAGACGCTGGTCGGGCAAGGCACGCTCGGCCTCGAGATCGAGACCGACCTGCCCGAGATCGACACCTTGCTGGTCGCTGTCGGTGGCGGCGGCCTGATCGGCGGCATCGCCGCCTGGTTTGCCGGCCGCATCCGGATCGTCGCCGTCGAGCCGGAAGGCGCGCCGACGCTGCACCTCGCCTTCGAGGCCGGACGGCCCGTCGACGCACCGGCCGAAGGCATCGCCGCCGATTCGCTGGCGCCGAAGCGGGTCGGCGAAATTATGTTCCCGATCGCCGAAGCCTATGTCGAGCGTTCCCTCCTGGTCAGCGACGACGACATCATTGCCGCCCAGAAAGCGCTGTGGGACCGGGTGCGAATCATCTCCGAGCCGGGCGGTGCGGCGGCCTTCGCGGCGGTGCTGTCCGGTCGCTACCAGCCGGTGCCGGGCGAGCGGATCGCGGTTCTGGTGTGCGGTGCCAACGCCAATCCCGCAAAATTCTGATCATAACCGGTCAAGAATTCATCTCGTTTTCGGAACCGCCTCGCCTTTGCCGTGTTTGCTGGTAAACTTCTGTTCCTGAGGTTCGGGCGATCCCGCCCGGACAGGAAGGGCCGATGACGGAACGACCCACTTCCAGCGGCGATCGCGGACTGGCCGGGCGTCTTGCCTTGAGCCGGCTGGCGACGCGGGTCTCCATGGTTGTCGAGCGCGGCTGGCCGTTGCTTCTGCCGCTGGTCATTGTCGCCAGCCTGTTCCTCAGTGTTTCATGGCTCGGCCTGTTTTCGCTTCTGCCCGATCCGGCGCGCATCGGCCTCCTTGCAGCGTTCGCCATCTCCGGCTTTGCCGCCCTCTATCCGCTGCGTTTCTTCCGCCTGCCCTCCGCCACCGAGATCGATCGGCGCATCGAAGCGGCCAACGAGCTTCTGCACAGCCCGGTTCTGGTGCAGACCGACCGGCCAAGCGGCCGCGATAGTATTTTTTCGCAGGCGCTGTGGCGCGAACACCAGAAACGCATGGCGGAGCGGCTGGGCAACCTTGGCGCCGACCGGCCGCGCACACGCGTGCCGGAGCGCGACCGCTGGGGCTTGCGCGCCGTGGCGGTGCTGCTGCTCGTCACCGCCTTTGCCTTCTCCTTCGGCCCCTCGGGCGGCAAGTTGAGTGACGGCTTCGTGGCGCGCGCGGCGCGCGACACCGTGCCGCCGCGCATCGATGCCTGGGTGACGCCGCCTGCCTATACCGGCAAGCCGCCGATCTTCCTCACCGCCGACGCCAACCAGGCCGCTCCGACCTTCACCGTTCCGCAAGGCAGCGATGTCTCGCTGCGCGTCACCGGCGGCTCGGGCGAGGAAACGCTTGCCTACGCCGACAAGGACGGCAATGCCCGCGCCATCGACCCGGCCGGCCCACCGGCAGCCAAGCCTGTGGCGAACACGGCGGCGCCCAAGGTGCGCCAGTTCACCGGCAAGCTGACCAGCGACGGCACGCTGACGCTGAAGTCGGGCGAGGACGACCTTGGCCACTGGGCCTTCGCGGTGATCCCTGACAAACCGCCGACGATCCGTTTCGTCGGCGAACCCAAGCGTGCCGTCAACGGCGCCTTCGAGCTCAGCTACCAGATCGACGACGACTATGGCGCCGCCTCCGCCAAGGCGGTTTTCGTGCCCGCCGACCCGCAGCCGCCGAACGCGCATCCGCTCTATGGCCCGCCCGATCTGCCGCTGGTGCTGCCGCGCCGCGGTGGCAAGGGCAATGCCGCCAAGACCAGCAAGGACCTGACCGAGCACGTCTGGGCCGGCAGCAACATCAAGCTGACGCTTGTCGCCACCGACGACGCCGGACACACCGCGAGCAGCGAAACCAAGACTCTGGTGATGCCGGAACGGCCCTTCTCCAATCCGCTGGCGAGAGCCGTGATCGAGCAGCGCCGCATGCTGGCGCTCGACGCCAATGCCAAGCCGCGCGTGCTCGACCTGATGGATGCCATCACGCTGCGCCCCGAAGACACCTTCGACAACATGGCGCACTATCTCGCCATCATGAGCGCCCACAGCCGGCTGAAGATGGCCGGCAACGACGACCAGCTGCGCAACGTGGTGTCCTATCTCTGGGAGATCGCGCTCGGCATCGAGGAAGGCAATCTGTCGGCGGCCGAAAGGCGGCTGCGCCAGGCACAGCAGGCCCTGCAGGACGCCATCAAGAACGGCGCCAGCGACGCAGAGATCGACAAGTTGATGAAAGAACTGCGCGAGGCGATGAACCAGTTCCTGCAGGAGTTCGCCGAGCGCGCACAGCAGAACCCGAACGCACCGCAGATGCAGCAGAACGGCCAGGAGCTGCGCCAGAGCGACATCGATCGCATGATGGACGAGATCGAGAACCTGGCAAAATCAGGCGACCGCGACCGCGCCCAGCAGCTTTTGTCGGAATTGCAGGACATGATGAACAACCTGCAGGCCGGCCGTCGCCAGCCCGGCGGCGAGCAGGATAGCGAGATGCGCCAGCAGATGGACAAGCTCGGCGAGATCATGCGGCGCCAGCAGGAGATGATGAACGACACCTTCCGCATGGACCAGATGCAGCGCGGCCAACGCCAGCGCGGCGAGAATCGCGACGAGCAGCTCGGCGAAAACGGTGGCGGCCAGGATGAGGACAAACCCGGCCCGGGCGACGACCGCGATCCGCTCGCCCGCCCGAAGCAGATGACGCCGCAGGAATTCGCCGAAGCGCTGAAGCAGCTTCAGGAAGGCCAGGGCAAGCTGCAAAACGACCTCGAGCAGTTGAAGAAGGGGCTGGAAGGCATGGGCATGCAGCCCAATGAGGGATTTGGCGAGGCCGGCAAGTCCATGGGCAATGCCGAACAGGCGCTCGGCGAAGGCGAGGGCGACCAGGCGGTCGGTCACCAGGGCCGCGCGCTGGAGGCGCTGCGCAAGGGCGCCAAGGACATGATGAAGCAGATGCAGGCCATGCAGGGCGACGAGGGCGGCAGCGAGCAGGGCGGCCGCCAGCAGAACGCCGATCGCGACCCGCTCGGCCGGCCGCGCGCCACAAGGGGTCCCGACGACGGCACCGAGGTGAAGGTGCCTGACGAGATCGACGTCCAGCGCGCGCGCCAGATCCTGGAAGCAATCCGCAAGCGGCTCGGCAACGCGCTCAGCCCCGACATCGAACGCAGCTATCTTGAGCGGCTGCTGGAGCTGAAATAGCGCCCTGCCACCCCAATCTTCTCGAACGGTCGCAACGCCATGCCGAAGCTCGGTGTCATTACCCCGATCCTGCGCATCTTCGACATCGCCAAGGCGCATGAATTCTATCTCGGTTTTCTTGGTTTCGAGGTGCGGTTCGAACATCGCTTCGACGACAATGCGCCGCTCTATACAGGCATTGCCCGCGACGGTTGCGAACTGCATCTGAGCGAGCATCACGGCGACGGCTCGCCGGGCTCCCACATACGCATCACGGTGGCCGATATCGCGGCATTGCATCGCGAACTGATCGGCAAGAAATACCGCTTTGCCAGGCCGGGGCTGGAAGAGACGCCGTGGCGGACGAAGGAAGTCACCGTCGGCGATCCGTTCGGCAACCACCTGACCTTCTACGAGGACATGCCCGCCCCGACAGTCACAGATCCGGCGTGATACCAGCCTGACCAGTGAGCATGAACGCCTCGCGGATCGCTTCTTCCATGCTGTCGATGGCTTCGCCGGAAACGCTCGGATTACGGTGCAGAACGACATTCGAGGAATCGATGTCGCCGAAGCCGTCGGCTGCGCCGAGCTCGCGGCAGCCGGCGGGAATGTTGCTGCGGGAGATCGGCGCGATCGCCAGGCCCGAGGTCACGGCCAGCGTCAGGCCGCCATTGGTGTCACTGGTATAGGCGACGCGGTAGCCGACGCCACGCTGTTCCAGCGACTTGATGGCAAAGTCTCGGCACCAGCCACCACGGTTGTAGAGCGCGATCGGCACCGGCCGCTCCTCATGCATGTGATGGATGGCGGAAGTGACCCAGACCGTCGGGTCATGCATCAGCACCTCGCCGCCCGACAGACCTTCCCATTCGAACACCACGGCGAGATCGAGCTGGCCCGCCGCCAGCGCCCGCATCTGCGAGTCGGAATGGGCGTAGCGCACCGTGACCTCGACCTGCGGATGGCGTTTGGCGAAGGCGCCGAGCGCGCGCGACAGGATCGAATGACCATATTCGGCAGGAATGCCGATGCGCACCGGACCGTCGAGCGGCGGCGCCACCAGCGACGCCGCCGTCTCGTCGAGCAGCGAGACGATGCGCCTGGCATTGACGATCAATTCACCGCCGCGGCGCGTCAGCGAAACGCCGCGCGAGCCGCGCTCGAACAGGCTGTCGCCGACCATGCCTTCGAGCTTCTTCATCTGCATTGAGACAGCCGACTGGGTGCGGCCTGCCTGTTCCGCCGCCTTGGTGAAATTGCCGGTCTCGGCCACCGCGACGAAGGTGCGCAGGAGGTCGCTATCGAGGGTAGGCTTCATCGCAATTCGCCATAAGAATTTTTGATCGCTGACATCATTTCAATTCGTTTGCAACATGTCAAACGTCAGCCGATAGTCATTTCTCCCATTGGATATGTGACCGCGAAATCGGTTGCGGACCAATCGAAGAGTCCTCACTCATACCCGCTGCCCGAAACGGTGGCGGGTTCTTTTTACTTGTACGCAGTGGCGCGCGGGGGGCCGAAGCATATGCAGAACCGGATGACGCTTGGCATCCTGAGCCTCTGTCTGGGCGTCCTGGTCTTTTCGCTGCAGGACCCGCTCGTCAAAGCGGTATCGGGAGCCTATCCGGTGACCGAGGTGATGGCGATCCGCGCGATCGTCGCACTTCCCATACTGATCGTTCTCGTCCACGCCGATGTTGGATTGCGGGCTTTGCAGTCGCGGCGCTTCGGCCTGCTGACATTGCGCGCCTTCACCCAGTTCTCGTCCTACACGGCCTATTATCTGGCGATCGCCGCCCTGCCGCTGGCCGACGCCGTGGCGCTTTATTTCATGGCGCCTTTGTTCATCATGGCGCTGGCCGGCCCCTATCTCGGCGAGCGCGTCTCATGGCAGACGCTGGCGACCGTTCTGATCGGCCTGGTCGGCGTTCTGGTGATGCTGCGCGCCGGCGCCGGATTGTTCGACTGGGCGGCCCTGCTCTCGCTCGGCTCGGCGGCGCTCTATGGTTTTTCGCAACTTATGGCGCGCAGGATCGGCGATACCGAATCGTCGACGGTCATGGCCTTCTACCAGAACGGCGCCTATCTCACTGGCGCCATCGTGGTCGCCGGCGCGTTCCACCTCGCCGGCATCACCCATGCGGTCCATCCGGGCCTCGAATTCCTGGTGCGGCCATGGGCGTGGCCGGCGCTGCCGGACATTCTCAAAATGGCCGCCTGCGGCTTCGTCGCCTCGGCCGGCATGATCCTGTTGTCGCAGGGCTACCGGCTGGCGCCGGCCAACCGCGTCGCCACCTTCGAATACACCGGCATCCTCTGGTCGCCGCTCTGGGGGTTTCTGTTCTTCGCCGAGGTGCCCAGGGGAACCACGATGCTAGGTGCGGCGCTGATTATCGGCGCCGGCCTGTTGGCGCTCAACGGCGAGCGGCGCAGGCAGACGGCGACCGTGCTTGCCGCAAGCGGCGATCCCGCCTGACGCCTATCAGGCGAAACAGGTCAGCGCGCGTCCAACACGGGCGCGGATCTCGGCCAGCGTAAACGGCTTCTGCACGACGTCGAGAATGATGCCGTTCAGTTCCTCGGCGCGCTCGCGCTGGTCGGCATAGCCGGTCATCAGCAGGATCTTCATCGCCGGGAACAGCTTCGCTGCAGCGGTCGCCATCTCGATGCCGTCCATCTCCGGCATGCGAATGTCGGAAACCACCAGATCGTAGCCGCCACGGGCCTGCTGGATCAGCGCCAGCCCTTGTGCGCCATCGGCGGCGATGGCCACGCTGTGCCCGTCGCGTTCAAGCGCGCGGGCGGCGAGAGTGCGGACGGACTCATCGTCCTCGACGATCAGAAGCTTTGCCATGGGCGGCATATTTGGCGGTGAAAAGTTGACTTTTCCTGAACCGCGAACGGCTTTTATGCATCCCCTTTGACGACGCCTACGAACGGCAATTCGCGAAACGCGTGCGCGACATCCATGCCGTAGCCTACGACGAAATAGTCGGGGCAGTCGAAGCCGACATAATCGGCGTTGAGCGCCGTCTGGCGGCGCATGCGCTTGTCGAGCAGAACGGCGATCGAACAGCTTTTGGCGCCGCGCGACAGCATCAGGTCGCGGGTGAAGGAGAGCGTCTTGCCGGATTCGAGAATGTCGTCGATCAGCAGCACGTCGCGGCCGGCGACCTCATTGTCAATGTCGCGCAGCACCCTCACCTCGCCGCTGGTGGTGCCGGCGCCATAGCTGGAAATGAAGATGAACTCGACCTCCGGCGACAGGCCGACATCGTGCATGGCGCGGATGAGGTCGGCGGCAAAGATGAAGGAGCCCTTCAGCACCGAAATCACCAGGAGGTCGTGGTAGTCGTGACCGGCTATCTCTTTGGCGAGTTCAAGATTGCGCCGGGCGATCGCCGACGCCGAAAACAGGACCTCGATGTCCTTGCCACGCACAACTGGCATTTTTGGCCCTCCAGGCGCTCCGCCTACAGGGCCAAGACCTTTTGGGCCTGCGGAAGCGCTGTAGACCTTTTTGATTTTGCACACGATCCCAGGAAAAACCGGTTCCTGGATCGAAACTTAGCCGGCGAATGTGACCGATACGGCCTTGACCCCGTTTCTAGGCACATCGAGGCGGCTGGAAAAGCCGAATCTTTCGCCGGGCGCCAAGGACCGGCTGGATGTCCCCAGCGTATAGCGCGTTACCTGGCTGTCATTGCCGGTGACCCGGATCTCCAAAGGCGGCAACGGTGCGGCCTTTGCTCCGTCATTGGCGGCTTCGCCATCGACGAACAGGACCGGCTTCAGCCCCGAAGCATCGATGCGCGAGGTGACGCCCGAGATGCTTAGCGCGACACCGGCTGGCTGCTCGGCGGCCCAGAACGGCGATTGACGCACCAGTGCGTGGCCGCCCGAGACCCAGAAGGCGGCAAGCGCCGCACCGACGCCGGCTATCCAGAAGATCGGCCCGCCGCGCGAGGCCGGCGGGCGCTCTGCTGCGGCTTCGGGTTTGCGCAGCATCTCCATGCCTTCGATCGAGGGCGCATCGCTCATGCGCGATGCAGGCGGCGATAGGGTTTCCGCCTTGACGCCATGGCGCGGCAGCACCTCATAATCGGCATCGACGATGTCGGCGGCCGGCGCGCGCGGTTCCGCCGCGGCACTTGTCCCCAGCCCGGTCATGATTTCGCCGGAAACCGGGCGCGCGGTTCGATCTTCAGCCATTATGGCCCTTGTTCGTCTTCGTTTCTTTTGCGTAAACGGAAATGGTTAACGCTTCCCCACCGGAACCCCTGTGTTGAACCGAAAAACACCGAAAATTAACCGACGGTTAACCATGCCGGCCGATGGTCATTTGAGAGAAAGGGCTGGCACGCCGCCGCCGCAAGTTTCAGGTCGTCGAACGTGATCCGCTTTGAAAATGTCGGCCTCCGCTATGGCATGGGTCCGGAAATCCTCCGTGACATTTCCCTGCACATTCCGGAGCGCTCCTTCCAGTTCTTGAGCGGCCCTTCGGGCGCCGGCAAGACGACGCTGCTGCGCCTTCTGTTCATGTCGCTGAAGCCGACGCGTGGGCTGATCACCATCTTCGGCAAGGACCGCTCGCGTATCTCGCGCAGCGAACTGCCGCATCTGAGGCGCCGTATTGGCGTCGTGTTCCAGGATTTCCGTCTGCTCGACCACATGACCACCTATGAGAACGTGGCCTTGCCGCTGCGCGTGCGCGGGCGCGAAGAAGCAAGCTATCGCACCGACGTCACCGAACTGTTGAAATGGGTCGGCCTCGGCGAGCGCATGCATGTGCTGCCGCCGGTGCTGTCGGGCGGCGAAAAACAGCGCGCCGCGATCGCCCGGGCGCTGATCGAGCAACCCGAGATCCTGCTTGCCGACGAGCCGACCGGCAATGTCGACCCACCGCTGGCGCGCCGGCTGCTCAGGCTGTTCATCGAGCTCAACCGTCTCGGCACCGCGGTGGTGATCGCAACCCATGATCTCGGCCTGATGGAGCAGGTCGACGCGCGGCGCATGATCCTGGCCGGCGGAAGGCTGGATGTCTATGACTGAGCTTTCCGCAGAACACCTGCACGAACAGCCCGCCGAGAAGGCCGGCGCGGTGCAGCGCGTCCAGCGCAAGATGGCGCCGATCGTGCCGGCGCAAAACATTGCTGGCCGGGCTCTGGTGCTGGTCATAGCCATCATGACCTTCCTGTCCTGCCTGACCTTCGGCGCCGTGACGCTGGTGCGCGACACCGCTTCGGTCTGGGAGAACCAGATCTCGCGCGAGGCGACGATCCAGATCAAACCGGTCGAAGGTCTCGATATGGAGGCAGCCCTTGCCCAGGCCTCGCAGATCGCCGGCGAATTCCCCGGCGTGAAGGAGACCAAGATCATCGACCGCGACGCGACCGCCCGGCTGCTGGAGCCGTGGCTGGGCTCGGGCCTCAACATCGACGAATTGCCGGTGCCGCGCCTGGTCGTCGTCACCATCGACGAGAACAATCCGCCCGACTTCGCCGCCATGCGCGCCGCGATCACGCCCAAGCTGCCGAGTGCCGCACTTGACGATCATCGCACCTGGGTCGATCGGCTGGTGGCCATGGCCCGCACCACGGTGACCATCGGCATCGCCGTGCTGGCGCTGATGCTATCGGCCACCGTGCTGACTGTGGTGTTCGCAACGCGTGGCGCCATGGCCGGCAACGGCCACATCATCGAGGTGCTGCATTTCGTCGGCGCCGAGGCGCGCTTCATCGCGCGCGAATTCCGCTGGCACTTCCTGGTCACCGGTATGAAGGGTGCTGCCGCCGGCGGGGCCGCCGCCATTCTGGTATTCATTGTCTTTTCCTGGTGGTCGTCGCGCAATATGGCGACGCCGCAGGCCGACCAGGCGACCGCCCTTTTCGGCAATTTCGCCATCGGATCGGCGGGCTATCTCGGCGTCGGCCTGATGGTCCTGGTGATCGGCGCGCTGACGGCAGCGACGTCGCACGTCACCGTGGTCACGTATCTCAGCGACATCGACATCCGTCAGCCGGACGCGGGCTGATGCGCGCGATGGCGGCATGCATGGAGCGAAAAGGGCTCAGGAACGATCACGGGCAGAAAACTGACGTAACGCAATGTGCGCATTTTTTCCTATCAAAGGCCACATTTCAGGATTAACCATAGGACGATGGACGCTAGGGACTCAACCGGAACGGCTGGACAGATGCCAGTGGTTGGTTCCCTTTTGCACGCCCGGGGCGAGCCGCGCCGATTGGCAAGAGCCCTGCGCATCTCCGTTTTCTCCATTCTCGTGCTGGCCGCATTGTTTGCCGGCGGTTTCGGCTGGTTCGCCAGCACCGTCAGCCACATGACCACGCCAGCCAATCCGGCCAAGGCCGACGCCATCATCGTGCTCACCGGCGGCCAGTCTCGCCTCGACGCAGCGATGGACCTGCTTGCCTCCGGCAAGGGCGAGCGTCTGCTGATCAGCGGCGTCCACCCTTCGGCCAGCCGCCGCCAACTCCAGGCGGCGACCGGCGGCGACAAGGCACTGTTTTCCTGCTGCGTCGACATCGACCGTGCCGCGCTCGACACGATCGGCAACGCCGAGGAGAGCGCCAAATGGGTGGAGAGCCACGCCTACGGTACCGTCATCCTCGTCACCAACAACTACCACATGCCGCGCAGCCTGCTGGAGATGAGCCGGCTGCTGCACGGCGCCAGGCTCGAGCCCTACCCGGTGGTCAACACCAATCTCGGCGATGGCGGCTGGCTGACCAAGCCGGAAGCGCTGCGCGTGCTTCTGACCGAATACAGCAAATATGTACTGGCGCTGGCGCGTGGCATCGTGCCGTCTCGCCAGACCGGCGGCAGTGTTGCTGTGGCGCAAGCCGCCACGGCGCACAACTGAGCGCTGCTGGCGGGCATCAGTCTGCGGCAGCAGAGCCCAGCGCGGCACGCAGACCGGCAATCTCCGCTTCGAGACGTTCTATGCGCCGGTCGCGCTCGACCAGCGCGGCTGCCACGTCGGCCGCCTCGAAGCGCTGCGGAATGTGCTGCGGGCAATTGGCGTCCCAGGCCGCAACGGTGAACAGGATGACCTGCTCGGGGCGCGCCTTGTAATCCCCTGGCATCAGCTTCGCCATCAGCTCGGGGTCGTCCTCGACGATGCGGGCCGTGCCCCAGATCTTGATGCGCTGCCTGCGGGCGTAGTCGATCAGGAACAGGAAAGTCCGAGAATTGTCGCTCAGATTGCCCTGGGTGATGAATTGCCTGTTGCCGGAGAAATCAGCAAAGCCGATCGTGCGCTCGTCGAGCACTTTCAGAAACCCGGCTGGCCCGCCACGATGCTGGATATAGGGCTGGCCCTCGCCATTGGCCGTCGCCAGGAAGATGCTGGTCTGCGCCTCGATGAAGCCGGCAAGGTCGGGGGTGATTTCCGATTGCCAGCCGCCGCGCTCCTCGACGCGGGCATAAGCATCGCGCGAACCCTTGCGGCTCTGGATCGCCTTGACGGTCGGTGTGAAGGCGACGTCGCTGGTGAAGGTGCGGGCATTCATGGGAAACCTCCTCGAGGGACCTGTGGTCATCGCCCACGACAGGTAGAACCTTCCATCTTTCGGATGTAGATGGCATATCTGCAACTCATACTTCCATTTTTCGGGAGAATTATGGATCGTCTCGAGGCCATGTCGCTGTTCGTCGCCGCAGTGGAGACCGGCAGCCTTTCCGCGGCGGGGCGCCGTTTCGGCATTCCGCTGGCGACGGTCAGCCGCAAGGTCTCCGACCTGGAAAGACATCTGAAGACGCGTCTTTTGAACCGGTCGACGCGACGGCTGACGCTGACCGATGCCGGGCAGGCCTATCTGGCCGCCTGTCGGCGGATTCTGGACGAGCTCGGCGAGGCCGAACGCAGCGCCGCCGGCGAATACAGCGTGCCCACCGGCGAACTGATCATCACCGCGCCGATCGTCTTTGGCCGCCTGCATGTGCTGCCGGTCGTCACTGCCTTCCTCGCCGCTTACCCGGAAGTGGCGGTCCGGCTGGCGCTCGCCGACCGGATCACCCAGTTGGTCGAGGAGCATATCGACCTTGCCGTACGCATCGGCGAGCTGCCCGTCTCGAGCCTGGTCGCCATCCGCGTCGGCTCGATCCGCCGCGTCGTCTGCGCGAGCCCGGCCTATCTTGCCGAACATGGCACGCCGCAAACTCCCGGTGATCTGGCCGGACACAGCTGTATCACCTTCGAGAACCTCTCCGCCCCCGCCGCCTGGACCTTCATCGCCGGCAAAGGCGAACTTGCCATTCCGGTCCGCTCCCGGCTTCGGGTCAACACGGCGGAAGCCGCGATCGATGCCACTATCGCCGGCGTCGGGGTGACGAAGGTGCTGTCCTACCAGATCGCCGCCGAGGTCCGCTCCGGCACGCTTTGCCCGATCCTGCAGGAGTTCGAATCGGAGCCATGGCCGGTGAGCCTCGTCCATGCCGGCCAGGGGCTGCTGCCGGTAAAACTGCGCGCCTTCCTCGACTTCGCCGCGCCGCGCCTGAAGGAGCGCCTGGCGCAAGCAATGTGGTAGATGATGGCGCGCGCAGGCCCGGGATCATTCCCGGCATCGCGTTTCCTTTTTGCCCGCGCTTGGTGTAACCAACGCACACCTCCTCACCGGGCCCTTCCCGCATGCTCTACATCCGCTCGCTGGCGTTCAACTTCGTCTTCTACGTCAACCTGATCGTCCAGATGGTCCTTTGGACCCCGTATTATTTCCTCTCGCCGCGCCACCGTGCCTGGTTCGTGCCGAAATTCTGGTCAGGCACCTGCATGTGGCTTTACGACAAGATCGCCGGCACCAAGAGCGAGATCACCGGCCTGGAAAACCTGCCCGAGGGCTCGTTCATCCTGGCGCCGAAGCACCAGTCGTTCTGGGACGCGATCGCCTTCTTCCCATTCCTGCAGGACCCGCTCTACATCCTGAAGCGGGAACTGACCTGGATCCCCTTCTTCGGCTGGTACATCATGAAGATGCGCATGATCCCGGTCGATCGCGGCAGCCGCTCAAAGGCGCTGAAGGCGGTGGTCTCCGCGACCAGGGAAGAGATGGCGCGCAATCCGCGCCAGCTGATCATTTATCCCGAAGGCACGCGCCGCGCGCCGGGCGACGAGCCGGCTTACAAATATGGCATCGTCGAGCTCTACACCCAGCTTGGCGTCCCCGTGGTGCCCGTGGCGCATGTTGCTGGCCTCTACTGGCCGCGCCGCAAGTTCCTGCGCTACCCCGGCACCATCAAGGCTCGCTTCCTGCCGCCGATCCCCGCAGGGCTCGACAGGGAAGAGTTCATGGAGCGGCTGATCGGTGAGACGGAGGACGCCTGCGATCAGCTGCTCGTCGAGGCCTCGCACACGCCGAACCCGCCGCCGATGCCGCCGACGGCGGTCAAGCGGCTGGCGGAACTCGGCGCGGCGAACAAGGCGAAGGCCTGACCCCCCCCGACAATCCCGCCGGTCGGCTCAGGGCCACGTCGCCAGTGCCGTGGTCAACACCAGCGTTGCCGCGAAGACCAGATTGATGATGCGCGAAGCCAGCGGCTGGCGCAGGAAGCGGGCGAATGCTGCCCCTGCGAGAAGCCACAGCGCATGGATGGCGACGATCATCGAGGCCAGGACCGCCAGCCTGGCCGGGATGCCGAGATCACCGGCTCCCGATGAAGCGCCGGCGAGCACCGCGGCAATCGCCACATAGGCTTTCGGGTTGGCGACGGCGAGCAGGAACCCGCCGAGGAAAGTCGGACGGTCAGCGCCACTTTCACGCGCGGCCAGCGGCGGCGCGGTCGCTATCTTGAAGGCGAGATAGAGGATGTAGGCGGCCGAAGCGACCGCCAGCAGCGGTGCCAACGTCGGCATCGAGGCAAGCACCGCTAAAATGCCGGTGGCCACTACCAACAGCACCGCGATGGTTCCGACGATGACGCCCGACGCGTAGCGGAGCGAATCGCGCAGGCCAAAGGCGGCGCCTACGGCGGTGACGCTGATCGTCGCCGGACCCGGACTGCCCATGACGACGGTTGCCGCCAGCACCAATGCGAGCAATTGCTGCCACTGCTGCGTATGCGAAAGAACCTCACCGGCCATCTCGGCTCCCGCATCTTGCCACGATGCGAAAACGCTATGACAGGCAGCGCGGCGCGTCTTGAACGATCGTGCGTCGGCGAAAGGCCGCCGGCGGCTATGCGCTCGCCTCGTTCAGCGCGGCCATGTCGTCCACGCCGAGCCTCAGCGAAGCGGCGCGTACCAGGCTGTCCATCTGGGCGAGCGTCGTGGCGCTGGCGATCGGCGCGGTGATGCCCGGCCGGGCCATCACCCAGGCCAACGCCACCTCCGCCTGCGTGGCCGAATGACGCTCGGCCACGGCATCGAGTGCGCTCAGGATGCGCATGCCGCGTGGATTGAGATAGTCCTTGACGCCTCCGCCGCGCTGGCTTTTGCCGAGGTCGGCCTCGCTGCGGTATTTGCCGCTCAGAAACCCCTTGGCGAGACCGTAATAGCTGATGACGCCAATGTCCTCAGCGAGGCAGAGATTGCGCAGCGGACCATCGAAAGATGAGCGGTCGTAGAGATTATAGGCAGGCTGCAGCACTTCGTAGCGCGGCAAGCTGCGCAAGCTTGCCACGTCCAGCGCCGCGCGCAACTGGCCGGCATCGAGGTTGGAGCAGCCGGCATGGCGGATCTTGCCCCTGGCGAGCAGGCTCTGGTAAGCGCCGAGCGTTTCCTCGTAAGGCGTCGCCGGGTCCGGCCAGTGCGACAGATAGAGGTCGATCACATCGGTCTGCAGCCGCTTCAGCGACTGGTCGACTGCCTTTTCGATATAGGCAGCAGAGAGATCCCGCCTGCCCTGGCCCATGTCCGAGCCGACCTTGGTGATGACGATGACCTCGTCGCGGTTGCCGCGGCTTTTCATCCATTTGCCGATGATGGTTTCGGATTCGCCGCCCTTGTTGCCGGCATGCCAGCGCGAATACGCGTCCGCCGTATCGATGGCGTTGAGGCCGGCGCCGGCAAAGCGGTCGAGCAGGTCGAAGGAAGTCTTTTCGTCGGCGGTCCAGCCAAAGACATTGCCGCCCAGAACCAGCGGCGCGATGGAAAGGTCGGTACGACCGAGACGGCGTTTCTGCAAGATCTGGCTCCGTGATGCGGGGGGACGGGCGAAAACCCGAAGGTTCGGGGCTGGAGCTAAGCTAGGTCTCGTCATGCCAAGGTCAAAGGCCTGGCTGCTCTTTCCTGCGGGCCAGCGCTTCACAAAGGCGCGAGGCGCCGGGCCACCTCTTCCAGCCAGTGGTCGCTTATGCCCAGCGCCTCCAGATGTTCCAGCGTGCTGAGCAGATAATCCTCGTTCCTGCCGGACTGGCCGACGGCGCCGCGGACGATACCAGCCGCATGCGCCGCATCGAGCCCGCCGGCATACTGCTCATGCGCGCGGTCGACGATATAGGCGACCGCGCTCACCGTCTCGCGTCCGCTCGTGCCATTCTTGTCGAGTCGGATATCGAGCGAGCGTTCGAGGTAGACGCTGGTCACCAGTTCGCGCTCGCGCAGATAGGTGAGCACCTCGTCGCGCAACTCTCCGGGCACGCGAAACGCCAGCCCGACGCAAGAGCCGCCACGGTCGAGGCCGAGCACAAGGCCCGGCCGCTCACGCGTGCCGCGATGCACGAAGGAATAGACGCAGAGCGACCGGCGATAGCCGTAGAGACGGGCGCGCCGCGTCTCTACATGCGCGAATCCCGGTCGCCAGATCAGCGACCCGTAGCCAAAAACCCAAAAATCGCCCATATCGCCAAGCCTGAATGCACGAGAGTGACGACACCGCATCGGAATCGGTGCTTTTTCCGTCTATCTGCTTGTTGCGTAAACGACAGTCCACCCGCAACAGGCGGCGATAATGAAAGCTGCAGCATGACGTCAAGTGACGAGCGCCCGCCGAACTTTCGCCGCCGGCTGTTCTGGCTTGTCGCTTTCATCGCCGTGCTGTTCGCCATCTACAGCGGCGGCTGGTTCTATCTGGCCGACCGCGTCCGGAGCGAAGCCGACAAGGCGGTGGCCGCGCTCAACGGCAACGGCATCGAGGCCGGTTGCTCCAACCTGACCGTCAGCGGCTATCCGTTCAGCTTTGCCGTTTCTTGCGACACCCTGGCCTATGAGGACGACACCAGGAATGTCGCCGCCTCGACTGGCAGCTTCAGTGCCGTCGCGCAGATCACCCGGCCTCTGTCGCCAGTCGCCGACCTGCGCGGGCCGCTCAGGACCTCCGTGCCGGGCATGACACCGCTCTGGATCGACTGGGACAGACTGCGGGCAGACGTGAAGCTCTCCTGGCCGCTGCCGCGGCGCATTGCGCTGAAGGCCGAGGGCCTGTCCGGCCAGACCGACCCAGCCGACGACACGGATCCCGTCTCGCTGTTCAGCGCCGGAACGGCGGCGGGGCAATTGCAGCCCGATGGCCAGGACATCGCCTACACTGGAAGCTTCGGCGATCTCGAGATCGACGCCAACGCCATCGGCGGCCGCGTGCTGCCGGCGCTCGACGGCAGCGGCGAGGCAACGCTGAAGAACGGCGTCGCGCTGATCGGAAAGCAGGTAAAGAGCCTGCGCGGCCAGGCCGTCGACATCGCCAGGCTGGACCTCTCGTCAGGCACGGCGCGCGTTACTGTCTCCGGGCCTCTGTCGGTCGATGCTGAGGGCCTGATCGATGGCGATCTGACGATCAGCCTGAAAGATCCCAAGGCGGTGGCGGCAATCCTCGGCGCCGCGATCCCCGAGCGCAAGAGCGAGATCGAGCAGGGCTTTGCCGGCCTGGCGATGCTCGGCAACGAACCGTCGATGCCGCTCAGGATCGTCAAGGGCAAGGCATCGCTCGGCTTCATTCCGCTGGGCAAGATCAAGCCGGTCGATTAGGAACAACGAATGAGCAGACCGGTAAGGCTCCTGAGCGTTGGCGCGCTGACGCTGGACACCATCCTTCGTCTCGACACGCTGCCCATGCATCAGGGCAAATTTATCGCCTCCGACGCTGCCCAGATGGCATCGGGCATGGCTACCAGTGCTGCTTGCGCCGCGCAGCGGCTCGGCGCCGAGGTCTCGCTCTGGGCAAGTGCGGGTGACGATGCCGTCGCCGACCAACTCATTGCCGGCATCGAGGCCGAAGGTGTCGACTGCGGCTTTGTCCGGCGCGTCAACGGCGCGCGTTCGGCACTGGCCGCGATCCTGGTCGACGCCCATGGCGAACGCATCATCGTTCCCTTTTACGACCCGAAGGCGCAGGCCGATCCCGAGAAATTGCCCGCCGATCTTTCCGGCTTCGACGCCGTGCTGGTCGACGTGCGCTGGCCGGGCGCCGCCGCACTGGCCCTGACCGCGGCGCGGGCGATGGGCCGTCCGGCGATCCTCGATGCCGACACCGCGCCGCTGGAGGTGCTGGAACAGCTGTTGCCTTTAGCCACGCACATCGTCGCCTCGGAGCCGGCGGCACGCATCGTCTGCGGCCAGGCGCTGGATCCGGAAACCGCCTGCGCCGATCTCGCCAGCCGCACCGATGCCTTTGTCGCGGTTACCGGCGGAGCACAGGGAAGCTGGTGGTATGACCATTCCGCCGGCGGCGTGCGCCATGTCGCGGCGCCGAGGATCAAGGCGGTGGATACGCTCGCCGCCGGCGACGTGTTTCACGGCGCTTTTGCCGTCGGCTTGGCGGAGGCAATGCCTCCCGAGCAGGCCTTGCGCTTTGCCAGTGCTGCCGCCGCGCTCAAATGCCAACGCTTCGGCGGCCGGCTGGGCGCCCCGGACCGGGCCGAGACGCTGGCGATGATGGCGGCCCACTGGCCAGCAGATTTGGAAGCGTGAGATTTACCCCTTGGCCGGGTGCTCGACCGCTTGCCGGCCGAAATCCGGCACGTCGATGTCCTGGCCGGCCTCGATGATCGAGCGGCGCACGGCGCGGGTGCGGGTGAACAGATCGAATAGCTTTTCGCCGTCGCCCCAGCGGATCGCCCGCTGCAGCGAGGCTAGATCCTCCGAGAACCGAGCCAGCATTTCGAGGATGGCGTCCTTGTTGTGCAGGCAGACATCGCGCCACATGGTCGGGTCAGAGGCGGCAAGACGGGTGAAGTCGCGGAAGCCCGAGGCCGAATATTTGATGACTTCCGATTTGGTCACCGACTGCAAATCGTCGGCGGTGCCGACGATGTTGTAGGCGATGATATGCGGCAGATGCGAGACGATGGCCAAAGTCATGTCGTGATGCTGCGGGTCCATCGTGTCGATGTTGGAGCCGCAGCGCCGCCAGAACTCCGAAAGCTTTTCCAATGCCGCCGGATCAGTATCGGGAACCGGCGTGAAGATGCACCAGCGATTGTCGAAGAGATCGGCGAAGCCGGCGTCCGGTCCGGATTTTTCCGTGCCGGCGAGCGGATGGCCGGGAATGAAATGGACGCCTTCCGGCACATGCGGCTGCATCTGCGCGATGACGGAGGCCTTGGTCGAGCCGACATCGGTGAGGATGGCGCCCTTTTTCAGCGCCGGCGCGATTTCTTCCGCGACCGCGCCGGAGGAACCGACCGGCACCGAGACGATGACCAGATCGGCATCGCGTACCGCCTCTTTCGCATCGGTGGTGTAGGAATCCCCTAGATCGAGTTCCTTCGCCCGCGCTAGCGTAGTCGGGCTGCGCGTCGCGATGGAGACGTGGCCGGCCAGCCCCTCGCGGCGAATGACGCGGGCCAGCGACGAGCCGATCAGGCCGATGCCGACCAGCGCGATCTTTTCGAACAGCGGTGATGTCATGGTGTTCTAGCTTTTCAGGAATGTCGTGAGGGCAGCAATCACGCCGCGATTTGCTTCTTCGATGCCGATGCTCATGCGCAGCGCATTGGGAAAGCCGTAGCCGGAAACGCGCCGCAAGATGAAGCCCCGCGCCGTAAGGTAGTCGTCCGCGGCCGCCGCCGAATGTTTCTTGTCGTCGCGAAAGTGGATCAGCAGAAAATTGCCGACGCTCGGCGTCACCCTGAGTCCGAGCTTTGTCAGTTCCTCAGTCAACCAGGTGAGCCATTTCTCGTTGTGCATCACGCTGCGCTCGACATGGGCGCGGTCGCGGATGGCGGCGATGCCGGCCTCGATCGCCGTGGCATTGACGTTGAAGGGGCCGCGAATGCGGTTGATCGCATCGACAATGTGCATCGGACCATACATCCAGCCGATCCGCGCCCCGCCAAGGCCGAGCTTGGAGAAGGTACGGGTCATGACCACGTTCTCGGCGCTGCCCGCCAGCTCGATGCCGGCCTCGTAGTCGTTGCGGCGGACATATTCGGCGTAAGCCGCGTCGAGCACCAGAAGCACGTTTTTCGGCAGGCTGGCATGCAGGCGCCGCACTTCCTGGAACGGCACATAGGTGCCGGTCGGGTTGTTGGGATTGGCGAGGAACACGATCTTTGTGCGCGGCGTCACCGCCGCCTGTATCGCATCGATGTCGGCGCGCTCGTCGCTTTCCTTGACCGCTACCGGTGTTGCACCGGCCGACTGGATGTAGATCTTGTAGACCATGAAGGCGTGTTCGGTGAAAATCGCTTCATCGCCGGGCGCCAGATAGGTCTGCGCCAGCAGGCCCAGTATCTCGTCGGAGCCGTTGGAACAGATGATGCTCGCAGCATTCAGCCCATGCACCTCGGCGATCGCCTCGCGCAGCCGCCTGGCGGTGCCGTCGGGATAGACGTCGAGCTTTGCCGCGACTTCACGCGCCGCCTCGATCGCCTTCGGCGACGGGCCGAGCGGGTTTTCGTTCGACGACAGTTTGTAGACCTTGGCAACACCGGCCGGCGCCGTGCTCTTGCCCGGCACATAGGCGTCGATATCCATGATGCCCGCGCGGGGCGTTGGCCGTGCCTGATCCGGTCTCTTGTTCATGTCTAACAAATCCATCGAGAATGCTTCCGCCGGAAGCCGCAGCGGAAATACTAGCCGTGGCCCGGAATGTCGAGTGCCGGCAATGGCGCGAGCGGCCGGCCGTTGACGGCAAGGCGCGCGAGTTCTAGAAGAATGTGACAGCTCCGTGGTGATTTGGCCGGTCGGCTTGCAGCCACGTTAAACAACTCGCTAAAGGGCCGTTTGCATCCTGTAACCGGCTTTGCGAAGGCATTGCCGGTTTTTTGTTGTCCGCCGCCGGTCGGACGATGCGTAATACAAGAGAGATATGATGGCCGTTCCGCGCCCTCGAAGAAGCAACAACGAGATCGACGCACCGTCGAGCCCGGTGTTGCGTTTCGGCGCCGACAAACCGCTGAAGCTTGACGCCGGCACGCTTTTGTCGCCGTTCCAGATCGCCTACCAGACCTACGGCACGCTGAACGACGCCCGTTCCAACGCCATCCTCGTCTGCCATGCGCTGACCGGCGACCAGCATGTTGCCAGCACCAATCCGGTGACCGGCAAGCCGGGCTGGTGGGAGGCGCTGATCGGCCCCGGCAGGATCATCGACACCAACCGTTTCTTCGTCATCTGCTCCAACGTCATCGGCGGCTGCCTGGGTTCCACCGGCCCCGCCTCGACCAATCCGGCCACCGGCAAGCCCTACGGGCTCGACCTGCCGATCATCACCATCCGCGACATGGTGCGGGCACAGCTTATGCTGGTCGACCATTTCGGCATCGAAAAGCTGTTTTGCGTGCTCGGCGGCTCGATGGGCGGCATGCAGGTGTTGGAATGGGCCTCGACCTATACCGAGCGCGTCTTCTCGGCGCTGCCGATCGCCACCGGCGCCCGCCATTCCTCGCAGAACATCGCCTTCCACGAGGTCGGCCGGCAAGCCGTGATGGCCGACCCGGACTGGCATGGCGGCAAATATTTCGAGCATGGCAAGCGCCCGGAAAAGGGGCTCGCGGTGGCGCGCATGGCCGCGCACATCACCTATCTGTCGGAGGCGGCGCTGCACCGCAAGTTCGGCCGCAATCTGCAGGACCGCGAGGCGCTGACCTTCGGCTTCGACGCCGATTTCCAGATCGAGAGCTACCTGCGCCATCAGGGCATGACCTTTGTCGACCGCTTCGACGCCAACTCCTACCTCTACATGACCCGTTCCATGGATTATTTCGACCTCGCCGCCGACCATGGCGGACGGCTGGCCGATGCCTTTGCCGGAACGAAGACCCGCTTCTGCCTGGTGTCCTTCACCAGCGATTGGCTGTTCCCGACCGAGGAAAGCCGCTCGATCGTGCATGCGCTGAACGCCGCCGGCGCCTCCGTCTCCTTCGTCGAGATCGACACCGACCGCGGCCACGACGCCTTCCTGCTCGAGGAACCGGAATTGTTCGCCGCCATCAACGGCTTCATCGGCTCGGCCGCGCGGGCGCGAGGGCTCAGCGCATGACCCCGAAAAGTTGCAGACTTTTCGGACCGGGATCATGCGCCAGGCAGGAGGCGAAGCCATGAGCGTAAATCGCGCCCAGCGCGTCGACCTCGAAGTCGTCGCCGGTCTCATCCCGTCGCGGTCGCGGGTGCTGGACGTCGGCTCCGGCGACGGCCTGCTGCTCGAACTGCTGCAGGAGACCAAGCAGGTCGACGGCCGCGGACTGGAGCTGTCGCAACGCGGCGTCAACGAATGCGTGGCGCGCGGCCTCAGCGTCATCCAGGGCGACGCCGACACGGACCTCGAATTCTACCCCGACAAGGGTTTTGATTTCGTCGTCCTGTCGCAGACCCTGCAGGCCACCCGCAATCCGAAGCTGGTGCTCGACGAACTGCTGCGGATCGGCAACCGCGCCATCGTCTCCTTCCCCAATTTCGGCCACTGGCGGGTGCGGCTGTCGCTGTTCGTCAAGGGTCGGATGCCGGTGACCAAGGACCTGCCCTATTCCTGGTACGACACGCCAAACATCCATTTCTGCACCATCCGCGACTTCGTCAATCTGTGCGAGGAACTCGGCGCCACGGTGGAAAGGGCGACCGCTCTCGACGCCAACGGCCAGAAGATCGGCCTGTCGATGCCGTGGTGGTTCTGGAATTTCTTCGGCCAGCAGGCGGTGTTCCTGCTGAAGCGATGATCTTGGCCGGCTGCCGGCCACGCAGCTATTCCAGGACGTCGGTGGCCTTGTGCGGATGCTCGACGCCGTCGACGAAGATGACGTCGGACTGCGAGTTTTCGGTGCGCAGCGCCAGGATCGCCTGATAGGCGGGCGATTTATACCACCCGCGTACATGGTCACGGTCGGGGAATTCGATGACGATCAGATGTCCCGGCCAGGTATCTTCGACGACCTCTACCGCTCCACCATGCACCAGGAAGCGGCCGCCGAAGGGTTCCAGCGTGGCGTCGATCTTGTGCAGATATTCGACAATCTCAGGTCCCAATGTGGCCTGCCGCATATGGGCAACGGCGTAAGCGGTCATGGCTGAACTCCTCTCTTGCAACCGGGGCAGTCTTGCCGACATGCGGTAGGCAGGTCGATTACGTGACAGGTAATAGCGGCGGCTATTTCCCTAGGCGGGCAGTTGAATCGACTCCCATTCCTTCCGGATGGGCTTGCAGGCCAGCAGACGGTGTTGCAGTTCAGGCGCGGCTTGTGAAATTCGACGCGCGCACGGCTTGCCCGCCGACAGTCGGGATGACACAGGCTTTTCTTTTTTGTACGGTCGAATCGAACGCAATCCTGGGGTGGGTATGGAAGGCGGCCATCAAATCTATCCGCACATCGCAGAACCCGGGGCATAGCCGCATGGGCAAAACCATCGACCCGGCTCCCCTTATCACGGTGATCACACCGACCCACAATCGTCGCGACCAGGTGGTGCGCGCGGTAGAAAGCGTGCTGGCGCAGAGCCTTACCCAGTTCGAGCACGTCGTTGTCGATGACGGCTCGACCGATGCCACCGCCGCGGCCCTTGCCGCCATCCGCGATCCCCGGCTGGTCTATGTCGGTGCGAAATGGCGCGGCGCCAACGCTGCCCGCAACGCCGGCATCGAGCTTGCGCGGGCGCCGATCGTGGCCTTCCTTGATTCGGACGATGTCTACCTGCCGGACCGGCTGGAGCGGACGCTGGCGCGTTTCGACGAGAACCCATCACTGGAAATCCTCATCAGCTCGTTCGTCTCGGTGAAAGGCGGACGCAGCACCAAATGCGTCAATCGGGAAGCTTTCCTGACCCGCAGTTCGCTGGAGAAGGCGCTGGTCGGGCAGACGATCTTCATCGCCGGCTCCGCGATTACCGCCCGCCGCGAATCCCTGCTGGCGATCGGCGGTTACGACAGCGACATCGCGCGCATGCAGGATCGCGAATTGCTGCTGCGTTTTGCCCGCCGCAGCGGCGCGCTACTGTCCGAGGACATCGACTGGAAGAAGTACAATTCGGAGAATTCGATCTCCGGCCGCCGCGACGGCTATGTCGAAGCCTACGCAAATCTGATCGACAAGCACCCTTACATCGCCGATCGCTATCCCGACGTCCCGCCCTACATGATCGCGCGCCAGATCATCGCCGATGCGATGAAGGGCAGGGTTTCCCAGGCATTCGCCGGTTACCTGGCCAACCGGTCGTCGAAAGCACTCGGCTACTCGCTGCCGCAGCTGTTGCGCGGCTATGTTGGAGGCCGGCGCTGGCGCCGCGATCTCTACGATGAGTTCCGCGAGAAATACGGCACGCGGCCGGCCTGAATCATCCTGAGACCTCACAGCTTATCGATCGAGTTCCGGAAAATACGGGTCTGAAAAAAACCGCCGGTCGCGCTCACCCTGCAGGCAGTCGATGGGAGGCGCCGCGTCGATCCGGACTGTCGTCGCGTTGCCGATGCCGCTCACTTCGAGGATGAGCTTGCGGCGAATGGCGGTCGAAAATTCGGAAGCTGCATAGATCGGCAGCACGAAGGACCCCGGGCCGCCGGTGACGCATTGCTCATAATAGCTGTCGAGATGGCTGAAGGTCGGCGACGGGCTGATCAGGATCGGCAGGCCGTTGATGACGATGCCCTTTGCCAGCGCCGCATCGCGCGTCGCGGTGACCGGCGGGCCGATATTGTTGGGGCCGTCGCCTGAAATGTCGATAACGCGCCGCGCGCCTGTGAAGGCGGTTTTCTCGAAAAGACCGGTGCCGAAGGCAAGCGCGCCGGAAATCGAGGTGCCGCGAAAGCTGCGGAACGGGCGGGCCGCGATCCTGTCGGCGAAGGCGTTGGCACTGTCGCTGCCGTCGATGATCTGCCAGGCGAGGATGGCGTCGTCGCGGACGGTGCCCGCCCACTCGAAATAGGCCAGCGCAATGCGCCCGTTGGTGCCCGAACGCACCGCCCTGATGAAATCCGGATGCCTGAGCGCCTCGACATAGCCGGCACGCTGCAGGGCAAACTCCTTCTCGTTCATCGACAGCGAGATGTCGACGGCCAGCACCAGTTCGACATCCACGGCAATCGCGTCGGCCGGCACAGGCAGGGGGGCTGCCTGTGTACAGGCGAAACAGGCAAGCAGGCTGAGCATGTCGAGCATGGCTGCGTGCGTCCGAGCGATGCGGACAATTTTCACCGCGATCGCGGCAAAATAAAGCTTACCGGGTTGCTTCCTCGGCGAGCCTACTTCTTCCGCCTTGCGGCGGGCGGCGGCTCGATGGCGCCGGCCCTGACGCGGGCCGGCTTGAGTGCCGATCCGCCCGTATCCTTCACGATCGTCAGCGAGCGCGAGAAGAACTGGTTGTTGTGCTGGCCGCGGCCGATGTTGAGGATGGCGGCGTCAGGCAGGCGCCGCGCCAGCATCGACAGCACCTGCCTCAGCGTCGCGCCGTCGAACGTATCCAGCGCCTCATCGATGATCACCCATTTCGGTCGCCTGAGCGCAAGCCTGGCAAAGGCCAGCAGGCGCTGCTCGTCATCGGCCAACTCATGCTCCCAGCGCGCCGAGTGGTCGAGCGAGGATGCAAGCCGCTCGAGACCGACCTCGGCCAGCACCGCCGCGATCTCGGCATCCTCGACCGGTGCCGTGCCATTGGTATGGTTGAGCACCTCGCGCAGCGTGCCGAGCGGGAAATAAGGGGTTCGCGGAACGAAGATCGGCGCCTCGCCGGCCGGCATGCCAACCCGCCCGCTGCCCCATGGCCAGAGGCCGGCAATGGCGCGAAAGAACAGCGTCTTGCCGGCGCGCGGGTCGCCGGTGATCATGACGCGCTCGCCGGGGTGGATCTCGACATGCGGCTCGGCAAGCTTTGTGCAGCCATCCGGCGAGGCGACCTCGAGCCGCTCGAAGCTCAGCTTGCCGTCAGGGTTTTCGCCGAAGGCGATACGCTTTTCCTTGTCGTGGAGGATATCGGTTTCGCCAAGTGCGATGCGGAAATCGGCGACGCGCATCAGCGTCGCCCGCCAGTCGGCGATGCCGCCGATGTTGTTGATGAACCAGCGCAGCGAGGAGTGCACCTGGTTGAAGGCGCCGACCGCCATCATCAGCCCGCCGAAGCTGATATCGCCGGCGAAATAGACCGGCGACGCGACCAGGATCGGCGCCACCACGGTGATCCAGCCATAGGTGTCGGTGACCCAGGACAGGTTGATCTTCGCGCTGTAGATGCGCTTCATGGCGCCGAGCACGGTGCCAAGATCGAGCTCGAGCTGCTGTTTGGCGTCGGCCTCGCCATGCGCCAGCGCGATGGCGTCGACATTTTCGTTGACGCGGACCATCGAGAACCTGAGTTCCGCCTCACGCGTATAGCGATCGCTGTTGAAGCGGATCAGCGGCCGTCCGACCAGCCAGCTCAGCCACGAGGCGATGCCGGCATAGAGGATCGCCGCCCACACCATGTAACCCGGTATCGCCAGCGAACGGCCGCCTATGTGGAAGACGAAGCCCGAGGACAGCGTCCACAAGACACCGATGAAGGACACAAGCAGGATGAAGGACTGCAGCAGGCCGACACCGAGATCGGTCGACAGATCGGACAAATGCGCGGCGTCCTGCTGCATGCGCTGGTCGGGATTGACGCCAATGGCACCGGCATGCGCCAGCCGGAAGGCGCGCGCCGGCCGCATCCATTCGTCGATCAGGTCGAGGGTCAGCGCCTGGCGCAGCTTCAGCCGGATCGTCTGGTTGAGCCAGGTCTGGCCGACATTGAGAACCAGCAGCCCGCCGGCAATCTCGGCAAAGACGAGAAGCTGGTGCAGGAAGCCCTGCATGTCGCGCCGCGCCAGCGCATCGTAGAAGGGCTGGTTCCAGCGGTTGAGCAGAACCTGGCCGATCGCGGTCGCGACAATGACGGCCACAATGCCGATCGAGGCCCAGGCGAGTGGCTTGCGTACCGGCGAGGTTCTCAGCGCCTGCTTGATGGTCTTTAGCTGGTCGCCGAGGCTGCTGGCTTCGATCGACACGGCGGCCTGTCCCGCACCGGTTATGACATCCGCTTGATCCGCCATGCGCGATATCCCTGCATTCGGAAGTGTGGTGGAGCCGATCAGAATCATGACCGGCCATGTTCAGGCGGCGGCACCGCACTCGACAGATAGGGAGTGACAAAGCCCGGGTCCGATCACGAACGCGTCACCCGCCCGGGGAAGCCGCCTCACCGCCGCGCGACCGGCCGAGCCTGGTCGCGCCTTGCGGCGAGAGCACCGGCACGAAGACGCGGCGCGATGCACGCTGGGCGACCGGTACGCCCTGATAAAGCCGCTTCTGCGCCTCGACCACGATGACGCCGGAAAAGATCGGCCAGAACCGCCGGCCGGCGCGCTCCAGCACATTGTGGAACCGCATCATGAAGCGCCGGGGCGACGGCGGGAAGAACAGCGCGTCGGACCATGCCGCCGGGGTGAAATGCGCCTCGCGCAGCAATTCGGTGAGCTGGCCGCGCGAGAACGGCCGGCCATTGCCGAACGGCGTATGCTCGAAACGCGCCCAGACGCCGCGGCGGTTGGGCACGACGATGACGACGCGCCCGGCTGGCGACAGCACCCGCCAGATCTCGTTCAGCGTCTCGCGCGGGTTTTCGACATGCTCGAGCGAATGGACGAGCAGCATGCGGTCGATGCAGGAATCGACCAGCGGCAATTCCTCGTCGAAGACCAGCGCCGTCGCCGTCGGACCTGTCGCCGGCCAGACCACCGCGCCCTGCGTCGCCGGCATGAAGGCAAAGACGCGCTCGGCATCGGCGCCGAACCGCTCCAGCCACGGCAAGGTGTAGCCGAGGCCGACCAGCCGCTCATTCGGCACCGCGGCCCATATCGAGGACAGCGCCATGGTGATCGAGTGCTCGGCAAGCCGGCCGAGCGTGGTCGAATAGAAGGAACGGAGATCGACGATATCGGAATGCATGGCCGGGACGGTAGCCGCGATATCCGCCGAGTTCAACAAAGCTCAATTCCAGATGACATCGGCCGGCAAGCGCCCTATGTCTGCGGCGACAAATGGAGAGATGCGATGCCGGTCGAAATCGAACAGTTCATGTGTCGCAGCGACAATTTCGGTGTTTTGGTGCACGACCCAAAAAGCGGCCAGACCGCGATCATCGACGCGCCCGAAGAGGCGCCGATCCTGGCCGCGATCCAGCGCACCGGCTGGACGCCGACGATGATCCTGACCACCCACCACCATGTCGATCATGTCGAGGCCAACCTGGCGCTAAAAGAGCGTTTCAAGCTGCGCATCGTCGGCCCGGAAGCGGAACAGGCGAAGATCCCCGGCATCGACGAGACGGTCGAGGAAGGCTCGGTCGTCCATCTCGGCGACGAACGGATCGACGTGATCGCCACGCCTGGCCATACGGCCGGCCATGTCTCCTACCATTTGCCGGTCTCGAAGGTGGCGTTCACCGCCGACACGCTGTTTGCGCTGGGCTGCGGCCGGCTGTTCGAATGCAAGCCGCCAGTGATGTATGACTCGCTGAAGAAGCTGGCAGCACTTCCCGCCGAGACGGTCATCTATTGCGGCCATGAATACACGCTTTCGAATGCCCGCTTCGCGCTGACTGTAGACCCGACCAATTCCGCCCTGAAGGAGCGCGCCGCCCGGATCGAGTTGCTGCGCGCCGACGGCAAGCCGACACTGCCGACGACGATCGGCGAGGAATTGTCGACCAATCCGTTCCTGCGCTGGCACGATCCGGCAATCCGCAAGCATCTCGGCATGGAGAAGGCCACCGACGCCGACGTGTTCGCCGAAATCCGCAAACGCAAGGACAATTTCTGAGCGCGGTGCTAGCCTCCAGCCGATGACAAGTGCAGCCGAAATCATCGCCACGCTCGGCCTGAAGCCGCATCCGGAAGGCGGCTGGTATGCCGAGACCTTTCGCGATGGCGCGGAAGGCACGCGCGGCCACTCGACCGCGATCTATTTCCTTCTGGAAGAGGGTCAGCTATCGGCCTGGCACCGGGTGAAGGATGCGGCCGAGGTCTGGCATTTCTATGCCGGCGCGCCGCTGGCGCTGTCGATGCAGGAGGAAGGCCGCACCGTCATCGAGCAGGTGCTCGGCACCACCCTTGCGGCGGGCGAGCGGCCGCAGATCGTGGTGCCCGCCGGCTGGTGGCAATCGGCGCGCAGCCTTGGCGAATGGACGCTGGTCGGCTGCACCGTGGCGCCGGGCTTCGACTTCGCCGCTTTCGAGATGGCCGAGCCCGGTTGGCAGCCGGAAAGATCTTAGCTGAGCAGGAATCCCAAGGTGATGACTAGCTGGGCGGCGTAGTAAAGCGCCCAGACCGCGTAGCGCATCCAGACGCGGTGCGGCGAGATGGCCGCAAGCAGGAACTGTTCCGTGGCGAGCAGCCCGTCCGACGCCATGAACAGAATGGCGCCCCCGATCACCAGGCTGTTGCTGGTGGTGAGCGCCGATATCCCCATGGCGAGGATCGCGGCGACATAGACGCCGATCGGGAGACGCAAAGTAGGGCCGACACGGCGCCAAAGGGCGGCCAGCATGACGATCGCGAATGTCGCCATCGCCAGCGCAATCGCCCCACGCCATGACTCGGCGCCGAGCAGCCCCATTCCGCCGCCGCTGCGCAGGAACAGCGGCACATAGAGGATGTGCGCCGCCAGAAAACTGGCCAGCCCGCAGAGAAAGGCCTTTTCGCCGTCGCGCGACAGGAAGGCGTCGCCGACAGCACTCAGCGCCAGCGCCGCGACGAGCAGCCACGGCCCGCCTTGCATGAAGGCAAGCACCGCCAGCATCGCCACGGCAAGCGTCTTTGCCGCCGAGCGCGCGAGCCGCGGCGGCATACCGAGCGTGAAGGCATAGATCAGCGCCGCCACCAGCGAAAACACCAGTGTCGCATTGGCGTTGGCGTCGATGCCGCCGGGGAACGGCATCGTCATACGCCGGCCTCGCCAGTCGCCGGCTTGCGCATGAACAGCGACTTTGCCGCCAGTGCCGCACCGCCGGTAATGAGCAAGCAGGCGGCGAGGATGCGCAGCGACGGCTCGGCGATGCCGGCCGCGATCAGCACCAGCGTCGACAAAAGCGGCGCGGCATAGCTTGCCGCCCCCAGCACCTGGATGTTGCCGCGCTTGACGCCGATGTCCCAGGCATAGAAGGCCGCACCCACCGGCATCAGCCCGAGACCGAGCACCGCCAGCCATTGGCCAGGGCCATCGGGCAGTACTGTCTGTTCCAGCAGGAGGTGGCAGATCAGCGAAAGCGCCGAAGTCGCCGCGCAAAACCAGGTGACGATGCTGGTCGGCACCGACGGAAACCGCCGCGACAGCAGCGAATAGGCCGACCACAAAAGCGCGCCGACGCCGGCCATCGCATAGCCAAAGGCATAGCGCGCATCAAAAGCGAGCCCGTCACCCTTGGTGACGATCAGGATCGTGCCGGCAAGACCGAGCAGTGCGCCGACGACATGGTTCCAGGCCAGCCGCTCGCCCGGCATCAGCGCCGAGCCGAGCACGATCAGCAGCGGCCACAGATAAGCGATCAGGCTCGCCTCCACCGCCGGCGCGTTGCGCAGCGCGGTGAAGTAGAAGAAGTGGTAGCCGAACAGGCCCACAATGCCGATCACCCACACTTGCGGCGGGATTTTCTCGACCATTCCGGAGGCCGGCATCACCATCCGCGCGCCCAGCCCGACGCAGGTGCCGATCGCGAAGGTGATGGCCGACAACAGGAAGGGCGGCACCTGCCCGGACGCGTCGGTGAGCAGCGCAAGCAGCGCCCACATGGCGACTGCCGAGAACCCGATCAGTGTTGCGCGCCCCATGCCCCGTCTCCGGCGGCGCGCGACGGCGCCTAGTTGATTGCCTCGAACCGCCCGGCGCTTATGGTCAGCGTGCCGATCTGTGTGCCGACCGTGGCGCGGATCGGCGCATATACCCCGCTTTGGCCGACTGGCGCAAACGTCACCATCATCTTGCTGCGGTTCTTCAGGTAATTCAAAGCCTTGCGGCCCTTGCGATAGCCCGCCACCGGCTCGAAGCCCATGCGGCAGGTCACCGTGTCACCCTTGTAGCCTTGCACCGAGATCGATCCCTTGGAGGCGTAGGTCAACGTCAGGTTAGCGCGCATCTCGCCGTCGTAGAATTTCACCGTGCGCCCGCAGACATTGTCGAGACTGTCGGCATGGATGACGGTCGCCGCCATCGGATCGAGCACCGACGTCAGGTCGCCGCTGCCCATCGGCACCCAGCTTTTGGGATCGCGCTTGCCTGGCGCAGGGACGACCTTGGTGGCGGTGACGGCGCCATTGGCGAAGCGGATGTCGACCACCGATGCCTTCTTGCCGGACGTGTAATCGGCACGGAAAGCCTGTGGCTGCATCCGCTTGCCGGAAATGATGCCTTTCGACGAGATGGTACCCTTCGTGTCGTCGAACAGCTTGGCAAGACCAGCGGCGGAGACCGTGCCGTTGATCGAATAGGTATCGCCTTGATAACTGCTGGAAAACGTCGCCCTGGCCACCGAAAGACCGAGGAACGACACCGTATACTCGCCCTTGAAGGACTCCGGCGCGGCCCCGGTGGCTGCATCCGGCAGGGCAATGGCAAGCAAGGCTGAGAGGGCATATGACGAACGGAGCATGGCGGCGGATCGATCCTCGATTTCAGCCGAAGGCGGGCAACTTCAGGCTGGCATGTCCCTTTGCGACCGCTTATAGGCCAGAATCCGGCCTTTATATGAAACAGGCGCTAGGCATGCCGGAGCTTGACGCGCCAGCGAAATGCAACTATGGAACGCCAACTTTTTCCATAAGGCCGCCTGACCGAGACCGCGCGCCACCCGGCGCGGGTTGAATGGTTTGGCCAGACCGAGAACTGAAGGTTAGAACCATGTCCCGCACCTGCGAACTCACTGCCAAGGCCGTCATGACCGGCAACAATGTGAGCCACGCCAACAACAAGACCAAGCGTCGCTTCCTGCCGAACCTGGTCAATGTGACGCTGATTTCCGAAGTGCTGAACCAGAACGTGCGCCTGCGCGTTTCGGCCAACGCGCTGCGTTCGGTCGAGCATCGCGGCGGCCTCGATGCGTTCCTGGCCAAGGCCGACGCCAAGGAATTGTCGCAGCGCGCCCGCCTGCTGAAGAAGCAGATTGCCAAGAAGCTCGCCGAGCAGCCCGCCGCCTGATTGCCGTCCGGAGCATCGCGCCGAAAGGCGCGAAGCGGTTTTCGGCTAGACATCTGATCAATGCAGCGCCGTCCGGATTGGCTGGCGCTTTGCTGGTTCCATTACCCAGGATAAAAAAATGAATTCCTTCTCGCGATACCTGCCCTTCGTGGCCGCCATGGCGTTTGTCGTCGTAGCGTCGAACATCCTCGTGCAATTCCCGATGCAGGGCCAAATCGGCGGCCTGTCACTGGCCGACATCCTGACCTGGGGCGCCTTCACCTACCCCTTCTCCTTCCTGGTCACCGACCTCGCCAACCGCCGCTATGGCCCGACCGTGGCGCGCCGGATCGTCTTTGTCGGCTTCATGACGGCAGTGATCTGCTCAATCCTGGTCCCGCCCTTCCTGTTCCGTCACGGCCTGATCGAGTTCGAGACCGCCGCTGACCGGCTGGTCCGCATTGCGGCTGCCTCGGGCGCTGCCTTCCTGACGGCGCAATTGCTCGACGTCACCGTGTTCAACCGGCTGCGCCGGCAGAGCTGGTGGCGCCCGCCGATCATCGGCACGCTGGTCGGCTCGGTGTTCGACACGCTCGTGTTCTTCACCGTCGCCTTCTCGGCTGCCTTCGCTTTTGCCGGCCCGAACGACAGTTTCGCGCTCGAAACGGCGCCGCTGATGGGCGTGCTGCCGGTCGAGACGATGCGCTGGGTGTCCTGGGCGCTCGGCGACCTCTCGGTGAAGCTGATCATCGCCGTGGTGGCGCTGATCCCCTACCGGCTGCTGGCCGCCCGCTGGAGCCAACCGGCGCTGGCGACATAGCCATGATTCCAGAAAGTGGAAACAGGCCGTGATCCCCTGGGTCCAACTGGACTCGGCAAAGACGCCGGACGGCGGGCAAGAACTTCGCCTGAAGCGGCGCGGCACTGAATTCTCGATCATGCTCGGCACCAACGAGCTGATGAACAGCCGTCTCAGCGGCTCCGAGGAAGCGCTGGCCAGTCTCTCCTGTGAAAAGATTGCCGGCCGCAAGCAGCCCAAAATTCTGATCGGCGGCCTTGGCATGGGCTTTACGCTGCGCGCCGCCCTTGCCGAACTCGGCGGCGATGCCAGCATCACCGTGGCCGAACTCGTTCCCGCAGTCGTCGCCTGGGCGCGCGGCCCGATGGCCGAAATCTTCAAGAACTGCCTCGACGATCCCCGCGTCACCATATTGGAGGCCGAAGTCGGTCACATCATCAGCTCCGACCAGTCGGCCTGGGACGCCATCCTGCTCGATGTCGACAACGGCCCCGAAGGCATCGTCCATAAGGGCAACGACGCGCTCTATGGCGCGACCGGCCTCGGAGCCGCCCGTGCCGCGCTCAAGCCCGGCGGCGTGCTGGCGGTGTGGTCGCAAGGGCCGGACAGCGGTTTTGCGCGCAGGCTCAAGCAGGCGGGCTTCGCGGTCGAGGAGGTCAACACCCGCGCCAACGGCAAGCGCGGCGCGCGCCACGTCATCTGGATCGCGACCAACGGGAAATAGGCCTGCTGGCTCGAAATCGCGGGCTCGTTTTGACCGGCGGCCTCAATCCTCGTGCAGAACAAATTCCAGATAGAGGTTGCGCTGCAGGATCGAATGGTTGTCGTCTGACATCAGCGACACCATCAGCGCGCCGTCGTCACGGGTCCAGACATCCAGACCTTCCATATTGTCGATCTGGTAGCCCATGTCGGCTTCCAGCAGCACCGGCCCGTCGGCGACGGCGCCCTTCTCGACGCTCTCGCCATAGATGCGCCGCAGGCGCATCTTCACCCCGCCTGCCATCGAGAAGCTGCGCTCGAGCAGCAAAAGATCGCCGTCCGGCAGGAAGGCGCCGTCGGTGATGTCGAAATCGCCATTGCGCTTGACGGTGAAGACGCCCTTGTGTGGCCCTTCGATGATTGCCGCATAGATGTTGCCGGCCTTGTCGAGGCTCTTTTCCGACACCACCACCAGCCCGCTCTCATGCTGACCATAAGGATGGGCGTGGGTGACCGTCTCGAAGCCGCGGTTCTGCCGCAACTCTTTGGCCGGAACCTGAAAATCCAATTGCTTGAACGGCGCCTTCATGCCGTCCGGATCGATCTTGAACTGGGCGACACGCTGGTTGCGTTCGAAGCCGACCGTGGCGATGCCGTCCTTGACCGCCAGGCCTTCGGCATCGACCTGCCACTTCTTGTCGATCGGCTGGCCTGCCTCATCGACCATCTGCTGCATGCGGAAATTCTGGATGCCCGAAGGACGCTCGTCGGCATCGTGGGTCACGCTGCCGAAGAACCAGAAGCCGGTGTCGGCGACGCCGATGAAGTCGCTGCCGGGTTTCAGGAAGCGAAAGGCCGACAGCGCGCCGAAATCGCGCGATGGCGAGGTCATTTCCAGTCCGCCGACGAATTCGAGCGGCCCGAACTGCTTGTCGTCATGGCCGATGCGGAATTGGCCTATCGGTCGCGCCGTGATTTCGACCGGCTCGACGGAGTCCGGGCCGGCGGCAACCGCTGGCGACAGCATGCCGGCCAGCATGCAAGCTGCAAAAATCGTGTGCCTGAGGCCCCCGCCCGAAAAGCTCATCCGGCGCGCCGCAGGCCGCCGCGGCGCGTCTCGCGTGCGCTTTCCTCGCCAAACAGAGAGGCAAGCTGCTCGGTCATGGCGCCGGCCAGTTCCTCGGCATCGACGATGGTGACGGCGCGCCTGTAGTAGCGGGTGACGTCGTGGCCGATGCCGATGGCCAAGAGTTCCACCGGCGAGCGCGTCTCGATCAGTTCGATGATGGCACGCAGATGCCGCTCGAGATAATTGCCCGGATTGACCGACAGCGTCGAATCGTCGACCGGCGCGCCGTCCGAGATCATCATCAGGATTTTTCTCTGCTCCGGCCGGGCGATCAGACGGTTGTGCGCCCAAAGCAGCGCCTCGCCATCGATGTTTTCCTTCAGCAGCCCCTCGCGCATCATCAGGCCGAGATTGCGGCGCGCCCGCCGCCACGGATGGTCGGCGGATTTGTAGATGATGTGGCGAAGATCGTTGAGCCGGCCGGGATTCGGCGGCTTGCCGTCCTTCAGCCACTTCTCGCGCGCCTGCCCACCCTTCCAGGCGCGGGTGGTGAAGCCGAGAATCTCGACCGAGACGCCGCAGCGCTCCAGCGTGCGCGCAAGGATATCGGCGCAGGTGGCGGCGACGGTGATCGGCCGGCCACGCATCGAGCCCGAATTGTCGAGCACCAGCGTCACCACCGTGTCGCGGAATTTGGTGTCGCGCTCCTGCTTGAAGGACAGCGGCTGCATCGGGTCGATGACGACGCGCACCAGCCGCGCCGGATCGAGATAGCCCTCTTCGAGGTCGAAATCCCAGGAGCGGTTCTGCTGCGCCATCAGGCGGCGCTGCAGCCGGTTGGCCAGCCGGCCGACGACACCTGAAAGGTTCGCCAGTTGCTTGTCGAGGAAGGCGCGCAGCCGGTCGAGTTCTTCCTCTTCGCAAAGCTCCTCGGCGCCAACAGTCTCGTCGAAGGCTGTCGTGAAAACCTTGTAGTCGATCTCTTTCGGCAGGTTGGTGAAGGGATTGTCATTGCGTCGAGCCTCGCCGGGCGTCTCCGCGTCGGAATCGTCCTCGTCGGAGAGATCGTCGGCGGTTGCGTCGGACGCCTCCGTCTCGGCCGACTGCTCATCGTCGGCCGACGCTTCGGCATCATCGGACTGCGACTGCTCGGAGCCGGAATCGTCCTCGCCGCCCTCCTCGCTCTGCTCCTCGCCTTGCGGCTGGTTGTCGTCATTGTCCTCGGAGTCTTCGGTCTCCTGGTCGTCGCCGAGTTCCTCGGCCATTTCCATGGAAACCAGCATGTCGCGCACGACGCGGGCGAAGGCCTGCTGGTCGTCGAGCTTGGCCGACAGCCCGTCGAGATCTGCGCTTGCTTTCTCCTCGACCCAGGGGCGCCAGAGGTCGACCAGCCGCTCGCCGCTCTTCGGCACGGCGCGGCCAGTCAGCTTCTCGCGCACCATCAGCGCCAGCGCCTCCTCGATCGGCGCGTCGGCCTTGTCTTTGACGTCGATGAGGTTGGCCCTGGCGTATTTGTCCTCGAGCATCGAGCCGATGTTGTCGCCGACGCCCTGCATGGCGCGGCTGCCGATCGCCTCGACGCGGGCCTGCTCGACCGCATCGTAGATCGAGCGCGCCAGCTTGCCTTCCGGCGCCAGCTTGCTGTGGATGCGTGCATCATGGCAGGCGCGCTTCAGCGCCATGGAATCGCCGAGACCGCGGGTGATCGCGATATCGGTCCTGGAGGCTTTCTTCGGCAGTTCGGGTAGGCGGGCGCGGCTGCCGGCAAGTGCGGGCCTGTCCTTGGCGAAGCCGACTTCGAGATCCTTGTCGCCGGCGATCGCGCGCATGCAGACGGTCACCGAGCGTTTGAAGCTGTCAGCTTCAGACCCCGTCTTCGACTTGTTGCGCGTGTTGTCGCCCGGACCCGCCATGGAGACTCTGTTTAGCCCAGCACCACGTTGGCGGCGCTCTCGGGCAGATCCTCGCCGAAGGCGCGCTGGTAGAACTCGGCCACCACTGATCGCTCCAGCTCGTCGCATTTGTTGAGGAAGGTCAGCCGGAACGCCATGCCGATATCGCCGAAGATCTCGGCGTTCTCGGCCCAGGTGATCACCGTGCGCGGGCTCATCACCGTCGATAGGTCGCCATTGATGAAGGCAGAGCGCGTCATGTCGGCGACGCGCACCATCTTGTTGACGATGTCCTTGCCCTTGCTGTCGCGATAGTGTTTGGCCTTGGCCAGCACGATGTTCACCTCATTGTCGTGCGGCAGATAATTCAGCGTGGTGACGATCGACCAGCGATCCATCTGTGCCTGGTTGATCTGCTGGGTGCCGTGATAGAGGCCGGTGGTGTCGCCCAGCCCAACCGTGTTGGCGGTCGAGAACAGCCGGAAGGCCGGATGCGGGCGGATGACGCGGCTCTGGTCGAGCAGCGTCAGCCGGCCCGACGATTCCAGCACGCGCTGGATGACGAACATCACATCCGGACGGCCGGCATCATATTCGTCGAAGCACAACGCGACATTGTGCTGGTAGGCCCAGGGCAGGATGCCGTCGCGGAATTCGGTGATCTGCAGCCCGTCCTTGACGACGATGGCATCCTTGCCGACGAGGTCGATACGGCTGACATGGCTGTCGAGGTTGACGCGCACGCAGGGCCAGTTGAGGCGGGCGGCGACCTGTTCGATATGCGTCGACTTGCCGGTGCCGTGATAGCCCGACACCATGACGCGGCGGTTGTAGGCAAAGCCGGCCAGGATCGCCATCGTCGTGTTCTTGTCGAACAGATAGTCGGGATCGACGTCGGGCACATGCTCGCTGGTCACCGAATAGGCCGGTACCACCATCTTGGAGTCGAAGCCGAATTTGTCCTTCACCGACACCGTCGTGTCGGGCAGGTTGGCGATGTCGCGATCGACCTTGTTCATCTCTATCAACGTCTCCACGGGCGAAACGCCTGATTTCGCCGGCAATCGATTTTGTCCGGGGGCGGTCTTAGAGCCTTTTCCAACCTTATGAAAGTTGGAAAACGACACGAACCGTATGGTCGCTCAGCACAATCCCGCCTGCTTGAGCACGCGATAGGCCTGCAGCACATCGCGGAACCGGTCTTCCGAACCTCTGTCGCCGCCATTCGCATCCGGATGGTGGCGCTTCACCAGTTCCTTATAGCGTGCCTTGATATCCTTGCCAGTCGCCTTTGTATCAAGGCCAAGCGTTTCCAGTGCCTTGGCCTCAAGCGGCTTGGCCTTGCGCTCGCGCGCCTCGCGCGGATCCTTCGGACCTTTGAACAGGTCGAACGGATCGCGCATGCGGTTGTAGTAGCCGGCGCGGCCGGAACGCTGCTGGGCGAAGTCAGGCGAGGATCGCGTCGAAGCGCCATTGATGCCCATTTTCCACGTCGGCCGATGGCCGGTCATCGCTTCCTTCTGGAAACGGGCGATCTCGCTGTCCGGCACGCCGGAGAAATAGTTGAAGCCCTTGTTGTATTCGCGCACATGATCGAAGCAGAACTGGAAATACTCGCCTTCCTTCATGCGTCCGACCGGCGCGCGATGGGTGCCGGCCTCCTTGCAACCGTCCCACTGGCAGATCGGCGAGCGCGACTTCAGCTCCGCGTCCTTCTCCGGCCGGATGCGGATCTTCTCAAAATATTTGGGATACGGTTTCATCTCACCCATTTATGGGCTGTTCGCTATTGCGAAACAAGAATTGACATTTCGGCGATCATCGCCCTAACCGCTGAATCGCGGCTTAAAGCGGGCAAATGACGCATTTTGCGGCGATGCCAGAGCATGATCCGAAAGTGGAATCCGGTTTTCGGAAAAGATCATGCTCAAACAAAATGATAGAGCCCCATCCCGTTTCCATCGGGATGGAACACGCTCTAGATGTGGTGAAGGGAAGTTTCGATGTCCATACAGGCGACGATGGAAGGCAAGCTTAACAAGGCGTTTTCGCCGGAACGGCTGGTCATTATCAACGAAAGCCATCTCCACGCCGGCCACCACCATCACGGCTCGGACCATCATGGCGCCTATGACGGGACCGGCGAGACGCATTTTCGCGTTCGCATCGTTTCGCCCGTCTTTGCCGGCATGAGCCGCATCGAGCGCCACCGCGCCGTCAACGAATTGCTGGCCGACGAACTGAAAGCCGGCGTCCACGCGCTGGCGATTGAACCGGCGGCACCCGGCGAACAGACGCGCTGGTAGGCACTGCCCGTCGACCGATGCCGCTCAACCCGGCTCCCTGGAAACGCCGCGGGGAAAAACGGTCAGATTACCGCTTCGATGAGAAACGGCCCGTGGCGCGATAGGGCGCTGTCCAACAGGGCATCGAACCGCTCGCACGTGTCGGCGCGGGCCGCCTCCACGCCCATGCCCTTCGCCAGCGATACCCAGTCCAGCGCGGGCTGGTCGAGATCGAGCATACGCCTGGCATTCTCGCCGATCGCGCCCACCCCGACATTCTTCATCTCGCCATGCAGGATTGCGTAGGTCCGGTTGGAAAAGACGATCGTGACCACGTCGAGATTTTCCCGCGCCTGGGTCCACAAACCCTGCACGGTGTACATGCCGCTGCCGTCGGCTTGGAGATTGATCACCTTGCGATCGGGACACGCGATCGCTGCCCCTGTTGCCAACGGGATGCCTTCGCCGATCGATCCGCCTGTCGTCATCATGTAGTCGTGCGGCGCGGCAAAGGCCGACAGGGCGAAATAGCGCCGGGCCGACGTGACCGCCTCGTCGCAGACGATGGCATTGGCAGGAAGTTTCCGCGCCACTGAAAGGGCGATCGCATCGTCGGTCAGCTTGCCGCGCGGCACCGGCTCGTCGGGAAAGCCCTTTGCTGCGGAGAATTGCTGCGTCGACCTGATGCCGAGTTCGTCGCGAAGCGCCTCCAGTGCCGCCTTCAAATCCTCGCCGTGCGCTGCCAGCGAACGCACCTCGCAACCGTCTCGAACCAGCCGTCCCGGCTTTCCCGGATAGGCGAAGAAGGCAACAGGCTCCTTCGCCCCGACCAGGATCAGCACGTCGATATCGCGCAGCAGCGCCGTTGCGGCATCGATCGGATAGGGGATGCGCGTGGGCGCGACCCGCCCGCGACCGCGCTCCATCCGCGCCACCAGAACCTCGCTGAACAAGCGGACATCCTGCGCTGCCGAGATTTGACCGGCGATCGCCAGCGCGTCGGCTCGCGCCGCGCGTCCGCGAACGATGATACCGGCACGGCCTGGGGCGCCACGGATCGCCTCGGCTGCATTTTGCACAGCGCCCATATCGACGGTGGGCTGCGCGAGCTCCACCTTGCGGGCCGAAACCATAGGAGCCTCGCCCCATGCCGCGTCCGCCGGCAGGATCAGGGTAGCGATGCCCGGCGGTGAAAGGGAAGCGCGGAAGGCCGCCTCGGTGGCCGCTGCGACATCGGCGGGACCTTCGATACGGCGAACCCAGTTCGACATCGGCGAAGCGAGGCTCTCGATATCGCTGGTAAGCGGTGCATCGAGCGCCAGATGATAGGAGGCGTGGTCGCCGACAATGTTGATCATCGGGCTCAAGGCGCGCTTGGCGTTGTGGATGTTGGCCAATCCGTTGGCCAGTCCGGGCCCGGTGTGCAGCAGCGTCGCGGCCGGTCGATCGGTCATCCGCGCGTAACCGTCGGCTGCACCTGTCACCACGCCTTCGAAGAGGCCCAGCACGCAACGCATCTGCGGCTTACGGTCGAGTGCGGCAACGAAATGCATCTCCGATGTGCCGGGATTTGCGAAGCAGACCGTCACGCCATTTGCCAGAAGCACGTCACACAGGACGTCGGCTCCGTTCATCGCATTCCCTCCTGCCTGGCGATCCCGGGCAATTGAGCCCACACATGCCCACACCGCAATGACCCGGCGCGGACTTTGACGTGATCCAGCCCAGGAGGACGTCTACTTGCGACGCGGCATCGCCAGGCGAAATTGCGCAGAAGCCGGGCAACCATCGCCTCCTGTTAACGCATGCGCGGCAGCAGATGCGAAAACCAACCGAGATCCGCCCTTGAAGCGCCGCCGGCAATCACCACGTATTTCTTTAGGCGGGCATTTCGGCGACATCGGGTGCCTTCCTAAAAGTCGGTGCATATCTCTTCTTGACGTGAAGGGAACCACAATGCCTTCCGGCAGTTGGATGTATGATGAGCCGACTCACCGAGAATGGGCTCTGAGAGCGAAACAACATGCGCGAAAATCATTCCGACGTCTTCGATCTGTTTTCGAAGGTCTATGCGAACGCGGCGCAGGAAGAGATCAGCCTCCAGCAATATCTGCTCGCCTGCCGAGAGGACAAATCCATGTATGCCTCGGCACCCGAACGGATGGTCGAGGCGATCGGCGAGCCAAATCTTGTCGACACCAGCAAGGACGAGCGGCTTGGCCGCATTTTCTCAAACCGAACGGTCAAGGTTTATCCCTCCTTCTCCGACTTTTACGGCATGGAGGACACGATCGAGCGCATTGCGGGCTATTTCCGCTATGCCTCCCAAGGGCTGGAGGAGCGCAAGCAGATCCTCTACCTCCTCGGTCCGGTCGGCGGCGGCAAGTCTTCCCTTGCCGAACGGCTGAAGAAACTGATGGAGCAGCGCCCGATCTACACGCTGAAGGTCGGCAACCAGATCAGCCCGGTTTTCGAATCGCCGCTTGGCCTGTTTCATCCCGATCGCATGGGCGATCTGCTGGAGGACAAATATGGCATAGCGCGGCGGCGCCTCAACGGGCTCATCTCGCCCTGGGCATCCAAGCGCCTCGATGAATTGTCCGGCGATATCTCCAAGTTCAGCGTGGTCAAACTGATGCCGTCGCGGCTGCGCCAGATCGGCATTGCCAAGACCGAGCCAGGCGATGAGAACAATCAGGATGTCTCGGCCCTGGTCGGCAAGGTCGACATCAGGCAATTGGAAAATTTCAGTCAGTCCGATCCGGACGCCTATTCCTTTAGCGGCGGACTGAACCGGACCACGCAAGGCCTGCTCGAATTCGTCGAGATGTTCAAGGCGCCGATCAAGGTTCTGCATCCGCTGCTGACCGCGACCCAGGAAGGCAGCTACAACGGCACCGAAAATTTCGGCGCCTTTCCCTATCAGGGGATCATCGTCGCCCATTCCAACGAGTCGGAATGGCAGCAGTTCAAGAACAACAAGAACAACGAGGCCTTTCTCGACCGCATCCTCGTGGTCAAGGTGCCGTACTGCCTGCGCATCACCGAAGAGAGGCAGATCTATGAAAAGCTGCTGCGCGAAAGCGAGCTGGCAGCAAGCCCCTGTGCCCCTGAAGTGCTGGACATTCTCAGCCGCTTCACCGTTTCGACCCGCCTTGCGGAGCACTCCAATTCGCCGCTCCACACCAAAATGCGCGCCTATGACGGCGAGAACCTGAAGGAGGTCGACCCCAGGGCGAAGTCGGTACAGGAGTATCGCGACGCCGCCGGCGTCGATGAAGGCATGACGGGGGTCAGCACGCGCTTTGCTTTCAAGATCCTGTCGCAGACATTCAACTACGACACCAAGGAAGTGGCCGCCGATCCCGTGCATCTGATGTACATTCTGGAGGAGGCGATCAAGCGGGAGCAGTTCCCGAAGGAAGCGGAAGCGGCCTATCTCGAATTCATCAAATCGGAGCTCGCCGCGCGTTACGCTGAGTTCATCGGCCACGAAATCCAGAAAGCCTATCTCGAATCCTACAGCGAGTATGGCCAGAACCTTTTCGACCGCTACATCGCCTATGCGGACGCCTGGATCGAGGACCAGGACTACAAGGACCCCGACACCGGCCAGATCCTCAACCGGGAGGTCCTGGACAACGAACTGTCCCAGGTCGAAAAGCCGGCAGGCATCGCCAATCCCAAGGACTTCCGCAACGAGGTGGTGAAGTTCACGCTGCGCGCCAGGGCAAAAAATCACGGCCGCAACCCGTCATGGACGAGTTACGAAAAGCTGCGCGAGGTCATCGAGAAACGGATGTTCGGACAGGTCGAGGATCTCCTGCCGGTGATCAGCTTCGGCTCCAAGCAGGACAGCGTAACGGAAAAACGCCACAACGAATTTGTGCAGCGCATGGTCGAGCGCGGCTATACCGAACGGCAGGTGCGCCGGCTGGTGGACTGGTACATGCGGGTGAACAAGGCGGGTTGATAGGCCCGGATGGTTTCCATGCCGATCTTCATCGACCGTCGCCTGAACCCGAAGGACAAGAGCCTCGGCAATCGACAGCGCTTCCTAAGGCGTGCTCGCGAGGAATTGAAACGAAGCATCCGCGATCAGATCCGCAGCGGCAGGATCGCCGACGTGGATGCCGAGCACACCGTGCCCATGCCCGAAAGGGGAACGGCCGAGCCGAGCTTCAACGACGACAAGGCCAGCGGCCGGCGCCAGCACATCCTTCCTGGCAACAGGCATTTTTCCCCTGGAGACCTGATCCCCAAGCCCGGTCAGGGCAGCGGCGCAGGCGCCCCGGGCAACAAGGTGTCGGAAGACGATTTTCGTTTCGTGCTGTCGCGCGAGGAGGTGCTCGAGCTTTTTTTCGAGGATCTCGAACTGCCCGACCTGGTCAAGCTCAATCTCAAGGAGATCCTTGCCTTCAAGCCGCGCAGGGCCGGCTTCGCCGCGACCGGTTCCCCGACCAACGTCAATGTCGGTCGCACCATGCGCAACAGCCACGGCCGGCGCATTGCGCTGAGGCGCCCGAAACAGGCGGAACTGGATGCGATCCTCCAGGAAATCGCCACGCTTGAGTCGGCACCAGCCGGCGCGGCGACGCGCCAGCGCATTACAGGATTGCGTGAGGAGCTTGACCGGCTGGAACGTCGGCGCAGGCGAATTGCCTTTGTTGATCCGGTCGATATCCGGTTCAACCGCTTCGACGCCCGGCCCATACCGAATGCCAAAGCCGTCATGTTCTGCCTGATGGACGTTTCCGGATCGATGGGCGAACGCGAGAAGGACCTGGCCAAACGTTTCTTCGTGCTGCTGCACCTGTTCTTGAAGCGGCGCTACGAACGCACGGAGATCGTCTTCATCCGCCACACGCACGAGGCGCACGAAGTGGATGAGGACACGTTCTTCTACAACACGCAGAGCGGCGGTACGATCGTCTCCACCGCGCTTGACGAAATGCACCGCATCATCGAACAACGCTATCCGGCCAACGAGTGGAACATCTATGCCGCGCAGGCCTCGGACGGCGACAATTTCGCCACCGATTCCGAGCGATGCATAGAGTTTCTGGACCGCAGGCTCATGCGCCTTTGCCAGTACTTCGCCTATGTCGAGATCATCGACGAACGAGAAACCCATATTTTCGGCGCCACCGAAAACGGGACGTCGCTTTGGCGCGCCTACAGCAGGGTCGACCTGAAATGGCCCAACTTCCAGATGAGCCGTATTGCCACTCCGGCAGATATATACCCGGTCTTTCGCCGGCTCTTCGCTAGGCAACCGGCTCCCGCCCGCAAGAGCGCCTGAGGAGGGCCGATGGCCAGACAAGCCACCAAACCGGGTCTGCTGTTTTCAGGATCCGACTGGGATTTTGGGAAATTGTCGCGGGTCCATGAGGCGATCGAGGCCCTCGCGATCGAAGAGCTGCACCTCGATACCTATCCGGTGCAGATGGAGATCATATCCTCTCAACAGATGCTCGACGCCTATTCATCGGTCGGCATGCCGCTGATGTATCGTCACTGGTCGTTCGGCAAGCATTTCCTCTACGAGGAACTGCTCTATCGCAAGGGCGGGCGCGGCTTGGCCTATGAACTCGTCATCAACTCAAACCCCTGCATCGTCTACCTGATGGAGGAAAACACCATGGCCTTGCAGGCTCTGGTGACGGCGCATGCGGCACTCGGACACAACCATTTCTTCAAGAACAATCATTTGTTCAGGCAATGGACGGATGCCGGGGCGATCCTGAGCTATCTGGACTTCGCCAAGGGCTACATTACCCGCTGCGAGGAGCGGCATGGCCTTGCTGCGGTGGAGGCGGTTCTCGACGCGGCGCATGCGCTGATGGAACAGGGCGTGTTTCGCTATCGTCGTCCGCCGAAATTGTCCTCGGAACGGCAGCGCGAGGGACTGCGTGAGCGCCTGGAATACGAAGAGCGCTCCTACAACGATTTGTGGCGCACACTGCCGCCCGCGCAGGGAAACAAGAAGATCGACGACAGGGACCGGGGCATGGCCGATCCGAAGAAATCGCTCAACCTGCCGGAGGAAAACCTGCTGTACTTCCTGGAAAAGAACAGTCTCGTCCTTGAGCCCTGGCAGCGCGAACTCATCAGGATCGTGCGTATCATTGCGCAGTATTTCTATCCGCAGCGCCAAACGCAGGTGATGAACGAGGGCTGTGCCACCTTCGTGCATTATACGCTTATGAACATGCTGTTCGACCGGGGCCAGATCAACGAAGGCGCCATGCTCGAAATCCTGCGCAACCATTCGAACGTGATCTTCCAGCCGGCCTTCGACGATCCGCGCTATTCCGGCGTCAATCCCTACGCGCTTGGCCTCGATATGATGCAGGACATACAGCGCATCGCGACCGAGCCGACGGCCGAGGATCGCGACTGGTTTCCCGACATCGCGGGCCACGGCGACTGGCGCGAGATCCTGCTCGACGCCTGGGCGAACCATCGCGACGAGTCCTTCATCCGCCAGTACCTCAGTCCAACCTTGATCCGGAAATGGCGGTTCTTTGTCCTTGGCGACGCAGCCGACGAACCGCATTATCAAGTCGCCTCGATCCACAACGAGCGTGGCTACAGGAAGATCCGCGCCGCACTGGCTCACAGCTACGATGTCGGAGTAAACCGGCCCGACATCCAGGCCGTGGATGTCGACCTGCTTGGCGACCGGCATTTGCGGCTGCAGCACAAGGTCAAAGACGGCGTCGTCCTCGATGAGGCCAGCCGCGACGCGACGCTGCGCCACATCCGAAAGCTCTGGGGCTACGAGGTCAGCCTGGCAGCGGTCGATGCCCAGACCGGTGCGACAATCAACGAGCGCTCGACCCGCCAGATCGCGGAGTGAGGCTTAGCATTGCGTCTGGTTCTGAGGCCTTCAACGGCATGGCTGGAGGCGACTGCGGGCCAATCAGGCTTCGCCGGCAGGCTTGATCCTCAGCCTGGCGATCCGGTTCTTGTCGCGCTTCATGACGACGAAGCGCATGCCGTGGAAGGTGAAGGCCTGCTTCTCGTCGGGGATCGACTGCGTCTCGTGAATGACAAGGCCGGCAATGGTGGTGGCCTCCTCGTCCGGCAGGTTCCAGTCGAGTGCGCGGTTGAGGTCGCGGATCGGCACGGTGCCGTCGACGACGACGGAACCGTCGGCCTCCTGCTTGACGCCTTGGATCTCGATATCATGCTCGTCGGCGATCTCACCGACGATCTCCTCGATGATGTCCTCCAGCGTCACCAGCCCTTCGACCTCGCCATACTCATCGACGACGATGGCGAAATGCGCCTTGCGGCGTAAAAACGCGTTGAGCTGTTCCTGCAGCGTCGTGGTGTCGGGCACGAACCATGGCTTCGACGCGATCTTCATCACGTCGATCCTGGAAAAGTCGTTGCCGACCTCGTTGAGCGCCCGGAGCAGGTCCTTGGCATGCAGCACGCCGACGATGTTGTCGAGCGAGCCCTTCCACAAGGGCATGCGCGTGTGCGGGCTCTGAAGGATCTCGCGCACCACGGCTTCCGGCTGATTGTCGGCATTGACGGAGCGCATATTGGTGCGGTGGACCATGATGTCGGACACTTCGAGCTCCTCGAGGTCGAACAGGCCGCCGACACGGTTGCGATCCTCGCGCACCATCTGGCCGTCACGGCGGAAATCGTCGACCGCGCCACGCAATTCGTCATGGCTCGAACGCTGCGGCTCGATCGGCTGCAACGCGTAGCCAAAGAGGGCAAGCAAGCGCGTGCGCAAGAGAAGGACCAGCAGGCCGAGGCCGGCAAGGACGGCGGCGACAATCCATCCGGGCTCGTTCATCATCCAGGTCGGCTTTCCTGACCCGGGTGGCTCTCTTTCAGGAACGACAAGACTTCCGAGGCCGGCACATCCCTGGCGATGAAGGACTGGCCGATGCCACGCGTCAGGATGAAGGTCAGCGCGCCGCGCGACACTTTCTTGTCCTGAGTGATGAACGAAAACAGCGCTTCGGCGTCGGGCAGTTCGCCGGGAATGTCGGCCATGCGCCAGGGCAGGCCGACGGCGCTGAGATGCGCCTCGACGCGTGCCGCATCGTCCGGGCTCGCCAAATTGAGCCTCGAGGAAAAGCGATGCGCCAGCGCCATGCCGATGGCGACGCCCTCGCCATGGACGAGGCGGGCGCCGTCATAGCGGGTGGCAGCTTCGAGCGCGTGGCCGAACGTGTGGCCGAGATTGAGCAGGGCGCGGTCGCCGGTCTCGAACTCGTCGCGCGCGACGACATCTGCCTTGGCGCGGCAGGCCTCCGCGATGGCTTCAGCCCGCGCCGGGCCACCGTCAAAGACCTCGCGCCAGTTTTCCTCCAGCCAGGCAAAGAAGGCCGGACGGTCGATCAATCCGTATTTGGCGAGCTCGGCATAGCCGGCGCGGAATTCCCGGATCGGCAGCGTGTCGAGCACCCCGGTGTCGGCCAGCACCAGCTTCGGCTGATGGAAAACGCCGACCAGGTTCTTGCCTCGTGCGCTGTTGATGCCGGTCTTGCCGCCGACCGAGGAATCGACCTGCGCCAGCAGTGACGTCGGGATCTGCACGAAATTCATGCCGCGCCGCACGATCCCGGCGGCAAAGCCGGCAAGGTCGCCGATGACGCCGCCGCCGAGCGCGATGACGACGTCGCCGCGCTCCAGCTTCGCGGCAAGCACGCCGTCCACCACCTCTTCGAGATGGGCAAAACTCTTGGTCTTTTCGCCGGCCGGAAGCGTGATGACGGCAGGCTGGATGCCGTCCTGCTCCAGGCCGGCCTTCAGAGTCTCGAGATGGGCAGCGGCGACGTTGTCGTCGGTGACGATGGCCGCGCGCGTGCCGGGCAAGCGGCGCGAAATCTCGGCGCCCGCGCGCGACAAAAGGCCGGAGCCGATCAATATGTCGTAGGCACGCTCGCCGAGCCCGACCTCGACGGTGACTGTCTCCCCGGTATTCATGAACGCACCTCGCCACCCGCGACGATTTCAGCAACGCCGAAATGCCGGCAAAGCGCATTCACCACCTCGGCCGCGATGACCTCCTTGCGGTCGTCGCGCGTCGGCACGGTGACGTCGGATGTGGCGTAGACCGGATAGCGCTCGGCCATCAGCTGCTCGAGCACGGCGCGCGGATCGGGGTTCTTGAGCAACGGCCGGTTCTGCTTCTTGGACACGCGCTCCATTAGAAGGTCGAGTTCGGCCTTCAGCCATACCGAGACGCCGTGGCCGGCGATCGCCTCGCGCGTCTGCGCATTCATGAAGGCGCCGCCGCCGGTCGACAGCACCTGCGGGCCGTTTTCCAGCAGGCGCAGGATGACACGCTGCTCCAGCGCGCGGAATTCCGCCTCGCCATAGCGCTCGAACAGCTCCGGCACGGTCATGCGCGAGACGCTTTCGATCTCCTGGTCGCTGTCGATGAAGGGCAGTGCCAGCATCGCCGCCACCTTGCGGCCGATCGCCGTCTTGCCGGCACCCATCAGGCCGACAAAGACGATCGAGCGCTTGCCCAGCCGCTCGAGCAGCTCGGCATGGCCTTCGCCTGGAGGATTTGCTGGCAACGCGTTCATGAGACCATGTTGTTTCTAGGCCCTCTTTGCCGGCGTATCGACATCAAAAGCCTGTTTGCGTCAAGCAGGGGGCACGCGAGCTTCGTCCTTGAATTGGCCGGATTGGCGTCCCATAAGGGCACAGGGTTTGGAAATGCAGAACAAGAAGACGGGCGAAGATTGATGCCGACTCTGTTTCGCTTTGTCGTGACGCTGATGATTCTTGCCGGCATTGCCTATGGTACGATGTTTGCCTTGGCGATGTTCGTCGAACCGAAAAAGGCCGAGATGAGCGTGCGCATCCCGCCGGAAAAGCTGAATCCCAAGAAGAACTGATCCGAAAGAATGAACAGCGCGGCTCGCATCGAAGCCTTTCTGGAAATGATGAGCGCCGAGCGGGGTGCCGCCGAAAACACGCTCTCCTCCTATCGCCGCGACCTCGAGGACGCTTCGCAGGAGATAGACGGCGGGCTTGCCGGTGCCGGCGCCTCCGAAATCCGCTCCTATCTCGACGACATCGCCGAACGCGGCTTTGCGCCGACATCGCAGGCACGAAAACTGTCGGCGATCCGCCAGTTCTTCAAATTCCTCTACGCCGAAGGCCTGCGCGGCGACGACCCGACGGGCACGCTGGACAGTCCGAAGAAGGGCCGTCCGCTGCCGAAGACGATGAGCGAAGCCGAGACGGGCCGGCTGATCGACCGTGCGGCCATGGAAGCAGGTGATACCTCGCAGAACGATGGCAACAGCCTGGCGGCTCTGCGCCTGCATGCCCTGGTCGAGGTGCTCTACGCCACCGGCCTGCGCGTCTCCGAACTGGTCGGCTTGCCGGTGACGGTAGCCTTGCGCGACGACCGCTTCTTCATGGTGCGCGGCAAGGGCGACAAGGAGCGCATGGTGCCGCTGTCGGCCAAGGCGCGCACCGCGATGCGCGCCTGGCTCACCGCCAGAGCCACCGTGCCGACCTTTGCCGACAGCATGTTCCTGTTTCCGGCCGCGTCCGACACCGGCCATCTCTCCCGGCAGGTGTTTGGCCGCGACCTGAAGGGGCTCGCCGCCAGGGCCGGCATCACCGCGGCGAAGATCTCGCCGCATGTGCTTCGCCATGCTTTCGCCAGCCATCTCTTGCAGAACGGCGCCGACCTCCGGGCGGTGCAGCAACTGCTCGGCCATTCCGACATCTCGACCACGCAGATTTACACCCATGTTCTGGAGGAGCGGCTGGTGCGGCTGGTCAATGATCATCATCCGCTTGCCGACTAGGCCTCATATCGCTATGTGAGGGCGACGTTCCACCGCCCGGAGCCTCCGTTTTCGAGGGTTTCGCCAGCCATTGCCTTCCGAATTGCCGGTCCGCTCAAGAATGTACAATTACCTCGATTTCGAAAAGCCGGTGCAGGATCTCGAAGGCAAGATCCTTGAGCTGAAGAAGCTTGCCGAGAACGGCGAGGCCGTCGATGTCGGCGACGAGATCAGCCGGCTGGAGAAACGCTCGCGCGATGCGCTGCGCGATGCCTACAAGGCACTGACGCCGTGGCAGAAGGTGCAGGTAGCGCGCCATCCCGACCGGCCGCATTGCGTCGACTACATCAAAGGCCTGCTCAGCGATTTCACGCCGCTGGCCGGCGACCGCAATTACGGTGAAGACCAGGCGATTGTCGGCGGCTTCGCCCGCTTTCGCGGCGAGCCGGTGGCGGTGCTCGGCCAGGAGAAGGGCTCGGACACGGCGAGCCGTCTCAAGCACAATTTCGGCTCGGTGCGGCCCGAAGGCTACCGCAAGGCGGTGCGGCTGATGGAGCTTGCCGACCGCTTCAAGATCCCGCTTTTGACCCTGGTCGACACCGCCGGTGCCTATCCCGGCGTCGGCGCCGAGGAACGCGGCCAGGCCGAAGCCATCGCCCGCTCGACCTCGGCCTGCCTTGGCCTCAAGGTGCCGTCGATCTCGGTGGTCATCGGCGAAGGCGGCTCCGGTGGCGCCATTGCGATTGCCACCGCCAACCGGGTCTACATGCTCGAGCACGCCATCTATTCGGTGATCTCGCCGGAAGGTGCTGCCTCGATCCTGTGGCGCGACACCACCCGCTCGAAGGATGCCGCGACCAACATGAAGATCACCGCCCAGGATCTTTACGAAATGAAGATCATCGACGCCATCGTCCCCGAACCGCTCGGCGGCGCCCATCGCGCCCCGGAAACGGTGATTGCCGCCACCGGCGACCTCATCGCCAGGACGATGAAGGACTTTGCCGGCGCCAACACCGATTTCCGCGAGCAGCGCCGCGAGAAATACCTGGCCATGGGCCGTAGCCTCTAAGGCGGTTCACCGTTTCACGGAAACGCCGACTGCAGACCAGTTCGTTGATTGGATGTTCCTAGTGACGGCCTGGACCCTATGCGCATTTCCGCAAGTGGCAGTAGGCGCTACCGCCTTCAGCGGGTTCAAAGTAGACTATCCTGGGGTTCGGGACTGGGTCGCCATAGACACCCTGCTTTAACGACTGCTAATTAGGCTTTTCGCTTTTAGGGGGGATTTGAGATGAAAAAATACGAGAAACCTACGCTGGTCAAAGCGGCCCGCCTGCAAGCACTTACGGCTCAACAGGTGAGTTCCCAGCCGCCACTGGACAATGGCAATAGCGATGGCAATGCCGAGGGTGGCAGCGTTATCTAGTCCCCGGCAGATCCGGATCTGTCAAAACGTATGATCGCCTTGGGATTGCCCCGGCCAACACGCCGCAAAGTGGCGGAATTGCGCAATTTCGCCACAAAAATGCCGCCGCATTCGGGTCAATGAAATTGCCGTGAGGGGTGATCCGAAGCTTGCGGTAAGGATTTTTCAAGGTTAACGGGCTTACGGTCCGCTAATGTTTAGCGTGTGGGCTGGCGGTGCCGAAATCTGTCGCCCGAGAGAAAAGACGTAGCCGTACCATGTTTGCCAAGCTTTCCCGCACCGGAGCTCTGATCGCCGCGATAGGCGTGGCCGGCTGCAACGATTCCTCGATGAAGGATTTCGCCCCGGAGGCCAACAAGCCGCTGCCGGACAAGATCCTGGCCGACATGAAGGCCAAGGGCATGGTCCGCACCTCCTCGGTGATGGCCCGCATCTTCAAGGAAGAGGGCAAGCTGGAGATCTGGAAGGCCAAGACCAACGGCCGCTACGATCTGGTCGCCAGCTACGACATCTGCAAATGGTCGGGCAAGCTCGGGCCCAAATTCACCGAGGGCGACCGCCAGGCGCCGGAAGGGTTCTACACGGTTCGTCCCCAGCAGATGAACCCGCGCTCGAATTACCATCTGTCCTTCAACATCGGCTATCCCAACGCCTATGATCGCGCCAACGGCCGCACCGGCTCCAATTTGATGGTGCACGGCGCCTGCTCGTCCTCGGGCTGCTATTCGATGACGGACGCGCAGATCGAGCAGATCTATGCCTTCGGCCGCGACGCCTTCCAGGGCGGCCAGACCGAGTTCCAGATCGAGGCCTTTCCGTTCCGCATGACCCCCGCCAACATGGCGCGCTACCGCAACGACCCGAACTACGACTTCTGGAAGATGCTGAAGGTCGGCTACGACAATTTCGAGATCACCAAGGTGCCGCCGAAGGTCGACGTCTGCGAGAAGCGCTACGTCTTCAACCAGGTGGCTCCGGAGGGCACGACCTTCGATCCGACCGGGCCCTGCCCCGCCAGCACGCAGCCGGATTCGCTGAAGAGCGCCTACAACGCCTACCAGAGCACTTACGAAGCGGCGTTCAGCGGCGCGGTCAAGTCCAGCGTGCCGGCGCCCAAGCCGACGATCGCCGGCATCAAGGAAGCCAGCATCGTTTCCGACTGGTCGAAGCGCCGCGCCCGCGGCGAGCGCGTGCCGATCGATCCGCCGTCGCTCAACTCCGACGGTACGGTGACCGAGACGGCGCGCATGGGCCGCATCGATTCGCCGGCCGGCCGCAAGATGGCCGCGCTCGACGCGGAGAAGGCGGCCAAGAAGAAGGCCGAGGAGCAGCGGCTGGCAGCCATAGAGGCAGCCAAGGCTGCGAAGGAGGCCGCAAAGTCGCAGGCACTGGCCGAGAAAGAGGCCGAGAAGGCCGCGGCACAGCAGCCGGTCGCTACCGCGACCATCGCGCAGCCCGCCGAGGCCGCACCGGCGGAGACGCAGGCGGCTGACGCCGGCGACGGCACGGTGACAAAGCTGAAGAAGAAGCTGCTCGGCATGTTCGGCGGCTGAGGTTCCGCAGCATGATCCCGAAAAGCGGGAGCCGGTTTTCGGAAAAAGATCATGCTTGAACAAGAAGATAGGCCCTTGGTCGATCCTGACGCTGTCTATGACCTCAAGGGGCTGAACTGCCCGCTTCCCGTGCTGAAGGCGAAGAAGCGGCTGGCCGCGATGCGGCCGGGCAGCCGGCTGTGGCTTGAGACCACCGACCCGCTGGCGGTCATCGACATTCCGGCCTTCTGCTCCGACGCCGGCCACCAGTTGATCGAAACGGCGGCGGTATCCGGCGGCCATCGTTTTCTGGTTGAGCGTGGCGGCACCGTGGAAATCTTGCGGTAATCTGCCACCTTCGCGAGCTAACGCCGCCCGGCGATGGCCAGCGGATTGTCTTCCAGCGCCGCTCTATCCGGCGTGTCGATCGACGGCCGGTTGGTGAAGGCGGCAAACAGCCGGCGCACATAGTCCTCCGGCATGTCGAGCGTGATCAGCACCAGCCTGGTGCCACGCTGGCCGTCGGGCCAGGACGGCAGCCGCGCCGGCGGATGCAGGATCTTCTGCACGCCGTGCACGACCAGCGGCCGCGACGGGTCCTCCTGCAACTCGATGACGCCCTTCATGCGCAGCAGGCGCTCGCCATGCGTGGAACGCAACAGGTCGAGGAACATCTCGATCGCCGAAAACGGCACCGGACCGTCATGCACGAGCGAATAGGACCGCACTCGTGAATCGTGGCGATGGCCGTGGTGATGGTCGTGATCGCCATGATCATGATCGCCATGATGGTGATCGCCATGATCATGGCCGGCTTCTTCGCCGAGCCAGCGTTGCACGTCGGCGGATTTCGTCGCCGGATTGTAGAGGCCGCAGTCGAACAGCGCGGCCGCGCCCGTGCTCCTGTCGCCGGCCTCGAGCAGCGCCGCACCCGGATTGATCTGCCGCAGCCGGGTCCGCAAGGCATCGAGATCGCCTGATTCAGTCATCAGGTCGGTCTTGGTCAGCACGATGCGGTCGGCGACGGCCGCCTGTTTCAGTGCCTCGACATGGGCATCGAGCGTCGCATTGCCATTGACCGCGTCGACCAAAGTGATGACACCATCGAGCCGGAAGGCCTGGACAAGTGCTGGATGCGCCATGATCGACTGCAGCACCGGCGCCGGATCGGCGAGACCGGTGGTCTCGACGACGACGCGGGCCAGTTTGGCGATGCGGCCGGTCTGCAGCCTGTCGACGAGATCGGCCAGCGTGTCGACCAGTTCGCCGCGCACCGTGCAGCAGAGGCAGCCATCGGAGAGCTGGATGATGCCGTCGGACGCCTGCTCGACCAGCAGATGGTCGATCGCCACCTCGCCGAATTCGTTGATGATGACGGCGGTGTCGGCGAGCGTGGGATCCTTGAGCAGCCGGTTGAGCAGCGTCGTCTTGCCGGCGCCGAGGAAACCGGTAAGCACCGACACGGGGATCGGGAAGCTTGCCATTGCCTAGTTCTTCGCGGCCTTGACCGGCTGGTCGCCCTGTACGGCAGCCGAGCCGACCACGGTGGCGCCGGCCGGTGCCGGCCGGTCGGGCCGCCAGGTCGGCAGCGGCACGTCGGCGAATTCCTGGCCGGTCTCGTCGAGCATCGCCTTCGGCGTCGGCCCGGTGGCGCCGCCGAGGCCGACGGCGACCAGCGTCGGCACGTGGTCGAGCTTTTGCTGGTAGGGCGATTTCGGCACGTCCTTGGCGGCAACGGCAGGCGGTGCTTCCGACTGCTCCGCCTTCGTCTTCTTCTTGCAGATCTCGTCATTCATGTCGTTGGCCGAGAGCGTGTCGCCATAGGAGGGCAAGGCGGCGATGGTGGTCGAGCCAGTCGCCGGCGTGTCAAAACCCTGGTCGAGGAGACGTGCCGCCGTCTCGGCCCGGCTTACCGCGGATTTCTCGCCAAGCACCACCGCCACCAGCGTACGGCCGTTGCGAGTTGCCGAACCGATCATGTTGAAGCCCGAAGGACAGACGAAACCGGTCTTCATGCCGTCGGCGCCGGGATAACGGCCGATCAGGAGATTGTAGTTCGAGATCGCCTTCTTGCCGACCGCAAGCCCCTCGATCGAGAACCAGGGCGCGTATTGCGGGAATTCGCCGCGGATCGCCATCACCAGCAGAGCGAGGTCGCGCGCCGTCGTGTACTGGTCGGGCGAATAAAGCCCGTTCGGATTGACGAAATGCGTTCCGGTCATGCCGAGCCGGCGCGCCTCGGCATTCATGCGTTCGGCGAACGCGGCCTGCGAGCCGCCGACATTCTCGCCCACGGCCATGGCAATGTCGTTGGCCGATTTGACCAGCATCATCTTCAGCGCATTGTCGAGCCGCATCACCGAGCCAGGCTTGAAGCCCATCTTGCTCGGCGGCTCGCCGGCGGAATGCTTCGTCACCTTGATCGGCGAATCGAGCTGGACCTCGCCCGCCGCGATCGCCCGGAACGTCACATAGGCGGTCATCAGCTTGGTCAGCGAGGCCGGATACCAGCGCTTGAAGGCGTCCTGATGCTCGAGGATCTTGCCCGTCTGCAGGTCGAACAGGACCAGCGGATTGGCGAGTACCGATGTCGCGAAGGCGGGCAGCGCAACTGCGCCCGCCAGCAACAATTTGAGAAAATGCCTGTACCACATCATGGAATCCGAAATCGCCTCTTGCCGTAGTCGCCTCTGGCTCCGTAAGATTTCATTACACGGTCGCCAGCATATTGGTCCGACCCTCATCCCCGGACCGCTTTGCTGCGGTGCTATTTACCCTATGTGACGCCAACATGGCAAAGTGCCGGACAATCACGATTGCAATTGAGCAGACGCAACCCGGCTGCCCCAACAGCGAAATGGACCGATCATGCCTATCCTGAATCGCGCCGCCGAGATGCAAGAAGAGGTTGCCGGCTGGCGACGGCACCTGCATCAGACGCCGGAACTGAACTTCGACGTCTTCCAGACCGCCGCTTTCGTCACCGAGAAGCTGAAGGCATTCGGCTGCGACGAGGTGGTGACGGGCCTCGGCAAGACCGGCGTGGTCGGCATCATCCACGGCCGCAAGGGCGACGGCACGACCATTGGGCTGCGCGCCGACATGGACGCGCTGCCGATCAACGAGATCACCGGCAAGCCCTATGCGTCCACCATTCCCGGCAAAATGCATGCCTGCGGCCATGACGGCCACACGGCGATGCTGCTGGGCGCGGCCAAATACCTGAGCGAGACCCGCAATTTCAGCGGTTCCGTGGCTGTGATCTTCCAGCCGGCCGAGGAAGGCGGCGGCGGCGGCAACGAGATGGTCAAGGACGGCATGATGGACCGCTTCGCCATCTCCAAAGTGTTCGGCATGCACAATATGCCGGGCCTGCCGGTCGGCCAGTTTGCCATCCGGCCGGGCCCGATCATGGCGGCGACCGCCGAATTCACCATCACCGTCAAGGGCCGCGGCGGCCATGCGGCGATGCCACACGGCACCATCGATCCGATCGTCATCACCAGCCAGTTGGTCGGCGCATTGCAGACGGTCGCCTCGCGCAGCACCGACCCGGTCGAGGCGGTGGTGGTGTCGGTGACGAAGTTCCACGCCGGCGACGCCTATAACGTCATTCCCGAAAACGCCGAGATCGCCGGCACCGTGCGCTCGCTGAAGAAGGAAGTCGCCAAGAAGGCGGAGGAGCGCATCCGCACCATTTGCCAGGGACTGGCCACCGCCTTCGGCGCGACGATCGAGGTCGACTACAACGCCAACTATCCCGTCACCTTCAATCACGCCGAAGAAACGGTCTTTGCCGGCGATATCGCGGCCTATGTCGCGGGCAGCGCCCAGGTGCACCGCGCCATCCAGCCGGTGATGGGCGGCGAGGATTTTTCCTACATGCTGGAAGCGCGCCCCGGCGCCTTCATCTTCATCGGCAATGGCGACACCGCGGGCCTCCACCACCCGGCCTACGACTTCAACGACGAGGTCATCCCGCACGGCATGAGCTATTGGGTGAAGCTGGCCGAAACCGCGCTGGCCGCCTGACGGACTTTGGCGCCGGGCCGCATGCGGCGCCGGCGTTCGGGCACGGGCACGGCGAGATTGCGGCTTGTCAGCGACGGCGCAGGCCTTGGAATTCAAGGCCGCGCCACACCTCGGCGTATCGACCCGGCGCTTTGAACCTTCCTCTTGGCGAAACGATCCGAAGCGGCTATGTGTCGGGCCGCGTGGTCCCGTAGCTCAGTAGGATAGAGCGGCAGATTCCTAATCTGTAGGTCACAGGTTCGATTCCTGTCGGGATCACCAACGGTTTCAATGGCTTATCTAGCAGGCTGCCGTACTTTTTTAGGATAGGCTGGGCGATATTAGTACGGCAAACTTTGCAGATCCTGTCGTTTAGGCGCGTATCCCGAAAGGCAGAAAACGGACAATATCCGCTGCGAAGGTTGTGACGCGTTCGGCCAGTTGGCTTCCGCGATCGCGTACCAGCCGGCCTATCGCGACAGCGAGCTCGATACTGCCTCGTCGGCGTTATCGCGCAACCATTCGAAGAATTTGACCTGGGTGGTTAGTCGTGCGATCGCGCCGGGGCTCTTAAGTTACCACCGAAAGGCTCGCCGAGGTCGGCTGCAACACGCCGGGGAACGGCCCGATCCTGGCCGGGCGATGCCCGGACTGGAAGAGGTTGCTGTGGAGGTTGGCGATCCACTGCTTGCCTTCCGTCGTCAGCTCCAGATAGCGGATCGCGTCACCGATATAGGGCTCGACCTGCAGCGTGAAGAAATCGGTGAAGATGGCGCCGAGATCGGCGGCGGTCTTGCAGCCGAGCTTTTCCACCATCCCGATCTCAGAGAACTCGGCAAACAGCGCCGGCAGCTTGCGGTGGTAGAAGGGATCAGCGAGCTGGCCGATCAGGTCCGCGGCCCTGACCAGCGCCGGCTCGGTGTTGGTGACCTGGTATGCCGGATCGTTCGGCACTGGAAAGCGCGTCATCTCGATCGCCTCGACAATGCGCTCCTCGTTGATGAACTTCGAGGAAGCAAAACGTTGGCGCGTATAGATCTTGGCGCGCTCGATATGATAGGGCGCTAGTACCGCGTCGGAGGCGCCGCGCGGTGGCGTATAGCGGTCGCCGGCCTCGTTAATGACGAAGCTGTCCTCGGTGTCGCCCTGGCACACGCCGTGCACCATGCCAATGTCGTGGACAAGCAGCGCGCAGGTATAATGCAGCCAGTCATCGGGGGTCAGGGATTCCGAAAGCAGCCGGCCTCGGATGATCTGCTGGCCAGCGAGCGTAACCATCAGCGTGTGCTCGATGTTGTGATAGAGAGCGTTCGAATTGCCGATGCGCTCCAGGACCAGGCGGGCCGCCCCGCCTATGTAGCTCGCATATTCCGAATTGCGATGCGAGAAATACTGGAGATAGAGTTCCGACAGATGGTCGCCGAGCCGGTCGGCCATGATGGAGATTGGATTGAGCATGACAACCGTTCCTGACCGCTTTGAAGCAGACATTTCGCGCCGCGCTGTGGCCATCCTAGCACGGTTTTGGCCTGGATCTTATCTACAGCAGCACCTATCTCAAACGTCTTGAACGACAGCTAATCTGTCGCTCACTCGACGAACAGCCTCGCACCAATCGCGACAAGCAGTTTTCCAGGTTGTACGAGCCTTGGGGCAACCTTCGCTTCTCACCTCCAGTGCCTCGGATGCGGCGCAACGCGAAAATCCCGAACCATACTCCAGGCCCACTAAGCCTTTGATTCCAGCGACTCCATGTTAAAGTTGCGTGTTTCTTTGAGGCTGAAGCATGGAACACAGGCTCGCTGCAGTGCTTGCAGCCGACATGGCAGGATACTCTCGGCTCATGGAAGCCGACGAGCAGGGCACGCTCGCCCGGCTAAGAACCCACCGGATCGAGCTCATCGATCCGGCAATCGCCAAGAATCAGGGCCGAATTATCAAGACCACAGGCGATGGCATGCTCGTCGAGTTCCAAAGCGTGGGGGACGCCGTACGCTGCGCCGCAGAGATTCAGATCCGCATGCGCCGCCGCAACACCGACGTGCCGGAGGACCGTCGTATCCAGTTTCGCATTGGCATCAACCTAGGGGATATCATCTTCGATGATGGCGACATCTACGGCGACGGCGTCAACGTTGCGGCGAGACTCGAGCAGCTCGCTGATGTCGGCGGGGTATGCGTCACCCAGGCCGTTTACGAACAGGTCTCCGATCGCATTGAAGTCAAGTTCGAGGATCTGGGCGAGAAGTCGCTGAAGAACATTTCACGCCCGGTGCGGGTCTGGCGTGCGGTGCTCGACGAAGCTGCTTCGGCAGCGGGCAACGGCGCCGCCCGACGTGGCGTCGTCAAGCCCTCGATCGCCGTCCTGCCCTTCGCCAATATGAGCGGCGATTCCGAACAGGAATTTTTCGTCGATGGCCTGACCGAGGACATCATCACGGAACTTTCGCGCCGGCATGAGCTTTTCGTGATCTCGCGCAACTCCACCTTCGTCTACAAGGGGCAGTCGGTGAATCTGCGCGAAATCGCCCAGAAGCTGGGCGCGCAATATCTGGTGGAGGGCAGCGTCCGCAAATCGGGCGGGCAACTCAGGGTCACCGCCCAGCTGATCGACACAGCAAACGACACACATATTTGGGCCGAGCGATACGATCGCAAGCTGGACGACGTGTTCGCCATCCAGGATGAGCTGACTGCGGCAATCGTGGCCACGCTGCCAGGCCGCGTCGAGGCCGCGCAACAGGACCTCGTCGCGCGCAAGACGCCGGCCAGCATGGCCGCTTACGAATGTGTGCTGGCGGCCAAGGTCCGCCACCATCGCAGCAGTCGCGCCGAGAACGAGGAGGCGCTGAAACTGATAACGCGGGCAGTGGAGCTCGACCCCGACTACGCGCATGCCCACGCCTGGAAGGGCTGCATCCTGGGGCAAGCCTGGGGCTACGGCTGGTGTGCCGACAAGGACGCGACCTTCGACGAGGTTGTCCGCGAGGCGGAGTCGGCGCAGGCGCTGGACGCCAACGATGCGGACGTCCAACGAATCCTGGCGGCGATCAACATCAACCGCAACGACCTGACCAAGGCCCGCCACCACCAGGAACGCGCGCTCGCGCTCAATCCGAACTACGATCTTGTCGTGGTCCAGCAGGGCGAGCTTCTGACTTGGCTCGGCCGGCCCAAGGAAGGGGCCGACTGGATTCGCAAGGCCATGCGGCTGAACCCTCACCACCCGGAGCGCTTCTGGAGCCATCTCGGGAAAGCGCTCTTTGCAGCCCGGGAATACTCGGAAGCCGTCGAGGCCTTCATGCATCTGTCGAAGATGGATGCCAGCCAGCACGCCTTTGTTGCGGCCGCCTATGGCTGGCTGGGTGATCGGACAGCTGCGGCCGCGCACTACGCTAAAATAAGCAAGTTCGATTCGGAGTTCACGATCGACACGTTGGTCGCCACCCTGCACTACGCGAATGACGCGGACCTTCAGCATTTGGTTGATGGGCTAAAAACTGCCGAATCCGCTCAGTTCTAGGCATAGGTTCGCTGGCTTCGTGCGACGGTCCAAATGATCTTCGAGCGGTTCGAACGATCAAATCGGCAACCGCACTGGCTGGACGCTCAGTTACGAAGGTGTTACCGGCCAATGGGGGACCGGTCGATCGACAAGGCCTCTGCAAGCTGGCCAAGCAAACAGATCTGCGTCGGCGAGGATCATACCCGTGAATGATGCAGGTTCTTCTGGACCACGTAGCAGGCGGGCAGCCGAGCAAACGCAGCTTCCTAGCTTCAGCATATGGGCCCTCTTGGATAATACAAATTGAAAATTGTGCCCTCATGTTTCAAAACAGGTCGATAGACCCGCGGGATGGTTTCGTGCGGGGCCGCCCACGGTCCTCAAGGCGAGAATTCTAAAAGACGTTCAACAATGACCCAGCACGTACAAGACGCGCGAATTCTAATGTACAGCCACGACACGTTCGGGCTCGGCCACTTGCAGCGCTGCCGGACGATCGCGCATTCGCTGGTCGAGGATTTCCGCGGACTTCAGGTGCTTATCATTTCGGGTGCGCCTATCGCTGGCGCCTTCGACTACCGCGCCCGTGTCGACTTCGTGAAGATCCCCAGCGTCATCAAGTTGCGCAACGGCGAATACACCTCGCTGGAAAAGGATATCGATCTGCATGAGACGCTGAGGATGCGCCAGTCGATCATCCGCCACACAGCCGAGACCTTCCGGCCGGATATCTTCATCGTCGACAAGGAACCGCTCGGCCTGCGCGGTGAGATCGAGGACACGCTGTCCTACCTCAAGACGCGGGGCACCACGCTCGTGCTTGGCCTGCGCGAGGTGATGGACGCGCCGCATCTGCTCGAAGCGGAGTGGGCACGCAGGGATGTGATGCGCAAGATAGGCCTGTTCTACGACAAGGTCTGGGCCTATGGTCCGCCGGATTTCTACGATCCGTTGACCGGCCTGGACGTGCCGCCGGCTGTCAGGGCAAAGATGAAGTTCGTCGGTTTCCTGCAACGGAGCCTGCAGAAGAACGAGTTGCCCGGCCACCGGCCCGAGGGCGACTATATCCTCGTTACCACCGGTGGCGGCGGTGACGGCGGTGAACTGATCCACGACGTCATCGATGCCTATCAGCAGGATCCGCAGTTGCAGCATAGGGCGCTGATCGTGCTTGGGCCTTACATGCCGGCGCGCAAGCGCAACAAGCTGCTCAGGAAAGGGTCCAAGATCCCCTATATCAAGATGATCGAGTTCGACAACCGCATGGAAGAGCTGATTGCCGGCGCCAAGGCGGTAGTGGCGATGGGCGGTTACAACACCTATTGCGAGATACTGTCTTTCGACAAGCCGGCGCTGATCGTGCCGCGCGTCAAGCCCCGCGAGGAACAGCTGATCCGCGCACGGCGCGCAGCCGAACTCGGCCTCATCGAGATGCTTTTGCCGGAAGAAGCCGAGGATTCCCGGCGGTTTGCCGATGCACTGAAGGTGCTGCCGGACCGGCCCCGCCCATCGCAGAGCAATCCGCATCTGACGCTGGAAGGGCTGCCTCATATTTCCGAAATCGTCGCGGAACTGCTCGACCGGCGGGCCGGCCATCACCTTTCGGTCATTGAAGGCATGAACTGAGTTGCAACACCGCAAGATCGTCGTGGTTCTGAAGGGCTATCCGCGGCTGTCGGAAACCTTCATCGCGCAGGAACTGCTCGGTCTGGAGCGTGCGGGATTCGAGCTGATACTCGTCGCGCTCAGGCGGCCGACCGACGCAAAACGCCACCCCGTGCATGACGAGATCAAAGCGCCCGTCCATTATCTGCCGGAATATCTGCATGAGGAGCCGCTGCGCGTGGTTCGCTCGCTGTTTGCTTATCTGTTGCGGCCGGGCTTCTGGCGCGCGCTCCGATTGCTGGCTACCGATATCCCCCGCGACTTTACGCGCAATCGCGCTCGCCGCTTCGGGCAAGCGCTCGTGCTGGCGGCCGAATGGCCTGAAGGCGCAGGCTGGCTGCACGCACATTTCGCGCACACGCCGGCATCGGTGACGCGCTATGCCAGCCAGCTTCGCGGCCTGCCCTGGAGCTGCTCGGCCCATGCCAAGGACATCTGGACTTCGGCGGACTGGGATCTGGCTGGCAAGCTTTCCTCGGCGCGCTGGACGGTCACTTGCACGAAAACCGGCTTCGACCGTCTGAAAAAACTCGCTAACGGCAACTCGTCCGTGCATCTGAGCTATCATGGGCTCGACCTTGATCGCTTCGGCAGTTTCGGCGAGGCGCGAAAACAGCATGACGGCTCGGCGCCGGACGAACCGGTTATCGTTCTGAGTGTCGGGCGCGCCGTTGAAAAGAAAGGTTACGATACCTTGCTGGAGGCCCTTGCCCTCTTGCCTGGTGATTTGGCGTGGCGTTTCGAGCATATCGGCGGCGGCGAGGAATTGGAACGGTTCAAGGCGCTGGCGCAAAAGCTCGGCCTGGATGGTCGCGTCTCTTGGAAAGGCGCGCTTGCGCAGCAGGAGGTGCTTGAGCACTACCGCTGCGCCGACATCTTCGCCCTGGCCTGCAGGATCACAGCAAATGGCGACCGGGACGGTCTGCCGAATGTTCTGGTGGAAGCAGCTAGCCAGCGGCTTGCATGCGTGTCGACCGATATTTCCGGCGTGCCGGAGCTTTTATCGCCGGATGAAACCGGGCTGCTGGTTCCGATGGAAAACCCAATTGCCCTGGCACAGGCGCTGGAGCGCCTTATCCGTGATCCCGTGCTGCGCGCCCGCCTCGGCGACGCCGCAGAGCGGCGCGTCCGCGGTAATTTCGATCATATGGCAAGCATTGGACAGCTCAAGGAACTGTTCGAGCGGGAGTGGCGGGCCGCCGAATGAAGCGGCTGCGTGCTTTCTTCTATGTCCAGCACCTGCTCGGTATCGGCCATCTCGCGCGCGCCAGCCGCATTGCGGCGGCTCTGGTCGATGACGGGTTTGACGTAACCGTCGTAACCGGCGGAGCGCCGATCGCGGGGTTTCCGGGATCAGGTGTAAAATCTGTAACCCTGCCACCTGTCACCTCCGGTGATGAAGGTTTTTCCGGTCTTGTCGACCTGCAGGGCAAACCCATCGACGATGATTTCAAGAAATCGCGTTCAGAGATGCTGCTGCAGGCATTCCGGGATTGCAGGCCTGATATCGTCATTGTCGAGGCGTTTCCATTTGGACGCCGGCAGATGCGCTTCGAACTCTTGCCGCTGATCGAGGCCATCGACGCGGCGTCGCCCAGGCCGCTGCTGGCGACGTCCGTCCGCGATATCCTTCAGGAGCGCGTCAAGCCGGGCCGAGACGAGGAAACGGTCGATCTCATCAACAGGCATTTCGACCTGGTTATGGTCCACGCCGACCCGGCTTTCGCAACCATCGACAAGACATTTCCACTGGCTGGGGCGATCAGGGCCGAGATCACCTACACAGGGCTCGTTGCCGGGCTGCCATCGCCCGCGGCTTCCGAGCGCTTCGACGTTCTGGTGTCGGTTGGCGGCGGGGCTGCCGGAAAGAGCCTTGTCAGATCCACCGTCGCAGCGGCGCGGAATGCCAACAACGCTTGGAAATGGTGTTTGATCACCGGCCCAAACCTGCCGAAAGACGAGTTTGACGCGATTGCACGCGATGCCACGCCGGGTCTGTCCATCTTCCGGTTCCGCGAGGATTTCGCCAGCCTACTGACCGGCGCCCGCCTGTCAGTCTCGCAGGCGGGTTACAACACGGTCTGCGATGTCCTGCGCGCGGGTTGTCGCTCCCTGCTCGTTCCATTTGCAGCCGGCGGGGAAACCGAACAGACGGTTCGCGCTCTGATGCTCGAAGAACTCGGTCTTGCAACGGTGCTGATGGAAAAGGACCTAACGCCCGAAGGCTTGGCGCAAGCGATCGAACAGGCGCTTGCGGCACCGACGCCATCCGCGCATCGTCTCAATCTGGAAGGCGCTCGTCGCTCGGCGCAAATCCTGCGCGAGCGGTATCGACATGGTCCCTAAAAGTGGAGCCCGGTTTCGAAAAAGTTCATGATCAAACAGACGATGGATCCTAACGCGCGTCGTGTCTGGATGAGATACGCTTAACACGCTTCAAACCGTTCCGATCAGCATGAAGCGCGTATAATTTTTTGTCGGCAGTTCGCCGGAGAACCGCACCTCCCGTAGCGCCGCCATTGTTTCGAAGGCTGCAAGTGAGGCCACGCAGTTGATGTGCGTCGGCTCGCTGAAATAATCGTTCGATTGCAGCAGCACATTCGTACCCTGCGGAAGCAGAGCAAGCCAGGCGCGCAGATCGGCTATGTGTTCGCAGCTCGTATTGACCGTCAGGTCGGGCCGCCCGGCCGCATAGTCGAGTGCGTACATATCTGCCGTCAGCGCCCGGAACCGGTCGCCGGCTTCCCGGTTGAGGGTCCGGGCGACCGGCGCGACTTCGGGATCGATGTCGATGCTATCGACCGCCGCGATGTCGAAGCGGGCGTCGTTGAAAAGCATTGCCGGCAATACGCCGTACCATCCACCCAGGACCCATATGCGCCCGAACCGGCCGCCGCTGCTTTCGAACAGCCTGTCGAGCGCCCACATCTTGCAGGCGACCTGCTTGTGGTTAAAAGCGTTGGCGATATCGGCCTGCGGATGCTTGGCGATGACGCGCGCCAGCCCTGCCACGAGAGGGCGGTCGACATAGGCAGCAATTCCCCGCGTGAGGTCCAGGGTTTGCTCGTGCCCGTCCATGCCGGCATTGCGTGGTTGCGTGACATCCATCATATTCGTCTTGTATGGTGGGATTTCGGGCGACACAACGCAATCTTGCCCCCCGCAAGGCTGTTTGATCCGCGGACGTGATTATGCTGCAAGCCGCTTCGCCATTGCCCGGTGCCGGAGAGAGCCGCTTGCATCTGTCCGGACCATCGGCGTCCATCCGCCAGCACCAGCCACGCAGCTGCGGCCTCGTGCTTGGCTATTCGCCAAAACCCTACGGAAGCCGCGAAGCGTTTGAGCGCAGGACAATTTCCGTGCACTGCAGCTTCGAGCTTGCCGTTGGCGACAAAGAAATTGCCGATACGCCATTCGCCAGCAGGTGCTTTTACATCCTGCATCCTTCCAACTGAAGGGTCCACAGCCGCATATGGAACCCAGCCTAGCCCGCTATATCTGGACGCACACCAAGAAGCAGCAGGTCGGGATATTGATGATCGTCGTGCTTTCGATGATCCCGTATTTCATGTCCTTCGACCTGCCGAAGCTGATCGTCAACGGCCCGATCCAAGGTGGCGGCTTCGAGCAACCGGGCGCGACCCAGCCATTCATGAGGCTACACTATAACCTGCCGTTCATTGGAGAGGTCCTGTTCTTCTCCGGTTTTCAGCTCGACCGCACGGCGACGCTGTTTGCCCTGAGCCTCGTGTTCCTCTTGCTGGTCGTCATCAACGGCCTGTTCAAACTCTACATCAACACCTACAAGGGCCGCCTCGGCGAACGCATGCTGAGGCGTATCCGTTTCGAGCTGGTCGATCGTGTGCTGCGGTTTCCGCCGGTTTACTTCAAGCGGGTGAAATCCGCCGAAGTGGCGACCATGGTGAAGGACGAGGTGGAGCCGCTGGGGGGCTTCATCGGCGATGCCTTCGTGCAGCCGGTACTGCTCGGCGGCCAGGCGCTGACGGCCATGCTGTTCATCATGGTCCAGAACGTCTGGCTCGGAATGATAGCGGCCGTGATCGTGGGGATCCAGATCGTGCTCATCCCGCGAATGCGGCGGCGGCTGATCGTGCTTGGACGCGAGCGGCAGTTGACGGCGCGCGCGCTTTCGGGCCGGGTTGGCGAAATCGTCGACGGCATCGGCGCGGTTCACATCCACGATACATCAAACTACGAGCGCGCCGACATAGCTGCCCGGCTCGGGCTTATCTTCAAGATCCGCTTCGATCTTTACCAATGGAAATTCATGGTGAAGTTCCTCAACAATTTTCTCGCGCAGGTCACGCCCTTTCTGTTCTACATGATCGGCGGGTATCTGGTCATCCAGGGGCGGCTGGACGTCGGCCAGCTCGTGGCCGTGATCGGCGCCTACAAGGACCTGCCCGGACCGATGAAGGAACTGATCGACTGGGATCAGGCGCGGCAGGATGTCCAGGTCAAATATCAGCAGGTCGTTGAACAGTTTACCGTTGAGGATCTCATTGCGCCGCGAATCGGGGCATTGACGATCGACGATCCCGCTCCGATGACCAACCCGCTGTCGGCGATCAATCTGTCCATAGCAGACGATGGCGGTGCAATGCTCCTTAATCGTATCTCCCTCCAGGTCAAGCCGGGTGAGACGGTGGCGCTGGTCAGTACCGCGACAGGTGGAGCGGAGGCGCTTGCAGAAGCCTTCGCGCGGCTGAACTGGCCGGACAGCGGAAGGATCGCTTCGGGCGCCGACGACCTGCTTGAACTCCCCGAAGCAGTGACCGGCCGGCGCATGTCCTATGCCTCGTCGGATGTTTTCCTGTTCCAGGCAAGCCTCCGCGATAACCTGCTCTACGGGTTGAAGCATGCGCCGCTGACATCGGTGCCTTATGACGGTGCTGCGGCAGACCAGCGCCGCTGGAACGTCGACGAGGCGCGCCGGTCGGGCAATCCGGAGCATGATATCCACAGCGACTGGATCAACTACGCTTCCGCCGGCGCTACCGGCCCGCACGACCTCTTTGAAGCCGTGCGGCGGGTGCTCGACGCGGTTGTTCTGTCGCGCGACATTCTGGACCTTGGCTTGCGCTCTTCGGCCGACCTCACGCGTCACACGGAGCTTGCCAGGCGGATCGTCGAACTGCGTGCGGCGCTGCGAACCCGGCTGGAACACGAAGGGCTGAGCGGACTGGTGGCTCCTTTCGAGCCGGGCGCCTACAACAAGGAAGCAACGATCGGCCAAAACCTGCTCTTCGGCGCTGCCGCCGGCCCCGAACTTGCCGACAGGGCCCTGGCGGCCAATCCCTATTTTGCTTCTGTGCTGAAGCAAGCCGGCCTCGACCGCACCCTCTACGAAATGGGCATGGAGATCGCCGAACAGGCGATCGAGCTGTTTGCCGACCTACCGCCCGATCACCAGTTCTTCCAGCAGCTCGCCTTCATGAGCGCCGAGGAGATACCCGCCTACGAAACCTTGCTGCAACGGCTCAAGAACCGTCCCTACGAGGCGGTTTCGGAGACCGACCGCGCCATGATCGTCACCTTGAGCTTTGCCTATATCGAGCCCCGGCACCGCTTCGGCCTGCTGAGCGACGAGCTGATGAGCAAGATCGTCGCTGCACGCAACCGGTTCTATGAAAACCTGCCGCCCGAGCTGCAAAATGCGGTCGAACGGTATGATCCTGCCAAATACATTGCCGCGGCTACCGTCATGGACAATGTCCTGTTCGGGCGTGTGGGCAACAACCATCCCGACGCGCCGGACCGCATACGCTCCATCGTCTATGACATTCTTGATGAACTGGGGCTTTATGCCGAACTTCTGGATGTCGGCCTGGACTTCAACGTCGGCGCCGGCGGCAGGCGGCTGACCGGTGGACAGCGACAGAAGCTCGATGTTGCCCGGGCCCTGCTCAAGCGTCCTGATTTTCTCATTCTCAACCGGCCGCTGTCGGCGCTCGACCAGCGCATGCAGGATAAGGTGCTGCGAAACGTGCTCGAGGAAGCCAGACGCGACGGCCATTCACCGGCAATTGTGTGGGTCGTGACGAATCCGGCAATGGCGATGATGTTCGATCGCGTTATTGTCTTCGACTCGGGTCAATTGGTGGAAGACGGAACACACGAGACACTTTTGGCGGGAAGCGGTATCTTTAAGGAACTGCTGTCATAGAGCATTGGACATTCAGATGGGGTCATTTTGCCGGTGGGAACTTTCTGCAAGTTCAAGGGGCCCGACTGATCGGGCTCGCCACCTTCCGGAAACAGAATTGATTCCATCTGGGTGTCGGTTGTTCTAGTCTCGCAGACGTGAATTTTGGGAAGGTTTGCGACAATGCTGCTCAAGGATGAGGTTGGAATGCTGCAACGCGTTCCCTTGTTCTCCGGCATAGAGCCGACAAAGCTCAAGCTGCTTGCGTTCACATCCGATCGCGTGAGCTACAGCGCCGGCCAGATCCTTTTCCGACAGGGCGACGAGGCAGACGCCGCCTATGTCATCCTCTCAGGCAGGGCGGATATTCTGGTCAATTCCGACAGCGGACCGATAAAAGTTGCCGAACTGGTGCCAAATTCGATTGTTGGCGAGATCGCCATATTGTGCAACAGCTCCCGCACGGCCACCGTCAGAGCCGCAAGTCCGCTGGAAGCCTTGAGAATCCGCAAGGATCATTTCCTGAGGCTTATGAAGGAGTTCCCGGAAATGACCATCGAGATGGTGCGGGTTCTTGCCGATCGCCTAAGCCATACGACCGCGGATCTGATCGACGCACGAAGCGCCAAGTAACGAGTAACGTGCGCTTAATCCTCGCCGTCGTGATGGCACTGGCTACCATAGGCGACTGGACTGCGAAGGGGTAGCATGGACGACGACGTTTTCCTGGTCAGGTTTTGGGGCGTGCGCGGCAGCATTTCGGTATCGGGGCCAGAATTCTCTCGCTATGGCGGCAACACAATCTGCATTGAGATGCGATGCGGTAAGCATACGCTTCTGTTCGACGCGGGCTCTGGCCTACGGCCTGCCGGCTGGGCACTTCGGGCGTCGGGCGTGACCGATTTCGACCTGTTTTTCACCCATTGCCATTACGATCACATCATCGGGCTGCCGGCTTTCAAGCCGATCTATGACCGGAGCGTCAAGGTCAGGCTCTGGTCCGGGCATCTTGCAGGACGCATGACGACCCGGCAGATGGTCGATGAGTTCATGCGGCCGCCGTGGTTTCCGGTGAAACTCGATATCTGCAAGGCAAGCATCGACTGTCGCGATTTCGTATCCGGAGACGTGCTTCGGCCGCGCGAAGGGGTGGTGGTCCGAACCGGCAGTCTTAACCATCCGGGCGGCTGCGTAGGATACCGGGTCGAATGGGGCGGCCGCGTCGTGGCGGTGATCACAGACACTGAGCACGAGCCGGACAAACTCGATCAGGCGGTGCTCGGCTTGATCGAAGATGCCGACCTCGTCATTTACGATTGCGCCTACACCGAGGAGGAAATGGAACGCCGCCGCGGTAACGGACACTCGACATGGCAACAGGGCGTCAAACTCTGTGAGGCGGCCGGTGCGCGGGGGCTTGCGCTGTTTCACCACGATCCGGCGCGCACCGACGAGGAACTGGACGAGATCGAGAAACTGGCCAAAGACAGGTTTGCCGGCGCTTTTGCCGCGCGGGATGGCCAGACGCTCAAATTTCCAGTCTCATTGCACAAAAAGCGCTGAGCTATTTTCCTCTACCGGCGCTGCGCCCGATCAATGTCCAGATCGGAAGCCATACGCAGGCTTCAGTCCGTGCGGTGACTGTGAACAGCCGTTCGAGGAAAAGCCAGGCCGATTCATCATGTACGAGATGGTGGGTGAGCAGGCCGACCGGTTCGCCACCGTCGACTGCATGCTGCAATTGCGCGATGATAGCCTGAACCAATAGGCCATGATCGCGGCAGCCGCGCGTGCCGTGCCAATCCATGATGTCGACATTGCTGTTGATGACCGCCAGTGAAGCCGGTTTCGGCGGCCCAAAGACCGACAATGCCGAAAATCCTATCGATCCAAGGTCGGATACCACGCCGGCGTCAATCCTGTTCCAGGGTGGCACCAGCATCGGAACGGCACGTGCGCCGTGCAGGCCGGTTACGTGCGACAGCCCGCGAGCCAGATCATCGAGCACCGCCTCGCGTGGCCGATGCGCGCCGAGCTCCTGCTTCTTCTGGTCCTCGGGCGCATGATTTCGGTGCGCCCAGCCATGGATGGCGACCGTGGCATGTGGCGCCTCGTCAAGCCCGACGACAAGCTTCTCGTCGGTCAGGGCTGGAATGACGGCCAGAGTGACCGGAACCGCGAATTCACCGGTGAGGTCAAGCAGCCGATCAAGCGCAGGCGTCGGATCCACGGCGTCATCGTCGCGCAGCCAGAACTCTGCCTTGCGGCCCGCCCTTTGCCGGCGCGCCAGCTCTCTCACCAAGGGCTGCCAGATCGGATCGGATGTCATGGAACCGGGATCTTCTTGAGAAGTTCGGCCAGACGCGCCGCTGCAGTACCGAGGGAGCGCTCTTCGAGGACGAAACGCCTGGCTTCTGCGGCCATCATGGTTCTTTCGTCGTTATGGGCCAGAAGCCTTTCAATGGCGGAAGCGAACGCCGCCACATCGCCCGGCGGGGTGAGAAACCCGGTCTGGCCATCCCGCACGACCTCCGGCACGCCGGCAATGTCCTGAGCCACCACCGGAAGGCCGGCGGCCTGCGCTTCAAGATAGGCAACGCCATAGGCCTCGCCGTAACCCGGCCAGACGTAAATTCCCCCGGTGTAAAGGACATCCGGCACGGCGGCCGGCTCGATCGCGCCAAGCCATTCGATACGGTCGGCAGGCAAGCCGGCGAATTGCGCTTTGACCTCGTCACGGGCAGGCCCGTCGCCGACGATCGACATGGTCCAGGGCAGGTGGCCGATCGAGCCGAGCGCTTGCGCCAGCATGCGATAACTTTCGAGTTTGTCGCCCGGGCGCATCATGGCAACGGTAACGAGGCGCGTCGGACAACCCCGTACCGGCATTTCCCGGAATGCCGATGTGTCGATGAAGGGCGAAAGCATGCCGAGAGCGGCGTCGGGAATGGCATCCGTCAGTCCCTGACGATCCCTTTGCGTGAAGCAGATGTTCAGCGCTGCCTGCTTGATGGCTCGCGCCACCAATGCCTGGCTATCGGCCCACAAGCCGGCGTTGCGTCGCCTGGAATAGGAGGCTTCCGCTGTCACATAGGGGACAGCAAAGGCCGACGCCAGCTCGGGCCCGATCAGGTCGGGCGCCTTGTAATAGGGATGATAGGAGAACCAGAGATCGGGCTTGCCGTTACGGTCCCAAAGCCTTGTCAGCCGCGCGGCTTCGTCCCGAGCCTCGATCTTGAGCGCATCGAAACTTTCCAGCTCCGGCTGGCGTAGATAGAAGCGCAACTCCGATGCCAGTTCGACGCTATGCCCGCCATGCTGCAGCGCCTTGACCAGCATCCGTGCCATCTGGCGGTCGCCGGAGACAACGGGATGATTGGGCGACTTCAGCGGCGCGTAGAAGGCAATTCGCATCGCGCGATCCTATCATCGCAAAGCCTGCGCAAGTCAATTTCGACGCATGATCGACTTCACCTTCAAGCTCTGGAGTGTGCTATCTGATGCTCATGGAAACAGCTGTCGCGTCCGACCCGTTTGTCGCTTCTTTGCCAGTCTTCGCAAAGTTCGAAAGCGTTGCCGATATCGATAACTATCGGCCTCTCCCCGATGGCTGGGCCCTGGCCACCGCCGACATCGTCGGCTCGACCAAGGCGATCGGGGCCGGGCGCTATAAAACCGTCAATATGGCCGGCGCCAGCGTCATTTCGGCGCTGCTCAATGCGCTGGGTCGGCAAGATCTTCCCTATGTATTCGGCGGCGACGGCGCACTCGTGGCGTTTCCCGGCTCGGCGCTGGAGATCGCCCGTAACGCGCTGGCGGCTGTCCAGAGATGGGTGGCGGACGAACTGGACCTGACCTTGCGTGCGGCAATCGTGCCGATAAAGGATATAAGAGCGCAAGGCCTCGACGTTCGCGTGGCGAGGTTCCAGGCCTCCGAAGCGGCCTTCTATGCCATGTTCGCCGGCGGTGGCGGCAGTTGGGCGGAAGCCGAGATGAAAGCGGGGCGCTACCGCATCGATCCTGCGCCGGCCGGCGCGCGGCCGGATCTGACCGGCCTCTCCTGCCGCTGGAACCCTATCGAAGCTCGGCACGGCGAAATTGTCTCGATCATAGCCATACCAGGGGCTTCGCGAGACTTGCGCGGTTTTCAATTTCTGGCTTCCGACATCATCGCCCTTGCCGGCAGGCAGGAACGCGATGGCCACCCGGTGCCGGTAGACGGGCCGGCCTACAGTCTTCTGCCTGCCGGCCTCGATGTCGAGGCGCGGGCCACGGCGCCGCCAGGGCGGCGGTGGCTGGCGAAGCTCTGGGTGATGTTCCTGATGTCGCTTACGGCCGTCACCGATAGATTTGGCTGGACGATCGGCCGTTTCGATCCGAAGGTCTATAAACGCGAGGTGGCCAGCAATTCGGATTTCCGGAAGTTCGACGACGGCTTGAAGATGACCATCGACGTTGACGCGGATGTGTTGCAACGGATCGAGAGCCGGCTGAAACAGGCGGAAGAAGCGGGCATCTGCAACTATGGCCTGCACCGCCAGAAATCGGCCTTGATGACATGCCTCGTCATCTCGCCGCTGCAGCCCGATCACGTTCATTTCATCGATGGCGCCGACGGCGGCTATGCGATGGCTGCCGCAAGCCTGAAGGCGAAGGTGCCGGTCTGACGACGGCTTGCGGAAATCTATTTTCCGCAATATGCCTCGGCCATGGGAGCGGACAGCCTGTCCGAATTGACGGGAAAGCAGATTTTTGGACGCCTCACGATCGACATATGACCGTCTTCTGAACCGGATTTCAGCGCGCGCCGCGCAAGTCGGCGTGATCGGACTGGGCTATGTCGGGTTGCCGCTGGGGGTTGCGATCGCACGCGCCGGCTTCCCGGTTTCCGGCTTCGATATCGAAGCCCAGAAGGTCGAGAGCCTGAACAACGGCCAATCCTACATTGAGGCGGTGACGTCGACAGCCCTTGCCGGCCAGGTGGCGAGCGGACGGTTCCGCGCCACTGCGGATTTTGCCGAACTGGCCGTCTGCGATGTCATCATCATCTGCGTTCCTACACCGCTGACGAAAAACCGTGAGCCGGACCTCTCCTTTGTCAGGAACACGGCAGGCACCATCGCGAAGCATCTGCGTCGCGGCCAGCTGATCGTGCTGGAATCGACCACCTATCCCGGCACCACCGACGACGTGATCAAACCCATATTGGAAGAAACCGGCTTGCAGTCGAAGATAGACTTCTTCCTCGGCTTCTCGCCCGAACGCGAGGATCCCGGCAACCGCAGCTTTGAAGTCGCGACGATCCCCAAGGTCGTGGCAGGCGACGGCGTTGAAGCGGCGACGCTCGTGCAGGCTTTCTACCAGGGCGTGGTCAAGACCGTCGTTCCGGTTTCCACCACGGCGACCGCCGAGGCGGTCAAGCTGACGGAAAACATCTTCCGCTCGGTCAACATAGCCCTGGTCAACGAGTTGAAGGTCGTGCTCGGGGCGATGGGCATCGACATCTGGGAGGTGATCGAGGCGGCAAAGAGCAAGCCCTTCGGCTACATGCCTTTCTATCCTGGCCCCGGACTTGGCGGGCACTGCGTTCCGATCGATCCCTTCTACCTGACGTGGAAGGCGCGCGAATACGAACTGCCGACCCGCTTCATCGAGCTGGCGGCGGAGATCAACACGGCCATGCCGCGTCATGTGGTCGATGAACTGGCGAAGGCGCTGGACCGGCGCTGCGGCAAGGCGCTCAGCCGCTCGCGCATTCTCATCATCGGGCTCGCCTATAAGAAGAATGTGCCCGACATCCGCGAAAGCCCTTCATTGCGGCTCATTGAACTCATCGAGGAATGGGGCGGCAAGGCGGAATTCCACGATCCGCATGTTGCCGAAATCCCGACCACACGGGAGCATATGGCGATCAAGGGGCGTTGCTCGATCGAATTGACCGAGGCGGCCTTGAAGGATTTCGATGCTGTCGTCGTTGCAACCGACCACGACGCGATCGACTATCAGGCGATCGCTGATCACGCTCTTCTGATCGTCGACACACGCAATGTTTTTGGCCGCCTCGGGCTAGCCCGAGAGACGGTAGTGAAGGCCTGACGGCGTCTAAGCCGGCGAATTTTTTGCCCGATGTCAGGATCGTGGTTGCACTCCGCCGGCAGCCTCGCCACATATGTGCCCCAGGAGATAGATGCAGTTACGCCTGCTCCTTGCCTGCAAGGACAGTCATTCGGGAAATTCTTCGCCGGCTTTTGCCTCCGAAGCCGGCTTCATTGACTTCGAGGGTGTGGCGGATCAAAGGAGATGGCTCGTCTTCGACGGGTTCGAGATAGCATGAGCACAGCGCAAGTAGAAATTTCCACCATTCTCATGGATAAGGTTGCCGATTGGCTGACCCAATCGGCGCTGGCCGGCAACGACCTGGAAACATTGATAAAAGGCTTTTGTGAACGGCTGGCTGCTGCCGGCCTGCCACTGAAGCGGGTGCATTTGAGCTTTTCGATGCTTCATCCGCTTTATGACGCGCTTGGCTTCACCTGGCTTCGCGGCCAGGGGATGGAAATGGAAGGCTTCCGCAATGAGGGCGGCGTGCAGTCTGACAGATTCCTGACCAGCCCATACTACCATCTGCTCACCAACAAGCTCGACCATCTGCGGCGCCGGTTGAACGCGTCGGTGCCGTCGGAGTTTCCTGTTTTCGATGAACTCAGGCTTATGGGCGTCACCGATTACATGGCTTTCGTCCATCCCTTCAGCGGCAACACCAGTCAGGGCATGCTAGGGTCCTGGTCCACCGACAGTGCTGCAGGCTTCAGCGACAGCATGATTTCGGCGCTGCTGCGCATCCAGAACCATCTCGCTATCGCAACCAAGATGGCGGTACTCACCAAGCTCGCCGACAACATGATGACCACTTATCTCGGCGGCGACGCCGGCAGGCGCGTGCTCGACGGCCAGATCAAGCGCGGCGAGGGTGATACAATCCGGGCCGCGCTGGTCATGGGCGATATGCGCGGGTCGTCAAGACTTGCCGAAACCTCCGGCCGCGAAATCTATATCGATACGCTGAACCAGTTTTTCGACGCCGTTGCCGCCCCTTTCAATCGCAAAGGCGGGCAGATCATGAGTTTCATAGGGGATGGCTTCATTGCCGTCTACCCTTGCGAAAGGCACCGCTCGCAGTCCGAGATCGCCTGCCAGGCTGCTCTTGCGGCAGCGCACAAGGCCAGCGCGCGCATGATGGACCTCAATCTGCGCAGAAAGGAGCAGGGGTTGGGCGACATAAAATTTGGTATCGGCCTGCATGTCGGCAATGTGATGTTCGGCAATGTCGGGCTTACAGACCGGCTCACATTCTCTGTCTTCGGCTCGGCTGTAAACGAGGTCCAGCGCCTCCAGACCCTGACCAAGAAATATCCGCACAGCGTTCTCGCCAGCAAGGACTTCGCCGGCTATTGCGGCGCCAACAGCTGGCTGACGCTCGGCATGGAGGAACTGGCGGGTATCAAACAGAAGCTGACGGTGCTTTCACCCGATCTGTCGGGTGCTCTCGCACTCGATGAAGACGCTGCGCCGATTCACGACCGGATATCGGACGCCGAGCAGGTCATGCTGCTTCATCGCGATGCCGCGCGGCTGTCGGCGGGCGACCGAAGGAAGCTCCAGTAACTGCCACGATCTGATCCGAACGCCTTGGTATGCAGTCCGGTCGCCGGTTCCGCCGGGGAACTCGTTTCGAATCCAAGTTGCTCTAGGCCGGCAATGCGCTAGTCTCGCTTCTGGGCTTGCCGGCCGGCAGGCCGCCAGAGTGGGCTGGTGTGAGAAATGAATGCGGGCGTTGATCTGCTGCGGATCGAGGATGTTGGCATCTCTTTTGCCATTATCGGGGGACCGTTGCATGCCGTCAGGCGGGCAAATCTTCGCGTCCTGCCCGGCAAGGTTACTGCGCTTGTGGGCGAGTCCGGTTCCGGAAAATCGGTTCTCAGCCAGGCAGTGATGGGCATTTTGCCGAAGACAGCCCATGTTCGCGGCCGTATCCTGTTTTCCGATCCTGAAAAGCCCGGCACGACGCAGGATATCCTGCAGATGCCGCGTGACGGACCCGAAATCCGGGCATTGAGAGGCAGCCGCATCGGCAAGATCTTTCAGGAGCCGATGACATCGCTGTCGCCACTGCACACGATCGGCAACCAGGTCAGTGAATCCCTGCAGATTCATGCGCCCATGGCTCGGGCGGAGCGCAAGGCGCGGACCGAGGAAATGCTCGGCCTTGTCGGCTTTCCCAATCCCAAGCGCGCCTATGACATGTACCCCTTTGAACTTTCGGGAGGATTGCGTCAACGCGCCATGATCGCCATGGCGCTTATCTGCCGGCCGGCTTTGTTGATCGCCGACGAGCCGACGACGGCGTTGGACGTCACCATCCAGGCGCAAATCCTGCAATTGCTGCGCGGGCTTCAGACCAAGCTGAACATGGCGATGCTGCTGATCACGCACGACCTCGGCGTGGTCGCGAATGTCGCTGACGAGGTGGTGGTCATCTACCATGGCGAGATCATGGAAGCGGGGCCTGTCGAAGCGATATTCCGCCGGCCGGGTCACCCTTACCTGAAGGGCCTGATGGCAGCCGTTCCGCATTTCGACCTGAAGCCTGGCGAAAGGCTAAAGGCGCTCCGCGAGGTGCCGGTGAATGTCGAGAACCTGCTCGGCAAGCAGACGGCGCCGGCATCGAAGGGGCCGGACGACATCCTGTTGTCGGTCAGAGATCTGAAAAAGACCTTCACCACTCGCAAGTCCGGATGGTTCGGCGGGGGTCATCAAACCTCTGTTCGCGCCGTGGACGGCGTGAGCTTCGATATCAGGCGGGGTGAGTGCCTGGGTCTGGTCGGCGAAAGCGGCTGCGGTAAAACCACCGTCAGCAAGATCCTCATGCGGGCTGTCACCCCTAGCGGCGGCTCTGTGATCTTCAACGGCCGCGATGCACCGATAGACGTCCTGGAAGCCGAGGGAGAAGCCCTGCGCATGCTGCGCGCGAAAATCCAGATGGTCTTCCAGGATCCGGTTTCGTCGCTTTCACCTCGCATGACGGTAGAGAACATCTTGGGCGAGCCGCTGGAAATCCATCAACGTGGCAATGCCGCGTCCCGACTCGCCACGGTCAAGAGCCTGATGCAGGCTATCGGGCTCGATCCGCGCTTCATCAAGCGTTATCCGCACAGTTTCTCCGGCGGGCAGCGTCAGCGTATCGGCATCGCGCGTGCGTTGGCGCTGGGGCCTGAACTCCTGATCTGCGACGAGCCGGTTTCGGCGCTCGATGTCTCTGTCCAGGCGCAGATCCTGAACCTTCTGAAGGACCTGCAAAAGGAACTGGGCCTGACCTATCTGTTCATATCCCACAATTTGGCGGTGGTGGACTACATGGCAGACCGCATCGCGGTGATGTGCGGCGGGCGTATCGTCGAGCTTGCGCCGCGCGAAATTCTGCTCAGGAAACCGATCCACCCCTACACGCGCTCACTCGTCGCCTCGGTACCTTTCCCCGATCTCGACAGGCCGATGGATTTCAAGACGCTGAAACTCAGCGGCGCTTCCGACACCAGCGCATGGGGACCGCAATTCCGCGACGAGAGCGACGAGGATATGCTGTCGCCGCTCGATCTTGGCGGCGGCCACCTCGTGCTGGCCCGACGTTCGGCCGATGTCAGCGAGCTACGCCATTGATCAGCCGGCGCACCGTCCTTGGCCTCATGGCTTCGACATTTCTGCCGGGTACGTTGCGCGCCGACGATCTGGAGCCGGAATTTCTTCAGCCGCAGCTGAAGGCCAAGGCGCTACCGGCACTCACTGACCGCCTGCCCAAGAGCCCGCGCGCGTTGAATCTCGCTGCGATGAGCCGGCAGCCCGGCCAGTATGGCGGCACGCTGCGAACGATCATCGGTAGCCAGAAAGATATCCGGATGATGACGATCTACGGGTATTCTCGCCTGGTCGGCTATGACGAAAAGCTCAACATGCAGCCCGACATTCTCGAGAGTTACGACGTAGCGGATGATCGCGTCTTCACTTTCAAGATACGGGAAGGGCATAAATGGTCTGACGGCAGCCTGCTGACGCCGGAGGATTTTCGCTATTGCTGGGAAGACGTCTGGCTGAACGATGAGCTTTCGCAAGGCGGGCTCGCCCCGGCCCTGCTGGCGGACGGCAAGCCGCCACGTTTCGAGATCGTCGATCCGTTGACGGTCCGCTATAGCTGGGATGCGCCCAATCCCGACTTCCTGCCCAAGCTCGCTGCTGCTTCGCCGCTATCGCTTGTTCTGCCGGCCGCCTATCTCAAGCAGTTCCACAAGAAATACCAGGATGCATTCCGGCTCGCCGGCCTGATGAAGGAGAACCGGGCCAAGAAATGGACGCTCCTGCATATCCGCATGTCGCGGCAGTATCGCCCGGAGAACCCGGATCTGCCGACGCTCGATCCCTGGCAGAACCGGACCAAGCCGCCGGCCGAGCAGTTCGTCTTCGAGCGCAACCCGTTCTTTCATCGAATAGACGAGAATGGCCGGCAACTGCCCTATGTTGACCGGATTATCATGAATGTCAGCTCGTCGGCGATCATTTCCGCCAAGACCGGTGCCGGCGAGAGCGACCTGCAAGGCATGGGAATTGACTTCGCCGACTACGCCTTCCTGAAGGATGCGGAGAAGCGCTACCCGGTGAAGATGCATCTGTGGAAACGCACCCAGGGTTCGCGGCTGGCGCTGCTGCCCAATCTGAATTGTGCCGACCAGGTGTGGCGTGGCCTTTTGCGTGACGTGCGCGTGCGCCGCGCACTTTCGCTCGCTGTGGACAGGCGCGAGATCAATATGGCTGTGTTCTACGGATTGGCGCAGGAAAGTGCCGATACGGTCCTGCCGGAGAGCCCGCTCTACCGGCCGGAATTCGCGAAAGCCTGGGTCGCCCATGATCCCGACCAGGCCAATGCCCTGCTCGACGAGGTCGGGCTCCAGGCGCGTGACGATGACGACCTGCGGATACTTGCCGATGGACGCCCGGCGCAGATCATCGTGGAAACGGCCGGCGAAAGCACGCTGGAAACCGACGCGCTCGAACTCATCACCGATCACTGGCGCAAGATCGGCATCGCCCTGTTCATCCGGACTTCGCAGCGCGACATCTTCCGCAGCCGCGCGCTTGGCGGCCAGATCATGATGTCGATGTGGTCGGGCATCGACAATGGCGTGCCGACCGCCGACATGAACCCGAGCCAGCTGGCCCCCACCATCGACGACCAGTTGCAATGGCCGCTCTGGGGTGCTCACTACTTGTCGCATGGCAAGATGGGTGAGGCGCCCGACCTTCCCGAAGTGGTCGAGCTGATGGCCTTGCTCAAGCGCTGGAACGCATCGACCGAAGCCACGGAGCGCGCCGAAATCTGGAATTCGATGCTGTCGATCTACACCGATCAGGTGTTTTCGATCGGCACGGTGAACGGAACGCATCAGCCGGTTCTGGCGTCCTCGCGGCTGCGCAATCTGCCTGACAAGGCACTCTACGGCTTCGACCCGACTGCTTATTTCGGTGTCTACATGCCGGATACATTCTGGCTTGGAGACTCCTGAGCGTGCTTCGATATATTGTCTGGCGCATCACTGTGATGGTTCCAACGCTGCTGGTCATATCGGCGCTGGTGTTCACCATCATCGAACTTCCCCCAGGCGACTATTTCGACAGCTATGTCGCCGAGCTTCGGGCTCAGGGCGAAGGGGTGGATTCCGATCGCATCGAGATGATGCGCAAGGAGTATGGTTTCGACAAGCCGCCGATCATTCGCTACTTCTACTGGGTCGGCGGGATGCTGCGTGGCGATTTCGGCTATTCCTTCGAATATGAGCTGCCGGTTCGCGACGTCGTCGGGGACCGGATGTGGCTGACCGTGCTGGTTTCCTTCGTCACGATCATCTTCACATGGCTCATCGCCTTTCCGATCGGCATATACTCCGCAACGCGCCAATACAGCTGGGGCGACTACGGCCTGACTTTCTTAGGCCTTCTCGGCCTTGCCATTCCGAACTTCATGCTGGCGCTGATCCTGATGTATTTCGCCAACATCTGGTTCGGCACGTCCATCGGCCATCTCATGGACCAGCAATATCTCGCCGAGCCGATGAGCTGGGCCAAGGCGAAGTCGATCCTCGCCCATCTCTGGATCCCGGTCTTGATCATCGGCACCGGCGGCACGGCAAGCATGATCCGGCGGCTGCGCGCCAATCTGCTCGATGAGCTGCACAAGCAATATGTCGTGACCGCGCGCGCCAAAGGCCTTCATCCCTTCAGGGCGCTGGTCAAATATCCGCTGCGCATGGCGCTCAATTTCTTCATTTCCGACATCGGTTCTATCCTGCCGGCCATCATCTCAGGCGCCGAAATCACGGCGATCGTGCTGTCTTTGGAAACGACCGGGCCGATGCTGATCAAGGCGCTGCAAAGCCAGGACATGTATCTGGCAGGGTCGTTCCTGATGTTCCTCGCCTTCCTGACGGTCATCGGTGTCCTGATTTCCGACCTGGCGCTGGCGCTGCTTGATCCACGAATTCGTTTGCAGGGCGGTAGCACCAAATGAAGACGGATTCGCCGCTGCCCGCTCCGGGTGCTCCACTGCAACACTACATTTCCAGCGCGCCCTTCGACCTGCAGTCGGTCGAATCGATGACGCCGGAGCAGTCGAAGGTCTTCCAGGCGTCGCAGTTGCGGCTGATGTGGTGGAAATTCTGCAAGCACCGGCTTGCCCTTGTATCGGGGATGTTCCTGGCGGTGCTTTATTTCGGGATACTGATCTGCGAGTTCCTGGCGCCCTACAATCTGCACACGCGCAACATGGACTACATCTATTCGCCGCCGCAGCGGGTGCACCTGTTCCACGACGGCCAATTCGTCGGGCCGTTCGTCTATGGCCGCCAGATGAAGCTGGACATGGACACGCTCAAGCGAAACTACATCGAGAACAAGGATGACGTTCAGCGGCTCCGTTTCTTCTGCAAGGGCGACAGCTACCGATTCTGGGGCCTGATCGAAGGTGACAGGCATTTTGTCTGCCCTGCCGAAAACGGCCAGCTCTTTCTGGCCGGCACCGACAGGTTGGGGCGCGATGTGCTCTCGCGCATCATCTATGGCGCACGCATTTCACTGACGATCGGCCTCGTCGGCATCAGTTTCAGCTTCCTGCTCGGCATCGTCATCGGCGGACTGGCCGGTTACCACGGCGGTATCTTCGACCTCATCGTTCAACGGATAATCGAAGTTCTGCAATCGATTCCCAGCATTCCGCTATGGCTGGCTCTGGCGGCGATCATGCCGATAACCTGGAGTCCGATCCTGATCTATTTCGGCATCACCGTCATCCTCGGGCTACTCGACTGGACCGGACTGGCGCGGGCCGTGCGCTCAAAGCTTCTGGCCTTGCGCGAGGAGGACTACGTTCTGGCCGCGCAATTGATGGGCGCCAGGAGCAGCCGCATCATCGGGCGGCACCTCATTCCCGGCTTCATGTCGCATCTGATCGCGACGGCGACGATCTCCATACCCGGCATGATCCTGGGCGAGACCGCGCTGAGCTTCCTCGGGCTCGGCCTGAGGGCGCCAATAACCAGCTGGGGCATCCTGCTCACCGAGGCGCGCAGCGTCAGCGTGATCGCGTTCTATCCATGGCTGCTTTTGCCGATGCTTCCCGTCATTCTCGTCATCATGGCGTTCAACTTCCTCGGCGACGGCTTGCGGGACGCCGCAGACCCCTACAAGTGAGATCGCTATTGCGCCGCGCGCCGGGCAGCCGACTCCATCCGGTATGATCCCTGTCGGCAGCCTGTTCGATTGTTGCAGCGTTCATCGTTCGCCTCTATATGTGGCGAGACGCGATCGGGGTTAAACACGTCGCCCTCGGTTTCACCCGTGAACCGTTCTGGTCGCGAGCATTGCCGATCTCTTGAGCTGGTTCAGGACACACAAACGCATATGACTCGCCTCGAGAATTTCATCAGCAGGATGACCGCACAGCGCGACATTCTCGATCAAGTCTGCGCCGAGGTGGCGAAGATCGAGGGCCCCGTGCTCGAGCTCGGCCTCGGCAATGGCCGGACCTTTCACCATCTGCGCGAGCGCCTGCCCGGACGCCGGATCGTGGTGTTCGACCGCGCACTTGGCGCACACACCAGCTCAATTCCCGAAGCTGAGAACCTCGTGCTCGGCGAAATACGCGAGACGGCGGAGAGGTTCATTGGCATCGACGCCGTCCTTGTTCATGCCGACATCGGCACCGGCTATGAAGATCGCGATGCAGTGACCTCTACCTGGCTTCCCGATCTGATCGCGCGCCTGCTTCGCGTCGGCGGCATCGCGGTCAGCGGCACGCCGCTCGATCACCCGCTGTTGCAACGCCTCACGCCGCCGCCTTCGGTGCCTGCCGATCGTTATTTTATCTCCAGGCGCGTGTGAGCGGCCGAGACGACCGCAATCTTCACGGGCCAAATCGTCAGGGGATCGTATAGACTGCTATCTCCCGCTCTATGCCGCGCAGCGAGACCTCGTGGGGCACGGGCGTCAGCGCGTTCCTATGCAACAGATCGGCGGTGAGATTGTCGTCGACCACCGCACGAGTGGCGAAGATCGCCTGTGCGTTGGCAAGGTTCTGGACCCGCGAAGCAATGTTGACCGTCTGGCCGAAATAGTCCTGTCGCTCGTTCATGGACACGGCGATGCAGGGGCCGGCATGGACTCCGATCTTGAGCAGCAGATCCTCGCGCCCGCTTTTGTCATTGAGCGCACGCATGGCATCGCGCATCCTGAGGGCCGCAGCAATCGCACGATCAGGCGTCGCGAAGGTCGCCATCACCGCATCACCGATCGTCTTCACCACCGCGCCTGCCTCCGCCGCGACGATCTCGTGCAGAACCTGGAAATGCTCGCGCACGAGATCGAAGGCTGAAAGATCGCCTACCCGCTCGTAAAGCGCGGTCGATCCGCGCAGGTCGGTGAACAGGAAGGTTAGGCTGGTGATCTTCAGCCGCTGGTTGATGTCGAGCGTATCCGTGCGATAGAGATCGCGGAACGTCTGGTTAGTGAGCAGGCGCTTGGCGGTCAGGAACGGCCGGCGTTTGCCCAGGAAATCATGCAATGCCTGGCCGGCGATGAAGACCGTCGGCAGCACGCGGGTGTCGGTCCTGTTTTCCAGCGAAATGCGCAACGGGCCGGGTTGCATCTCCAGCGTCTGGTTCTGGACATGGTCGCGGTCGAAGACCAGAGAGAGGCTTCGGCGCTCCTTTGTTGGTTCGCCCTTGCCGTCGATGAACTGCGCTGAATGCGTGACCGGCTCGAAGACGATGATGAATTCGGACGGAAGCTGTATCTGCAGAACCGCCTTTTCACCGGGCGCAAGCTCGATATCCTCCAGCGAGAACGCTTCCATCTTTTTCGCGAAATCCTCTTCCGGCAGATCGACGCCGGACGCCCAGTAGATTTGGCGGAAATATTCCTTCAACGGCAGTTCGTGTGGATTGTGGGCGGCAATCCTGCGCACGCGGGGACTGACGGTGAATGTCACCTCGACCATCTCGTCGAGGGTCGGCGGATAGCCCTCGGAGCACAGCGCGCAGGTGTATTCGTCCTTCTGCAGGGTTTTCAGCGTGGCGTTGGTGTCGAGCACGCCGCCACAGCCGGGGCATAGAACATTCCAGGAAATGTCGAAGATGCCCACCCGCGCAGCATGGAGAAAGGCGCTTATGGCGCGCTCCTCGTCGAGGCCATGCTTGCTGGCGAAGGCTGGCGCATTGATGCGGCAAAGTTCGCGGTCCTTGCCCTCCGCGATGGTTCTCTTGATCGCGTCGATTGCCTGTGGATCGACATCGGTCGATTGCCGCAGAAGCGAGAACAGATCCTGAGCTTCGTTCATCGTGCAGGCTCCGGAAAATGCCCCCGAGGCGTGTTGACCGGACCTGTCTGGTCCGAGTGCTTCATCTTACTTCGAAACGGACCGTACGGCCATTCGAATGGATAAGCCTGGTGACAGTTCAATTTCCATTCGGCGGATTTTCACCAGCCGCAAGCGGCACTATGATGGGTCCATGGGGCATTCGTCTTTGGGGCTTTCTCCCGTGCCGACATCCAGCAACCCGCCATTTCCCGCGGCCCTGCGCCTTTTCTCGGTGGCGGTCATCATCGTCCTGATCGTCGGCGCCGGCCTGTTTTTCGCCCCTGCGCTGGTCAAACCGCGCTGGCCTTGGGCCGTCACGCCGTTCAATGCCCGCTTCCTCGGCGGCTTCTACACCGCCGAAATGGCCGTGATGGCCGCGCTGCTGGTCTGGAATCGCTGGTCGCCCGGCAGGCTCGTGCTGGTTATGGCCTTCATCTTCACCGTCATCGTGTCGGTGGCTTCGTTCGTCAATCTCGGCTATTTCAACTTCGAGCGCAAAGCGCCCTGGCTGTGGTTTTTGGTCTATCTTGCTTCGGTCGCGGTATCCGGGCTGTTCCTGTGGCGGGCCAGGGTCCGTCCTTCAGCAAAAGGCGTGACCTTAAACCCCGCATGGCGCGCCTACATGCCGGTGGAATCGGCGATCCTCGGGCTCTACGGCGTCGGCCTGTTGCTGTTTCCCCTGACATTCGGTGGCTTCTGGCCATGGCCGATCGATGCCTTTCACGCTCAGGTCTACAGCGCCATTTTCCTCGCCGGTGCAGGTGGTACATATCTCGTCTGGAGAAACGCGCCGCGTGAGGAACTGCTGGTGCTTGGCCTGGCGCAGTTTCTGGTTGGCCTGCTTGCCATCCTTGGCCTCGTCATCACCGACGCGGCGGTGCACCGGATCGACTGGACGGCGACCGGGACATTGTGCTGGCTCGCGCTTTTCGGCTGGATCGGCATCAGCGGTGCCTTCAAACTCTACGCCGCCTCCCGGTATTTTAGCTCGCAACCGGCATAGGGTGCAGAGACGGCTGGATTTTCAGGTGACGTCCGGTGCATCGTGCCGGACCGATTGCCTTCGCCGGGAACGCCATGACCAGCACGACCTCGCCATCCTCCGAGAAAATCCAGCCGCAGCTCCGGGCCGTCCGGCCGAGCGATGCGGAGGCGCTTTGCGCAATCTTCAATATGCCGGGCTTCCGGTGGGGCACGCTCAGGATGCCCTTCGAGATGGTGGAGCAGGTGGAGCGGCGCATCGCCAAATCCGGCCAGGAAACCACCTGGATCGTTGCCGAGCTGGACGGCAAGGTCGTCGGCCATGGCAACCTGGTCGTGCAGGGTTCGCCACGCCGTTCGCATATCGGCGAGATCAATATCGGCCTTGACGATGCCTTTGTCGGCAGGGGTGTCGGCTCTGCCATACTTGCCGCGCTGCTTGACGTGGCCGACAACTGGCGCGCCCTGAAGCGGGTCGAATTGACCGTCTATGCCGACAACGAACCGGCCGTCCGTCTCTACACAAGCCACGGCTTCGAGGTCGAAGGCCGGCATGTGAAGGCCGGTTTTACCGACGGGCAGTACCACGACCTCCTGAGCATGGCGCGGCTGCGGTTCTGATGACCGCCGTCTTTGACCCAACCCCTAGGCCTCCGGTGGAAATTCTGGCTGCGCTGTCGCTGCTCTGCCCGGAAGTCGTGCGTGACATCGAGCAGAACTGGAACGCACCGGTTTCCGATTACGCCCGCCATCTGTGGCGGCCGGTGGCAAGGCCTGCATCAGGCCCGGCGATCGCTGCCCGCTCGATCCTGCGCAAGGTCCTGCATCAGCGCCTTGGTGTGATCATGCAACCTGAAGAGATCGACAAGGCCCTCGAAGAATTCGAGCACAGACCGGTGATTCAGTCCGGCCTGCATTGCCTGCTTCTGATGGACCGGATCACCTTCGATGCCCTCCTGCTTGCCTGGCTCGGCGCGGTCGAAAACGGGCTGTCGGCCTTCATCTGCTTCATGGGAACGACAATGACCATGGAGACAATTGGCCGGGAGGGGCCGGGATGGCTCGATGTCGGCGACGATAAGGTCAATCTGTTTGGCATGGGGCGCCACAAACTGTGCCGAAAAAGCGCCTGCGCGGCCGGTCCCGTCACCCTAAACAAGCGCGCGCTCGAAGCGGTGGGCGACGAAACGGATGCCAGCCGCTGGCTGGGCATACTGCTTGCCAGCCAGGACAAAATGTTTGGAACCGCCGCCGATGCGCTGACAGCCCTCAACGAGGATCTGGTCGCCGATTGGGATCGCTCCGGCATGGCCCTGCCGGTTTTCATCGATGATCGGCTCGCCGCTTCTGCCGTGGCGCGGCATCTGGAATATGACGGCAGCCTTCTTTCCAGGCTGCTCCTTGAGCCAGCAAAGCGCGAGCGTCTCGAACGTGCCTTGCAAGAGGCCGCATCGAGCCCATTTGGCAGATTCCTGCCCAACGCCACGGCCCATTTCTGGGGCATCCGCGAGGAGCGCGTGCGCAAGCTCGTCCTCGAGAACGGGCAGTTGATCGAGCCTGACAGACCGCATGGTCTTTCCATCCCGTTCGAGGGGCCGCATCTCAAGCAGGCACTGTTGGACGGCGTGCTGCTGCCGAACTTGTTCCTGATGTTCCTCGTCCTTGCCATATTGCCGCGTGTGCGGGTTGTGGGCGGCCTGAGACAGATTGGTTATGTAGCGCTTTTCCACTCGATCCTGCTGGCTGTGCTAGATGAAAACACGCCGGAAGAGCGCGATCTGGCTGCGGAGCTGCAGGTAAGGGAAAATGCCTGGGGCGCCCGTGTCATCGATGAAAAGATCTCGGTCCGCGAGCAGCTTGCCGGCCTGCCGGAAGGGGCGCTCTTCCCGGACCTGCTCCGGCAATACCGTTTGCGGACATTTGCCGAGACGACCGACGACCTGAAACTGGTTCGCGAAAACGCCCGATGGCGCAAGATCGGCTAGGCAGAGATCAAGGCGACCTGAGCCTCGCATCAGGCCTTGTTTCAGGTCGATTTTCTGGTGCGCAACCGCAAGCGACGGCGATCTATCGGTGAGCCTCTGGCGTCTGGTCCGGCCGCTTCCTTACCCATTTGCGCTGCCGCTTGCTGGTCGACGGCTATCGGTTCATCCTTGTGTGAATACCCGGCCGTGAGGTGCGTAGCGAGATCACGCCGTCACGGCCCCTGGTGAGGTCTTGTTCGATGGACTGCTTGGGCTGCGGTTTCGAGGTTGAGGGCGGTTTCGCTTTCTGTCCGAGGTGTGGCAGGCGCCAGCCCGTGCCATGCGCCAGCTGCGGCTACTCCTGCGCACCTGATTTCGAATTCTGTCCGAAATGTGGGACAAGCGTCGGTGCGCCCGCAAAAGCCGTCGAACGGCCTGCTCCGACACCAAGCCGGACCATTGTGCCGCCTTCTCGAACTCCGTCGCTGCTTGCGAACATCGAAAGCGAAGATGGGCTGCATCCCGTCTCTGACGCCGATCGCCGGACGGTAACGGTTCTGTTCGCCGACCTTTGCGGCTTCACGACACTCAGCGAGCAACTCGACCCCGAGGTGATGCAAGCGCTGCAGAACGAACTGTTCAAGGAATTGACGGCGGCCGTGCGAAACTTTGGTGGTTTCGTCGACAAATTCATCGGCGATGCACTGCTCGCTTTGTTCGGTGCGCCGGTCGCGCACGAGGACGATCCGGAACGTGCGCTTCGCGCCGCCCTCGACATGATCGCCCGGACGGCGCGGCTCGGCGAAAGCGCCCCCCACTCCGGCACGCCTCTGTTGCTCCACATCGGCATAAACACTGGTCCGGTCGTTACTGGCGGATTGGGCATCGGCACCGCCAAATCCTATTCGGTGACCGGCGACACAGTGAATACGGCGCAACGCCTGCAATCGCTGGCCGCACCGGGTGAGGTGCTGGTCGGCGAGCTCACTCACAGGCTGACCCGGCATGCCTTCGCTTACGAGTCACTGGGTGATGTCGTGCTTCGCGGCAAGGCTGGCAGTGTGCTCGTCCATCGGCTGGATGCACCGCTTGCGGCGCCGCGTGCAGCGCGCGGGCTCGAGGCACTCGGCCTCAGCGCGCCGATGATAGGTCGTGATGCGGAGCTCAATAGAATGCTGGCGAGCCTTGACCAGGCGTGCGGCGGCTCAGCCCAACTTGTCCGCCTCGTCGGAGAAGCCGGTATCGGGAAATCGCGGCTGGTGAAGGAGTTTGTCGCCCGCGTCGGCGACGAGGATCGTTTTCGCAGCGTCGCCGTGCGGCGGGCCACGTGCTCACCGCTGGGCGAACAATCATTCGGCGCCTTGGGCGCAGTGGTGCGCAGCGCTGCCGGGATGATGCAAAACGACAATGGGGACGAAATGCGGGAGAAGCTCGCAGGCTTGCTTAACGATCTCGGCCTGCAGGGCGAGGAGGCGAAGCGGCTGATGCCTTTGCTCTACCATGTGCTTGGCCTTGGCGACCCCGAGGCCACCTTGCAGCATGTCGAGCCCGAGCAGCTGCGGCGGCAAATTCTCTACGCAGTCCGCACAATCATCGAACGGCGGCTTGCATTGTCGCCGCTGTTGATTGTCGTCGAAGACCTGCACTGGGCCGACGCCGTGTCGCTCGAGGCACTACGTTTCGTGATGGACAGGTTGGAACGCACGCGGTTGATGTTGCTGGTCACGCATCGTCCGGCGCCGGACAACGATCAGCTCGACTCAAGTCGGGTCAGTCACACAGCGCTTAGGCTTTCACCGCTCAACAGTGATGATGGACGCAGCCTGCTGGCGGCGTTTTTCGGCGAGAGCTGGGTAAACTCCGCAGGCGGGCTTCTCGACCAGATCCTCGAGCGCGCGGGCGGCAACCCCCTTTTTGTAGAGGAGATCGTTCGCGGCCTTATCGATCGTGGTGTACTGATGCGCGAGGGCCAGCGATGGCGGACTGTGGCAGGCGAAGTCGCAACCGGCATTCCCGCCACTATCCAGGCAATGTTGCTTGCTCGGGTCGACCGGCTGCCCCAAGAGGTGCGCCGGTTGGCCCAGGAAGCCGCGGTAATCGGCCCGCGCTTCGATGCCACACTTCTGAAAACCGTGACAGCCGACCCCGCCCGACTGGAAGCCGGCTGCGAACTGCTTTGCGATGCGGAAATCATCGAGGAAGTTGCCGGATCAGGCGCGGTCTCGTCGCAAACCTACCGCTTTACGCAAACATTGCTGCAGGACGTGATCTACCAGAATCTGCTCCTGCAACGCCGGACCGACATCCACGGGCGGGTCGGTGCTGCCTTGGAGCAACTGTGTGGCGACAAGCCGGAACGGCTCGAGGATTTGACCGTGCTCGGTCATCATTTCGCACAGAGCGCCGAGCGGGAGAGGGGCGCGCATTACCTGCAGGCGGCGGGCGATCGCGCTCGCATGATATACGCCAACGACGACGCCCTTCGTTTCTACGAGCGAGCACTGACAGCGCTGGGCGCGATCGGGCAAACACCGCTCAAACTGGCAATTGCAGAGCGCATTGCCGATCTGAGCGGCCCGCTAGGCCGCCGCGAGATCGCGCACCACCACTACGAGACAGTGTTGCAGGCATACCGCGAGTCAGCCAATCGTGTCGCGTCGGCGCGAGTTCTGCGGAAGATCGGTCGGCTGCTCTGGGACGTCGGCAAGCGGGACAAGGCAGAATCCCGCTATGCTGAAGCGACAGCGCTCCTCGATGGAGCGGATGCCCCGATCGAGCAGGCGAATCTCTGGCAAGAACGTGGCCGACAGGCGTTCCGTAGCGGAGATCACGCTCTCGCGGCAAAATGGGCAGACGCAGCGCTGGATTGCGTACGCTCTCTGACAACGGAGCATGTCTCCGAGGTAGGACGTGATGCCACTCTTGTGACCGCCGAGGCACTCAACACCAAGGCTGTTGCGCTGGCTCGCCTTGGGCGAAACCGTGAAGCCGTGCTTCAGGTTGAGCGTAGCATTGAATTGGCCGAAGCCGCCGGTCTGCTGGGCGCGGCCTGCCGCGGCTACACCAATCTCGGCGTGCTTTACACGACCATCGATCCGACACAGGCGATGGAGGTCTGTCGGCGCGGTCTTGAAGTGGCACGCCACATTGGTGATCTGGGATTCCAGGCGCGCCTCCTCGCCAATCTGGCGGTCGCTTGTTGTACTTTCACGGATCGCTGTCCAACGGAGGGCGTGCCTGCTGCCGAGAAGGCGATCGAGATCGACCGGGCGCTCGACCAGCGCGAGCACCTGCCGGTGCCGTTGATCGTGCTTGGGCAGATCCACCAGTGCAACGGCCGTCCGGAACTGGCGGTTGGTTTGTTCCACGAAGCACTGGACGTGGCCCGCGAAACGGGCGAGCCCCAACTGCTGTTTCCGTGCTATGATGGTCTTGCAACGCTTAATCTCGACCTCGACAATCTGGCCGAGGCCGAACGCTACTTTTCCCTGGCGCAGGATATATGCGCCCAGCACGGGCTCGACCCGGAAGCGCTTGTGGTGCTGCCTTTTCTCGACTAGCCGGGCTGGAGGTTGGAAATGTCCGAGCGTAGTGACTTGGTACCGCTTCAACCGGGTGACCGTGCGCCAAACTTGGTACTCGACGCCATTACCCAGGAAGGCAAGATCGCGCTTGACGACTTTCGCGGACAAAAACCGGTGCTGGTCGGCCTGTTTCGAGGTCTGCATTGTGCGTTTTGCCGGCGCCATATCGCAGCCCAGGCGCGACTTGATCCGGAGCTGCGCGAAAAGGGCGTGGAGAGCCTGACTGTCGTCAACACGCCGATCGAACGGGCGCGTCTCTATTTCCGCTACCACCCGATGCCGAATCTGCTTGCGGCCTCCGACCCTGAACGCGCTTCACATCGTGCTTTTGGACTGCCCAATCTCGAATTCACCCAAAACGAGACGAACTGGCCGTACAAGGTCTCGATGGCAGCGGTAAAGGATATGCTGGTCGACATACCAAGCGAGTTGCCCGGTCCTATGGATCCTATCTCGGCCGGCGAAATCCTCGACAAGAAGGACCATTACGAACTTACCGAAGCCGACGAGCAGATGATGGCAACGGGACACGGACAACTGGTCGGTCAGTTCCTGCTGGACCGGCAGGGGATCGTCCGCTGGAGCTTCACTGAGGTTCCAGAGGGTGGGCGATACATGTTTGGGGCGCCAAACCCGCAGGAGCTGATGTCAGCCGTGTCCCAAGTCGCCCAATAGACTTGGGAACGGGGTAAACGGGCGGGACACCGAACAAAAAGCGGAACCAGCGGATGCTCGATCTTGATCGGCGCCCAGAGATCGTCGGCATCGACGAACGCGATTAGGTTGGATCGCGCCGCTCGCCAACACCCGCATTGCGGGCGGCGGCCACATCGGCGTTTGCCCGCTCGATCAGTCGCACGGCGCGTGTCGATCTCCGCGTGACATCCGGTGATCGCGGCAGTCTGGTCGAGACACTGACAAGTTCACCGCTCTTCGAGCACGGCCTCGACAATGGCAACAAAGTCATCGAGCGAGCGATCCCCGCGAATCTCGATGCGCGGAAGGTCGATGGGATCGCCATCGAGGTCCGCCGGCCCGTGTCTGCCGCCGAAGCCGATCCGATAGCCGCACTCCTTGGCAAGCCGGCCAAGCCGTCGGTCGGTGACGGAGAAGGGTGCTGCGAACGCCATGGTTGGCCGGCCGGTCCACCGTTCGACGAACATGCGAGAGCGCAGGAGCTCGGCGGCCAGGTCAGAGGTCGACAGACCATCGATTGCGCGATGCGTCGCCATATGGCTGCCGAAGAACGCACCTTCGCCGGCGAGGCGTCGCACCGTCCCGGCGTCCATAAGCGGCGTCGGCGGACCGCTGTCGGCGTCCCACTGCGCACTTTTACCCACCAAGTCCGTCACCAGGAACACTTCCGCGGTCAGGTCGTTGGCGCGCAAGATCGGCCAGGCATGGTCGGCAAAGTTCTGGAAGCCGTCATCGAAGGTGATGAGCACTGGGCGGCCAGCGAAAGGCTCACCGTTGGCGATGAACCGTTCCAGCTGCTCGGACGCAATCGCGTGAAAGCCATTGGCGCGCAGCCATGCCATCTGGCTGCCGAATAGGGCGGGCGCGCACCGAAAACGGGCGAGCGCGGCCGGACCTTGATCGGCGACGCTGTGATACATGAGGACCGGGATATGCTGCCGCCGCTCGCTGCGTGCGACGTCGCGGCGCAAGGCCCGTGCCCCACCCCATACGACTTTTCGCGCGACCCCCATTTCGATGCGCGCGCGGATTGGCACATGATCAATCATCGGTTCCGTCGCCACCTCGCCTGGTGACAGGCGGCAGAAGCGGTCTATGCGATAGAGCTCCGTCTGGATCGATTGCTCGAGGACGAGGCCGTCGGTCGCTGCCAGCGTCTCCGAGATCGCTTGCGCACCGAATGTGTTCCAGTCGAAGCCCGTCCTCTCAGGATTGTCACGCAGCACGAATGCGTGTGCGCTGATGAAGCTGCCGCGAGGCGCCAACGCCTCAACGACTTTTTTGGCGATGCGCCGCAACTCGGCGAGATCGTCCAGGTAGTAGAACACTTCCGAACAGAAGATCAGATCCATCTCACCCGGCAGCGTATCCGCGGAGAAATCCAGTACGCCGAACTCGACATTCGGCTGGTCGCTGCATCGCGCTTCCGCCCGCCCGATGGCTATGGCGGAGATGTCGGTTGCGATCAAACGGCCCACTCGCGGCGCCAGCTGCCGCGTGAAGTGGCCCTCCGCGCAGGCCAGCTCAAGCGCCCGTCCGATGGGACCGGCAGGCAGAATTTCGAGTTGCCGCTCGTATTTTTCCTGCTCATAGGACGAACTGTAGTTCCAGGGATCCTCGGTCGCGAAATAGCGATTCCAGAACGAGGTGCGATCCTTGTCATGCCCATCCGCGGCCCTTGCAGGGCGCGACGCCGGAGGACGTTCCATAGGCTCGGCGCTCGACCGAACCAGGTCCCGCGCTTCCGCGGCCAATCGCGCGAGCTTGCCGAAGTGGCTGTCCCGACCAGACCGGCGTACAGGCCGCTCAGCGGGCACGACATTCTGGATCATTTCAATCCAATGACGCCTTGTCACTGTCCCGAGTGCGCCGAACTGCACGACAGCCTCGATCTGGCCATCCATCATCAGATAGGCATAAATTTGATCGATGCCTTCCGGGAGTTCGATCGAGGTCGGAGTGCGAGCGTCGACGCGAATTCCAAGTGTCCGCGCCAGCCTGCGCGGCGCGGCAAGATCGTCGGCCTCAAGAAGCATTTGCTCAAGGTGATACTGGACGCGGCGAGCCGCGACGGAGTTGTCCCAGACGTTGCCGAGTTCGATGATCAACTCGGTGAGGGAGCCGCTGAACCTGTCCCACCTGGCAGCCAATTGCGCCGGCGCCGATAGGCTCCCTACCATAAGGCCATCGACGGCTACCTTGGCGATCTCACGCGCCCACTTGCGTCCTGCCGGGAGCGCGCGCAGGGACTGCGGGTCGATCGAGCGCGAGCCGCTGCCGCAATCCGACGCGGCGTTCCACAACGCGAACCACGCGAGTGCTTCGGAAGCGGTGCGGCCGTTCGCCTCGATAGCTCCATTGGCGTGTGCCAATGCCGGGTGTTTGACCCTGGGATCAGGAGAAAAGCCGCGGGCGATCACGATTTCCGCATCTGCCAGCATCTGCGTCGAATTACGGGTGAGCGAGTTGGGGCTGGCCCGATAGAAGGCGAGCGGCTCGTCGACCATCACCCAATTCTTGCCTAGACGTGCGAGGCGCTGCCACAGATCCCAGTCTTCGCAGGTGCGCAGCGATACATCGAAACCGCCCAACTCGACAATTGTCTCCCGGTCGACGAGCAGCGCGTGAGTGCGGATGGCGCACCGGCGGGCGAATGTTTCGAAGGGCTGGATCGCAACCTCGGTTGAGATGGTCGACGGGGTGAGTTCGCCGTTGGGCATCACGCGCCGAGAGCCGCAATAGGCGGCCGCTGCATCGGGAGCGGTTTTCAGTGCGGCCAGCATTTTCGCAAGGAAGCTGGCATCGACCCAATCGTCCGCATCCAGAAACATGAGCCAGTGGCCGCGCGCTGTCGAAATCCCGCTATTGCGCGCGCCGGCGGCGCTATACGCGCAAGAGCTCAACGTCCGAAATCGGGCGTCGCGCTCCACATAACCGGCGATGATCGCGGGGGTGCGGTCCGTGGAGGCGTCGTCGACGATGATCGCCTCCCAATCCACTATTTCCTGATCGAGAAGGCAATCGAGTGCGCGCGCCAGCGTTACCTCGGCGTTGTGCGCAGGAACCACGATTGAAACCAAGGGATTATGCGCCACGCCGTCTTTACCCGCGCCTGAAGTATCCCGTGCACAACTGCAACCGCGTTACGCCGGAACAGGTGATTGATCATATGAGCGTTGACCCATTCGCACTACGAGCCTGGGATCCTGGTGCCGGGTGTTCCACGCCCAGCATCACGGATACCCAGTCCATAGAGCGGCCGGAGGCCTAGGCCGAGGTCGAAATGCCCTGCCCCCGGCGGCTAAATAAACACCGCCAAGTACCCGGCGCAACGGCCTCGCTTGGAACGATGAAGCCTTGCACCACAACATTGGCTTCTTCAAGGTAGGAGCAACGACCGACATAGACGTCGTTGCTTGCCGATTTGAGTGGAAGGTTACAGCACGATGCCACGCATGATTGGACGATTGGGAGCCAGGAAACTGGCGCGCCCGGCACGACATCCCGGATATCTGACTGCGAAGTTTGTCCTAGTTGCCAGTCCGATCGTCTTTGGGATCGCCCTGTTGTTGGCTGGTCCGGCACAGGCGCAGGCGCCGGCGACGGTCCCGCCTGAAAGGGTCAAACAGCTATTCGAGCTTCTCGACGATCCGTCGGTGAAGGCCTGGGTGGCCGAACAACGAAATCAGGGCGCCGGGTCAACGGAAGCGCCTGCCGAGGCAGGAGCTTCGCCGGCCGCCGCATCGTCCGACGCCGTGGTCGCACCAGGCCAGATGAATACGATGGCATCCTCGACGCTCGATCGGATCAAGCATCATATCGAAAGAATCGTGCGAACCTTGCCCTTGCTGCCAGGCCAGTTCGCGCGCGTTCGGGCAGAGACCATGGCGGATATGTCAAGCAAGGGGCCTGTCGGTGTACTTGTGCTGATTGCGATGTTCATCGCCGCCGGCCTGGCGCTCACTTGGGCAACGTACAAGTTGACCCGCCCATTTCGTCTTTGGATCATCGCGCAACCGAAGGATACGCCCATCGGGCGAGCCAAGAAGATTGGCGGCCGCACGCTTTATTCCAGCCTGCTGATCGTCTCGTTCGCGCTGGGCAGCGCCGGCGCGTTCATGTTGTTCGATTGGCCAATGCTCATCCGCGAGATTGTGCTGACATTTCTGATGGCTGCAGTCGCGACATGGGGTGTGCGCACGTACGTCGCAGCCCTGCTCGTCCCTTCCTTCATGCACGTCGAGAACGCCGTCGAGGTTCGTGCTTTGCCGGTCACCAACGAAACGGCTGACCATTGGTCCTATTGGATACCTCGGATCGTCGGCGTCTTCGCATTCATCGCCGCCGCGTTCATCCTTTTGCCGGGTCTCGGCATCGATCGGGACGGAATGATGGTCCTGTCGGTGGGCGCCGATTTCGTGCTGCTGCTGCTCCTGCTGCTTGCCGTTTGGCGCCGGCCAAGAACATGGCGGGACGGTGGGCACGGTCACACGGCAGCGACATGGTTGTTGACTGCTTATTTCGTCGTTCTGTTCCTACAGCGCATCGCCGGCCTGTATACATGGTTCTGGTTTACCTTCGCCGCATTCGTCCTGCCTTTGGCAATCGTGCTGACGCAGCGCGGGGTTAATTTCGTCCTGCGGCCGGGTTCGGAGGATGCTGGCCGGCCTACGATCCCGGCAGTGACGATCGCTGTCATCGATCGTGGAATCCGGATGATTTTGATCCTGGCGGCGGCTTACCTTCTCGCGCGTGTCTGGGGTCTGGACATGCAGTCCATGCGCGACAGCGATACGACCACCACGCTCATTTTGCGCGGCTTGATCAATGTCATGGTCATTGCGCTTGCCGCCGATTTCGGCTGGTCGATCATCAAAGCCTTGATCGAACGAAAGCTGGGCATCGAAATGCCGCACGCGGTCATCAGCGAGGAGGACGTCCCGACCCTCGATCCTCAGCAGGCGCGGCTGCGCACGCTCTTGCCGATCATCCAGAACATTCTGCTTGCAGTGATCGTCGTGATGGCGGTGCTGATGATGCTCGCTTCAGTGGGTATCCAGATCGGCCCGCTGATCGCCGGCGCCGGCGTCGTTGGCGTCGCCGTGGGTTTTGGCGCACAGACCATCGTCAAGGACGTGATCTCAGGCGTATTTTATCTACTCGATGATGCGTTTCGTGTCGGCGAATACATTACATCGGGCAGCTACAAGGGTACGGTGGAGAGCTTTTCGCTGCGCTCGGTCAAGCTGCGCCACCATCGTGGACCGCTCTTCACCGTACCGTTCGGCGAACTCGGGGCAGTCCAGAACCAGAGCCGTGACTGGGTTATCGATAAATTCAACATCACCGTTGGCTATGACACCGATATCGACTTCGCTCGCAGGCTGATCAAGCGAATCGGCCTCGAACTGGCGGAAGATCCCGAATTCAAACACTGGGTGCTCGAGCCGATCAAGATGCAGGGCGTACAGGAGTTCGGCGAGTACGGCATCGTATTGAGACTCAAGGCCACAACCCGACCAGGAGGCGCCTTTGGTATGAAACGCAAATTCTATGTACGCATCCGCCAAGTCTTCAAGGAGCAGGGCATCGAACTGCCGTTCCCGACTGTGCATGTTGAGGGGCTACAGAACCCACATGGGGCAGAGAATGCGCCGTTGCAGATCACACCCGCGTTAAAAATGGCCGTCGCGCAGTCGCACACCAATCGGCGCAGAAAAAAAGCCGGCACAACGGAGTAGAAAAGCTGCGACACCTGCCGGTCACGGCGCGGCTTGGCGGTCGCCCGTGGCAGGGATACTCTTTTATCTTCAAACGTTTAGGACGAAAAGTACCGTCACGAGCCTCGATGGTTTGCTCGGCATTGAACATCGGTACCACAACGCCTCCGGTAGCATTGTCCTGGATCACCGAGCTTTCGTTTTCTTCGGCAAGAGTCGGCGAATGTCAAAAACGGATGACGGCATCGGATGGCAGCACTGCTCTCTCAAGATCGGGGCGAATTGGAGGCAGGCAAAAAACTTGAAGACAGGCTTGAATGGCAAGCGCTCATGCCCGACGGCTTAAAGCTGAGGTCGATGCGCCGGGGCATTTCCGTTCGCGCATTTCTTCACCACTCGGGTGAGGATCATCTGGTTCCCGCTATTCCGCCTTATGAACAAGCCTGACCCGGCTTACAGAAGGGTTGTACTGACGCGGGCGTTGACGGTGACACCGGATGACCGCCGCGCTCGACAAGATCGCGAAAGCTTTCCAACCAGATCCGGGGGATCATGAAAACGATCGGCTTGCTCGTTCCCGCCGGTAAGGAAGGCTGATGGTCGTAGTATCCAGCCGGGTGCGAGGCAGCATGTGCGCCGCCAGACAAGCGAATTGCAATGCGTCTAACGAGTCTTCGCAACGCAATTGCGCTCCAGTAGTATAGCCTGGCATAGTATTGCTCATTTCGCTGGGGCAGATTGCGTCAAAATTGCCGATTAGATTATCCGGTTACGTTCACTATAGCGAATAGACATTAGAGTGACGCCAATCGTAACTTGCGCATTTGTTGCTAGCCCAAGAGACGCAAAAGGGGCGCACGAATCGCGCCTAGGCCAAAAGTCCGGCTTGCGGGCCGGGTATTTTGCTGACAAGTTGACCAGTTTCTAAATTAGCACTGTGGCAGCTGTTCAAATGAAGGGGCATAGGGATGGCCAAAGAATCTTCGAGTACCGCTTCTCCGGCAAATAAAGCGGACGGAAATCTGATAAGTAATGCAGAGGGAAACGGGCTGAACTTCATGGCGGGCCAGGCTCGCGAGGGCGGGGCCGCGGGCGATGCTGTAGGTGTCGACAAGATACGCGATCTGCTGTTCGGCAACCAGATGCAGGACTATGACCGCCGCTTTTCCAAGCTTGAAGAACGGGTCTTGCAGCGCTTCAAGGATGTCGAATCCGAGGCCAAGCGCAATCTTGAAATGTACGAGTCAAATGCGAAGAAGCAGGTTGATTCGCTTGCGACGCAATTGCGGCACGAAAAAGATGCACGAGCCGAGGCCGACAAGGAGATTGACCGGAATCTTCGCGAGCAAAATCAGGCACTTGAAAAGCAGGTGCGCGCGTTGTCGGATCAATTGAGCGAGCTTGAGCGCGAAGTTGCGGACCGGATAAATCGAAACGATCATTTGCTGCGTGAGGAAATCAAGCAAAAGAACGAAGGCGTTCAGATGCTGATAGAGAAGGTGTTTTCCGATCTCAGCAACGTCAAGACCGACCGAAATCTTTTGGCTGGCCTGTTTGTCGAGGTCGCAAAATGTCTGAATCAGGATCCCGTCGGCAGCAAGGGCAACTCGGAGCGTAGCTGGAAAGTGAGTTGATCGGAACTTGACGTCGACCGTCGACCCAATCAGCCTTCCTAAAAAAACAGCTTCGAACGATTCAGAGATTGATCGCGAAGCTCTGGCTCGTCTTTTGGTCGAAATTGCCCGGAACGTTGATCCGGACTATCATGCGCGTTTCGACGGAGTTCCAACCGCCGATCCTCGCATGGAAACGCTGCGCCAGTTGCTGGTCGGCCGCGAAATTTCGGAGCTTTCACGAGTTACGGACCTGCTCGATGAACCTGAGCAGCTTGCGGCTGCAGTGGGGGGCGTTCTTCCCAGTGCTGCCGCACGTGCGCCTCATGCACAACTCGGCGAGGCCCTTGCGCCAGCTGTCGAGAGGGCTGTGCAACGGTCCATCCAGAAGAGCCCGCGTACGCTTACTGATATATTGTACCCGGTATTTCTGCCGGCAATTCGCAAGTCGATCGGGGAAAAGATCGACCAGACCTTTCAGTCGCTGAATGAAACTTTAAGACATATATTTACCTGGCATGGACTAAAGTGGAGATTTGAATCTTGGAGAACAGGTGCAAGCTTTTCTGAGGTTGTTCTTAAGCATTCTCTTGTGTATCATGTAGAACATGTCTTTCTCATTCACCGCAATTCCGGGCTTTTGATAGCGCATGTAACAGCCGATAATGCAACTAGCGAAGACCCTCAACTCATTTCTTCGATGCTTAGTGCAATTCAAGATTTTGTAAAAGACTCATTTAACGAGAAAGAACAGAGCGGCCTGGACACTATCCGCTTTGGGGAGCTTCGTCTCTGGTCAGAAGTTGGACCGTTTGCGACCTTGGTTGCGGTGATCCGGGGGAATCCGCCAGAGGAATTACATGAAATAGTTCGCGATGTGTTGCTTCGCATCCATGATGAATGCTCACAGGCTTTAGAGCAGTTTGACGGCGACAGTTCGCAGTTGGTCGGCGTAGAGACGCAGTTGCAGACCTGCGTTGAACTGAAGCAGGAGGACTCAAACCAGGGATTTCCGTGGCTGGTGATGGCCGCAGTCCTGCTGATTTTGATTGCGGCAGGGGGTTGGTTCTTTCTTTCCTGGCAATCCGGGCAGCGCTGGCAGGCCTATGTGTCGCGATTGGGGACCCAGCCGGGCATCATCGTTGCCGAACAAAGGGTGCGCGATGGCCAATTCTATATTGCCGGCCTGAGAGACCCGCTTTCCGCCGACCCGCAGTCGCTGTTGTCCGGAACGCAGGTCGATCCCGCTCGCGTTCATTCACAGTGGCAATTCTATCAGAGCCTTGAGCCGGAGTTCGTGTTGAAGCGGCTGACCGCGTCGCTAGCGCCGCCGGCATCGGTACGACTTTCGGTCGTCGATAATCGCATCGTTGCCGAGGGCGAGGCTACTGCCGCGTGGATCGACCGTGCGCGGGCCGCCGCCCAGCAGCTTTCGGCGGGTGGGCCGGAATTCGATGTCGGCGGGGTCCGCAATGTGATGAGCCCCGAAGAACACGAGGCGGAACGCTGGCAGGCCTATGTGTCACGGCTGGGGACCCAGCCGGGCGTCATCGTTTCCGAACAAAAGATACGCGACGGCCAGTTCTATGTTGCTGGCCTGAGAGATCCGCTTGCGGCCGACCCGCAGTCGCTGTTGTCTGGGACGCAGGTCGATCCCGCCCGGGTTCATTCAGACTGGAAATTCTATCAGAGCCTTGAGCCGGAGTTCGTGTTGAAGCGGCTGACGGCGTCGCTGTATCCGCCGGATACAGTACGACTTTCGATCGTCAATGATCGCATCGTTGCCGAGGGCGAGGCTCCCGACACCTGGATAGATCGGGCGCGCGCAGCGGCCCGACAGCTTTCGGCAGGCGGACCGGAATTCGACATCTCCAAGGTTCGTGATGTGAGCCCCGAAGCACGCGCGGCGGAGCACTGGCAGTATTATGTGTCGCGACTTGAGGCCCAACCGGGAATCATCGTCGCCCAGCAAACGGCGAGGGGCGGACATTTCTACATTTCCGGCCTGAGAGACCCGCTTGCCGCCGACCCGCAGGCTCTGCTGTCTGGAACGGAGGTTGATCCTGCCCGCGTTCATTCCCAGTGGCAATTCTATCAGAGCCTTGATCCGAAGTTCGTGGTGAAGCGGCTGACGGCGTCGCTGACCCCGCCGAAATCGGTTCAGCTTTCGATCGTCCAGGGGCGCATCGTTGTCGTGGGTGAGGCTCCTGCCGCCTGGATCAACCGGGCGCGGGCCGCCGCCGAACAACTTTCGGAGGACGGAGTGGTTCTGGATGTCTCGCAGCTGAGTGAGCTGAACCTTCCAGAACTTAATCGTTTGAGAGAGGCCATCCAGGCGACCGATGTTTTCTTCTACTCCGGCAAAGTTGTCCCAGGACCGGAGCAGACGCCCGTGCTCGACAGATTGGCGGATCAAATAAAGGAATTCGCCCAAAGTGCCCGCAAGTCAGGCATAACAGCGCGGTTCATGCTGACCGGCCATTCGGACGGCACGGGCCGTGAGACGGCCAACGCGTCGATCAGCGCCGCTCGCGCCGAGACAGTTCGCGCGCTTCTCAACAAGCGCGGCGTCGCTCCGGAACTGCTGCTGGTTCGGGGCGCGGGAACTTTTGAGCCGGTGGTGCCTGAAAATAGTCAAACCGGGAGCTCCACCAATCGCCGGGTTTCGATTACGGTAAACCTAGACTAGTGCGGAGCCCAGGACGTTGCAAAAAAAGATCTGCATGCTAGGCGGGTTCGCTGTCGGAAAGACGAGCCTGGTACGCAGGTTTGTGCAAAGCATCTTTTCAGAAAACTACTTGACCACGGTGGGAGTGAAAATCGACAAGAAGAGCGTCGCACTCCCGGACAAAACCGTGGATCTGATATTGTGGGATCTGGCCGGCGAAGACGATATCGGCTCATTTCGCGTCAGCTATGTTCGAGGTGCAGCCGGGCTGGTGCTTGTCGTCGATGGAACCCGCGCCGCCACTCTTTCCGTGGCGCTCACGCTGCGCGAGCGGGCCGAGGCCGAATTCGGCGCTATGCCGTTTGTATTGTTATTCAACAAATCCGATCTGGCCGATCGGTGGGCAATATCGGATAGTGAGATTGACGAACTCAGGCAACGTGGATGGCAAATCTATCTAACAAGTGCGCTTTCTGGTGAATATGTTGATGATGCGTTTCGCCAGCTTGCTTCGATGGTCACTGAATAGACCATGCCTGGATTGCCAAGAGAAGTCAGAAGCTGGATTTACAATTTCTTCTACAATGAGCACTCTGTCGCATATCTGAAAATTGACGCCCAGCTTTGCCTAGCTGCGAAGGGCGGCAACGTTAAGCATTACGGACTCTCATCACTTCGCATTGGTAAGCCTGTTGCCGATCAGCTTGAATTCATGGAAGGTTTGCTGCCTTGCCCCGAGCTTCCATATCATATGGCCATGGTCGAACTGCCCAGCGGGCGTGTCGCGGACCTTCATCTTTTTGGCGACAATGCCTGCGTGTGGCTGCTCTTTCTTGACGCCACTGCCGAGCGCGACAATAGGCAGCGGCTTCAACAGAAGGCTTATGAAATGACGCTCCTGCAAGAGAGGGAGCGTCAACTCAACGAGAAATTACAATCGACAAACGAGGCGTTGAGGGAGAGCCAAGAGGGATTGTCGCGTGAATACCAGCGCGCCGAAACCCTGCTCCTCAACATTCTTCCGGCGTCGATCGCGGAGCGGTTAAAAGCACAGGAACAAATTGCAGACAACCACGCTGAGGTGAGTGTGCTTTTTGCCGACATCGTCGGTTTTACGGAAAGAGCGCGGAGCGTCGGAGCCGTGACGACGCTCGCTATTCTAAATTACTTCTTCAAGGCGGCGGATCTGCTCTCGGAACTATACGGCTGCGAAAAAATCAAGACAATCGGCGATTGTGTGATGGTGGTCGCCGGCCTGCCCACCGCGCGATCCGATCATGCGGAAGCCCTTGCGCACTATGCACTTGAACTGCGGAAGGCGGGTAAGCGCGAACGCTTCGCAGGAGAACCGCTAAGACTGAGAATTGGAATTCACTCAGGACCAATCGTCGCGGGCGTCATAGGCAATAGGCGGTTTGCCTATGACCTGTGGGGCGACACCGTTAATCTCGCCTCACGTATTCAAACTTCCGCGGAGCCCGATGAAATCCGTGTTTCGGATGCAACCCGCGAACTGCTTGGACCAAATTTTGCTTGCGACCCACTCGCGGAAACGGAATTGCGTGGTACAGGTCGTGTGCGAATGTGGCGACTCCGGGCCTGATCGGCCCGCATGGCGGCCCAACGGCCCTTCACTCCCAGCGCCGGGTATTGGGACGCGACCCAATCGAGGACAGCGACATTTTCTGTCAGCGTTTCCCCGCTATCCAGTACGAGGGCTGGAACATAACCGTTGTGCGTGACCGTCCCGGTCAGATACGCCGCCCAGTTTTCGCGTCAAACAGATGCGCTGAGGCACGGTCCATCTCGATCCGCACCGTCTCGCCCTGCTTCAACGCCAGCCGCTCGCGGAACAGGCAGGAGATCTCCTCGCCGGCGCAGTCGACCTTGGCAAAGATCTCCGAACCGGTCGCCTCCAGAAGCGTGACCGTGCCGGAGATGCCCTGGGCAGCCGCACGGATATGTTCGGGACGAATGCCGTAGATAAGTTCGCCGCCTGAAGCGTGCGCCGGGTGGATGCCTTCCGGCAGCGGCAGGGTCAATCCGCCGTTGCTGCGGAAGATGCCTTCCTCGATGCGGCCGGCAATGAAATTCATCGACGGCGAGCCGATGAAGCCGGCGACGAACAGATTGGCCGGACGGTCGTAGAGGTCGAGCGGCGCGCCGATCTGTTCGACGAGGCCGTCATGCAGCACGACGATCTTGTCGGCCATGGTCATGGCCTCGATCTGGTCATGCGTGACATAGATCGTGGTGGTGCCCAGCCGCTGGTGCAGCGCCTTGATCTCGCCGCGCATTTGGACGCGCAGCTTGGCGTCGAGATTGCTGAGCGGTTCGTCGAACAGGAACACCTGCGGGTCACGCACGATGGCGCGGCCCATGGCGACGCGCTGGCGCTGGCCGCCGGAAAGCTGGCGCGGAAAGCGATCGAGCAGCTTCTCCAGCCCGAGAATGTTTGCCGCCCTTTTGACACGCCCGGCGGTGTCGGCCGGATCGGCTTTCTTGATCTTGAGCGCGAAGCCCATATTGTCGGCCACCGTCATGTGCGGATAGAGCGCGTAGTTCTGGAACACCATGGCGATGTTGCGATCCCGCGCCCTGAGGTTGTTGACGGTGCGTTCGCCGATGGCGATCTTGCCGCCCGAGATGGTCTCCAGCCCGGCGATCATGCGCAACAGCGTCGATTTTCCACAGCCCGACGGCCCGACCAGGATGACGAACTCGCCATCGGCGATATCGACGCTGACGTCATGGATAATCCGCGTGGCTCCGAAAGCCTTCTGCACGTTGTTGATGGTTACCGATGCCATTGGATTCCTCCAGAAAGAGTAATGTCCGCTCGGGCCACGCCTCAGCCGCCCTTGACGGCGCCGGCGGTCAGCCCCGCGACGATCTGCCTTTGCGCGAACATGGTCAGCACCAGCACCGGCAGCGTCACCACCAGCGCGGCGGCGGCCAGCGGCCCCCAGCTCACCTGTTCGTAGGAAAGCATGTTGTAGACGGCGACCGGCAAGGTCCGCGTCTCACGGCTGGCGAGCACCACGCCGAAGACGAAATTGTTCCACGAGAAGATGACCGACAGGATGAAGGCGACGACGATGCCCGGCTTGGCGATCGGCAGCGCGACCAGCCGGAACACCTGCCAGGAGCTGGCGCCATCGATGTTGGCCGCTTCCTCCAGCTCCATTGGCGTCGTCTCGAAATAGCCGATCATCACCCAGACCACGATCGGCACGGTCACCACCAGATGGATGATGATCTGCGGCCAAAGCGTGCCGAGGATGCCGATCCACTGGAACAGCAGGAACAGCGGGATCAGATAGGAAAGCCCCGGCGTCATGCGGGCGATCATGATAACGACGGCCGACCTCTCGGCCTTGAGCCGGGCGATGCCATAGCCGGCCGGCACGCCGATCAGCAGCGCCAGCAGCGTCGCCGTGCCGGTCACCAGGACCGAATTCCAGAAATAGAGCAGGAAGTTGTTTTCCTCGAACACCTTTGCATAGTTCGACCAGGCGAGATGTTCAGGGATCAGGACCGGCGGATAGGCGCCGTTGTCGATCTCGAATTTCAGCGACAGCGAGATCATCCAGAGGAAGAACAGGATCGCCGGCGAGACGATGACCAGGGCCGCGAAGAACAGCCCAATCTGGTTGAGCAGTCGTGAGCTCATCTATTTGCCCTCCTGATCGATCCATTGCGAACGCTGGCGCAGCATCAACAGGATGAAGGACAGCGCCACGATGACGATGAAGAACACCACGGCCATGGCCGAGCCGTAGCCGATGTCGTAGTAGGAGAAGGCGGTGTTGTAGAGATAGATGTTGATGGTCTCCGACGCCGTGCCCGGCCCGCCCTGGGTCATGGCGTAGATGATGTCGAAGCTCTTCAGCGCATCGATGGTACGGATGATCATCGCAATCATCAGGAACGGCGCGATCATCGGCAAGGTCAGGTAGCGGAACTGCTGCCAAGCATTGGCGCCGTCGATCTCGGCACTTTCGAACGGTTCGCGCGGCACCGAGGCCAGCCCGCCCAGCACGATCAGCATCACCAGCGGCGTCCACTGCCAGGTCTCGACCGCGACCAGCGACGGGATGACGGTGTTGGCGTTGAAAATCCATTCCTGGGCCGGGATGCCGACCAGCGACAGAAGGTAGTTGAGCACGCCAAGCTGCGGATGGAACATCATCGTCCAGACCAGCGCCACGGCTACCGGCGTCGCCATCATCGGCATCACGAAGACGCCACGCAACAGGCCGCGCAGCGGAAACTTCGCGTCGAAGATCAGGGCAGCGACGGTGCCGAAGAACATCGGCGCGACGACCGACAGGAACGTGTAGGTCAAGGTGTGCCACAGCGATTCCCAGAAGCGCGGATCGCTCGCCAGGCGCAGATAGTTTTCCGCGCCGGCAAAGCTCCGCGACTGGCCGAGCGTCCAGCTGTTGACGCTCATCCATAGCGTGAAGGCCCAGGGAAAGACGATCACGGCGCCGACGACGACGAGTGCCGGCACGACGAAGGGCCAGTAGTTGGGAGCCAGCCGTACCGTCTGGCTCCCGTCCATGACTTCAATCGTCACCCCGGCCTGTTCTGGGGTGGTTGCGGACATCAGCCCTGCTCGCTCCTGTCGAGCACCGGCTGGAACTGCTCGGTGGCCTTCTTCAGCTCCTCCGCCGGATCGGCGCCGGCGATCATGTTGCTCAGCGCCACGCCATAGATGTCGCGGAACTCTGTGACCGGGATGATGACCGGCAGCGCCAGCCGGCTGACATTGCCGGAGCCGACGACGGCATCGAGCCAGCTCGCCGGCATGGTGACGCCCTCGCGCACCTTGGGATCTTCCAGCACCGATTTGCGGAACGGCACGCCGGCGCCGGCCTGTAGCAGCCGCGCGCCCATGGCCGGCGACACCGCCCACTGACAGAACAGATAGGCAGCCTCCTTCTTCTCGCTCGCCGCCGTCACGCCGATGCCGTCGCCGAAGGTGCCCGAGGCGTGCGCCTTGGGGCCCTTGGGCATGACGCCGTAGCCGACCTTGCCGACCACCCGCGATTTCTCGGGGTTCTCCATCGGCGGGGCAAAGCCGACGCCGTCGAACCACATGCCGATCTTGCCCTGCAGGAAGGCGGACTGCGCCTCGGCCCAGTTGAACCCGGTGACGCCGGGAGGAGCAGCCTTGGTCATCAGCCGCTGGTAGAGGCTGGCGGCCTCGACCGCCTCCGGCGAGGTGGTGCGAAGCTTGCCCTCGGCGTCGAGCGGCGTCATGTCGTAGCCGAGCATCAGCGACGTCCACACCGGCGTGTTGGCGTTCTTGAGCCCGCGGGCAACGAAGCCGTAGGTGTTGGTCGACGGGTCGATCAGCGCCTCGGCCGCGGCCACCAATTGCTCGAAGGTTTCGGGGTATTTGAGCCCCTTGGCTTCGAACAGTTCCTTGTTCCAGTAGAGGATCCAGTAATCGACGGAGAAAGGCAGCGAGCGCAGCGCGCCCTGCCCGTCCTTGGCGAACACCATGCCGGCATCGGCGAAGTCGCTTTCGACCAGCGCCGGATCGGTGAGCGTGGCATCCTTGAGATAGCCAGAGATGTCGGCCAGCCAGCCGCCCTTCTCGAACTGACGCTTCTGTACATGGTAGCTCAAATGCACGACATCGAAGCTCGGTCTGCCGGAGCTGAGCTCGATCACCGTCTTCTGGCGCTGCTGCTGCTCGGGCGTCGCCTCGGCATTGACCTTGATGCCGGTCAGTTCCTCGAACTCGGCGAGATACTTTATCAGCGTGTCGCTGCGCGGGCTCTTCACCAGATTGACGTCGAGCGTGGTGCCGGCAAAGCGCTTCCAGTCGACGCCGGCGGCAAATCCCGGGCGCAGGCCGGCAAGGCCGGCGGCGGCGAGTGCCGCGGTTCCTGCGAGGAGTTGCCTCCTGGTTGGGTTGAACAGATTGGACGACATTTCTTCCTCCCGTTTGCTGTCGTTGTGGGTTGCGCCGCGGTTGCGGCGCGGCTGATGTTTCCTCAGATTTGCAGCGCCAGCCGGCGTGCATTGTCGATATGCTGGCTGATCGCCTCGACCGCCTTCTGCGGATTGCGGCTTTCCATGGCTTCGATCACCGTCAGATGCTCGCGCATGACCGGCACGACGCGGCCGTCGATACGGAAACGCTCCTGGTGGATCAGCCGGATCTTCACCGAATTGACCAGATAGGCCTTGGCAATGATCTCGTTGTCGAGCGCGTCGATGAACGTGTCGTGCATGGCCCAATCGATGGTCTGCGCTTTTGCTTCCATCTCCGGCGTCGCTGCCTGTGCCAAAGCGTGGGCCAGCATCTCCTCGTGCTCGCGCCTTAGCCGGGCGAGCTCGGCATCGGGCGCGTTGACCGTGAACAGGGCGACTGCCTCGCGTTCCATGAACAGACGGAACTGGAAGGCCTCGCGGATCAGGTTGATGTCGATATGCGCGATCTGCATGCCGCGCTGCGGGATGGTCGTCAGCAGCCCTTCGGCCTCGAGGCGCGGCACGATCTCGCGAATGGCGCCAAGCGGCAGTCCGGTAAAAGCGACCAGCTCGCGCTGCGACACAAACTGTCCGGGCCTGAGGTCGCGCGCCAGAAGATGCCGCGTGAAGCTGGCATAGGCCTTTTCCCTCAGGGTTGCCGGTTCGCTGCTGTCGTCCATTCAGCGCTTCCTTTGCCGGTCAGGCCGGCTCTGTCGCAAACAGCCGGTCATAGGCGGCGGCAAGCTGATGCCGGCCCTGCGCGCCTATCGGCTCCAAGGGTGGGCGGACAGCCAGCCAGCCTTCGTCGCAAGTCTTGCGCGCCACCATCACCTTCACCGCCGGCGTGACCGGATGTTTGAGCAATTCGAGCACGAAATTCTCGACGCGGCGGTCGTCACGACCGTCCACCGCCATGGCGCGAATTTCGCCGGTGACGAAATTGGCCATACCGGAAATGGCGCCCTGCCCACCCTGGCGCACGCTTCTCGCCAGATGCCGCTCGTCGCCGATCAGGATCACCAGGTCGCCATGGGCGGCAAGCAGCGCCTCGCTGTAGCTCCAGTCGCCGCCTGAGTCCTTGATCCCCGCGACCACGGCCGGAAAGGCGGCGCGCAGCCGGCCGATCAGACCAAGCGGCAGCTGTACCATGGTGACGGAAGGGATGTTGTAGAGCAGGACATCGCGCGCCAGCGGGCCGAGCGCGGCAAAGACCGCGGCGAACCATCCGAACAGCCCGTCCTCGCCGACATTCTTGAAGTAGCTAGGCGGCGCGAGAAGGATGTTGCGGGCGCCGCGCTGCAGGGCATGACGCGCCTGTTCGGCCGCATCCTCGGCCGCGTCGACCAGTACGCCAGCGACCAGCTGGTGCGCCGGGATGCCGGCGGCGAGCATGGCCTCGATGATCGTCCGCCGCTCTTCGGTGCCCAGGGAAGCGCCCTCGCCGGTGGTGCCGAACAGCGTCGCGCTGCTGCAGCCGGCGCCAAGGCAAGCCTTGGCCTGCGCGACCATGGCGGGAACCGCGATCTGCCCGGACGCATGAAAGGGCGTTGCAAGCGCAACCGAAAGACCAAAGCGCGAAGCCACCAGAATGCTCTCCAGAAATCAATCTGCAGGCAGTGCTATCAGACTAACATGTCAATTGTAAACAGGGGCGATGCGCATTTTTCGAAACGATGCGCTGCGACGCGACGGCGAGCGCATCGACGGCCTTACAGGCAAGAGTGATGTGACGCCCTCAAGGGCCAGGCTTCACAGTGCCTGCAGCGCCAATCCAGCCAGCGCCGATCCGGCCAGCGTCGGCAGCATGCCGATCTTCAGCCTGAGCATGGCGACCATCGCTGCGGCTGCCAGCAGCGCGGCACGCCAGTCCAGCGAGGACAGCACCGGTATCTCCATCCCGAGGCCGACGCTGCGCACCTGGCCGAAGACGACATGCAGCGCGAACCACAAGGCAAGGTTCATCACCACGCCGACGACGGCCGCGGTGATCGCGCCGAGGGCTGCCGAGAGCGCCTTGTTCTGCCGCAGTTGCTCGATGTAGGGCGCGCCGAGGAAAATCCAGAAGAAGCAGGGCACGAAAGTCACCCACAGCGTCAGCAGCGATCCGAGCGATCCGGCGATGAGCGGGCTCATCGCGCCGGCGTGGCGGTAGGCGGCGACGAAGCCGACGAACTGCAGCACCAGGATGAGCGGCCCGGGCGTCGTTTCGGCGAGGCCGAGACCGTCGACCATCTCGCCGGGCGCCAGCCAGCCGAAAGAAGTGACGGCCGCTTGCGCGACATAGGCGAGAACCGCGTAGGCGCCGCCGAAGGTGACGACCGCCATGACGCTGAAGAAACTGCCAAGCTGCGTCCAGACGCTGGTCGAGCCGGTCAGAGCCGCGATCAGCGCCACCGGCCCGAGCCAGATCGGCAACCAGGTTGCGACGGTGCGCGGCGCGTGCCATCTCGTTGGCCTTGTATGGTCGAGTTCGCCGCGCTCGAACATCAGGTCGACCACTCCCCGAATGTCAGGCGCGTTGCCCTTGCCGTGCGCCGCTCCGGAAAACGGCACCGGCGCAAAGCGATTGCCGATCCAGCCGGTCAGCCCGGCTGCCAGGATGATGAGCGGAAACGGCAGCTTGACCACATAGATGGCAAGGAAGGCGGCGACCGCGATCGCCACCATCACCCGGTTCTTCAGTGCCCGCTTGCCGATGCGGATGACGGCCTCGACGACGACGGCCAGCACCGCCGCCTTGACGCCGAAGAACAGCGCCTCGACGACCGGCGCGTCATTGTAGAGCATGTAGAAGCTGCTGAGGCAGAGCATGACGATGGCGCCCGGCAGCACGAACAAGGTGCCGGCGACAAGGCCGCCGAGGGTCCGGTGCAGCAGCCAGCCGATATAGATGGCGAGCTGCTGCGCCTCCGGACCGGGCAGCAGCATGCAGTAGTTGAGCGCATGCAGGAAGCGCTGCTCGCCGATCCAGCGGCGCTCCTCGACCAGTTCCTTGTGCATCAGGGCGATCTGGCCGGCCGGCCCGCCAAAGGAGAGCAGGCCGATCTTCGCCCACAGCCGCACTGCTTCCCTGAAGGTCGGCATGGCCGGGGGCTGCACGGCCTCGATCTCATCGTCCGCGGCAAGGGAGTTCATGGCGCTTTGCTCCCGCTCGGCCAGTTGTGCGTTTCATCGGTAGCGTCGCGGCACCACCGGAAGAACGCATCGTAGAGCAGCATGCCGGCCTCGAGCTGTTCGAGATCGTCGCGGAACATGCGCGACAGGCCGAGCGACGCGGCGAGGAAGCCCGCTGCCTGCGGAACGAGATCGAGGCGCGCTGTGTCGGCGGCGCGCACGATCAGAGCGAGGCGATCAAGCGCCTCGGAGCGCAGTCCGAACTCCTCGATCATGGTGTCGAAGGTGCAGCGCTCGCCGCGATGGCTCCAGAACACGTCGTCTATATCGAAGGGAACCGCCGAAAAACGATCGGCAGCCGCCAGCACCTCGGACGGTTCGACGAACAGGAACACGGCCGAAGGATCGACGAAACGGCGGATCAGCCACGGACAGGCTATACGGTCGACCTTGGGGCGCGCGCGTGTCACCCACACCGTGCGGCCCTTGTCGTCGCGCGGCGGCATCGCATCTGCCTTGAACAGAGGCCCCTTGGCCGCGACCCAGGCCTCGAAGCCGCCTTCCAGCGATTCAGCAGCGATACCTTCATGGCGCAGCCATGCGGCGACGCCTTGCGAGAGCTTTTGCCCTCTTTGACAGATGACGACGACGCGGCGCCCGGCGAAGTCGGCCGCCCAGGTCGAGACGGTCCTGAAATCGCGCCGGCACGACGCCGGCAGCAGGCGCGGATCGGCTTCAAAATCCTCATCGATACGCACGTCGACGAGATCGGGCGCGTCGGGCAGGCCGACGAGACGGGAGAGTTGCGCTACGGTGATTGCGGTTGTTGACGGCATGGCGTCCACCTCCAGGAAAAGAGAGCTTGGACGCGATCGTTGGGCTGACGCCTCACGGGGTCATCGCGATGAACCCCTTGCCACAATGCTGGAACGATCGCCGGCCTTTGTCAAGAAAGCAGCAGCTGGCGGCGGCCATGCGCGTCATTCCCGAACGCCGTCACAATAGAGTTATGCTGCAGCGATACCCAGTGCCTTCAGCTGGCGCTCGTGGGCCGGTTCTCTCTTTCTCTGGAGCTTTCCATGCACAAGATCATTTTCGCCGCCATGATGCTGGCATCGGCCGTCACAGGTGCTTCGGCTGCCGATGGCAAGCTCGTGCTCTACACCAGCCAGCCCAATACCGACGCCCAGCAGACCGTCGATGCCTTCATGGCCAAGAACCCCGGCATCAAGGTCGAGTGGGTGCGTGATGGAACGCCGAAAATCCTGGCCAAGCTGCGCGCCGAGATCGAAGCCGGCCAGCCGCAGGCCGACGTGCTCCTGATCGCCGACGTCGTGACCATGGAAGGGCTGAAGAAGGAAGGGCGCCTGCTCGCCTACCCCGGCGCCGGTGTCTCCGGCATCGATACCGCCCTCTACGACAAGGACAAGACCTATTTCTCGACCAAGCTGATCACCACCGGCATTGTCTACAACACCAAGGCGCCCTTCGTGCCGACGAGCTGGGAAGATTTGACCAAGCCGGAGGCGAAAGGCCTTGTCGCGATGCCGAGCCCGCTGACCTCGGGTGCCGCGATGATCCACGCGGTGACGCTGACCGGCAATTTGCCGGAAGGCTGGGACTATTACGGCGCGCTGGCCAAGAACGGCGCCCAGGCGAGCGGCGGCAATGGCGATGTGCTGAAGGCCGTCAGCGGCGGCGACAAGCTGTTCGGCATGATCGTCGACTACATGCCGATACGCGAGAAGGCCAAGGGCGCTCCGGTCGAATTCGTCTTCCCGAAGGAAGGCGTTTCGGCCGTCACCGAGCCGGTGGCCATCCTGTCCACGGCCAAGGACACCGACGCCGCCAAGGCCTTCGTCGATTTCCTGCTGTCCAAGGACGGCCAGGAAGTTGCTGCCAAGATGGGCTACATCCCGGCGCGCGCCGACGTCGCTTTGCCGGCCGGCTATCCCGATCGCGGCTCGATCAAGGTGCTCGGCTACGATGCGGCCGCCGCACTTGCCAACGATGCCGCCAACAAGGAAAAGTTCGGCGCCGTGATGAGCCAGTAGGCGGCCCGGCAGCCAGCCCAATGACCAGCAATGTCATCTGCTGAGCATATCCTGCCCGGGCGGTCCGTGCCGGCAAGGCGCCGGCACATCTCCGCAGGGCGAGCGACATCAGGCTTTCGCGCTTCGGCGCTGGCCGTTCTGCTGATCATCGCGCTGCTCAGCCTGTTGCCGATGGCGAGGCTAGTCGTCGCGGCCGTCGCGCCGGGTGGCGAACTCGATTTCGGCGCCTTCGCCGATCGCCTCGCCAGGCCTGCCGCCTTGCGGGCGATGGGGCACACGCTGGACACCGCCTTCTTCGGCGCCGTGTTTGCCGTCTGCCTCGGTGGCCCCTTCGCCGTCGCGGTGACCATGACCGACCTGCCCGGGCGCAAGGCGCTCGGCTTCCTGCTGCTATTGCCGTTGATGATCGCGCCACAGGTCACGGCGCTGTCGTGGCTGCATTTGTTCGGTCCGTCCAGCACGCTGCTCGGCATGGTTGGCCTGGCGCCGCCACCAGGCACGCCCAATCCGATGCTTGGCCGCAACGGCATCATCCTGCTTTACGCCGTCCAGCACGCGCCGATCGTGTTCATCACGCTGCGAGCAGGGCTTTCCCGGGTGCCGCGTGATCTCATCGAGGCCGCGAGGGCCTCGGGCGCCACGCCCCTTTACGCGCTGCGAACCATCGCGCTGCCGGTCGTGCGACCGTATGTCGTCGCCGCGGCCGCGCTCGCCTTCGTCTCTGGCGTCGGCAATTTCGGCATCCCGGCCCTGCTCGGAATGCCGGTCAACTATTTGACGCTGCCGACACTGATCTATCAGGATCTGTCGAGCTTCGGCCCCGGCGTGCTGCCGCAGATCGCGGCGTTGTCGGTGCTGGTCGGCGTGCTGGCGCTGGCCGGCGTCGCCTGCCAGTCGCTGGCCTTGCGCGGTGCGGCCCATCGTTTCACCGGCGGCACGCCGGCTCGTTTCGAACTTGGCGCCTGGTGCCTGCCGCTCGCGGGGCTCGCCTGGCTGGTGATCGGCGTCATCCTCGTCCTGCCGGCTTGCGCGCTTTTGACGACCTCGCTCATCCCCTCCTTCGGCGTGCCGCTTGGCTGGGACACGATCACCGCTTCCAATTATGCGGAGGTGCTGGCCCGGCAGGCCTCGACCGTTCGCGCCTTCCGCAATTCCGCTCTCTTTGCCGGCAGCGCGGCGCTGATCCTGGCGATCGGCGTCATTCCGGTGAGCGTCGTGCTCGACCGCTTCGGCCGGCGCTGGCAGCGTCTCCTCAGTGGCATCGTCGACCTGCCCTATGCGGTTCCCGGCGTCGTCCTTGCCATCGCCTGCATCCTGCTTTTCCTGCGCCCCCTGCCGCTGATCGGCAGCCTCTACGCAACCGCATCGATCATCGTCATCGCTTACGCGATGCGGTTTTTCACCCTCGCCATGAAGCCGGTGGCGACCGCCGTCGGGCAGATTTCACGCGATCTCGACGAGGCCGCCGCGGTCTCTGGAGCCGGCCCGCTTCGCCGGCTTGCAACGATTGCCGCGCCGCTCGCCGCGCCGGCGGCGGTCGCCGGCGGGCTGCTCGTCTTCATGAGCGCCTTCAACGAACTGACGGTCTCGGCCCTGCTCTGGTCGAGCGGCAACGAGACGCTCGGAGTTGTGCTGTTCAGCCTGGAGGAAGCCGGATTGGGCACGCAGGCTTCGGCCATAGCCGTGTCGACAATCGCCGTCGTCATCGCCCTGCTGCTGGTCCTAGACCGGTTCGGGCGCCGGCTTCCGGCGGGCGTATTGCCCTGGAGGTAGAGCAACTCCAGGAAAAGTGTTTGCGGTTTTCGGTCCGGAATTGCGTAAAACAAATTCCCGGACTCAGGCCCTCGGGATCACCCAGGCGTCGGAAACCGCCACATGCACCTGCTGGCCGACCGCCAGCGCATCGGCGCTGTCGATCAGCAATTCCTGTCCCGGCGCCGGCAAGGCCAGCCTGACCTCGTGGACCGGGCCGCGATAGATGCTGTCGAGCACCGTTGCCGGCAGGCCTTCGGAGGCAAGCCGCAGCGCTTCCGGCCGAAGCAATACCTTGACCGCGCCGGCGCCGCCCCCGGTGCTACGCGCCGTGACCCGATGCCCCGCTATGTCGATCCTCGCGCTCGTTGCGTCATGATCGACCGCCGTCGCCGAGACGACGCTGCCACGCCCGACGAAGCCGGCGACCATGGTGTCGGCGGGCGCGCGATAGACTTCCTGCGGCGGCGCCACCTGCAGCACCTTGCCCTCGTTCATGATGGCGACGCGATCGGCCAGGGCGAGCGCTTCGGCCTGGTCGTGGGTGACGTAAACGATGGTGGCGCCGGTGCGGCGATGGATATCGCGAAACGCTTCGACCATCGAGGCGCGCAGATGCATGTCGAGATTGGCAAGCGGTTCGTCGAACAGGATGATCCTGGCGTCGGCCACCAGGCAGCGCGCCAGCGCCACGCGCTGACGCTGGCCGCCGGATAGTTCCTCGATGCGGCGGCCCTCGAAACCGGCGAGCCCGACGATATCGAGCACCGCGCCGACACGGCCGGCGATCTCGCCGGCTTTGACATGCCTGGCTTTCAGCGGATAGGCGACGTTTGCGGCCACGTCCATATGCGGCCACAGCGCGTAGGACTGGAAGACGACGCCGATGCCGCGCGCTTCCGGCGCGACCTGCCGTTGCGGATCGGCCATCAGTTCTTCGACGAAGAACACGCGGCCATCGCTGGGCGCCTCGAAGCCGGCGATCAGCCTCAGCATCGTGGTCTTGCCGCATCCCGACGGCCCGAGCAGCGCCGTGAAGGTGCCGGCCGGGAAATCCAGCGAAACGGCGTCCAGCGCGACCGTTTCGTTGAACCGCTTGGTGAGACGATCCACCCTGATTTCGCTCATGCCTGGCTCATCCGCGCGTCGTTTCGCTAGTCGGTGCAGGCATAGCCGCTACGGCATCGAGCCGGCAATAGGCTGAACCTTGCTGCCGCTAGCGCTTACTGCGCCGTCCAGCCGCCATCCATCGGCAAGGTCGTGCCGGTGATCTGCCTGGCCGCGTCCGAGCACAGGAACAGCGCCAGCGCCGCAAGCTCCTCGACGGTGACGAACTCCTTGGTCGGCTGGGCCGCGAGCAGCACGTCGTGCTTAACCTGTTCCTCGGTCATGCCGCGCGCCTTCATCGTGTCGGGAATCTGCTTTTCGACCAGCGGCGTCCAGACATAGCCGGGAGCGATCGCATTGACGGTGACGCCGTCCTGCGCCGCTTCCAGCGCCACGGTCTTGGTCAGACCGGCTATGCCGTGCTTGGCCGAGACGTAGGCCGACTTGAACGGCGAGGCGACCAGCGCATGCGCGGAAGCGGTGTTGATGATGCGGCCCCATTTGCGCGCCTTCATGCCGGGTAGTGCTGCCTTGATCGCATAGAAGGCCGCAAGCAGGTTGATGCGGATGATGGCTTCCCATTTGTCGTCGGGAAACTCCTCGATCGGCGCGACATGCTGGATGCCGGCATTGTTGACCAGTATGTCGAGGCTGCCGAAGGCTTCCTCGGCCTCGCGCACCATGGCGCTCACCGCCGCGCCGTCCATCATGTTGGCGTCGGAATAGCGGCACTTGACGCCGAAATCCCGCTCGATGCCGGCGCGCTCCTGTTCGATTGCCGCGTCGTCGCCCAGCCCGTTGATGGTGACGTTGGCGCCTTCGGCGGCAAAGGCGCGGGCTATGGCCAGGCCGATACCGCTGGTCGAGCCGGTGACGAGGGCGTTTTTCGAAGACAGCAAACCCATGGGGGATCTCGCGAGAAGTGGGAGGGAGGTACGATCATATATTTGTGCATTGCAGCACGACAATGCCAGAGCCATATGTCGATGCGATTACAGCCAGATTGCGGCCCGACCCGGTCCGCGATTGACCTTGCGGCCGTGGTCGCCCGGCCGACACGGCGCTGTCATGGTGCCGTGCAACATAATTGCCTGCGCATTCGCGCGGTCATCCCGAATGAAAGGGCACAGACTTGGAAATCGCCGATGTCGTGAAACGCGCCTATGCGATGCCGCTCACCAACCCGTCCTTCCCGCCCGGTCCCTATCGTTTCTTCGACCGCGAATACGTCATCATCACCTACCGCACGACGCGCGAGGCGCTCGAGGCCGTCGTCCCGGCGCCGCTGGAGATCGACGAGCCGCTGGTCAAATACGAGTTCATCCGCATGCCGGATTCGACCGGCTTCGGCGACTATACCGAGACCGGCCAGGTCATCCCGGTGCGCTACAAGGGCCAGCACGGCGGCTATGTCCATTCCATGTACCTCGATGACGACGCGCCGATCGCCGGTGGCCGCGAGCTCTGGGGTTTTCCGAAGAAGCTCGCCAGCCCCAAGATTGCACATGAGGGCGAGGTCGTGGTCGGCACCTTGCACTATGGCAGCGTGCTGTGCGCCACCGGCACGATGGGCTACAAGCACAGGGAGGCCGACCACGATCAGGTGCTGGCCTCGCTCGCCGCGCCCAACTTCCTGATCAAGATCATCCCGCATGTCGACGGAAGCCCGCGCATTTGCGAGCTGGTTCGCTATTACCTCACCGACGTGACGCTGAAGGAGGCATGGACCGCACCGGCCGCGCTCGATCTCAGGCCTCATGTCATGGCCGACGTGGCAAAGCTGCCGGTGCTCGACATCGTGTCCGCCGTCCATTTCACCGCCGATTTGACGCTCGGGTTGGGCGAAGTCGTCCACGATTACCTCGCCGGCCACAGTCAGACCGCTGCCAGCGCATCCCAGCCGGAGAAAGCTCGTGCTTGAACGCACCCGCAACAAGGCGCCCGCCGTTACCATTGCGGAGATCACGGCGCAATATGACCGCATCGCTCTGGTGTTCCAGGGCGGCGGTGCGCTCGGCGCCTATCAGGCCGGCGTCTATCAGGCGCTGGCCGAAGCCGGCTGCGAGCCGAGCTGGCTCTCCGGCGTCTCGATCGGCGCCATCAACGCCTCGATCATCGCCGGCAATGAGCCGAGCCGCCGGCAGCAGCGTCTCGAGCAATTCTGGCAGACGATTTCGGGGCGCAAGATCTGGGCCTATACGCCCGAAGGCGACATCTACCGCGACATCCGCAACCGCACGTCCTCATGGATGACGATGGCCATGGGTCAGCCCGGCTTCTTCAAGCCGCGCAATCCCAATCCCTGGTTCGAACAGCCGGGGGCCGACGGCGCCACCAGCTTCTACGACACCGCCGAATTGAAGGACACGCTGGAAAGCCTGATCGACTTCGACATCCTCAACGACGGCAGGAAGCGGCTCAGCGTCGGCGCGGTCAATGTCAGGACCGGCAACTTCGTCTATTTCGACACCGACAATGTGCGCATCGGCCCGGAGCACATCATGGCCAGCGGCGCGCTGCCGCCGGCCTTCCCGTCGGTCCGCATCGAGGGCGAGTATTACTGGGACGGTGGCATCGTCTCCAACACGCCGCTGCAATATCTGCTCGACCAGGAAGAGGACTGCTCGTCGCTGGTGTTCCAGGTCGACCTGTTCAGCGCCCGCGGCGCACTCCCGCGCGGCATGGCCGACGTGCTGTCGCGCCACAAGGACATCATGTATTCCAGCCGCACGCGCCAGAACACCGACAATTTCCAGCGCATCCATGCGCTGAAGATGAAGCTGCTCGACGCGCTGAACCGCGTCCCGCCCGAACTGCTGAAGGACGGCGAGAAAGAGCTGATCGCCGATTATTCGGATGCAGGCGTGGTCAACATCGTCCACCTCATCTACCAGCACAAGGGCTATGAGGGACACGCCAAGGACTACGAATTCTCGGGAACCTCGATGCGCGAACATTGGGAGATGGGCCTCGAGGACACGCAGCGCACGCTCCGCCATCGCCAGTGGCTGACCCTGCCGACCGATGTCGAGGGCGTCGCCATCCACGATCTGCACCGCGAAGATCCCACCTAAACCAGGCCTTCGCTCAGAACACCTGGCGAAAGACGATGAACAACACGAATGCCAAGGCAATCGAGCATGGCAGCGTCAGCACCCAGGCAAGCAGCAGGTTGCGCACCGTCGACCATTGCAGCCCAGAGCCGTTCGCGGCCATCGTGCCCGCGACGCCGCAAGACAGCAAATGCGTCGTCGACACTGGCAGGCCCAGCCGGTCGGCCATGCCGATGGTACCATGGCGACGATCTGATGCAGCGGATGATCCGGTCTCGGAATACCCCCTTCGCTTGAAACAACGTCCACCATCGTCCCACTCCGTTTGCACTGCAGCAAGACGGGAAGACGCTATGTCCGGACGATGAAGCTGGCGTGACGATTTCGGCCGACGGTTGCGTTCGGTTGAACCTGAGCCCGACCTCAGTGGGCGCGGCAACTCATTTTGCAATCTCCAGCAGCGACGCCACCAGCAGCCGGCGCTCGTCCTGCGAGAGCACGTCGGAATCAAAGAGATTCATGCTGCGAAGCCCTTCGATGGCGAGAAAGCAGACCAGCAGCGCCTTGATATCAGGCGTCTCATCCTTCAGCCGCTCGAACAGCTGCTGCTTGAAGGTTTTTATCGGCGTCATGAAATCGGGATCCTCGGCGATTGCCGAAAAGATCCAGGACGCCGAAGGTTTCGGCTCCTCGCAATCATCGGCCGAAAGCCTGATATAGGCCGCAAGCCGGCTTTCGCTGCCGTTGTCGGCCGCGCGGGACTCCAACGCCTGCTCGAATTCGCGCAGATAGTCCTCCACCAGGCCCTGCATCAGTTTCGCCTTGGTCGGGAAATTGTGGAGCAGGCCGCCCTTCGACACGCCGGCGCGGCTGGCGACAGCGTCAAGCGACATGCTGCCGGGACCGGTCTCCCGCGCCACCTCGGCGGCGGCGGCGAGGATCTTGTCGCGGGAATTTGCTCTGCGGGTTTTCATCGGCGCCTCCCCTTACATTAGCCTATGTGGAATTGACAAGACCGTCCAGACGGTACAGTAAGACCGCCATCATTTTGAAATCAGGACCTATCGTCGATTAGTGTCCTGCCATTGACCGATATGCCGGTTTCCGGCCGAGGGGACTGTCCGTGAAGCGCTTCATCATCATCACCGCAATCCTGCTGTTGCTCGCCGTGGTGTGCGGCGGCATCGTCGGCTTTAACTTCCTGCGCGACAACGGGATCAAGCAGTACTTCGCCACCATGAAGCCGCCGGCGGCGACCGTGTCGACGACCATCGTCAAGCCGTCGAGCTGGACGCCGGGCGTCGAGGCCATCGGCACGGTCAGTGCCGTGCGCGGTGTTGACCTCACCGTCGAAACCGCCGGCATCGTCAGGGAGATCCTCTTTCACGCCAACCAGAAGGTTGCGGACGGCGCGATCCTGCTGCAGCTCGACGATGCCGTCGAGCGCGCCGATCTCGAAGCGACGAAGGCGCAAGTGGCGGTCGTCCAGACGGCGCTGGAGCGCGCCATCGAACTGCAGAAGCGCGGCGTCAATCCGGAAGCCACGCTCGACACGGCACGTGCAACCGCAACAGCCACCGAAGCCCAAGTGGCCAAGCTGCAGGCGGTGCTCGACCAGAAGCGGCTGACGGCACCTTTCAGCGGCACGGTGGGTATCCCGAAAATCGACCTCGGCCAGTATCTGGCGCCCGGCACCGCGGTGGTGACCTTGCAGGACCTGGACACGATGCGGGTCGACTTCTCGGTCCCCGAGCAGCAGCTGCCGCTGCTGAAGATCGATCAGACGGTGCGGCTGGGCATTGGCGGCGGTGAGATGCCGTTCGCTGGCAAGATCCGCGGCATCGACCCCAAGATTGATCCCGCGAGCCGGCTTGTCACCATCCGGGCAGAGGTCGCCAACACCGAAGGCAAGCTGACGCCTGGCCAGTTCGTGCAGGTGCGCGTCGAACTGCCCGAGGAAAACAACGTGCTGGCGGTGCCGCAGACGGCGCTGACGTCCAGCCTCTATGGCGACTTCGTCTTCGTCGTGCGTCCGGCCAAGGCTGCCGAAGCCGCTCCGGCCCCGGCAGCCAAGCCGGAAGAAAAGCCAGCCGACAAACCTGCGGCGGATGCGATGAAACCCGCTGCCGAAGGTGCTGCGGCAAAGCCAGCCGACAAGGCGGCTGCAGACCCGGCCAAGCCTGCAACGGAAGCGCCGAAGCCGGAGCTTGTCCTTTCCCAGGTGTTCGTCAAGCCGGGCCGCCGCAACAACGGCATGGTTGAGATTCTGGAAGGCATCGCCGCCGGCGACGAGGTCGTCACCGCCGGTCAGAACCGGCTCTACAACGGCATGTCCGTTGCCGTCGACAACACCATCGACCCGACCAAATCGGCTAACAACCAGGCCGCCCAGCAATGAACATTTCCGACATCTTCATCCGCCGCCCGGTCCTGTCGACCGTTCTGGCCTGCATGATCCTGCTCCTGGGTTTTCAGGGCATCTTCAACCTGTCGATCCGGCAATACCCGAAGGTCGATGAAACGGCGATCACGATCACGACCGCCTATCCCGGCGCCAGCGCCGACCTGATCCAGGGCTTCATCTCCGCGCCGATCGCGCGCGCCGTCGCCTCGACCGAAAACATCGACTACGTCACCTCGGCAAGCCGGCCGTCTTCCAGCACCGTGACGGTGCAGATGAAACTCGGTTCCAATCCGGATGTCGCGCTGACCGAAGTGCTGTCGAAGGTGCAAGGCGTGCGCGGCACCTTGCCGGACGCGTCCAAGGACCCTGTGATCGTCAAAGGCACCGGTGATCAGTTCGCGATGATGTACATCTCGATGCAGAATCCGAACATGACGAAGGAGCAGCTGACCGAATATATCGAGCGCGTCATCCGGCCCCGTATCTCGACGGTGGAAGGCGTTGCCGACGTGCAGATCTTCGGCGCCCAGGAATATTCGATGCGCGTCTGGATCGACCCGGTCAAGCTTGCCGCGCGTGGCGTCACCGCGTCGGACGTGCTGACCGCCATCAATGACTCCAACTTCCTCTCCGCGCCCGGCAATACCCAGAACGAGTATGTCGTCTCCTCGATCACAGTGCGCTCTACATTGCAGACCCCGGAGGCTTTCGCCGAGCTTCCTCTTCGCTCGAAAGACGGCAACGTGGTGCGGTTGCGCGACGTTGCGCGCGTGGAACTGGGCGCGGAGAATACCGACACCAGGGTCAGCTTCAACGGCAAGCCCGGCACCTTCCTCGCCATCTTCCCGACGCCGGCGGCGAACCCGCTGACGACGGCGGCGGCGATCCACAAGATCGTGCCGACGATCCAGGACACGCTGCCGAAAGGCATGACGATCGAGATCGTCTATGATTCCACCGAACAGATCAGCGCCTCGATCGAGGAGGTGTTCAAGACCATCGCCGAGGCGGTCGCCATCGTCATCGTCGTCATCCTGCTCTTCCTCGGTTCGTTCCGCTCGGTGATGATGCCGATCGTCACCATTCCGCTATCGCTGATCGGCGTCTGCTTCCTGCTGTTTTCGGTCGGCTATTCGATCAACCTCCTGTCGTTGCTGGCCATGGTGCTGGCGATCGGCCTAGTCGTCGACGACGCCATCGTGGTGGTGGAGAACATTCACCGCCACATGGAAGAAGACCACATGTCGCCGATGCAGGCGGCCTTCAACGGCATGCGGGAAATCTTTTCCGCCATCGTCGCCATGACGATCACGCTGGCCGCAGTGTTCGCGCCGCTGGCTTTCACCGGCGGCCTGACCGGGGCGCTGTTTCGCGAATTCGCGGTCACCCTTGCCGGTTCGGTGGTGCTGTCGGGCATCATCGCCGTCACCATCACGCCGATGATGTCGGCGCGCCTGCTGAAGGCCGGCGCGCCCGGCCGTTTCCAGCGCACTGTCGACGGCGCCTTCGGATGGGTCGAGCGCGTCTATGAGAAGGCGGTCAAAGGCTCGCTGAATTATCGCCCGGTGACACTGATCATCGTCCTTGCGCTGGTCGGCGTCACCGGCTTCGCCTTCACAAAGACCTCGAGCGAACTGGCGCCGGAAGAAGACCAGGGCTTCCTGCTGTCGATCGTGACCGGGCCGCGCTACGCGACCTCGGACTATACCGAGACCTACGTCAATCAGATCCTGGGCCTGGTCAAGGATATCCCGGAAACGCGGGCGCAGTTTTCGGCGGTCGCCTTCGGCGGCCAGACCAACGGCGCCTTCGTCGGCTTCGCGTTCAAGGACTGGGCCGAGCGCGCCCGCAGTTCGAAGGAGCTCCAGGCCGACATACAGGGGCGTCTCGGCCAGGTCGCTGGCGTCGAGGCCTTCGTCTTCGCGCCGCCGACGCTGCCGGGCTCCGGTGGCGGCCTGCCTATCTCGATGGTGGTGCGCTCGACCGGCGCTGCTTCAGAGGTCTACGAGGCGGCGGAGCAGATCAAGAACAAGGCGCAGGCCTCCGGCCGTTTCATCGTCGTGCAGAACTCGATGTCCTACGACGCGCCACAGGTGACGGTGACCATCGATCGCGATCGCGCCGCGGCCCTCAACCTGCCGATCGCCGACATCGGCCGCACCTTGACCTTGCTGGTCGGCGGCGCCGAAGTGGCGCAGTTCGACCGCGACTCCAACAGCTACGACATCATCCCGCAGGTGCCGCAGGAATTCCGCGACAATCCCGAGAAGCTGGCCGAGTATTTCGTGCGCAGCGCCTCGGGCGAGATGGTGCCGCTTTCTTCCGTGGTGACGATTTCGACCAATGCGTCGCCGGCGGCCATTGAGCAGTTCAACCAGCTGAACTCGGCGACGATTTCCGCGCTGCCGCTGCCTGGCGTCACCACTGGTGACGGACTGAAGGCCCTGGAGGACATCGCCAAGGAGAGCCTGCCCGAAACCTTCTTCGTCGACTATTCCGGTCAGTCCAGGCAGGAGAAGGAACAGGGCAACACGATCCTGATTGCCTTTGCGGCCGCCGTGCTTGTCATCTATTTGGTGCTGGCGGCGCAGTTCGAAAGCTTCCGCGATCCGCTGATCATCATGATGGCGGTGCCGCTGTCGATCTTCGGCGCCATCGTACCGCTCAATCTGGGTCTCGGAACGCTGAACATCTACACCCAGGTCGGTTTGATCACGCTGATCGGCCTGATCACCAAGCACGGCATCCTTTTGGTCGAGTTCGCCAATCAGCAGCGGGAGAAGCACCGGATGTCGCGGCGCGAAGCAATCGTCGCCTCTGCCAAGGTCCGGTTGCGGCCGATCCTGATGACGACGGCGGCGATGGCGCTGGGCGTGGTGCCGCTGATCGTCTCCAGCGGTGCCGGCGCCGCAGCCCGTTACTCGATGGGCCTGGTGATCTTCACCGGCATCCTGGTCGGAACCATGTTCACGCTGTTCGTGGTGCCGATGTTCTACACCTTCATCGCCAGCAAGGACCTGCCGCACCATGCCGAGAAGCCGGATCCGAAGCTGATGCCGGTGCCGGTGGACTGACAAAGACAAGCGACAAAAAAAGAGGCCGAAAATTTCCGGCCTCTTTTTTGACTGAGTTGATTTACCGCGGAAACCGCTTACAGCGCCTTCCGGCGGGAGCCTGAAACGGTGAAGGCGCGGCAGCTTGCCGAAGCTTCACAGCCGGCTCCAACCACAGCCTGCTACTTGACGATGACGATGCTGGTGTTGGCCGGGCCGAAGGCCTCGACCAGCTGGTAGAAATCGGCGGCATTGTCGGGATGCAGCCGCACGCAGCCATGCGAGGCAGGCCGGCCGAGATTCTTGATGGCATAGGTCGCATGCACCGCATAGCCGCCGCTGAAGAACACCGAATGCGGCATCGGGGCATTGTCGTATTTCTTCGAGTACCACATCTCATGCATGCGGGTCGGCTTGAACGAGCCGGTCGGCGTGACATACCCCCTGCCGCCGGTCGACACCTTCCAGGCGAAGGTCGGGCGGCCGTCGACCAGCACTTCCATGGTCTGCTGCGAAAGCGAGACACGGGCCAGGATCTGGTTGGCATGGGCGGCGCCACTGCCGAAGAGCAAGGCCGCGCCGGTAAGCACAGCAGCGGTGATGTTGATAAGCTTGGCGGAAATGGTGGTGTGCATGATGTCCCCTCTCTCTGCCGGTCCGGCCGGCTCCAATTCGATGGCGGACTTATCGCTGCGTCATGTTTCAGGCTGACTTCGCTTGATGCTCGCTTATGTTTCGAATCTGTTTCCTAAGATTAACAGGAATGGTTACCCGACCCGGCCGGTTCAGGCCACTATGGTCTGGCGGCTCTACAACCCGACACAACCGAACTCTTGCGCTTTTGCGAAACGAAGGCGCGATTTTCCTTTACAAGAAAGGCACTTAAGCCGCCTCGAAACCAATCTGCAACAAAGCGTCGCCCGCGCGGCATGATCTGGATACAGCTCGGCCGCACAGTTGACGCAACGAAAAGCAGTCGGCACCAAACGAAAATGAGCAGCAAAACGAACATCCCGTCCTGGATCCTCAGGATAAGCATCGCGGCGGTCATCGTCGGCAGCGTCGGCACAGTTGCCGGAAGCCCGATGACGACGCTTGCGGCGATGAACACGGGTGAGGTTTCGACGCTGCATGCCGCACTGTTCATCGCCACGGTCTGGATCGTCTCCAGCCTGCGCATTAACCGGCTCAAGGCCCTCTGGCGGGTCGGCCTTGGGCTGAAGTGGATGCGCGGCGCCTCCGGCTACTTGCTGCCGAGAGGACCGAAGGCCCGCGCCGCGACGGGGGCTCCGTGGGCGGCGCGGGCACTTCGGGGGTTTCCTGAAGCGCCAACATAAGTTTGGGCTGATCTGAACTAAGGATGGGAAAAATGAACACGAAATCAGCTGCCGCGGTGCTTTCCGCATTGCTCTATGCACAAGCCCTGCTGGGCTTTGCCGGCCTTGCCGCGGTGCTCCTGCGCGATCGTGCCCAGACCTACGAGGTCAGCCTCGCCAGCGACATGCCATCAGGGCCTTCCGCACTCGTGGTGCGCTGAGCGATTGCATCGGACCCAGGAGATGGAAACCGGTCCGGTGCCAAAACAAAAAAACAGGATGACCATACGGTTCTCAGTCGGCGCGCTGCGTCGGCGGGTCGAACCGGTACCCGGCTCCCCTTATCGTGGTAATGGTTTCGGTGTCGAGCTTGCGGCGCAGCCGCACGATGCGCGAATCGATCGAGCGGTCGAAGGCATCGGCGTTTTCGGCAGGCGCCGCGGCAATGATGTCGTCGCGCGTCAGCACCTTGCGCGGGCTGGCCAGAAACAGTCTGAGCAGCGCCACCTGGCCCGGCGAGAGCTGGTCCTCGGTGCCCGAGCGATGCATGACCATGGCCGACCTCAGATCGACGGTCGCATTCTCCAGCACGACCAGTTCCCCCGCACCTCTGCCGCGCCGCGCCAACAGGCCGCCGATGCGCGCGGCAAGCTCGCGGACATTGAGCGGACTTTCGACGACGTCGGCGGCGCCGAGCTCGAGCGCCAGAACCTTGTCGACAAGGTCGGCCGGCCGGCAGATCAGGATGAAATCAGGCCCGCCCTCGCCGCCATGGCGCCTCAAGAGATCGCGCCCCTCGGCCTGGCTCAGGCTGTCGCCGACAACCACCACGTCGATACCCTTGGCCGAAAGCAGCGACTCTGCTTCCCAGGGCTGGCGCGCTTCGCGCACGTCGTGGCCACGCCGCTCAAGATGGTCGGCGAGATCGCTCGCAACCACTTGCGCCACGGATACGAGCGCGATGACCGATCGTGCCATGTTTTTTCCACCTCGCGACAGACATCTCAAGATGAGTGCTGGACATGATGTTTATACCCAATCTACTTTCCGCTGAAAGCGGGAGCGAGAGCATAGTGCGGGCAAGGATTGTAGTCGTCGAGGACGAGCCTGACCTGAGGGAGGCGGTCGCCGAGTATCTTGGCGCCAGCGGCTATGAGGTGGCGATGGCCGAAAGTGCCGCCGAGGCGCGGACCTTGCTGGAAACGCAATCCTTCCATCTGGCCATTCTCGACATCGCCATGCCCGGCGAGGACGGTCTGTCGTTCGGCCGCTGGCTGCGCTCCAAAACCCCGATCGGCATCATCTATGCCACCGCCGCCGGCACCGCGCTCGACCGCATCGTCGGACTGGAGCTCGGCGCCGACGACTACATCGTCAAGCCGTATGAATTGCGCGAGGTTCTGGCCAGGGTCCGCAGCGTGCTGCGCCGCGTTCCGCAGCCGACCGTGCCGCAGGCCGCCAAGGCCGAGACGGGCGCCGGGCGCCGCCTGAGCTTCGGCTCCTTCCAGGCCGATCTCGACGGCAGGCTCGTCACCGGCGCCAACGGCGCGGTCATCGATATGGCCAAGAGCGAGTTCGACGTGCTTGAGGTCTTCCTGACCCGCGCCAACCGTCTTTTGACGCGCGCCGCGATCTCAGAAGCGATCGGGTTTGTCGAAGATCCGGAATCCTCGCGCGCGGTCGATATCCGCATCATGCGGCTGCGCAAGAAGATCGAGGCCGATCCCGCCAATCCGAAATTCCTGCGCACGGTGCGCGGCGAAGGCTATATCTTCTCGCTGCCGAACGGCGACGGCAACTGAGCCGTACAGCCCGGCGTCGTGGATTTGAAATTCTCGCTGTTTCGGCGATAGCGTTCGCCAATTTCAGGATTCAAAACCGTACGACGGCGCCGCGCGTCCTTTCGAACACGCAACGGAAGCTGTAGCATTCTGATTTTGCGCATGATGCTTCCGGAAATCGGCATCGACTTTCGGGCTTATGCGCTGAATTCCGTAGTCTATCAGATGTGGCATTTGGATAATTGCTGATCATGACTGCCGACGAAGCAAACACGGACATAAAGGGCGACCGCCAGGGCGCCGCGATGGCGGCAGTCCGCGTCGTTCGCCGGCTGCGCGAGGCCGGCGACTGGCAGCGCGAGATGGAGACCATCCTGGAGACGCTGTGCCACGCCATGGATTGCCAGCGCGGCATCCTGTTCCGGTTGCGCGAGCTGCCTGGCCAGGGCTTTGCCCAGTCGGTCTCGGCTTACTGGATCGACCCCGACTTCGGCGGCGAACTGGCATCGCCGACGGTCATCATGCAATCGGTCGTCAATTCGGATCCGCTGCTGGAGCGACTGGCCGAGGACGAGCGCCAGGGCAAGGTCTTTGCCGGGCATACGCGCAATCTGGAAGGCTTTCTCAGAACCGACTTCGAAAAGCAGAACATCAAGTCGTTCCTGTCGGTTTCCGTCTTCGCGCACGGCCATCTGTGGGGCACGCTCGCGGTTAACGACTGCGTCGACGAGCGCGGCTGGACCGACGAGGAAGAGGCGACACTGCATATCATCGCGCTCGCCATCGGCGATGCCATCGAGCGCTCGCCCTCGGACGCCCATGCCAGCGAAGTCATCCGCCGTACCATGCTGCAGGCCTCGCTCGACGCCATCATCGTCATCGACGAGACCGGCTCGATCATCGAATTCAATCCGGCCGCCGAAAAGATGTTCGGCTTCCAGCGCTCCGACATACTCGGCAAGGACCTGCTCGATACGGTGGTTCCGGCATATTATCGCAAGGGCTATGCGTCGGGCGCCGACTACATGTCGGGCCGCGGCTCGCCGATGGTCGGCCAGCGGCTCGAAACGGTCACCCAGAATGCGGCCGGCGAGGTTTTTCCGATCGAATTGACGGCGACCGAGATGCGGGTCGCCGATCGCCGTCTCATCTTCGGCTCGATCCGCGACCTGCGCGACAAGCTGCGCGCGGAGGAGGAGATAGGTCGTCAGCGCGAGAAACTGCACCAGAACGAGAAGATGGCGGCGATGGGTTCGCTGCTGGCAGGTGTCTCGCATGAGTTGAACAACCCGCTTGCCGTGGTCGTCGCGCAGTCGACGCTCCTGCACGAATTCGCCACCGACCCGCAGACCAAGGTGCGCGCCGAAAAGGTCCGCGCCGCCGCGGAGCGCTGCGGCCGCATCGTCAAGAGCTTCCTGTCGATGGTGCGCCTACATCCGGCGGCACAGGCCGAGACCGATCTCAACCAGGTAATCCGCGCGGCACTCGAAGTGACCGCCTATGGCGCGCGGTCGAGCGGCATAATCATCGACACCGATTTCGCCGCCGGCCCGCTACTGGCCATGGCCGATGCCGACCACGTGACACAGGTGGCGGCCAATTTCCTGATCAACAGCCAGCATGCTTTGGCCGGCGTCGCGGGCGACCGGCTGATCAAGGTGCGCACATTTCGCAGCGACCGCGGCAATCCCGGCTTTTCGATCGAGGACAACGGACCCGGTGTGCCAGAACCGATCCGTGCGCGCATCTTCGAATCCTATTTCACCACCAAGCCGGTCGGCGTCGGCACCGGCATCGGCCTGTCGATCTCGAAATCGATCATCGAACGGCACAACGGCAACATCTGGTTCGAGGAAGTCCTGCCGAGGGGTGCCCGCTTCGTCGTCCAGTTGCCGGCGATCGCCGCCGGTGCAGCCGCGGCCGGCGAAAGCCCGGCGCGCTCGAGCGGCCTGCGCCATGCGCTGATCATCGACGACGAGCCCGATGTCGCCGGCTCGCTGTCCGACATTCTGGAACTGATGGGCTTGAAGTCGAGGGTGGTGGCGGCCTGGACATCGGCAGCCGGGATCCTCGCAGGGCATATGCCGCCCGACATCGTCTTTTCCGACCTGCGCATGCCCGGCACCAGCGGCATCGCCATCTATCGCGAACTGCTTGCCGAACGGCCTGACCTGGCGCAGCGCTTCGTGCTCGTCACCGGCGACCTGATCGGTGCCAAGGCCGAGATCGAGGCGTTGCCGGCGCCACAGCGCCCGCAAATCCTCGAGAAGCCTTTCAGCACGCTGGACGTCCGCGGCGTGCTCTCGGCCATTGCCGAGCAGGTCGCCGTGGCCGCCGGCTGACTCCCTCCCTGGGTCTGTTGAGATCAGGTCAGGCCGGCCTGACCTGAATATCAATAGACCCAAAAAAAGAGACTCCCGACCGACGTGCGGCGGGAGCCTGACTGGAGCGCTGGAGGTGCGCTCTGGGAGGTCCAAGCATGACCCGAAGACGAGATACCTACTGTCGGATCATGCCTAGCAGAACTCAAAAAACATTCGGCGTGTTGCTCACTGGCGCGGCATTGGCGATCATGCGGACTGCGCGGTCTCTATGCACGCCGGACTGGGCGGCAATGACGCGCAGGCAATCCGCGCTCTCGGCACCCCAGGCCTGGCCCTTGCAGGCAAAATCGATCTCCGGCATCGGCAGCCGTGCTGTCTTGACCGTGGTCGAGGCGCCGTCGATGACGTTGGCTGGCGGATTGAACGAAGCGAAGGCCGGACCGGCCGCCGGCGTGAATGCCATGATTGCGAAGGCGCAGGCGCCCATCATCATGAACATCACCATCGGATGATCGCTGGCGCGCTGGCGCAGTGCCAGCTTCGGACGCCTGTCATTGCGCTCCGGCGCTTGCCTGCCGCGGTCGCTGTTGGCGTGAACCTTCGTAAACATCGCCTTTCCCTTCGTTATTTTTGTCTTTGCTATAAAACGAACTTAATCGCGCCTGGTAACGGACGAACGACGCGCAAAGGTTGCCCGTGTAACAGGCAGGAAACAAGAAAATCGGGCATATCCGGGCACAACCGGGCAAGCGCCGATGGTCTGTTTCGTTTGCGAAGCTGTTTCATGTGCATGACCAGGGTGTTGCCTAGACGGTGATAGCGTTGAGCTATGCCCGGACCTGCCCGGCCAGACTATGAGCAAGATCACACTCCGGGCGGCAGTCTGCCGGCACCGGGGGCTTTTTCCTCGGAAATGCGTTCATTTTTCCAGGCGCGGCGCCCGCGAATCTCCGCGCCAGGCGCATCTTCCACAACCGGCGCTAAGGCCCGGATTTTCCGGGATTTTCTCCCGCCGGGCCAGATCCAGGCCTGCCCAATTCAGTCAGCTCGCAATCTTTGTATTTCCACAAGCCATTGCATTTCAAAGAAAAATATGATTTTATTGAATGAGTATTCAACAAATGAAGAGCCTTTGATGAACCCGCACCTCCGTGACGTGGCGATCCCCAACAATTGGGACCGGCGGGGTCTGCCGGGCTGGAGTTACCACTCCAACGCCCTTCTCGAACTTGAGAGGGAATACGTCTTCCGCAACCACTGGCAGATCGCCGGCCATGTCTCCGACGTGCCGAATGCCGGCGACTATCTGACCATGGATGTGGTCGGCGAGCGCGCCCTGATCGTGCGCGGCAAGGACGGCGTCGTTCGCGCCTTCAACAACATGTGCCGGCACCGCGGCAGCCGCGTCGTCGCCGACAGCCAGGGCACCTGCAAGAACGCGCTCGTCTGCCCCTTCCATGGCTGGGTGTACAATCTCGACGGCACGCTGCGCGGTGCTGCCCGTCCGCGCTCCTTCCCCGATCTCGACAAGACCGAGTTCGGCCTGATGCCGCTCGACCTCGAAATCTGGATGGGCTTCATCTTCATCCGCTTCCGCAAGGGTGGCCCGCAGTCGTCGGTGGCCGAGCTGCTGAAGCCGATCGAGGCCGAGATGGCTCACTACAACGTTGCCGAGATGGTACCGTCCTGGGGCATCTGGACGCAGAAGTCGCCCGTCAACTGGAAGTCGGTACGCGATGTCGACAATGAAGGCTACCACGTCGCCATGGCGCATCCGGCGCTGCAGGATCTCTACGGCGCGACCTATTTCGACGAGCCGTTCATCAACGGCGTGTCGCGCTCCTTCGCCACCTACAATCCGCATGCCGGGCGGCGCTGGAGCGTGCGGGAATACATCAAGCTCACCCCCGACGCGTCGCATCTGCCGGAGCACCTGCGCAGAGCCTGGATCTATTACGGCATCTTCCCCAACAACGCCCTGTCGATTATGCCGGAATCGGTGCAGTTCTATCAGGAGTTCCCGCTGTCTACCGGCGAGACGCTGCTGCGCGGCGCGATCTACCGCTATCCCGATGAGACCAGGGAGCAGGCGGCGGCACGCTATCTCGCCTACCGCATCGACCGTGACACGATGAACGAGGACGTGCAGCTTTCGGTATGGTCGAACGAATCCATGCTGTCGGAGGCGTTCGAAGGTTTTTACCTCTCCGACCTCGAATACGGCGTGCGCACCCACCACGACCATTTACGCAAGCAGATCCCGGTGCTCGGGCTCGAGACCGCGCCGGAGGAGAAGGACATGTGGGGATTGAACGACGCGCTGAGGTCGAGGGGGTAGCATCCTCTCCCCGTTCTACGGGGAGAGGATGCCGGCAGGCAGGTGAGGGGCAGCGCCGGCTTTTGAGATTATCGCTTTAATCGGACGATAGCTTATGGCGTCGAAGGCCACAGCCAATCACTAGGTTCAGCGCCGCCCCTCATCCGCCCTTCGGGCACCTTCTCCCCGTGGAACGGGGAGAAGGAAGAACTTCACCCTCCCCAAACCCCTTCCTTCCTCAGAACTTCCATCGTGCGCGAAATGCCTTCGCGCAGGATCGCGACCATGTCGTCGATCTGCTCCCGCGAAATGATCAGCGGCGGCGACATCACGCACATGTTGATCAGCGGCCGGACCAGCAAGCCGAGCTCATGGCAATGTACGTCGAGGCGCTTGCCGACGTCCTTGTCGAGCTTCAGCGGATCCTTGCTCTCGCGATCGGCGACGCATTCGACGCAGCCCATCAGCCCAATGCCGCGCACCTCCCCGACCAAAGGAAGTTCCTCCAACGTCTTCAGCTGCGCCTGGAAATAGGGCGCGACCTCGCGCGTGTGGGCAAGCACGCTCTCCTCGAGGATATCGAGGTTCTTCAGCGCCACCGCGCAGCCGATCGGATGGCTGGTATAGGTCAGACCATGGCCGAACAGCGCGTCGGGGTGGTTCGAGCGGCGCAGTTCCTGCAAAATCCGCTCCGAGATGATGACGCCGCCGAGCGGGAAATAGCCTGATGTGACGCCCTTGGCGAAGGTGATCATGTCGGGATCGATGCCGAACATTTCGCCGGAGGCAAAGACGTGGCCGAGCCTGCCGAAGCCAGTCACCACCTCGTCGGAGATGTAGAGGATGCCGTTGTAGCGGCAGATTTCGCGGATGCGCTTCAGGTAGCCATCCGGCGGCACCACGACGCCGCCCGAGGCCTGCACCGGCTCGCCGACGAAGGCGCCGATCCTGTCGGCGCCGATGCGCGCGACCGTGTCGCGGAACTGATCGACCAGGAAATCGGTGAACGCCTCTATGCTCATGCCTTGCGGCCGGCGGAACGGGTCCGGCGAAGAGAGCTTCACGACCAGTTCGTCGGCGCCATCCATCCAGTGGCGGTCGCGCGGGCGGCCATTGAGCGAGGCCGACAGATAGGTCGAGCCGTGATAGGCGCCGCCGCGGCTGAGGATCAGCTTCTTTTCAGGCCGCCCCCGCACATTGTTGTAGAACTGCATGAAGCGCAGTGCCGTCTCCACCGCCGAGGACCCGCCGGTGGTGAAGAAGACATGGCTGAGATCGCCCGGCGCATGACCGGCGATGCGCATGGCAAGCTCCGCCGATGGCGCGTTCATCGTGTACCACGGCGTGTTGTAGGACAGCGCCATCGCCTGGTCGTACATCACCTTGGCCAGTTCCTCGCGGCGGTGGCCGACATTGATGCACCACATGCCGGCCGGTCCGTCGATCAGCCTTTTGCCCGATGCGTCGGTGATGTAGATGCCCTCGCCCTCGCCGATCAGCGCGCGCGCCTCGGTGCCGACCGAGCCGGCGAACGGCCAGGGTTGGACGAGATGGCGCTTGGCCAGTTCGACGGCGTCGACATCGGCACCGGCCGTTTCCTTCGCCTTCAGGTCTCTTGCAGCCGCCATCTTCGCCTCACATGCTCTCGTGACAATTTTCAGCGGACACGAAGTCAAGCTCCAAGCCTTGGGAAAAGCAGCTTTCTTCACTTCATTTTGAATGTCCGTTCAATCAATATTACAGAAATAGCGCTTGATTTCAATCGCCGGATGCGCGCATGATGAAAGAAAGCCGGCAAGCAAGGAGCGCGCCGAAAATCGTGCTCCTTGCATAAAATTGGGAACAGGCGACCGGCGCCAACAATGGGATGAGCATGGCAGGACAGTCCGAGCCAGCAACCGAGATCACGCCGGGGGCGCTGCAATGACGGCGGCTGCCGAGGGGTCGCCTGCACGGCGCATGACACGGGCCAGGCGAAACGCCCTTCTGCAGTCCGAACCCGTCCAGGGCTTTGCCCTGATCAGCCCCACCTTCCTCTATGCCGTCATTCTTCTGGTCCTGCCGATCCTGGTGGTCATCGCCCACTCCTTCTGGACGCAGAACTATCTCACCATCGACCGAACCTTCACGCTGGAGAACTACCGGATCGCGCTGACCGAGCCGATCTATCGCGACCTGCTCTGGCGCTCTCTCTACATCTCGCTGATGGTGAGCTTCTTCACGGTCGTGCTCGCCTACCCGATCGCCTACTTCATCTCGTTCCATGGCGGCCGTCACAAGAGCCTGTGGCTGTTCCTGATCACCATTCCGTTCTGGACCAGCTATCTGCTGCGCGTGATGTCGTGGAAGGTCATCCTCGGCTACAATGGCGTGCTCAATTCCGGCCTGATGGGCCTCGGCATCATCGACGAGCCGTCGACAGCGCTGCTCTACAATTCGACCGCCGTCATCATCACGCTGACCCATGCCTGGGCGGCCTTCGCCATCCTGCCGATCTTTGTGTCACTGGAAAAAGTCGACCGCACGCTGGTCGAGGCGGCCAAGGACCTCGGCGACGGTCCGCTCCGTTCCTTCCTGCGCGTGACGCTGCCGCTGTCGGTGCCAGGTATCATCTCGGCGGCACTCATCGTCATGATCCCGACGGTCGGCGACTATGTCACGCCGAAGCTTGTCGGCGGCAAGGACGGCGTCATGATCGCCAACGCCATCCAGGCGCAGTTCGGCAAGGCGTCCAACTGGCCGCTGGGCGCCGCACTTTCCGTCACCACCATGCTGATCGTGACGCTGATCGCCGGCGCCATGGTGCTGATCATCCGCGCCGCGCAGAGGCTGGCGCGATGACGGCGTTGCGGCGTTTCCGGCCGGGCGCTGGCTGGCTGTCGGCCTATGCCTTCCTTTATGTGGTGTTCCTCTATCTGCCGGTTATCTTCCTGCCGATCTTCTCGATCAACACCGCGGCAACGCCGAAATTCCCGCTCTCCGGCTTCACCCTCAAATGGTACGAGGACCTGCCGCGCACGCCGGCACTGCTCGACGCCGCCTGGAACAGCCTGGTCGTCGGCGTCTCGGCGTCCATCCTCGCCACCGTCTTCGGCATCCTCGCCGCCCGCTCCATCACCCGCTACCGCTACCCCGGCCGCCGCGCCATCAACGGCCTGATCATGGCGCCCCTGGTGCTGCCGGAAGTCATCGTCGCCATCTCGATGCTGCTGGTGATGCTGCAGCTCGGCCTCAGCCTGTCGCTGTTCACCGTCGTGCTCGGCCATGTCCTGGTCTGCATCCCCTATTCGATGACGGTGCTGACTTCCGGCTTCGAGGGCTTCGACCGCAGCCTGGAAGAGGCCTCCGCCGATCTCGGCGAGAGCGCCTTCGGCACCTTCCGGCGGGTGACGCTGCCGATGGTGGCGCCAGCGATCATCTCCAGCCTGCTGGTCTGCTTCACCATCTCGCTCGACGAGTTCATCATCGCCTTCTTCCTGACCGGCACCGATGCGACGCTGCCGATCTACATCTGGGGCCAGCTGCGTTTTGCATCGAAGCTGCCCGGCGTGCTGGCGTTGGGCACGCTTCTGCTGGTCGCCTCTTTCCTGCTGATGACCGTTGCCGAAATCCTGCGCCGCCGCGCGGCCAGGCGCACACAGAACGAGGGAGGCCTCTATGCCTGAGCAGTCCCAGGCCGCCCGGCCTCATCAATCCGAACGGCCCCCGCTTTCCGAACGACCCATGATCGAGATCCGCAACGTCACCCGCAGCTATGGCGCCTTCAAGGCGTTGGACGATGCCACGCTGACCATCAAGGAAGGCGAGTTCTTCTCGCTGCTCGGCCCATCCGGCTGCGGCAAGACCACGCTGCTGCGCATGATCGCCGGCTTCGACAATCCGACCACCGGCTCGATCGCCGTCGGCGGCCAGCCGATGGAAGGCATCCCGGCCAACCGCCGGCCGACCAACATGGTGTTCCAGAGCTATGCGATCTTTCCGCACCTCAATGTCGAGCAGAATGTCGCCTACGGGCTGAAGCGGCTGAGGCTAGAGGGGACGGAGGAAAAGCGCCGCGTCGAGGAGGCGCTGGCGCAGGTGTCGCTGACCGGCCTCGGCAAGCGTCTGGCCACCGAACTCTCCGGCGGCCAGCGCCAGCGCGTGGCACTTGCTCGCGCCTTGGTGATGCGGCCCAAAGTGCTGCTGCTCGACGAGCCGCTGTCGGCGCTGGACAAGAAACTGCGCGAGCAGATGCAGGTCGAGCTGCGCCGCCTGCAGCAGGCGGTCGGCATCACCTTCGTGCTGGTCACGCATGACCAGTATGAGGCGCTGGCCATGTCGGATCGCATCGCCGTGATGTTCGGCGGCAAGATCGCGCAGATCGCCTCGCCCAAGGAGATCTACCAGCGGCCGGTCAATCGCCAGGTGGCCGACTTCCTCGGCGGCATGAATTTCGTCAAGGCCGAGATCGTCGAGGAGGACGGCGCCTCCTTGGTCGTCGACACGCTGGGCTTCGGCCGCGTCAAAACCGACAAGCCGAAGGCCTTTGTCCGCAATGGTGGAGCCGCCACGCTCGGCATAAGGCCGGAGCGCCTGCGCGTGCTGTGGGACAATGCCACGGCGAAATTCGAAGTCGCCGGCAAGGTGGTCGAGCGCCACTATTTCGGCGAGATCACCCATCTTATCGTCGAGATCCCCGGGCTGGAAAAGCCGCTCTCGGTGACCGAGACCAATGATTTCGGCGCCGACGACATCCCGGTCGGCACCTCGATCCGCCTGGCTTACGATCCCGAAGCCCTGGTGGCGATGGCGGATTGAAACTCTCCGATAATCCTTCGCGCTGCGATGCGGCCCGCGACGATCGCGCCCTCGACATAGCCAGGAAATGACGGCGACACTTCCGACGCTGCGAAATGGACGGGCGGCGCGCCGGCCAGGATCGTGCGTTCGGCATCCGTCTCCGCAACGTCGACAATGAGATCGCTGTAGGCGCCACCGCTCCAGCGATCATGCGTCCAGTCGCGCTGGTTGAAATCGAGGATATCGGACGCGTCCGGGCCGAGCGCTTCCTCCAGCCTTGCCGTCACTTCGGCGCGCAGCGCTGCATCGCTGAACTCGCGCCAGCGCAGCGCAAGCGGTCCGCCGACGAAGACGACGAGCGCGGCATGGTCCGCATCCTTGCTGGTGTCACAGGCAAACAGTCCCGGCCGGTCGCGCCACATCACCATGCCGCTCAAGCCGCGGTCGCGCCAGAATGGAGTTGCGTAGCGCACGAGGATCTTGATCACCGCGCCGCTCTCCCAAACGTCCAGCGCCCTCTTCAAGTTGACCGGCAGAGATGGTGCGAAATCGAGTTTCGCAGCTGTCGCCGGCGGCAGCGCGACCAGGACCTGGCGCGCTTCGATCGCGCCGCTGGCCGAGATAACACGGACGCCTTTCGGCCCGTGCCCGATCTGCGTCACAGGCTCATTCAGCCGCAGCCGGCCGCCGAGGTCGCCGGCCAGATCATCGGCCAGCGATTGCATGGTTTCACGCAAGGAATACTGCAGCTCCGGCACCTCGTTGGTGATCCGGCGGTCATTGTCGATCAGATGCCAGAGCGGGACCTTCTCCAGCGCCAGGCACCACAGGCCTTCGATCATCGAGCGGAAGGCTGCCTTGGCATCGGCTGTATCGTTCTGGCGGTCGAGCCAGGCTGCAACGGTCAGGCCGGCAATCGCGAGATCGCCAGGCGCGATGGCATTCATTCGCTCGCGGATCGCCATCGCAGCGAAATAGGTCCGCTCGGCCTCCTGCGGCGACATTAACGGCCGCGCGATGAAATCGCCCTCGACATAGGTGGCGGCCAGCGTCTTGCCGCGCGCCTCGACCAAAGCCATTAGTTCCGGCATGTCCTCGCACAGGAACTGGCCGCCGCTGTCGATGCGTTCGCCAAGGCCATTCAGGCTCGATTCCACACGGCCGCCGACGCGGTCGCGTGCCTCGAGCAGCACGAAACCGATGCCGGCTTTTTGCAGCTCATGCGCGGCCGACAGACCGGTGAAGCCGGCGCCGACGATGACGACGCCGATTCTTTCGATTTCCTTGCTCAATAGCCGGCCTTGATCTTCTCGAACTCGGCAACCATGCGCTGCTTGAGCTCCGCCGCCACCGGCTGCTGGAACAGCGTCTTGTCGAGAAACTTGTCGAGATTGTCGAAGCCGCGCTCGACCAGGATGCCGTGGTCGATCGCCGCCATGCCGGCGCCATTGCCGTGGCCGTAGCCGAAGGTCTTGACCATATAGTCCGACACGTCAGGCGCATTGACCGCGTTGAGGAAATCATAGGCCTGGTCGAGCTTGCCGGGCGCATCCTTCATCAGCACATAGCCGCACACCCAGGTCGACAGGCCTTCCTTGGTGTCGCGGTTCATTTCGATCGGCACGCCCTGGCCCTTCAGCGTTACGAAGGTCTCGTTCCAGCCCCAGGCAAGATCGACCTCGTTGCCGGAAAAGGCCTGGTTGATGTCGGTGTCGTCGGTCCAGTAGAAGCGGACGTTCTTATGCACCGCGCGCAGGAAATCGGACGCCTCTTTGAACTGCGCGTCCGTCATCTTGGTCCAGTCCTTCAGCCCGATGACCAGGCTTGCCAGAGCATAGGCGTCGTCGACATTGTCGCCGATGGTGACGCGACCCTTGAATTTCGGATCGGCGAATATCTTGAGCGACTGCGCCTCTTCCTTGGTGACATTGTCGGTCCGGTAGAGCAGCGAGGTGTTGCCCCAGTCGAAGGGCATGAACCAGGCCTTGCCGTCGGCGGTGACCGCCAGATCCTTCATCGCCATGATGCCGGGATTAAGGTCCTTCCAGCCTGATATTTTCGACGTGTCGAGCGGCTGCAGCATGCCGGCATCCCGCCACTTGACCACGCTCTGCGAGCAGGGATGCGCGATGTCGGCCTTGAAGCCGGCACGCATCTTCTCGAACGCCTCGTCCTCGTCGCCGAAGAAGGCAAAGATCGGCTCTGCGCCGTATTTGGCGGCGTATTCGGGATGCAGCAACGGATCCTCGTAGCCCGACCAGTCGAACACGACGAGATCGCCGCCGCCTTCGGCAAGCGCGTAGGCCGCACCCGCGCCGATGGTGCAGGCGGCGGCCAAGGCAAGGCGGCGAAGCATGGATTTCATGGCGCGAACCTCCCCCATCGCGAAAACGGCACGGCGACGTTAGGAGAATTTCCGCGCTTTGGCGAGCCCGTCGGCCCTGCCATGTCGGCGGGCGGACGGGCCCGTCGGAGCAGCCTCAATAGCCGGCTTTGATCTTCTCGAACTCGGCGATCATCTTGAGCTTGAGATCGGAGGGCACAGGCGACTGGAACAGCGTCTTGTCGACGAATTTCTGCACGTCGTCATAGCCCTTTTCCTTCAGGAGCGCCTGGTCGACGCCGGCCATGCCCTTGGCGTTAGCCTGGCCATAGCCCCAATCCTTGACCAGCACCTTGGCGGTTTCCGGATCGTTGATGGCGTTCAGATAGTCATAGGCCTTGTCGACATTGTCGGGCGCATCCTTGAACAGCACATAGCCGCAGACCCAGGTCGAGATACCCTCGGCGGTGTCCTTCTTGGCCTTGATCGGCACGCCGGCGGCGACCGACTGCACCGTGGCGTCATTCCAAGCCCAGGCGAGATCGACCTCGCCACCGCTCAGCTGCTGGACGATGTCGGTGGTATCGGTCCAGTAGGAACGGATATTCTTGTGCACCTGGCGCAGGAAGTCGGATGCCTGCTTGAACTGGTCGTCCGTCATCTTGGTCCAGTCCTTGAGGCCGATGGCGAGGCTGGCCAGCGCGTAGGCGTCGTCGACATTGTCGCCGATCGAAACCCTGCCCTGGAACTTGGGATCGGCGAATGCCTTCAGCGACTGCACGTCCTTCTCGTCGACCTTGTCGGAATTGTAGGTCAGCTGCGTGTTGCCCCAATCCCAGGGCATGAACCAGGCCTTGCCGTCGGCGGTGGTGGCAAGATCCTTCATCGCCATGATGCCGGGATTGAGGTCCTTCCAGCCCGTTATCTTCGAGGTGTCGAGCGGCTGCAGCAGCCCTGCCTCGCGCCATTTCACCACGCTCTGCGAACAGGGATGACCAAGGTCGGCCTTGAAGCCGGAGCGGACCTTCTCGAACGCCTCGTCCTCGTCGCCGAAGAAGGTGAATGTCGGCGAGTCGCCGTTCTTCTCGACATATTTCGGGTGGAAGCTGGGGTCTTCGTAACCGGACCAGTCGAACACGATCAGGTCCTTGTCGGCGGCAACGGCGAGCGCCGCCGCCGAAGCCGCCAGCGTTGCACCCAGTGCCAATGTCAGTGTCAGGCGTCGGCTGAGTATCTTCATTGCTGTTCCATCCTCTTTTTGGTTGTTGATGCCGGCTTGATGCCGCCGGCTTTCTCACGGGTAATGCTTTGGAAATGCCGCCGACAGGAACGCGTTCGCCGCCTGCAGCGCGCTCTCGCGGGTGACGTCCTCGGTCCCCATCATCAGCCGCAGCCACAGGCCTTCCAGCATGGCGCTCAGCACCAAGGCGATGACTTGCGGCTCATAGGCATAGCCGCCACTCTCTTTGAGCGTTGCGCAGAGATCGATGAAGATCTTCTGGTAGGCCGCGTCGCGCGCGCCGCAGAGCGCCTGATAGGTCGGCCGCGACTTGGCCTCGCCCCAAAAGGCGCACCAGGCGGCCAGCTTGCGCTTGTTGCAGATCGAACGGTCGAAATCGGCAGCGACCAGCGCCCGCAACTGGTGGGCCGGATCCTCGCCGGCCTTGGTCAATGCGGCACGCCAGTGCGCGGCATATTCGTCGGCCATGTATTGCAACGTGGCGACGAGCAGCTTGTCCTTGCTTTCGAAGTGAAAGTTGACGATGCCGCGCGACAGGCCCGCGCCATCGGCGACATCGGCCATCGTCGTTTCCGAATAGCCGCGCTTGGCCAGCGAATCGATCGTCGCCTCGATCAACTGCTGCTGCCGGACCTCCTTCGAGGCCTTGCGGCCGCGCTTTTCAGCGTCACCTTTTCGCGGTGGTTCAGGCGGAACATCCCTGGCTTCTGCGGTCTTCATCGGCGTCATGATCTCCAGCATTGCCGGCTACCCAACCGGCTTTCGACCGCGAAGATGAGTGGGACGGTGTTCACCACTGTCAAGCACCTTCTGCATGGCTTCCCAGGTCCGGATGTTCTTGTCGACATAGGCCGCGCCGACCGCGGCCGCGACCGTCGGATAGAGCGGACCTTTCAGCCTCTCCAACTCGCCGCGGGCGACCTCGCGATACCAGGGATTGCGGTCGCGAATGGTGACGTCGGCAAAGCCTGCCCGCCGCATCGCCTCAGCGTAGCGTACCGGCGAGGCCATGGCGAAGGACAGGCCTTCGGCCGCGACATAGGCCTTCATCTCGGGCGACGGTTCGCCATCATGCGAGATCATCCAGTTCGATGCCGCAAACATTCCGCCCGGCTTCAGCACGCGAAAGATTTCGGCAAACAGCGCGTCCTTGTCGGACACATGCAGCAGCGCATCCTTGGAGAAAACGACGTCGAAGGAAGCATCCGTGAAAGGCAACGGACCGGGCGGCGCCTGGACGAAGCTGACGCGGTCGCCGAGACTTTGTGCGGCCGCGCGCCGGCGTGCCGTCTCGATCACTGGCCGTTCGACATCGAAGCCGATGGCGTGAGCGGTACCGTGGTGCTCGACCAAATGCAATGTAGTGCCGCCGGCGCCGCAGCCGATGTCGAGGATCGTCTTGCCCGCGAGCGACAGGCCTTCGACGACCCGGTCGACCTCGTCGGGCCCGCCCGGCGACAGATAGCCGGCGCCCCAAAGCGCCTCCAGGAAGCGGATGGCGGCGTCGTCATATTCCGGCTCGGCGTCCGCCGTTTCGATCATCTGACCTCAGCTCCGACTGCCTGCTGGACAGTCCAGAATGTCGGCAAAGCCTAGCGCATAAACAGGAAAATGCAACATCATTTGTTGAACATTCATTCAATATGACTGGACAAAACGACTGAAGCCGTGCCAAATTCCGAGCATTCGGGAACAGATCACATAAAAATGAACGGTGAGATCGCCATGAAGGCTCGGCGTATATGAAGGCGTGGGATGCGATCGTCATCGGTGGCGGCCACAACGGGCTGGTCAACGCCTGCTACCTGCAGCGCGCCGGCCTCGACGTGCTGGTGGTGGAGAAGAACGACTGGGTCGGCGGTGCGGCCACCAGCAGGGAACTGACGCCCGGTTTTCTCTATTCCAACTGCTCCTATGTCTGCTCGCTGTTCCGGCCCGAGATCATGCGCGACCTCGAGCTGCCGCGCTTCGGCCTGCAGGTGATTTCCTATGAAGGTGGTGCGGTGTTCACCAGGGATGGCGACTATCTCGCAAACTACCGCGATCACGACGCCCATCGGCGCGAGTTCGCCCGTTTCTCCAAACGCGATGCCGAAGCCTATGACCGCTATGCCCGAGACGTGACGCGGCAGTGCCGCTTCATTCAGCCGCTGCTGATGCGCACCGCGCCGGACCCGACAAGCTTGCGGCCGCGCGACATCGGCGAGTTGCTCTATCTCGGCAAGAAATTCGCCGGACTGTCGGCGGAAGAAATGGCGCTGACGCTGCGCTTCTGGACCATGTCGATCTCGGACTTCCTCGACGAATATTTCGAGACCGACGTCATCAAGGCGAACTTCGCGCTGTCAGGCATCATCGGCACCGCGCTTGGGCCGATGTCGCCCGGCACGGCCTACGTGCTGCTCCACCACTATATGGGCGAGGTCGACGGTTCGGTCGGCGCCTGGGGCTATGCGCGCGGCGGCATGGGCGCTGTCACCAAGGCGCTTGCCGCCTCCTTCAAGGCTTCCGGCGGCACGATCCGCACGGGAGCCGAGGTCGATCACGTGCTGGTCAAGCGCGGCAAGGCGAAAGGCGTGGTGCTGGCCGGCGGCGAGGAGATTTATGGCAAGCTCGTCGTCTCCAACGCCGACGTGAAACGCACCTTCTTGAAACTGGTCGAAGAAAAGGAACTGCCCGACATCTTCCTGCGCCGGGTCAGGAATTTCAAGATCCGGGGCTCGTCGGGCAAGGTCAACATCGCGCTGGATTCGCTGCCCGAATTCCCGGCGCTGCCGAAGGATTCGCCGGTCTATCGCGGCGATATGCATTTCACCGATTCGATGGAACGCATGGAGCGCGCCTATGACGACTGGAAGGCCGGGCGCTGGTCGGCCGACCCGTTCCTCGACATGGTCATCCCGACGACGCTCGACCCGACCATGGCTCCGCCGGGCAAGCATTTCATGAGCTGCTTTGTGCAATACGCGCCACCCAAGGTGAACGGCCACGACTGGACCGACGCCGATCGCGACGGGTTCGCGGAAAGCGTGATTGCGCAGATCGCCGAGTACTCGCCTGGCTTCCGCGACCGCATCGTCCACATGGAGGTGCGCACGCCGCGCGAAATCGAGGCCGAGGTCGGGCTGACCGAAGGCAACATCTTCCAGGGCGAACTGACTTTCGACCAGCTTCTGTTCAATCGTCCGGTGCCCGGCTACGCGCAATACCGCTCGCCGCTCAGTGGGCTCTATATGTGCGGCTCCTCCACTCATCCCGGCGGCGGTGTCATGGGCGCGCCCGGCCGCAATGCCGCCGCCGAAATCCTGCGCGATCTCGCTAAATCAACCTCGCATATGAGCCCCGCCCATGACGTCATTTGATGCGATCATCATCGGCGGCGGCCATAATGGCCTTGTCGCCGCTGCAGTGCTGGCGAAGAGCGGCCGCAAGGTGCTCGTGCTGGAGGCTGCCGACGATGTCGGCGGCGCTGCCCGCACCGAGGAGTTCGCGCAGGGCTTTCGTGTCTCCTCCGTCGCCCATGTGCTCAACCGGCTGCATCCCGATGTGGTGAAGACGCTTGAGTTGGAAAGACACGGCCTGCAGGTCGCGCGCGACGATTTCGCCCCGTCCGTGGCGCTGTCGAAGGACGGTCCGCTCGTCCTCTATGGCGCCTATGGCGAGGTGCTGACCGGCGCCAGTTCGTCCGAGCAATCGGCATGGAAGGAATTGCGCGCGCAACTGCTGCGCTATGCCGGCATTTTGAAGCCGTTCTTGTCACGCCGCCCACCTGATCTCGCCGGCATGTCGCTGCTTGAGACGGCAGCACTTGGCCAGACAGCGCTGGCGCTGAAGAAACTCGGCAAGGAGGACATGCGCGATTTCCTGCGCGTGCTTTTAATGAATGTCGCCGACCTGATCGACGAGCAGCTCTCGGACGACCGGCTGAAAGGTCTGCTTGCCTTCGATGCCACGCTCGGCAGCCATCTCGGTCCGCGTTCGCCGACCTCATTGCTCGGCCTCTACTACCGGCTTGCGGGCGAAACGGGCGGCATCGCCGGCGCGCAGATGCTGCCGAAAGGCGGCATGGGCGCGGTCGTCGCCGCCATCCGCGCAGCGGCGGAGAGGGCCGGCGTAACCATCCGCGCAGCGTCACCTGTCGCCAGGATCATCGTCGAAGAAGGTCGCGCCGTCGGGGTCGCGCTCGAGAGCGGCGATGTGCTGCATGCGAAAACGATCGTCTCCGCGGTCAATCCGGCAACAACCATCCTCGATCTCGTCGGACCGCGCGAGGTCGACACCGGCTTCGTGCGCAAGGTGAAAAATATCCGCATGAAGGGCGATGCGGCCAAGCTCAATCTGGCGCTCGACCGGCCGCCGCAGTTCGCCGGTGTCGACGCCGCCGGCCACAAGGGCCGCCTGGTCATCGCGCCCTCGCCCGATCAAGTCGAGCGTGCCTTCAATCCCTGCAAATATGGCGAGTTCTCACCTGAACCCGTGATGGAGATTACGCTGCCCAGCCTCGCCGATCCGTCGCTTGCGCCCGCCGGCGCCTGCGTGCTGTCGGCGGTCGTGCAATATGCGCCCTATGTGCTGAAGGAAGGCTGGAGCGCGGGCAAACCGAAATTCCTGAAGGCGACTATGGCTCAGCTCGAGACTTACGCGCCGGGCATTTCCAAGACCGTGCTTCACATCGAACTTTTGACACCGGCCGACATCGAGGCGCGTTACCGGATGCCCGGCGGTCACTGGCATCACGGCGAATTGCAGGCCGACCAGATGCTGATGTCGCGGCCAGTCTCCGGGTGGTCGGGCTACGACACGCCGGTCGAAGGGCTATTCCTCGCCGGCGCAGGCTCGCACCCAGGCGGCGGCGTTTCCGGCGCTCCGGGTTTGAATGCCGCGCGGCGCATTATCGCGATGAGGGGGTAGGGATGATCAACCAATCGGCCAAGCCCGTGCTCTACGACGCCCCCCTCTGTCCTGCCGGACATCTCCCCCACTTGGGGGGAGATTGGCTCTCATCAACGCTTTCGCCAATCACCAACGCTGCAGGAGATGAGCCGGCCATACGGCCAGCCGATCTCCCCCCTTGTGGGGGAGATGTCCGGCAGGACAGAGGGGGGCGCGAAGGAACGCCGTCATGAACCATCATCCTACCATGAACCCAACGACCGCCCGCACCGCTGCGCAATCTCATTTCCGCACCTTGCGCCTCGACACGCCGTTCCAGCCGCGCATCGATGCATTGGCGAGGACCCAGGACTGGTACAATTGGGCCGGCTACCGCGCCCCGCATTCGCTGTGGGACGAGGAACTGGAATATTTCGCCATCCGCAGTCAGGCCGCCCTGTTCGACATCTCGCCAATGACGAAATACCGCATCGAGGGTCCCGACGCCGAGGCCTTCCTCAACCGCGTCACCTTGCGCGACGTGACCAAGCTCAAGCCGGGCCGCGTCCACTACACCGCCTGGTGCGACGACGAAGGTTTTGTCCTCGATGACGGCACGCTGTTTAGGCTTTCCCCGACACGCTTCCGGTTATGCTCGCAGGAGCGGCATCTGCCCTGGCTACTCGACAGCGCCATAGGCTTCGGTGTGAGCATCGAGGAAGAAACTGAAGCCGTTGCCGGCCTCGCCCTGCAAGGCCCAACCTCGTTCGCCGTGCTGCGCGATGCCGGTTTCGCAGGCGTGGAAAAACTGAAGATTTTCGACCTCGCCGAGTTCCCACATGATGGCGACACGATCACCATTTCGCGCACCGGCTTCACCGGCGACCTCGGCTACGAACTGTTCGTGCCAACCGAGAAGGCGCTAAGCCTCTGGGACCGGCTGATGACTGCCGGCGAATTGCGCGGCATCCGCGCCATCGGCTACACGGCGCTGAACCGCGCCCGGCTGGAGGCCGGGCTGATCGTCGCCAATGCCGACTTCACCACCGCCGGGCACGCCATCCGCGCCGACCGCTTGCGCATGCCCGACGAGATCGGCCTCGGCTTCATGATCGACGTGGAGAAAGGCCATTTCAACGGCCGCCGCGCCATCCTCGAAGCGCGGACGAAGCGGAAGCTGCGTCATGTGCTGGTCGGGCTGGAGATCGAAGGCAACATCCCGGCCGAACATGCCATCGTCTACCACAAGAGGAGCCAGGAGGTCGGGCTGGTCAGCGCCGCCATGTGGTCGCCGATGGCCAAGCGCAACATCGCCATCGCGTCGCTGGCAAGGCCTTTCGGCGACACGATGGTCGAAGACCTTTGGGTCGAGATCTACGCCATGCGCGAGCTGCAGTACCAGAAGCTGATGAAACGGGCCAAGGTGGTGCAGCGCCCCTTCATCAAGCTCGACCGCCGCACCGCCAACCCGCCGGCGGACTTCTGACCATGATCGACGAGGCCGAGCTAGAAGCCTCTGAGCAGTGGCAACTGGTCAACACGCCGCTCGGTGAAAAATGGTCGGGCCGCACGCGCTATGCCGCTGCCATGTTCTTCTACAAGCGCGGCGAGATGAGCGCCGAGACGCTCGAGGTCTATCGCATCTGCGCGCGGCTGGATTCCACCGATCCGTTACCGATCATCCGCGACCGCGGCGGCGGCCAGGATTGGCTGAAGCGCATGGGATCAGGCCAGTAGCGCCGATCTACCCTATTGTCCGCTCGAGCATGCCGATCCAGTTGCGGTAGGCGATCTTTTCGATCAACGCGCGCCCGAAGCCCCGCGCGGCGAGCGCGTCGATCAGCTTCGGCAGGCCGGCGACATCGCCTATGACGGCCGGAATCATCGCGCCGTCGAAGTCCGATCCCAGCCCGACGCCGTCCTCACCCAACGCCTGCAGCAGCGAGTCGACATGGCGCACCATGATCTCGAGTGAGGTGTCGGCGTTCATCCTGCCGTCCTCGCGCAGGAAGCCGGTGGCGAAGTTCAGCCCGACCATGCCGCCACTTTCGCGGATGGCGCCGAGCTGCCAGTCGGTAAGGTTGCGGGAATGGCCGCAGATCGCGTGCACGTTGGAATGCGTGGCGACCAGCGGCGCATCACTGATTTCAGCGACGTCGCGAAAACCCTTCTCGTTGAGATGCGAGAGGTCGACCATGATCTTGAGCTGGTTGCACGCCTTGACCAGCGCCTTGCCGGCATCGGTCAGACCGGGTCCGGTGTCGGGCGAGGACGGAAAACGGAACGGCACGCCGTTGCCGAAGGCATTCGGGCGGCTCCAGACGATGCCGAGCGAACGCAGGCCGGCGGCGTGCAGAACGTCGAGCATGGTGAGTTCGGGATCGATCGCCTCGACGCCCTCGATGTGGAACACCGCCGCGATCGAGTCTTTCGCCATCGCGTCGCGCACATCGCCGGCGCTGCGGCAGACGGTCAGCGCTCCGGCCCGCTCCAGCCGAAACAGGATCGAGGCCATGGCGATGGTCGAGGTGAGGGCTTCACTGCGCGGAAGCTCGGGCGGCAAGGGCTCGTTGTCGCTCGGCGCCGGCGGCACCGCGGCGCGTTTGGTTTTCTCGACCGGCGGCGGGAAGATCGCGAACATGCCGCCGGCAAAGCCGCCCTTGTTGGCGCGCGGCAGGTCGATATGGCCGCCCTGCGTCCCCTCGATGAATAGCTTTTCGACATCCGCACCCTTCGACTGATAGAGCCTCAGCAACGTATCGTTGTGGCCGTCGAAGACGGGGACGAGATCGGTTTCGGTCATCAGGAAGCCATTCGGTTGAGGGGCCGCAGGCCGGGAGCAAGCCTGCGGGCGATACCTCTACTTAGGCAAGATGGACAAATCGCGCAAATGCCAGACAGGTGATTGCGTTTGTTTCTGCCCGCGCGGCCGTGTGTCTCCGCGCGGACAAACGCCTATTGCTTCAGCACGTCGGCCCATTCCGGATGGCGGCGGAACTGGGCGTTGGCGAAAGGGCAGAGCGGGATGATCTTCTTGCCGGCCGCGCGCGCGTCCTCTACGGCGCGGGTGACGAGCCGAAGCCCCGCGCCCTGGCCGCGAAACGCATCCGGCACCTCGGTGTGGTCGATGATGAGCTGGTGCTCGCCGATCTTGGTGAAGGTCATCTCGGCCTCGGCACCGCCAGGTCCGCGCAAGAAATAACGACCCTTGGAGCCGCGGTCCTCCAGTTCGATCTCAGGCAATTGGTCAGGCATTGCTTAGGCTCCTTCAACAGGCACGCCGGCGAAGAACCGCCGGGCGGCCTCGATTTCATTCGGCCGCACCTCGTGCCCGCCCTCATGCCACTCCACAGTGACATCGGCGCCATCGGCGCGCAAATAGGCCTCGAGCCGCGACGTCAGGTTGGGCGGACAGATCGGGTCGCGCTTGCCGGCAGTGACCAGGATGTGGCGGCCGGCAAGGCTGCCTTTCACCTCCGGCTCGAACGGGATCAGCGGATGCATCAGCACCGAGGCATCGAACAGGTCGGGTGCCGCGAACACCACCGAGGCCAGGATGTTGGCGCCGTTGGAATAGCCGAGCCCAAGCACCGACGACGGCTTTGCTGCCTCGACCTGCGCCCTGACGAAGCCCGCCATCTTGTCCGTGGCCCGAGACAGGTCATCCATGTCGTAGACGCCCTCGGCGGTGCGGCGGAAAAAGCGTGCGGCGCCCATTTCGGCAACGTCGCCGCGCGGCGACACTATCGTTCCGTCTGGAACGAGATCGCGCCCGAGCGAAAGCAACTGGCTCTCGTCTCCGCCGGTGCCATGGAAGACGAAGAGCAGCGGGCCGCCCGGCGAACCGGGCAGCAGCTTGTGGATGTAGGCGTCCTTGCTCATAGCCCTCAACCCTCCAGCTTCTGCAGATGCTGTTCGAGATAGGGCCTCAGATGCTGGTGCTGCGCCGGCAGCTTCAGCGCCTCGCCGAGATGGGCAGTGTCCTCATCGCGGTCGAAGCCCGGCTCATTGGTGGCGACTTCGAACAGCACGCCACCCGGCGTGCGGAAATAGATCGCCCAGAAATAATCGCGGTCGATCACCGGCGTCACCTGATAGCCAGTCTCCATCAGCGCCTTGCGCACTTCGAGCTGCTTCGCGCGGTTTTCGACGGCGAAGGCGACATGGTGGACCGAACCGGCGCCGAGATTGGCGAAAGCGGCACCCGGCAGCGATTCGATGTCGACGACATCGGCGCCGTTGCCGTTCTTGACCGCCAGCCGCCGGACATTGCCGGACTTGTCGACCTCCTCATAGCCCATGAACTTCAGCAGCTCCTCGGTGGCACCGCCATCTTTCAGGCGCAGCGACACCGAGTGGAAGCCACGGATCGCTTCGTCGGCAGGTACGCCGCCCTTCACCCACGGCGCACGGCTGTCCGCCTTGTCCTCGACCAGCGCGAAGCCGTCGCCATCGGGACCGGTAAAGGCCAACCGCTTCTCGCCGAACGCTTCTTCGCGGGACAGCCCGGCAACGCCCTCATCGGCAAAACGCTTCTCCCAATAGGCAAGCGTGCCTTCGGGCACGGAATAGACGGTGGTGCCGACTTCGCCGACGCCATGGCGGCCCTTGCCGATGTTCGGGAACGGAAAACAGGTCATCACCGAACCCGGCGTGCCGACCTCGTCGGCATAGTAGAGGTGGTAGACGTCGGGCGCGTCGAAATTGACGGTTTTCTTGACCCGGCGCAGGCCAAGCTTCTTGGTGAAGAATTCATTGTTCTGGCGCGCATCGCTGGCCATCGAGGTGACGTGATGCAGGCCCTTGATCTGGTCGAGCATTTTTCTGCTCCTTCCCTTGGTACTTGTGCGGCCCATGCCGCTGTCCATGCCAATATGAGGATAGGCACGCCGGCGGCCAAGGACGCAAACACAGAATGGACTGTGCTGTAAAAGTGAACGAAGAAGCGCGTTTTGTTCACCAGTCACGAACCTACTCCGGCTTGCAACGGTCCGGAATTTCGGCTCCATGAGCGGCGCGCCTTCATCCAGTGAGGAGACCCAGATTGGCCAAGTCCGGTAGACGCCCAAACATTCTCCTAATCACCTGCGACCAATGGCGCGGCGATTGCCTGTCCGCCGCCGGCCATCCCGTGGTGAGGACTCCGAACGCCGACGCGCTTGCTGCCGACGGCGTCCTGTTCCGACGCCACTATGGCGGAGCCGCACCATGCTCGCCGGCGCGTGCCTGCCTCTACACCGGCCTCTACCAGATGAACAACCGCGTCTGCCGCAACGGCACGCCGATCGACGCTCGCCACGGCAACATCGCGCTCGCGGTCAGGGCCCTCGGTTATGATCCGACGCTATTCGGCTACACCGACGTCTCGCTCGACCCGCGCCGCCTGGCGCCTGGTGACCCCAGGCTGAAGAGCTACGAGGGCGTGCTGCCCGGCTTCAGCGTACGACAGTTCCTGCCCGAGCACCAGAAACCCTGGCTGTCATGGCTGAAGGCGCGCGGCGTCGAAACCGGCGCCGGCTTTCCCGACATCCATCGCCCTGTTGGTGGAGAGGCCGGAGATGACGTGACCCTAACGCCGCCCGTCTATTCGAAGGACGAGACGCCGACGGCCTTCCTCGCCGGAGAGTTCATCCGCTGGCTCGGCGAACAGGAAGGCGGCGCGCCATGGTTCGCACATCTCTCCTTCATCAGTCCGCACCCGCCCTTCATCGTGCCGGAGCCCTACAACACACTATACGATCCCGCCGACGGTCCGGCCTTCCGCCGTGCCGAGAACTGGCAAGCCGAGGCCGAGAGCCACCCTTATCTGGTTTACGATCTCGGCCGGCAGAAGCGAAAAAACTTCCGGCCTGGCAGCGAAGGCAAGGTGCGCGACTGGGGCGACGACAATTTTCGCGCCATCCGCGCGCTCTATTACGGCATGATCTCGGAAGCGGACGCACAACTCGGCCGCCTCTGGCAAGCGCTCAAGGCGGCAGGAGCCTGGGACGACACAATCATCGTGCTGACCTCGGACCACGCCGAGATGATGGGTGATCATTTCATGCTGGGCAAAGGCGGCTTCTTCGACGGCAGCTTTCACATCCCGCTGATCATCCGCGACCCGCGCCTGAGCGATGTATCAGGCAGCCAGGTCGACCGCTTCACCGAGGCCGTGGACATACTGCCGACGCTGCTCGACCTGCTCGGCCAGGATCCGCCGCCACATCTCGACGGATTTTCGCTGAAGCCGTTCCTGGAGGGCGAGACGCCCAAGGACTGGCGCGACGCAGCACACTGGGAATTCGATTTCCGCTCGATCGCCGGCGGCGAACCCGAACGCCATTTCGGCATTGGCTCGCGCCAGTGCAATCTTGCCGTCATCCGCACGGAAGATTTCAAATATGTGCATTTCGGCGGCGGCCTGCCGCCCCTGCTGTTCGACCTGACGAAGGACCCCGGCGAGTTGACCAACATGGCCACCGATCCGGCCTATGTCGCGGTGCGGCTCGAGTTTGCCGAAAAACTCCTAGCCTGGCGCGCCGCCCATCTCGACCAGTCACTAGCGCTGGCCGAACTGACGGAAAATGGCGTTGTGGGATACATCAGTAGGCAGTAGGCAGTAGAACATCCCGAACGACCTGGTGCTTGGCCAGTTCTTCTTCGCCTACTGCCCCATTGCCTACTCCCTACTCCCTATTCCCTTACTTCACCATCATCCGCTGCTGGTCGCGCTTCTCGGCGTAGCTGCCCTTGTCGTAGGCGGCCTGTGCCTCAAGCTGCTCCTTGGTGAAGGTGGTGTAGAGATACTTCTTGCCGTCCTTGTCGGTCATGAATTTGAGATTGTCCATGCCGACAGCCACTTCCTTCTCCCCGACGCCGAGGAAGCCTCCAACGTCGACGATGACCGCGTCAGTCTTGCTGTCCGGCGCCAGCACGACATCGCCAATCTCGCCGACCTTGACGTCGTTGGCGCCGTAGACGGTCGTCCCTTTGAGGTCATCACCTCTGATTTCGCCGACCGGCATCTCTGTCAGCGTCGACTTGTCGATCGCCGCGGTTTGCGTGGGGTCGGTTGCCTTCACATCGGGCGCGGGGGCAGCCGGAGCCTCAGCTGTTACTTCGGGCGCAGGGGCGGCCGGAGCCTCAGCTGTCTTCTCCCCCGGGGCCGGAGCGGTCGTTGTCGGGGCGGCGGCCTTCGGGACCTCGTTCGAGGCCGTGCTGGCCGCCGGTGCCGGATCATAGGCCTTGCGGTTGAAGTCCGGCTGCGCCTGCAGCTCTTCCTTCGTCGTCTGCACGACCAGCCAGCGATCGCCGTTCCGTTCGGCCCATTGCGTCTTTGCGAAGTCATAGGCGACGTTCTTTTCGCCCAGGCCAAGGAATCCACCGACGCCGATCACAAGCGACTGCGCCTGGTTGTCCTTGGTCAGAACGATGTCGTTCACATCGCCAATACTCTGGGCGTCGTCAGCGGTGCCGTTATAGACGGATTCGCCAATGATGTTGGTAGCCAGGTTCCCATCCGCCTTCTTCACGACAGGTTCGGCCGGCGCTGCATTCATGTCGACGGGCTTCTGTGCTCCGGTAGCGTCGGTGGAAGACGTATCGGTCGTTGCTGGCGGGACAGGATCGTAAGGCTTCCTGTCGAAGTCCGGCAGCGCCGTCAGCGCTTCCTTCGTCGTCTCCGCGACCAGCCAGCGGTCGCCGTTCTTCTCGACCCATTGCAGCTTGTCGTAGTCGAACGCGACATCCTTCGCCCCGATGCCAAGAAAGCCGCCGACGCCGATGACAGCGGATTTCGCCTTGCCGTTTTCGTCAAAGGCAATATCGCTGACCTCGCCGATGCTTTGGGCATCGTCGGCCGTGCCATTATAGACGGATTCACCGATGATGTTGGTCATCAGGCTGCCTTCTGCGCGCACCACCGGAGCCGCGGGAGCAGTCTCGGTGGCGGGTGCCTCTGCAGGCGCTGGGGTTGTTGCTGTCTGTGCGAAAGCACCGGTTGCAATCAGCGTTGCCAGCGCGGTCGTCGCTAAAAGAGTGCGGATCATGATCGTCTCTCCTCGTGCCTGATTTCTGTGTGCCGAGCCCAGACGAGACGTCCGCCTCGGCATCCTCCTACTGGTTCACAACGTCGTGACCACGCTGTTGTTCCGAAATTAGGCGTGCTCGGCACATCCGGATAAGTCGCAGGAAACCTTGCGGGATTTCGCCCCCAGCCAGGGGAACCTTTCATCGGCCACTTCGTTTCAGCCTTTGGCTGGGACCTTCCCGGCCCGATGGATTGTGAAGAAAATCGGAGCGGGTATGCGATTTGCAGCGGTGCTGAACCGGGACGGCGGCACCTTGCGCACGACCGATCTCCCGGCCTTTTCCGATCAAATGCGCAGGACGCTGGAGGCAGCGGGCCATTCCATCGACGTCGATATCGTTGCCGGCGGCGACATCGAGGCCGCGCTGGAGAAAGCCGCGGCGCGGCGTGGTGTCGACGTCGTGCTTGCCGGTGGCGGCGACGGCACCATCTCGGCCGCGGCGGCCCTGCTGATGAACCGCAAGAAGGCATTGGCCATCCTGCCCGCCGGCACCATGAACCTTTTCGCCCGTGGGCTCGGCATCCCGCAAACGCTCGACGCCGCCGTGAAATCCTTTGCCGACGGTGAGGTGATCGCCGTCGACATTGCCAGCGCCAACGGCCGGCCTTTCGTGCATCAGCTCTCGATCGGCCTGCATGCAAAAATCGTGCAACTGCGCCAGAAGATGGAGTTCGGCTCACGCCTGGGAAAGATGCGGGCCTCGGTACGTGCCGCCTGGGCAACCATCAAGAACCCGCCGGCCATGAAGGTGACGCTGACCATTGGCGAAGCCGAGATCGTCACCCGTACGACCGGCATCGGCATCTCCAACAATCTGTTCGGCGAGGGCCACCTGCCCTATGCCGAAAATCCTACCGGCGGCGTGCTCGGCATCTACGTTGCAGTGGCGCGGCAGCGTGGCGAGTTGGCCAGGTTCTTCCTCGACATGGCGCGCGGCAGATGGCGCGACAGCGAGCATGTCGAAATCCACCAGGCCGACAGGGCGGTCCTGAAAATCCATTCGGCAGCAAAAAAATTCCGCGCCGTCATGGACGGCGAGCTGATCAGGCTCGAGCGTGAAACGGAAATCCGGATCCACCCCGGCGCGTTGAACGTGCTTGTGCCCGCGCGCGCCGCTCAGGCCAGGGCGGCGTGATGCAGCCCGACGCCATGAAGCCGCAGCTAGCCGGCGGGTGCCTGGTCTTGTTCGGCGGGCGTGTTGGTGTCGATCATCTCGCCATAAATCTCGGCGATGCCCCATGCGACAAAAGCCAGAAGCAGGGCCGCGATCAGAATCCTGAGGCCGTGCCGCCCCCAACGTCCTTGACGGGCCTTATCTTCAGGGATGATTTTCATAGTCGGCTCCCCCATGGTTTTGCGCCGGCGGACGAGACTGGCAAAGCATGGTCGGGTAACGATTCCTTGCTACGAAGGTTCCGCGGGCAGCCGCGTCTGACGGCATGGCGGCTTGCGACCACAAACCCGGGTATTTGGGGGCTCGGTGGACAACAGGGTTGAAAAAGCACCGGCTCTGCCGGCCGAAGTCTTCGACGCCGTAACCGCGCCGGACCGGCTTGCCGTCCTCCATGGCCTCGATGCGCTCGATACGGCAGCTGATCCAGACTTCGATCGCATCAGCGGCCTCGCCGCGGCCGTCATGCAGGCGCCTGTCGCGCTGATCACCCTGGTTGATGCCGAGCGGCAGTGGTTCAAATCCTGCATTGGCTTCGACGAGACCGAAACGGCGACCGAAATATCCTTCTGCGCCCATGCGATCGCCGCCGGCGACGAGCCGATGGTGGTGGCCGACGCCACCCTCGACCCTCGCTTCGCCGGCAATCCGCTGGTCACCGGCCAGCACCATGTCCGTTTCTACGCCGGCGCGCCGATGGTGGTGGCCGGCACCCGCATCGGCACGCTCTGCGTGCTCGACCGCAAGCCTCACGCCTTTCCTTCGGCCGCCAAGCTCGAGCAATTGAAGGCGCTTGCCGGCCTTGCCGCCAGCCTGTTCACGCTGAAGGACGCCACCCGCAATGGCGCCATCGCCGCGGCCGCACTTGAGCGCGAGGAAAAGCGCCGCGCCATCGCGCTAGACGCCGCATCGCTCGCCAGCTGGGCCTGGGACATCCGCACCGACATCATCGAATGCGATGTGCTGCTGTCGGAGCTGTTCAACCTGCCGCATTCCAACCGCCTGAGGGCCCGCGACATCCTGGCCGCCATCGACCCGCGCGACGTCTACCAGACCGAGACTCGCTTTCGCGACGCGCTGACCGGTAGCGACGACTACTTTGGCGAATATCGCGTCAAGGGCATACATCCGCCGCGCTGGGTTGCCACGCGCGGCCGTGTCATCGAGCGCGATGGCGACGGCAAACCGACACTGATCTTCGGCGTCAACTACGACATCACCGAGCGCAAGCTCGGCGACGAGCGGCAAAGGTTGCTGTTGCGCGAGCTGAACCACCGCGTCAAGAACACGCTGGCGACCGTGCAGGCGCTGGCGACACAGACCGTTCGCCATGCCCGCCAGCCCAGCGAATTCCTCGAAGCCTTCGGCGCCAGACTGCAGGCGCTGGGAGTTGCCCACAATCTGTTGTCGGACCGTGAATGGCGCGGCATCGGCATCAGGGAGCTGGTGCAGATCGAGGTCAAACCGTTCGACAGCACCGAGCGGCCGCGCATGACAATTTCCGGCGTCGATCTCCTGCTGACGCCCGACCAGGCGGTTGGGCTGGGCCTGATCCTGCACGAGCTTGCCAGCAATGCGCTGCAATACGGATCGCTGTCGGTGGCGTCCGGAAGGGTCGATCTCACCTGGAAGGCCGAAGGCAAAAGAGGCGCGCGGCGCCTGGTGCTGACCTGGCGCGAAAGCGGCGGCCCGCAGGTGGAGCCCCCTGACCGCCACGGCTTTGGCTCGATCCTGATCCGCCGAAGCCTGGCCAAGGTCATCTCCAGCGAGGTGACCCACGAATACCGCCCCGAGGGCGTCTTTGCCGAAATCTCCATGCCGCTGGAGGATCTGCCGAAGTAAGCCCGAATCTAATTTAGTCAGCTTCGCCGGTATCCTTGTCGTCGGCGTCGGGCTTCACATTCTCGCGGTAGATGGCGTAAGCGGCGAGCGCCACCGCAGGGCCAAGAATGGCGCCCAGGCCGCCCTTGCCCTTGAGCAGCGCCGGCAATACGGCAAGGGCGGCCGTGATGCCGATCGCTTTCATGTCGGCGCTACGCCTGCGCGCCCGGCGCCGCGCGCGGGCACCGGCCGACAACTGATAGACGATGAGGATAAGCCCTGCTACCGCCAGGAAACCGACGCCGAAGCCTATGGCGGCGGCCAACGAGCCATAGCGTTCTGCCGCCCAGATGTAGGCCGCGCCGATCAGGAAGCCGAGGCCGCATAGTGCGGCAATCGCGGCAACTGCATAGACGATTGCGGCCGTGCGCGCACGGCGCAGGGCCGCAACCGTTTCGCCTGTGGCGAGGGCTGAGATCAGCGATGCCAGCATTCCCATCTGTGCAGGGACTAGCGCCGCGCCAGCAGCGCGAAGAGGAAGCCTACGCCGGCGGCGATCGCCAGCGAGGTCACCGGCTTTTCACGCACATTCGCCGCGATCTGCGCTTCAATATCCTTGGCATTGCCGCGCAAACTGTCGAAGGCGGCTTCGCCCTGGGCGCGCAATTGTTCGACGCCTTCGCTGGCGGCACGCCGCGCCGTGCCATACCCATGTTCGCCGGTCTTGGCCAACTGCTTGGTGAGTTTTTCGATGTCGGCTTTCAATTGCCTGATGTCGGCTTCGAGGTCCGAATTCGCCCGGCTTTCGTTCGCGGTCTTTCCAGTGGCAGTCGCCATTGCTTAACTCCTTGCGTTTGCTTGATTTCAAACGCCCGACACACGCCGAGGTTCCGAACATACGCCCCAAGGTTCCGAAATCGGAACGACGACCATGAAAGGGTGTTTGCGCTTATGAGTCCAGCCCGGTTCGAATTCCTTCGGCCGAAGCGTCAGATCAGCGGCCGGCGATCCTCACTCAGCCCCTCCCAATGGGCGAGTTCCTTGAGTCTGTCGCTGTCGACCACCTCACAGCCGCCATCGCGCCAAACGATCAGCTTGCGGTCCATCAGCGTGCGGATCGTCTTGTTGGTATGGACCAACGACAGCCCAAGCGTATCGGCGATGTGCTGTTGGGTGATCGGTATCTGCACCGGTATCTTGCCGTTGAGGCCGACCGCGCGGGCGCGGCTGGAGATGAAGGCGATGAGATAGGCGGCACGTTCCATCGCCGTGCGCCGACCGATGCTGAGCAGGTTCTCGTCCAGCATGCGCTCTTCCCGCGATGCGATCCAGGTGATGTCGTAGGCAAGGCCCGGATGATTGCGATAAAGCTCATGCAGTTGTTCGCGCTCGAAGACGCACAGCAGCATCGGCGAGAGCGCCTCGATGGAGTGCTGCATCTCGCCCATCAGGCTGCCCTGCAGGCCGATGAGATCGCCGGGCATCGAATAGTTCAGGATCTGGCGGCGGCCGTCCGACAGCAGTTTGTAGCGGAAGGCCCAGCCCGAGAGCACCGTGTAGAGATGCGCGCTGTGGCTGCCCTCGACCAGGACCGTGGCGCCCTTGTCGACGGCCAGTTCCCCCTTCTTGAACGTGCTGATGAACAGCAGTTCCTTCTTCTCGAACTCGCGGAACGCCGGCAGCGGCCGCAGAGGGCAGTCTTCGCATGGATATTGACGGCTGGAGAAAGAACGACCGTGTTGCGCGGGCATTTCGACCCCTCTTCGAAACCCGGCCTCTGACGGGGCCGACTGCAAACGCGTTGCCGGAACGGAAGGTTCCGCAATCGCCATGGCCATGTCTTTTTTAAATGACAGACCGCCAAATAGCGATCATGACTCGCTCCGTTTCAAGGAGACATTGCCCGGTGCCCTCATTGCTCGACGGATTGCGTATCCTCGTCCTCGAAGATGAATTCCTGATTGCCATGGATGTCGAGCAGCTGTGCCGCGACTATGGAGCCGGCAACGTAGTGATTGCCCGCGACCTTACGGAAATCAAGCCCCAGGATGTGGTTGCGCAATTTGATGCGGCCATCGTCGACCTCATGCTGGGTGGCGCATCGACACGCGACTTCGCCTCGGCACTGCGCGAATCGGGCGTGCCCTTCATCTTCGCCTCCGGTCATTCGGACGCCGACGAGATCAAGGCGTCTTTTCCAGGCGTCAGGCTGGTCGCAAAACCCTATTCGGGAGACGATCTCGTCGAGGCTGTGGCTGCGGCCTGCGGGCGCTCGTCCGGACCAGTCTGAATCAGGATGTCGTGCACCGGGGCCAGTTGACGCTCACGCTGCGTTCGACCCCGTCACCTGCGCCGAGATCGCATCCGGGCCGTACTCGTCTTCGCCGGAAATCTTCAGGATCTCCTGCAGTCGTGTGCGGGCCCGGCTGACGCGGCTTTTGATCGTGCCGACCGCACAGCCGCAAATCTCGGCGGCTTCCTCGTAGGAAAAACCGGACGCGCCGATCAGGATGATGGCTTCGCGCTGGTCCTCGGGTAGTTGCTCGAGCGCGCCGCGAAAATCCTTGAGGTCGAGCTGGCCGTGCTGGGCCGGATGCACCGCGAGCCTCGCCGTCATGATGCCATCGCTGTCCTGCACCTCGCGGCCGCGTTTGCGCATTTGAGAATAGAATTCATTGCGCAAAATGGTGAACAGCCAGGCCTTGAGATTGGTGCCCGGCTGGAAGCTTTCATGCTTGTCCCAGGCCTTGACCAGCGTTTCCTGCACCAGGTCGTCGGCCTTGTCGGCGTTCTGCGTCAGCGACACGGCGAAGGCGCGCAGGCTCGGGATCGAGCCGAGCAGATCGGTCTTGAAGCTCTGGGAAACGGCCGTCATGCTCAGTCCTTCTTCGGCGCGGGTTCGGTCCGCTCCAGCTGGCTGAGCAGCTGGGCAAAACGATCCGGCACGTGATCGGAGACCAGCTCATCGTAATATTGCTTGAGTTTGCGGCCGATTTCCGAATTTGGCCCGAGCGGGTCACCGGAAGCAGCCCGGCGCCTGCCCGCGGCGCCAGCCGTGATATCTTTCGTCATATTCTTCATTTTGCCCTTGATTCCAGCACCCGAGCCGCACCCCAACAACACAAAACAAAAGGCAAGCGGCACCCTCGTCTGGTTTGCCCATCCCAGCCCAGAACGCCATCCTCTTATATTAGTTCCACGTTGATCGGAACTTTTTAGGAAAGCTGGCGTTTGGGTCTTCGGGACTTGCATTCAGCTAGACCTGCGACTTATGCAATTGCGTCATCTGAGGGAGACGTCCATCATGAGCCTTTCCGCCACCATCGCGCCGCACCTGCCGTTCCTGCGCCGCTTCTCGCGCGCCGTTTCCGGATCACAGGAAAGTGGCGATGCACTGGTCGCCGCGATGCTCGAAGCCATCATCGCCGACGTCGATATCTTTCCCGCTGCATCGAACGACCGTATTGCGCTGTACAAGGTTTTCGCCAGGCTGTTCACCTCGATCGCCATCCGTGTTCCGCAGGAGCATGCCCAATCGGCATGGGAGCAACGCGCCGCGGCCAATCTGAACGCGATCGCCCCGCGCCCGCGCCAGGCTTTCCTGCTGGTCGCCGTCGAAGGCTTCAGCGAGGATGAGGCGGCGGAAATTCTCGATGCCGACGAACAGGAATTTTCGGATCTGCTTGCCCAGGCGAGCAACGAGATTTCCCGCCAGGTGGCGACCGACGTGCTGATCATCGAGGACGAGCCGCTGATTGCCATGGACATCGAGGAGATGGTCGAGAGCCTTGGCCATCGCGTGGTCGGAACGGCGCGCACCCATGCCGAGGCGGTGACGATATTCGGCAAGACGCGGCCGAAGATGGTGCTGGCCGATATTCAGCTTGCCGACGGCAGCTCGGGCATCGAAGCGGTGAACGAGATCCTGTCGTCCACATCGGTGCCGGTGATCTTCATCACCGCCTTTCCCGAACGCCTGCTGACCGGCGAACGGCCTGAACCGGCCTTCCTCGTCACCAAGCCGTTCAACCCGGATATGGTCAAGGCGCTGATCAGCCAGGCGCTGTTCTTCGACAGGCAGGCCAAGGCAGCCGCATAGGCCGAGGCCCGCGCCATCGGGGCGCTTGTTTCCCAATGAGATGACGTGTTGCGCGCCGGTCGCTCGACCGCCGCGCCGCAAGGTTAATTTCGCGCCTGGAGCGGCTTTCCGGGGATCGTCTTTTTCGGCAAATGGTGGAACAAACACCAACCAACCACGTTTTGCCTCAGCATTGGAAGGAGACGGATCATGCTATACTGGGCGCTCGTATTTCTCGTCGTGGCGATCATCGCCGGCGCGCTTGGTTTCGGCGGCATCGCCGGCACCTCGGCCGGCATTGCACAGATACTGTTCTTCATCTTTCTCGCCTTCTTGATCATTTCGCTGCTTGCCGGCCTGTTCAAACGGGCGTGAAGGGCGCGATCTGACACTGGAAGCCGCACCCCTCAAACGGTTTCCAGCCACCGCCGGGCGGTGCACTCCAACGAGGTGCCGCCCGGCGGACCGTTTAAGGGGAACCCATTTCAGAATGAACCGTTCAGCCTGGGTTCGGTGGCAAAAAAATGCGTTCCAAGGCCCCAGACATGAACGACAGCCGGCGGAGTGATGAAGTCATCGCTCTGCATCCGGCCGAAAGCGGAATGCAGCTTGGCCGGGCTCTTCTTCATGCGCTGCACAATGCCGGAATTTCCGTTCTCTACCAGGATCGCGACATGAAGACCGTGTGGGCGCGCAACATGCGCGCGCCATGGGCGTCCGACGCCGCCGACAGCAACGGCATACTGCCGCCGGCGCAGGCAGAGCGCATCGGCGCCGCCAAACGCAACGTCGTCGCCTCAGGCAATCCGGAACGTCTCGAACTCGGTGTTCCCGTCGAGGACGGCATACGTTGGTTCCAGGTGTGGATCGATGCCGATCATGGCGAAAGCGGCGCCGTACAGGGGGTCGTCACCACCATGGTGGAAACCACCGAGCAGAAACGCCGCGAGCAGACCTTGAAGACACTGCTGCGCGAGGTCAGCCATCGCTCGAAGAACCTTTTGGCCATCATCCAGAGCATCGCCACCCAGACCGGCCGCTATTCCGAGACGCTCGGTGATTTCCTGACGCGCTTTCGCGGCCGGCTGCAGTCGCTGGCCTCGTCCCAGGATCTGGTGACGTCCTCCAACTGGCGGGGTGCAGCTCTGCGCGAGCTGGTCTCCGGACAGGTTGCGCGCTACGGCTCCGACCCCAGGCGAAGCTTGCATTTCGCCGGCGAGAATCCCTACCTCAACCCCAATGCCGCCTTGCATATTGGCCTGGCGATGCACGAACTCGCCGTCAATTCGGTGAGCTACGGCGCCCTGTCGCGCCCGGATGGCTTTGTCGAGGTCACAGCCAAACTGACCGCCGCTTCGGCCGACAAGCCTGCCCTGTCGCTGACATGGGCCGAAGCCATCGGCGCCCGTGACCGGCAACCCAGCGAGAAGCGTTTTGGCAGCGTTGCGCTCGAGCGCGTCGTACCGACATCGTTGAACGGAACGGCGACGCTCGAGATCACCGGCGACCGTGTCGAATACCGCCTCGTCGTGCCGCACGGCAATTTCGAAACGGACTGACCGGATATCGCGTGCCAACACACGAGAAAGTTGCAGTTCTTAACCGGCTGTTCACCATAAAATTGGATGCTGCCTTGGCCGGATAGCACTGGAGCCTGCCGACCCGGCGGATATCCCGTCGCGGTCGCAGCGCAACAGAGCAATTCCAGGAAGTGCGCAGCGGTTTTCCGTCCGGAATTGCGCAAAAACAAATACTTGGAGCGGGCAGCGTTTCTATCAAAACCGCTCTAAGGGAGGATTGGTCTTGACGGTTGCCGACATGAACAGGGTTGAGCAAGCCGCCCGCGTCTCGATGAGTGGATTCCAGGACCCCGAGGCCCCGACCTCGGCTTCGCGGCACTTCCACCCTTTGCTTCACTTCGCCGCTGTCGTGTTGGTCGCTGCCGTGGTGCTGGCGGCGGCATGGCAACTGACCTGACGTCGAACCCGAACAATCTCGCGCTCGTCTGAAGATCACAGCGGAGCCTTGCGAGCCAGGCTGTGCAAGAACTCGGCTCGCAGCAGCCGGACACGGTCGCCGCGAAGCGATGCTGCGGCTCAGCTCGGCCTAATCGCCGTAGTGAAGGTCCGGATCGCGGAAGGAAGGCGGGCCGCGCTATCGACCCAAGTCGTATGCTGGGATGTCCGCTTGCAGGCACTTGTCCACTGCAAGCGTCGCCGGCGACCTGCTGCGCATCAGTCGCGCGATACAGACAGCCCCGCGAGAAGCGGCGCGTACGCGGCGAGCCTGCGGGATACGAACTCGGTGAAGAGCCGCACGCGCTTCGTCTTGCGTGTCTCCCCCTGTGTGAGAAGCCAAACCGTTCCGTACATGTGCAGGTCGGTGCCCGGCACCCTCATCAGTAGGGGGTCGGCATCGCCAATGAAGCACGGCAGTGTCGTCATCCCGAGCCCTTGCCGTACAGCAACGATCTGCGCCTCGGCGTCCGTGGTCCTGAACGGAACGCCCGTGGTACGAACCTCACCCTCGCTGGCCCATTCCGGAATTCCATGAATGCTTATGACGATCCACCGGATGGGATCAGGCGCGCCCGTACGCCACGCGGCTAGTCGATCGCAGGACATGTAGACGCCGCCGAACAGCTCCGGTCCCTTCAGGCCGTGAAGATTGAGCGGCAGGGTTTTGCGGTCGTAGACGACGCGGATCGCGACGTCGGCCTCTCGGTTGGTCAGATTTGCCAGCTCGCCGGACGACAAGATTTCCATCTCGATGTCCGGATGCAGACGCGCGAAATCGGCGAAGTCCGGCATGAGCAGGTGTGTCGTGAGGGGCGGTGCCAGCGTCACCCGCAGAAGCCCGCGCACGCTCTGGTCGCGCCCGAAGACGCGCGTCTCCAGCAGGTGCGACGACACTTCCATCTGGTCCGCGAACTCGAGGACCTCCTCGCCCGCAGCCGTCAGGCGGTAGCCCGAAGGCAGCTTTTCAAACATGTGCACCCCGAGGCGTTCCTCGAGCTGGGCGACGCGTCGCAGCACGGTCGAGTGGTTCACACCGAGGCGCTCGGCGGCAGCCCGCACCGAGCCTCCGCGCGCGACGGCAAGAAAGTAGCGAACGTCATCCCAGTCGATCATGGTGCAATCCGGCACCGCGCGGTGCGCCTCCAAAGCCCGTATCTAACACATCGAACAGCATCTCGTATGTGGGTGGCGCGGGGCGGTCATCATAGCCCATGCCGACAAGCAAGGCCCATTCCAAACGGTGGGCATCGATCGTAGCGACTGGCGTCAGTCGTCCAACCGGATCGATTTTGCACCACCGATGTGCGCGCTTCCGCACTCAAAGCCTGACCCCGGCACACTTAATTCCAGGCTCTCGGGGTTCTTCCCGAACGACCAAAAGGCAGAGCCTGAAAGGAAAAGTCATGGGAAAGCTAGACGGTAAGGTTGCAGTCATCACGGGTGGATCGAGCGGCATGGCGCTGGCGAGCGCCAGGCGGTTTGTTGAAGAAGGCGCCTATGTTTTCATCACGGTCGAAGGCAGGAGGCGCTCGACGAGGCCGTCAAGCTGATTGGCCGGAACGTGACCGGCGTGCGCGGCGACGCGGCCAATCTCGACGACCTCGACCGTCTGTTCGACACGGTCAAGCGGGAAAAGGGCAAGATCGACGTCCTGTACGCGAGCGCCGGCACGGGCGAAGCCGTCCCACTGGGCAAGATTACCGAGCAGCATTTCGATGCGACCTTCGGCGTGAATACGCGCGGCACGCTGTTTACGGTTCAGAAGGCGTTGCCGCTCTTCAACGATGGCGGATCCATCTTCATGACCGGGTCAGTTGCTTCGGTGAAAGGTTTTCCTGGTTACGGCGCGTATTCGGCGAGCAAGGCGGCGTTGCGCTCATTCGCACGCACTTGGCTCAACGAACTGAAGGGCAGGAATATCCGCGTGAACGTGCTGAGCCCGGGGCCGATCGCCACACCGATGCAGGACCAGGTTCCCACCGAGGAGGGGAAGCGGATGTTCGAATCCCTGATCCCGCGGGGAAAGATGGGGCGTCCTGAGGAAATTGCGGCGGTCGCGCTGTTTCTTGCTTCAGACGATTCGAGCTTTGTGAATGGGGTGGAGTTGTCTGTCGACGGCGGCTTCTCGGCCATCTGAAATCGCGCCGGATCGCGGGAAGTGGCTGATCGCCGGGAACTAGCATGTCCATGGTGGAACGACGGGACGTCTACGCAAAGGTCGCCACACAGCAGAACGGATAACCCAGCGCCGTTGAAGGCCAGGGAATCAATACCAACACGGATCGGAGAAGCATTATGAGCTACGCGATTGTAGGATTCGGTAAGATAGGCCAGGCCCTCGCCCACGCCTTCGCCCGTAAAAACATCGACGTGACCGTCGCGAGCCGCCGGCCGCCCGAGGCGTTGGCGCCGCAGGCTCGGGCGATTGGACCCACGGTCGTCGCCAGGTCGCTGCGGGAAGCACTCGAGGCCGACACAATCATCTTGGCGGTCCCTTTCGGGGAGCACCGCGAGGTTGCGAAAGCCCTGCCGAGCTGGAAAGGCAAGACGGTCATCGACGCGATGAACGCGTTTCCTGTCCCTGAAGAGCTGGACGGCCTCCCGTCCTCCGCCTTCGTTGCGAAGTCGTTCACCGGCGCCAAGTTCGTTAAAGGCTTCAATCACCTGGTTGCAGCCACCATGGCTACCGATCCGCTCGTCGAGGGCGGCCACCGGGTCGTCTTTCTGTCGAGCGACGACGAGGACGCGACCGCTCCCGTGGCGGCCTTGGCCAAACAACTCGGGTTCGCACCCGTCGAGCTGGGAAAGCTCAACGAGGGTGGCGCGCTGGTGCACGCACGCGGCCGCACTTGGGGCCAGCTGATCTTCCAGGACCTGTTCAAGAAGGAGCAGTAACGGATATACTGTCCACTGTCAGAGGTGCTGCTTGCCCAGGCCCGTCCATGAGACTCCACGCGGGCTAAGTCATAATCCGAGGTCCGGAAGCGGCGAGGGCTTCGACGTCCCCTTTCCACCCCCAAGCGAATTTCAGGAGGTCGGCTTACCAGACAGCGGCCGTGGTGGCGCCATCTCCTGATCAGGTTTTTGCACAGCCTGGAGCAGCTATCCCCAATTGTTGGCTGCCGCGCCGCCGGCGCAGGAACTTTGGCTGATTTCGACCGTTCTTATGGCGAGAGGTTTGTCGCCATGGAACACATCGCTGCTTTGCTCCTGGTCATCGGCTGCTCGAACACCATGACCGAGTGCCGTGAATTGTCCGTGCCGGTCAGCGTCTTCGAGACCGCCGCGGAATGCACCGCCGAAAGGCCTTTTGCCCTGACCGATGTCCAGGGCAAGGCTCCGCATATCGTTGCCGAGTGCCTCACTGTCGATCCGGCGCTGGAGGATGACTACGACCAGATCGTCTGGAACGTGCGCCCGGACGGCACGCTCAATGCCTCCTTGCAGGTTTCCAACCTTGTGGTTGCATCGAACGCTGCGCGCCCCGAAAAAGACTATCTTAGCCAACAGTAAAATCGGGCGGGCAAAGGCCGTTGTTTCATGCTAAATGACGGCTGGTACTCGCTAAAATCAGGACAAAGTGAGGAGAGACTCTATGCGGAAAGTGATTATTGCCATGGTTGCCGTGGTCGCAATCAGCGGCTGCAGCACGACCGAGCAGGACGTAGGCGTCGGTACGCTGGTTGGCGCCGGTGTCGGTGGCCTGGTCGGCGGCGGCAGGGGTGCGCTCATCGGCGCAGCCGTCGGTGCCGGATCCGGTCTGCTCGTGCGCAACCTGCGCAATGGCTATTGCCAGTACCGCGACAATCGCGGTCGTCTCTACACGGCCCGCTGCTGATCCGCTTCGGCATGCAAGCATAGCAACGGCGACCGGCTCGTCCGGTCTCCGTTTTTCTGCCTGGCGCAGTCCGCTTACCGCAGCGGCGATTCAGACCAATGGGATCCTGATTTTCACCTTCAGCCCGTCGGCGTGAAAGTCGCGCTTGATCGTACCGCGCAATTCGCGCGTAACGTTGAGGTCGATCAGCTTGGTGCCGAAGCCTGTCTTGGCTGGCGCTTCCAGTGTCTTGCCCCCTGTTTCATGCCAGTTGAGCGCCAGCGTCCTGTCATGCCCGCGGCCTTCGACCGACCAGTCGACCTTGAGCGCGCCCACCGAATTGCCGGCCTCGCCATATTTCAGCGCATTCGTCGCCAGCTCATGGAAGGTCAGGCCGAGCGCCTGCGTCGTCGTCTCGTCGAGCAGCACTTCCGGCCCCGACAATATCCCCTCTGGAAGCTCCTTGCCGAACACCTGGCCAAGCTCGATGCGCAGCAGGTCGCCGAGATCGGCCTTCTGCCAGCGCGAGCGCGTCAGCATGTCCTGCGAAGCAGCCATCGCCTGCAGCCTGGCCGAGAAGGATGACGAGAACTCCTTCACGTCGGTGGCGTGTGATGCCGTCTGGCGGGCGATCGCCAGCACCCTTGTGATCGAGTTCTTGATGCGATGCTTCATCTCCTGCAGCATCAGGTCCTTTTCGAGCAGGCTCTTTTCGGTCGTCTCGTGCAGCAGCGAGACCGCGTCATAGGCCCGCTCCTGAAAGCGGGCCACCAGCGCAATGGCGCCGGCAAGCAGCAAACCGAACAGACCAAGCATCACCGGAATGGCGCGCGAAGATGGTTGGGAGAAGGCGCTTGTCGGCCTGAACAGGACGGTCCATTGCCGCCCTGCCACGACGAGCTTGCGGGTGACCAGCAGCCGGTCGCCGAATATCGAAACCGGCGGCGTCTCAGACTGGAACAGCAGATGTCCGGCATCCACTTCGCCGTCATAGATCTCCGTGTTGACCGGCAGCAGCGGCGCCCGGCTGAGCGCGACCTGGAACAGGTCGCGGGTGCGGAAGGCCGCATAGAGGAAACCCGCTGTCGACGAGCGCGTGGCGTTGATGACGTCAGGCGCGGTCTCGACACTGAGCCGCACGAAAACCAGAAAGCCGGTGAAAGTCTGCGCGGCACCTGTCCCCTGGCCGAGCTGGATCAGGCCGCTTGCGTGCTGCTGGTCGTCGGCCATCGCCTTTTCGATCGCCGCCCGCCGCACTGGTTCGGTGAACATGTCGAAGCCGATGCTGGCCTGGTTGGACGGGTCCATCGGTTCGAACAGCACGACCGGCGTCCGCCATGGCTGCGTCGTCGCCGGATAGACCGCATGCGCGACACCCTGGTCGCGCAGTATATCGCGCTCGACCGCGGCCTCGTCGCCTGTTTTGGCCAGCCTGAGAAAGCCGATGCCACGCAGTCCGGCGAAATTGTTGTCGACGTCGAGCGCGCTGAAGAAAGCCTTGAACTCGCCACGCGAGATGTCGCCGTTGCGGGCGTCGAACAGCGCCTGGGTCGAGCGCAACAACGACAGATGCAGGTCGATGCGGCTCTCGATGCGGTTGAGCGCGTCATCCGCCGTCGCGGCGAACTTGATGCGCGCTGCCTCTTGCGTGGCGAAATACGCAAAGCCCGCCATCGTCAGGCTGATCAGCGCGACGGCGATGAAGGCGACGATCGGGAAAAACTTCTTCAATGGATGGCGTTGCCCATGGCGATTCGGACCCTTTTATGGGCAAGTCCCCGCGCCAACACAATGGCGCGGCCAAACCATCATGACGGCTGGCATATCACATAGAAGACAGTTAGCCGGCTTACTTGATGTCTCAGGCAGCGATTTTCAGCGCGCCTGGCCCGGGAATGGCGCCGGGCGGGCATTTGCCGAGGATGATCATGCCGAGCACCTCGTCCTGGGTAACGTCGCTGGTGCGCGCCGTGCCGACGACCTGGCCGTTCTTCATCACGCAGACCCGGTCGGCAAGCTCGAATACGTCGTGGATGTCGTGGCTGATCAGGAAAATGCCGATGCCGTCGGCCTTGAGTTGCCTGACCAGTTCGCCGACCTGGGCCGTTTCCTGCGGGCCGAGTGCGGCCGTCGGCTCGTCCATGATCAGGATGCGGGCGTTGAACAGGATGGCGCGCGCGATCGCCACCGACTGCCGCTGGCCGCCCGAGAGTTTGACCACCGGTTCCTTGAAGCGCTGAAAGCGCGGATTGAGCCGGCCCATCACCTTGCGCGCCTCGGCTTCCATGGCGACATCGTCTAGCGTGCCCCAACCGGTCATCAGCTCGCGGCCAAGGAAGAGGTTGGCGGCGGCGTCGACATTGTCGGCCAGCGCCAGCGTCTGGTAGATCGTCTCGATGCCGTATTTCTTGGCGTCGCGCGGATTGGATATCGAGGCCTCCTCGCCGTTAACGAAAATCTGGCCCGCATCGCGCTTATAGGCGCCGGACAGGATCTTGATCAGCGTCGACTTGCCGGCGCCATTGTGGCCGAGCAGCGCCACTACCTCGCCTGGGAAGAGATCGATCGATGCATCGTCGACGGCGCGAATGCCGCCGAAGGCGATCGAGATGTTGCGCATGTCGATCAGCGGTGTGCCCGTGGGAGCAGTCTTTTCCATAGCCGCGTCCTCCTCAGACTCGCTTGCGATAGACGGTGTCGAGCCAGACGGCGACGACCAGCACGGCGCCGACGACGATGCTCTGCAGCGGCGAGTCGATGCCGAGCAGGACCATGCCGGACTGCAGCGACTGCATCAGCAGTGCGCCGAGCATGGCGCCCAGCACCGTGCCCGAACCGCCGGCCAGCGACGTGCCGCCGATGACGGCGGCGGCGATGACCAGAAGCTCGTCCAGCGTGCCCAGCGCATTGGTCGAGGCATTGAGGCGCGCCGACGAGATCGCCGCGCTGATTGCCGCCAGCACGCCCATAATCATGAACACCTTCATCGTCACCCAGCGGGTGTTGATGCCGGCGAGTTCCGCCGCTTCCGGATTGCCACCGATGGCGAAGACATAGCGGCCGAAACGGGTGCGTCTGGTGATGAAGGTCATGATGATGCCGACCGCGACCGCCATCAGCACCGGGATAGCAATGCCATGGGCGATGAACAGGCCGCCTTCGGGGATGGTGATGCCGTTCTGCTGCGCGTACTGGCGCACGATGCCGACCGGCCACGGATAGGAATTGGCGATCCACACCGCGCCAAGGATGGCGGCGCAGGCGACGATGCCGAGGAATGTCTCCGCCCACACCGGGCGCAGCGGGAAGTTGAAGCGTTTGCGCTGCGAGCGGCCGTTGAGCAGCGCGAAGGCGACTGCCGCGCAGGCCGCGACACCGACGATCCAGCTGGCAGTCGCACCGATGGAGCCACGCGGGCCGCCGCCCATCAGCTGGAACGTGGCGTCGAGCGGCGCGACCGTGCGGCCGCTGGTGATCAGCCACGCCATGCCGCGCCAGACCAGCAGGCCGCCCAGCGTCACGATGAAGGCAGGCACCTCCATATAGGCGATGATGAAGCCCTGGAACGCGCCGATCAGAAGGCCGAGCGCCACGCCGGCGGCGAGTGCGATGATCCAGAGCCAGGGATTGCCGAGCTGGAAGCCGATGACGCGAATGAGGAATTCGGCCTGCGCCACGCCCATGATCATACCGATCACGCCTTCGACGGAGCCAACAGAAAGGTCGATGTTGCGCATGACGATGACCAGCACCATGCCGGTCGCCATGATCGCCACCGACGAGGTCTGCACCGACAGGTTCCACAGATTGCGCGGCGTCAGGAAAAGCCCGCCGGACAGGATATGGATGCCGATCCAGATGACCAGCAGCGCGCCAACCATGCCGAGCATGCGCGTATCGAGCTCGGTTGCCTTGAGAAAGCGTCCGACGGCGCTGAGCTCGGCAGCCCGCGCCCCATCCGCGGTCGCATTGGCGACCGGCGCGTTGGAAGCCGTATCGGTCATGATATCCTCCCACCGGTCTCCGTCTGGCGCGGTTGCCGGAATACGATGCTATTTGCTTTCCCGGCTCAATTGAAGCGGAAAGCCCTTGGAGAAACGCCGCGGCTTTTGGGCCGCGGCGCCGAACTCGCTACCGGTATCAGCCGGCTTTAGTTGCAGGTCGCGACGCTGCCTGCGGCAACGCCAGCGCAAACCTCGTCCTTCTTGATCCAGCCGGCGTCGATGACGACGTTGAGATTGTCCTTGGTGATCGCGACCGGGGTCAGGAACAGCGACTTGACAGTGTTGCCGCCAGGCGTCGTGAAGTCCGTGACGCCGGCAATGTCGGTCATCTTCTTGCCGTCGGCCAGTTGCGAGGCAATCTCGGCGGCGTTCTTGCCGAGCTCGCGCGCATCCTTCCACACCGACACGGTCTGCGTGCCGAGCGCGATGCGGTTCAGCGCGGCGTGGTCGCCGTCCTGGCCCGAGACCGGAACGGTTCCGGCCAGTCCCTGCGCCGTCAGCGCGGCAACGACGCCGCCGGCGGTGCCGTCGTTGGCCGCCACCACCGCATCGACCTTGTTGTCGTTGGCGGTCAGGAACTGTTCCATGTTCTTCTGCGCATTGGCCGGCAGCCAGCCGTCCGTATAGGCCTCGCCGACATTCTTGATCTTGCCGCCGTCGATGGCTTCCTTCAGCACTTCCATGGAGCCGGCGAACAGGAAATCGGCGTTCGGATCGGCACCCGAACCCTTGATGAAGACGTAGTTGCCTTCGGGCTTCGCCTTGAACACTTCGCGGGCCTGCATGCGGCCGACTTCCTTGTTGTCGAAGGTCAGGTAGAACACGTCCTTGTTCTCGATCAGGCGGTCATAGCCGACGACCGGAATGCCCTCGTCAAGCGCCTTCTGCACCGCCGGCCCGATGGCCGAGGCGTCCTGCGCCAGCACGATCAGCGCATTCGCACCTTGCGAGATCAGGCTTTCGACGTCGGTCAGCTGCTTGCCGGGATTAGACTGTGCGTCGGCGGAAATGTACTTGTCGCCGGCGGCTTCGATCGCTGCCTTCATCGCCGCCTCATCGGTCTTCCAGCGCTCTTCCTGGAAGTTCGACCACGACACGCCGATGACCTTGTCCTTCGCCTGCGCGACCGACGCCAGCGTCAGCGACATGGCGACACCCGCCAGCATGGCGACTGCAAATTTCTTCATGATATCCTCCCTGCGCCGCGCACGGCGCGACAAACTGACCCGAAGGCCGGCACAAGGCTCTATTTTTTCGAGCCTCGAAAAAATACTGATCCAACGCCGAAGCCCTGTCAACATCGATTCTGACGGTTTTTGATGGGCCGTCGAATTTTTTTCGGGTCTCGGAATAAATAAATGACAGGACTTCCCGATTCTGCCAATATTCAGTGAGCGCGTCGACGGCCTTCGACGTTCACGAAAGGCTGCGGCGGCGGCAGGGAGGAGACGCAGGCCATGTCGGTTGGAATCCGCCACGACGATCTACGCCGGCGCAACCGGGCGATGGTGATTTCGGCCGTGCGCAGGGCCGGCCAGCCGTCACGCACCGAGATCGCCGCGACCACCGGCCTCAGCCATTCGACCATTTCGGCGATCTCCTCCGACCTGATCCAGGAAGGCATCCTCACCGAGAGCAAGCCGAGCGAAGCGGCTTCGCTGAAGCGCGGCCGGCCACAGGTCGGCCTCGGCCTCAATCCGGAAGCCACCGCGGTGATGACCGTGGTGCTGTCGCTCAACTTCCTCTCCGTCGCCGTCATCGATTATGCCGGACAGGTCATTGCCGAAGAGCAGCGCCGCCTCGACACGCAGACCATGCCGCGCGACGAGCTGATCGGCGAATGCACGGCGATAGTCCGGCGCCGGTTCGAGGATCCCGACCTCGATGTGCGCAGCGTCGCCCGCATCGCGATGGGCATCCAGGGCATCACCGACACCCATGCCCGCGCCATGCTGTGGTCGCCGATCACGTCGCTGACCGACATCCCCTTTGCCGACATTCTGGAAGGCGAGTTCGGCATTCCCGCCACCATGGAAAACGACTGCAACATGATGGCGGTGGCGCTGCAATGGCGCGATCCCGAACGCTACCGCGACGATTTCATAGCCATCCTGCTCTCGCACGGCATCGGCATGGGGCTGGTGCTGAAGGGCGAACTGTTCACCGGCACCCATTCGTCCGGCGGCGAGTTCGGCCACATGATCCACCGGCCGGGCGGCGCGCTCTGCCGCTGCGGACGGCGCGGCTGCGTCGAGGCCTATGCCGGCAACTATGCCATCTGGCGCAACGCCAGGATGATGAGTGAGGATGCCGAACCGACCGATGTCGGCGACGCCGACATGCGCGCGCTCGCCGCCAGGGCGCGCGAGACCGATGGCCCGGAGCGCGAAGCCTATCGCAAGGCCGGCGAGGCGCTCGGCTTCGGCCTTGGCAGCTTGTTCGCGCTGATCGATCCGGCGCCGGTCGCCATGGTCGGCGTCAGCGCTGCCGCCTTCGACCTGATCGAACCGGCGTTGCGCGAGGCGATTGCCCAGACCGCCGGCGGCCAGCATTCGAAATCGATCTCCTTCGACACCGAGCCGAATGAGCTGCCGCTGATCCGCGAGGGCTGCGCCATGCGCGCGCTTGGCTTCGTCGACCAGGAGATTTTCGCACCGGGCGTCCAGGCAAGGGCGGGCGCTGGGAAGAACGTGGCGTGAGTATCGGTAGAGACCGATCTTAGTGACGACCGGGTTCGCGAGCTTTCCATGTTGAAAAGCTACAAAAATCGATCCGGCGTAACGTCGAAGGAGGCAACTGTGTGTTCGGCCATGATCCTGTCCTCGTGGGCGTGATCGAAACGGCTCAGCCGAAGCGGCCGGTGATGTAGTCCTGCGTGCGCTTCTCGCGCGGCGACGTGAAGATCTTCTCCGTGCTGTCGAACTCGACCAGTTCGCCGAGATACATGAAGGCCGTCTGCTTCGAGACGCGCGCGGCCTGCTGCATGTTGTGGGTGACGATGACGATCGTGTAATCGGCCTGCAATTCGTCGATCAGCTCTTCGATCTTGGCTGTCGACAACGGGTCGAGCGCGGAGGCCGGCTCGTCGAGAAGGATGACTTCCGGCTTCACCGCCACGGTGCGGGCAATGCACAGGCGTTGCTGCTGGCCGCCGGACAGGCTCAATCCGCTGGCATTGAGCTTGTCCTTGACTTCGCTCCACAGCGCCGCGCGCTTCAGGGCCTGCTCGACGCGGACGTCCATCTCCGCCTTGCCGATTTTCTCGTAGAGCCTGACGCCGAAGGCGATGTTCTCGTAGATCGACATCGGAAACGGCGTCGGCTTCTGGAACACCATGCCGATCTTGGTCCGCAACAGGTTGAGGTCCTGCGTGCGGTCGAGAATGTTCTTGCCGTCGAGCAGCACCTGGCCTTCAGCGCTCTGCTTCGGATAGAGCTCGTAGATACGGTTGAAGACGCGTAGCAACGTCGATTTCCCGCAACCCGACGGGCCGATGAAGGCGGTAACGCTGCGCTCCCGCAAAGACAGCGTGATATCCTTCAGCGCTTTCGACTGGCCGTAGTAGAAGTTGAGGTTCTTGACATCGATCTTGGTCTTCTCGGCAATTGCCGCGGGCATGCTCAACTCGGTGGACAACATGGGTTTCATCCGTTCTCTCTGCGTCCCGTGAGGCTTCGGGCAACGATGCTCAACGCGAGAACCGTCAGGGTGATTACGAGCGCGCCGGTCCACGCCAGTTGCTGCCATTCCTCATAGGGGCTGAGCGCAAACTGGAAGATGGTTACCGGCAGACTGGCCATCGGCGCGTTGAGGTTGCTCGACCAGAACTGATTGTTGAGCGCCGTGAACAGCAGCGGCGCGGTCTCGCCGGAAATGCGGGCGATCGCCAGCAATATGCCAGTGACGATGCCGGAAAGCGCGGCGCGATAGGCAACCGACTTGATGACGACCCAGCGCGGCGCGCCGATCGCGGTGCCGGCTTCGCGCAACGCATTGGGCACCAAATTAAGCATGTCTTCCGTCGTGCGGACGACAACGGGAATGACCAGGATGGCGAGCGCGACGGCGCCTGCGAGCGCCGAGAAATGCCCCATTGGCCGCACCATCAGTTCGTAGACGAACAGGCCGATGACGATCGACGGCGCCGACAAAAGAATGTCGTTGATGAACCGCACCACCGTGGTGAGTTTTGAAAAGCGGCCGTATTCGGCCATGTAGGTTCCTGCAAGCACACCGATTGGCGTGCCGACAATAACTGCGATGACCGTCATCACCACGCTGCCGAAAATGGCATTGAGAAGGCCGCCGGCTTCGCCGGGCGGGGGCGTCATTCCGGTGAAGACCGACAGCGAGAGCCCGGCCAGGCCCTTGTAGAGCAGGGCGCCGAGGATCAGCGCAAGCCAGGCAAGCCCGATGCCCGCGGCGACGACGCAGAGCGTCATCATGACGGAATTCCTGGTCTTGCGGCGGCTGTAAAGCGAAGATGCTGCAGATTGTGTCGGCATCGGTCAGGCTCCCGTGCGGGCGTCGATGCGCATCAGCATGTAGCGGGCGATGGCGAGGATAAGGAAAGTGATAACGAACAGGATCAGGCCGAGCGCCACCAGCGACGAGGTGTAGAGGTCGCCGACGGCTTCGGTGAATTCATTGGCGATGGTCGCCGAAATCGTCGTCGCCGGCGCGAACAGCGAGACGCTGATGCGATGCGCGTTGCCGATGACGAAGGTCACCGCCATGGTTTCGCCGAGGGCCCGGCCAAGACCCAGCATGACGCCGCCCATGATGCCGATGCGGGTATAGGGAATAACCACGTGTCGGGTCACTTCCCACGTCGTGCAGCCGATGCCGTAAGCCGACTCCTTCAAAACTGCCGGCACGGTGTCGAAGACGTCCTTGGTGATCGAGGTGATGAAAGGCAGCACCATGATCGCCAGGATCAGCGACGAGGTCAGCAGGCCGATGCCGTAAGGCGGGCCGGCAAACAGGCTGTTGAGGCCGGGTACGCCATGGAAAATGCCGATGACGAAGGGCTGTACGGTCGTCTGCAGAAACGGCGCAAAGACGAACAGGCCCCAGATGCCGTAGATGATCGAGGGAATGCCGGCGAGCAGCTCGACGGCCATGCCGATCGGGCGCCTCAGCGGGCGCGGGCAAAGCTCGGTCAGGAAGATGGCGATACCGATGCCGATCGGCACGGCGATCACGATGGCGATGGCCGAGGTGACGATGGTGCCATAGATCGGCGCCAGCGCACCGAATTTTTCCGTAACCGGGTTCCAGCTTTCGCTGGTCAGGAAGGAAAAGCCGAAGGTCGACAGCGCCTGCCATGAGCCGGCAAACAACGAGACCGCCACACCGCCGAGCAGAACCAGTACCAGGATCGCGGCCGCCCGGGTGAGCGCGTGAAAGACGGCATCGGTGAACGCGAACCGTTTCACCGTTGCTTCGCGCGAACTTCGAACGGCCGGCAAGGCTTCCTGGGCAGCGCTCATGTCAATTCGGCTCTTTGTCGGGGAAAGGAGCGCCGCGATGCGGCGCTCCCGGGATGGTGTTACTTGCCGGTGTAGACGGGCTTGCCGTCGGCCTGGATGTCGGCCTTCCACGAGGTCTTGATCAGGTCGACGACGTTGTCGGGGATCGAAACATAGTCGAGCTTCTTCGCGGTTTCCTTTCCGTCCTTGTAGGCCCAGGCAAAGAATTTCAGCGCTTCGCCGGTGGCTGCGGCGTCTTCCGGGGCCTTGTGGATCAGCACCCAGGTGGACGCCGCGATCGGCCAGGTGGTGTCGCCGGGCTCGTTGGTGATGATGACGTTGAAGTTCTTCGCATCCTGGAAATCGGCATTCGAGGCCGCCGCGTCGAAGGATTCGAGCGACGGTGCGACGACCTTGCCGGCAGCGTTCAACATCTTGGAGTAGGACAGCTTGTTCTGGGTCGCATAGGCATACTCGACATAGCCGATGCCGCCGTCGGTCTGCTTGACGGTGTTGGCGACGCCTTCGCTGCCCTTGGCGCCGACGCCGACCGGCCATTCGACGGCGGTGTCCGAGCCAACCTTGTCCTTCCAGTCCGGCGACAGCTTGGAGAGGTAGTCGGTGAAGTTGAAGGTCGTGCCCGAGCCGTCCGAACGATGGACGACCGCAATCGCGGTGGACGGCAGCGTGAGGCCCGGATTGAGCGCCTTGATAGCGGCATCGTCCCAGCTGGTGATGGTGCCCATGTAGATGCCGGCGATGGTCTTGCCGTCAAGCACGAGTTCGCCCGGCTTGATGCCGGTAAGATTGACGATCGGCACAATGCCGCCCATGACCATCGGGAACTGCACGAGGCCGTTCTTTTCCAGATCGGCATCGGACATCGGCTTGTCTGTCGCGCCAAAGGTCACGGTTTTGGCGATGACCTGCTTGATACCGCCGCCGGAACCGATCGACTGGTAGTTGAGGCCGACGCCGGTATCCTTCTTGTAGGTGTCGGCCCATTTGGCGAAGACCGGATAGATGAAGGTCGAGCCGGCGCCGGAAAGGTCGGCTGCCATTGCCGCGGAAACGGTGAGGGTAGACGCCGTGGCCATTGCAATCGCAACGACCGCCGAGCGGATGAAATGTCTCATTGGGCCTGCTCCTGTTCGGAAGGATGATCTCGCGGCACCGTTGCTTTTCGGCGCCCGCGGAGGCCACTAGTCCCCGATTATTACAGTTGCATGGCAGTTTCGTGCCGGGCTGGTAACGTTTCCGGGAGCACGCAAAACGACCGCCAGCGGGTCACGCCTGGGCAGTCACACACTTTGCCTCCGTTATCGGGAGGCGGCCGAGCTCTTCGATCGACTGGTCTAGTCTTCCCGGATCGCGTATCCGGCCCCGCGGATGGTGCGGATGACGTCGGGCATGCGGCCATTGTTGACCGCTTTGCGCAGCCGGCCGACATGCACGTCGACCGTGCGCTCGTCGATATAGATCGTCTCGCCCCAGACATTGTCGAGCAACTGGCTGCGCGAGAACACCCGGCCCGGATGCCGCATCATGAATTCGAGCAGGCGGAACTCGGTCGGCCCGAGCCTGATCTCGCTCTTCTTGCGGTAGACCCGGTGCGACTCGCGGTCGAGCACGATGTCGCCGACCTTCAGCATGCTGGACAGCACTTCCGGCTTGGCCCGGCGCAGCAGCGCTTTCACCCTTGCCATGAATTCCGGCGTCGAGAACGGCTTGACCAGATAGTCGTCGGCACCGGTGGAGAGGCCGCGCACGCGGTCGCTCTCCTCGCCGCGCGCCGTCAGCATGATGATCGGCAGCCGTTCGGTCTCGGGCCGCATCCTCATCCGCCGGCAAAGCTCGATGCCGGAAACCGCCGGCACCATCCAGTCGAGCACCAGCAGATCGGGAACGTTTTCCTGCAGGCGGATCTCGGCCTCGTCGCCGCGTGTCACCACCTCGACCTGATAGCCTTCGGATTCCAGATTGTAGCGGAGCAGCACCCCCAGCGGCTCCTCGTCCTCCACCACCATGATGCGTGGCGCTATCATCAGTCGATTACCCCTGTCATGCAGTCGGCGCGGACATCGCCGTCTCGTCCTGTTTGGGACGATTGACGGGCAGTTGCGAACCGGTGAGCACGTAGTAGGCGTTCTCGGCGATGTTGGTGACATGGTCGCCGATGCGCTCGAGGTTCTTGGCGCAGAACAAGAGGTGCGTGCAAGCCGTTATGTTGCGCGGATCTTCCATCATGTAGGTCAGCAGCTCACGGAATACCGAAGTGTATTTGACGTCGATGCGCTCGTCGTCGTTCCGGAGCTTGGCGAGTGCCGCCGCGTCGGCGGCAGCGTATTCCTCGATCACCCCTTGGACCTGAATCAGCACCAGCTGCGCCATGTTGTCGATAGAATGCGACAGATCACGGGGCGTGACGCTGAGGCCGACGGTGCCGACGCGCTTGGCGATGTTCTTGGCAAGATCGCCGATGCGCTCGAGATCGCCGGCCATGCGGATAGAACCGACCACCGCCCGCAAATCATTGGCCATCGGCTGGCGCTTGGCGATCAGCGTTATGGCGCGGTCGTCCAGCTCGCGCTGGCGCGCATCCATGATGGCGTCGTCGGAAACCACACGCTGCGCCAGCGCATTGTCCGAGGTGAGAAGCGCGCGCGTCGAGCCGGCGACCATCGAGCGGGCGAGATCGCCCATGTCGGAGATCAGCTTGCTGATCTGCCCGAGATCCTCGTCGAAGGACGCAACCGTATGATGTTCACCCATGATCCTGTCCTCGTGCCTGGAAGTTGCCGCCGGACCGCTCAGCCGAACCGGCCGGTGATGTAGTCCTGGGTGCGCTTGTCGTCGGGGTTGGTGAACATCTTGTCGGTGGCATCCTCCTCGACCAGATAGCCGAGGTGGAACATGGCCGTGCGCTGCGACACGCGCGCCGCCTGCTGCATCGAATGGGTGACGATGACGATCGTGTAGTTCTGGCGCAGCTCGTCGATCAGTTCCTCGACACGGGCGGTGGCGATCGGGTCGAGCGCCGAGCAGGGCTCGTCCATCAGGATCACTTCCGGCGACACGGCGATGGCGCGGGCGATGCACAGACGTTGCTGCTGGCCGCCGGAGAGACCAGTACCCGACTCGAGCAGGCGATCCTTGACCTCGTTGAACAGGCCGGCCTTCTTCAGGCTCGATTCGACGATCTGGTCCAAATCGGTCTTGCCCCTGGCCAGGCCGTGAATGCGCGGGCCGTAGGCGACGTTCTCGTAGATCGACTTCGGAAACGGATTTGGCTTCTGAAACACCATGCCGACACGAGCGCGCAGCTCGACGACATCGATTTTCGGATCGTAGACATCCTCGCCGTCAAGCGTGATCTTGCCGCTCACCCGCGCCGAGTCGATGGTGTCGTTCATTCGGTTCAGGCAACGCAGGAAGGTCGACTTGCCGCAGCCCGACGGGCCGATCAACGCCGTCACCTGGTTCTCGCGGACGTCGAGATCCACGTCGAACAGAGCCCGCTTCTCGCCGTAATGAACAGAGACCTTTTCGCCCTTCATCTTGATCGAAGGTTCGTTGGTTTCGGTTCTCAGTTTCTGTTCGACGCTTGCTTCCGTCATGATGTTCATATCCCTCTACTCCTTACCAGCGCCGCTCGAAGCGCCTGCGCAGTATCACCGCAATTGCATTCATGATGACCAAGAACAGCAGCAAAATCAAAATCGCCGCCGAAGTCTTCTGCTGGAATCCGGCTTCCGGGAAATCGGCCCACATGAATATCTGCACCGGCAGGATCGTCGCGGGATCGGTGAAGCCGCCGGGAATGTCGACAATGAAGGCGACCATGCCGATCATCAGCAACGGCGCGGTTTCGCCCAGCGCATGCGCCATTCCGAGGATCGTGCCGGTCATGATACCCGGCATCGCCAGCGGCAGGACGTGATGGAATACAGTTTGGACCTTGGACGCTCCGATGCCAAGCGCCGCCTCGCGGATCGACGGCGGCACGGCGCGCAGGGATGCGCGTGAGGCGATAATGATGATAGGCAGGGTCATCAGGGCCAGCACCATGCCGCCGACCACCGGAGCCGAGCGCGGCAGGCCGAAGAAATTCAGGAATACGGCAAGTCCAAGCAGGCCGAAGACGATCGAAGGCACCGCCGCCAGATTGTTGATATTCACTTCGATGATCGTCGTCAGCCGGTTCTTGGGCGCAAATTCCTCAAGATAGATCGCCGCCGAAACGCCGATCGGGAAGGCGATGGCGAGTGTTACGATCATGGTCAGGAACGATCCGACGACCGCGCCCCAGACACCGGCCAGTTCCGGCTCGCGGCTTGCGCCGGTGAAGAAGAAGATCGAGTTGAACCGGCTTTCGATCACGCCGGCGCTCTTCAGCGTGTCGAGCCAGACGATCTCCTTGTCCGAAATCTTTCGCGATGCTTCCGGCGTATTGATGACGCGCAGGACTGCCTGGCCGCTCGCGGCGGGCGTCGTGCTGTCCAGCGCCTCGATCACCGTGCCCTTTGCGGTCGCCGTCCCGTTGGCCCCAGGCGACAGCGCGTTCAGTTTGACCGTGCCGCCATTGAACGCGACCAGCAGCGATGGCGCGCCGCTCGTTAGCGTGAGCATGCCGTTTTCGCCCTCGGTCGCACCATGGCCGCGCGCCAGGGCCAGCATGCGATCGTCGCCGAAGGTCAGATCGATATCGCCGCTGGTTTCCGAAGGCGTGACGCTTGTCGAAATCGCTTCGTTCGAACCGACGTCGGCAAGCAAACCCTTAAGATAGAGGTCGGCAAAATCGTCAAGTGGAACTGCATAGTCCACCGTCCTTCCGAGCATCCCCGGATCAGCCGCAATATCTTTGCGCAGGAAGACGCCTGTGCCGGTGGAAATCAGCCCGCGCAGCAGGCGCTTGTCCTGACGGCTCGTCACGTCCGGAAATTTTGCCGTAAGCGCTTCCTGGGCGATGGAGTCGTAGTTTACGGCATCGAGTTTCGCCGGGTCGACCTTGGCCGCCGAAAGATCGATCGGCAGTGTCAGATAATTCAGTCGAAGCGCGGGGATCGCCTGCGTGACGACCGTCGACAAGAGCAACACAAGGAAGAGGGCGGCCAACGCGACGGCTCCCGCGCCAAGCCATTTGAACCACATTTCCGTGCGGTAACGGCCCTTCAGCCGCGCCTTCGCGGCACCGTCGGTATGAACGCTGACCGGTCGTCTGACGGCGCCGAATGACGAGGTCGCATCAGTCATATTGCTCTCGGTATTTCTGGACGACGCGCAAGGCGACGATGTTGAGGGAAAGCGTGATGCAGAACAGCACCAGGCCGAGTGCGAAGGCTGCAAGCGTCTTGGCGCTGTCGAACTCCTGATCGCCCACAAGCAGCGTCACGATCTGCACTGTCACGGTGGTGACCGCTTCGAGCGGGTTGGCCGTCAGGTTAGCCGCCAGCCCCGCCGCCATGACCACGATCATTGTTTCGCCGATTGCGCGGCTGACGGCGAGCAGCATCGCCGAAACGATGCCGGGAAGGGCAGCGGGAAGGATCACCTTGCGGATGGTTTCCGACTTGGTCGCGCCGAGGCCGGCGGAACCGTCTCTCAGGGATTGCGGAACGGCGTTGATCACATCATCGGAAAGCGAGGAGACGAAGGGAATGATCATGATGCCCATGACCACACCTGCGGCGAGCGCGGATTCGGACGCAACGCTAAGGCCTAGGCTTTCGCCCATACCGCGGAAGAAGGGCGCAACCGTCAGCGCGGCGAAGAAGCCGTAGACGACGGTCGGAATGCCGGCGAGGATTTCCAGTATCGGCTTTGCGACCGCGCGGACGCTTTTGGCGGCGTAATCCGAAAGATAGATCGCAGCCATCAGCCCGATAGGCGCGGCCACCAGCATAGCGATGAAGGTGATGAGCAACGTGCCGGCAAAGAGCGGCACCGCGCCAAAAATGTCCTGGTTGACGGCGCCGGCTTCCGTTCCGGCGCCGGTGAAGGCGCTCTGCGGCGACCAATGCGTGCCGAACAGGAACTTGTAGAACGGAACCTGTTGGAAGAACCGCAGGGATTCGAAGATAAGCGACAGGACGATACCGATAGTCGTCAGGATCGCGACCACTGAACAGGCGATCAAGAATACGCGAAGAATGCGCTCGACCACGTGGCGCGACCGGTAGGCCGGTGCGATGCGCGAATAGGCCCAGTAAAATCCGGACGCGGAAAGCACGAGCACGACGGCCCAGATGATCCAGGTGCTGGTCGCATGGATCGATTTGTAGACGGCTGCGGCCGCCTCTTTCGTGGGATCGGCGAAGCCGACAAGCCCGCCAAAGGCCATCGCGTGAGCATCGCGGATGAAAGCTTCGACCTGCGGAACGCCCATTCCCGACAACTCGGCGGAGAAGCGGTCGGCAATGATTGACGATTCAATTTCCGGCGTCACCATCGACCACAACACGATCGCAAGCAGCGCGGGACCAGCAGCAAGAAGCGCCAGAAACATGCCATGCTGGCCAGGCAGCGAATGCAGACGCGCGACGTCGCCATTGACGCTGGCAATGGCGCGTGTCCGGCCGATCCAATAGGCAGCAGCAGCCAGAACCAAGAGAAGAACAACGAGATAACCGACCATGATTCAGGACGTCCCCTCGACCGCCGGTCATTCACCGGCTCAAAGCACGGGACGTTGGTCCCGCGCTTTGTGCTTTAGAGCATCAGGGTCAGAGCGGATATACGCCCGGACCCCGAAACATCAGGAGCCCATGCCTTTCAAGGCCTTGGCGCTTTCTGCCCACTTGGCGCGCTCGGCGTCCGGCAGCGGGATCAGGCCCTTGTCGGCCAGATAACCATCAGGACCCCATGCAGCGTCCGTGGTGTACTCGGCGATGAACTCCTGCATGCCGGGGATGACGCCGACATGCTCTTTCTTGGCATAGATATAGAGCGAGCGGGAAACGCCGTAATCGCCGGACGCGATGTTCTCGAATGTCGGCTCGACGCCGTTGACCTTGTGGCCCTGCAACTTGTCGGCGTTCTGGTCAAGGAACGAGAAACCAAAGACGCCGAAGGCATTCGCGTTGGCTTCCAGCTTCTGGACAATCAGATTGTCGTTTTCACCGGCTTCGACAAAAGCGCCGTCTTCGCGGATTTCGCCGCAACCCTTTTCATTAGCCGCCTTCACCTCTTCCTGGCAGGCCGCATCCATGACGAGTTCAACGAACGCATCGCGCGTGCCAGACGTGGGCGGCGGGCCGAGTACCTCGATCTTTGTTGCGGGAAGCGACGCATCGACATCCGACCAGTTCACGTAAGGATTGGGGACGACCTTTCCGTCAACAGCGACGTTCTTGGCGAGCGCCTTGAAAATCTGTTCCTTGGTCAGATCAACGACAGTCCCTGCCTTCGAGTTGGCGAGCACGATGCCGTCGAAGCCGACCTTGATCTCGACCGGCGTGACGCCGTTTGCCTTACAGGTTTCAAGTTCGCTGTCCTTGATGGCGCGCGAGGCATTGGTGAAGTCAGGGGTATTTTCGCCGACGCCCTGGCAAAACAGCTTCATACCGCCGCCGGTTCCAGTTGATTCGACGACCGGGGTCTTGATCTTTCCGCTCTGGCCGAGCTTTTCAGCGACAGCCGTCGTGAAAGGGAACACTGTGGACGAACCGACGATTTGGATCTGGTCGCGCGCGGCGGCATAACCTGCCGACGCGGCGAGCGCAAGCGCCGCGGCCGACGCCGTGAGGAGGAATTTCTTCATGTGGCCTGCTCCTGTTCGGAAGGTGGTCTTTCGGCGCCATTTCCTCCGGCGCCCGCTGAGGCCAATAGCTCCCGATTATTACAGTCGCATGACAGTTTCATGTCAGCCCTGTAACGTCTGACAAGCATGTCGAAACCGTTGCCCGCCAAGCCTTGGCAGCTCAGTCGCGGTTTACCACGGGAATCAGGGACTTGCGAGATTTTCTAGCCTCATCTGCCCTCAGCGACACGAGCCGCGCCGCCGAGAAAAGAAAAGCCGGACGGAAACGCGTTGCCCTTGGCCAGAGCGTGTCATGGCCGAGCCATCGCCGAAAACAGGTCCGTTGGGGTAGATTCGACGCTGTTCTAGTCGGCGGTCGCTGCTCCCGCCCGTAACCGAGGGAGCCAAATTCGATGCACCCATTGTCACGGCTGGTCGCCGGTTTTGGTATGGTGCGATCGCACCATACCTTAGGGTAACCCGGCGTTTCCGGGGCGCCGCGAGCAGATCGCGTGCGGCGGCGACCGCCCATCCAGGGACGGTGCACAGCCGCACGCGGAGATAAGATCTTTAGCCGGCGCTGCGCTGGACCTGACTGTCCGCGCCGATCCAGCGCTCAAGCTTTTCGAGCAGCGCCCTTGGGCTGATCGGCTTGGGCAGATAGTCGTCCATGCCGGCCTCCAGGCAGCGCTCGCGATCGCCCTTGAGCGCATGCGCGGTGACGCCGACGATCGGCACATGCGTGCCCGTCTCTTCCTCGAGGCGGCGAATGGCGGCTGTCGCCTCCAGCCCGTTCATCTCCGGCATTGACACGTCCATCAGGATCATGCGCGGATTGAGCCTGCCGAAGGCGTCGAGCGCCTTGCGGCCATTGCCGACGATTTCGAAGCCGTAGCCGGTCTCGCCGAGGATCTGGGTAAACACCATCTGGTTCACCTCATTGTCCTCCGCGACCAGAATGTCGAGCCCCCGCTCGCCCGTGGCCCGGACGCGCGCCCGAACCGGCGGCGGTTGCAGCTGGGCCCGCACCGAGGCGGTCGAGGAAGGCTGTGCCGTCGACGGCGCCTGAACGCCCCCGCCGCTCGCCAAGGGCAGCACGCGGCTCGCCTCCTCAGTGTGGTGGTGGCGCTGGATGGTGGCCACCAGTGTCTCAAGCAACACCGATGAGCGCGCCGGCTTGATCAGCTGGGCATCGATGCCGAGGTCGCGGTAGCTGGTGTTGGCGAGAGACTGGTCGACGGAGGTCAGCATGATGATCGGCGTATGGGCGAGACCCGCGGTGTTGCGCACGATCCGCGCCATTTCGGCGCCGCTCATGTTGGGCATCTGGTAGTCGAGCACGACGCAGTCGACCGGAACGCCATAGGCGGCGGCTGCGATCAGCACCTTCAGCCCTTCGGCACCGCTTTCGGCCGCGCAGGAATCGAAGGTCCACGACGCCATCTGCTCGCTCAGGATCGACCTGTTGACGGCATTGTCGTCGACGATCAGCACGCGTGCGCCGGTCACGTCCACCGGCATGATCCGTTGCCCGCTTTGCTGCTCTGCCCTGGGCAGCGTCACCGTGAACCAGAAGGTCGAGCCCTTGCCTTCGGCGCTCTCTACGCCGATCTCGCCTTCCATCAGCTCGACTAGCCGCGAGGTGATGGCGAGGCCGAGCCCGGTGCCTTCATGCCGCCTGGTCGACGAGGTGTCGACCTGGTTGAATTTCTCGAAGACGGCTTTCAGCTTCTCCTCGGGAATGCCGATGCCGGTGTCGGTGACCGAGATGGTGAGCTTCGTTCCCGCAGGAACCCGGACGCCGGTGACATCGACCAGCACATGGCCTTCGTCGGTGAACTTCACCGCATTGCCAAGCAGGTTGGTAACGATCTGCCTTACGCGCCCGACATCGCCGATGAACTGGCTTTCGAGGCCGGGCTGGACGCGCACGATGAGCTCGAGATCCTTCTCCTTGGCGCGTGTCGACACCAGCGTCGCCACGTCCTCGATAGCCTCGGCAAGGTTGAAGGGCGCCGGGTCGAGCACGAGCTGGCCGGCATCGATCTTGGAGAAGTCCAGGATGTCGTTGATGATGGTCAAAAGCGCGTTGCCCGACTTGACGATGATGTCGGTGAACGTCTTCTGCTTCGGGTCGAGGTCGGACTTGGCCAGCAGCTCCGCCATGCCGAGCACACCATTCATCGGCGTGCGGATCTCGTGGCTCATATTGGCCAGGAATTCCGACTTGGCGCGGTCGGCAAGCACCGCGCGCTGGCGCGCCTCGCTGAGCTCGGCCTCGCGCTGCTTCAGCTCGGTGATGTCGGTGGTCGAGCCTATCAGATAGAGCGAGCCATCGGACGCGATCATCGCGCCCTTGCGCGCGAACTGATGCCGCACGCTGCCGTCGGCCAGCGTCACTGTCTCCTCGATCTCCTGCGTCTCGCCGGTGCGCAGCACGGCGAGGTCGCTGGCGACGAAGGCTTCGCCGTCCGGTCCGAATATCTCGACGTCGGTCTTGCCCGTCGCCTCGTCCTTGGCGAAGCCGGTGAGATCGCACCAGCCCTTGTTGACGTAGAACTGCCTGAGGTCGGAGCGCTTGGCGTAGATCGACACCGGCACGTTGTCGATGAGGCTGCGGAACACCTCGTTCTCGCGCATGCTCTCTTCCAGCGCCCGCTCGCGCGCCTTTACGTCGGTGATGTCGGTGCTGGAACCAACCAGATGCACCGACCCGTCGAGCGCCACCAGCCGGCTCTTGCGCGTCATCAATTGCCGCAGCGTGCCGTCGCGATGGGTAACGGGTTCCTCGACCTCCAAGACCTTGCCGGTGACCACCACCTCGGTGTCGTCGAGGCTGTAGCTTTCGGCATCCTCGGTGCCGAACAGCTGGCGGTCGGTCCGGCCGATGACGTCTTCCTTGGTCAGACCGGTCAGCGCGCACCAGGCCTTGTTGACGAATTCGATGCTGAGATCCTGGGCCTTGATGAAGGCAGCTACAGGCAGTTCGTCCATGACGTGCCGGAACAGGTCGATCTGGCGCATCGAGTCGTGCAGCGCCTTCTCGCGGCTCTTGATGTCGGAAATGTCGACGCGCACCCCGATAAAGGTGCCGTCGTCGGTCCGCATGTCGTAGACCTGGTACCAGCGGCCGTCGGGATTGAGGCGCTCGTAGCAGGAGTTGGGCAGTCGGTAGCGGGCGAGGATGGCGTCCAGCCAGATGCCGAGATCGCCATCGTAGAGCCTGTCGATATCGGCATCGCCGCTCAGCCGGAAATAGCCGGCCGAATGTCCCAGCTCCAGCGCCTCGCGGAAACTGCGACCGGGCTGCCATGCCGACTTCAGCGCCGGCAGCGTGTCCTGCAGTTTGCGGTTGGCGAAGACGAAATTGTCGTCGCGGTCGTAGATGATGACGGCGGCAGGCAGCGATTCCAGCACGGTGGCAAGGTTCTTGCGGGCCTCCTCTGCTTCCGTCTCGCGCCGCTTGATCACCGCTTCGGCCAGCCGCGATTTCTCCAGCGCCTCGGCGAGCTCGGCCTCGCGATCCTTCATCTCGGTGACATCGACATAGGAGATCAGCCGCTTGCCGCCGGACAGCGGCGCCAGCGATGCAATCAGCGTACGGCCGTCATTGCGCGGCAATTGCCTGGAGCCCGCCACGCCGGCCATGATTTCGGCCTCGCGCTCCACGATGTGGCCCTGCCATACCGCGTCGTCGGTGCCATAGGGGTCCGTGTCGCGGCTGGCCTGCATCAGCTCGCGGAAACCGCAGCCAATCCCGGCGCGCTTGGGATCGATTTCCCAGAAGTCATAGAAGGCGCGGTTGATCAACTCGGCGCGCATATCCGCATCGAGGACAAGGACGCCAATCGGCATCTGATCGACCATCGTACGAAGATTGGCGAAGGTCTCGGTGATCTTGGCGTTGGCGCTCTCGATCTCGGCATCGCGACGCTTGACCTCGGTGACGTCGTAGTAGGTCAGCAGCCGCCTGCCGCCTGACAGCGCCGTCACCGAGAACATCATCGTCTTGCCGTTGGCATGGCGAAACTCGCGTGGCGCGACGGAACCGGCGCGAATCTCCTCGATGCGGGTGGCGAGGTAGCGCTGCCATTGCTGTTCGTCGATGTCGCCATAGATGCCGTTGCGGCGGTTGAGTTCCATCAGCAGGCTGAACGGAGCACCGACGGTCACGGCGCCGTCTGGAATCCTGGAGAGTTCGCGATAGGCCTTGTTGACGATCAGCGTGTCGAGCCGGGCGTCGAGAAGCACGACGCCCATGTGCATGGCATCCATCGTCCGCTCGAGATCGGCGAGATGCTGTTCGCTGCCCTCGCCGCGGGACAGGTCATTCTGACCGAGGTCCTCGAAGGCACCTGCGAGTGCCGTCACGTTGCGACCGATGCCGTGATAGCCGGCAAATTTACCCTCGCCGTCGAAGCGCGGCAGGCCGGTGATCGAGATCCACCGGCAATCGCTGCGGCCGCCCTTCAGCTCATAGACGAAGTCGCGAAACGGCCGCTGTGCCTGCAGGTCCTCCAGATGCGCGGCGGCGCTATGGCTGCCCTTCAGCACCTGCTTAAGAAAATCGAAGCGGAAACGGCCGAGAATACTGGCGGGTTCAATGCCGGTGGCGGCCTGATAATTGTCCGAAAGCCGGGAAAACCGCAGCTCGGCATCTGTTTCCCAGGTCCAGTCCGCGGCCGCGTCGAGCATCTCGCGCAGCGCCTCGGGCGAAGACGCCTGCCCGGCGGGCGCAAGCGCGTCGTCGCCACGCGCAACCGCCTTGCGGGGAGCGTGCTTGCCAGCCGTCCCGACCGTCTCGTCCACTTCCGCCATGCCGCTCCCACCCCCAGGACCGAACCCCCTTCGCGGCCCGTCGGCGGAATGTGCCCGAGAAGCATTAACGGACCGCTAACCATAACAAATCGCAGCGGCCTCCGGCTGGGATTCCGCATCGGCCCTGACTGCGGCATTGCATCGGTTGTCGGCCACGGCTCAGCCGCGTTATAAGTATATTGGGGTGTTGCTAATGTTCGGACGATTCCTGCTTGTTTTCCTTTTCCCGGCGCTGCTTGCAGCGGGCGGGTGCGCGCGCAGCGGCGATGGCACCGTGGTCATCCCGCAGCCGCTCGACGTCAGGCGTATCTGGGACAAGCCTCCACCCCATGCGCAAACCAGCCAGTCGCAGGTGGGTGTCTTCCCGGTCGCACCACCTCAGGCACCAACACGCGCGGCGGCCCGCAGGCTCGCCCCGCCGCCCATCCGGGCAAGACGGGTGACATCCGCTCCTCCACCCCTCACGTCTTCCGATCCGGCCGCGGTGCTCGCCTGCAGGAATGTCAGCAAACCCGGCACGCGCTACCGCGTCGTCTGCGAATAGATTCGGCGAGCGAGACTTGCCCGACAGTTTGACTGCGCAAAGGACAGTTGCTACAGCAATTCCAGGAAAAGTGCGTAGCGGTTTTCAGTCCGGAATTTGCGTAAAAACAAAGGGTTAGAGCGATGCCGCGCCCTTCTTGGGCTCCTTGGCGCCAAGCTTGTCCAGCGCGATGCGAACCTGCCGCAGCTCGTCCTGCCAGCCGTCATCGTCGCTCATCGGTCCTTCCGACGCTGCACGCTGCAACCCGCGCGCCTCGGATTCGATGTCGCGAAGCCTGGCGATCTTTTGTTCGGTGGTCAGGGACTGGTCCTCGACAATTTCCTGTACCTTCATTTCCCTGAATGTGACCATGTCGATGGCTCCGGTTGGTCGTCTGTCACAACGCGGCAGCCGGCAAGCCGTTCCGGCGGCGAGCCGTTCGCTGGATCGGGCGCGCCCTGACCAGCCATCCGCCGAAAGGTCAGTCCGCTGGGAAAAAGGCCGGTCCGACCACCCGCGCCGGCCGCGCGCCGGCCAGCTCCTCGACCGCACAAAACTACAGTTTCAATTCAAGATTGAGACAGGCGAAAGGCAGTGCCGGCGCCACCATCCGCCGGCACGGTCGAGCGTGACCAATTTCACGGTGGTCGGCCGCTTCCTGTGAAACCTTTGTCCGACATCCCGCGTTGTAGGTAAATAAAAAGGAGGGCGAAGATGTCTATCCACTTCACCGTCTCGGGGCTGACAAGGAACCTGATCCACTCGCTTGGACTGGATCATGAGTGGTGGCCAAAAGCCCTGACCCCGGAGCAGAAACTGTTGGTGGAATGCTACCTGGCCGGCCAGATTCCGGAATCGGCCTGGAACGACTACGTGTTCGAGATGCCCGAGCTGGCACGGCACGTCAACGTCAGGCGCGGACACCATTGAGCCTACATCGGCCGGTCGCGAAGCGCGCCGTCTGCGCCGGCAGGCGACCGCCTATTGCTTCGGTGACTTGAACTGCAGCGTAAACACATTACCCGCAACGCCCTTGGCAAGCGCCGGCGAAAAGCTCAGCGGCAGGCAGTTCCGCAACGCGGCAGTCGCGGCATCGACAAAGGCCTGACGCGCCTTTTCGTCACCGGCCACCTTGATGGCCGTCGTCTTGGGCGGGCCGATGAGCGTGCCGTCGCGCTTGAAGCTGAAGCTCAATGTGACCGTCGAATTGCCGGCATCCGCCGGCGGCGTCCAGCACGCCTGGATCGCCGTTCCGACATCGTTCATGGTGTTGAGCGATGCGGCACTCGATTGAGCGATTGCCGCCATCAATACTGTTCCCACAATCGCCGACAGTGCTGTGCCGCTTTTCATTTGCAGGTCCTCGTTTCTTCCACCGGTTGCCAGTCCGCACAGGACAACTAAAATCGATGATAGGGTCGAAGCTGGCAATGACAATATGCTTCGCAAGGACTTGATGCGGCTGCCGGTAGCGCGACTGCTCCCCGTCCCCGGACAAAAGCCCTTTCAAAAGCAAAAGGCCGGCGCATGGCCGACCTTTCCTTCCACCTCTCGCTCCGCGCCAGTACATCCGTGGTCGCAGGCTGGAGATGAATTGCTATGCAGTAGACAGGGCTTTGGTTAACGAATCCTTGTCATTCGAGCAATTCCAGAAGAAGTGCGCAGCGGTTTTCCGCCCGGAATTGCGTAGAAACAAAGAATTAGAGCGGGTCGGCGATTCTATCAAAGCTGAACCGCTCTAAAGCCGCGCCGTCACACTTTGGCTTGCGACTTCACATAGGCGATATAGCCGCGCACGTCGGCGGCCGGCTCTGCATAGGCCTTGCCGAGCTTCTTCTCGACCGCCGCCACATATTCCTTTGCCCATTTGGGCAATGCGTAGTCGATGACCGCCAGGAATTCGAGCGTTGCCGCCAGACGGATGTCGGCGATCGACGGGTTCTTGCCGCCGATGAACGGCTTGCCGTCCCGGAAGAAGCTGTGAAACACCTCCAGCGGCTCGGCGATCGCGGCCATCGCCGCCTTCTGGGCCTCGGACTTCTTGTCGGGGTGGGCGTCGCTATGGCCGACCTCGCCGGCATATTGCGGGAAACCGAGGAACGGATAGGTGGCGCGCGCCACATAGGGGTAGAGCGTGCCGACCAGGTAGAACATGGCACTGTCGATCATCGCCCGCTTGGCCGGCGCCTTGGGATAGAATTTCTCCAGCCCATGCTTGTTGGAGAGGTATTGCATGATGGCGCAGCTTTCCCACAGCACGCCTCTGGGAAGCCCCTTGTCCTCGATCATCGGCGTCAGATGGGCCGGGTTGCGTGCCATGAATTCCGGCGAGCGGGTGTGGCCCCAGGCATCGGTCTCCGCAGCATCCAGCCCGGCCGCGCGCGCGAACACCCGGACCGTCATGTTGTTGACGCTGGGCTTCAGCATGCTGAGTTTCACGGCAGGTTTCTTCGCCGGCTTCGCCTTGGGCGCGGCTTTTGCCGTCGCTTTCGCGGCTGGCTTGGTCGCTGCTTTGGCCGCAGGTTTCTTCGCACTCTTCGTCGCTGTCTTGGCCATGTGTTCCTCCCTATGTTTTTGTTTCAGTATGGGTTCTTCGGCGCCCGGTCGTCCGACAAGGTGGCGCGGGAGCGCTCGACCAGCGCCTGGATCGCATCGGCGAGATGCACTTCGGCAATGTTGTAGTCGCCGCGCGCGACGCGCAGTCTGTGCGCTTCCATCAGCACATCGGCATGGGTGAAGCCTGCCGGCGGTTCGAAGCGGTAGGACGCCAGCTCGATCAGCAGGCCGAGCGGATCCTCGAAATAGATCGAATCCATGAAGCCGCGATCCTTGACGCCGCTGTGCTTGATGCCGCGCTCGTCGAGCCGGGCGACCGCCTGCAGGAAGGTGACGCGCGACACTGCAAACGCGATGTGATGGACGCAGCCCGGATCGGTCGGCGTGCGCCGCTTCTCCGGCGTGCGGCTCTCATCGGTGAAGATGGTGATCAGCCTTCCGTCGCCCGGATCGAAATAGAGATGGCTTTCACTGGCCTTGTCGAGATTGGGCTGCTCGAAGATGAACGGCATGCCGAGCACGCCTTCCCAGAAATCGATCGAAGTCTGACGCCCGGCGCCGACCAGCGTGATGTGATGGACGCCCTGCGATTGCAGCTTCTGCATCGGCCTTCCTCCCGTGGCATCAACTGTCGTCCGGATCTGCCCGGCGCCCGGCGTTCTGCGCACCGCTTGAGCCCGTGCGATGCTAATGCAATCGGCTGCCGCACGCCAGAAGCAGCGAATGCAACCAGACCCTACCCGACGCAAAGCGATGGATTCGGTTGATGGTGCGGAAAGCTTGGAGAGACTTGGTACGCCCAAGGGGAATCGAACCCCTGTTCCCGCCGTGAGAGGGCGTAAGCTTCAAGGCCGCATTCTTCGCCATTGCCCGCATTTGTTTTTTGTCTGTTCCCTGTTAATTCACCTTTGGCGGGACCGTCTTCGCCATTGTTCGCAGTCGCGCGCGGCTGTATAATTGACGGATATTAGACGAATCTGGTTCGGCTCGATGTCGAAGACCCTACGCGAAGCACCATTGACGACCCCGAACGCCCGTAAGGGTTTGAGAGAGGGCGTGCATTGGCGCGGCGTAAGCGCTGAGGTTCATCTTGGCTATCGGAAGGGAAAACGCGTTGGCCGCTGGCTGGTGCGCTGGCGTCTTCCTGATGGCAGATACAAGCAGGACGGTCTTGGAGCTGCTGATGATGGTCTGGCGGCCGATGGCGTCGAAACGCTGAACTTCGAACAAGCGAAGTCCAAGGCGGCTCGATACGTCGAGCAGGAGCGCCAGAAGCAGCAGGATGCTGGCAAGGCCCCGATTCCAACAGTGCGCGAAGTGGTGGAGGCCTATGCAGCCGGCCGGAAGGCGCGCGCCATGAAACAGGAAGGGGCCAGACCGGACGACGCCAAGGGCCGCCTGAGCCAGCATGTGCTTTCCCATCCCGTCGCGGCAAAGCGGCTTGATGTGCTGACCGACGAGGATTTAGCCGACTGGCGCGAAGGCTTGGGAGCAGAACTTGCCGTCTCGACGGTGCGGCGAATCGTGAATGACTTTCGGGCAGCACTGAATGGGCTGCCCGCCAGGACATTGAAACGCTTACCAGCAACCTACCCCATGACCGTCAAGCTTGGCCTCAAGGTCGGAGAGGCGGAGCCTGCTGCGGCTCGGGATGGCGCCGCCCTGCCTGATGCCGATATTCGGCGCATCATCGACGCCGCGAAAGCGGTGGACAAGGCGGAGGAATGGAACGGCGACCTGTTTCTTATGGTGCTGGTCCTTGCCGCGACTGGCGCCCGCTTCTCTCAGGTTAGTCGAATGCTCGTAGGCGATGTGCAGCCAGTGCAGTCGCGGCTGATGGTTCCAACTTCCCGCAAAGGACGAGGCCAGAAGCGATCGACCCATATTGCAACGCGTGTGGGCGCGGATGTCATCGAATCTCTGCGGCCTTCTATCGCCGGCAGACGCTCGGCCGATCCCCTTCTAGAGCGCTGGCGGCACCGACAAGAGAAGGCTAAGCCAGGTGCGAGGCCAGAGTGGGTGCGCGACAGTCGCGGCCCTTGGAAATCACCGACCGAGATTACCCGCCCTTGGGCAGCCATCATCGAGAAAGCAGGCCTGCCAGTCGATACGGTGCCTTATGCGTTACGGCACTCGTCCATTGTGCGTTGCCTCCGGGCTGCACTGCCTGTCCGGCTGGTAGCCCAATTACACGACACATCGGACAAGATGATTGAACGTCACTATGCCTCCGCAATCGTCAACGCGCTGGACGATCTGACGGCCGCTGCAGTGGTGCCGCTGGTCGATGCAGAGCGCGGTACGGTGGTGAGTTTGCGAGGATGAAAATTCTGCAATAGCCCGGAACCGGAACACTCAAAAGGTCTGATTGAAACCGCAGGGATAGGCCGGCCAGCCGACAAGTCAGGGTGCACCTCCTGGCTTCCCTGCGGCCCACTTCAAAGGTGCTTCGCAAGGTGCGCGATGCAGCAAAACTGGATACCGTTCCTAGAAGCTGTTGAGAGAGTTTTCTCGCGGCTGTTCATTCCAGAATTCAAGGCAAAGCCCCTATTGCGCGCCGCCTGTAACACGGGCCGTATTCAAAGCCGTGGGGAATACCACGAAGCAGGGCAAATCATCTTCAGTGGCAGCGCCGATCTATCGCAAGATCCAAGCGCGTTGAGAGTAGGCGGCTTCTACTATGCCAGGGAAACTTACCCAGCAGAAATTGGGCTCCAAAGCCTTCAGGCTTGGATCGTCTCGATGGAGCCCGATACGTTTTCATTGGCGCAACGGTCCGCTGTTAGCGAAGGCGAGCCAACCAATGGAGGCGAAAAACAGACGGCTCACTACATCGCGATAGATTACGCCGTCTCAGAGCTTGGCGATGCCCTGAAGGGCCTTTCGGTCGCGCGGTGGGAAGACACAATTCGCAAATTCTTGGGCGACCGCAACAGGCTGGTGCCAAGCACGAAAACGCTAGGCCGATACCGAAAGGACAAGATCGGACAAAATCGACCATAATTGGCCAGCGCCGGCCATCGATCTGTGGCCGCAATTGTCCTGCGTTGTCAGTTACTTGCGCCCGTCAAATCGTTGATCCTTTCCCCATGTCCACCGCGCTTGCTGGTGAACAACGGCGAAAGGAAAACCAGACGACATGACAGCAATATCCTTTACGATCAAGAATGCCTCCGAGGTTTCGGGGCTCGGTCCCACGAAGCTTTACGAGCTTATCAAGACGCGGAAGATCGAGGCGAGGAAGGAGGGGCGTCGTACCCTGATCTTGGCTGATAGCCTCCGCCGCCACATCGAAAACCTTCCTTCGATTGTGGAGGCATGATCCGATGCATCTCCATAGCGAAACGCCGCACCTGACGGGCTCAATCGTCAGGCACGGCGCACCGGTGGTTATGAAAGCTGGACAGCTGCAAAACTACCAAAACCAAGTTTCCCACGCAACGGAAATAGCAGCCCGCCATCTGGCGGCAAAGCACCGCTTGCCTCTTCATATCGCTCGGCTCGTCTGCGAGTTGGCGCGCATCGGCGAAAGGGCTGCGGCATGAACATCCGGTTCGCAGCTCAGGCTCTCTTTGGCGACGTGAGCGGCCGGGATTCGGTTCTATGCCCCGGCCCCGGCCATTCCATCAAGGACCGCTCATTGTCGGTGACGTTCGACCCGAGGGCGCCGGACGGCTTTCTGGTTCACTCCCACGCCAACGACGACTTTGCGGCGTGCCGTGACCATGTGCGGCAATTGCTCGGCATTGAGCGGCAAACTCACGGCGAGAGACGGGCCGTGTATGTACCCCGCCAAACAGATCCCTCGCCCGAGGCTATGCAGCGCCGCGAGTTCGCGTTGTCGATATGGCAGGAGGCAAAGGCCATCGGCGGCACGCCGGCAGAGCGCTATCTCAGAGGCCGGAAAATCGAAATCCCAACCGTGGTGTTCAGAGGCCGCGCCCTTCGCTTTCATTCGGCATGCCCGTTCCGGCTCGACAATGGCGAGACCATCCGGCTGCCGGCAATGGTTGCGGCGATGGTGGGCATCGTTTCGAACGACTTTCGGGGCATCCACCGCACGGCGCTCGCGCCGAATGGCAACGGCAAGGCTCGGGTACGCGGCCTGGACGATGCAAAGAAAATGCTCGGCTCCAACAAGGGCGCCGTGGTGAAACTCTCGCCCAACGAGGATGTCATGCAAGGCCTTTCCATTGGCGAGGGCATCGAGACCGCCTTGGCTGTGATGGGCAATTTCGGTATGTCGCCGGTCTGGTCCACGATGACGGCCGGAACGCTCGCCAACTTCCCGGTGCTGCCCGGCGTCGAATGCCTGTCCATCTTCGCGGACAATGACACGGCCAAAGTGCAAGCTGGCAGGCTTCGGCAGGCGGGCAATGAGGCCGCACGCAAATGCGCCGAGACATGGGCCGATGCGGGCCGGGAAAGCGTCATATGGATGCCACCGGACATCGGTACCGACTTCAACGATATCGCCGGGAGGGCGGCGGCATGATCGAGTTCTCCCCCGAAGAAAAACTGCGCGCCGCCGGAGCATCGAAGCAAATCAGTGCTCCGATCCTCACGCCCATTGATGGCGGCAAGGCCAGGGAAGCGGGGCGCAAAAGGCCTTCGAGATTCCAGCGGACAAATACAACCACGATTATGGCGACGGTCTACCCTGCCATTCGGTGGATTGTGCCCGGCTACATCAGCGAAGGCTTATCGGTGCTCGCCGGACGACAGAAACTCGGCAAGACATGGTTGGCGATCGATTGGGCAATTGCAGTGGCCTGCGGCGGGTACGCCATGGGTTCGATCTCGTGCGAGATTGGTGACGTTCTCTACATTGACATGGAAAATGGTCACCGACGCATTCAGCGCCGGATAGACACGCTCTACCCCGACGCCCGCAATCGACCGGATCTGTCGCGACTTCAATGGGGCAGCGATGCCCCAATGCTGAATGACGGATTTCTTGACTGCCTGGACGAGTGGCGCCAGTCGGTGGCCAAGCCGCGCCTGATCGTCATCGATGTGCTTCAGCGAGTGAAGCCCGCAGGAAACTCCAACCAGAACGCTTATGAAAGTGATTATTCGACTATGGCCGGACTGCAGCAATGGGCAACCACGCAGGGCATTGCCGTGGTTGCGCTGCACCACACCAAGAAGGGTGGCGCCGATGATCCTCTAGAAGCCCTGAGCGGTTCCAATGGGCTCTCGGCCTGCGCCGACACGACCCTGGTTCTCGATCGCGATCAGAACGGCATCACGCTCTACGTCAGAGGTCGCGACGTAGAGGAGAAGGAAAGCGCCATGAAGTTCACGGCGGGATTCTGGAATGTTACCGGCGAAGCGGCCGAAGTCCGCCGTTCTGGCGAGCGCGGTAACATTGCGGTAACATTGGAAGAGGCCACCGAGCCCATGTCGCCGTCCGACCTCGCAGATGTTACCGGAATGAAGAACGGTAACATTCGAAAGCTGCTTTTTGGCATGGCTAAGGCCGGAGAAGTGCAGAAATGTGGGCGTGGGCGCTACATTTCGCCAAAAAACGCGGCGAAATTCGCCGATGTTCTACCCCCCGGTAACAACGGTAACAAGGTAACATTCGACGGAGGGGGCGATGAGTGACGGACCCCAAAGTTACCATGTTACCGATGTTACCACTGTTCAAGGCGCCAAGCCCAAATCGCTCACACTTCAGCAAGCGGCCGGCATCGCTGGCGTGTCACCCGATACGATTGCCAGGTGGTGTAGGCGATACGGGATCGGGAGGCAGCTCCACCCAAAGGCCCCTTGGCGTGTTGACCCGGTAGGTGTGGCTATCGTCGCGGCTGGGGATGCTGAGGCGCTTGCAGTCTATCATTGGAAGCGAGAAAGGTGACCGTGCGCATCATGGAACGGCGGCATTTGCGCGCAACCACAGAAGGTCCATTAATGCGATCTTTCAGATTTTGCCGCTCAAGTTATATGGTGATTCCGAAGGAGGCAGGCCGATGACCAAGTCCATTTACACGTTCGGATATGAAGGGCTGACCATCGATCGCTTCATTGCTCGCCTTCAGTCTGCTGGGATCGATCTTGTCATAGACGTCCGTGCCACGCCACTTTCGCGGAAACGTGGATTTTCGAAAACCTCATTTGAGGGGGCTCTTGCATCGGCCGGAATTTCATACACCCACGCGAAGGCGATGGGGTGTCCCAAGATCGTTCGCGACAGGTATAAGCGGGACGGTAGCTGGTCGGTTTATACGACCGGATTTCTCCAGTATTTGGGCGGCCAAGACGAATCTCTGGCTGAAGTAGCCAAGCTCACACGATCAAAAAACGCCTGTCTTGTATGCTTTGAGGCAGACTATCGGTTCTGCCATAGGACATACGTTGCCCGGGCTGTGGCCGACAAGACCGGTGCCGAGATATTCCATCTCACAGATCAAACAGCGATTGTTGACGCTCTTGGAGCGGTGGCCGCCTAGGGGGATAAACCAGGCTGACTATTAGCCATTGATCGGGAAACTATGGATTGTGCCCATCAAGAAAATTAGGTCAGCTGCTGGCAAAACGCTTTCCAGTTTTTCTCGGAACGGCGCCTCCCACTTCTCGCCATACTTCCTTCGGCAATTCCAAAAGAGAGCGCCCGCCTCCCAATCTACGATTTTGTGACGATACTCAGCCTCGACGCCTCCGACGTCGCAGCGATAGCGATAGTGGAATTCAAACGGGAGTTTGCGAAGCGTTCGAATTGCCGGGGCATCAGCTGCATCGAACAGCCCACCCTGCTGTTGATACGTCAGAAGCTTGTCCCGCTCCTCTAACGTCCAATCCGGGTTCGACGACGGCGTGACGTCGATAGCCAAAATCCTCGAAGGACGCAAAAACGCCAGGGTGCGACCAGTCGATTTGCGGTCCGCTTCGACCGCCGAAAAGTCGTCGTAGATCGTGGCCTTATCTAAGAATGTCCAACGTTCTGCCCAACCGTTTTTGGTTGAGATAGGCGGTCCATCTCTGCCGATCGTGTCGACCTTGATGTGATGGCTTTCCGGTCGGTGGTCGTCCCTGGCCTTCTCGATCGTGGCCTTGATAGTCTGCCATTTCTTGAACTGCTGATCGTCATTTATCAGACGAAAGGGCACTGGGAAAAGGCGGATCAGGTGTCCATTGTCTTCCATCCCCGCCACGCAAGAAGTTTCGGAGTATTTGCTGCTTGGCGATGGGTATGTTTTGCATAGAATGAGAATTCTTGCCTTTCGCGTAGCCATCGAACTCCGTCCCCAGCCCTTGCCCAGTAAAATTCATTCGAACAAGGGGCACATCGGATAGTTTTGAATCAGCACTTACTGTATCTCGGAAAGGCGCTTCCAAGCTTAGATGCGGATCATGCCGCACATTGCCGATAATGCGGAACGCCAGCAATAGTCCAGCCTGATACATTTCCCGTGTTCGCCACAGGAGATTTCCATGCGCCTTAGCGCTGCGATGATCGAAAACATCCGGCTTCGCGTTTCCCCGGAAGAGAAGCACGCGCTGCGAGCCGCAGCGATGAGGCGTGGCCTCACTCTGTCGGAGTATATCCGAGAGGCGGCCTCGCAGGCCTGTCAGCGGGCGGCTGCGTAGCATGTCCTATGTCCACGCTCCGCCAATGACCCTCATGCAGCTTTGGCGCCTTCATAGGGGCGAATGCAGAGCCATAGGCTCAATCGTTGCTGATGCCCGCGCCGGTACCCTGCCAGGCATCGAACCGCTCGAAAGCGGCTTTGGCTTTGCCGTGACCAATCAGCGGGCGGCGCTAGGAGCTATGACGAAGGCAGTCACGCGGCCATCTACCGCCATCAACGACACACTAACGGTGAAGAAGAGCCGCCTAGGATGGACTTTAATCAAGGAGACTGAATGATGCTGCCGGGGATTATGGGAATTGCGGGATTTGTGAGCGCGCCCGCTATCACGTTGGTTGATACCGTAGGGCCTTCGGCATTCGGGACTTCACACACATTTAATGGAGTAAAGTTTGGCCCCGAATATTCCGGTAGATCGCTCTTAGTTTATATTTTTGGTCAAACCAAAGCGTCAGCAGCAAATCCTGTTACTGTATCTATCACTAGTTGGACAGTGGGAGGCGTGTCTAACCTTGGGGGCGGTGCCAATGGTTTCTTCTTCCGACACGGTGGCGCAGGAAGCACAGTCTTCGCTGGTGTTCTGTCCGCTGGATTTCAACCCGCAGGAGCAAGCGGCACGGTTACTTTCACTACACAAATTAGCACGCAATGCTCAATTGTGGTTATCTCCACGCCAGATCTAACAACTCAGTTGGGTGATGTCGACGGCGGCAATGCGGTTGCAACGTCAACAAATACATCGATTGATGTATTGTCACTGAGTACAGTGACATCAGGCGGAATTGTGAATGATAGCGGGATAACTACATCGTTCACAAACATTACAAAGCGGACGTCATTCGAGCATGTAGCAGGTTACCAATGTGCTGTAGCTTTTGACTATCCGATTGGACCATTTACGGGTCGCACGTATACGTTTAGTACTTCCGGTTCGGCTAGGGCAATCGCAATTGAGGCCAACAGTTGGCAATAGCGGATGTTAGTAAGGAAATTTGATCGATGACCCTGCAGGAAATCCTGGCTGCGCTCTTGAACCCAAACGGGCATGCGGGCAATACGTACTGTCTCAACCGAGCCCGTTGGGGCCCGTCACTTACAGGCGGCCCATTCAAACTTGGCTTTGTCGTAACAATAGCCGTTGCCAGTCAGATCGGCGCGCAACCGAATGGTATCGGCGCAGGCAGACTTCATGGCAGCTTTGCTGACCTTTTCCCCGTCATGGTTTTCGCCGGACGCACAGATGGATGATGCCTCATCGTACGTTTCGACCGCCCCCTTCAGGTCAAAAGCCATTGAGGGCAGGGAATATACCGCAAAAACTGCGGCTATCAGGACGGTTTTCATCGGGTTCCTCTTCGCATTACATACAACATGGTGATTTACCTTGGCAAATGTCAACTCCATCACGCCATCGGCTAGGCCGAAGGTAGACATTCCCGGGCCGCTTTCGGAGCGCGCTGCACTACAGTCCAATCTGGCGGATGTCTCCTATGCCGCACCAAGAGGCATGGCAGCGCTGGTTGACCGAACAGACCAAAATCTGGCGGGCGTTAGCTATAATATGGGGGCTCACAGACCCAACAAGCCAAGCCAGGATGTTGTTGACACCATTCGCAGCGCCGTCCGTGACACCCTGGGGCCGGGCTACACCGTCAGCGTGACATCCGGGACGGAAGACCCCGGCAAGCAATTCGGATCCAATCGTCACAAGACAGGGCTGGCGGCCGACGTTTCGATTATTGATCCCTCGGGGAGGAAGCTAAACGCTTTTAAAGACAAGCAGGCCATGCTTGACGTCGCGCAGGCCGCCGCCGCCAAAGGCATTATAGGGATAGGTCTCGGCACCAATTACATGGGCGGCATCGCCATGCATTTGGACAAGTTTGTCGCGGGGCCAAATCAAGCGAACCAGTGGAAAAACATCGCGGCCCCGAATGCCGGCCTACTGAATAATGCGCGCATGTTCAAGGAAATGCCGGCTTCGTTCTATAGCAAATCACTGCCGGCTTCTATGTCGCCGCCGCCCTCGCGGGGGCTGTCTCCGTTCAACGCCGCACCGGTCGGGAAAGTCACGCGCTCCCCTCTCGGCCCTGTATCCCTGGCACCAGACAGGGCGATGCCAAGCGGGCCGATATCGATCGGCAATCTGGGTTCTCTGCCTCCTGATCGGGCTATGCCAAGCGGACCGGTGAAGGCAGCCCCATCGCTTGCTCCTGATCGGGCAATGCCGACTGGGCCAATGAGCCTTGCCAATCTGGCGGCGCCATCCGCGCCCAAAGTATCGGTTCCGTCCTCTGCCGTCACAGGTATGCTTTCTTCGACGCTGACAGCCGCTCCACAGTCCTTTACGCCACAGGCCGCGCCACTCGCTCCCCCAACCATCGGTATGCCCGCCACGCCACGCCCAGCGCTGGCTCCTGTGCCTGCCACTGTCCCGGCTGTAGTTTCCCCACCAAGGGCCATTCCTGCCGCTGTGGCGCCCGCTGTGAGCCGGCAGAGCCTTGCCCCGGCTCGTCCAGCCCTGTCTCCTGCGGATGTCTATGGTGGCACCGTAGGAACGGCCCAGACCTCAACGCCAGGAACGACCGTTTCACGGGCAACATCCTACGGCCCGACCTACACCACGAACAAATTCGGCGCGGTTACGGCAACGGCTCCGGATGGAACGCAGATGGCGGCATGGGGCGGCGTTCCATCTTCGAAGCCAGCCATTTCGGGGCCTCTCGGGCAGACCGGCATTTCGACACAGGCCCCGACTACGGGCGGCATGTTCGGTCCCAAGGCAAAATCAGCCACGGGAATGGTCACAGGTGCTGCGATCGGCGGCTATGCGCTTGGACCTCTCGGGGCGATGCTTGGCGGTCTGATCGGCAAGAACGTCGCGGCAGGTAAGCCAGCTCTCTCGGGGCTTCTTGGCGGCAACAACATCTCTGTCGGAACGCACATTGTCGATACCTTCGAAGGGCCAATGAGGGTGGCTAATGCGGTGGGCGGAATGGGGTTTCCTGGCAAGCCATCAGGCCCGGCGCCAGGCGGTGTGGCCTCTGGAATGAGGGGGCTGTCCCCCGGCGCGGCAAACGCCATCGATCACGGCGTTGGCGGTTTGTACTAGAAACGAAGGGCCTTGCGCATGACGCCAGTGTTCGAATGGCTCAACACCTTCTCCGAGGAGGTTGTGAATGGCTTTGCTCGCAGGCCGGATCCGGACAGTTCCATATCCAAGGCACTCTTCGTGGATCGCATGGCGCAAGCCCGCAATGAGGAAGAGGGACCAACACTTGAAACCATCTTCTGTTACCTCGCGGCCTCGCATGGACTACATGCAGCGGCAGAAAGGGCCCGTGCCTTGAATGACCACGAATGGGCTCTGGAACTTCACGAACTGGGCCAGATCTACGCCAACTATGCAGTCGGCGATCTAGGCAAGGTAGTGGACAAGAGCCTGGCTCTATCTGCTGCTGCCGAAGCTACAGACGGCACGGTGCACTGAATGGCTGTAGTCCCGATGCACAAAAAGCCGAACACCAATGTCGCAAAACCATACGAGCCGACTGAGCGAGAGCTGGCTGTTCAGAAGGCCTATCGAAAGCGTACCCATCAAGCGCGGCCAACGCCGACAATGGCGGTCGCTATGAGTAAGAACGACGGCAAAACCGTTGCCTCCATTTCGATCAATCACCCAGATCCGAAATTGGGCTTTGAATTGCTGTCCGAGTCCCTTGCGGCAGACAGCGAGGCATTTCTGACTGGCACCCTCGATGCTTTGGGCATGGTGGCGCAGCGCGGGGGCACGGTCAGCGAGCAGAATATGAACTACGCCTTGTCGATGGTTGCCGGCATGAAACCGAGAGACCAGCTAGAGACAACCCTGGCTGTCCAGATGGCCGCAATTCACATCGCTACCGTCAATACGGCCGCGAGCATGGGCGGGGCCAAAACCGAGGTAGTGAAGGAAGGATACGAGAGGGCACTTAACCGGCTCACCCGGACATTTGTGGCTCAGGTTGAGGCCTTGAAGCGCTATCGCAGCAAGGGCGAGCAGCGGGTGGTTGTCGAGCGCGTGACGGTCGAGAGAGGCGGCCAAGCTATCGTCGGAACTGTGGCCCAAGGGGGTGGGGAAGCGGGCGGGAATGGCTGATAATCCCATGGACAGGGCGCACGCCGCCCCCCGATGCCAAGCCACGAGCAAGCGAACTGGTGTCGGGTGCAAAGCGCCGGCAGAGCGAGGCAAACGGGTTTGCCGCTTTCATGGGGCCCGAGCTGGTGCGCCAAGAGGACCGGCGCACGGCCTCTACCGACATGGGCGGTTCACCTGTGAAGCCATCACGGCAAGGCGGACTCTGTCCTTGCTGCTGGTGGTGGCCAGGGAGACGATTGCGGATGTTTGAGGTGCGTTCGAAAAGGTTTTTCGCATGTGTATCTGCAGAAAGTTTCTGGCCGCCTTCTTTCCTCTGCAAGGCCACCATGCAGGCAGCTTTCGGCCGTCGGCCGATCAAGCGAGGGCTCTGGCTGCAGCGAACTCCAATACGGCCAAGGCGTTCGTGGCGCACACCTACAGCTGACTACCGCTGATAAATCGAGCACCGGCGGCCTGGGCCTACATCATTCTTGACGAGATTTAGAGATCAGGAGCACATTGAGCGCGCCGACCGAGAGCTGGCAGGCCCGGCCGGGATCGCGTGTGCGATAAAACCTCGAGCAGCATGGAGACTGACGGGAGGAAGAAATGAGCAGGGTCAAGGACGTTTGCGATCGAGCACGATCGCTATGGCTGCGGGTGGTGCGATCGACCCACCCTGTCGACGATGTCGAGAACAACGGGCTATATCGGCTGATCGACGGCAAAAACAAGGATAACACCGGCACCAACTTCGAGGCGTCCCGCTTCGACATCGAGACCCGTCTATCGCGGTGGGAGAGCTACAAGCCGCCGAACCGTAACTGAAAGGACATGGTGGCAAGCCAAGCCACTGCATTTTCCCAAGCACAATGTGTCGGTCTGGTTCGATGGCTCGCAGATGGTCGGGCTCGAGCACTGGGGCTTTCGCGAGCCGAAATGGTGCATACGTCTGCCGCCGGCCAATTGGAAGCGCATGCCGGCCGGCTACAGGGCCGCGGCAGAGCGCGCCTGGCAGGAATGGCGGGCAAAGCAGCGGACAGCGGGAACGCGCGCTGGCGGGCGGGGGAAGGCTAATCCCTCAAGTCTTCCGACTTAGGCAAGGTCCGGCGCTTCGCCAAATTTCGCCTTCAGCTTTGCGATCGCCTGGACGTCTTTCGCTTCCCATATGATTGTGCGCGTGTGCTCCACTGTCGAATAGATCGACGACAGGTAATCGCGGACTTTCACGGTCTGAACGGCATCATGTGGCCGCGGATGTTCGGCAAGATTGAAGTCCGTCTTCTCCGATCCGGTCACCCAGCCTTTTGGAGTGAGGTGGTATTCGGTCCATTCGTTGCTCGCCGACATTTTCAAAACTCCGGGAAATGGAAAGCGAAGAGGCGCTAAGAAACCCATACTTCAGCATCGCCGCGTGCGCCGGCATGCGCAAGCGGGCTCACCGAAGGCAACAAGCAAGCGCTATTGGTCGCTTCGGGCTGCTGGCTGCATGATATCCAGAGGCATTACAAATTCGAACTCATCCAGGCTGCGCTCAAAGTCGCCGTTGAAGTCTCGAACGACCAAATCTTTGCCCACAAAGACAATCTGATGTGCCTCCTCCTCCGGGTCGAGAGCCCACCAGTAGCCCTCGTGCACGGTTGCTGGATCGACCGCACCCTCCGTCGGCCAGCGGGTGGTATCAAGATGTTGCAGTAGCTCGAATTCGATGAGGTCAAAGGGGTCGGAATCGCCAACGCGAGCCATTTGGCCAAATGAATAAGAACCTACGTCGATGATCTCGGGACGGTCGTCGTCCTGCCGAATGCTGATAGCCCACCAGTAGCCGTTTTGCGTCCGCATGACTTTTCTCCAATGACATTCTTGAGGCCGCAAACGCCCATTCGCGGGCAGGCGAGCCAGGTTGATGCTTGGGAGTTGTGTTGGGCAGCCGTGCTGCTCGTTGTCTACGACGTAAGGGCTCCCCCATCGTCGGTTATCTCGCGGCTAGCCAAGGTGCCCGGCGCCGGTTCTTCTCGGGCACGAGACAAAAGTTATATGAGCCCGTTGGGCAGTCAAGAGAGCGGGTCAAGGCTAGTTGTCGCTTCGCTCTACAGCCTTCATCCACCGGCAAACCTGCCCAGTCCTGCCCACTCCACCCGAGTCCATGATCACAGAGATGCAGCCGAAGTTAGACTCGCAGTTCTGGACGTCGCTCAATATCTGTTGGCAGGTCTCGATCGGGACGGTGGTAAAATCGACCGTAGGCCGCTCTACGACAATGTACCCAGGTGCATTCTCATCTAACCAGTTTTGGAGGCCGAGCCCTTTTTTGTAGAACGAGTAGAAAGACCACTCACTCATATTCTCTTTGGGCTTTGTGCCAAGCATTGAAATAATGACGCGGCATGCCGGAGGCAGGCCGTGAAGCCAATCGACAATCTGCTGATCGGACACCTTTGCGTGGGCAGACGCGTCATTCCCTGTTCGACCTGGTCGGGCAGCCGTACAAAACCTTGCACCGCCGTGGACGGGCGGGAGTTGCCAGTGACGAAGCCGAAATGGCCTACTCATGTTGTAGATTGGTCCCTCAAGCAGTGGCCCTCCGCCAGATATGGCCATACTTGGATCCTTCGCGAGGGCCAACAACAAAGCCTAGGTCACGAGCGATGCCCAAAATTTCCGGTCGCGAGTAAACCCTTTTGCCGAGCAAATGATTGCATTTCTTCAGGGAATGAAGAACGTCATAGGCCGATGCGCCATCCTCCGGATTTTGAGACCGGAGCCGTTCTTCGATGTGCCGACCCATAAACTCCCACTCGGCTTTGCTATATCCCTTCATTTTAGACGTCCCTCCCATCCTCTCGAAAAATCAGGATCTTGACGTTGGCGATTGCTGTCAAGCGTACGCGCGAGGCCTCAGGGAATTCGCGCGCAGAACGCGCGCTGGCGGGGCTCTAGGCGTGAAGGAAAGGCACCGAATTTGCGACTGCATCATCACATCAGGAAGAGGAGGTCAAATGATGCGTCAAGATGGAACAACAGCGCGAAAAGCAGCAACACGGTACGTGCCGGAATGGCGCTTCAACAAGAGAACGTTTGAGGTTCCGTACCTCATGAAGCTCGGCAACATTGGCCGCCAGGAAGCGCTGGCTTTGATCGCTAGGCATAGTGGGGACAGAGACGAAATCACTGCCGAGCTGTTTTCGCGGAGAGGTCGGTCACAATAGCGGCCCGGCGACCGTAGCAGGGTAGGCCAAGGCAGCCGGGCCTAACCGGCGGGGCTCAGTGGCGGCGCCGGCTGGGGCCGAATTATAGGCCTCTTCATGCATCATTGCTAATTTAGTAAAATGCGCCATGTTTCCGGCCATCGAACAGACCTGCCCTGAGTTGAATCCGTGCGTAAGCGAGTGAGTGCTGGCATTGGCCGGCTGGAATTTATCGAGCCTCTGATGCCGACCTTGGTGGAGAAGCCTCCCGAGGGCGATGGCTGGATTCACGAAGTCAAGTTTGATGGCTACCGTTCCCAGATCGTCAGGGATGCCGACGGCGTTCGCATCTTCACCCGCCGCGGCCTCGACTGGACATCGAAATACCGTGACCTCGCTAAGGCGGCCGGCGAGCTAGAGATCGAGACCGCCATCATTGACGGCGAGATTGTCGTTCTGAACGATGCCGGCCTGTCCGACTTCGGCGAGTTGCGCAAGGCAATCACCCGGCGCCAGCACGACCTCTATTTCGTCGCCTTCGACCTTCTGCACCTCAACGGCCACGACCTACGCGACATGCCTCTAGAAGACCGTCGCGAGATCCTGGCCGAGATGATCCCGGAAGGTGGCCGCATCCAGTTCAGCCAGGCGCTTCCGGGCGATGCCAAGGCGATCTTCCATCTGGTCGAACAGGCCGGGCTCGAGGGGATGGTTTCCAAGCGCAAGGACAGCAAGTACCGAAGCGGCAACTCCACAGCCTGGCTGAAGACGAAGGCTTACAGCATCGACGAATATGACCTGCTCGGCGTCGAGCGCGAGGCGGGCAAGCCTGCTTTCGCTCTCATGGCCGAGCGCGGCACCGGGCGCTATGTCGGATCGGCCTTCATCAACTCAAGCCGCGCGATCCGCGAACGCCTCTGGCAGCGCGTCCAGGCACATGCAGGGCCACCGCCGAAGGGCATGAGGCGGCCGGCGACGCAGTGGGTCAAGCCAGGTCTGATTGGCCGCGTAAAGCACCTGCGGGGCGAGGATGATCTGCGGCATGCCTCGCTGCAGGATTTCAGGGAAGAGTGAGACCAGGCCGGCGCTCACGAAATCGTCAAAACCGGACAATTGAACCCTCTTGAACTCGCCATCGGACGCATTATGAATCGCTAAAGTCACCATTCTGTTTCCAGCCCTTAGATGGGAGGTTGCACCATGGATAAGCTGGGTGTTTCGGTATCCGCGTTCGACTGCGATATCCTTGCGCTACCCATCCGTAGGAAGCCGCACCGGCCCTGTCCCGTTCGTCTGGATGAACGGTGGGTCTTTCCCGGTGACTTCCCGTACCGTCTTCAACAGCGCCTCATGCAAGGTCCGCGTTGAGCGGAAGTGATCGCACGTTGGCGATATCAGCGGACCGACGATGGCCTTATGTAGCCCTTCCGCCGCCACCAAAAAGTGCTCTATCTCAGCTTGTGAAAGCTGTTTGGATTTGATCCGTCTGCCCATAGCGACCTCCGTTGGAGAATCGCCCCACTTAGGATCATAATCCTATTTCTGAAAGCCTGACTGGGATTGGCGATGGCCGGAGCCGTCAGTAGACACTGGCTTAGTACGCGATATTGTTTGTGTGCATACGATTTTGCGAGTCGATTATTTCGCAATACTTCGCAAAACCGAAAAAAGATTGCGCGCGCAACTTGGAAAAAGTCCCGCTGAAGCATATATCCTGACTGTTTCCGAGATTCGTCTGGAAATAGAGCGGCCCGGAGGTGTTAGCGCACCGCCGGGCCTGATTTTACCACCTCGCGGTGGGGTGTCGCGAACACTTGGGCAGTAGATGGACATCCTCCCCCATCGTGTCAAGGGGTATCGTGGCACCCACCGCATGTACCAGGCCCAAGGAGGGCCGCACATGCAGCAGCACTTCGACCTCATCCCCCATACCGCTCAGGGCACTATCATCTACCTTCGCCCTGCTGACGGGTACATCAACGCCACCGCTATGTGCCAGGCGGCAGGAAAGCAGTTCAAGCACTACAACGAGAACCGTACCACTAGGGACTTTCTGGACGCGCTTGCGAGCGTGGTCGGAATTCCGACCACGAAACTGGTCCAGTCCATCAGTGGTGGCGATGCTCGGCTTCAAGGCACATGGGTTCACCCTCAGGTCGCCATCCATCTCGCTCAATGGTGTTCCGCTGAATTCGCCGTAAAGGTGAGCCAGTGGGTCTATGACTGGATGTCTGGCAAGGGAGCGCCTGCGAAGGCCGAACTGCCCTATCACATCCGGCGTTATACGGCGAACCAGCACAATGTCCCGGTCGGGCACTTTTCTATCCTGTCCGAACTGACGCTTGCGCTGATCGGCCCGATGGAGATCATGGGCTACACGCTTCCGGAGCACATGGTCCCGGACATCTCTCACGGTTTGATGTTCTGCAAATGGCTTCGGGACAAACACGGCATCGACACCGATGCACTGCCGACCTATTGGCATTTGTATGAAGACGGCCGGCGGGTGCGAGCCAAGGCTTATCCGGAAAGCCTTCTGGCCGAATGGCGCAAGCACTTCCGAGAGGAATGGCTGCCGAACAAGGCGGTGACATACTTCACAGGTCGAGATAGCGCTGCATTGCCTTACCTGCCGCGCCTGCTTCCGAAGGCCGGCGTCAAGCTTCCTAAGTCGGGCGGCAGAGCCGCCTAAGCTATTTCTCCGCCGCCTTTGGATTTTTCCTTGGGCGGCGGCCACTTCGCCAGCTTTTCGACACGCAGTCTGGTTCGTATTCCAGACTGGCGGACGACGCCGCCAGGTTGGCCTTACGCGCTTCCGTCGGTTTCGCTCTCCTCGTCGATCCTTCGCACCGGCAAATAGGCGTTGGTCTCCAGCCACTCGCGCAGCACGATCTGAATGAGGTCGGACCGGCCGATGTTCATCTCGGCAGCTATAGAGTCCAGCGCGTCTGCAACCATCGGGTCCAGCGGCACGCCAGCGACGTTCCGGAGCATCAATGCCGCGCGACGGAGGATGATCTGAAGATCCGCGCGCGACATGTCCGCGATGCGGTCGGCGGCGTTTTCAAGCTCTTCGGCAATAGACCGGCGTGTCATACCCCGACAGTTCCCCGCAGCGAATGAAAACGCAAGCTTCGCAGACGCCCGCCAGGACGCGCGTGGCGCATTGCCGCTGTAGGAGAGCGGCGAGCAGAAACGCGCTCTTGGTGGGGCTATTAGCGGCCCAGCGGTCAAGGCGGGGCTTGCCACCAGCAGTCCGCCGCGTGCCCCCACGCGACGGACCTCTGATGGGAGCGGCTACATCCCTAAGGAATCGACCGCTTGTGTTTGTATTGTGAACTGCGGGTCGCGTTAGCCTATGGTGTGATCGCGGAAGCCCGAGGAGATCGGCGACCAAGTGCGGCAGCGACACGGCGCCGAGCCTATGGCTCGCTACAGGGCCAATCTTCAGGCCTCGTCAAGCCAGAAGGCAACTCGGTCCGGGCGTCTCCGCAAGCCATGTTGAGCTGCCACTGGGATAGACCCGCCGAATTGGAAAGATCGAGGCCCTCGATACGGGTCAGAAAGAAAAAAGCGCGGTCAAAGTCTATCGGCGCGGTGAACGTCGCTCCTCGGAAGTCCGCCCGCGCGAGATTGGCAAACGAAAAGCGGCTGCCGCTGATATCGGCGTCATGGAACTGCGCTCGCCCCAATTCCGCCTTTGTGAAATCAACATTGGTCAGATTGGCGTCCTGGAAATTCGAGCGCTGCACTTCCGCGCTCGTAAACACAGCGCCCTGCGCGTCCATATGGCTGAAGTCGGTCCTGTAGGCCTCGATTTTGTCGAACCGGGCGCCTTTGGCGGTCGAGTCGGCCAGGGAAGCACGCACAAGCGTTGCCTTCTCAAAATTTGCCGCAAGGAGATTGCTGTTCCTGAGGTCGGTCGAAGTGAAATCAACACCGATCAGGTTCGCCCCGCTCAGGTCCTGTCCTTTTAGGATGAGAAGCTTTTTGTCACAGTCCTGCCAATTGACGCCAGGCGTCGCGGCTGCGTCGCAATTTTGAGCGGCAGCGGCGTTCTGCCAAGCAAATACAATGCAAACCGCTAGAACCAAGCCGGATGTGCCGTAAGCTCTGGTTCGTCTCAAAGTCATTGTTGCTGGACCTCTGCTACTCGCCGACAATCAACCTTACCACATCTGCTGACACTCGAAAGCGACGGCATTTTGCCCGCTAATCCCGCTAGTCCCCACCGCCAAATGAAAAGCCCGCCACCAGCGGCAGCGGGCCATCTCACGGCTTCCGCAGCCTCACCCCGGCGCCGCCGCCGTTCTCGGGAATGAGCATAACTCCGGAGTCCTCAATCGCCTTGACCAAAGCGGCCAGGTTGTTTGCGACTGGAACCGAGCGCCCTGCCTCGAAATTCCGGACAGTAGAAAGGCCAACCCTCGCCGCTTTGGCGAGTTCCTCCTGAGAGATATTGGCGAGACCGCGCGCCGCTCGACATTGATCCGGTGTCATAGTCATTTCCCCAACGAATTTGGGGCACCATAACGAATTTCGTTTGACTTATCCAGAAGCAACGATTATCGTTCATGTTAACGGTAAACGTTGTCGATCGGAAGTATCCGAAATGACCGCTCTGCTTTCCTTGGACCTGACTCCCGCTATCGGTGCTTTCGATGCCCGCATCTCGGACGCGTGGCGCATTTCCAGCCAGGAAGTGGGCGCGGCGATCAGCTTCGTGAATCAGTATCAGCGCGTCATCGCCGAGCGCGACGAGATGCTGACGCCGGCGATCCGCCTGCATGGCGCGACCTATGTCGACGTCTGCGAAAAGCGCCTGCCGTGGGCTCTGTCGGTCTACCTCGGGCATGTGCGTCGCATCAGCGATGCCGAAGCCGAAATGGAGGCTCGCGGCATGGCGTTCGCCAAGTCGTCTTACGCATGGGGCGAGTAGGAGCGCCCTCACTGACCCTCTAACTCTTGGGAGACATACAATGCCGAACACACCAGTTCGGGCAGCCGCCGAAGGCATGTCCAACAATCCCCGCAATCCACATCGCTTGGCCTTCTTTCGTAAGATGCAGATGCCCTGGCATGTGTGTGCGGAAAGCGAGCCCGCAACGCCAAACGAAGCACAGGAGAGTTTCATGAATCAACACGTCAACCGCCGCGCCCTTCTCGCGGCTACAACGGTCGCCGCCGCCGGGATCGCCGCAGCAACGCCGAAGGCGCATGCCAGATTTGACGACACGGCCGAAGTGAAGGCGCTCATCAAGGCTCACCGCGTCGCAGAGATCGCGTTCGACAAGGCGCTGATTGTCGATGGCGACATGGAGCAGGCCTATTTCAATGCGCACCCGGAAAAGGAATTGCTAGTGCCGCTCTCGATCGGAGGCGCCCAATCGTTCTATATCCGCTTTGATCTGGACCACTACGCGGCCGATTGTGCGAAAGAGATTTCGGCGCGGTACGAGGCAAAGCGGCGGGGCCTCCATGAATTGCGGGCGATATCTCCCGATTTGGCGGACCAAGCTGTGGAAGTTTTCAACCGGGGCGAGGAAACCGACATCGCTACGCTTGTGACCATGCTCAAGGCTGAGAAGAGCAAGCGCAACGCCTTCGGGTGGGGCAAGGCGCACCGTGCCTATGACGCGACCAGCAACGCCGTGCGCCGCGCTCTCGATACGCTCGTTGCCCACCGCTGTACGTCGCCAGCGGCCAACCGGGCTCGGGCAAAGTACTTACTCAAGGCGACAGGAGGCAGGTTTGCCGAACTCGAGCCTTATCAGGTGAAGGCACTCCTGAATTCGCTACGAGCGGTCGACTGACCTCGGTCCTATTTCGACCCGATCTAGCCCGCTGCCGCTGGTGGCGGGCTTCTTATTGCCCTGCTACTACCAGAAGGCCGAGCGACGGATCACAGTTTGGGATTGCGAATTAGCTTCTTGGGACGGCCGTTCGGCTTTTTCGCTGCGGCTTTTCTCTCAGATTCCCACTTGGCTCGCATCTCTGCCCGGTGGTGCTCCAGCCGCCGCACCCCCTCCAGCAGATCTTTCTCTCCATGGCCCTCTTGGAGAGTTTGTCTCAACAAGCGGCCGGCTGCTAATCGAAGCGCGCCCTCAACGATATCCTCTATTGCGTCCGCCCTCTCGTCATAAGGTAGGCCATGGTCGCGAAGTCGCGGGTCGTGGAAATCGAGCACGTCTTTGACATCGTCCTGATCCGGCCATTCGCCACATTTGTCATGAACCGCCTGGGCGCCCTTTACCACGTCAATGCATTGCTGGATGACCGTGTAAGGTTCGCCAGCACCTCGCGACACGCGCATGATGTTCGCGGCTAGCTGCCTGAGCGGCCCGTCAAATTCGTACCGTGCCCGAGCCTTGTTGACCGCCCTCCTGTCATTTTCGACCGCAAGCCGAAGGTGCGGCTCCTTCTCTCCGTCGTTCGCCATGAGCCTCTCCCCTTTGTTGGAAGGATGTGCTTTCACAGAGCGGATCGCAAGCGGTCGAATGACGGAGGTTCCCGATGCAGGGCGATCATATATTTGACGCAACCCAACGGAAAATGAGAAGGCAGAGAAGAAGCCATGGAAGCACTCACTAAGCTGCCGCCAGAATCCACGCCTAAGGCGAAGATCGATACCAAGGCGATGTTGGATGACGCTCGGGGAAGAGACGCAGCATGGCTGACGTTGCTCCTTGCCACTGACCGACAGGCAATAGAACTGTTTCGAATCTATATGACGCTGGGAATAGCAGTCTCTTCTGGCCTTGCAGCTGGACTAGCAAAGCAGGTTTTGGGGCATGAAATATACCCCATTGTCGCGCTTGGTTCGATGCTACTCTGCCTTTTCGCCGCCTGCATCTACTGCTTGAAGGCGATGCGTCCTATCGAGATTTCTTTGCCGGGCAGGACGGGCAAATTCTGGCAATGGGCTATGCGCGACGACATCACGGAACAGGCGGCGCTGTCCGCGTATTTTGATTACGCTCAGACCGCTCAAGACATGAACAGCAAGGTCAACTCGCGAAATTCAAGTGATCTCAATATTGCAAAAAAACTTGGCATCGCGGCGTTCGCGGTCGCCGCGATGATTATGCTGGTAGGGTGGCAGGCGCCCTAACGCTTCTCGTATTTGCCTTGGTCGCCATTCTTGACCGCTGTCTGCTCTGGCGGCGGCGGCGGCGGATCGTCTTTCGGTGGCGGCGGATCGTCCTTCTTTTCGGTCATTTCCCCTCCTTAAGGTTTCTGGAACAGTCAACCAGAACCTAACACGGCCACCCCTTTTAGCAATTGAGTGCGCGAAACATACAATCGCCCGATGCTGGCCTACTCCAAGGATGTCACTGAAAACAATGGCGGAACAGTGGGGCGGCAGACCCTCCACCAGCCTGCGCCGCGTAGGCGAGACGAGAGACGGCAGTCGTAAGCGATGCAGCCTCAAAAGGGCTGGATGAGAGAGCGGAAAGGATTGAGCTTCGGAACGTGTTCCTCCATGAAACTCATGGTATCGAATGCCGCCATCTTGGCGGCTTCGACAGTCGAGAATTTCTCACGCGTGAAATAGGGCGTATCAACAGGCGGCCGAGAAACTACGGCACCCCAGAAGATGCGCTTTCTGAAAACCGTTATCCGATAGCCGTTGGCCCTCAGAACGTGATTGCCTTTCGCGTTGATTTTCCACCCTGCGCGATTTGGGAAACGCCGGCGCCTGGATGAACTGCTCCGCATTTTCTTGTCGCGGGCTTCGGCTCTAGCCAGATCCGATTCCATATGACCAGCGCAAACTGCGCCGCATGCCAACGGGCCGTTGTAGCGGTCGTTTTCCATATAGTGAACGAACCGGATTGCCTGCGACTCGCACATCTCGCAGGTCATTTGAGTTTCGCCGAGGTCTTCAATATTCACACACCGCCACCCCCGGTGCGGGACATTCGGCGATGCCCATTTACCCCTTCCTCCGGCAGGCCCGTGCATAAAATCCTCCGCCAGCTTTCGCGCTCGCTCCGTCTGATTCGCCGCAAGGGGCAGGGATGGAACGGCGACCGACGATGTTGCTCAGAAGCCTTATTCGACCGTTATTTGACGAATTTGGACGCTTAACGATTAAGCTATTGAAATCATTGGTACGCCCAAGGGGAATCGAACCCCTGTTCCCGCCGTGAGAGGGCGGTGTCCTGACCGCTAGACGATGGGCGCGTTCAAGAACCGGCGATATAGGCTGACGGTTGGGAAAAAGCAACTGGGCTTCCGAGGTTTGGTGAAAGCCGCAAAATGACTGTTGCAGGTCTAGCGTTTCGGCTCGATCAGGTCCCATAGATTTCCGTAGAGATCGGCGAACACCGCCACCGTGCCGTAGGGCTCATGGCGCGGCGTTTCGCGGAATTCGACGCCCTTTTCCAGCATCGCCTGATAATCCCTGGCAAAGTCGGAGGTTTCGAGGAACAGAAAGACGCGGCCGCCGGTCTGGTTGCCGATGCGGCTTGCCTGCGCCTCGTCGGACGCTTCGGCCAGCAGCAGCCGCGCGCCATGGCCGTCAGGTGGCGTCACCGTGACCCAGCGCTTGCCACCGCCGAGATCGACATCCTCGGTCAGGACAAAGCCCAGCCGCTCGACATACCAGTCGATCGCCTCGTCGTAGCTCTTGACCACCAGCGCGACGGTCGCCACCCGGCGATGTTCGGCGAACCCGGTCATTTGCTGCGGATCGCAAAGCGGCCAATGATGCGGCGCTCGGCGATGTCATAAACAAAGATAGTGCGGCTGCCGTCGGCAAGCTCGGCATCGATCGAGATGCGGTTGCCGGACAGCGACTGGCTGACCACCTTGGCGCCGACGGGCAGCACGATGTCGCCGCCGACCGGCTCGCCGGCCGGCACCTGGATGTCGCTGGCCAGCGGCGGGCTGGCGGGTGGCGTCTTGCGGGCTTTGTAGACAAGCGCTCCGATCACCACCATAAGGGCGAGCAACAACAGGCCGAGATTGATGGCCATGAAGCGCAAGAGTTTCTTCCGCACGCCTTCGACTTCCGGGTCGAGCGGCTTTTCTTGGTCTTCGTCGGCAATTGGCCTGGCCATGGCAAAAATTCCGGAACTTTCTTTCGATGAGCGCTCATAACGAAGAGGCCCCTGGATTGATAGAGGACCAATTCATAGACGCCGCGCCGACCGTGCTGGAGGCCGGCACTGAGGCGGCCGGCCAGCGCCTCGACCAGTGGCTGGCCGGAATGCTCGGGCCGGATATGTCGCGCAACCGGGTGCAGATGCTGATCAAGCAGGGCGCGGTCAGGATCGGCGGCAAGCCTGTCGACGAGGCCAAGCGCAAGCTGGCCGCCGGCGACCTGGTGTCGGTCGTCATGCCGGATCCGGAGCCGGCTACGCCGCAAGGCGAGGCGATCGCTCTCGACATCCTCTACGAAGACGCCGAGCTGATCGTCATCGACAAGCCGGCCGGGCTGGTCGTCCATCCCGGCGCCGGCAACTGGACCGGCACGCTGGTCAACGCGCTGATCCACCATTGCGGCGACAGCCTGTCCGGCATTGGCGGCGTCAAGCGGCCGGGCATCGTCCACCGCCTGGACAAGGAGACCAGCGGCGTCATGGTCGTCGCCAAGAACGACCGTGCCCACAAGGCGCTGTCGGAGGCCTTTGCCGACCATGGCCGGATCGGCGACCTCCAGCGCGCCTATCTCGCTTTGGTCTGGGGCATCCCGTCGAGGCCGACCGGCAAGGTCGATGCGCCGCTCGGCCGCGCCGCCGACCGCGTGCGCCGCGCCGTGGTGCCGGAAGGCCGCGACGATGCCCGCCACGCCGTCACCCATTTCACCGTCGTCGAGCGCTTCGGCGAAGAGCAGCAGGAGTTTGCGACGGCCAGCCTGGTCGAGTGCCGGCTGGAGACCGGCCGCACCCACCAGATCCGCGTCCACATGGCCCATATCGGCCATCCCGTGGTTGGCGATCCCGATTACGGCCAGGCCTTCCGCACCAAAGCCAACCGTTTGCCCGAGCCGCTACGAAGCGAAGTCAAGGCATTTCCGCGACAGGCACTGCACGCGCGCCTACTTGAATTTCGCCATCCGGCCACCCATCTAACGATGAGGTTCGAGGCGCCGATACCGAGGGACATGGAGGCACTCGTCGGCGGTTTCCGCCAGCTCTGAACCCATCATCAAGACGCTTCAAACCAACCATCAATAAACCTGACTGGCGTTGTTCACTTTGGCGTGACACACTGTTTCGTGTTGAACAAATGCCTGTCTTTTCTGGTTTTGTTCCTATATACACCAGTTGCCGCGAGCGAGCCTTTTTGGTGCTCGCGTCACATGCCCGCCGCGTTTCGGGGGCATCACTCCAATAGAGAGGGGCGCTACCATGGCCCAGTCACTACCCAGTATCGTTTCCGGCGAAGGCGGCCTCAGCCGCTACCTGGAAGAAATCCGCCGCTTTCCGATGCTGCAGCCGCAGGAAGAGTACATGCTCGCCAAGCGCTACGCCGAGCATGAGGACACCACGGCTGCGCACAAGCTCGTCACCAGCCATTTGAGGCTCGTCGCCAAGATCGCCATGGGCTATCGCGGCTACGGCCTGCCGATCGGCGAGGTGATCTCGGAAGGCAATGTCGGCCTGATGCAGGCCGTCAAGAAATTCGAACCGGAGCGCGGCTTCCGGCTCGCCACCTATGCCATGTGGTGGATCAAGGCCTCGATCCAGGAATACATCCTGCGCTCGTGGAGCCTGGTCAAGATGGGCACCACCGCCAACCAGAAGCGCCTGTTCTTCAACCTGCGCAAGGTGAAGGGCAAGATCCAGGCGCTCGATGATGGCGACTTGAAGCCCGATCAGATCGCCGAGATCGCCACCCGCCTCAATGTCTCCGAGGCGGAAGTGGTGTCGATGAACCGCCGCCTGTCGGGCGACGCTTCGCTCAACGCGCCCATCCGGGCGAGCGAAGGTGAGTCCGGCGAATGGCAGGACTGGCTGGTCGACGACCACGAAAGCCAGGAAGAGATGCTGATCGAGCAGGACGAGCTGGAAAACCGGCGCACAATGCTTTCGGGCGCTCTTGCCGTGCTCAACGAGCGCGAGCGGCGCATCTTCGAGGCGCGTCGCCTCGCCGAGGAGCCGCTGACGCTGGAAGAGCTGTCGGCCGAGTTCGACATCAGCCGCGAGCGCGTGCGCCAGATCGAGGTGCGCGCCTTCGAGAAGGTGCAGGACGCGGTCAAGGCCGCCGCCAAGCGCCAGATGCAGGCGCTGCGCACCATCGAGGCGCAGCCGGCGGCGTAAGGCTGCCGCGCATCAAACAATAACAAAACGGCGGCGCCAGGATCTGGCGCCGCCGTTTTTATTTTAGCTCAGCGTCCACGATTGGCGAAGGCGGCGAACCAGCCCTTTCTCCCCGTCACTATACGGGGAGAAATGCCCGGCAGGGCAATGAGGGCAGCGCCAAGTCTGCGAGCAATCGCATTCGGAGAGCCAGCGTGCGATCATGGCCGAACGCCGCGCCGCCCCTTATCCGCCCTTCGGGCACCTTCTCCCGTGAACGGGGAGAAGGAAGGCTCACACGGTCGGCTGCTTGGTCTTTCTCAGATAGGGCAGGATCGTATCGAAGGCGCCGAAGCGCTTGATCGCGTCTTCGTTGGAGACCGCGGCGGTGATAATGACGTCCTCGCCCTGCTTCCAGTTGGCCGGCGTCGCCACCTGGTGCTTGGCCGTCAGCTGGATGGAATCGATGACGCGCAGTATCTCATCGAAATTGCGGCCGGTGGTCATCGGATAGGTGAGCACCAGCTTGATCTTCTTGTCCGGGCCGATGACGTAGACCGAACGCACCGTAGCATTGTCGGCGGGCGTGCGGCCCTCCGAGGTCTCGCCGGCGCCCGCCGGCAGCATCTCGTAGAGCTTGGCGACCTTGAGTTCCTTGTCGCCGATCAGCGGGTATTTCACCACCTGACCGGTCGCGGTCTTGATGTCGTCCTGCCATTTGTCGTGGCTCGAGACCGGATCGACCGAAATGCCGATGATCTTGACGTTGCGTTTTTTGAATTCGCCCTCCAACCCGGCCATGGTGCCGAGCTCGGTCGTGCAGACCGGCGTGAAATTCTTCGGATGGCTGAACAGCACCGCCCAGCCGTCGCCGATCCATTCATGGAAGCTGATTGTGCCTTGCGTGGTTTCGGCCGTGAAATCCGGCGCGATGTCGTTGATACGAAGACTCATGACGTGTCCCTACCCTTTGACTTGCCGCCGGCACAGTCAGCCCGCCGGCGCCGCCTGGTCTTCTTAGCACTGTAGGATCATCCTTAAAACGCTGGCGGACACCGGCGCCGGGACCTGCGGCGAAAAATTTTCGCCCATTTCGTGGAAATGCGGCATTTCTTCCGGGACACCCAGCCGGGCTGCGCTCAGGCCTTCTTCACCGCCAGGGTAACCGCCAGATCCTCCATACGCTGGGCCAGCGCACCAAGCGCGCTGGTCAGCACGGAATCGCTCTTGTCGGCCTTGGTCAGCGCCTCGTCGCGCGTCTTGCGCAAGGTCAGCACTTCGCTTTCCATGCCCTTGACGCGTTTTTGCAGCTCCGACAGCTCGTCCATGACCATGATGCCGGCCATGACGGTCAGCCGCTGGTCGCCGATCTCGCCAAAAGAGTCCTTCAGATGCGAAACATAGCGATCGAAGCGCTCGGCAAGATCGATCAGGTGCTCTTCCTGGCCCTCGTCGCAGGCCATGCGATACTGCTTGCCGTCGATTGAAACCGTAACCTGTGACATGGGCCTACCTGTCCAGTACCGCGCGAATGGTTTCCATCGCGGTCACCAGCCGACGCGACACTTCCTTGTTGGCATCTTCCAGCCGTTCGGCGCGCGCTTCGGAATTGTCGAGTTCCTGCGCCAGCCTGGAGCGGTCGGCGTTCATGCGCTGCACCTCGGCCTCGGCTTCCGAATAGTCGCGCTCGTGCTCGAGCTTGGCCGCGACGGCGTTTTCAAGGCCCTCGATGGCTTTACCCAGCCGGGCTATGACTTCCTTGAGCGTGGTTTCCCCGGTCATGGCTTCGTCCTGCACCCTGCCCATCACCGAATCGTTTGCGTTCAGAACGCGTTATTCAGGAAAGATTAGGCGGCGTGTGAAGGCGACGTCAACAAAGCTCTCGCGACTGTCCCCTGCTAACGCTAATGTAGGGGGGTTGCGGCATCACAAGCCCGGCAAAAACGCACCGATTTGTTGACTCAAGGGCCGCGCCTGCTATGTGTCGCGCACCCTTTCCAGGCCTCTCCCAAGGCCCCAAACCCCCACCCCGGAGGAAGCATGACCTCGCGTGAACAACATGATCGGATGGCCAATGCGATCCGTTTTCTCTCCATGGACGCCGTCGAGAAGGCAAATTCCGGCCACCCCGGCCTGCCGATGGGCTGCGCCGACATCGCCACGGTGCTGTTCACCCGCTTCCTGAAATTCGACGCCAAGGCTCCGCATTGGGCCGACCGCGACCGCTTCATCCTGTCGGCCGGCCACGGCTCGATGCTGCTCTATTCGCTGCTGCATCTGACCGGCTACGAGGACATGACCCTCGACCAGATCAAGAATTTCCGCCAGCTCGGATCGAAGACCGCGGGCCACCCGGAATACGGCCATGCCGAGGGCATCGAGACGACCACCGGCCCGCTCGGCCAGGGCCTTGCCAATTCGGTCGGCTTCGCGCTCGGCGAGCGCATCATGAACGCCGCCTTCGGCAACGACCTCGTCGATCACTACACCTATGTGCTGGCCGGCGACGGCTGCCTGATGGAAGGCGTCTCCCAGGAAGCCATCGCGCTGGCCGGCCACCTCAAGCTCAACAAGCTGATCGTGTTCTGGGACAACAACAACATCTCGATCGACGGCCCGGTGTCGCTCGCCGACAATACCGACCAGGTCGCCCGCTTCCAGGCCTCCGGCTGGAACGCCAGCCATATCGACGGCCAGGATCCGGAAGCGATCGCCTATGCCATCGAGGCGGCGCGCCATTCCGACAAGCCGACCATGATCGCTTGCAAGACGACCATCGGCTTCGGCGCCCCAACCAAGGCCGGCACCAACAAGGCGCACGGCTCGCCGCTCGGCGCCGAGGAAATCGCCGGCGCCCGGAAATTCTTCGGCTGGGACTCCGCGCCCTTCGAGATTCCGGCCGACATCCTCGACGCCTGGCGCGCTGCCGGCAAGGCCGGCGTCAAGGCGCGCACCGACTGGGAAGGCCGCCTCACCAAGGCCGACGCCAAGCTGCAGGCCGAGTTCGAGCGCCGCGTCAGTGGCAAGCTGCCGTCGAATTTCGACGCCGTCATCGCCGACTACAAGAAGAAGCTCTCAGCCGACAAGCCGAAGGTCGCCACCCGCAAATCGTCGGAAATGGCACTGGAAATCATCAATGGCGCAGTGCCGGAGACCATCGGCGGCTCCGCCGACCTGACCGGCTCCAACAACACCAAGACCAGCCAGACCAAGAACATCACGCCGGACGATTACGGCCAGCGCTATGTCCATTACGGCGTTCGCGAGCACGGCATGGCGGCAGCGCTCAACGGCCTGACGCTGCATGGCGGCCTGATCGCCTATGGCGGCACCTTCATGTGCTTCTCCGACTATGCCCGTCCGTCGATGCGTCTTGCTTCGCTGATGGGCATCGGCTCGATCTTCGTCATGACCCATGATTCCATCGGCCTTGGCGAGGACGGCCCGACCCATCAGCCGGTCGAGCATCTGGCGGCACTGCGCGCCATTCCGAACCACAACGTGTTCCGCCCGGCCGACGCGGTCGAAACCGCCGAATGCTGGCAGTTGGCGATCGAATCGAAAAAGACGCCGTCGACGCTGGCGCTGACCCGCCAGAATCTGCCGACGGTGCGCACCGAATACGCCGCCAAGAACCTGAGCGCTTCCGGCGCTTACGAGCTTGCCGCCGCCAGCGGCGAAGCGGCGGTGACGATCTTCGCCACCGGTTCCGAGGTCGAGATCGCGCTTGGCGCGCGCGACTTGCTGGAGAAGCACGGCCATCCGACCCGCGTCGTCTCGGTGCCCTGCTTCGAACTGTTTGACCAGCAGAGCGCCGACTACCGCAACAAGACGATCGGCAACGCTCCGGTGAAGATCGCCATCGAGGCCGGCATCCGCCAGGGTTGGGATCACCTCATCGGCACCGACGGCATCTTCGTCGGCATGACTGGCTTTGGCGCCTCCGGCACCATCGAGCAGCTCTATCCGCATTTCGGCATCACCGCCGATGCGGCCGCGAAGGCGGCGGAAGCCCGCCTGCACGGCAAGTAAGGCATTGAGGGCCGGCGCGCGAATTGCTCCACGCGATTTCGCGGGCTGGCCCAAACTAATCGATTTAAATCCAGGCCTTGCATGGCTGGATTCTTCGCCCGTCCGCAGCTATGAAGCAGCGGACCCAATCGCCTTCCAACTCCCAGGGAGAGAAAAATGACCGTCAGAGTTGCCATCAACGGATTTGGCCGCATCGGCCGCAACATCCTGCGCGCCATCCATGAATCCGGCCGCAAGGACATCGACGTCGTCGCCGTCAACGACCTCGGCCCGGTCGAGACCAACGCGCACCTGCTGCGCTACGACAGCGTGCATGGCCGCTTCCCGCACGAAGTGTCGGTATCCGGCGACCAGATCACCGTCGGCAAGGAGACCTTCAAGGTCACCGCCATCAAGGACCCGACGCAGCTGCCGTGGAAGGAACTCGGCATCGACATCGCGCTCGAATGCACCGGCATCTTCACCGCCCGCGACAAGGCCGCCGCGCACCTGACCGCGGGCGCCAAGCGCGTCATCGTCTCGGCTCCGGCCGAAGGTGCCGACCTCACGGTCGTCTACGGCATCAACCACGACAAGCTGACCAAGGACCACATCGTCATCTCGAACGCGTCCTGCACCACCAACTGCCTGGCGCCGCTGGCCGCCGTGCTGCACGACGCGGTCGGCATCGAGAAGGGCATGATGACGACGATCCACTCCTACACCGGCGACCAGCCGACGCTGGACACCATGCACAAGGATCTTTACCGCGCCCGCGCCGCCGCGCTGTCGCAGATCCCGACCTCGACCGGTGCCGCCAAGGCGATCGGTCTGGTGCTGCCCGACCTCAAGGGCAAGCTCGACGGCATCTCGATCCGCGTGCCGACCCCGAACGTCTCGGTCGTCGACCTCAAGTTCATCGCCAAGCGCTCGACCACCGTGCAGGAAATCAACGAGGCCGTGATCGCCGCCTCCAACGGCAAGCTGAAGGGCATCCTCGGCGTCACCCATCACCCGAACGTCTCGATCGACTTCAACCACGATCCGCACTCCTCGGTCATGGCGCTCGACCAGACCAAGGTCATGGACGGCAACTTCGTTTCGGTGCTGTCCTGGTACGACAATGAATGGGGCTTCTCCAACCGCATGGGCGACACCGCCGTCGCTTTCGGCAAGACCATCGCCTGATCGCAAGGCTCTCTTTTCGACACCTGAAACGCCCGGCTTTGCCCGGGCGTTTTTTCGTTAGGCACGACAGGATCGTTCCGTCATTCCGGACGACAGAAGATATCGGGCGGGGTCCGGCCTCCCCTGGACCGAGGTCGAGGCACCAAACCGCCCGGAAATCAGCGGCATAGGCCAAAAAGCCACCCTCCCGCCTTGCACTGGTCACGTCTTCGCCTCACTCTCCCGCAATTCGATAAGGACGCGAATGTGAGGGGCAAATTCGGATGGAGCATGCGATCTATCTCGTGACGCTGATCGGCACCGCGCTTGTCGTTGCCGCCGCGTTTTCGAGCCTGATCGCCTTCCGTTTCGGCGCCCCCCTGCTGCTGCTGTTCCTCTGCATCGGCCTCGCCACCGGAACCGACGGTCTCGGCATCGAATTCGACAATGCGCGGCTGGCTTATTTTGCCGGCTCACTGGCGCTCGCCGTCATCCTGTTCGATTCCGGTTTCGGCACGCCGCTCAACGCCCTGCGCCAGGCGGCCGGGCCGGCGCTGTCGCTGGCGACCGTCGGCGTCATCCTGACCACCGGTCTGTTCGGCGCCGCCGCCCACTATTTGCTCGACCTCACCTGGCTGGAATCCTTTCTGCTCGGCGCCGCCGTCGCCTCGACCGATGCGGCTGCGGTGTTCTTCCTGCTGCGCGCCGGCGAGATCAATCTGCGCGAACGCGTGCGTGCGACGCTCGAAGTCGAATCCGGCACCAACGACCCGATCGCCATCTTCCTGACCATCACCTTGGTCGAGATCATCGCCGCCCACGCCAATCCGGAAACCAGTGTCCTGGTCACCAACCTTGTCCTCGGCTTCCTGCTCAATATGGGCCTTGGCGCCGTCGTCGGCGTGCTCGGCGGTCTCGCCATCGTGCGCCTGGTCGACCGGCTCAACCTCGACCATGGCCTGTTGCCGATCTTCGTGCTGACCCTGTCGCTGATGGTGTTCGCCGCCGCCGGCGCCATCGGCGGTTCCGGTTTCCTGGCGGTGTATCTGGCCGGGCTGGTCGCCGGCAATTCCGACATCCGCGCCGTCACCATCCTGAAACGCTTCCAGGACGGCATGTCGTGGCTGGCGCAGATCATCATGTTCCTGATCCTCGGCCTGTTCGCCACGCCCTCGCAATTTCCGGCGATCCTGGTGCCGGCGGTGCTGCTCGGCCTGTTCCTGATCTTCGTCGCCAGGCCGATCGCCGTCTGGCTCTGCCTGATCCCGTTCCGCCTGCCCCGTCCCGAGATCGCCTTTGTCTCCTGGGTCGGTCTGCGTGGCGCGGTGTCGATCCTTTTGGCCATCACGCCGCTGCTCGGCGGCCTGGAAAACGGCCGAACCATCTTCAACACCGCCTTCATCATCGTGCTGGTGTCGCTTGTCATCCAGGGCTGGACCGTCGGACCTCTGGCGCGCCGCCTCGGCCTGATCGTGCCGGCCCGGCTCGGGCCGCTGGACAAGGTCGAACTTGAACTGCCGGGCTCGGCCCATCACGAACTGCTCGCCTATCGCGTCGCGCCCGGCAGTCCGGTGGCGCGCGGCGAACGTATCCCACGCTGGGCGCGGCCCTCGCTGGTGCTGCGCGACGGCCGCTCGATGCGCTTCCAGGACATGGGCCGGCTTGCCGCCGGCGATCACGTCTACATCTTCGTGCCGGACCGCTATCCGCGCCTGCTCGACAAGCTGTTTGCCAGCCGCGCCCTGGTCGACCCCGAGGATGCCGACTTCTTCGGCGCCTTCGCCGTCGATCCGACACGCTCGGCCGCGGAACTGGAAGCCGCCTATTCGCCGGGCCTGACCGAGGCCGAGAGCAAGCTGACCATCGGCGCCCTGGTCACGGAGCGCCTTGGCAACCATGCCGAATATGCCGACCGCGTCCTGCTCGGTCCGATCGAGCTGATCGTGCGCGACGTCGACGACAAGGGTAAGATCACAGGCCTTGGCCTGTCCTTCGAGCCGACCGCGCCGGTGGCGCGCGTGCCGGTGTTCCTGAGCGCCGGCGAAATCCGCGACCGCCTCGCCGCCTTCGTCCGCAGATGGCGCAAGCCGGCCGAAGTACCTGCTGCCGAGCTTCAGACGGAGGAAGCACCGGGGCCGACGGGTGAAAAAGCCGCGAGCGAAAGCTGATCTTTTCGAGGCGACATCATTTTTGCGCGCGCGCCTTCACGCGGGCCTTGCATCGTCGTCGGTGCGGGGTATGGTCCCGGCGATTTTTCGCGAAAAGGGATCAGCATGGCCGGCTTCAAGACACTGGACGACATCGGCAACATCTCCGGCAAGCGCGTGCTGGTGCGCGTCGACCTCAACGTTCCAGTCGCCGACGGCAAGGTCACCGACGTCACCCGCATCGAGCGCATCGCGCCGACCCTGGCCGAATTGTCCGGCAAGGGCGCCAAGGTCATCCTGCTTGCCCATTTCGGCCGTCCCAAGGACGGCCCGACCCCGGAGTTCTCGCTGGAGCCGATCGCCAAGGCGACGGCGGATGTGCTCGGCCGGCCGGTCGGCTTTGCGTCGGACTGCGTTGGCGACACCGCCGCAAGCGCCGTCGCCGCCATGAACAAGGGCGACGTGCTGCTGCTTGAAAACACCCGCTTCTACAAGGCCGAGGAGAAGAACGACCCGGCCTTCACCGAAAAGCTCGCCGCCAATGGCGACATCTTCGTCAACGACGCCTTCTCCGCCGCCCACCGCGCCCATTCCTCGACCGAAGGGCTGGCGCATCTCTTGCCGGCCTATGCCGGCCGCACCATGCAGGCCGAGCTCGACGCGCTGGAAAAGGGCCTCGGCAATCCGGTTCGCCCGGTGGTCGCCATCGTCGGCGGCGCCAAGGTGTCGACCAAGATCGACCTCTTGATGAACCTGGTGAAGAGGGTCGACGCGCTGGTCATCGGCGGCGGCATGGCCAACACCTTCCTTGCCGCGCGCGGCACCGCCGTCGGCAAATCGCTGTGCGAGCATGACCTCGCCACCACCGCCAAGCAGATCATGATCGAAGCGGCCGAAGCCGGCTGCGCCATCATCCTGCCGGTCGACGGCGTCGTTGCGAAAGAATTCAAGGCGGGCGCGGCCAGCGAAACCGTCGCCATATCGGAGGTGCCGGCCGACGGCATGATCCTCGATGTCGGCGAGAAAACCGTGAAGACCGTCGACGACTGGATCGACCGTGCCGCGACGCTGGTCTGGAACGGTCCGCTCGGCGCCTTCGAGATCGCGCCTTTCGACCATGCGACGGTGGCAGCGGCCAGGCACGCAGCGGCCCGCACCAAGGCCGGCAAGCTGGTCTCGGTCGCAGGCGGCGGCGATACGGTGGCCGCGCTCAACCATGCAGGCGTGGCCGACGACTTCACCTATGTCTCGACCGCCGGCGGCGCCTTCCTGGAATGGATGGAGGGCAAGCCATTGCCGGGCGTCGAGGTGCTGAAGCGCTGAGAGCGTCTGGCTTGAGCGATCAATACTAGGAGAGCGCGCCGGGGCGGCCGCAACTTTCAATCGATTCGAGCTTTCCGGCGTCATTTCTTTGGCGGTAATGTTCTGCTAGCGCGGAAACAACACCGTCAAGGAGAAGCAAAATGAGCGAACGTCTCGAAGACATTGCCGCCGCGATCGTCGCCGACGGCAAGGGCCTCTTGGCCGCCGATGAAAGCTCCGGCACCATCAAGAAGCGTTTCGACGTCATCGGCGTCGAATCGACCGCCGACAGCCGCCGCGACTACCGCGAGATGATGTTCCGCGCCAAGGACGCGATGACGAAGTACATTTCCGGCGTCATTCTCTATGACGAGACCATTCGCCAGATGGCCGCCGACGGCACGCCGCTGGTCGACATCATCAAGGCGTCAGGCGCCATCCCCGGCATCAAGGTCGACGCCGGCGCCAAGCCGCTGGCCGGCTTTCCCGGCGACACCATCACCGAAGGCCTCGACGGCCTGCGCGAGCGGCTCGCCGAATACTACAAGATGGGCGCGCGCTTCGCCAAATGGCGCGCGGTGATCGACATCGACATCGCCAAGGGCGTGCCTTCCGCCACCTCGATCGGCTCCAACGCCCATGCGCTGGCCCGCTATGCGGCGCTTTGCCAGGAGGCCGGCATCGTGCCGATCGTCGAGCCGGAGGTGCTGATGGACGGCGCCCACGACATCGACACCTGCTACGAGATCAGCAAGGCGACGCTGACGAAGCTTTACACCGAGCTCTATGCGGCCCGCGTCGTCCTCGAAGGCACCATCCTCAAGCCCAACATGGTTTTGGCGGGCAAGAAGTCGGGCAAGGTGAGCAGCCCGGAGGAAGTTGCCGAAAGGACCATAAAGCTGTTCCGCGAGACGGTGCCGTCGGCGGTGCCGGGCATCGCCTTCCTCTCCGGTGGACAATCGGACGAGGAAGCCACCGCCAACCTCAACGCCATCAACGTCATCGGTCCGCATCCGTGGAAACTAAGCTTCTCCTACGGCCGCGCCTTGCAGGCCGCCCCGCAGAAGGCCTGGAGCGGCAAGGCGGAAAATGTTGCCGCCGGCCAGGCCGCCTTTGCCCATCGCGCGCGCATGAACCATCTGGCGGCGCTCGGACAATGGCAGCCGGCGCTGGAAAAGGCCGCCTGACCACACCTCTTCTGTCTTGATCCGGACCCGGGCCGTGTGCCCGGGTTTTGTTTGCCCGGTGGCTGCCCTCCCGCATGTCTATGTCCTCCCCGGAAAAACAGGCGGTCATGTCGGTTTGCGCCGACCCCGAACGTCCTTGGGGCGAACGACAGGGAGAAAGTTCATGCCAAACAACAAGATCGTTTCGCGGGAAGACTGGTTCGAGGCGCACAAGGCGCATCTGGCGCGCGAAAAGGAACTGACGCGCTTACGCGATCGCATCGCCGCCGAGCGCCGCGATTTGCCCTGGCTCAAGATCAGGAAGGACTACGTCTTTGAAACCGGGCAGGGCCCGAAGAAACTGGCCGATCTGTTCGCGGGCAACAGCCAGCTGATCGTGTATCATTTCATGTTCGGGCCGGGCGCCGATTACCGTTGCGAAGGCTGTTCGTTCCTCGCCGACCACATCGACGGCGCCAACCTGCATCTCGGACATCACGACGTGTCGCTGGTCGTGGTGTCGCGGGCGCCGCTGGCCGAGTTGCTGCCCTACAAGCAGCGCATGGGCTGGAAATTCGACTGGGTGTCGTCCTACGCTTCGGACTTCAATTTCGACATGCAGGTCTCATTCACCGACAAGCAGATCGCGGCGGGCGACACCACCTACAATTTCGAGACGCGTCCCCGGACATCGAAGGATCTTCCCGGCGCCAGCGTGTTCTACCGCGATGCGGCAGGCGACATCTTCCTGACCTTCATGACGCGCGCCCGCGGCGGCGACCCGCTGATCGGCGCCTACCACTATCTCGACATGACGCCCAAGGGCCGCAACGAAACCGGTCCCTACAACGGGCTGATGGACTGGGTGCGGCTGCATGACGAATACCAGGAGAGGCCGCAGGCTGAGCACGATTGCTGCAGCTGACAGAGCGGCAGGCGCGCGCAAGCCCGTTCATTTGCGGCGCCGCATGCGATAAAGGCTGGTTGTCTTCCGCTCAAATGGTATCGCCATGCGTTTTCCAGCCCTCCTCACCTGGCTCGCCTTCCCGGTCTATATCTGGCAGGGACTTGGCGTGCGCCGCCGCACCACCCGCATGCTGCCGGCGCAGGGGCCGGTCATGCACGAAATATCAGGCCGGCAGCCGCCGATCTCGCTGCTGGTGCTGGGCGATTCCTCGGCCGCTTCGGTCGGCATCGGCAACTCCGAGGACGGGTTGGCCTCGCAGCTGGCCGCGTTGATCTCGCAAGGCACCGGCCGCGTCGTGCGCTGGCGGGCGGCCGGCTTCAATTCGGCAACGTCGGGCCAGATCCGCGATCATGTCCTGCCCAATCTGTCGGCCGATTCGTGGACGCATATCGTGCTGGCCATCGGCACCAACGACACCAAGAACTTTCATTCGGTGCCGCGCTTCAAGAAGGAGTTCGGCGGCCTGCTCTATTCGCTGCGCGCCAAATGGCCGGAGGCGCGCGTAGTGTGGTCGCCGGTGCTGGAGTTCACCCGCGCGCCGGCGATGCCGCCACTGCTCGGCAAGATCCTCGAAATCCGCGCCACCGAGATGAACCGCATGGGCGAGCGCCTCTGTCTCGAACGCGGCGCGGTGCCGGCGCCGCGGCTGCCGATCACCAACCCGGAGGCCGGCTTTGCCTCCGACGGTTTTCATGCCTCGGAGGCCGGTTACCGGGCCTGGGCCGAGCATCTGGTCGGGATGGTGTTGGCGGATGGGCAAGGCGAGGCGCTGTAGCGGCTTACGCCCCTACCCCCAATGGCCGAGCAGTGCCGTTATCGAGATCGCCGCCATGGCCAGCACCGCCAGCTTCCAGAAGTCGCTGCGCCGCTTCAGCCCCGGCCAGCCGAGCGGCTTGATCAGCTGGATTGCCATGATGCCAATGATGACGAGCGCGAGGAGTTTCGACATGCCGCTTTTGACCAGCATCGCGCGCGGCTGTCAAAGCGGTTCTCCCGTCAGCCGGCTGAGCCGTTACTGACAAAAGACCCGTTTCTAAGGCATTCGCACGCTAACCCAAAACCTTGTTCGACGGCCTGACATCCTCCTGACAGACTGCTGTCAGTAGGGGTGTGCGATGATGCTCTCATCAAAACAGAGGAGAGTCGTCATGAACGGTTTTACGATTTTGCGCAGCGTCCAGCACTATGTGGGCAAGATCCGCACCATGCGCAACGAGATCCGCACCCAGCGTTACATGAACGGTTTGCCGGCGGACATCCGCAAGGACATTGGCTGGCCGGACATGTATGCCAACGGCCGCCACATCGATAGCTGAGATGTTTTTTTACGCGCAGCGCTTGGCTGCGGAGGCAGCGACGCCCAGATGTAAATCGCGGGGCTGCTGAAGGCTCCTGACAGTATGTTGTCAGGAGCGGCGTGCGATAAAGCGGTAAGTTCAGGAGAAAGACATGGCCTTCATTCCTGCAAAAGCCTCGGCCTGGTTCGAGATTCCCGTCACCGACATGGACCGTGCACGCGCCTTCTATGCGTCGGTGCTGCAGAACGATCTGGTGCTCGAGGAAAGCGGCCCGAATCCGATCGCCATGTTCAGCGCGCAGGAGCGGATGGCGTCGGGACACGTCTATCCCGGCAAGCCGGCAGCGCCGGGAACCGGCCCGACCATCCATTTGTCGGTGGCCGCGCCGATCGAGGATGCGATGGAGCGGGTAACGCGAAACGGCGGCCAGGTCGTCTCGCCGGCGATCTCCATTCCGGCCGGCACATTCGCCTATTGCCTCGACCCTGACGGCAACAGTTTCGGCCTTTTCGTCTAGGTACTCTCATGGTGAAAAGCTGGAACGAAAGGCTGAACACACCGGGCATCAACGGTATCAAGCCGTCGCCGCGCACGGTGGCTGACGTCGTCGAAGGCCAGTCTATGCTGGTGCCGACTGCGCGGCAGGTCGACGATTTCATCCGCTCCATCCCCGAGGGCGTCGAAATGGATGTCCGCGCCTTGCGCACCGCTTTAGCCATCGAGCACGGTGCCGAAGTGACATGTCCCGTCACGATCGGCTATCATCTGCGCACCGTCGCGGAGGCCGCCAATGAGGATCTGGAGCGCGGCATGTCGCTGAGTGACGTCGCACCCTTCTGGCGGGTGATCGACGCCAGGACGCCGACAACGAGGAAATTGTCCTTCGGCGCGGAGTTCGTCGCCGCGCAGCGCAAGCGCGAAGGGCTGAAACCATAATGCATGTCGCCCGACCACGACATGCATAAAGACAACGCCGAGGGACCATACGATGCGCCGTGCCGACAGGCTCTTCCAGATCGTGCAGCATCTGCGCGGTGGCCGTCTGGTCACTGCCCAGAAGTTGGGCACCTGGCTCGAGGTTTCCGAGCGAACCATCTACCGCGACATCGCCGATTTGCAGTCGACCGGGGTGCCGATCGACGGCGAGGCGGGCGTTGGCTACATGATGAGGGAGGGTTTCGACCTTCCGCCGCTGATGTTCACCCGTGACGAGATCGTGGCGCTGGTCGCCGGCGCCCGCATGGTGCGCGCCTTTGGCGGCGCCGCCATGGCCAGGGCCGCCGACGAGGCGCTGGTCAAGATCGGCGCCGTCCTGCCCGACGCCGAGAAGGACCGCATCGCCCGCACGGAGATCCACACGCCGATGTGGGTGGTGAGCGATGCCGCGCGCGAGGCGATCGACCTGATCGAGCGCGCCGTCGAGAAACGCCAGGTGCTGACCATCGATTACTCGGACGAGGCCGGGCGCGGCACCGCGCGCGACATCCGGCCGCTCGGCCTGTGGTTCTGGGGCAAGGTGTGGACGCTGGTCGCCTGGTGCGAGATGCGCGACGATTTCCGCGCCTTCCGCATCGACCGCATCGCTTCGGTGGTGATCGCCGGCCGCATCTTCAAGCCGGAACGCGGCAAGCAGCTGGCTGATTTCTACCGGGCGGTGGAGCGCAGCGAAGACTACGGCATGACGCCGGATCGGGCGGCGCGTAGCTGAGGCAGCACGAGACAACCAACAAAAAAGCCCGCTCGAAGCGGGCTTTTTTGTTGGTTGCCGAGAAGCTTACTCCTCGTCCGCTTCCTCGTCCTTGTCCTTCGACTTCAAGGCCGAAAGCTTGGCGAAGACGGCGTTGGCGTCGAGCTCGGCATCCTCGTCCTTGGGCTTTTCCGGCGCCGGCACCAGCCGTTCGGTCAGCGCCGCCGGCAGCAGCGTATCGCCGACAGGCTGCGCCTGCTCGCGGCCGCGCGAGGCGCGATTGACTTCCATGTCGAGGTCGATCTGCGAGGCCAGACCCAGAGTCACCGGGTCCATCGGCTGCAGATTGGCCGAATTCCAGTGCTTGCGCTCGCGGATCTGGTCGATCGTCGACTTGGTGGTGCCGACGAGGCGCGAGATCTGCGCGTCCTTCAGCTCGGGATGATTGCGCACCAGCCACAGGATGGCGTTCGGCCGGTCCTGGCGCTTCGACAGCGGCGTGTAGCGTGGACCCTTGCGCTTGGATTCCGGCACCCGCACCTTGGGGTCGGAGAGCTTCAGACGATGGTTCGGATCCTTCTCGGCGCGCGCGATCTCGTCGCGGGTCAGCTGGCCGGTCATGATCGGGTCCATGCCCTTGATGCCTTGCGCCGATTCGCCGTCGGCGATCGCCTTGACCTCGAGCGGATGCAGCCCGCAGAATTGCGCGATCTGCTCGAAGGAGAGCGCGGTGTTGTCGACCAGCCAGACGGCGGTCGCCTTGGGCATCAGCAGCGTATTGGCCATTTCAAAAATCCTTCTCGTTCGCCCGCGTTCCCGCGCGGGCGGTGGTTTTTAGAGCCACCAAAATGGGAAATTCGCGGCCTGTATAACCGCTCCGCTGCCATTTCGCAATGTTTTTGGGAGAGTCGCGGCAAGAGCGGCGACAGAGTATGGGAACGGCCGATCAGCAATCGGCGGTCATTGCCGCCGCAAGGGGCGGGTCACAAAGACAAAACCCGCCGGACAGGGTCCAGCGGGCTCGGAGCCGGCGACGCAAAACTGTCAGCGGCGGCTCTGGCTTCTTTCGGCGGGGTCCGGCCTTTCGGGCCAGACCTGCCGGAAATCAAATCGCCTGGCGGGCGATTCTCTCGATGTCGCCGCGGTTGATGCCGAGGTCGTGCAGCTGACGGGCGTTGAGCTTGTTCAGCTCGCGCACGGTCTCGTTGTACATGCGCCAGTTACGGAAAGCGCGGATCGGGTTCATGGTAGTCCTCCATTTGTTGGATCAATCATTTCGATGCCGCTTAGATAGGCATCGTTGCCCAAGAAATGAACGAACGCTTTTGCATGGCCGCAATGCAATTGTGCATTGCAGCATTAAGCCTTTGTTCAGGATGCAGCAGGCGTCGCGCACACCCGGGATCCTAGCCGACGTCGAGCACGATCTTGCCGATGTGCTCGCCCTCCTCCATCCGCTCATGCGCCCGCCAGGCATCCGTGAGCGGGAAGATCATGTCCATGACCGGCGCCACTTTGCGGGTGCCGAGCAGCGGCCACACCTGCGCTTCGAGCGCAGCGGCAATTGCCGCCTTGAACTCGACGGTGCGCGGCCTGAGCGTCGAGCCGGTATGGATGAGCCGCTTGACCATGATCTTGGAGAAATCGGCGCTCGCCACGGCGCCGCCCTGCAAGGCGATCTGCACGATGCGGCCTTCTATCGCCGCCGCCTCGTAATTGCGCGCGATGTAGTCGCCGCCGACCATGTCGAGGATGACATTGGCGCCCTTGCCGGCGGTCGCGTCCTTGACCGCGGCGACGAAATCCTCTTCGCGGTAGTTGATCGCCCGGTCGGCGCCGAGCTTCAGGCAGGCGTCACATTTTTCCTGGCTGCCGGCGGTGGTGATGACGTAGGCGCCGAAGGCGGATGCCAGCTGGATCGCCGTGGTGCCGATGCCTGACGAACCACCATGGACGAGCAGCGTCTCGCCGCTCTTCAGGCCGCCGCGCTCGAACACATTGTGCCAGACGGTGAAGTAGTTCTCCGGCACCGCCGCCGCCTCGGTGTGGGTGAAGCCGGCGGGCAGCGGCAGCACGCTGCCGGCATGCACCTTGACATATTCGGCATAGCCGCCGCCTGGCGTCAGCGCGCAGACCCGGTCGCCGATACGCCAGCGCGATATCTCGTCGCCAAGGGCCGCCACTTCGCCCGACGCTTCGAGGCCCGGCAGGTCGGACGCGCCGGGCGGCGGCGGATAGGCGCCCTTGCGCTGCTGCACGTCGGGCCGGTTGACGCCGGCGGCGCGCACCCGGATCAGGATCTCGCCCGGACCGGGCATGGGTACGTCGCGCGTTTCCGGCTTCAGCACCCGTGGGCCGCCGGGTTCGGAAATCGCAATGGCCATCATCTTCGCCGGAATTTTCTGTGCGCTCGCCATGAACTGTCCCGTCTCGAATATGCCGCTCTGTCGCCTGCTGTTTGCATCAGCACCCCTGCCCTATGTATGCTGATTGCCAAATCAGGCAAATGCTGAATCAGGGAGGAGCGACGATGGCTATCTTCGACGACGAACCCAAAAAGAAGGCCCGTCCGCACGAGATCGGACAGGATCTGGCGCTGCTTTCGGTCGCCGAGCTCACCGAGCGGATCGGCATCCTGCGCGACGAGATCGCCCGGCTGGAAGGCGAGCTCAAGAGCAAAAGCACGACCAAATCCGCTGCAGAGGCGCTGTTTCGCCGTGGATGATTTCCACCGATAAGCCTTCGGAGCTGCGACGCGCCGCTGAAAAGCCCGAATGCCACTGTCTTCAGACCTGCGCCCCGAAATTCCCGCCGGATCAAAACATGTTCGCAACCTACAGGCCGATCCTTTCGCTGCTTCGCGGCACCGCCTTCCTGCTCGCGGCGTCCGGACTGCACGGACTGCTTCTGCCGCTGCGTGGCCAGGTGGAAGGATTCTCGACGGCATCGCTCGGCCTGATGGGAACGGCCTGGGCCGGCGGCTTCGTCACCGGCTGTTTCTTTGCGCCGCGCATCGTGCGGCGCGCCGGCCATGTCAGGGCCTTCGGCGCCTTTGCCGCGTCGGGCGCCATCGTCGCCCTGCTCACCGGCCTCGTCATCGACGAATATATCTGGATCCTGCTGCGCGCCTTTACCGGCTTCACCATGGCCGGCGCCTTCATGGTCATCGAAAGCTGGCTGAACGAGAAGGCCACCAACGAGAACCGCGGCACCGTCTTCGGGCTTTACATGATGGTCACCTATGCCTCGATCATGGGCGGCCAGATGATCGTTGCAGGCGGCGACGTGAAATCGGCCTCGCTGTTCATGATCACCGGCATATTGTTCTGCCTGTCGCTGATCCCGACCGCCGTCTCGTCGGCTTCGTCTCCCAAGCCGTTGCAGGACGTCAAGCTCGACGTCAAAGGGCTTTACGCCAATTCGCCGGTTTCGGCAGTCGCCTGTCTGCTGATCGGCATCGCCAATGGCGCCTGGGGCACGCTCGGCGCCGTCTACGGCGCGCGCATCGGCATTTCCACGGCCGAGATCGCGCTGATGATGAGCCTTGTGGTCGTTGCCGGCGCGGCCATGCAGCTTCCGGCCGGGCGTCTGTCCGACAAGACCGACCGCCGTTTCGTGCTGGCGGGTGCTGCGTTCGGGTCGGCATTGTTCGCCATCCTGATCTTCCTGTTCGAACCGCGCTCCAGCATCTTCGTCATCGTCTTCACCGCCGCCTATGGCGCTTTCGCCTACACGCTCTACTCAATCGCCGTGGCGCACGCCAATGACCATGCCAGCGCCGAGGACTTCGTCAAGGTCTCCGGCGGCCTGCTGCTGCTCTACGGCTTCGGCACCATGATCGGCCCGCTGCTGGCGGCCGGCTTGATGGGCTGGTTTCGTCCCGAGGGACTGTTTCTTGCAACCGCGCTCGCGCATCTTTGCCTGGCCGCCTACACGCTGCTGCGCATCAGCCGCCGCGCGCCGGTGCCGATCGAAGATCGCGACGCGTTCACGACGCAGCCGGCCGACCGCTCGGTCACGCCGGAAGCCTTGCGGCTTGATCCACGCAGAAAGAATGAAACCAACGGTTGAGATTTCGGGAACTTTGCCCCACAAATAAGGCATGATCTTTTCCGACGCCTTCATGGCGATCGCCGATCCGAACCGGCGCTACCTTCTCGAAGAGCTCCGGCGCGGCCCGAAGACCGTCAACGAACTCGCTGCCGGGCTGCCAGTGTCGCGCCCGGCCGTTTCTCAGCATTTGAAAGTGCTGCTCGACGCGGGCCTGGTCAACGCCAAGGCCGAAGGCACCAGGCGCGTCTATGCGGTGAGCAGCGCCGGCTTCCTCGGATTGAACGTCTGGCTCGACCAGTTCTGGGAAGCCGGGGAGCTTGGGTCGCCCGGAAGCTGAGGCATCGTCGGCCAGATTTCGGCGATCGGCGCTAACCGTTGTTGTAGGGAAACAGCTTGAAATAGGGCTGCGCTTCCTCGATCACGCGGGCCACCGACGGCCGCGCGAGCAGGCGGTCATGGTAGCGCTTTACTGCCGGGTAGTTGTCGCCGAACGGCTCGACCTTGTTGGCATAGAACAAGGCCGGCGCCGCGGCGCAGTCGGCCATGGTGAAGGCTTCGCCCACCGCCCAGGTCCGCGACTGCATCTCCCGTTCGATGATGGCGTAGGAGCCGCGCAGCTGGGCGCGGGCCTGTTCGACACCGAACGGATCGGTCTTGCCTTCCGGCCGCAGCCGGTCGCCGACGACCTTCTGCATCGGTTCCTGGACATAGAAATCGTAGAAGCGATCGGCCAGGCGAACCTGACGGGCAAGATCGATATCGGCCGGGATCAGGTCGACCGGTCCGGGGTAATGCGCGTTGAGGTATTCGATGACGATGGTCGATTCCGGCACCGTATGGCCAAGCGCCGCGTCCTGCAGCACCGGCATCTTGCCGGCCGGCGACAGCTTCAGGAAGGCGGCACGCGACTGCTCGTTGCCGAGATCGACGATGACGGAGTTGAACGGCGTGCCGTTCTCGTAGAGCGCGATGAGCGGCTTCCAGCAGAAGGACGCCAGCGGGTGGAGATGCATGGTCAGGGACATTGTCTGCTCGCTTCTTTCTTAGAGCAATTCCAGGAAAAGTGCGTAGCGGTTTTCCGTCCGGAATTGCGTCAAAACAAAAAGGATAGAGCGGTTCTGCTTTTCCGTGAAACGGTGAACCGCTCTGGTCATCGATTTCAACAGTGAGGCACGTGCTTACCTATCGCCGCAAGTCCGACCTGACAGTGACCGCGCTCAGCCTGCCTGGCTATGCGTCGCGATGGCGGCGACGATTTCCGGCCAGTCGTCGGGATGCAGCTCGTGGCCGCCGCCTTCGATCCGCACCAGCCTCGCACCGGCAACCGCCTCGGCAAGAGCGGCGCCATGCTCGACCGGGAAGATCGGGTCCGCCGTGCCGTGGATGACGAGGAGCGGAGCCTTCATGTCATGCAAGCGGCCCTTCCAGTCCTCACCATCTTGAAGCATGAAGTGGTTGGTCGCGCTCAAAAGGCCACCGGAGCGGTCGTAGTCCTGCTCGACGAACGCTCTCGTCCGTTTCTCGTCGAACGGATGCGCAATGCCGGCGATGGCGCGCGCGTCACTGACCACGAAGCCGATCACCTGGTCACGATCGGCCCAATCGACCTTCGCGCCTTCGGCCGAGTGCTCCCGATAGGCATCGGTCGTGCCGGGCAGATGGGACGTGTCCACCCCCATCGGCGAACTGCTGACGATCGTGAGCGTCGCGACGCGCGATGGGTGCTTTAGCGCCACAAGCTGCGCGATCATGCCGCCCATCGACATGCCGACGACATGCGCTCTGCCGATGTTATGATCGTCGAGCACGCGGATGGCGTCATCGGCCATGTCGTCGAACGTGTAGGGTGGCTCGCCCGGCGTATATTTGGTCGACAGCCCGGTATCGCGATTGTCGTAGCGGATCACGAAGCGGCCCGCATCGGCGAGCTTCCGGCAGAACGCCTCCGGCCACCAGAGCATGGAAGCCATGGCGCCCATGATCAGCAGCACCGCCGGATGCGCCGGATCGCCAAACGTCTGGAATACGATTTCGGGTTGCTCGTTCGTGCTCATGGTTCTCCTCCATCGCATTCAAATCCGATTGCATTTTGCAATCAGTTGCACGATAATAAAACTGATAAGATAATGCAACCAGTTTTTACTGGAGAGTCGCATGAACACCGATCATCGGTCCGGATGCCCGATCAACCTGTCCCTCGAAGTGTTCGGCGACCGCTGGAGCTTGATCATCCTGCGCGACATGATCTTCGGCGGCCGGCGCCATTTCCGCGAACTGCTCAACGGGTCGATCGAGGGCATCGCTTCCAACATCCTTGCCGACCGGCTGAAGCGTCTGATGGAGTTGGGCATGCTGACCAAGGCCGACGATCCTTCCCACAAGCAGAAGGCAATCTATAGCCTTACCGAGATGGCGATCTCGCTGGTGCCTATTCTGGCACACCTCGGCGCCTGGGGCCGTGTCTGGCTGCCGGTCAGCGAGGAACTCTCGATCCGCGCCGAGCTTCTGGAGAAAGGCGGCCCACCGATGTGGGAGCACTTCATGGACGATTTGCGCCACGAGCATCTCGGCGCCCCCGCCCGCGCATCGGGCCCCACCGTGCGCGCAATCTTGCAGGCCGGCTACGAAGCGGTGGTCGCCCGCAAGGCGCTCGGTGCCGTGCGCGACCCGGCCTGACCAACTTATTTTCGCAATTGCGGGCCGGCTCTGCTATCAAGGACCTGAAAACAATAATTTATGGGATTGGACAACGCTCTTGGTCGAGAACTCTAAGGATACCGCCCGCGCACGGGCTGATTTGCGTTTCAAGAAGCAGGAAGAAGCAGCCACGGTCCGCCAGAAGGCGATGGCTGAGTATGTCGCCGAAAGCGACGCCCGCCAGGCCAAGACCAACAAGCTGAGGGCGCTGCGCTTGGCCAAGGAAGCCGAAGACCTCGCCAATGCGGCAGCCGCTCCGGCCAAGAAACCGGCGCGGGCCAAGAAAAAATAGCCGTCTTCACCAGCAGTCTGTAAGTAGCCGCACGGCGATGCCATATCGGGCGCGTGCCGGTCGCCGGCTCGTTCCATAGTGGCCTCGCCTTCCATTTCGCCTTTTCACGCGAAGCAATTTCAACCGCAATCGGGATTTCGCATCGCCTGCGGCCGGTCGATGATTGACGCGTTTCAACAGGAGATTGCCATGACCGCACTGACGCTCGCCAAAGCCATCGAGATCATCGGCGCCGCCTTCGCCAAAGGTGCGGAGCTCAAGCTCAAGCCGCTGGGCGTATCGGTCCTCGATGCCGGCGCCCATCTTGTCGCCTTCCAGCGCCAGGACGGCGCCTCGTTCCTGCGTCCGCAAATGTCGGCCGGCAAGGCCTATGGAGCACTGGCGATCGGCATGGGCTCGCGCCGCGTCGAGGCCTTCGCCAAGGAGCGGCCGCATCTCGTCGCCGGCATCTCGGACGTATCGGGCGGCCGCGTGCTGCCCGTTGTCGGCGGCGTGCTGATCCGCGACAAGTCAGGCACCGTCATCGGCGCGGTCGGCATTTCCGGCGACACGTCGGACAATGATGAGGCAGCCGCAATCGCCGGCATCGAAGCAGCCGGCTTCACCGCCGATCCGGGCTGAAGCGCCGGAGCCTGCTTCTAGTTGAGATTGATATCCCGGCTGGCCGAGCGCATCGACACAGAGAAGCCGGCCAGTACGTCGAACAGCGCAATCACCATCAGCGTGAAGAAGACGGAGTGCGCCGCGCCCTTGACCAGCAGGAACTCGACCAGGAACGCCACGAAGACCAGCGTCGACAAGAGATGATCCAGGATCGAGGCATTCGTTGTGCGCACCGACTTCACCATTTCGGCGAAGAGGAAGACCAGCGCGATCAGCACCATCAGGTCGCCAAGCGTCATCGAGAAGACCCCGCCCGACATCATGCCGATCGAGAACATCTCGGTCGCCCACGGGTCGTCGCCGCTGCCGAAGATTCCGAGAAGTCCGAGATTGTAGAGCACGAAGGGCACGATCAGCAGCGGAATGGCACCGAACATTACGGGTCTCCGGTTGGTGCGTGTCGCCCAAAGGCAGGCTTCGGACAGCGATGCGCACGGAAACAACAACTCGAGGTGCGCCGCACAGTGCCGCTCAGATACGGCGCGCTCTGATCTCTCACTAGCAGCGCCCGGGCCATTGTCGTCAAGATTTTTCGCGCGCGTAGCGAACACGGACAAAGACCGTCCGAAACAACGGCGTCAGCAGCAACCGGGCTACCACGTTGCGGTACCCGAAGGGGGCTCACCTGGTCGTCAAAAATAACGCTCAAGGTTCGAGCGGATGCGATCCAACACGGTGTGGCCGGAAGTGTCGGGAAGGAATTTCTTGCCGGTGATTGCCTCATAGGCCTGCGCGTAGACGCGCGAAGCCTGGCTTACGACCTCGTCCGGTATCTTCGGTATCGAATCCCTGTAAGGATCGCACCGCGCCGAGACCCACGACCTGATGAAGTCCTTGTCGAAACTCTCCGGCCGCTTGCCGCTTTCGAAGGCTTCTTCGTAGCTCGCCGCGATCCAGTACCGGCTGCTGTCCGGCGTGTGGATTTCGTCGGCAAGAATTATGCTGCCGTTCTTGTCGGTGCCGAATTCGTATTTCGTATCGGCGAGGATCAGGCCGCGTTCCGCGGCGCGCGCCTGGCCCCTGGCGAACAACTGCAAGGCGTAGTTCGATACGGTATCCCACTGCGCCTGCGTGAGAACGCCCTGTTCGATGATTTCGGCCTTGGACAGAGGCTCATCATGAGCACCGTCCAAGGCCTTGCTCGTCGGCGTGATGATCGCCTCAGCCAGTTTTTCATTGTCACGCAAGCCATCAGGCAGGCTGATGCCATACAGATCCCGCTCACCCTTCCGGTACTTGGTCAATATCGAGGTGCTGGTGGTTCCCGCCAGATAACCGCGCACGACGATCTCGACCGGCAGGATATCGAGCCGGGTGCCAATGACGACGTTTGGGTCGGGGTATTCCAGAACATGGTTCGGACAGATATCGGCGGTTTCCTCGAACCAGTACCGGGCAATCTGGGTCAGGATCTCGCCCTTGAACGGGATCGAGGTCAGGATGATGTCGAAGGCGCTGAGCCGGTCGGTGGCGATGATGATGCGCCTGCCGTCCGGCAGGTCGTAGTTCTCGCGGACCTTGCCCCTGTAGTGGCCCGGCAATTCGGGAATGAAGGCATCGGACAGAGTGCGCATCGGATCTCCTGCCTTCCGAAGATTGGTGGATTCCATCATCGCATAAGCCCTCGACCCTCAGCATATCAAGCGCGAAGGGTGAGGCTTGCCCGACAATGCAAAAAGACCGGCCATTGGCCGGTCTTTTGATAGGCGCAAAACCGTGAAAAAGCTTCTCAGCTTTCCTTAGGCTCCAGAACCTGGCGGCCGCGATACATGCCGGTCTTCAGGTCGATATGGTGCGGACGGCGCATTTCGCCGGAATTCTTGTCCTCGACATAGGTCGGGGCCTTGAGGGCGTCGGCCGAGCGGCGCATGCCGCGCTTGGACGGAGAGGTTTTTCGTTTCGGAACGGCCATGGATATGCTCCACTAGATGGTCAAAATGCCCCGGCTGCCCTCGTAAAAGGGCCGCGTCAGGGGCCGGAATCTGAGAAAGTCGGGTGCCTATACACGCCCTGCGCCGTTTTGGCCAGCACTACCGAGAATTTTTTTAGGCCGAAACAAAGCCTCTAATCCAGGCAGCCGACATAAGCGCCCGACCTGCCCGCGCGCCGCTCGATTAGAGCGGCCAGCCGTCTCAGCCCCGGCCCGGGCTTGGCCGGGTTGCGGGCGATAGGATTGGGCAAGGTGACGGCAAGCAATGCCGCCTGCCGGCGCGACAGCCGTTTTGCCGAAACGCCGAAATGGTGCTGGGCGGCGGCTTCGATGCCATAGATGCCCGGCCCCCACTCGGCGATGTTGAGATAGATCTCCATGATGCGCCGCTTCGACATCACCGCGTCGAAATAGACGGCCAAAGGCAACTCCACCACCTTGCGCACAGTGCCCAGCGGCTTCGACCACAGATAGAGGTTCTTCACCGTCTGCATGGTGATGGTCGAGGCGCCGCGCGTCGCTTCGCCGGCCAGCGCATCGTCGACGACGCCGCGCAATTCGCCGAGATCGACGCCGCGATGGGAGCAGAACTGCCCGTCCTCCGACATGATCACCGAATTCGCCAGCACCGGCGCCACGTCGTCGATCGAGACCCAACGCCGGTCGTAACCGGAGAATGTGGCCAGATCCTTCAGCATCAGCGTCGACACCGGATGCACGAAGGACGGCAGATAGAGGAAGGTCAGCACCACGGGTATCAGAGCCAGCACGGCAGCCACGACGATGCCACGCCGGCCCAGGCGCTTGAGACCGGCGCGGTTCAAGCGCCTCGGTCGCGCCATGTCCAGCCCTTCGGTTTCATGATCGACGATCGGTTCCGTCAAGCCGCCCCACCTGCGCTATCAGCTGCTCCGGCATAATGGCGAGAGGCTTCTTGCGCAATGTCTGAGTGTCGGCTACCGCTCCCGGCCATGACGAAAGACGACCAAATGGGCTTCGAAATCGTGCTTTCCGCGCGGGTGGCTCCGCTTGAGGCGATGTTGAAGCGGCTCCTCGACGCTCGCACGCTTTCGGGCGAGATCGCCCGGCCGGAGCGGCTGATGGCGGCCATGCGTCACGGCGTGCTGAATGGCGGCAAGCGGCTCCGTCCTTTCCTGGTCATGGAAAGCGCAGCACTTTTCTCCGCCGACGGCGAGGCAGCATTGCGCGTCGCAGCCGCGCTCGAATGCGTGCATTGCTATTCGCTGATCCATGACGATTTGCCGGCCATGGACGATGACGATCTGCGCCGTGGCCAGCCCACCGTCCACAAGGCCTTCGACGACGCCACCGCGATCCTTGCGGGCGACGCGCTTCTGACGCTCGCCTTCGACATCCTGGCCGATGAGGCAACAGTGCTGCCGGCGGAGCGCAGGGTAGCCCTGGTGCTGGCGCTTGCCCGCGCCGCCGGCGCCGGCGGCATGGTCGGCGGCCAGACGCTCGACCTCGAGGCCGAGCGCAGCAGGCCGGACGAGGCCGGCATTATCCGGCTGCAGGCGATGAAGACCGGCGCGCTGATCCGCTTCGCCTGCGAGGCAGGCGCCATCATCGGCGGTGCGGCACAAGAGGATCGCGAGAGGCTGGCCGAATTCGGCTCGGCGATCGGGCTTGCCTTCCAGCTTGCCGACGACCTGCTCGACCTGACGGCGGACGCGCACCAGATGGGCAAGGCGACCGGCAAGGACGCTGCCGCCGGCAAAGCAACGCTGGTGGCGCTGCACGGCGCCGGCTGGGCGCGCAGCCAGCTCAACGGCCTCGTCGACCAAGCACATGCGCTGCTGGAGCCTTACGGCGAACAGGCGGTGCTGCTGAAGGAAGCGGCAAAATTCGTGGCGACGCGCAACAGCTGACGGTGGCCAATTGGGTCCCCCGAATCCGATTTCCAGAAATTGACCGCCTTGCGCCGCAAGCGGACATTCGCCGCTTGTGCCAACGAAAATAGGACCGAGGCCCGAGGGAGCTATCACGCCTCAGAGTTGACTAGGAATGAAGCTATGCCAAACCCGCACGACGGGCGCCTTCTCTGATCGCAGCAATGGCGACAGGATTGGTAACCGGATAGGTGCTGATGAACACTTCAGCCGTGAAGTTCGGGAATTCGTCTTTCAGTCGCGCATTGATCTTGGCGACCTGAGGCGTTTCATTGAGCATCGCATGAGCCATTGCCAGAAATAGAAGTGTGGCGGGTGAGTCTGGTGCAGATTGACGTAGAGCGACGAGCGATTCCCGGTGAAGGCCAAGAACGCAGCTGCATCGCGCAAGCATTCCATAATACCAGGGCACATACGGATTTAGCCGGACCGCTCGCTTGGCCAATTCGTAGCCACACTTCGGGTCGCTTCCAACAAGAGCTAGGCTACCTGCAAGAAAGGCAAGTGAGTCAGCGTCATTTGGAGCCGCCGCCAACACTCGGTCATGTTCTTCGACAGCGGCTTCGATATCGCCCTGCAATGCCCGAAGATCGGCAAGCATTATGCGGGCGTAAATATCGGCCGGATCGAGCGCCAGCGCTTGCTTGACACATTTGTTCCAGCTCTCGATCGAGCCGGAAACGTCGTTGGTAAACCCGTTACAAGCATCCACAGCATGCGCAATTGCCAGCGCGGTCCAGGCTCTTGCAAGACTCGGATCGAGTTCGATTGCACGCGTCAGCAACCGTATCGCCTCCTTGTTCGACTCACGGGTGAAAAGGTGCTTCTGCTCAAGTCCAAGCAGGTAGCAATCATAAGCCTGCAAACTTGCTGGAGGCTTCCGACGAGCCGCATCGCGTCGCAGATTGGCGAGCTGACCGTGGCAAGTTGCGAGGACATTGATGACGTTTTCGGTCACGCTGTCCAGCATCGCAAACAGGTTGTTCGCGGACCGATCGTAACGCACCGTCCAAACATCAACCCCTGTGTGGGCGTCGATGAGTTGCACGCGAATGCGCACTCGCTGCCCGTCCACTTGAAAACTTCCCTCTATCACATAGTCAGCATTCAACTCTCGTCCGAGGGCTCGCACGTCAACACGCCGTCCCTTGTAAGAAAGCATTGTTTGGCGCGCGATCACCGCAAGGTCGCGGTAACGGGCGAGATCAACTATGAGGTCCGCCGACAAACCATCAGCGATACGAGTCCAGCGTTCTTCTCCGCATAGATTGTCGAACGGGAGAACTGCGAGGACCGGCGGACCCGACTCGTCGGTCGAAAGGCTTCCGGGTGGTGCCTGGCTGCGGTCCTGCTGGCGGTGATCGGCAAGTAACCCAGCAAGCGCCACTTTGCTGCGAACATCGAGCTTCCGATAAATGGCCGAAAGATGGGTCCGAACGGTGGTAGGCGCTATGAAGAGTGTTTCGCCGATTTCGCGATAGGTCATTCCCTCCGCGAACTTTGCCGCGACCGCCAGCTCCCGATCCGACAGGCCGGCGAGAGGATTGCCTACGGCGCGAAGCATTGCTCAAATTCCCTTCCGCTGCCGACCTGTGGCCAAGAACCCGATGACCTTACGTCAGGGCGAAAATACTACAGATGCGACATCGAAAACACTGCATTTGCACGATTCCATCCGACGGGTCAGCATCCTAGCCTCCGCAGGTCGGCATGGTCTGGTCGCCTGGCGGACCCCGGTCGATTCGGAACACGGAGGGAATCCATGACAAAATTGTCTGTCTTGGCCGCAATACTGGTGCTGTCCGTATCGGCGGGGCCATGCTTGTCTCAAGGTGCCCAAACTAACGGTAAGCTGATTTCCGAAGAAGCGGTGAAAGCAGCCAGCGCTGAACTGTATTCCGACATCCTCGTGCGAGCATGCCGGAACGGATGGCGGTATCCTCGCAGCCAAATCGAAAACGGATTCAAGCACCACCTCGCAGAGCTGAAACTGCAGCTTATCGATCAGGGTCACACTGTCCTACCCGACATGACCGCGAATGATCCGCATGTCCAAGGAACGATACCGGGGACCAAACGCCAGCTGGTTGAGTCGCGCCGGTTCAGCTGTTCCTACCCATACTGGCGCGACGAATGACCTTCCAGCCCGCCAGCTTAACGGCCTCGTCGACCAGGCACATGCGCTGCTGCTGGAGCCTTACGGCGAACAGGCGGTGCTGCTGAAGGAAGCGGCAAAGTTCGTGGCAAACCGCAACAGCTGAAGTTGCGGCCAATTGGATGCGCTTAGTCCGGGTGCTCCAAGCTGAGATTCGCCTTCTTGGCTGTTTCTGGCTCGTCGTTTCCAATGAGTGTCACGAAGTGCTTTAATACGTCCTGCGCAGTTTGTTCCGCGGTATGCCCGGCCACTGCCCATTGCGCAAAGTGCCCGTCAATGCACATGCGTGCGAGCCCGTAGACAAGCGCCCTCGCGGCTATCTGGGTCTCTGCTATGTCGTTTGACCGGAGCATGTTTCGTCGCTGCGCCTCTACCATCGACCCTTCTACCAACGCACGCACCGCTTCGTTATCGTGACGCAGCGACTCCGAACTATCCCAATCGATAAGACTCCGCGTCGAGATGACCTGGAAATGGGTGGGGTTTCGAATTGCCCAGCGCAAATATGCGATTCCAACTGCGGCAAAGCGCTCAATGGGGTCGTCCGTCGCTACGCTCTCGACTGCATTGGTAATCTCCGAGCGGAACCGGCTCATTGCCTGCTCTGCGACAGCGGTCATCAACGCGGTCTTGTTGGCGAAATGACGGAAGGGCGCGCCGGGAGAAACGCCCGCCCGCTTTGCGGCTTCGCGCACGCTCACATTGTCGGGGCCGCCCTCCTCGACAAGTTGAACCGCGGCATCGATCAGAACCTCCCGCAGATTGCCATGGTGGTAACCAGTGCGGCGAGGCGTCTCGGCTTTTGGCATCTCGTTCCCTTCGTTCCGTAGAGGTGCATCTCGCCTCTGTATCATGCCGCCTCGAATTATGTAATCACTGTTTACAATTCCAGCAAGAGGATGTAAGCAGTGATTACAGATGGGGCGGAACAGGCCAGCGGTCTTCGCGGCTGCCAAATGCCCAGATGGAGGAAACGAACATGCTCGCTAGAAACGCCGAACCTCGCCGTCCGGATTCGTTCACGTCGTCCCGGGGTGCAGCCGAAGAACCTCAGCACAGGGAGAATTTCCGAACCGTTCCGTCGAGCGCCGCTGTGCCCGGCGTCACGCTTTATCGGCTTGCCGCCGTAGCCGGGGTGGGAAGCGCGCTTATTCTTCTGGTCAACGCGGCTAAACGCAGTTCGCTCATCCCGACCACCGATCTGACGCAACTTCTCGCGCCACTCGCCGAGATATTGGCGCTTGGCCTCGTCATAGGCTTGTTTCTTGCGTTTGGCCGGCGCACGGGCCTATTCGGCACTATCGCGTTTGTCATCAACTTCGTTGCACTGGCAAGTCTGGAAGGTGTGGAAGTGGTGATCAATCTCGTATTTTCGAAACTTCCACTGACAACCATCATCGACCTGCAAGCCGGGCCGCTCGGCCTGGTTCTGGCCATCAGTTCGTTGCTTTTTCTAATTGGGACGCTCGCGTTTGTAATCTCTCTTGCCGTTGGAAGAGGCGTGCCGCGCATTCCTCTCGCTCTCTATTTCATTGGCTCGGTGCCTATCGCGCTTCGTGCGTTCGTGCCGGAGTGGGCTCTTGATCTAGGCTTGGTGGTTCTTGCGATAGCGATCGCCTGGCTTGCCGGATGGCTGTGGGTACGCGCGAGCGCTATCGACGAGTTCTGGCGTGAAAGGGTGACGAGCCAACTGCTCAGAATTGATGCACCTTTCGCCCGGTAGATTACTGTCGCGGCGGCATAGGATCAAAAGCTGTCATTCATTGACGTGCAGCCGCGACATCGACGGGCCCGTACGAACGAAATTTTAATGTAAATCAAGCGTAATCCCGGTCATTAAAATGATGCGTATGTGTTGGGGTTGCGCATGCCGGAATATTCTTCCTTCATCCGGTCGATCCGGGTCCGTTATCTGTCGGGATTGCTTATTTTCGCGCTGGCCTCCGCCGCAGTCATGTTTGCGCTCAATCGCGTCAATTCCTTCCGTCACGACATCGATGCCCTCAGCAGCAATTTCGTCATCTTCGGCCGCGACCTGCGCAACGCCACCAATTTCGCCGAGACCACCGGCACCGCCTGGCGGGCCGAAACCCGCGACGGGCTGGTGGCGTCGGCCCGAGGCCACTCCGAGCGACTGGCCGGCGAGATCGCGACCCTGACGGCCCAGCTGGCCGCCATAAAATCACGGCTTTCGAAAGACACCCTCAACGAGCTCGATTCCGCGTCCGTGAACGGGGACCTGTTCTGGTCGGCGCGCGACATGGTGCGCAACTTCAACCTGATGTCGGTGGCGCAGAAGGTCGATGAATGGAGCTATCGCGAAATCCGCAACCAGAACGACCTGTTTGCCCAGCCGATGCTGGTCCGCGTCCGCACTGCCATGGATGCAGAACGCCATCTGGCGGATGCCTCGAGCGACAGGCTGCTGTTGTGGGCGAGCGGCCTGTTGTTCGCCGTCCTTGCCATTGTCGCCATGTGGGTCTTTCGGCCGATGGAAAAGGCGATCCGCCGTGCCTTCGCCGAATCAGCGGAGTCACTGTTCAAGGCCGAGGCCGCAGATCGCGCCAAATCCGAATTCCTGGCCAATATGAGCCATGAGATCCGCACGCCGATGAATGGCGTGCTGGGCATGGCCGAGCTGCTGGCCAAGACCGACCTGACCTCGCGCCAGAAGACGTTTACCGACGTCATCGTCAAATCCGGCAATGCGCTGCTCACCATCATCAACGACATCCTCGATTTCTCCAAGATCAACGCCGGCCAGCTGACGCTCGACCCAGCTCCCTTCCGCCTGTCTGAAGCGGTCGAAGATGTGGCGACGCTGGTGTCGGCGCGCGTCGCCGAAAAGAACCTCGAGCTGATCGTGCGCGTCGACCCGCGCCTGCCCTCCTTCGTCGTCGGCGACGCCGGCCGTTTCCGGCAGATCATCACCAATCTGCTCGGCAATGCGGTGAAGTTCACCGAGAAGGGCCATGTTCTGGTCGATGTCGGCGGCGACGTGGTCGACGGCGTCATCCAGCTCAAGGTCCGCGTCGAGGACACCGGCATCGGCATTCCGGCCGAGAAGCTGCAAAACGTGTTCGAGAAATTCGCGCAGGTCGACGGTTCCTCGACGCGCCGCCATGAAGGCACCGGGCTCGGCCTGGCAATCGCCGCCCGCCTCGTCGACCTGATGGGCGGCAAGATCGGCGTCGAAAGCGAGATCGGCCGCGGCTCCGTCTTCTGGTTTGCCGTGCCGCTGCCGGCGCACCAGCAGGCCGCGCGCGATGAGATCGTGCCGGTCGATGTTACCGGCGCGAGGGTACTGGTCATCGACGACAACCCGGTCAACCGCGAGATTCTGCTCGAGCAGCTGAAGAGCTGGAGCTTCGACTGCGCGGCCGCCGAAAGCGGCGCCGTCGGCCTGGCCTTCCTCGACCGCGCCAGCCAGCTCGGCGCCTCGGTGGATTGCATCATCCTCGACTACCAGATGCCCGGCATGAACGGCGCCGACGTCGCAAGGGCGATTGCCGCCGACAGCCGCCTTGCCGCCATCCCGGTCGTGCTCTTGACCTCGGTCGATCAGGTCGATTTCGGCAAGATGGTCATCGATTTCGGCATCGCCGCGTATCTGACCAAGCCGGCGCGCTCGGCCATCCTGCTCGGCACCGTCATCTCGGTCATCCAGAAGGCCGGCGCCCAGGTCGGCAAGGCACGCTTTGTTCGCGAGCCGGCCGCCCCGCAGGCTTCCCCTCCGGCGGCGCCGGCCTTCACCGTCATCCGCGGTCCGGCAATCCCGGCGCCGGTCGCGCCGGAGTCGGCCACGGCAGCCAATGGTCCGATCGACATCCTCATCGCCGAGGACAATGACGTCAACCAGCTGGTGTTCGGCCAGATCCTCAATGGTTTGGGGCTGAGCTATCGCATCGCCGGCAACGGCCGCACCGCGGTCGAGATGTACCGGGCCCTGCGGCCGAAGCTGATCCTGATGGACGTCTCGATGCCGGAGATGAACGGCTACGAGGCGACTGGTGCCATCCGCGCGATCGAACAGCAGAGCGGCAGCCATACGCCGATCATCGGCGTCACAGCACATGCGCTGAAAGGCGATCGCGAAAAATGCATCGAAGCCGGCATGGACGACTATCTGCCGAAGCCGGTCTCGCCCGACCGCCTCGGCACCAAGATCGGCACCTGGCTCAGCGAGACGGTGGTGGCGAAGACGGCTTAGCCACCTCTACGATGCCTCAGACGGCCGCGTCCAAATGATAGCGGCGCATCCAATCGAGGCTGGTCTCATCCGAGAACTTTGCAACGCCTGGCCGCACATCGGCATTCGGCGGTTGAATGCCGAGTGCTTTGCAGATGGACGCCAACGTCGCGGCCGGATTGCTTGAAAGGCGTTCATAGCCAACCCGCAGAGGGTTTATCTCTTGCTCCGCGAACCACATGTTCCAGGCCGCATCATAGGCCTCGAGCTTAGAGACCTCCTGCTTGATCCGCTCGAAATCGTATCGGGGTTCCTTCGGCGGCGCGATCCTTTCGATCTCGGTTCCGTCAGGAGCGATATGCCAAAGACCGGTCTGCTCCGCTTTGACCAGGGAGATGGCCTGCGCAAGCTTGTTCTCACGCGAAAGGTGTATGTAGAGAATGCGACCAAAGGCTCTTTCAAAACGCGCCTTGTCCGATGGAAGTTTTGAGAAAATCTGGTCGAGGATCGCCGAGAGCTCATCCAGATTTTCTCGCATCAGACGAAGTCCGAAGATGCCTGTCCCACCCTTTCCTGCGGTGATTGCCGCATCGAGATAGGCAACGTTGAACTCGAGCTCGCTCATCGTGTCGCGATTGGGCAGCTTCCAGTCTTCGGCCCACTCCGACACATTCTGCCGCCGATAGAATGAGTGAGGATCACCGGCCGTCTTCGTTGACGCCAGAAGATTGCACAACAGAGTGCTGCCGGTTCTCGGCGTGCCGCAGATGATATATCCGTCAAACATCCTGCGGCCCTTGTCGTCGATCAGGCCGGCAACCCTCGGCCAATTTCATGACCGCCTATAGCCGAAATTCCTGTTGGATGCGACGGGCGCATTCGATCGGCGAGAGCAAGCTGGTGTCGATCTCGAGATCGTAGCGGTTGCCCTTGTGGACACGGTCGTATTGCCAGCGCGCCAGGCCAGGCAGCCTGTCGGCACGCTGGGCCTCACGCGCCTCGAGCACGGCCAGCGGCGCGAAGACGCCGACCACGTGGAGATCGAAGCCGGACAGCAGCGCCTGATACTCCGACATCTCGTCGTCGCAGGGCACGTCATCGACGATGAGGTTGTTGCCCTGCCCGGCCATGGCGGCAACGGCGTGCCGCATGCCTTGCATGGCTCGCCGGCCGACCGGACCTGCCTTGATGACGACGGACGGCTTGCCGTCCTGCCAGACAGTCTCGAAGGCGAAGCCTTGCGTATGGTCCTGCAGCGCCTCGGGCAGCATCTCCAGAAAGGCGTCCATCTGCACATGCAGGAACGGCTCGCCGTGATCGTCTGCAGCGCCCTAGCGATCGAACTCTTGCCGGCGCTGCCGACGCCGTTGAGCAGGACAATTTTGGCTGTCACGTCAGAACCCCTTCTAGCCAGGATTTGCGATCCACGACCTACCGGTTCCGCACCACGATACAGGCGCCGCCTATGCCGCGCAGTTTTTGGCAAATGACGTTGGCGGCGGCGCGATTGTCGACGCCGATGCGGACCGCATAGATACCGCGGCGCCCGATCGGCGTGCGCACCCGGCTGACGACCGGATCATGGCCGGAGAGCAAGGCCGGAAACCGGCCCCTCACCCGCAGCCATTGATTGATCGCAGCACCCCGGCGGAAATTTCCAGCCACCTGGACGCCCCATGGCTTGACGTTGATCGAGGCCATCGCCACGGTTCTCGACATGATCACCGGCAGTTTGCGGCAAGCGACGGCGAATCTCATTTTCTTGTCGAGCGGCTGAATGGTGCCGGCATAGGTGGTGTCGGTGAACTTGTCGGCGGGTTCACCCATGATGTCGAAGACGTAGCTCTCGGTCTCCATCGGCAGGAAGCCGCCGGAACTCAGCCAGCGCGACACACGGCTCTCGCCGGCGTTGTAGGCAGCCGCCGCCAGGCCGAGATTGCCGAAGCCGACCTTCATTTCGGCCAGATATTTGGCCGAAGCCGGGATCGCCTGCTCTATGTCGAAGGAGTTGGCCAACCCTCGCATCTTGGCCGTGCCGGGCATGAACTGGGCGATGCCCTCCGCCCCGACCGGGCTCATCGCGTTCGGGTCGAAACGGCTTTCCTTCCAGATCAGCCGCGCGAAGAAGTCCTTGGGCAGGCCGTTCTGGTCGGCATGCGCCTCGATCAGGTCGCAGACCCGGTCGATCAATCTCTTGGCGGCGGATTGCGGCGGATCGGCGTAAGCCGTGTTGCCCCACAGAAGCCAAAGAGAGACCAAGGAAACAATAAGCGCAACGACGTGCGTCAAACGCTGAGCCGGTGTTGAAAATCGCTCCGGTGAGCCAGATGATGGTGGCTTCGAGAACCGGCACGGAGCGGACATCCGGTCCGTGAGCACCGGGAGCGCAGAAGACGCCTTCAGGTGGCCGCCGGAGTAGATTTTCGGCATGGGCTCATTCCGCCGCGGCCTTGCCGTGGCGCCCGAACCGCTGCTCGATATAGTCGGCCACCATCTTCTCGAAGTCGGCCGCGATTGACGGGCCACGCAGCGTCGCCGCCTTCTTGCCGTCGACGAACACTGGCGCTGTCGGCGTCTCGCCGGTGCCTGGCAGCGATATGCCGATATCGGCATGCTTGGATTCGCCCGGCCCGTTGACGATGCAGCCCATCACCGCGACCTTGAGGTTCTCGACGCCGGGATATTTCTCTCGCCAGACAGGCATGTTCTTCCTGAGGTCGGTCTGGATGTTCTGCGCCAGTTCCTGGAACACGGTTGAGGTCGTGCGGCCGCAGCCGGGGCAGGCGGCGACGATCGGCACGAACTGCCGGAAGCCCATGGTCTGCAGCAATTCCTGCGACACCTGCACCTCGCGCGTGCGATCGCCATTCGGCTCCGGCGTCAGCGAGATGCGGATCGTGTCGCCGATGCCTTGCTGCAGCAGGATGCCCATCGCGGCGGACGAGGCGACAATGCCTTTCGAGCCCATGCCGGCCTCTGTGAGGCCCAGATGCAGCGCATGGTTGGAGCGGGTGGCGAGTTCGGTGTAGACGGCGATCAGATCCTGCACGCCGCTGACCTTGGCCGACAGGATGATCTTGTCGCGGCCAAGGCCGATCTCCTCGGCCATCTCGGCCGACAGGATAGCCGACTGCACGATCGCCTCGCGGGTGACTTCCTGGGCGGTGAGCAGAAAGCCTTGCGCCTGGTTTTCGTCCATCAGCCGGGTCAGCAGTTCCTGATCGAGCGAGCCCCAGTTGACGCCGATACGCACCGGCTTGTCGTATTTGATCGCCATCTCGACGATCGCCGCGAACTGGCGGTCTTTCTTGTCCTTGAAACCGACATTGCCGGGATTGATGCGGTATTTGGCCAGCGCCTCGGCGCAAGCCGGATGATCGGCCAAGAGCTTGTGGCCGATATAATGGAAATCGCCGACCAGCGGCACGTTGATGCCAAGCCGCTGGAGCCGGTCACGGATGGCGGGCACGGCGGCGGCACTCTCGTCGCGGTCGACGGTGATGCGCACGATCTCGGAGCCGGCACGGTGCAGCGCCGCGACTTGCGCGACGGTCTGGTCGATGTCTGCCGTGTCGGTATTGGTCATCGACTGCACGACGACAGGCGCACCGCCGCCGACGATGACGCCGCCGACGTCGACGCCGACCGACGTGCGGCGCGGGAAAGGAGAGGAAAAATATCCGGTCATGGCCGGCCGCCTCTTATCTAGAAGGTCCGGGCATGAGGTGGAGGAGCAAAGATGGCTTGTCAATGGCAAGCGGCAAGCAGTCGCGGCAAATCGCCGGGAGGCCAAGAAAGCCTGGCGTTCACGAGAGTCGCATTCCGGCTTCGCCGGTGACGACAACAGGGGGATGTTGGATTTCAGAACAAACCACCAACACCGGCGGCATGACTGCCACCGGAAAGTTGATTGCGCACCGAAGGGGGCGCGCGCTGTTTGCTAGTGGAGCGTCAGTGCGTCGTCGGTTTTGCCTTCAGCTTTTCAATCTCGTCCTTGATTGCCAGCTTGCGCCGCTTGAGATTCACGATCTCGAGGTCATCGACCGAAGGATGGTTCATCGCGTCGGTGATTTCGCGCTCGATGTCGCCGTGTTTCCGCTGCAACTCATCAAGATGGGATGCAAGAGACATGATTGGTTCTCCCTTTCATGGTTTCCTCGATTGCAACCGCCAAAATGCGTCCACCGCCAGTTCGCATCTGTGACAGCGCGATGACACTCTGCCACCATCCGGCATCGATGTCGAATGCCCAGTGGTAGCATTCCACGACAATGTGAAATGTGATAAGGGCTGCGCACCGGTGGCAAAACCCCGCCGGCCCCGCCCAATCAGGCCCATCCTTTGGGCGCCGCTTACGTGCAGACGGTAGATAATGTCCGAACAGGAACAGGCTGAGATCCGCCTCGAATATTCCCGCCTGAAGCAGGAACACGCCGATTTCGACGCCGCCATCAACGCTATGATCGCCATGGGCTGCGACCCGCTGCAGATCCAGCGCATGAAGAAGAAGAAGCTGTTCCTCAAGGACCGGCTGATGGCGCTGGAAGACCGCATCATTCCCGACATCATCGCCTGAGCAGCGCCCGAGCCTCGCCGCTCAAACGCCTCACGCCGCGATTGACAGCCGCGCCGCGCGCTGGCGCAGCAGGATAAGCAGTTCGTCGGTCTTTTCCCTCGACGTGTCGATCGGAACCACCAGGCACATCGTCGCCTCGACCTTGCCCGGCACCGAGAAGACGGGTGCGGCCAGGCATTTCGTGTAGGCGTCGACCAGGCCCGAAGTCACGCAGTAGCCGGTCGATTTGGCCGTCGCAATGTCGGCGATGAAATCGTCGAGCTTGAGCCTGCGTCCGTCCGGCAGCACGAGGTCGTCTTCGGAGACCATGTCTTCGATATCGGCCCTTTCGAGACCGGCGAGCAGCAGCCGTCCGGAAGCCGTCCAGGGCAACGGGATCTGCAGACCGGTGGCCGAGCTGATCCGGAACGGCCTGGTGCCGGGACTGGAATGGACGATCGTGTAGCGGCCGCTTTGCAGCATGCACAATTCGGAGGTCTCGCCGGTCTGGCGCGACAGGTCGTCGACCTCCTGGCGCCCGCGCCGGAGCAGGTCGTTGCCGCGCACATAATCCATTCCGTAGAGATAAAGCTTCTTGCCGAAATAGACCCGGTTGCCGTCGCCGGCCATTTCCAGCAGGCCCGCATCCACCAGCGAACGTACCAGCGTATAGGTCGTCGATCGCGGCGCGTTGACGCCCTTGGCGAGGTCGCCAATGCCGATCGCACGCTGCGTTGTATGCAGGAACTCAAATATCTCGAGCACCCGGTTGAGGCCCTTCTCGCGAGAGCCCGGGGTCTTGTCCTCGGCCGGGCTGATGTCCGGCCGATCTGTAACGCCAATACCGTCTTGCATTACTGATTCCTGATGTTAGTATCTGTCTTGTACAAGGTACAGGTGTCTTTTGTAAGAGACAAATTGTCAAAAGACACATGTATCTGAAAGGGGAACACAACCACGAAAAGGAGGTCGCCATGAACGATACATCCAAGAGACGTGATTTTCTGAAATTGGGAATGGCCGGGCTCGCCACGGCCGGAGTAATCGGCGCAGCCGCCTCGGTCGATGTCCAGAAGGCGGCGGCACAAGCCGCACCCGACAGCCTGCTGCGCACTGTTCTTGAGCGCGGCAAGTTGATCGTCGGTACCGGAAGCACCAATGCGCCCTGGCATTTCGAGAACGATGCCGGCGAACTCGTCGGCATGGACATCACCATGGGCCACATCCTGGCCAAGGGTCTTTTCGACGACCCGACCAAGGTCGAGTTCGTCATGCAGGACCCGGCGCAGCGCATTCCGAATGTCACCACCAACAAGGTCGACATCACCATCCAGTTCATGACCATGACCGCCCAGCGTTCGCAGCTGATCAACTTCTCCAGGCCGTACTACGTCGAAGGCGTCGCGCTGCTGACGCTTCCGTCAGCCGAGAACAAGACATTCGACAAGCTGCTCGCCGGCGGTTCGGCAACACGCATTTCCATCCTGCAGAACGTCGATGCCGAGCAGAATGTCCATCTCGTCCTGCCGCAGTCGCAGGTGATGCAGATCGACACCCAGGCCAACGTGCTGCAGGCGCTGGAATCGAAGCGTGTCGACGCGGCCGCCGTCGATCTCTCGACGGTCCGCTGGCTGGCCTCGCGCAATCCCGACAAATACTTCGATGCCGGCAAGAGCTGGTTCTCGATGCTTTACGGCGCCGCACTGCGGCAAGGCGATCCCGACTGGTTGGCCTTCGTCAACACAGCCTTCGCGACGGCGATGTTCGGTCATGAAACGGCGCTCTACGACGCCGCATTCAAGGACTATTTCGGGCTGGAGCCGCCGGCGCGGCATCCCGGTTTCCCGGTTATCTGACAAAAGCCGGCGGAGGGGCAAGCACGCCCTTCCGCCTCCTTCTGCTCGACAGCGTGATGCCACGTTGGCTATTGAGGCGGACGCATGGGCTATACGCTCAACTTCAACCTGATCTGGCGGCATTTCGACAAGCTCTGGGGCGGGCTGCTGCTCAGTCTTGAGCTCGCCGTCATCTCGATCGCCATCGGCATCGTCATCGGGCTCGTGCTGGCGGTCTGGTATGTTTCGGCCGGGCGCGTCGTGCGGTCGATCATCGCCGCCTATGTCGAATTCATCCGCAACGTGCCGCTGATCCTGCTCGTCTACCTCGTCTTCTACGGCCTGCCGACCGTGGTCGACATCGCCTACAGCGCACCGACCTCGTTCGTCGCCACGCTGTCGCTCTACAGCGGCGCCTATCTGGTCGAGGTGTTTCGCTCAGGCCTCGAAGCCGTGCCGCGCGGACAGCTGGATGCCGGCAAGGCGATCGGCCTGACGCCCTGGCAGCGGCTCATCCATGTGCGCCTGCCGACGATGCTGCGCATCACGCTGCCGGCGCTCTCGAACACCTTCCTGTCGCTGTTCAAGGACACCTCCGTCGCCTCGGTCATCTCGGTGCCCGAGCTGACCTACGGCGCTCAGTGGATCAATTTCAACACCTTCCGCATCGTCGAGGTCTATCTGGTGACGACGGCGATGTATCTTGTGACCGGCTATGTGCTGCTTTTCGGGCTCAGGCTCGTCGAGCGCCGGTTCAGGGCGGCGCGCTGACATGCTGGGCCAGATCATCTACGCCTTGCCGTTCCTCGCCGAAGGCTTCGCCGTGACGCTGTGGGTGTCGCTGCTGGTCGTGGTCCTGTCGCTCATCGCCGGCGTCGTGCTGGGCGTTGGCCTCGTCTACGGTCCGGCGCCGGTGCGCTGGGCAGTGCGCATCTTCAGCGACACCATACGAGGCATCCCGATCCTGGTGCTCATCTTCTTCGTCTATTACGGCCTGCCGGCCGTCGGGATTCACCTGCAGTCCTTCTGGGCGGCGGTGCTGGCGTTGACCTTGTTCAAGACGGCGCAGGTCGTGGAATATCTGCGCGGTGCCGTCGGCTCCATTCCCAAGGGCCAGTCCGAAGCGGCGATGGCGATAGGGCTGACCTTCCGCCAGCGGCTGGCCTACGTCATCTTTCCGCAGGCCTTCAGGCGCTTCCTGCCACCCTGGATCAACGGCGTGACCGATGCGGTCAAGGGCAGCGCGCTGGTCTCGCTGCTCGGCATCACCGACCTGATGCAGGCCATCAACCAGGTCATCGGCCGCACCTACGAGGCCATGCCGCTCTATATCCTCGGCGCGCTGGTCTACTTCGCGGTCAACTACGCGCTTTCGCTCGCCAGCCGGCGGCTGGAACAGCGCTTCGCCTTCATTCGGGAATAGCAAGAATGTCCAATGCCTCCAATGCCGCGCTGCTCGATGTGAGCGATGTTTCCAAGGCCTTCGGCACTGTCGAGGTGCTGCGTGCCGTCAGCCTCGAGGTGAAGCGCGGCGAGGTGGTGACCATCATCGGGCCGTCCGGCAGCGGCAAGACCACGCTGCTGCGCTGCGTCAACTTCCTCGAAAGCTACGACAGCGGCTCGATCCGCATCGACGGCAAGGAGGTCGGCTATCGCGATGCCGGGACACGCCAGCGCCGCAGCGAGCGCGATCTGGCGGCGATGCGCGCCGAGACCGGAATGGTGTTCCAGAGCTTCAACCTGTTCCCGCACCTGACCGCCGCCGGCAATATCATGCTCGGCCTGCGCAAAGTGCGCGGCAAGAGCGAAGCCGAGGCGCGCCAGATCGCCGAGCACTGGCTCGGGCGGGTCGGTCTCGCCCACAAGGCCGACAGCCTGCCGGCCGAGCTTTCCGGCGGCCAGCAGCAGCGCGTCGGCATAGCCCGCGCGGTCGCCATGGAGCCGAAGATCCTGCTTCTCGACGAGATAACCTCCGCACTCGATCCCGAACTGGTCGGCGAAGTGCTGGCCGTCGTGCGCAGCCTGGCCGAGGACGGCATGACGATGCTGATGGTCACCCATGAAATGGCCTTTGCGCGCGATGCCTCGAGCCGCATCGTCTTCATGGCCGATGGCGGCGTCAGCGCTGTTGGCCCACCGGCCGAAATCCTGGCGGCGGAAGCGTCAAACGAACGCCTGCGCAGCTTTCTGGCGCGCTTCCGCGCCTCGCATTTCTGACACCGGACAGCGAAAGCTGCCGCAAGGAGCATTTGATGACGCCTTACATCCGGCTCGCCGAGCTGGGCCTGATCCTGCCCGAGCCACCGACGCCGATCGCCAACTTCGTCACCCATGCCGAGAGCGGACGCCTGATCTTCCTCTCCGGACAGGGACCGCTGCGCGCCGACGGCACGCTTTGCACCGGCAAGGTGGGCGAAGACGTGACCGTCGAGGAAGCCTACGAGCACGCCCGCCTCACCGGCCTCAACCTGCTTGCCGTCATGCATGCGGCGGCGGGTGACCTCGGCCGCATCGTGCGCGTCGTCAAGCTGCTCGGCTTCGTCAACGCCATCCCGACCTTCAGCGACCATCCAAAGGTGGTCAATGGCTGCTCCGATCTTTTCGCCGAGGTCTTTGATAGGATCGGCGGGCATGCCCGCTCGGCGATCGGCGTCGGCTCGTTGCCGGGCAACATCACCGTCGAAATCGAGGCGGTCGTCGAGATCGCCACCTGATTTGTTAGAAATGGATCTGCCGAGATGAACACCTATTCCGCTGACCGCTCCAACCTGCCAATCCGCGACCGGCTCGGCCTGCGCCCGATCATCAATGTCTCCGGCACGATGACGACGCTCGGCGCTTCGATCATCGTCCCGGAAGCGATCGCGGCAATGGCGGAGATCGCCTCGCAATGGGTCGAGATGGACGATCTGCAGCGCACTGCCAGCACGGTGATCGCGCGCCTGACCGGCGGCGAGGCCGGTTTCATCACCGCCTGCTGTGCCAGCGGCATCACCATGGCGATCGCCGGCGCGATGACCGGAACCAGCCTTTTGGCGATCGAGCGGCTGCCGGATGACACCGAAGGCCTGAAGTCCGAGGTCGTCATCCAGCTCGGCCACATCGTCAACTACGGCGCGCCGATCGACCAGTCTGTCCGGGTGGCCGGCGCCAAAGTTGTGCCCGCCGGCACGGTCAGCGTCACGCAGGACTATCATGTGCGCGAAGCGATCAACGAGCGCACGGCGGCAGGACTGTACGTCGTTGCGCATCACACCGTGCAGTACGGCATGCTGTCGCTGGAGGAATTCTGCGAGATCTGCCACGCCAAGGGCGTGCCGGTGATCGTCGACGCGGCTTCCGAATATGATCTGCGCAGCTTCCTTGCGCGCGGCGCCGACATCGTCGTCTACAGCGGCCACAAATTCCTCTCGGGGCCGACCAGCGGCATCGTGACGGGACGCAAGGACCTGGTGCGCACCGCCTATCTGCAGAACCGCGGCGTCGCCAGGGCGATGAAGGTCGGCAAGGAAAGCATCGCCGGCACCATGGCGGCACTCGAGGCCTGGGAGCGGCGCGATCATGCCGGCATCCGCAAGCGGGAAGAAGCGGCGCTCAACCTGTGGCAGGACGCGCTGCAGGGCCTGCCCGGCATCACCGCGCGCATCATCCCCGATCCGACCGCCAACCCGCTCGACCGCCTGCAGATCTTTGTTGCGCCCGAGAGCCGCTTCACCGCCGCCGGCCTCGCCTCGGCGCTTGCCGCCGGCTCGCCGCCGATCATCGTGCGCAACCACGAAGTCGAGCGCGGCCATTTCTTCCTCGATCCGTGCAATCTGCATCCTGGCGAAGCGGAAATCGTCGCCGAACGGCTGCGCGCCGTGCTTAGCGCTGCCGACCGCCCGGCGGGTGCCATGAAGCAGGCGCGAAAGGATTCATCCGGCGCCATGCGCTGGCCGGACTAGGCTCTTTCCGGCAGCCGCTTGCGCGGCGGTCGCGACAATCCTTGCGGCCCTTGGCGAATTCCGCTAAGGCGCGCCTTTGCCGCCGGGAGCAGAAGCTTGGACGATCACCGCGCCGACGTCGCCATCATCATGGGCAGCCAATCCGACTGGGCGACGATGCGCCACGCCGCCGAAACGCTGGAGGCGCTGGGCGTTGCGCACAAGCGCCTGATCATCTCGGCCCACCGCACGCCGGACCGGCTCTATGATTTCGCCAAGGGCGCCAAGGCGGCCGGCTACAAGGTGATCATCGCCGGCGCCGGCGGTGCCGCGCACCTGCCCGGCATGACCGCGGCGATGACGCCGCTGCCCGTATTCGGCGTGCCGGTGGAATCCAAGGCGCTGTCCGGCCAGGACTCGCTGCTCTCCATCGTGCAGATGCCGGCCGGCATTCCCGTCGGCACTTTGGCCATCGGCAAGGCCGGTGCGGCCAACGCGGCGCTTCTTGCCGCCGCCGTGCTGGCGCTGCATGACGAAAAACTCGCCGACCGGCTGGATGCCTGGCGCGCCGCCCAGACCGCCAAGGTCGCCGCCGAACCCACGGACGCGCCGTGAGCCTGCCGGCGGGATCGACCATCGGCATCATCGGCGGCGGCCAGCTCGGCCGCATGCTGGCGATGGCAGCGGCGCGCCTCGGCTACCGCACGGTGGTGCTCGAGCCGCAAGCCGACTGCCCGGCAGCGCAAGTCGCCAACCGGCAGATCACAGCCGCCTATGACGATGCCGCCGCACTTGCCGAACTGGCGGCGGCCAGCGCCGTTGTCACCTACGAGTTCGAGAACGTCCCGGTCGTTGCCGCCACGGCACTGGCCGCCAAGGTGCCTGTCTATCCGCCCGCACGGGCGCTGGAAGTGTCGCAGGACCGTTTGGCGGAAAAGAATTTCCTCAACGGCATCGGTATTCCAACGGCGGATTATTGTCCCGTCGACAATGACGAGGAGCTGACGGCGGCGCTGAAGAAATTCAACGGCAGCGGCATCCTGAAGACGCGGCGAATGGGCTATGACGGCAAGGGCCAGCGCGTTTTCCGCAACATGGAAACCGGCGGCTTTGCCGGCACCTGCGAGGCGATGGGCAATGTGCCGCTGATCCTCGAATCCTTCGTCGCTTTCGAGCGTGAAATCTCGGTGATCGCGGCGCGTGGGCGGGGTGGCGCGCTTGCCGCCTACGATCCGGCCGAGAATGTGCATCGCAACGGCATCCTTCACACCTCGACCTTGCCGCCCGCGATAAGGCCTGAAACCGCGGCGGCGGCGCAGGCGGCGGCCGCAAAGATTCTCACGGCACTCGACTATGTCGGCATCATCGGCGTCGAGTTCTTCGTCCTTGCCGATGGTTCGCTGCTGGCCAACGAGATGGCGCCTCGCGTCCACAATTCCGGACACTGGACGGAAGCGGCTTGCATAGTCTCGCAGTTCGAGCAGCATATCCGCGCCCTCGCCGGCCTGCCGCTGGGGTCGCCTGCCCGCCATTCCGACTGCGTCATGGAAAACCTGATCGGCGACGACATCCTGCGCGTTCCGGCTCTGCTCGCCGAGCCCGACCTGATGCTGCATCTCTACGGCAAAGCCGAGGCGCGGCCCGGCCGCAAGATGGGCCATTTCACGCGCGTCAGCCGCCGCGCCTGACGTTTTGTCTATTGGGGATCGTCGCCCTCGTCCTCGTTCGGACTGTCGCAGTTCACGTCGCCTTCCTGGCAGTTGGCACCGGAGGTGAGCTGTTTGATGCGCTGGTCGGTCAGTTCCGTCAGGCATTGCGAAACCTCCATCGGATGGATGGAGCCACCCTCGCTGTCCGCGGTCGTGTACGCGCATTCCGCGTCGCGGAAAGTGATCCAGGCGCGCTGTGCGGTCTGCAGCAGCTTGTTGGACTTGTCGTCGTTGCGGCCGACAAGGTCCTTGTAGGCCGCGTTGAGCTTTGCGTCGGCCGCTTCGTAATCGGCACCGGCGCAGATGGTCATCATCGACTGGCTGTCGTCGCTGCGGTCGCATTCCTCCTGTGCCTGGGCGGCTGACCCGGCCGCAAGGACCACGAGACAGGCGGACAAAAGAAGCCGGCGCATGGTGTTCTCCGATTTGCTTCGCGGCGACGGCACCATTCCAGCCGGACCCGTGTCGCGCAATGCCGCTCGGTGCGGATGGCGAATATTTGATGGGCAAGGTCACTTGCCGCATATCGGAAGCGCTCTTGTGGCTGACTTGCGGTTGACATGGGCAAGGCTCCTCGTTTATGAGCCACGCACAAGTTGAAAGGCGCGTCTTCGGGCGCGCCTTAAAAATTCGGCCCTGACCGGGCCCAGACCGACGGGCAAGACCATGAAGATCAAGAATTCGCTCAAGGCGCTGAAGGCGCGTCATCGCGACAACCAGCTGGTTCGTCGCAAGGGACGCATCTACATCATCAACAAGACCGCCCCGCGTTACAAGGCGCGCCAGGGCTGAGTTTTTGCACGCGCGGCTCATATTGCCGCGCCTGCATGATGTTAATTACCGGCCTGCCGGCCCTTTCACGCTAAAATCACTTTGACGATCCGCCGTCCGGGGCTAGATTCCGGCGATGCGGATTCTTTTTGCATTGATCCCGGCCCTGCTGCTTTCCGGCATCGTCTTGCCGGCCGCCATCTCACCAGCTCGGGCGGACGATCCTGTCGCGCCTCCGATTGCCACGACCAAACAGGCACGCCTCGACCAGCTTTTCGTCGACCTGAGGCGCGAACGCAATGAAAAGGCCGCCGAGCGCATTGCCGGGCGCATCTGGAGCGAATGGTTCCAGTCCGGCAGCGCCTCGATCGACCTGATGATGCAATGGTCGCAGAAGGCCATGGAAAACCAGAAATACGACGTCGCGCTCGATTTCCTCGACCAGGTGGTGACCTTGCAGCCGGCCTATGCCGAAGGCTGGAACCGGCGCGCGACGGTGCATTTCATGATGAAGAACTACGGCAAGTCGATGTCCGACATCGACCGCACGCTGCAACTCGAGCCCCGCCATTTCGGCGCGCTTTCGGGGCTGGCACAGATCATGGCTGAGACTGGCCACAAGCAATCGGCGCTTGAGGCCTGGCAGAAGGTGCTTGCCATCTATCCGATGATGCGCAGCGCCCAGAACCAGGTCGGTGCGCTGTCGGAAGAGCTTGCCGGCGAAGGCATTTGATGCGCAGGCTTGCAGCACAAAAACCGCTGCGCCCCTGAACTAATTCCGCTCCGCTCCGTACTTCCTGCTCATGAACCTCATCTACGCCGCGTTTGCTTTCCTCCTGGCGCTGGTCTTCGCCTTTGCCGGCGTCACCCGCGCCGGTGCATGGCTGATCGAGCGGCGCAATCCGCCGGCCGGCGACTTCGCTGATATCGGCGGCGCGCGCATCCACTATGTCCACGTGCCGGCGCCGGCCAATGCAGACCTGCCGCCGATCGTCTTCATCCATGGCGCCAGCGCCAATCTTGAAGATCAGATGCTGCCGCTGAGGCCCCTGCTCGAAGGCCGCGCCGAGATGCTGTTCCTCGACCGTCCCGGCTTCGGCTGGTCGGGACGCGGCAACAACGAGACCCCGTCGGCGCAGGCCAACACGATTGCGGCGCTAATGGATCGCCTCGGCATCAAAAAGGCGATCGTCGTCGGCCACTCCTTCGGCGGCGTGGTCACCGCGGCCTTCTGGCGCGAGCATGCCGACAGGACGCTGGGCCTGGTCTTCCTTTCGCCCGTCAGCCATCCCTGGCCTGGCGGCGCGACCGCCTGGTACTACAGGCTGACGACGGTTCCGGTCGTCGGCCGGCTGTTTTCCGAAACGCTGGCCTATCCGGCGGGAACGCTGCAGATGGACGCCGCCACCACATGCGTCTTTTCCCCCAACAAGGTGCCAGACGGCTATGTGGCCGCGGCCTCGATCCCCCTGGTGCTACGGCCCGCCGCCTTCCGCGCCAATGCCATCGACGTGGCGGGGCTCTATGACTATGTGCTGGCCGCCGCGCCGCGCTACCACCACATCAAGGCGCCAACCGTGGTCATCTCGGGCGACCGCGACAAAATCGTCTATGCGACGGTCCATTCGGTTGGCCTTGCACGCGACATTCCCGGCGCCGAACTGGTCTGGGTGCGCAATCTCGGCCACAAGCCCGATTGGATCGCTCCCGATCTCGTCGTCGGCGCGATCGGCAAGATTGCCGGCAGCGCCCTGGACCTGCAGGCAATGGCAAGGACCGTGGAAGCACGCATCGCCGGCGACACGCAAGGCGCCAAATGTCCCGATCTAAAGGTGCCGGAAGCCGAACTCGCGCCAACGTAATGATCGGGTAGCCCCGCCTTAACGACTGGGCTGCGTCTCCGACCCCACATAGGCGATACGAAGCATATTGGTCGAGCCAGGGGTTCTGAGCGGCACGCCGGCGGTGATGATGACGCGGTCGCCCGGCTTGGCGAACCCTTCATCTATGGCGATGCGGCAGGCGCGATCGACCATGTCGTCGAGGTCGACCGCATCCGGCGAGACGACGCAATGCGTACCCCACAGCAGCGACAGCCGCCGCGCCGTGTTGAGGATTGGCGATAGCGCCACGATCGGCACCTGCGGCCGCTCGCGCGCAGCGCGCAGGCCGGTGGTGCCGGAGGCCGTATAGGTGACGATCGCCGACAGTTTCAACGTCTCGGCGATCTCACGGGCGGCGAGCGAAATGGCGTCCGCACCCGTCGCTTCCGGTTCAGAACGCTGCGCATTGATGATGCCGGCATAGGTCGGATCGGTTTCGACCTTGGTGGCGATCCTGTCCATCATCGCCACAGCCTCGACCGGATAGGCGCCGGCCGCCGATTCGGCGGAAAGCATGATGGCGTCCGCGCCTTCGAAGACGGCGATCGACACATCCGAGACCTCGGCGCGGGTCGGCACCGGTGCGGTGATCATCGATTCCAGCATCTGCGTGGCAATCACCACCGGCTTGCCCGCGCGGCGCGCGGCGCGCGTGATCTGCTTCTGGATGCCGGGCACGGCTTCGAGCGGCATCTCGACGCCGAGATCGCCGCGCGCAACCATCAACGCATCCGACAGTTCGATGATCTCCGGCAGGCGGGCGACGGCCTGCGGCTTTTCGATCTTGGCCATGATCAGCGCCCGGCCGCGCGCGATCTTGCGCGCTTCGGCGAGATCTTCCGGCCGCTGCACGAAGGACAGCGCCACCCAGTCGACGCCTGCCGCCAGCACCGCGTCGAGATCCTTGCGGTCCTTCTCGGTCAAGGCGCCGACCGGCAGGTCGGTGTCGGGCAGACTGACGCCCTTCTTGTCGGAAATGGTGGTGCCGGCAACGACAGTGCAGACGATCGACTTGCCGTCGCTCTTCACCGCCCTCAGTTCCAGCTTGCCGTCGTCGATCAGCAAACGGTGACCGGCCTCGACCGAGCTCAGGATTTCGGGATGCGGCAAATAGACCCTGCTCGACGTGCCGGGCTCCGGATTGTCGTCGAGCGTGAAGGTCTGGCCGACGGCCAGCACCTCCTTGCCATTGGCGAACTTGCCGACGCGCAGCTTCGGCCCCTGCAGATCGGCGAGGATGCCGATGGGACGGCCGACGGCTTCCTCGACAGTGCGGATGCGGCCGACCAGCGTGCGCATCAAATCGTGGTCGGTATGGCTCATATTGATGCGGAAGACATCGGCACCGGCTTCGAACAGCTTCTTCAGCATCTCCTCGGACGAGGAAGCCGGACCGATGGTGGCGAGGATCTTGACCTTGCGGTTGCGTCTCATTGACTGTTTGTTCCCGGGGCGGGGGTCGCTGGAGCGCCTCCCGTTGCGGGCTCGTCGGTCAGCTGGACCATCCAGCTTGCCTGCTCGCCCGTGTCATATTCCTGAAATCCGGCGCGCTGGAAGCCCCGGGCGACGCAATCGGTTACGCCGGCGATCTTGAACTCTTTTTCGGCCACGCACATGTTGATCGGGCCATCCCAACGCCCGCCGCGCTCGGCGTCTTCTGCATAAAGATAGTAAAACCTTGATGACAGCGGCCCTTCGATCAGCGTCTTGCAGCTCGACCCTTCGATGTGCCACCAGCCCTCGGTGATCCAGCCGGCCTTGGCGCGGTAGCCGATGCCGACGCCGACCAGGTTCTGCGTGGCGTTGCAGACGCGGAAGTCGGCGCGGGCGGGCGAGGCCGCAACCATGGCGGTGAGGCCGACGGTGACGATCAGGACCGGCAAGGCGAAGGCACGGCGCATGCGCGGCCTGCCGGCGAAACCCATCCTGAAACCCCTCAAGAACCACATCTGCATCTCTCGACGCCCCTTTTCGGAAAACTCCGGGCGCATGTCAACGCGCCGTTCTGTCCAATTCCAATCGATTTAGAAAGGCCCCGCCGGCGATCTGTCGCCTTGCGTCGGATTTTTCGCAGAAACCGTGGCCAAACAACGGCATTGCGCCTGCGCCCTCTTCGTGGAATGACGATACCACCCTCCCCGGAAGCCAGCGACCAGACCATTTTCAGACAATGACCCGATCCACAGTTTTCGCGCCGTTCGATATCGTCGAAGGCGACCGCAAGCGAGGCATCGTGCTTCTTGGCGATCACGCCCGCCGCGAACTGCCGGAAGAGTATGGCAGCCTCGGCCTGCCGGCTAAGGAGTTCGAGCGCCACATCGCCTACGATATCGGCGTCGAGGCCGTGACGCGCGAGCTGGCGGCAATGCTCGGCGTGCCGGCGGTGCTTGCCAATTTCTCGCGGCTCTTGATCGACCCCAATCGCGGCGAGGACGACCCGACACTGATCCGCCAGCTCTATGACGGCACCATCGTGCCGGGAAATTACCCCATGGCGGCGGAAGAGCGGGAAAGGCGGCTCGACGGTTTCTACCGGCCCTATCACGATGCCATCGGCGCCATGATCGCCTCGGTGGCGCAGGCGTCCGCGAAAGCGCCCTTCATCTTGTCGGTACACTCCTTCACGCCGGCCATGCAGGGCATCGAGCGCCCATGGCATGTCGGCATATTGTGGGATCTTGACGACCGGGTGGCGCGGCCGCTGATCGACTTGCTGGCGGCCGACAAGAGCCTCGTCGTCGGCGACAACGAACCCTATGACGGCGCGTTGCGCGGCGACACAATGTTCAGGCACGCCATCGTCAATGGCTTTGCCCACGCGCTGATCGAGATCCGCCAGGACCTGATCGCCGACAGCAGGGGCGCAATGCAATGGGCCGAACGGCTGGCCCCGATCGTTGACGCGATCGACCGCCTTCCCGATATACATCGGGTGAAGATGTTCGGCTCGCGCACCGGGCCGCTGTGACGGAGGGCCGACAATGACCGAACTTAGCGACGAACAGAGACGCGATTTCGAGGCCGCCGCCTTCCGCCGGCTGGTGGCGCATCTGCGCGAACGCAGCGACGTGCAGAACATCGACCTGATGAACCTCGCCGGCTTCTGCCGCAACTGCCTGTCCAACTGGTACCGCGAAGCCGCCGAGACCGAGGGCGTTGCCCTGTCGAAGGACCAGTCTCGCGAAATTCTCTACGGCATGCCCTATGCCGAATGGCAGGCGCTCAACCAGACCGAGGCCTCGGACGCCAAGAAGGCGGAGTTCGAGGCAAGACGTCCCCGCGATCACTAGAGCAATTCCAGGAAAAGTGCGCAGCGGTTTTCCGTCCGGAATTGCGTGAAAACAAAGAGATAGAGCGGTTCTGCGTTTCCATGAAACGTTGAACCGCTCCAGGTCAGCGAACGACGCACTGCCTTAGTTCTCAAAAACTCCTCGTAAAAAGGCACGAACGTCGCTTATCGATTGATCGGCCGGTTTGGCCCAAACACTTTCGGCTGCCAGCGCTTGACTGGGTATTGAATCGATCTAATTTGCCGCGCAAAGCCATTTTTTGTACCGGATTCTAGTCTATGGACGCGCAAAGCCTCATGCAGGCTGCCATTCGCGGGCGGTGGGCCGTGGCCGGCATCTTCCTCGCCAACGGCTTCCTGACCGGCAGCTGGGCGCCGCAGATTCCGATGTTCCTGACCCGCCTCGACATCTCGAAGTTCACGCTCGGCCTGCTGATCCTGCTGTTCGGCGTCGGCGCGGTGACCGCGATGACCTGGTGCGGCCATCTTATCTCCCGGCACGGGTCGCGCAGCGTGCTGCGCTGGTTCGGCCTGTGCGGCAGTCTCGGCCTGCTGGTCGTGGCACTGGCCCCCAACGTGCCGCTGGCGGCCATCGCCATGTTCATCTTCGGCGGTTCGATCGGCGGCATGGACGTCGCCATGAACGCCAATGCGGTGGCGGTGGAAAGAAGGCTTTCCCGCGCGATCATGTCGTCCTCGCACGGTTTTTGGAGCCTCGGCGGTTTCGCAGGCGGTGCGGTCGGCGGCCTGGCCATACAGAACTACGGCCATCTTGCCCACGCGATGGTGGTGACAGTGCTGGCCTTTGCCCTGATCGCGCTGGCAGTCGGCCATCTAATCGTCGAGGACAAGCCCAAGGCATCCGAGCACCAGAAATTCTCGCTGCCGGCAAATCCGCTGGTCTATCTGGTCGGACTGATGGCGCTGCTGACCATGATCTCCGAGGGCGCGGTGCTCGACTGGGCGGCGCTCTACCTGCAACAGGAGCTCGGCGCCGACCTTGCTATCGCCGGCCTCGCCTATGCCGCCTTTTCCGGCGTCATGGCCGTCATGCGCTTCCTTGGCGACGGCGTGCGCAATCGCTTCGGCGCTGTGGCGACTCTGCGCGGCTCGGCGCTCGTCGCCGCTGCAGGCATGCTGGTCGCCGGCCTGTCGCCGTCGCCCTGGCTCGCCATCGCCGCCTTTGCCTTTTGCGGCTTCGGCATCGCCAACATGGTGCCGATCATCTTTTCGGCCGGCGGCAACCAGGAAGGCATGTCGTCCGGCACCGGCATGAGCGTCGTCACCACGATGGGTTACTCCGGCATTCTGGTGGCCCCGTCGGCGATCGGCTTCGTTGCCGAGCATTCGAGCTTCGGACCGATCTTCGTCGCCCTTTCGGGGCTGCTCGTCATTGTGCTTTTGATGGCGGGGCTCGCTCACCGTGCCGAATTCGCGCCCGAGCCGGCGCCGGCCGAATAACGCTTCAGTTCCTCGTAGAGGAAATCCGCGACGCGGCGGATGCGCACGCTGCTGCGCACATCGCGGTGCATGGCCAGCCACACCGGGAGCGTCGGCAGTGTCAGCTCCGGCAGTATCTTCTCCACCAATGGATCGCGGTCGATCAACGGCCCCTGACCGAAACCGATGCCATTTCCCGCCCGCACCGCCTCCCACAGCACGATCTGGTTGTCGGTCCTGAAGCGAAAGGCATTGCGTGTGAGCGAGATGCCGAACTGGGTAAAACCGCGAATGATCTCGTCGCTGCGGTCGAAACCGATCAGGTCATGCCCGACAAGATCGCCGGGCTCGAGCGGCCGGCCCCGCCGGTCGAGATAGGATGATGCCGCGCAGAGGCGGAGCGGAATATCGGCGACTTTGCGCGCCACCAGTTCGTTCTGCGCCGGCTTCACCATGCGGATGGCAATGTCGGCATCGCGTCGCAACAGGTTCTCGACCTGGTTCGAGGCGACGATCTCGACCTCGATGCCGGGCTCCTCGACACCGAGTCGAGCCGTCATCTCCGGCAGCACACAGGCTGCCACCACTTCGCTGGCGGCGATACGCACCGTGCCTTCGATCGCTTCGACCGATCCCAGCGCCAGCAGCGAAAAAGCGCTCGCCTGTTCGCTGACGGCCCGGCCGCGTTCGTAGAGCGTGTTGCCGGCCTCGGTCAGTGCGTAGCCGCGCCGATCGCGCCGGAACAGCGTCACCCCAAGCGCCTGCTCCAGTTCCGCGATGTGGCGGCCAAGCGTCGGCTGGCTCGCGGCCAGCTTTCGCGCGGCAGCGGACAGGCTGCCGGTTTCCGCCACGGTGACGAAACTCTTGATCAGATTCCAGTCGATCTCAGCCATTCATTTATGAATATCAGATCGCCAATTTCAGTCAATTTCCATTCGTTTGCAAACACTGCACATTGAAGGTCTCAACGCAAACATGGAGACGAAAATGACCAAGATCGCAATCCTCGGCGCCAATGGCCGGCTCGGCCGCGTGGTCGCCAGGGCCTTCATCGACGCCGGCTACGACGTCCGCACCGTCACCCGTAGCGGCAAGGTGCCGACGGAACTCAAGGGCGCCACGGCTGTCGCCGGCGATGCCCTCGACCGTGACGCGCTGATACGCGCCACCGAAGGCGTCGACATCATCTTCAATGGCCTCAACCCGATCTACACCGACTGGGGCAAGTGCCTGCCAATGGCCGAAAACGTCATGGCCGCCTGCTGGGCGAACGGCGCCCTGCACCTTGCTCCGGGCAATGTCTACAATTTCGGCTCGCCCATCCCGGCGGTGATCTGGGAAGACACACCGTTCCACCCGACGACCGAAAAGGGCCGCATCCGCATCGCCATGGAGGAGCTTTTTTGCCGTGAGGCGGACGCCGGACATGTCCGCACCATCCTCCTCAGGGGCGGCGATTTCTTCGGCGGCACCGGCAGCGGCTCCTGGTTCGATCTGATTGTCGCCGCCAAGATGAACAGGGGCGTCTATACCGCGCCTGGGCCTGTCGATCTCGTGCATGAGTGGGCCTATTTGCCGGATATGGCCAAGGCCTTCGTCGGCCTGGCGCGGAACCTCGATAAGCTCGGCTCTTACGAGGCGCTGAACTTTCCGGGACATGCCGTCACCGATCTGGAAATCAAGGCGGCTGCCGAGAAAGCACTCGGGCGTACGCTCAAGCTGACGTCGATGCCTTGGTGGGTGCTGCGCGCCGGCAGCCCATTCGTGGCGATGTGGCGCGAGATCGTCTCGATGTCCTACCTGCGCTTCGAACCGCACAGGCTGGCCTCGGCAAGGCTCGAAGGCATTATCGGCCCGATCCCGCACACACCCCTGGAGACGGCCGTTGCAGATGCCTTGAACGACATTGGCATTGCCACAATTGCAGCAGTGGACGGCCAGAAGGCTGCCTGATCTACAGTTCGAACGACGCAGCGGGCGCCCGATGGGCCTCCGCTGGTTGCTTTGCCCGAGTCTCGGCTCAGATCCTGCCCATCAGCAGCAGGATCAGCAGAACCACCAGAAGAACGCCGACGATGCCCGACGGGCCATAGCCCCAGGCGCGCGAATGCGGCCATGCCGGCACCGCGCCGATCAGGATGAGGATCAGAATGATGATGAGAAGCGTGCTGATTGTCATGAGAAATCCCTCGCCTTAAAATTGAATTCGAAGGGACAATGCAAAAGGCCGCCCGAGGTTCCCGGACGGCCTTTTGCTCGGCTAACCAAAACAAGGCTATTCGGCGGCCTTCGGGAAGGCGATTGCGGGCTCCGCACCGAGATCCGGCGCCGGCGCATCCGACGAAATCTCACCCTTGCCGCGCCGGAACAGACGGCTGAACCAACCGCGCCGCGCCCCGGGTTTGACCTTGGCGCGGGTGAACACCATCAGCATCGACGGCGTCACCACCAGCGTGAGCAAGGTGGCGAAGGACAGGCCGAAGACGATTGCCGACGACAGCGAAATCCACCATTGCGTCGACGGCGCGTTGATCGTCGTCTCGTGATGGAAGATTTCGAGGCCGAGGCCGAAAGCGATCGGCAGCACGCCGAGGATCGCCGACACCGCCGTGAGCACCACCGGGCGGGCGCGTTCGCGGCAGGTCTGCAGGACCGCCTCGACCTTGTCCCAGCCCTCTTCGCGCAGCCGATCGTAGGTGTCGATCAGCACGATGTTGTTGTTCACCACCACGCCGGCCAGCGCGATAACGCCAATGCCCGACATGACGATGCCGAAGGCTTCTCCCGTCAGCAGCAGTCCGAGGAACACGCCGATCGTCGCCATGACCACGCAGGACAGCACCAGCCAGACGCTGGTGAACTTGTTGAACTGCGCCAGGAGCACGAGGAAGATCAGGAAGATCGCCGCACCGAAGGCCTTGCTGAGGAAGGCGCTGGCCTCCGCGCTGTCCTCGTTGGAGCCGGCAAGCTTCCAGCGTATGCCGCTGCCGAGATCCATGTCGGAGACGGCCTTGGTGACCTCCTGCTGGACGGCCGCCACCTGGGCGCCGGCGGCAACGTTGGCCTGGACGACCACCGTACGCGCGCCGTCGATGCGGTTGAGCACACCGACCGTCGGCTCAGGCTTGCGGACGACGAAGTTCGAGATCGGCACCGCCCCTTGCGAGGTCTGCACCCTGAGTTCGTCGAGCGTCGACAGCGTGCGCCGGTCTTCTGGCAGGCGCAGCCTGATGTCGACGGCGTCATCGGCGCCCGCGGGCCGATACTCGCTGAGCTTCAGCCCGTTCGTCACCAGCTGCACCACGGTGCCGACCGAGGTCGGGCTGATGCCGTACTGGGCCGCCTTGGCGCGGTCGACATCGATCGCCCAGTCCACGCCGGGCGGCGGCAGGCCGTCGGAAATGTCGATGACGCCGGGCACTTTGGCGATCCGTGCAGCGACGGCCCGCGCCTTGTCGTCGAGCCCCTCGGGATCGGCGGCCGAAAGCCTGATCTGGATCGGCTTGCCTGTCGGCGGGCCGGCTTCAGGTACGCGCACTTCGACATCGACGCCAGGGATGCCGGCCATGACGCCGCGCAGATCGTTCAGGATGTCGTTCGCCGATTTGCGCTCGCGCCAGTCGACGAACTCGTACTGGATCACGCCGACCACATCCTCCGGGATGTCCTGGCCACCGCCTTGCGTCTTGCCGACGCGGGTGTAGACCGATTTCACGCCCGGCCAGCCGAGCAGCCGGTTTTCGGCCTCCTTGGTCGCGGCGTCCATTTCGGCGAGCGAAAGATTGCCGCGGGCGTGCACGTAGAGCAGACCGTAATCGGGCTCGACATTGGGGAAGAACTCGACGCCGGCGCCGAATTTCGAATAGGCGAAGCCGACACCGAACAGCAAAGCGACGGTCAGCACGAGCACGGTGATGGGGAAGCGCACCGCCTGCTTGACCACGGCCATGTACCAGCCGTCGCGGTTGTCGTCCTCGTGATGCTTCGGCGCCTTGGCGAAGATCGCGCCCAGCGTCGGGGCGAAGACCAGCGCATAGAGCATCGAGGCCGACAGCGTGACGATCAGCGTGATCGGCATGTACTTCATGAAATCGCCGATGATGCCGGGCCAGAACAGCAGCGGCGAGAAGGCGGCGATGCGCGTCATCGTCGCCGCGATCACCGGACCGGCCATGCGCCTTGCGGCAAGCGCGAATGCCTCTTCCTTCGGCATGCCTTCGCTCATCCGTCGTTCGGCGAATTCGGTGACGATGATGGCGTCGTCGACCAGCATGCCGACCGCCAGGATAAGGCTGAACAGCACGATCATGTTGATCGTGTAGCCCATCATGGCGAGCAGCAGGATGCCGATCAGGAAGGACGATGGAATGGCCAATCCGATCAGCAGCGAAGCGCGGCCGGACAGCGCGTAGAGAATGACGATGAACACCAGGATGACGGCGATCATGACGTGGTTCTGCAGGTCACCGAGCAGTTGGTTGACGAAGACCGACTTGTCCTGCGTGTACGTGACGTGCATGCCTTCCGGCATCGACTTGATGAAGGTATCCGACACCGCCCGGACATTGGTCAGCGTGTCGATGAGGTTGGCGCCAATGCGCTTCTTCACCTCGATGGCGATCGCTGGCTTGCCGTCGAGGCGGGTCACCGTCTCGGCATCCTTGAAGGTGGAGCGGATGGTGGCGATATCCCTGGCCCGGACGACTGCGTCGGGCGTGGCGACCACCGGCAGATTGGCGACGTCCTCCGGTTTTTCGATCAGCGACGGTACCTTGACGGCGTATTTGCCTTCCGAGCCTTCGATGTTGCCTGCCGCAACCAGGTTGTTGGAGGCGGCGACGCCTTGCACGACCTGGTCGAGCTGCAGCCCATAGGATGACAATTTCATCGGATCGATGACGACTTCGACGAGATCGTCGCGCGCGCCCTGCAGCGAGCCTTCGAGCACGCCGGGCACTTCCTCGATGCGGTCGCGCAATTCGCGCGCCGCCGCCGTCAGCACACGCTCCGGCACTTCGCCCGACAGCGTCACAACCAGCACGGGGAATTCGGAGACGTTGACCTCGGTGACCGTCGGCTCCTCGGCCGCTTGCGGCAGGTCGGCCTTGCCGTCCTGCACCTTGCTGCGCGTATCCTGCAGCGCCGTCGCCAGGTTCGTCTGCGGCTGGAACTCGACCAGCACGTAGCCGCCGCCCTGGAAGGCGGCCGAGCGCATCTCCTTGAGCCCCTTCAGGCTCTTCAGCTTGCTTTCCATCGGCCGCAGCAGCAGCCGCTCCGAATCCTCCGGCGAGATGCCCTGATAGATCAGGCTGACATACATCATCGGGATCGGAACGTCGGGCTCGGCTTCCTTCGGCGTCGACTGATAGGCGACCCAGCCGGCGAGCAGGAGGAAGACCAGGACCGAAATGGTCAGCCGGGCGTTGTGGATTGCGAGTCTTACGATATCCATGACTTAGGCCTGCTGTTGCTTTCGGGAGCTGCGCGGCAGCGTGTCGTCGCCGGGGTCGAACCCCGGGAGACCATGCTATTGCGTGCCGGCTGTCGCCTCGCCGATCAGCTTGTTGATTGTCGCCTGGTCGGCCTCGACCGGTTTGACCAAATCGCCTTCCTTCACCAGCTCCTGGCCGGCAACGATGATGCGCGCATCATCGGGAATGCCGCCGAGCACCAGCCCGTTCGGCGTGTCGTCGACGAGATCGATCGGGAAGAACGCGACCTTGCTGTCCTTGCCGACGGCGCGGATACCGAGATCGCCCTTGTCGCCGAGCGTCACCACCGAGCGCGGCAGCATGATCGCGTCGGTCGGCTGCGCGCTGAGCGCGATCTCCGCCGTCATGCCCGCCGGGATGCTGCCATCCGCATTGGGGATCGCCACCTCGACGCGGAAGGTGCGGGTCTGCGACGAGGCATCGCGGCTGATGTAGCGCACCGTGCCGGTGACCTTTTGGTCATTGACCAGGCGCACATTGGCCTCGTCGCCGATCTTGATGTAGCGCAGATCGCGCTCGCTGACTTCGCCACGAGCGATGACCGGATCGAGCTTGAGAATGGTCGCCACCTCGCCGCCCGCCATCACAGAACTGCCAACTTCCACCGGCACCCGATCGATGATGCCATCGAAAGGTGCCTTCACCTCATTGCGACCAAGCTCGGCTTGCATGGCTTCCAGCACCGATTGTGCCAACGTCAGGCTGGAGCGGGCGTTATCGAGCTGCAGCTTGGGCAGATTTCCGGTCTTGGCCAATCGCTCGGCAGCAGCAAGCTCCGCCTGGCGTTGGCCAAGAAGCTGCCTGGCATTGCTAACCGCCGAAAGCTTTTCCTCGGTGGCAAGCATCAGCACCAGGTCGCCGGTCTTGACGTGCTGGCCCTGCTTGACCGGCAGCTTGTCGATGATGCCGGCCACCCGCGTTGCCAGCACCGCGCGCTTGTCGGCCTCGGTCAATCCGGAAATGCGGATGGCGCGCGCATAGGTTTTGCGCGGCGGCGTCACCACCGCGACGGTGCGCGGCGCGGCCTTGGGCTGATCGGCCTCGGCGGCCTTCGGCTTGTCGGTGCCCTTGGGCTGATCGGCTTCGCCGGCCTTGGGTTTGTTGTCAGGGGCAGCGCTGCCGACGGACGAGAACGCGCCCGTTCCCATCCAGGCTGCGAATCCGATGAGCACGACAATTGCTGCAAGCTTGTGAAACCTGATTTTCGGCATGTCGTTTTTTCCACTGCGGGTCGGGCCAGGCCGCGTCTTCCAGAAACGCGGGCGCGTCGCCGATATGGGTGCGCGCAGGGCCATGTTCAATTTGCCGTGAACGGCGAAGCGCGCTTCTACCTTAAAGTTGCATTGCAAAACAGTCAGAAAGTTTGATGGATCATTGCGCCACCGGACAGCGTGTGCCCGCCATTCTTCAGCTCTTGGCCGCCTGACCGGCCGCCTTTACTGGGTCGGGAAGTTCTTTGGCAGCAGGTGTCAGGATGGTGCGGGACCTCTCAAGCATTCGAGGAAGCCGAGGGCAAATCTATCAGCTGATGAGCTTCAATAGCCGCAAAAGCCGCTCGAATGTCTTGCCGTAGGGCGGGCGCAAAAGGGCGCCCGCGCTCAACTTGGACTGGAGGAAAATCGGCTTTTCCTTGCTGAAGGTCCGAAAACCCCATTCGCCGTGGTAGGCACCCATGCCGCTGGCGCCGACGCCACCGAATGGCTGGCGTTCCTGAACCAGATGCAGCATGCAGTCATTGACCGTGACGCCGCCGGCAATTGTTTCGCGCATCACGCGTTGGCGATTGCCGCTGTCGCGGCCGAACCAGTAGAGCGCCAGCGGACGTTCCGCCCGGTTCACATGCTCGATGGCGTCATCGACCTTGGCGTATTCGATGATCGGCAGCACCGGCCCGAAAATCTCTTCGCGCATCAGCCGCAGATCCTCGCCTGCGTTCCTGACCAGCGTCGGCAGCATCTTGCGATCCGTGTCGCCGAGTTTTTCGCCTGCCGGATTGACCTCGATGACTTCGGCACCACTCTGACGAGCTTCAGTGACCATGTCGCTGAGGCGCCGATGGTGCCGCTCGCTGACGATTGCCGTATAGTCTGGGTTGTTGCGCAGGCTCGGATAGAGCCGCGCCATCGCGGCCGCAAACTTGGTGGCAATCATCTCCGACTGCCCTTGCGGAACCAGCAGATAGTCCGGAGCGATGCAGGTCTGGCCTGCGTTCAAAAGCTTACTGTAGGCGACGCTGGACACGGCTGCGTCGAGGTCGCATGAAGCATCGAAGATAGCTGGCGACTTGCCACCAAGTTCGAGCGTCACTGGCGTAAGGTTCGCTGCCGCGGCCATCGCGACCTGGCGGCCGACCGCCGTCGAACCGGTGAACAGCAGATGATCGAAGGGCACTGACACGAAGGCTTTTCCGACCTCGGCGTCGCCGACAACGACACTCATCTCGTCAGGGGCAAAATGCTCGCCGACCAGACGTTCGAGCAAGGCGGAAAATTTCGGCGTCAGTTCGGAGGGCTTGATCAGAACGCGGTTGCCGGCCGCCAGCGCGGCCGTGGCCGGCGCGATGGCAAGCTGGAACGGATAGTTCCAGGGCGACACGATGCCGACCACGCCGACCGGCTGGGGCAGAAGCCGATTGCGCCCCGGCAGAAACGGCAGGCTGGTGGCGACGCGGCGCTCCCGCATCCATCCGCGCAGATGCGACAGCGCATGCCTTATCCCGGCGCCGACGACGAACAGCTCGGCAAGGCGCGTCTCATGGGCCGACCGGCCACTGAAATCGGAGTCGATGGCGGAGCAGATCTCGGCCTCATGCTGCTCGGTGAGCGCCAGCAGACGCTTGAGACGATCCTTGCGGACATCGAGGTCTGGAAAGGGCTCTTTCTCGAATGCACCACGCTGCAATGCGAACTGTGCGCCGAGGGCATCCTGTCCGGTCTGCAGCATCGCAACCTCCCGTTTACGTCTAGGTAAGGTTACATCGCGCCAAGGGTCGAATCCAGCACTTCCCTGGTTCCGTAGGGGAAGAACCGCGCCGGCAGACATCTCGTTGTTCTCGCCGACAGGCAAACACCTAGCAGCCGATAAATTGAAGACCGCGTGCTCAGGCCTGACGGCGTGCCTGCTCGGGCTTCTTGCGCGCCGCCAAAAATTCCTTGACCCGCCGGCCGGGCGCCGGCCCGCGCACCGGCTTGAAGCCGTCGTCGAGCTCGCCGGAGAGGTCGAGCGTCGGCCGCTTGCCGACGGCGTCGTAATTCTCCTCCAGCCAGTCGCTGGCCGCGGTGCGGCCGAGATCGCGCAGATAGGCTAGGAATGCCCATTCGGCATTGACCTTGGACGACGCCGACAGATCCTTGAACGCCTCGTCGGCATCGATCCGGTGCATACGGATGTCGCGGTATTCGCCATGCGGCAGGCGGCCGGCGGCGATCAGTTCCTTGACGAAGGCAATCGAGCGGAATTCGTTCAGCAGTCCCGCATTGAAGGTGATCTCGTCGATGCGGTTCTGGATCTCGTTGGCGCTCTTCGGCGTCCCCTCGCGCACCACCGGATTGATCTGCACCAGAAGCACGTCCTCGGTCGCCGCCGTCTTGAAGAACGGGAACAGCGCCGGATTGCCGCCATAGCCGCCATCCCAATAGGGCACACCCTTGATCTCGACGGCGCGGAACAATTGCGGCAGGCAGGCCGAGGCCATCACCGTGTCGAGCTCGATCTCGCCGTCGGAAAAGACGCGCAATTGCCCGGTCTCGACATTGGTCGCCGAGATGAACAGCTCCATCGACTTGCAGGCGTGCACGTTCTTGAAATCGATCTCCTGTTCGACCACGTCGCGCAGCGGATTGAGCCCGAGCGGGTTGGCGATATAGGGCGAAAACACCCGCGACATGGTGTCGAAGAAGAAATAGCCCGGCGTGTTCTCGATCGACCAGTTGCCCCAGGCGACATCCCACGGCATGCGCTGCACCGGGCTGAAGCGGCCCTTCGCCGCCACGGCGCGCCAGAAATCGTCGAGCTTCTGCCGCGCACCCTCGACACCGCCACGCACAAAGCCATCAGCCAGCGCCACCGCGTTCATGGCGCCGGCGCTGGTGCCGGAAACTGCTTGGATCTCGAGCCGCCCATCCTCCAGCAGCCGGTCGAGCACGCCCCAGGAAAAGGCGCCGTGCGAGCCGCCGCCCTGGAGCGCGATATTGATCTTCTTTTTCTCCTCCGCCTTGCCGTTCGTCGTCATGGCGTTCCTGTCGATTTGGATGCTGCGTGCCTCATCCTTGCCCGGGAATCGGAACAATTCGGCTGCAGCGGATCTATGTTGCAGTGCAGCATATAAGTCCTGACCAAGGCAAGAACACGAACACGGTCGCGTGATCACATGAAATTTCGGTCATCGAGAACAACCTCACCGCCTTGAAGCGGAGAGGCTGTGTTGATCGAAACAGGTTGGAAGACTCAGGCCACCAGATCCGGCACCGGGCCGACATAGCGCGACTGCGGTCGGATCAACCGCCCGGTCGTCTGCTGCTCGCGCGCATGGGCGACCCAGCCGGCAACGCGCCCGGCGGCGAAGACATTGCTGAACGCCTCCGCCGGGAAACCTGCCGCCTCAAGCAAGAGCGCGGTGTAGAACTCGACATTGGTCTGGATCGAGCGCGACGGCTTGGCCTGCCGCAACACCTCGAGCGCGGTCTGCTCCACCGTCTCGGCAAATGCCAGCCGGCGGCCGGTTGCGCCCTCGGCGCCGAGTTGCCGCACCACCGCCTTTAGCACGTCGGCACGCGGATCGCGCACCCGGTAGATGCGATGGCCGAAGCCCATGATGCGCTCGCCGCGCGCGATCTCCGCGCGCAGCCAGCCAGCAGCATTGCCGCCTGCCTCGATCGCGTCGAGCATCTCGATCACCGGACCGGGCGCGCCACCATGCAGCCGCCCCTTGAGCGCGCCGAGACCGGCCAGGATCGCCGATGTCAGGCCGGCCTGCGTCGAGGCAACGACGCGGGTGACGAAAGTCGATGCGTTAAGGCCATGATCGCAGACGGTGACGAGATAGGTGTCGAGCGCCTTGGCCAGGGCAGGCGATGCGTCGGTACCGCTCAGCATCCGCAGCATGTCGGCGGCATGGTCCGCCTGCGGGTTCGGCGCGATCGCCGGACTTCCGCGCTTGCCGCGCAGCAAGGCCGGCGTCAGCACCGCCGGCGCCGCGATCAACAGCAAGGCGTCCGTCAACGTATCGCCGTCCGGCAGCAAGGCGATGCCGGCGCGAATGCCGCTGTAGACATCGAGCGGCGCCAAAGCCGGCAGCATCGGCTGCAAGCGCTCGAACACTTCCGCGCGCGCCCGGCCGATCGCCTGCGCAAGCTTGGCATCGTCGGGGAGATCGTCGAAGAAGCCGTCCAGCAGCAGGCGAACCACTTGCGGATAACGCCAGCGACCAGCCAGCTCCGGCAGCAAATGGCCTCTTATGGTGAGGCGGCCGCCAAGGCCGTCGACATCGGAAAGCACGGTTTCCGCCGCCACCACGTCATCGAGCCCGTTTGCCATATCTGTCTCCTTGAGAGGTTTACCGACTGGAATTAATGGTGCATGATCAATGCATCAATCTTGATCAATAGAATCAATATAGGCTTGGAGCAACATGTCCGAGTGGCTGACACGTGAGGAAGCTCTGGGGCGGCTCAAGGTGCGGCCGCAGACCCTCTATGCCTATGTCAGCCGCGGCCGCATCGGCATGCGGCCGGATCAGGCCGATCCGCGCCGCAGCCGGTATCGCGCCGACGACATCGCGGCACTTGCGACCCGCCGGGCGCGTGGACGAAGCCCCCAGGCGATCGCCGAAAGCGCCATCGCCTGGGGCGAACCGGCCATTGCCACCTCGATCTCGACCATCGTGCAGGGCCGCCTCGTCTATCGCGGCGAGGACGCGACGACACTTTCTGCCACGGCCACGCTGGAAGAGACGGCGAGCCTGCTTTGGGCGACGAATGCCGGCGTGTCATTTGCCGCGCAGGGCTCTCCCGGCGGTGAAAACAGTCGCGCCGCTGCCTTCACCAGCCTTGCCCGGCTGGCGGCGGAAGGCCGGCCTTCCCTCGGACGCTTGCCGGCCATGCTGTATCAGGATGCGGCCGGCGCCATCGGCGCCCTGGCCGCGGCACTTGGCGCGGTTGCCGGACGCGGCGCCATGCATGAAAGGCTGGCGCGCGGCTGGTCCGTCGGCGGCGCCGGCGCGGATTTGATCCGCCGGGCGCTGGTGCTGCTAGCCGATCACGAATTGAACGCGTCGACTTTCGCCGCGCGAGTCGCCGCCTCGACCGGGGCACCGGTTGCCGCTTGCCTGATTGCCGGTCTCGCCACTCTTTCCGGTCCCCGGCATGGCGGCGCCGGCGAGGCGGCCCTCAATCTCGTCGAGGACGCGGAGCGGTTGGGAGCCGATATCGCGGTCGGGCGCTGGCTTGGCCACGACCGGCCGCTGCCCGGCTTTGGCCATCAGCTTTACCCAGAAGGCGATCCCAGGGCAGACGCCCTGTTGGGCGACATCGAGGTCGACGGCGGCCTTGCGCATCTGCAGGACGCCGTTCTCGCGGCGACCGGCGCGCGCCCGAACATCGACTTTGCGCTCGCCGCGCTGACCCGAAATTTGCGCCTGCCGTCAGACGCTCCGTTTCGCCTGTTCGCGCTCGGCCGCAGCATCGGCTGGACCGCGCATGCCGTCGAACAGGTGACCAGCAACGGATTGATCAGGCCGCGAGCCCGCTACGACGGGCCCGTGAAACGCTAGATCGGCTTGGCGAATGACCGCGCCGGCTCAGCCGGCGCCGTCTGGCGCTCACGACATGGTGTCGAGCTTGCGCTGCATGGCGGCGATCTGTTCCTTCAGTTCCTGAAGGTCGTCCGGCTTCTCCGGCGCTTCCTTCCTGGTCGGCTCGGCCGGGGCAGCAGGAGCAGGCCCGTTCGCACCGGCTGACGGGAATGGCGTGAACAGGCGCATCGCGTTCTGGAACATCTCCATGTTGCGGCGCGTCTGCTCTTCCAGCGCCTTGATCGGCGTGGCCATCTTCATCACGTCGATCGGCGACTTGCCGAAGGCGCCCTTCATCTGCTCGCGGAACCGTTCCTGCTCCTTGGAAAAGGCGATCATCGATTGTTCGAGGAAGCTCGGCACGATCATCTGCATCTGGTCGCCGTAGAAGGCGATCAGCTGGCGCAGGAACGGGATCGGCAGCATGTTCTGCCCGTCCTTGTTCTCCAGCTCGAAGATGATCTGTGTCAGCACCGGGTGCGTGATGTCGTCACCTGTCTTGGCGTCCTGGACGGTGAATTCCTCGCCCTTCTTGACCATGTCGGCCAGGTCCTCGAGCGTCACATAGGTGCTGGTGCCGGTGTTGTAGAGCCGGCGATTGGCATATTTCTTGATAATGATCGGATCGTCTTTCGCGGCCATCAGTATCCTCCCCGGACACCGGTGCATGTGAGTAAGCAGCCGGTAACGATTGCGCCCTTGCGAGGATATGCGCAAAAGCGTCGCAATTCCAAGTGGTTTGTGCAGTGCGGCATCATTTAATGCTGCATGGCGGGCAAAATATGCTGCGCAGCGAAAGCCATGGCGGTTGCCCTGGCCGCAGGCAGCCTGCTTGCCGCGCATGGCTGGCATGCCTATTTCCGGTTTGACTTGGGTCATGGAACGGGCAAGAAAAGTCCCTAACGATACCCAAAAACACGTCACCTCGAAGTCTGGAGAAGAAAATGTCCAATGCCATCGTTGTCGCCGGCGCGGCACGCACGTCTGTTGGTTCCTTCAACGGCGCCTTCGCCGCCACTCCGGCGCACGAGCTCGGCGCCGTCGTCATCCGGGAGCTGCTGTCGCGTACCGGTGTAGAGCCGGGCGAGGTTGACGAGGTCATCCTCGGTCAGGTGCTGACCGCCGCCCAAGGCCAGAACCCCGCCCGCCAGGCCTCGATCAACGCCGGCCTGCCCAAGGAGACCACCGCCTGGGGTCTCAACCAGGTTTGCGGCTCGGGTCTGCGCGCGATCGCGCTCGGCATGCAGCAGATCGCCAGCGGTGACGCCAAGGTGATCGTCGCCGGCGGACAGGAATCGATGTCGCTCTCGGCGCATGCCCAGCATCTGCGCGCCGGCGTCAAGATGGGCGACTACAAGATGATCGACACCATGATCAAGGACGGGCTGTGGGATGCCTTCAACGGCTACCACATGGGCAACACTGCCGAGAACGTCGCGCGCCAGTTCCAGATCACCCGCGACGACCAGGACCAGTTCGCTCTGGCCTCGCAGAACAAGGCCGAGGCCGCGCAGAAGGCCGGCAAGTTCAAGGACGAGATCGTCGCCTTCACCATCAAGGGCAAGAAGGGCGACACCACCGTCGACCAGGACGAGTACATCCGCCACGGCGCCACCATCGACGCCATGACCAAGCTAAAGCCGGCTTTCGACAAGGACGGCACCGTAACCGCCGCCAACGCCTCCGGCATCAATGACGGCGCTGCCGGCGCGCTGCTGATGAGTGAAGCGGAAGCCGCCAGGCGCGGCATAACGCCATTGGCGCGCATCGTCTCCTGGGCCACCGCCGGCGTCGATCCGCAGATCATGGGCACCGGGCCCATTCCCGCTTCGCGCAAGGCGCTGGCCAAGGCCGGCTGGTCGGTCGGCGACCTCGACCTGGTCGAGGCCAACGAGGCCTTCGCCGCGCAGGCCTGCGCCGTCAACAAGGACATGGGCTGGGATCCCTCGATCGTCAACGTCAATGGCGGGGCGATCGCCATCGGCCATCCGATCGGCGCTTCGGGTGCCCGCATCTTCAACACGCTGGTTTTCGAAATGCGCCGCCGCGGTGCGAAGAAAGGCCTCGCCACGCTCTGCATCGGCGGCGGCATGGGCGTCGCCATGTGCATCGAAGCGCTCTGAGAAAAGAGTGAATGGCGAATGGCAAGTGGTGAATGGCCGTTAACCGACCGTCTTCGACCATTCACCATTCACCAAGAACGTTAGGGAGGAGGAAACGCATGAGCAAGGTAGCAATCGTCACGGGCGGGTCGCGCGGCATCGGCGCCGCGGTATCGGTCGCGCTGAAGAACGCCGGCTATTCGGTTGCCGCGAACTACGCCGGCAATGACGAGGCGGCGACGAAGTTCACTGCCGAAACCGGCATCAAGACCTACAAATGGTCTGTCGCCGACTACGACGCCTGCGCCGCCGGCATCAAGCAGGTCGAGGCCGATCTCGGCCCGGTTTCCGTGCTCGTCAACAATGCCGGCATCACCCGCGATGGCATGTTCCACAAGATGACGCGCGAGCAGTGGAAGGAAGTCATCGACACCAACCTTTCCGGCGTCTTCAACATGACGCATCCTTTGTGGGGCGGCATGCGCGACCGCAAGTTCGGCCGCGTCATCACCATTTCCTCTATCAACGGCCAGAAGGGCCAGGCCGGCCAGGTCAACTATTCCGCCGCCAAGGCCGGCGACATCGGCTTCTCGAAGGCGCTCGCCCAGGAAGGCGCCCGCGCCGGCATCACCGTCAACATCATCTGCCCGGGCTACATCGCCACCGAAATGGTCAAGGCGATCGACGAGAAGGTGCTCAACGAACGCATCATCCCGCAGATCCCGGTCGGTCGCCTCGGCGAGCCGGAAGAGATCGCGCGCTGCGTCGTCTTCCTGGCTTCCGATGAAGCCGGCTTCATCACCGGTTCGACCATCTCCGCCAATGGCGGACAGTATTTTGCCTGAGGTTTCGAGTCCGTCCCGCGACAACTGATGTACCGGCCCTACGGCCGGTACAGACCTACGCGCCCACGATCGAGGCTTGTTGCCGTGACAATCGCAGTTGTCAGGCGGCAAGCTTCAGCGCTGGTTTGGCTGCGGGCTTGCTGGGGGCAATTGAACCCGGCACACGCGAAGGTGCCGGCAACCGGGCCAGCGGCGCGCGGCTGAGGCCCGACAGTTTCAAGGCCATGCGACGCTTCAGCAATTGATTGAGGTTCATCAGCGAGAGCAGCAGATTGCGGACGAACCGCTTCACCGGATTGCGGGTAAGCGCCATGTCGGTCATCTTGCCTGCCAGCTCAAGTACCTCCTGCGCCGCCGGGCGCCGCAGCGTTTCGTAGAGGTCGAGCTCGGCTTCCGCGCGCACGCCGTTCACCACATCGCCGAGCAATTCGCCAAGCACGACCGCGTCGATAATGCCGGTGTTCATGCCCTGTCCCCCTGCCGGGCTGTGCACGTGCGCGGCATCGCCCATGAGGAACAACCGGTCCTTGCGATACGACCGGACCAGGCGGTGATGCACGCGAAAACGCGAACTCCACGCCAGGTCGAGCACCCGGGCGCGCTGTCTGGTGGGCCCACGGCTGTCGAGCAGCGCCTGGATGTCGGCAACCTCAGGCTTTCCGGTGCGTCATCCATTGTTGCAACGATGCGGTACGACCCGTCCGGAAGCGGCGCCACCACCACCAGCCCGGCCGGTGCAAAGAACAGCGACACTTCCTTCGGCCCAACCGGCCAATCGAGACGGACGTCGGCGAGCACGAACGACCCGTCATAGGCTGCGCCGTCGAACTCGATGCCGGCCGCGCCGCGCACCAGGCTGTTCATGCCATCGGCGCCGACGACGTAGCGCGCCGATATCAGCTTCTCGCGGCCGTTCTCGACCACCGTCACGCGGGCGCCGTCAGCATCCTGAACAACCGCCTTGGCCTCGACTTCGCGATGAATGACGCCGCCCAGGGCAGCGATCCGCTCGGCGAACACCTGCTCGGTCAGGTTCTGAGGCAGCATCAACAGATAGGGATGCCTTGATGGAAGCTTGCCGAAATCGAGATTGAGCAGCGCCCGGTTGCGGTCGCGGATGGCGAAATTTTGCAGCTTCAGGGCAAGTTCGTCCAGCCGCCCGGTGACACCGAGAGGCTGCAGCGCTTCCAGCGTCTGCGAATGGATGACGCCGGCGCGCGAGGTCTGAAGGCCCTGCGCCAGCTTGTCGATCAGTACGTGATCGACACCGGCCTGGTGCAGCATGATGGACAGCGCCATGCCGGTCGGGCCGGCGCCAATGATCAGGACTTCCGTTGTATCGGGCAACATTTTCTCTCTCCGTTTGTCAACAAGTGTTGACTTTCTAATCGACGCCATTGCATTTGTCAACAGTCGTTGGCATATGGATTTTCATGACTCAGAATCAGGCGAAGAAAATCAGCAAGTCGGACCGCACGCGGGCCCATATCCTCGAGGCTGCACGGCTATTGTTCGCCGAGCGCGGCTATGACGGCGCCTCCATCCGCGATGTCGCAGCGCATGCCTCGATCGATCCGGCCATGGTGATCCGCTATTTCCGCAGCAAGGACGAACTGTTCGCCAGGGCGGCGGTCGTCGACCTGCATTTGCCGGAGCTGCGGATGATTGACCGAGCCGCCATCGGCGAAACACTGATCAGGCGCTTTCTCGAAATCTGGGAAGGTCCGGCCAGCGGTCCTGGCATGACAATTCTGCTGCGTTCGGCGATGTCCAACGACTTTGCTGCCGAAAAGCTGCGCGAGGTGTTTGCCAACCAGGTGAGGCCAGTGGTTGCGGCGGTCGGCGACCCCGCCGATGCGGGTCGAGGAGCCGGTCTCGTCTCAAGCCAGTTGCTGGGTTTGGCGATGTGCCGATACCTGCTGCGGCTTCCTCCGGTCGTCGCCCTCTCCCACGACGAGATCATCCGGAATGTCGGCTCTGCCTTGCAGCGCTATGTGACGGAAGAGGATCTGTCCTGAAGCAGCCGTTTTGGCATTGCTGGCCGAGCCTGGTCGTGGTGCTATGATCGGGCCGACCGCTGCACCCAACACCGATCTGTGCCGGAGCGGCACGCACAGGTTAACGGCAGCTGCCAAGTCTGTGCGAAACCCACGTCACAAGCTGTGACTTCTCGGTGGATAACCTGTTCACAACACAACCTGTTGGGGTGAACAGACCGGGAAAATCCCGACATCGCTGATTCGTCGCCGATTCGTTCCGGCTTTGGCCGAAACGTTAACGGCGAGGCCTGGAAATCGCAGCCAAATGGTTAAGGTCCGTTAGGAAAAGTCAAGGATTTCATAATGTTGGCCGAGGTCGACCTGGGTGCGGCGATCGTTCCCCGGCGAAGGTTAACAGCGTTGATCTCTTTGCATAAATCGGGCCAGTTTAGCGATTCAGCATGTGGTGAGACTCGCCACCCAAAAATCCACATATAGCCGTGAACAAAACCTGAATCAGCGAGAGTCAGTGATTCGTCGCCGATTCGTTCCAGACTCGTTCCAACTCTTAATCGGGACCGGATTTCGCGCGAGCCGGACCGCTCTTCGCCCACCTGCGGAACATTCCGCTTTCGCTTCGCGCCTGAAATCCTTATGTGTCGGCTGTCACACGCGCCAGCACTGGCGTGCTCCCCGGCAACGAGCGGCAGAAGCGTTATTTCCGAGCCGATGAACATCCAGCCGAAACACTCTCAGCCGCTGATCCTTTCGGGCCGCGACGTGACGGCCGTGCTCGGCCCGACCAACACCGGCAAGACCCATCTCGCCATCGAACGCATGGTGGCGCATGAAAGCGGAGTCATCGGCCTGCCGCTCAGGCTGCTGGCGCGCGAAGTCTACACGCGCGTCTGCGAAAAGGTCGGCGCTCATAAGGTGGCGCTCATCACCGGCGAGGAGAAGATCCAGCCGGTGGGCGCCAAATATTCGGTCTGCACCGTCGAAGCCATGCCGCGCGAGACCGACGCCGCCTTCGTCGCCATCGACGAGGTCCAGCTCGCCGGCGATCTCGAGCGCGGCCACATCTTCACCGACCGCATCCTTCATCTGCGCGGCCGTCAGGAAACGCTGCTGCTGGGTGCGGCCACCATGCACGGCATCCTGCAGCGCCTGTTGAAGGGCGTCTCGGTGGTGACGCGGCCGCGGCTGTCGCACCTCGCCTATGCCGGCTCGAAGAAGCTGACCCGTCTGCCCCGGCGCACGGCGATCGTCGCATTCTCGGCGGACGAGGTCTACGCCATCGCCGAATTGATCCGTCGCCAGCAGGGCGGTGCCGCCGTCGTGCTCGGCGCGCTCTCGCCGCGCACCCGCAACGCCCAGGTGGCGCTGTTCCAGTCCGGCGATGTCGACTACCTCGTCGCCACCGACGCCATCGGCATGGGACTCAACCTCGATCTCGACCATGTCGCCTTCGCCCAGAACCGCAAGTTCGACGGCTACCAGTTTCGCGACCTCACATCCGCCGAACTCGGCCAGATCGCCGGCCGCGCCGGCCGCCATCTGCGCGACGGCACTTTCGGCGTCACCGGCCAGGTCGACCCGCTGGATGAAGAGCTGGTCAAGAAGATCGAGGGGCACGATTTCGACCCGGTGAAGGTGCTGCAATGGCGCACCGCCGATTTCGATTTCGCCAGCCTCGATGCGCTGAAGCGCTCGATCGAAACCAACGCGCCGGTTGAGGGCCTGACGCGGGCGCTGCCGGCGGTCGATGCTCAAGCGCTCGAGCACCTGTCGCGCGACGCGGACATCCGCGCTCTGGCCACCGACGCCAAGCGGGTGGCGCTGCTGTGGGAAGCCTGCGCACTCCCCGACTACAGGAAGATCGCGCCGGCCCAGCATTCCGACCTCATCGCCTCGATCTATATGGACCTCGCCCGGCATGGCCATGTCGACGAGAACTACATGGCCGAGCAGGTGCGGCGTGCCGATACGACAGACGGCGACATCGACACGCTGTCGCACCGGATCGCCCAGATCCGCACCTGGACTTTCGTTTCCAACCGGCCCGGCTGGCTGGCCGATCAGGCACACTGGCAGGAAAAGACGCGCGAAATCGAAGACAGATTGTCGGATGCGCTGCATGAGCGGTTGACGAAACGCTTCGTAGACCGCAGGACTTCCGTCCTCATGCGGCGCCTTAGAGAAAATACCATGCCTGAAGCCGAAATTAGCCCTACCGGAACCGTCCTTGTCGAAGGCCATCATGTCGGCGAGTTGCAAGGGTTCCGCTTCACCGCCGACCAGAGCGCCGGCGGCGAGGATGCCAAGGCCGTGCGCACGGCGGCACAAAAGGCTTTGGCCACCGAATTCGAGGCGCGCGCCGAACGCTTCGGCGCCTGCGCCAATGGCGACATCGCGCTCGGCTCCGACGGCACGCTGCGCTGGATCGGCGCGCCGGTCGGCACGCTGGTCGCCGGCGACGAGCCGCTGAAGCCGCGCCTTGTCCTGTTGGCCGACGAGCAACTTACCGGTCCCGCCCGCGACAAGGTCGCGGCGCGCGCCGAGCGCTTCGTCAACTTCCAGGTCGAATCCCTGCTGAAGCCGCTGGTCGACTTGAAGAACGCCGACCAGATCACCGGCATCGGCCGCGGCATCGCCTTCCAGCTGGTCGAGAATTTCGGCCTCATCAACCGCCGCGACATTGCCGAAGAGATGAAGTCGCTCGATCAGGAAGGTCGCGCCGCATTGCGCCGGCTGGGCGTTCGCTTCGGCGCCTACCATGTCTTCGTGCCGGCGCTGGTCAAGCCGGCGCCTGCCGGACTGGTGACATTGCTTTGGGCATTGAAGAATGACGGCAAGGAGAAGCCGGGTTTTGGCGACGTGGTTCACGCCCTGGCGTCGGGCCGCACCTCGGTGGTCATCGATCCGACCTTCGACAAATCCTTCTACAAACTCGCCGGCTACCGCAATCTCGGCCGCCGCGCGGTCCGCGTCGACATCCTCGAGCGGCTGGCCGACCTGATCCGTCCGGCGACCAACTGGAAGCCGGGCCTCGGACAGCGCCCCGACGGCGCCTATGACGGCAACGCCTTCATGGTGACGCCGCCGATGATGTCGATCCTCGGCGCCACCGCCGACGACATGGAAGAGATCCTGAAGGGTCTCGGCTACCGCGCCGAACCGAAGCCTGCCGCCGAAGTCAAGGCGCGGCTCGAAGCGCAGGACAATGCCGCGCGCGAGGCAGCCGCAGCCAAACTGGCAGCGGAAGAGGCGGCAATGGCCGAGCAGGCTGTGGCGGCGGAAGCCGTTGCCGACACTGTCGCTCAGACCACGGCCGAAGGTTCGGAGCCTGATGCGGCTGCCACTGTAGAGGCTGAAATTCCTGCGGAGCCCGTCGCTGACGCAGCCGCGGAGGCTGTTACCGACGCGCAGCCGGAGACGCCCACAGAGGCCACGGACGACGCGCCGCCAGTAGCCGAAGCCGTCGCAGAAGCGCCCGCCGAAACAGAGGCTGAGCCAGAGGCAAAGCCCGAAGCTGCCGAGGTTGAGGCCGCACCGGCAGAGCCGGCGGCGGAATCCGAAGCTGTCGAAGTCGATGCCGCATCGGCAGAACCGGTCGCCGAGACTTCATCTGCAAGCGAAGACACAACGGCCGCGGAAACCGCTACCGGCGAGCCCGCTCCAGAGGCTGAAGAACCAAAACCCATCCTTTTGTGGCGGCAGGGTCGTTTCGAGCAGCGCCCACGTCACCGCCATCACGACAACCGCCGGGACAATCGTCCGCGCAACGGGCAGGCTGCGCAGGGCCGCAGCGATGCGCCGGCCGGCACTGAAGCCGCCCCCGGCAGCCGGCCGCCTCAGGAGGGTCGCCGCGAACAGCGCGACGGTGTCGGCAAGCCGCGCTTCGATCGCAGCAAGTTCAAGCCGAGGCCGCAGCCTCAGGGCGAGGCCGGAGAACGGCGCGAGGGCAAGCCGCAGGGTGAGCGTCCCGATCGCCGCGAGAGCCGGCCCGACTGGAAAGGCGGCCGGCAGGACGGCAAGGGCGGCGCACAGGGTGGCAAGCCTGCATTCCAGGCAAAGCCGCGCGAGGAGCGTCCGGTGCGTTTCGATCCGGACTCGCCCTTCGCCAAGCTCGCCGCACTGCGCGACCAGCTGAAGAAGTAAGTCAAAGGGTCCGATGGTTGCCGAAGGCCGCCAGAGAATCGACAAATGGCTGTTCTTTTCCCGCGCGGTGAAATCGCGCTCGCTGGCGGCGAAGCTGGTGGTCGCCGGACGCGTCCGCATCAATCGCGACAAAGCAGCGCAGGCCTCGGATCTGGTCAAGCCTGGCGATGTCCTGACCATCACGCTGGAGCGGCGCATCTTCGTCTGGAAGGTGCTCGGCGTGGGGGTCCGGCGCGGCCCGGCTGAAGAAGCACGCCTGCTTTACGAAGACATGTCGCCACCGCCGGCGCCGAAGGGCGAGGCCGTTCCAGATGCAATTCCGGCGCTGCGCGACGCCGGCAGCGGCCGGCCGACCAAGAAGGAACGCCGCCAAACCGACCGGCTCATCGGCGACGATTGAAGGCACGCGTGACTTTCACCAACGTCTCGCCCTGGAAATCCATTCCGGAAGCGCCGACACCGGTGAGAATGGCCGCCCTTGCCAGCGGCAGGCAAAGGCGTTACCTCACCAAAAAAGCCCAACAAAATGGGACGTCCCGGAGCCGACCGATGACCTATGTCGTGACCGACAATTGCATAAAATGCAAATACATGGACTGTATCGAGGTCTGTCCGGTCGACTGTTTCTACGAAGGCGAGAACATGCTCGTCATCCACCCCGACGAGTGCATCGACTGCGGCGTCTGCGAACCGGAGTGCCCGGCCGACGCGATCAAGCCCGATACGGAACCGGGCCTTGAAAAATGGCTGCAGGTCAACACCGAATACGCCGAGAAATGGCCCAACATCACCGCCAAGAAAGAGCCGCCGGCAGACGCCAAAACCTTCGATGGCGAGGCCGGCAAGTTCGAGAAATATTTCTCCGCCGAGCCCGGCGAAGGCGACTGACGGTCGCGCCGGTTCCGCCGGCATGACGCTGCGTAACGGCCATGAGACACCAACCGTCTTGACAGGCGGTGATGGCCCGTTGCCTTCGCGAATGCAGCAAAACCTTGATTCTTCCGACTTTTTGTGCTACATCAGCCAAACATGCCGGTGACACAACATCGATTTATGGCGCAAACGCCCCAAATCACTGAAAGGTGAACTTCTCAATCCGGACCAGAGCAATCTGGGGCAGGCGGTCGCGATATTGCGGTTTGCCGGTCCCGGCTTTTCCGGATGGGTTCGTCTGTTGTGCGGCTAACGGTCGGCCACCCCGATCGCGCGAAGTTTCAGCCGGCGCCGCCACGCCGGCGCTACAACAAGGAGTTCAGGGCGTATGGCAACGATCACCCCGCAGAAGAAGTCCACCGCAGCGCGTCACGGTTTCAAGACCGGCGAGTTCATTGTCTATCCGGCGCATGGCGTCGGCCAGATCGTGTCGATCGACGAGCAGGAGGTGGCAGGCCACAAGCTGGAACTCTTCGTCATCGACTTCCAGAAGGACAAGATGCGCCTGAAGGTGCCGGTCGCCAAGGCGACCTCGATCGGCATGCGCAAGCTGTCGGAAGAGGACTATGTCGACCGCGCACTGAAGGTCGTGCAGGGCCGTGCCCGCATCAAGCGCACCATGTGGTCGCGCCGCGCCCAGGAATATGATGCGAAGATCAATTCGGGCGACCTGATCTCGATCTCGGAAGTGGTGCGCGACCTCTACCGCGCCGACAACCAGCCGGAGCAGTCCTATTCCGAGCGCCAGCTTTACGAGGCGGCACTCGACCGCATGGCGCGCGAGATCGCTGCCGTCAACCGCATGTCGGAGACCGAAGCGGTGCGCCTGATCGAGGTCAACCTCAACAAGGGTCCGAAGCGCGGCGCCAAGGCCGACAACGAGGAATCCGAGCAGGAAGAAGCTGCCTGAGCTTTTCGCTCTTTGAATTCAGGAAAACCCGGCCTCGCGCCGGGTTTTTTATTGGGGCTCGCCCGCCTCCTGCTTCAGCGTAGCGATGAAGCGCTTGGTGCGCTGATGCTCCGGGGTGCTGAACACCACGGAAGCCGGACCCTTCTCGACGACGACACCGGCGTCGAGAAAGACCACTTCCTGCGCGATCTTGGAAGCGAGCCTGAGGTCGTGCGTCGCCATCACCATGGTCGTGCCTTCGCTGGCGAGCTGGCCGAGCACGTCGACCACTTCCTGCGCCAGTTCCGGGTCGAGCGCCGAGGTCGGCTCGTCGCAAAGCAGCACTTTCGGCGACGGCGCCAGCGCCCGGGCGATGGCCACCCGCTGCTGCTGGCCACCCGACAGCGTCGCCGGCCAGGCATCGGCCTTGTGCGCCATGCCGACCTTCTCGAGCAAGGCCATCGCCCGTTCGCGCGCCCGCTCAACCGGCCATTTCAGTACCGTCACCAACCCTTCCATCACGTTCTCGATGGCGCTGCGGTGCGGAAACAGCTGGAAATTCTGGAACACCATGCCGGTCTGCAGCCGCAGGCGCCGGATATCCCGAGTGGCGACCTTGATGCCCGGGCGGAATTCCAGCGTCTCGTCGCCGATGCGCAACCTGCCGGAGGTCGGGATCTCCAGCAGGTTGATGCAGCGCAAAAGCGTGCTCTTGCCGCCGCCTGAGGGGCCGACAAGGGCGGTGACGCTGCCCTCCTCGATGGCGACGGTGACGCCCTTCAGCACAAGATTGTCGCCGAAGCGCTTCTCGATATTGGTGAGGCCGATCATGCGCGCGCCTCCAGGAAGCCGCCATAGCGATTGAGCCTGACCTCCAGCCGCGTTTGCAGCGCCGACAGCACCGAGCTAAGCGCCAGATAGAGCACCGCCGCCTCGACATAGAGGATCAGCGGCTCATAGGTGGTGGCGACGATGCGCTGCGCCGCTTGGAACATTTCCGGCACCGTGATGGCAGCGGCCAGCGAGGTGTCCTTGACCAGCGAGATGAAGGTGTTGGACAGCGGCGGCACCGCCACGCGTCCGGCTTGCGGAAGGATAGTGCGCCGCATCGCCTGGCTCCAGCTCATGCCGATCGAATAGGCCGCCTCCCACTGCCCCTTCGGCACCGAACCGATGGCGGCGCGGATGATCTCCGACGTGTAGGCGCCGATATTGAGCGTGAAGCCGATCAACGCGGCGGGAAAGGCGTCGAGCAATATGCCGACCGACGGCAGGCCGTAGAAGATCAGGAACAGCTGCACCAAAAGCGGCGTCCCGCGAAAAATCCAGACATAAAAATGGGCGACGGCGACCAGCGGCTTCGGGCCAAACAGCCTGATCAGCGCCGTGACCAGTCCAGCGGCGAGGCCGAAGGCAAACGACAGCAGCGTCAGCGGCACGGTAATGATCAGCGCCGCCCACAACAGCGTCGGCAAGGAGTCCAGCATCAGTTGCAGCCAGTGCGGCACAGAAGGCCTCCTTGCCAGATCATCTGCGGTGCATCAGCCCGCATCCGTCGAGGCGCGAACACAGGACCGGATATCATGCGAAAACCGGCGAGCCGTCAAAGACGGCTCACCGCAAAATATGGAAGGCGGGCCGACATCGGCCCGCCGGAGAAGAATGCGTTTACTGCGAGACGTCCTGGCCGAAATAGGTGTCGGCGATCTTCTTGTACGTGCCGTCAGCCTTGATGTCGGTCAGCGCTTTGTTGATGGCGGCGACCAGTTCCGGATCGCCCTTGCGCACGATCACGCCGGAATAGTCGGCGTTCTCTTCCTGCGCCGCGATCTTCACATTGGCGTCGGGTTTGTGCTTCTTGAAGTCGAGGAAGGACAGGCTGTCATTGATGGTGGCGTCGGCACGTCCGGTGAGCAGCAGCTGGATCGACTGGTCGAAGCCGTCCGTACCGACGAGCTCGGCGCCGTTGGTCTCGGCGAGCTTGCCGAAGTTCGAGGTCAGCGACTGTGCCGACTTCTTGCCCTTGAGATCGGCGAAGCTCTTGATATCCGTGTTGTCGCCGCGAACGATCAGCACCGCCTTGGAGGCGATATAGGGATCGGAGAAGTCGTACTTCGCCTTGCGCGCATCGGTGATGCCAACCTCGTTGATGACGGCGTCATAGCGGTTGGCGTCGAGGCCGGCGATCAGCCCGTCCCACTTGCCTTCGAGGAATTCGACTTTCACGCCGAGCTTGTCGGCGATCGCCTTGGCGATCTCGACGTCGAAGCCGACCAGCGCGCCTGAAGCGTCATGATAGGTGAAGGGCGCATAGGTGCCTTCCGTGCCGACCTTGATGACGCCAGCCTGCTTGATCTGGTCGAGATTAGCGCCGGCATTGCCTGCGGTAACCGCCAGAACCTGCAGCGTTCCAGCGATGATGAGCGAAGTGAGCCAATTCATTTTTCTGTGATCCCGTCTTGGCCGGTGGTCGGCACTTTGTGAAGGGCTGGAAACTGGCAGATGCAGGCCGGCAAAATAAGGAATCGGATTTCAAAGATAGGTCATTCCAGAAATCCCATTCTCAAAATCCACACCGACGAACGCTGCGCAAACCTTCAGCGTTCCCGCTTCGCTTCACTCCGTTCAACGCAGGGCGATCGCGCCGGGGAACATTCCTCGGCGTGGCGAGTTTTGCTGTTGTAGGGCGCAGCGCCGACATTTCAACCGAAGCGCCGACAAGATCGCGGTGGCGAGCCCGCCGGCAAGACCCGGAACAGGAGCGCGGCATGATCGAAGACACGGCAGGACGAACCATGGTCCGCGCGGCGATGAAGGCTCCTTATCTCGAGCGCGAGGAGGAGCATCTTCTGGCCTTGCGCTGGAAGGAAGATAACGACCAGCAGGCGCTGCACCGGATCACCGTCGCGCATATGCGGCTGGTCATTTCCATGGCCTCACGGTTTCGCCACTACGGCCTGCCGCTCGGCGACCTGATCCAGGAGGGTCATGTCGGCCTGCTGGAAGCCGCGGCGCGTTTCGAGCCGGACCGCGAGGTGCGGTTTTCGACTTATGCGACATGGTGGATCCGCGCTTCGATGCAGGACTACATCCTGCGCAACTGGTCGATCGTGCGCGGCGGCACCAGCTCGGCGCAAAAGGCGCTGTTCTTCAACCTGCGGCGCCTGCGCGCCCGGCTGGCGAACGGCGCCGAACCGATCTCCAACGCCTCACTCTACCGCGAAGTTTCCGTCGCGCTCGGCGTCTCCGAGGCCGACGTGGCAATGATGGATTCCCGCCTCTCGGCTCCCGACTCTTCGCTCAACGCGCCGCTTGCCGACGATGCCGGCACGGCCGAGCGCATGGATTTCCTGATTTCGGACGATCCCTTGCCGGATGAAATCGTCGGCGACACGATCGACATCGAACGCCGCTCGCTCTGGCTCAAGGCAGCGCTCGGCGCGCTCAATGCCCGCGAGCTCAGGATCATCGAGCAGCGACGTCTGACCGACGAGGGCGCAACGCTTGAGTCGCTTGGCGAAGCGCTCGGCATTTCCAAGGAACGCGTCCGCCAGATCGAAGCCCGCGCCATGGAAAAGCTGAAGGTTGCGCTGGTCGAGCAGAACCCCGAATTCATGGCGACAGCCGCCTGAACCTTGCCGTCCTGAACCTTATCTATCTGTGACGATCTTGACCTTGTCGCCGGTCGAAACGGCGGCACCCGGCGACATCGCGTTGAGCACCCTAAACAGGTCGAGCTTGCGGTCGACGCCGACCATCTGCGCGGCGAGCGAACCCATGGTCTGCCCCGCCTGCACGGTGACGACGCGAATATGCAGCGGCTTCAGCGCCGCCTTCTCGGCCGCGCTGAGGATACGGAACGAGCCGCTCACCGAGCGCGCCACCGGATCGAGCGTCGTGCTGGCCGAGGGTGCCGCCGTCAGCAGCCGGTAGACCTGGCCCCCGGCGCGGATCACCGCGATGTCGAACTGCCAGCCGTCCGCGCCGGCATGCGCTGTCGCCGCCTCGTTGCCGTTGATGGTTTCCTGCTTCACGCTCGCATCGTCGAGGCCGGCCACCCAGCCGCTGCGGATATAGTCGGTCAGCGGGCGGTTCTTGTCGATCGCAACGCCGTCGAAGCGGATCGCCATGTCGCCCGGGCCGGTCGCCGTCACGGCGGCGGCCGAATTGTCAATGACGAAGCCGTCGGGCACGGTGAACGACACGCCGAGGCCAGGATGCAGGAAGGTCTGGCCGCGCACATAGCCTTCTTCCGGCGTATCGCCGTAAAGCAGGCCGTCTATGCCGGCGAGGAAAGCATCGCGGTCGCGCGTGCCAACGCCCGGCGGGCCGAACTGACGGGCATGCCGCTGCGCCAGGTCGATGCGCTGCGGCGTGTTGGGGTGCGTCGCCAGGAAGTCGAGGCTGGCATCGGTGGCGCCGCTGATCGAGCGGAAATCGGTATAGGCCGACATCGACTGCAGGAATCGGCCGGCGGCGTAAGGATCATAACCCGCCTCGCCGACCGACTTGATGCCGATGGCGTCGGCTTCGAGCTCCTGGTTGCGCGAGAACTGCGCAAGCCTGAGCTTGCCGCGGATGAGTGCGGCCTTGGCGGTCGGGCTGTCGCCGAGCACATCGGAGACGACCTTGGTCGCCAGCCCTTCCTCGGCCTCCAGTTGCTGCCGCTGCAGGCCGTGATTGGCGGTGACGTGGCCCATCTCGTGCGCGATGACCGCGGCAAGCTCGGCCGAATCATTGGCCAGCGCCAGCAGTCCGCGCGTGACGTAGAGATAGCCACCAGGCAGCGCGAAGGCGTTGACGTTGGGCGAATTGAGGATCGTGATGCGATAGGTCTGGGTCGGATTGGCCGACACCACGGTCAGGCTGCCAACGACCTTGGCCACCATCCGTTCAAGCTTGGGATCAGAATATTCGCCGCCATAGGTGGCAAGGATGCGCGGATGCTGCGCCTTCGCCATCTCGGCGAGCTTGCTGTTGGCGACGACATTGTCGACGGTGACGGGCCTGTCGGACGGCTGGAAACCGGATTCCTGCACATCCGGCGGCGTGAACATCTGGCAGCTTGCCAGCGCCACGGCCAAGCCGGCCAGCGCAAGGAATCGCGCCAGCGGCTTTATCAACAGTCTGTCCTTGCCGGTCGGCAGATCGGCGTCCCTTCTGTTGTTTGCGGCAAATCACGGCCTATGCCGGACCAGTATGGCCGGACCTAGCCACACTCCTCCGGTCAAGGCAAGCAAACGCCGCATCGTCCAAACCCGGTTTGACCGTAAATTATGTCCGCTTCCGGGCAATATCTCGTGATCCGGCGTTGACCGGTCCCGAGCCGATATAGCGCCGGAAGGCTTCCGGTCCAGCGCCGTCGAAGAAATCCGCCGCCGGCCCCGCCGCGGCGACCGTGCCATTGTCGAGAAACACCATATCTTGGCCGATGCGGCGCGCATCTTCGGGCTGGTGGGTGACGAACAGAACCGTCATCTTCCGCTCGGCATGGACACTGGCCAAAAGATCCAGCATGTCGTCGCGCAAGGCCGGTCCGAGCGAGGCGAATGGCTCGTCGAGCAGAAGCACCGGCCGGTCGCGCACCAGCACGCGGGCAAGTGCGACGCGCTGCCGCTCGCCCCCGGAGAGTTCGCGTGGCAGGCGGCTTTCCTTGCCGGCAAGGCCGACGCGCTGGAGTGCCCCGGCGATCGCCTCGCGGTCGGCGCCGCTTAGGCCGAGCGACGGCGAGCGGCCGAGCCCGACATTGCGCTCCACCGAGAGATGGGCAAACAGATTGTTTTCCTGGAACACCATCGACACCGGCCGGGCCGAAGGCGGGGCGGCGCTGACATTCGCCTCGCCGATCAGCACGCGGCCCGACCCTGGCGCCTCGAAACCGGCCACCAGATTGAGCAGCGTCGATTTTCCGGAGCCGCTTGGCCCCATGATGGCGGTGATCCTGGAAGCGGCAAACTCGACATTGAAGAGAAACGACGCCTCGCCGTAGCTGAACGAAACATTGTCCAGCCGCACTGCTGCCCCGTGTTTCACGTCGGCGCCATCAGGGGTGGGCGTCATGCTCGTTCTCCCCGCCCCAGCCGGTCCGCGACAAGCACGAGCGCCAGGCAAACCATGCCGAGCAGCAAGGCCAGACCGGCGGCGTCCGCGGTCCGGTAACTGCCCATGCGCGCCAGCAAAAGATAAGGCAAGGTCTGCACCGAATCGCTGCCGAACAGCGCGATGACGCCGAGGTCGCCGAGCGACAAGGCCATGGCGAAGGCGAAGGCTGTGGCCAGAGGCCGCCTGAGCGACGGCCAGTCGACCAGAATGAGCCGGCTCCAGCCTGAGATGCCAAGTTGCGCGCAAAGCCGTTCGTGGCGTTCGCTCGCCGCATCATAGGCGGGACGCACGGCACGGATGGCAAAGGGCATTGCCATCACCGCGTTGACGGCAACGACCATGACAGGCGCGACGGCAAAGACGTCGCTGATCGTACGCAACAGCAGGAACCAGCCGGCGCCGACGACGATGGGCGGCACGACCAGCACAAAGCCGGCGCCGGTGTCGGTGGCATGTTCGAGCAGCGTCCGAGGACCGGCGCCGCGCATCAGCGCGAGTGCTCGCCGCGCTATGATGAGCGACAACGACAGCGCCACTGCAAGAACCGCCGAGAGCAAGGCAAGCACGACGCTGGTCAGCGTCGCCTGTCGCACGGCAGCCTCGCCCGCCAGCCGGCCGAGATCGGCGCCAAGCCCGGCCGCCAGCGTCGCGGCCATCGGCCCGGCGACGAACAGCAAGGCCAGACCGATCAAGGCGGCGTTCAACGCCGTCTCGGCCGTGCCGGCGGAAAGATAGCGGCGCGGCGCCACCGGCAGATTGGCATCGCCAACCGTGTTGGCACCGAGCCGCATCAAGGCCAGCACGACGACGAAGGTGAGCGCGATCTGCAGAAATGTCAGCGTTACGGTCCGTGTGGGATCGAAATCGAAGCGCAGCGCCTGGTAGATGGCGACCTCCAGCGTCGTGGCGGCCGGCCCACCGCCCAACGTCAGCACGATGGTGAAGGAGGTGATGCAGAGCATGAAGACAAGCCCGGCAATGCCGGGGAGTGCCGCGCGCAGCGCCGGCCATTCGATCAGCCGGAAGGCGGGTCTTGCGCCCATGCCGAGCTGGCTCGCCAGCCGCCATTGGTCGGCCGGCACCGTCCCCAGCGCCTCCAGGAACAGCCTTGTGGCCAAAGGCAGGTTGAAGAAGACATGGGCGACGAGAATGCCTGACAGCCCGTAGATGCCCGGCCAATTCCGGCTGCCAAGAATGCCGGCGAAATAACCGGCATTGCCGTAGAGCGCCAGGATGCCGAGCGCCGCGACGATCGCCGGCAGTGCCAGCGGCAGGGCGAAGAGCTGCAGGATCAGGCCGCGGCCGAAAAAGCGCGGGTGCCGCGACAGGGCGCGCGCCACGAACAGCGCCGGCACGACGGAAAGCAGCGTTGAGAGAGCCGCTTGCCACAGCGTGAAGCGGGCGACGCGCAGGAGATAGGGATCGAAGGCGGACGCAGCGCCGGACAGGTCGCGCGCGCCTTCGAGGATGAGCCCGGCGAACGCGCCGCCGATAAGCAGCGCTATTGCCGAAAGCGCGACGATGCCGGCGCTGACGCGGGAATCGGTCGAACGCGCCGGTACCATCCCGACCCCTACTTGCTCATCACCGCCAGCCATTCGTCGACCCAGGCCTTGCGGTTGGCAGCAACCTCATCCGGGCTGAACAGCAAGGTCTTGGTCGGCTTGACCAGTCTGTCGAAGGCCGGGTTGAGCGGCTTGTCGGTCTTGCCGGCCGGGAACATCCAGTTGGTTTCCGGAATGACATTCTGGAACTTCGGCCCGGTCATGAAGGCCATGAACTTTTCCGCCAGCGGGTTCTTGGCGCCGGTCGTGGTGATGCCGGCAACCTCGATCTGCAGATACTCGCCTTCCTCGAAGGACGCCGCCTGGTAGCGCTCGGTGTTTTCAGCGACCATGTGGTAAGCCGGTGACGTGGTGTAGGACAGCACCATCGGCGCTTCGCCCTTGGTGAACAGGCCGTATGCCTCGCTCCAGCCCGGCGTCACTGTCAGCACCTTCGACTTGAGCTTGGCCCAGGCCTCCGGCGCCTTGTCGCCATAGACCGACTTGACCCAGAGCAGCAGGCCGAGGCCCGGTGTCGAGGTGCGCGGATCCTGGATGACGATCTTGTCGGTTGCATCGCCTTCGACCAGTTCCTTCAGGCTCTTCGGTGGCGTCTTCATCTTTTCGGTGTCGTAGACGACGGCGAAATAGCCATAGTCGAACGGCACGAAGGTGTCGTCGCTCCAGCCTCCCGGCACGGTGACATCGGACACCGCGCCATGCGGCACGAAAAGGCCGGTGGCCTTGGCTTCGGTCGTCAGGTTGGTGTCGAGGCCGAGCACGATGTCGGCCTTGGTCGAGGCCCCTTCGAGCCTGACGCGGTTGAGCAGCGCCACGCCGTCGGCGACCGAGACGAAGTCGAGGGTGCAGCCGCATTCGGCCTCGAATTCCTTCTTCACCAACGGACCCGGACCCCACTCGGCGGTGAAACTCTCATAGGTGTAGACGGTGAGCTTGTCCTGCGCTTGCGCGGGTGCAGTAACAGCCAGGGTGATTGCTGAGATCAGTGCGTATAAAAGCGTGCGCATCGGCGCCTCCTTCGTTCGTGTTGAAAGGAATTGAGGCGTCGGGTTGTCCGAAACGTCTAATCCCTCCGCCGGTACAAACCGGATCAGGTTCAGCGGGTTGGCTGGTTTGCCTCTCAGCCGGTCCGCGAAGATCGCGTCCGGCACCCCGTTAGAGCGTTTCGACACATAGGCCCGGCCGATGTGGCGTGCAAGCGGAACTTTGCCGGGGATCCAGTGCATGTTGCCCAAAGACGCGACGCACTTAAGGCCCGGCCTTCCGTTTCGCAGGCAGGGCTGGTAAGGGCCACGAGATATGAGCACATTCACCATCCTGCTTGGCGGCGATCTCATCCGCACGCCACTGCTCGACCGCCAGATCGAGGGCACGCGCGTCATCGCCGCCGACGCCGGCATCGGCCATGCCCGCATGCTGGGAGTGATGCCCGAACTCTGGGTCGGCGATTTCGATTCCGTTCCCGCGGATTTGCCTGACGACCTGGCCGCCGTGCCGCGCCAGGTGTTTCCACCCGAGAAAGACCAGACCGACGGCGAACTGGCGATATCAGCCGCACTCGAACGCGGCGCCACCAGCCTGGTTCTCGCCGGCGCCTTCGGCGGCAAGCGTGCCGACCACGCCTTCCTGCACCTGGCCCTCGCGGTGCGCCTGGCTGAAGGCGGGATGGATGTGCTTTTGACCAGCGGCGCACAGGAAGGCATCCCGCTTTTGCCTGGAAAAGCCGGTTTCGGCTACGCCGACGGCACGCTGTTTTCGGTGCTCGGCTTCTCCGACCTTGCCGGCTTGAGCGTCACTGGCGCCAAATGGCCGCTCGACCATGTCGAGGTTGCGTTCGGCTCGTCGCTGACCATTTCCAACGAGGTCAAGGGCCGCCTCGAAATCGCCTTGGGCAGCGGCCGCGCACTGCTGCTTGCCCACCCCTACCCCTTGCCTGAAAGCTGATCATGGCCCCGCCGCTTCTCAATCTCGACGGGGTCAAGCTCACCTTCGGCGGCACGCCGCTGCTTGACGGCGCCGAACTCAGTGCCTCGGCCGGCGACAAGATCGCGCTGGTCGGCCGCAACGGCTCCGGCAAGTCGACGCTGCTGAAGATCGCTGCTGGAATGATCGAGCCGCAGGATGGCGAAGTGTTCCGCCAGCCCTCGGCGACCGTGCGCTATCTGCCGCAAATGCCCGACATGGACGATTTCGCCAACGTTCGCGCCTATGTCGAGGCGGGACTGGGGCCCGCCGACGATCCCTACCGCGCCACCTATCTGATGGAACACCTTGGCCTCACCGGCGAGGAGAAGCCGAACGATCTCTCCGGCGGCGAGGCGCGCCGCGCAGCCCTTGCCCGCGTCATGGCGCCCGAGCCCGACATTTTGCTGCTCGATGAGCCGACCAACCATCTTGACCTGTCGGTGATCGAATGGTTGGAGGAGGAGCTTGCCCGCACCTCGTCGGCGCTGATCCTCATCTCCCACGACCGCCGTTTTCTCGAGCGCGTCTCGCGCGCCACCGTCTGGCTCGACCGTGGCCAGACCCGCCGGCTCGACAAGGGCTTTGGTCATTTCGAGGAATGGCGCGACCAGGTGCTGGAAGAGGAAGAGCGCGAGCAGCACAAGCTCGGCCGCCAGATCGTGCGTGAGGAGCACTGGCTGCGCTACGGCGTGACGGCGCGGCGCAAGCGCAACATGCGCCGGCTTGGCGAGCTGCAAACCATGCGCCAGCGATTTCGCGGCCATCGCGGCGCCGAGGGCACGGCGACCCTGGTGGCCAGCGATGCCGCCGAATCCGGCAAGCTGGTGATCGAGGCCAGGAACATTGAAAAGAGTTTTGGCGACCTCACCGTGGTCAAGGGATTTTCGACCCGCATCCAGCGCGGTGATCGCGTTGGTCTGGTCGGACCGAACGGCGCCGGCAAGACGACACTTTTGAAGATGCTGACCGGCGAGCTGGCACCGGATGCCGGCTCGATCCGGCTTGGCGTCAATCTGGAGATCGCCACGCTCGACCAGAAGCGCGAGGCCGTCGACCCGGCCGAGACGCTGGCGCATTACCTCACCGACGGGCGCGGCGAAAATCTCGTCGTCAATGGCGAGCAGCGCCACGTCGTCTCCTACATGAAGGACTTCCTGTTCAAGCCGGAGCAGGCGCGCACGCCGGTGCGCGAGCTTTCTGGCGGCGAGCGGGCACGCCTGCTGCTGGCTCGCGTGCTGGCGCGGCCGGCGAACCTTCTGGTGCTCGATGAGCCGACCAACGATCTCGACATGGAGACGCTGGAACTACTGCAGGAATTGGTCGCCGGTTTTGCCGGCACCGTCATCCTGGTCAGTCACGATCGCGATTTCCTCGACCGCACCGTGACCAGCGTGATTGCGCCTGACGGCGGCGGCCGCTGGATCGAATATGCCGGCGGCTATTCCGACATGCTGGCGCAGCGCGGCGGCACCAGGCTGGAAGACCGCAAGGCGAGGCCGAAGGACGCTGGCGAAGCGCCGGCCACAGGTAGGTCAGAACCCGCGGCTCCGAAAGCTCCGGCCAAGAAACTCTCGTTCAAGCAGAAATTCGCGCTGGAATCGCTGCCGAAGAAGATCGAGGCGGTGACCGCATCGATCTCAAGGCTGGAGAACAACATCGCCGATCCCACCTATTACGAGCGCGATCCTGCCTCGTTTCAGAAGACCATTGCCGCCCTCGACAAGGAGCGCACCACGCTGGCCGCGCTCGAGGAGGAGTGGCTGGAGTTGGAGATGCTGCGCGAAGAGATGGAAGGCTAGAGCTGGGCCGTCTCTGAACAGCAGCCCGTCACAGGCAGGCATCGCAGATCGCAGCGATGTGCCTTGCGTCCGTACCACAGCAGCCGCCGAGCACGCCGATGTGGCCGAAACGGTCGCGCATCGCGCGATAGCGCCGGCCGAGGTCGACCGGATCGCCCGGATCGAGCTCCGTCGCCGCGTCGAGCTCGGCATGGCTCTTGGCGGACGCGTTGGCGCGCACGCCGCGAATGCGGCCCACCCAGCCTCCGTCGCCGGCAAGAACGGCGTCGAAATGGCTGGGGTGCGCACAGTTGATCATGAAATAGACCGGTGCGCCGTCGGTTTCGTCGTCAACGGTTTCGATGGCATCCTTCAGGCTCTCGCCGGAGGGCAGGCGCCCATCGGTCTCGACAGTGAAGGAAATCACCGACGGAAGGCCCGATGCCATTGCGGCGCAGGCTATCCCGGCCGCCTCGTGCGAATAGGTCATGGTGATGGCGCTGACCATATCGGCGCCGGCGTCGCGGAACGCCTTGATCTGGTCGATGTGATAGTTTTCAGCTTCGGACGTCGTCATGACCGCATCGACTCGGTAGCCGTCGCCGCGCGGTCCGACCACTCCATTCACAAGGACGACCATTCCGCGCGCGGCGTAAGGCGCGCCGAGCGCCCGTGCCCACGAGACAGCGTGCCGGTTGGCGGCCGACAGCGCCTTATCCGAGTAACCGAGCTTCCCGCCCCAGTCCGGATTGGCGCGCCATGTCGGCGTGTCGAGCACGAAGCCGACGCCGCGCTGTTCGGCGATATCCAGAAACTGGCGGAAATAGCGAGCGAGCCTCTCCTGGCCTTCTTCCTCGCCAAGCAGGGGAAAAGCGGCAAAGAACGGCAGATCGAGCCCATCCATGAAGACGAGCGACGTTTCGAGGCCGCCATCCGTCAGGAGAACGGTTTCGCCCAGCTCACGAAGATCGATCTTCGCATTGGTCATCGCCCGTGCCCGGTTTCGACCTGCCGTTTGAGTGAGTATAGCATCTGAGGACAATTTCTCCCATGTCCCTAGGAAGCAGGTTCGTGCGCACCGCGATCGGACACCGCATTGCCGCGGCGCGCAAATGCGCATAGATTATGCGCATGTTGCGGAGGTCACCATGCGCAAGCTTGCCTCGAACGCGATCCGCCAGCCGGCGAACCTTTCGATCGATTCCAATCTCATGAAGGAAGCCAAGGGGCTGGACGTCAATGTCTCGCGCGCCGCGGAAGCCGGCATCGCAGAGGCCGTGGCTGCCGAAAAGACGCGGCTGTGGAAGCTGGAGAACCGTGCCACGATGGAGGCGTGGAATGAATACGCCGAAAAGCAAGGAATACCGCTGGAAGAGTACCGGCAATTCTGATGGCCCGCTATGATGTCTTCGCGGGTCGCGTCGAAGGCAGCTATTTGCTGAACGTGCAATCCGATCTGCTCGACCATCTCAAGACACGAGTGGTGATCCCGCTTCTCCCGATCCAGGCCGCACCACCGGCGATTCGAAAACTGCATCCCATCGTCGAGATCAATGGCCGAAAGCTGCTTGTGGCCACCCATCTGATTGCCACGGTTCCGACCAGCGAACTGGGTGAAATCAGGTTGAACATCACCAAGCATCACGACGACATCGTCGGCGCGCTCGACATGTTGTTCCAGGGTTTCTGAATTGTCGGGCCGAGCTTTGCTTAGCCCGACGTCTTGGCCTGCCAGGCCTTCAGCGCCTCGTCGAACACCTTCTCGCCGGGGATGCCCTTCTCCATGGTGAGCAGCGCCCGCCGTCCGGTCTTGTAGACAACCGGCACGTCGATCCAGTCCTGGCCGCGGAGCAGGGTAAGGTTGGCGTCCTCGTCCGCCTTGGTGTCGTTGAGCGCGACAAGGAAGAAGCCGTCGGCGATCTTGGCCGGGATGCCGATCAGCGGGCTGCCGGCATCCTGCTCCGAGCTCTTCATGGCGATGCGCAGGATGTTGTCGACGCCGCCACCGTCAAAGCCTTCCGGCGTCAGGAAGATCATCTCGATGATGTGGCTGGCCGGCAGCGTCTGGTCGGTGTTGCGCCTGATCGTCATGCGCAGCTGGATGTCCTTGCCCGGAATAGTCGCTTCGGCCCGGATCGCCGGCTCGGGCGGCAGGTCACCGCCCGGCGATTCCTGCACCAGCGACCAGACGATGTTGCCAGGCTCGGCCGAGCCTTGCGCGGTGCTGGTACGTTCCTCGTAGAAGATCGCTTTCTGGCCGACCGGCAGCGCGGTCTCGGCAGGTGCGGCCGCCGGTGCGGCAGGCGCGGCCGGTGTGGTGCCGGCCGCTGGCGGCGCAGTCGGAGCGGCGGCAGTCGCGTCAGCCGGTGCTGCGGGCGGC
>NZ_JHQS01000050.1 GCF_014843845.1 Mesorhizobium amorphae | reverse complement strand
TCAGCGAAATGAAATCCCAGAAATTGTCATGCGCCGATTGCGCCTGCGGGAAGGCACGATCGGGCTCCTCCTTCACGGCGTGAACCATGTCCGGGAACTTGATCGCATCCTGGATGAAGAACACGGGGATGTTGTTGCCGACGATGTCCCAGTTGCCTTCCTGTGTGTATAGCTTGACCGCGAAGCCGCGGACATCGCGCGCAAGGTCAAACGAACCTTTGCTGCCGGCGACCGTCGAAAACCTCACGAAGGCCGGCGTCTTCTCGCCGGCGCGCTGGAAGATGTCGGCACGAGTGTATTTGGCGAGCGGCTCGTAGGTCTCGAAATAGCCATGCGCGCCGTAGCCACGAGCATGGACGACGGCTCTGGAATCCGCTCATGGTCGAAGTGGAAAATCTTCTCCCGAAAATGGAAGTCTTCGAGGACGGTCGGGCCCCGCTCGCCGACCCGCAGCGAGTTCTGGTCATCCGAGACCAGCCCGCCCTGTGCAGTGGTGAGGACTTCAGCGTCCGTCTCTGCTAGCTGGTGAAGCTCTCCGCCATTGCCTCGCGTGAGCTTTTGATCATGGATCGTCGCGGGCTTGCCTGACGACTGTCTTGCGGTCTTTGCCATTGTGCGTTCCCAGAATTGAAGAGGAGGCTGAGTGTCTTCCTCAATGTCCCGGTGCACACTAAGTTCCTGGAAAACTATCGTCGCGCCTACATCCCAGAAACCTCACCACCCCGCTTTCACAAGCACGTCGATATGTCGACCGGTGTTGGGCGAGATCTGTTGTATTCAGTCCTTTTTGTACGCGCCTGGCTGGCGTCCTGCCTTTGGCGCCTTGGCGTCTTTCGAGCGCTCCGCGATCGGAGGGCCCGCGCCAGAGGTCTTTTGCGTATCGGGGCTTGGAGCCGCCGGCCTAGGCGGGTTCTGTCCGTCGGACTGGCGGGTCTTTTCGTCCACGTCGCCGGCGGGCCGAGTCAATCCCATCCCGCTTGCCGGCTTCTTGTTGCCTGCCGCATCCTGAGAGAAATTGTCCGACGGGTCGGGGTCGTTTTTTGCCGGGTACTTGGTGGCGCCGGTCTCACGACGGTTTTCGTTTGCGGTCATTGTTCGATCCTCCTTGGGGATGATCGTAAACAAGCACCGAGGTGCTTAAGTTCCCACGCCTCGTTTCAGGGATGGATGCGATCCATCGCCCGATCCGCATCATAAAACCATGCGCGTTGGACCTCAGCCCTTGCCGAAAATTACCCGCCTGGCGGTCCCGTTCGCCGCCGCTCCTCGGAGCAACAAAAAATTTGCCGACGCTAGGAACCGCATGGTGCCGGCGGAGTTCACCTCCAATGAACAGGAGTAAAACATCGTGAACACACCCAACCCTAACGACCCCACCGGATTTAATTCATCTGATGAGAATTGGCAGAATCCGTCCAGCCCTAAACCTGCCGGAAGAAGTGCGGAATCCCTCGGCAAATTGAAGTCGAGTGCGACGGAAACAGCGACCAATCTGAAAGACGCTGCGGCCTCTGTAACGGCCGACGCAAAGGACTACGCAGGGTCCGTCGCTTCCGATGCTGCGGGCGCGTTCAAAGAAGCGGTTGAGTCGAACAAGACCGCTGGAGCAGACGCGATTGCCAACATTGCGCACTCCGTCAAGGAGGCCGCGGACGGTATCGAAAAGCAATCCCCTCAGGTCGCAGGCATGGTCCGCAGCGCGGCTGAAGGTGTGGAGCGGATCTCGACCGATATCAGAGATCGCAATGTCGGCGAACTGTTCGACTCAGTTACGAAGTTCGCGCAGCGTCAACCAGCGGCGTTTTTTGGTATCGGTATCCTGGCCGGCGTGATGCTCACCCGTATCATGCGAAGCTCGGATCGGTCCTGAGAAGAGAGGGGCTTTGTCCATGGATGATGATGGCGATCGTCGCCCCTTTGGTAATCTCGTCAGCGAAGCGATCGGTCAATTCGCTTCCTTGATGCGGTTGGACATGCGCCTGCTCGAGGCGGAAATGAGGAGCAAGACCTCAACACTCGTCTCCTCGGGTGTATGCGGGATTGCGGCCGTAATCCTCTTCATCCTGGCATCTTTCGCAATGGTCCAATTCCTGATCCTGGCGGTAATTCTTGCTGGTATCAGCGCAATGGTGGCGTGTCTGATCGTTGGCATTGCGTTGTTCGGGGGAGGATTGCTTTCCCTCTACCTGGCAAAACGGGCATTGGTCGGATGGACCATCACCCCAGTCGAGACTGTCAACCAGGTGCGCAGCGATCTGGCTGCGGTGAAGCAGGGGATACGTTATGGCGCCACTCAACGATGACCTGAGAGAGATCCAGTTGCAAAGCAGACTGGAACGGCAGGCCCTGTTTGCGCCTGTAAGCGAAATAAGCCGCCGCCTGCAGCCGCGGCATCTGGCCGACGTGACCACTCAATACGCGAAGCACAAGGTCGCCGAGGTCGTTGGTGGCGTGTCAGACTCCATCAAGGAAAACGGCGGCACAGCGGCGGCGGTAGCGCTGGGCGCGGTTGCGGTATTTGATGCCGGCAGAAGGAGCGCTGAAGGCAAAAAAGGGCTAAGGAACCCTGTCGAACCGAGCGCGCCAGAACCGCGTTTTGGAGCGACAATTCCCTTTGTGAAGCACGCGCCTCAGACCGTCACAAATTCCGCTCGGGTAAAGGTTATCGCCGGTTCAGCCGGAGGACTGTTGCTGGGTCACATTATCGGCAGGTCGTTCGAGCCAACTGCGAAAGAACGTGAGCTATTTGGGGAGGCGTCCGCCGAAGTCCGGCACTCGGCCTCTGACTTTGTCGATCAGCATTGGCATGGTGCAAAACTTGTAGCTGCACAGGCATTCGGGTTCGCAAGATACTCCGCCTCATTCCTGGCCATCATGGCCGCGGTCAGCGATTATCTCGGTCGCGATGGCGGTGATCCGCCCCAACACAGTGACTAGCACCTCATCAAGCGATGCCCATCATCTCCGCAAGTTTCATCATGCCAGACGTGGGTGCTGGATTTCTGAGCTGTCCGCGCCTCCCGTCAACGGGCAGTCTTAGCTTCGCGCGCCTTGCGCTCCAAGTCTATTATCTCTTGGGCTGCCCGTTTGGCTCTAGCGTCTCGATCTGTGTCGATCCTTGTCGCCACGTCAGCCCTCCGCCTTGAAGTTCTTGGCTTCCTTCTCGGCTTTGGCCTTTTCAGCAAGATCCTTAGCCTGCTGAGGCGAAACGTCTGTGATTTCCGCTAAATGCATTGCCTCCTTGTCAGAGAGGCGGTTGTCCTTCTTGCCTTGTTTAGCAGCCATGTATGAATCTCCTCGTGTTGGAGACCTAACGGGCTGGAGGTAAGAGCGTTCCTTTGGAACGCTCTGCCGTCTTGGACATTGCTTGGAAGCAGGAGGTGCACCATGCCCAATTTCCGCTTTGAGATCTAGAGTTCGGCAAGACCACGACATTGGAGCACGAGCTTTCCAGCGCCGACCTGGCCAGCCCGAGAGCAATCGAAATGGCCCATGCCGCCCTGTCGGCAGGATCCTCGACCGGCGCTGATCAATCGGGCTCGATTATCAAGGTTTACGATCAGGCAGGCTATCTGGTTGCCACCGTCAATTTTTCCGACGTAGTGCGTGATAATTCCGAGCTGCGATCTCGCAGTAGTAATCCGCCCACCGAAGAGCCGGGTGTGATGCGGTCTGGTTGATTAATGTCAAACAGCTAGGCATGTCAGCCACCCGTCTTGCGGGCGCGACTTTGTTTTCTGCGTTCGATGCTCCGGGCGTTTCGACGAGCAACTCTCAGTTCGGCAAGTGTCGGTTGCCACCAGCCCCTCGAACGTTCGTCCGCTCCTGGCGGACTGCGTGCGGGCCACGTCCTGACCAATTCGGGGAGCGTGGCCGAACGCCAGCGGCCCCATACGTAGTCGACGTGCGCGCGCATCGCGATTGGATATGAAGCGGTCAACTCTAACGGGTCAACGAATGCGCCGGACACTTCATTGAAAACGACAATGCCATATTGCTCTGTCGCGACTGGCCGACCAGGAGGCGGCAAATCTTCAGCTGGCAGTGGATAGCGATGACGGCGACGTTCGGCATTCCGCTGTTGAGCGGCCTTGGAAGCTCCAGGCTCTCTGGCGGCCTCTCGTCGTCGCTTCCTTTCTTCGGGTTCGGCATGTTGGGCAGCGCTTTCGATCCTCGGCCACCGTCGCCGTAGCTCTTCATACGATCGGAACGGCACCCGCCAGGCCCGCAATTCGTCATCCCAACTTGCCCACGGAACTGCCCGCAGTTCCTCGAGAATCGTCTTCGAATAAGGCGTGCGAACACGTAGGTCGTCCGAAACCTCCAAGTATGGGCTCGATATCGGATCGAAGGCGAAGGCATCACGTCCCTTGCTGTCCCCGTGGATGGCCAACATCTCTGCCTCTTGCGCCAACCAGCGGTCGATCCGGCGGCTGGCCGTCTTTCCCGGGACGAACCAGCTCTTGCGCTCATCGCTCCACCTCGCTCGCGGAAAAGCCTGTCGAAATCGCTCCACGGCCATTCTGTCGAACGAAAAGCGCGCTTCGGCACCGGGAGCGTCCTGTTTCTGCGGCACGAGGTTAGCGTCCAATTTTTTCGCAATGCGCCATCACTCTGTTTCGAACAGAACGATCCGCAACCCTTAAGGTTCATGCGTGAATGGAGACGCGCCAGACCCAATAGCCGCTCCTCTGGAACATAGAGGGTGAACGACCGTTTTGCATTTGTGTAAAACCAAGGAGGCTATTGACCATGGACTGGAACCGCGTTGAGGGAAACTGGAAGCAGGTCAAGGGCAAGGTCAAGGAGCAGTGGGGCAAGCTCACTGATGACGATCTGGACCGCATCGCCGGCAAGCGCGACCAACTCGAAGGCAAGATCAGGAACGTTACGGGATTGAGAAGGATCGCGTACGTCGGGATATCGACGACTGGTATACCCGCCAAGGCTGGTAGGATTGCGTTCGGCAATCAAGGGGGCGCTGCCGCGTGGCAGCGCCCTCTGTTTTGCCCGGTGGCATGGACGGTACTGACGAAATCGAGCTACGGAACGCCTCGTTATCGCTGGGGCGGCGACCGGCATTGATCGACTTTGGAAACGGGGGGTGGTGGGTTCGCGCGACGTCAAGATGCAGCGGAATTTGCATCGGCTTTAGGTGGTTGATCGTCTACGGTTCTTTCCCTAACAAGTGCCGCATTACCAGGGCATTCTTTGGGGCAAACCCTTCATAGTCGTTATTGAAATAGACCCAAGCTCTCTTGGCGCCACTGGCCCGGATTCTGTCAGCCCATTTCGTGAGCTGGTCTGTTGTGTAGTCATACCGGTACCAGCGCTCTGGACCGTGGAGCCGTACGTAGACATCATCAGCTGTCCGCACCATGGCATCCGGAAGACGAGGGCCGCTGCATGAGCAAAAGATCGTGCCTGTCTCACGAAAGGCTAATATACAGTCTCGTTCCACCAACTGGCGTGACGAAACTGCACCACATTGCGCTGGGCCGGGTCGAGTTGGCCGAGAATGTCGCTCAGTCTCGCCTTTGTAAAACGGTAACTCGGCGGGAGCTGGAACAGAAAGCAGCCCATCCTATCACCGAGGATATCGGCATAAGCTCACAGACTTTTACTGTATAGACGAAACTGCGTTTACCGGGTTGCCGAAACCAGCTTTCCACATTTGTGACGGTCGGCCATGAATAAAAGGAGGCATTGATTTCGACAGTATCAAATCGTGTCGCATAGTGATCGAACCATTCGCCTGTGGGTAGATCCGTCGGGTAAAACTGTCCCCGCCATTTCCAGTAAAACCATCCCGAGCAGCCGACATAGGCATATGCCTCCAAACAGGACACCGTATCCCACGCTCTGCTATTCTACTGGCAAAGCGAGCGGCATGCATTTTGGCAGCACGTCCAACGTTTTCAATTCGCTGCTTCTCCCTGCGCAGCCTACGCGTTCACGATGCTCATCTGATCCAAGTTCTTCCCGCTTTATGGCTTCCGCACTCATTTGTCCGCGCGACCCTCGATAGGCAATCCTCGCGACCGCTAAGCCAACTACTATTTTCTATTTTCGCTGCAGCGGGAATGTGGCGTCGCCATCTTCCTTCCCTGACAGCTCGAGGGTTCGCGCTCGATACGCCATCGTTCGTTCCTCCTTTATGATTCTTCTCTGACTGGCCTTTAGCGTCCGCCTCAGGAGAGCTCTTTATTGTGCGGATCGGTGTGCGTATCGCTGGGGTTTTGTCAGCCATTGCAGTGTTCTCCGTTGAGAACGTCCAACTCTGGGCGGCCACCAAAGTTCCCCCTGTTGCCGCGCGCCTATTTGCCGTCCGAGGAACCAAGCGATCCGTTGCCCGTTGCCAGCCATTGGGAACATGCGAGGAATTGGCATGGTTGCACCGAGAGCTGCCTGGAAGGGTTTTTCTGAAGATCGGTTCAGTTTCGTGCGGCGTGAAAGTTGTGGGGCCGCGAGCGAGGCCTCGAACTCAACGTGGTCGACACTCGCTATCTAGAAAAGCCCCATTATCTAGTATCCGCGCACGGAGCCTACATCAGGCTGGACTAAACCCGTGCGCGTTGGCCGCTGAAAAGCTGGAGCCTGGGTGTAGGAACCGCCATGCTTGAATCACTTTACCTCAACCTCGGTCAGCATGACGAAATCTCGGACGAGGAAAAGGCGCTCCTGAATGGAGCAATGGCGTTCGAAAAGGAGTTCGCGACCGGACAGGATCTGGTGTCGGTTGGCTCAAGACCAATCTACAGCACACTGATTCTGGATGGCTTGGCAGCGCGATATAAGGTTATGGAGGACGGTGGACGGCAGTTTACTTCGTTGCAGGTGCCTGGCGATTTTGTGGATCTCCACGCTTTTCTCCTAAAAACAATGGACCACGGCATCATTGCGCTGTCGCCTTGTCGTGTGGTCGTCGCCGACCACGGTCGGCTGCGCGCTATTACTGAAAGGGCTCCCCATCTCACACGGCTGTTGTGGCTAGATACGCTGGTCGACGGCGCCATCCACCGCGAATGGATCGTGGCTATGGGCAGACGGTCGAAGGCATCTCATCTGGCGCATCTTGTCTGCGAGCTTTTCGTACGGCTGCAAGTTGTGAAGCACACCAATGGCATGAGTTTCTATCTACCAATTTCGCAAGCTGAACTGGCTGATGTGCTTGGGCTCTCGGCCGTGCATATGAACCGGGTCATCGGCGCGTTGCGAAAGAGCGGGGTCATTAGCTGGGCCAACCATGTCGTCACCATTCTCGATTGGCAGCGCCTGACGGATATCGCCGAATTCGATCCCACCTATCTCAGTCTGACTCGGGAACCTCGATAGAAAAACCCCTGCTCCAGTTCCCGCTTAACATTTGAGCGCGACGGTTTTCATCGAAGGTGGTCTGATGGTTCTGTCGCCGGCCGTCAATGGGCTCCGGTGCTTGAGAGTCTCTGTGCTCCCGCCCCCAAGGAGCTACAATGGAAAAAATAGATCCTCGTCCCCTCTCAGCGTTCGACATTGATATCGTGCGAGGAGCCTTTAGATCATCCGTTGCGGAAGGTCTGGTGGGAGAGAGCCGCTGGAACCAACATATTAAGGACCTGTTCAAGGAATTGACGGGCTACACGGACGTCGACGCCGACATAATCCAATGGATAGTCAGGAAGGAGCCGGCCAATGGCCAAAATCCCGACTGGACCTGATCCGGTATCCGACCACGGACCTTACGAGCCCGCCTTCTTTGCCCTGAAGTACAATATGACCTTGAAAGCCGCGGAGGTCGTTCTCCACGCCAATGGCCCATCAAGAAACGCCTGCGATGGAGCGGCAAGGGCTTTCACGGCGGCTGTTGCGGCGAGAAAGCAGTTGCAGTTCGAGAAGGATCAGGTCTCGTTTCGGAGAGCCTGAAGCGAGCAAAATCGAATATCCAATCCTCTGCCCTATGGAGATGATCCGCGGAGGAAAGCATCGAATTCACTTCGTGAAATCAAGCTATGGCCTTCCGGTCGCTGTTCGATAGGACGGAACCACGCTGAACTTCAAGCTCATGAATGAACCACAGCCGCGTTCAAGCCGCCGGCGCTAGCTTAGTTCCTCGCCCTAAGTGGGAACGTATCGGGTGCAGCTGCCTTGTTGTTGCATCTAGGGATTGCTCGCCAAATTTTTGTCGAGCTCAAGCTGGGAAGGAAATCGCCTTGGCACGGTACTTTTTTGATATCCACGACGGAAAGGAATTTACTGGGGACGAGGAAGGAGAGGTCTGCGGCTCTCTCGTCGAAGTAAGTGACTACGCTGTCAGCGTGCTCCCTGACCTTGCCAGGGAAGAGCTGCCGAACGGTCCTAACAGGTTATTCTGGATCAAGGTTCGGGATGAAGACGGCGCTTACATCTTTCGTGCATCGCTGGCTTTGACCACGGCATGGCTCGTCGAGGATAGTAACGGTCTGCCGCATCCCGGCGAAGGCCTCCAGCTAGCCGCCTTGCGGCGGACGCAAGAACAATTCAGAGCGATTAGGCGTGATCTTGCAGAGGATGGCTTGCGCGAAGGAATGCTCGAAATTGACACTCTCATAGGCATCGCACAGACAGAGGCCGAGCGGATGATCAATCGTCTCGGTTTCGAGAAATCCAATGATCCCCAGAACTAACCTACGACGGCCGATGCTGGGCGGCCTTCTAATCCCTGCTACAGGCCTGCAGAGCCGAGACCCTTGCACTGGCTTAGTCGATTGGCGGTAGCCAGGTCAGCAAATTTTCATTTCGCCAAGGAACATCATTCAGCATTGCACATTGCCTCAACAGACAATGCGACAGGTGGCGAATGGAACTCGTGAACACGTTGGTGAGCCGTAGTACATCGGAGCACGTAGTGAAATTTCTTGGTGAGGGCGGCGAAGCCGTCAGCGTTACGATGGCCACTGGCGACCAGGTCAGAGAAGACGCCGAAATCATCGAAAAGGCCAAGCAGATGCTTGTCCAGATCGTGGCTTTTGACCAGCCCGATGTTGGCACGGCGGCACCCGAGGAAAGCGAAGCCGGGGTCTACACATTCGAATATCAGGACCACGGCGTTGTCCGGATCATGCCGGGCATCTCGTTACCGTCCCGGCAAGCTGTTCAGGATGAAGTCAAGCGCTCGGCCGAAGATCTCTGGAAAGACGCCCTCGACAAGTTGGAGGCGCCAGTCGGATGGGCCGTCAGGGCACGTGACTCGCATGGCGAGGTCGTGGCGACCTGTAGCTACGAGGACATTCAACTGCGCGAGCCATAAAATTTGCTTCGGCTCGGAACACGAAAGCACCACGACTGTTAACGGACGCCTCCCGGTCGAAGAGGCGCTACCAACAAAAACAAGAAGGAAAACGCTATGTCGACGAAATCATCAAAAGGCCTGAACGAACTTTTCCATGACACTCTCAAGGACATTTACTTCGCCGAGAAAAAGATCCTCGCGACGTTGCCGAAGATGGCAAAGGCTGCGCAGAGCCCCGATCTGAAGGCCGCCTTCGAAAAGCATCGCGGCGAGACGCAGGAGCACGTCGCTCGCCTCGAACAAGTGTTCGAAGCGATCGGCGAGAAGCCGGCGGCAAAAAACTGTCCTGCCATCATGGGCATCATCGACGAGGGCGCCGAGATTATGGAAGAATACAAGGGTTCGCCTGCCTTGGACGCCGGCCTGCTGGCCGCCGCCCAAGCAGTGGAGCACTACGAGATCTCGCGCTACGGAACCATGCGGACCTGGGCGTCCGAACTCGGCCTGACAGAGGCGGTTAGCCTCTTGGACCTGACGCTTAGCGAAGAAAAGGAGACCGACGAGGCGTTGAGCGAGCTTGCTGAGGCCTCCGTCAACATCGCCGCCGAAGCGGCCTAGCGAAGCTGGGAACTCCCTCGTTCCCGTCCTCTCGAGCCCTGGTGGTCGATCACCAGGGCTCACACTCCCTGATCTTCAATCACCCCGATCAGCCATCAAGCAGGGGTCCAAAACAGGAGAATGAAATGGGCTTTTTCGGCAAGTACTTCTCCAGCGTTGGCGGCAAGAAGCCCGCAGAGAAGGAGAAGAGCGGCGAGAAGAGCGGGGACATGCGTAAGGCTACCGGTGCCGGCCCCGCGCTCGCCGCCCATTCCAAGGACGCCAAGTCAACGGCTGCCACTGGTCAGAACCCCGCGGCTGCAAGGAAGAAGCCAAATAGCTAGTACAAGCTGGGCTACAGGATCGAAATCGCGTCGCCGGCGACCAAGAAGAGTTGCGGCGGGAGGCAAAGGTTCTGGGGTCAAGAAAGCGTTAGGCTACTTGTGCCAGAATCCCATTGTCCAAGTCGCATCTGGCGACCCCATACCGCCAACGATGGTTAGTCGCTTCACGGCGGCACTGATAAAACAATGTCAGCTGCCCTCCTTCGATCAAAACGGTCGCATGCCCGTTTTCGCCGAGCTCTCCAGATTCCAGCACCGGTCCAACGGTTAGATACGGCCCCTCGACCCGATCAGCGATGGCGAAGAAAACGCGCTGCCGACTGCCGCGGGGGCCATCCGGAAGAAAGCAGGTCGCGTTAAGCAGGACACGGCCGTCTGGTAGCTCAACAAGTTGGGCCCCTTCGATGCCCCATTCATAGTCGGGGTGTTGGCGCGAATTGTGGTGGGGCAAGTCCGTATGGTCGAGTATCTTGCCTGCTCGCTTCCAGGGTCCGAACCACGAGTCAGACTGGCTGCAGACAAGATAAATGTCTGGCTGTGGCACTTTGGTAAATTTAGGCATGCCCGAGTAGACGATGTAACGCTTGCCGCCAATTATCGCCGGATGGGGATCGTAGATCCCGTCTTCTTCGGTGTCTGGCAAGGCGACAAGGGCTGAGTTGAGAACCACCCACTGAAAGCCGTCGTTCGAAACGACATGCTCACATCGGCCGCCGGATTTCATGAATTCCGTCTGGACGAACATATGAAAGACGCCGCTCTCATAAATCACTCCAGGCGCAGCCACGCCTGACCCGCTTACCGGCAAAACGATAGGCTCATGTTCCACCCATGGGCCGTAAAGGTCGGGAGCCGTGGCATGGAGAATCCGCCAAGTCTCACTGGTGACGGTGCCGCTTGACCCAAACATGTGCCAGAGGCTCCCGTCAAACACTGGACAGGGGTCCTTCACATCGTCAACGGCCATTGGATGAAACAACGGGAAAACGTTCGTTTCAAAATTGATCGACATCGATCCCCCCAACAATGTCCGGCACCAATTCGCGGGCCAATCCTGCGAGGCGACGAATCGTTTCATCGGTTGTTAACTTTGTCGCAGCGTCGATTAACGCACGATTAACAATTGCCGCGTGCATCTCGGCAACGACCCACGGTGGTCTGTGTCCGTGTGCTCTCACTCTCCGTTGAGCCTGCAAGCGTGCGTTGGCCGATGAATCGGATTCGCCGGGGAACGAGTCACTCCCGGCAAAGTTAGAGCTACGGATAAGAAACCACATCTCGATGCCGCGATTAACATTTGTTGTACGCAAGCATCCGAAATTGCAATAAAAGGATTTCAGAATGGAAAACGCGGTTGGAAAATCGAATCATATGCACCAATCAGAAGAATTCTCTACAATTCTATGTTTTTCGCACCTGCGATGGAACTTCGTATATCAACGCCCTCAGCATATCCTGACGCTAGCGTCGAAAACGACGAAGGTAATTTACTTTGAGGAGCCAATCTTCGAACATGTGCCTCAAGCTTTCATGCGATCGAACGCCGTTTCGGGATCCATCAAAGTCATAACCCCTGTCCTTCCCGTGGGAATCGCTCCGTCAGATGCAGATGCGGTCCAACGAAGATTCGTCGATCTTATCGTTGCCTCTACGCCCCAAGAACATCTGACGATCTGGTACTACACCCCGATGGCATTGCGTTTCAGCGACCATCTTACTTGTGATGTCTGCGTCTACGACTGCATGGATGAGCTCTCGGCTTTCAAGGAGGCACCGCCCGAGCTCATCCAGATGGAAAGACAACTTTTGGACCGTGCTGACGTGGTCTTTACCGGCGGGCAGAGCCTTTACGAGGCCAAGCGCGGTCTGCATCGGTCAATGTTTCCGTTTCCCAGCAGCATCGACTTTACTCACTTTCATCAGGCCCGGGTGCCTGGAAAGGACGCTGTAGATCAGGAACAAATCCCGCATCCCCGAGTGGGCTACTTCGGCGTGATCGATGAAAGGCTCGACGCCGGCCTGGTGGCAGACACTGCCCTGAGAATGCCGGACGTCCATTTCGTTATGGTAGGGCCGGTGGTCAAGATAGATCCTGAGGGTCTTCCAAAGGCAGAAAATCTGCATTGGCTTGGCAGCAAGGATTACGCGGACCTGCCGCGCTACCTTAGGCATTGGGACGCCGGATGGATGCCTTTCGCCCTTAATGCGGCCACCCGTTACATCAGTCCAACGAAGACCCCAGAATTCCTGGCCGCCGGGGTCCCCCTTGTTTCAACGGCGATCGTGGATGTCGTACGGGCCTATGGCGCCGAAGGTCTTGTGGAAATCGTGGATGCGAATGACGTCGAAGCGAAGCTTCGATCGGTTTTGGCCCGACCTCGCGACTGTCTGTTGAGGCAGATCGACGCCTATCTCCTGGACATGTCGTGGGAGAAGACGTGGAGCGCGATGGCGGTTCATATCCAGCGCGCCCGCTCGACCAGGAACATATTGCCATTTCGGCGGAGAGCGTGAGCATGTTCGACTGGTTGATTGTTGGCGCCGGTTTTGCCGGTAGTGTGCTTGCAGAGCGCATTGCATCGCAGCGAAACGAGAGCGTCTTACTCATCGACAGACGGAGCCACGTTGGTGGCAACGCCTACGATTGCTACAATAACGCCGGGATTCTGATCCATAAATATGGGCCTCACATATTCCATACAAACGCTCAGTCGATCGTCGATTATCTCTCGAAGTTCACGGCATGGCGGCCCTACGAGCATCGTGTGTTGTCCCGGGTCGATGGGAAGCTGCTGCCGATCCCGATAAACCTCGATACAATCAACAAACTATATGATCTCGATCTCACGTCCGACCAGTTGGAGCAGTTCTTCGTTTCTCGCCGAGAAGCGGTTGACGAAATCCGAACAGCCGAAGACGTGGTAGTGAGCACCGTCGGCCGGGAACTCTATGAAAAATTCTTTCGCGGTTACACCAGGAAGCAGTGGGGTGTCGATCCGTCTCAGTTAAGCAAATCGGTGACGGCTCGGGTTCCTACGCGCACCGACCGCGACGATCGCTATTTCGGCGACACGTTCCAGAAGATGCCGGCTGGCGGCTACACACGCATGTTCCGGCGCATGCTCGACAACCCCAAAATCAAAATCATGCTGCAAATGGATTATAGAGAGATCCGGGCCAGCATTCCGTTTCGCCGCATGGTCTATACCGGCCCGGTAGACGAATATTTTGATTGGAAGCTTGGTCGCCTGCCCTACCGGTCATTGCGGTTCAAACACGTGACGCTCGATCGCGAGCAATTTCAGCCGGTCGCCGTCGTCAACTATCCGCAGACGGAAGAGTACACCCGTATCACCGAGTACAAACATCTTACAGGACAGCTGAGCCCCAGAACCAGCCTGACCTACGAATATCCGACCGACATCGGTGACCCCTACTATCCCGTGCCGCGGGCTGAGAACGAAGCTCTTTACAAACGCTATGAAGCGCTGGCTGGAGGCGCTCGGGACGTCTGGTTTGTCGGCCGCCTAGCCACCTATCGGTACTACAACATGGATCAGGTCGTCGGTCAGGCTCTTGCGACATTCGCGCGAATTCAGAAGAACTTGCCGGCGAACGCGGAGCTGGAGACGACGCAGACCGTGGCTGCTGAATGACTGATGCCCTTGAGATATGGGGCGGTGTGGAATGCAGCCTTGTCCGAATTCGCGGGACGGTGCGCAACCAATTGGAAGACACCGGGCATTTGGTGCGCCTAGACGATCTTGATCTGATCGCCGGGCTCGGCATCCGTACGCTTCGCTATCCCGTGTTGTGGGAAATGGTCGAACGCAAGGCGGGTTCGTACGATTGGAGTTGGGCGGATGCGCGTTTGCAGCGTATCAACGAGCTTGGAATGCGGCCGATCGCAGGGCTGCTGCACCATGGCAGCGGACCGTCATGGACACAAATTCTCGATCCGAATTTTCCGGATATGCTCGCTCGATACGGTGCGTTGGTCGCTCAACGCTATCCCTGGATAGAGCTGTATACGCCCATCAACGAGCCGCTCACGACTGCCCGGATAAGCGGGCTCTACGGGCACTGGCATCCGCATGGCACCAGCGAGGGGATATGTCTGCAGCTGACTGTGGCTCAATGCAGGGCGATAGCAATGACGATGAAGGCAATCCGCCGATACGTGCCGCAAGCCGGCCTGGTTCAGACCGAGGATTTCGGGCGTGTTTTTTCAACTCAGCGACTCGCTTACCAGGCAGAGCATGAGACCGAGCGACGTTGGTTGTCACTGGATCTCCTAGCCGGGCGAGTCGATCGACAGCACCGCTTCTACAAGCGGCTTTTAGACGCCGGAATTGTTGATGATCATCTCTCGGAGCTAGTGGCGGAGCCTTGCGTCCCCGATATGATCGGCATTGATTATTACCTCACAAGCGATCGAATGATCGATGAGCGTGTCGATCAATTTCCTGACGAAAAGGTCGGCGGGAATGGCATCGACAGCTATGTCGATATTGCGGCCGCTCGATCCGACGCACGGGATGATACAAGCCTGAGGCTGAGACTTGAGGAACTCTGGGACCGCTATCACTTGCCGATCGCGGTAACGGAATTGCACAACGGGTCCACGCGCGATGAACAGATGCGCTGGCTTGTCGAAGGATGCAAAGCAGCGCATGCGGCCAAGGACAGTGGCGTCGACGTCCGTGCAGTTACGGCCTGGTCGCTGTTTGGCGCCGTCGACTGGAACTCAATGCTGGTGAGGCAGGACGGGTTCTATGAGAGCGGCGCCTTCGATATACGCGCCGGTGCGCCTCGGCCAACAGCGCTCGCGGACGCGATCGCAGGGCTCGCCAAGCATGGGTCTGTCGACCATCCCGTATTAGATCGGCCTGGTTGGTGGCGAGCAGACCGCAATCCCGAGAGCAGTGGACGGCCCCTGTTGCTGGTCGGATTCGGCCGCTTGATCTCAATCGTTGAGCAATGTTGCACCAACCGCAGGTTAACGGTCAGCGCAGTAAGGCCAGACAAGATCCAACTGCTAGTAGCAAAACATCACGCATGGGCCGCAATAGAAGTCGACGGCGAGCTGAGGCGAGCCGGCTCGCCAGCCGCCGCCACCCGAATGTTGTGCAGGTTCCCGGATGGGGGTGAGTTATTGCTGCAATGTGATCCCACACATCCCTCAATGGAAGTGGCAAATGCGCTTCTCGATCTGGTGATCGACGGTCAACGTGGCGCATTTCAGCTTTTGCAAACCGGCCCCGGCAATCAATACGAATTGTCGCCGCTACCCGCAGAGGCCCCTAGCGGACAGAAGTTTCCTACGAGCAAGGTGGCTTAGCAGCGGCCGACGCGTCGGCCTGCGATGGTCGGGCGCCAAACCACTGCTCGAGGGGAACCAGATAGATCGTCCTTCGTTACAGCCGATCCAGAAACGCCGGGCTCACGGGGAAGAAACAATGAGCAGATTTCTACCAATAGACCTCACCTTCGTCGACGGAACAACGATGGTTGTTTCCTCGATCACCGATGCCGAGAAAGCGCTAGCAAAGCAATGGCGCAATAAGGAGGCGATTGATTATGTGGAGGCGGTGCGCCTGCTTGCAGGGGCCAAGAGAGGCATCTGCAAGCCGGAGGTGGCTTTTGATGCTTTCAAACTGGCGGCACTGAAGCAGCGCCTTGTTCAACCGAGAAAATCGAGCGCCGCACTGAGCATCCTGGACGACCTGGTGTCGTAGTTTCACAGCAGGTGGGAGCAGGGATTTTAGCTCGCCCCGGCCGACAGAATTTTCGTAGGCGTTCCGGGGTCATCGATCAAAATATCAGCTTTCTGCCTACGCATCGGGCTACGAGGGCGATCGACACGATTGGCATACGAGGCGATGTTGTCGTCAGCGATCCAGGCCTTGTTGGTAAGCGGTGTCGCGTGACCCTTGAAGGCGGGGCGTCCGATGAGGGCCGAGCCGTCATTCAGTAAAG
>NZ_JHQS01000060.1 GCF_014843845.1 Mesorhizobium amorphae | reverse complement strand
CGGGAGCGCCTGCTGCCGGCTGGTCGGCCGGCGCAGGCGCCGGAGTGGTCGGCCCCGGAGTGGTCGGCAGTTGCGTGGTCGGCGCCGGAGTGGCCGCAGGCGGCGTCGCCGGCGGCGGCGTGGTCAGTGCGGCGACGGATTCGCCTTCGCCTATGCCGCTTTGTCCGGCGGCCGGACCGGGATCGGTCTCCTTGCCCTCGGGCGTCAGGCGCTGGGTGAACTTGGTTGTCTCGGCGGTGTCGGTGGCGCCCGCCGCCGGCGGTGCCGCCGCGGCATCGGCCGCCGGCTTGGCCGGGGCCGCCGGTTTCACCAGCGGCTCGGTGGTGACAGTCTTCGACCCGCCAGGGCCGAACATCGAGCCGAATGCGTCCTTGTTCAGCCAGATGCCGTACCCGCCGCCGGCAACCACCAGCAGCACGGCGGCGGTCGCGATCAGCCCGCCATAGCTGCGCTTGCGCACGGCGGGGCGCAAGCGCTGGAAGGTGTCCGCCGCCGCCGGTTGCTCGTCATTGGCAAAGACGTCGTCCTGGTCGCTCGGCGCCGACGCGTCCATCCCCGGAAGGCGGTTATCGGCAGTGTCCAATGGCGGCGGCGGCGCCTTCTGCCAGATCGGCTCTGCCTTGGCGGCGGGCGGCGCCGGCCTGACGGTCTCCGACTTGGCGGGTTCCGGCTTGGCCATAGGCGGCGGCGGCCAGGTCGGTTCCGTCTTTGCCGGTTGCCGTGTGTGGCTCGGCTGATTCTTGTTGCGGTCTATGGACGAGAAGATGTGCTCCAGCTCCGCCAGCGGGTCGGCGGCAGGCACGCTCTTGGCGTAGGTCCGCTCGACGCTGGAAATGGCATCTTCAAGCGTGCGCTTCTGCTGGTCGGCGACCGACGGAGCCAAAGGCGGAACGTGATCCGCAAGCTTCTTCGCGATCGTCGCCCGGGCCTTGTCGTAGACCCTCGCCCGAATCTCCGGCGTGTTCTCACCGAGACCGTCGATCGTCTTTTTCAGAACAGCAACGAAATCCGCCATGCGTCAGTCGACCTGTATTTTGTTCACGGACCGGCCCCGCAAATCAGCCGCAATGCCCGGAAAGGCTCAGAAACTAGTCTTGAAACGGATCGGTCACAAGTATCGTATCGTCCCGTTCCGGGCTGGTGGAAAGGAGTGCTACCGGCGCGCCGATCAGCTCTTCGATGTAACGGACATATTTGACCGCCTGGGCCGGCAGATCGTTCCAGCTGCGCGCACCGGCAGTGGTGCCTTTCCAGCCCTCCAGCGTCTCGTAAACCGGTTCGACCCGGGCCTGCGCGCCCTGGCTGGCGGGCAGATAGTCGATCGTCTCGCCGTCGAGGCGGTAGCCGGTGCAGACCTTGATCTCGTCCAGGCCATCGAGCACGTCGAGCTTGGTCAGCGCGATGCCCTTGATGCCGTTGACGGCGACCGCCTGGCGGACCAGCACGGCGTCGAACCAGCCGCAGCGGCGCTTGCGGCCGGTGACGACGCCGAATTCATGGCCGCGCGTGCCGAGGAATTCGCCGATCTCGTTCTTCTGTTCGGTCGGGAACGGACCCTCGCCGACACGCGTCGTATAGGCCTTGGTGATGCCGAGCACATAGCCGATGACGCCGGGGCCGACGCCGGCGCCGGCCGACGCCTGGCCGGCCACGGTATTGGACGAGGTGACGAATGGATAGGTGCCGTGGTCGATGTCGAGCAGTGTGCCTTGCGCGCCCTCGAACAGGATGCGTTCGCCGGCGCGGCGCCGGTCGTCGAGAACCTTCCAGACCCGATCCATATAGGGCAGGATTTCGTCGGCGACCGAAGTCAGCTCGCCCATGATCGCGTCATGCGTGACCTCGGCATGGCCGAGCCCGCGGCGCAGCGCATTGTGGTGCGTCAGCAGCCTGTCAACTTTCAAGGGAAGCGTTTCCAAATCCGCCAGGTCCATCACCCTGACCGCACGCCGGCCCACCTTGTCCTCGTAGGCGGGGCCGATGCCGCGGCGGGTCGTGCCAATCTTCGTTCCGGAATTGGAGGCGGCGTCCTCGCGGAATCCGTCCAGCTCGCGGTGCAGCGACAGGATAAGCGCGGTGTTTTCGGCTATTTTCAGGCGATCCGGCGTCACCTCCACGCCTTGCGCCTTCAGTTTCGCCGCTTCGGCGACGAAGGCGTGCGGGTCGAAGACCACGCCATTGCCGATGATCGACAGCTTGCCTGGCCGCACCACGCCGGACGGCAGCAGCGACAGTTTGTAGACCTTGCCGTCGACGACCAGCGTGTGGCCGGCATTGTGGCCGCCCTGGAAGCGCACGACGACGTCCGCCCGTTCCGACAGCCAGTCGACGATCTTGCCCTTGCCTTCGTCGCCCCACTGTGAGCCGACGACCACCACATTGGCCATGTTTCTTTTCCCTTGAGATGCCGACAGGCGGCTTTGAAACGACAGGCCTCTATAGCGTCAAGAGCAGGCCGACGCGACCATTCTTTGCCGCTGGAAACGGCCTGAGGCACAACAATTTTCGCCTTCCGCATCATTTACTTGGGCGAGCCGCCGCAAAACATAAAGGCGCGGACGGAGCCGCGCCTTCGATAAAGCTTTCCTGGAATCAGGTCAGGCGCTGCCGACGTCGAAGTGCAGCGGCTTGGCCGAGTCGATCGACTTGTGCGCCCGCAGCTGATCGAGCACCCTTTCCGGGAACGGCGCATCGAGATAGAGCAGCGCGATGGCATCGCCGCCGGGCCGGTTGCGGCCAAGCTGGAAGTTGGCGATGTTGACGCCATTTTCGCCGCACACCGTGCCGAGCAGGCCGATGATGCCCGGCGCGTCGGCATTGGTCGTGTAGAGCATGTGCTGGCCGACCTCGGCGTCGAGATTGATGCCCTTGATCTGGATGAAGCGCGGCTTGCCGTCGGAGAAGCAGGTGCCGGCGATCGAGCGCGTCCGGTGCTCGGTCTTGACGGTCAGCTTGATGTAGCCGTCGAACACGCCCGACTTGTCGCGCTTGACCTCGGCGACGATGATGCCGCGCTCCTTCACCATGATCGGCGCCGACACCATGTTGACGTCGGAGACCTGCGGCCGAATCAGGCCGGCAAGGGCGGCACTGATCAGTGCGCGCGTGTTCATCGTCGCGGTCGAGCCGTCGAACAGGATCTCGACCTCCTTGATCGGATCCTCGGTGACCTGGCCGACAAAGGCGCCGAGCACTTCGGCGAGCTTGACGAAAGGCTTCAGCCGCGGCGCTTCCTCGGCGGAGATCGACGGCATGTTGATGGCGTTGGAAACGGCGCCCTTGATCAGATAGTCGGCCATCTGTTCGGCGACCTGCAGCGCAACGTTCTCCTGCGCCTCGGTGGTCGAGGCGCCGAGATGTGGCGTCGCCACGACATTGTCCATGCCGAACAGCTCGTTCCTCTCCGCCGGTTCGACCTCGAACACGTCGATGCCGGCGCCCGCCACCTTGCCGCCCTTCAACGCCGCCACCAGATCGGCCTCGACGATCAGGCCGCCGCGCGCGCAATTGATGATGCGCACGCCGTCCTTCATCTTGGCGATCGCCGACGCGTCGATGATGTTGCGCGTCTTGTCGGTCAGCGGCGTGTGCAGCGTGATGAAATCGGCGCGGGCGAACAGCTCGTCCAGTTCGACCTTCACGACGCCAAGTTCTTCCGCACGGCTGTCCGACAGGAACGGGTCGAAGGCGATGACATGCATCTTCAGCCCAACGCCGCGCGTGGCGACGATGGAACCGATATTGCCGCAGCCGATCACGCCCAGCGTCTTGCCGGTGATCTCGATGCCCATGAAACGGTTCTTCTCCCATCTGCCGGCATGCGTAGAGGCATTGGCCTCCGGTATCTGACGCGCCAGCGCAAAGATCATGGCAACCGCATGCTCGGCCGTGGTGATCGAATTGCCGAAGGGCGTGTTCATCACGATGATGCCCTTGCGGCTCGCCGCTGGGATGTCGACATTGTCGACGCCGATACCGGCGCGGCCGACGACCTTCAAATTGGTGGCGGCGTTGATCAGCTTCTCGGTGACCTTGGTCGCCGAACGGATGGCGAGGCCGTCATACTGGCCGATCACCTCGGCGAGCTTTTCCTTGTCCTTGCCGAGATCCGGCAAATAGTCGACCTCGACTCCTCGGTCTTTGAATATCTGCACGGCCGTGGTGGAAAGTTTGTCTGAGACGAGAACGCGGGGCGCCATGGCGGCCTCCTTGAAAATGGGATTGATCCGTACGGGAATCGGCGGCCCGAAGGCCGCCGCGCAATGAACTCAGGCAGCCGCTTTCAGCGACGCCTTTTGCATGGCAAAGGCCCAGTCAAGCCAGGGCAGCAGTGCCTCGAGATCGGAGGTCTCGACCGTCGCGCCGCACCAGATGCGCAGACCGGGCGGTGCGTCGCGATAGGCGCCGATGTCGTAGGCGACACCTTCCTTGTCGAGCATCGACACCAATCCCTTGGCGAAAGCCGCCTGGCCGTCGGCGTCGAGCGCCGCGACATCCGCATCGGTGAAGGAGAGACAGACGGAGGTGTTCGACCGTGTCGCCGGCTCCACGGCCAGGTGTCCGAGCCAGGAGGACTTGGCGACGAAGCGATCGAGCGCCGCGGCATTGGCATCGGCGCGGGCGATCAGGGCCTCGAGGCCGCCGATCGACTTCGCCCACTGCAGCGCATCGAGATAATCCTCGACGCACAGCATCGACGGCGTGTTGATGGTCTCGCCCTTGAAGATGCCTTCGATCAGCTTGCCGCCCGACGTCAGGCGGAAGATTTTCGGCAGCGGCCATGAAGGCTTGTAGGTTTCCAGCCGCTCGACAGCGCGCGGGCTGAGGATCAGCATGCCATGCGCCCCCTCGCCGCCCAGCACCTTTTGCCAGGAGAAGGTGACGACATCGAGTTTTTCGAAATCGAGCCTTTGCGCGAAGGCCGCCGACGTCGCGTCGCAGATGGTCAGGCCCTTGCGAGCGGCCGGGATGAAATCGCCGTTCGGCACCCGCACACCCGAGGTCGTGCCGTTCCAGGTGAAGACCACGTCGCGGTCGAAGTCGATCCTGGCCACATCAGGCAGCTCGCCGTAGCCGGCTTCGATCCTGCGCACGTCCGCGAGCTTCAGCTGCTTGACCACGTCGGTGACCCAGCCGGAGCCGAAGCTCTCCCAGGCGACCATGTCGACGCCGCGCTCGCCGAGCAGCGACCACAGCGCCATCTCGACTGCGCCGGTGTCGGACGCCGGCACGATGCCGATGCGGTAGTCCGCTGGTACCTGGAGGATCTCGCGCGTCAGCTCGATCGCCTGTTCGAGCTTGGTCTTGCCGATCTTGGCGCGATGCGAACGTCCAAGCGCGGCATTCTTGAGGGCCTCGACCGACCAACCGGGGCGCTTTGCGCAGGGACCTGAGGAGAAATTGGGGTTTGCCGGACGGAGTCCGGGCTTCGTATGTGTCGTCATCGTGGTCTATCCTTCCAGATAGTGGCCCCTCGTTGGGGAGGGGTGGCCCACGGACGGCGATATGCGTTCAGGCTTCCGGCGTCAAGAGGAAAGTTTTTGTCGCTGGCGGGATACTCGCGCGCCATGCCGTCTTAGGCGCATAAAGCAAACGGCGAGCCCGAGGGCTCGCCGTCGATTCCTTGGACTTCGTTGCGCGCTTACCAGAGATCGTAGCGCAGGCCGAGCTTGACCGTCTGATAATTGATGCCTTTGTGGATGCCGAAGGCGCCATCATCATAGGCGACATATTTGGCGCTTGGGATCGAGAAATACTCGTAGCCCAGGTCAACCGAGACGTTCTTGGTCACTTGATAGGACAGGCCGGCGCCGATCGAATAAGCGAGATTGAATTTGGCCTCTGAGTCTTCCGACCCGCTGTATCCAGCCGGATCGTTACACTGGAAGCCACCCGCGCCCGACGTCGGATCGGGATCGATCGGAACGCAATTGCGCGCGCCCTGGGTCTTGAAATACTTGTTGTAGGCAACACCGACGCCACCACCGATATAGGGCGTGATGCCCACATAGGTGCCGAGGTCCACATAGCCATTGGCCATCACGCTGTAACCCTTGTTGGTGGCGTAGTTTGAGGCCTCGCAATCCTGGGTCGTAGCCGTGGGAACAATGATGAAGCCGCCAGCCCCGTCCGGAAACAGGCTGTTCGTTGTGCCGGCGCACCCGCTTGGCACCAGCGCATGGTCGCCGAACTTGTTGGTCGGCAGAATTCCGCCGTTGAGTTCGACCCGAAGGTAGTCGTTGATGTGATAGCCCATGCCGATGCTGCCGGTGAACAGGCTGCTGTCGTTCGTGAAAGTGGTCGATCCGCTGGCTGCTGTCTCGTGTTCGAACGGATGGCTGAAGGCGTAGCCGATATCGCCGCGCAGATACCATCCCGAACCGACCTCGACCGGCACATAGTCGGGTGCCTGGTCGACATAGATGGGCGGATCGTAGTCGGCCGACAACGACTGCGTCACCGGTATCAGCATGATTGCGGCAAGCGCCAGCGCTATACGCGATTTGAGTACCATGGTCCCCGGGCTCCCGAACTTGGCGCGCATTGCAATGGCACGCACCGTTTCAGGGAGCATTGTTAACCATAGTGGTTAAGTGCCGGTTAAGGATAACAGAGCGTTAGCGAATTGATTTCGGCAGGGTTTTGACTGGAGCATTTACCCCACTGAAGGTCGGCGGCAGAAAGCGATCCGGTTTTGCTTCGCTGATCTTGGTTCGGAAAGGGTCGGACACGGACTGAAGCGGCACAAACGAAAACCGCCCGGCAAGGCCGGGCGGTTGGCGAAGGTCTGAAATCGATCCGATTACTTGGTGTAGACCGGCTCCGGCACATAGGGCTCCGGCGGAGGAGCGCAGTCGGACCGGCCGAACTGGTAGCGCAGACCGCCGCGCACTTCGTGCACGTTGATGCCGTGATCGTAGCCCGGGCCGACATTGCTGTCCGAAGCGTATTCGAACATCTTGCCGCCATTGATGTGGCTGTAGCGATAGCCGACATCGAGCTTGACCTGGTCGGTAAGGCAGTAGGAAGCGCCGGCCATGAGGGCGTAGGCAAAGCGCCAGCCCTTACCGCCTGTGTGTTCGAATTCACCATCGGAGTCGCTGTTGTGCAACGTGTCCCACTTGACCCAGGCGCCGCCGATGCCCGCGCCTACATAGGGCGTCACGCCGTGCCATGTGCCGATGTCGACATAGGCGTTGGCCAGCAGCAGCATGGCCGAATAGGACGATGTGTCGGTCGAGGTACAGGCAACTTGCGGTGCAGGGCCGCAGAAGCCGTTCGTCGATCCGCGGAAGTCAGACTTGCCCATCCAGTCGAAGGTCAGGTCTGTACGGAAGTACCGATTGACCTGATAACCGACACCGGCGCCGGCCGAGAAGGCGCCCTTCAGGTCACCGCTGGCGAAAGACCCAGGATTCTGGGGCGCTGTTCCACTGTATGTGGTGTAGTCGCCACCGCCGAACTCCGACCAATGGTAGTCGATGTCGCCGCGAATATACCAGCCGCCATATTCGGCTGGTTCTTGATAGGCCACCTGCGGCGGCGCCTGCTCGACCACGGGCGGTTCCACGAAATCGGCGGCGAAGACCGGTCCGGCCACGCCCGCCAACAGCGCGGCGAACAGTGCCATTCTTGCTGTATTGAACATGCTTGTCACCCCTAAGAAGCCTCGGAACGACGTATCCGCCCGAATGTGATTGACCTCGGCGTGGATAATGAATTGCAAAGGTTAAAAGGCGTTTAACCGTGTCGATTAACCACGAATCTATAGAATTTTAGAAGTAGAGCATGTTCCCCGGGCAGCAGGGTGTCCGGCAAGCACAAAAAGGCCCGTCTGGAGACGGGCCTTTGCAACTCTGGAACAGGTAGTTTTTCGCGCCGCCAGGGGTCAGGCGGCGCTGCGGGTCTCGGAAATGATGCCGACGATGTCGTTGACGACCGCCTCGACCAGTTGCGGATCGTCGCCCTCGGCCATGACGCGGATCAGCGGCTCGGTACCGGAAGGACGGATGACCAGCCGCCCAGCCTTGCCGAGGCGGTGACGGGCATCCTCGATCGCCGCCTTGACCGGCGCCTCCTCGAGCGGCTTGCCGCCGGCGATACGCACATTCTTCAAAAGCTGCGGCACCGGCTCGAACTTCTTCGACAGTTCGCTGACCGGCCGGTTCTGCCGCTTGATGCAGGCCAGCACCTGCAGCGCCGAGACCAGGCCGTCGCCCGTGGTCGAGAAGTCGGAGAGCACGATGTGGCCCGATTGCTCGCCGCCGACATTCAACCCATGCGCGCGCATATGCTCGACGACATAGCGGTCGCCCACCTTGGTGCGGTGCAGTTGCAGTTTCATGTCGCCGAGGAAGCGTTCGAGGCCGAGATTGGACATCACCGTCGAAACCACGCCGCCGCCGGCCAGTCGTCCGCTCTGGTGCCATGACTCGGCGATCAGCGCCATGATCTGGTCGCCGTCGACAATCGTGCCGTTCTCGTCGACGATGACGACGCGGTCGGCGTCGCCGTCGAGCGCGATGCCGATATCGGCGCGCACCTCATGCACCTTCTTCTGCAGTCCGGCCGGATGGGTCGAGCCGCATTCCTTGTTGATGTTGAAGCCGTTGGGCTCGACATTGATGGCCACCACCTCGGCGCCGAGTTCCCACAATGCCTCGGGCGCCACCTTGTAGGCGGCGCCGTTGGCGCAATCGACGACGATCCTGAGACCCGACAGCGACATCGAGCGCGGCAAGGTGCGCTTGGCGAACTCGATATAGCGGTCATGCACGCCGTCGACGCGCTTGGCGCGGCCAAGCCCGTCGGAATCGGCAAGCGCCAGTTCGATATCCTTGTCGAGCATCCCCTCGATGCGCTCCTCGATCTCGTCGGAGAGCTTGTAGCCGTCGGGGCCGAACAGCTTGATGCCATTGTCGTAATAGGGGTTGTGCGAGGCCGAGATCATCACGCCGATATCGGCGCGCAGCGAACGCACCAGCATGGCAACCGCCGGCGTCGGAATGGGACCGAGCAGGAACACGTCCATGCCGGCGGCGCACAGGCCCGACACCATCGCGTTCTCGATCATGTAGCCGGAAAGCCTGGTGTCCTTGCCGAGCACGACGCGGTGCCGATGGCTGCCGCGCTGGAACGACAGGCCTGCGGCCATGCCGACCCGCATGGCGATCTCCGCCGTCATCGGAAATTTGTTGGCGCGTCCGCGAATACCGTCGGTGCCGAAATACTGCCCTGCCATACCTGCCTTGGTCCCCGTCGATTTTTCAGCCGCTCGTATTGCCACAATTGGGCTGCGTCCGAACATCACATTGTGTGATTATGTATTACGATTCCTTAGAAAATCATTGTTGCGGTTAGTTCAAGCGATTCGACAGTCTACCACGATGACACTGTCTCGCCACAATGGACCAGTCGCGGCGGGCAGAACGGCACAGATTCGCCGGGCAACTCCTGGCCCGGTGGCCTTGATCCGCAACGTTTTCATCACCTTGTCGGCAGAACGCAGTTTCCGGCGACGTCCGCGCCAGTTAGCATCTGGCGCAACCGGCCGTTGAGAGCTATTGATTCCGCAACGGGACAAAATTGGGCGGCAGCAACGGAGAAACGCCATGCTCATCCACAGACTTGCAACACTGACGGGCCTTGTAGTCGCAACCCTGCTCCTGGCGGCGCCGGCCAACGCGCTGACCATGGCAGAGTGTAGCACCAAGTATAACGCAGCCAAGGATGCGGGAACACTTGGCGGACAGACTTGGAACCAGTTCCGCAAGGCCGAGTGCGGCACCGACGCGGCAGCGACGACCGACACCAAGCCGGCCAAGAAGACGACCAAGACCGACACCAAGGCGGCGGCGGCCAGTGACGACGATGCGGCCAACGGCCTGACGGCGAAGGAATGCAGCACCAAATACCAGGCTGCCAAGGCCGCCGGCACGCTGAACGGCATGAAGTGGAACGACTTCCGCAAGACGGAATGCGCCGCCGGCGCAACGGCCGCAGCCGAACCCGCCAAAGCGACGACCAAGGCCGCCGCGGCCAGCGACGACGATGCGGCCAAGGGTCTGACCGCGAAGGGATGCAGCACCAAGTATCAGGCGGCCAAGGCCGCCGGCACGCTGAACGGCATGAAATGGAACGACTTCCGCAAGACCGAATGCGCCGCCGGCGCCACGGCCGCGGCGGAGCCCGCCAAGGCGACGACCAAGGCAGCCGCCGAAGACGGCAAGGGCCTGAGCATGGCCGATTGCAGCGCCAAGTATCAGACTGCCAAGGCAAGCAACTCGCTGGGCGGCAAGAAGTGGAACGACTTCCGCAAGAGCGAGTGCGGTGCTTCCGCCTCCGACGACGACACCGTGCCGGCCGCCGACGAGGCGACCTATACAAGCGACCCCGAGAAGCCGACGGTTGCAGCGCCCAGGGGCGTAAAGTTCCCGACGGCGATCTCGAAGAAGTTTGCCGGCGAGACGCCCGCCAAGGGTCGCATGCACACCTGCCTCGAACTGTACTATGCCAACAAGGACGCCAACACGTTGGGCGGCCTGAAGTGGATCCAGAAGGGCGGCGGCTTCTACAGCCTCTGCAACGCCAAGCTGAAGAGCTGATAGCGCAGTAATATTCCCAACGACGAAGGCCCGCGCACCAGCAAAGTGCGCGGGCCTTTTGCTGCCGGCAGCGGGAATGTTCTCCGCAGGTTGATTGGACAGACTGGTCCGCTTTCAAGGCCGGGGGAGCATTTGCGAACGTTGGCACCGCCCCTCATCTGCCTGCCGGCATCTTCTCCCCGTCAACGGGGCGAGGGACGCCATCATCGGCGGTTTCACCAATCGCCAACGTGGCAGGAAGCGTGCCAAGGCTGCGACCAGCGTCCTTCTCCCCGTCACTATACGGGGAGAAGTGCCCGGCAGGGCGATGAGGGGCGGCGCAGACATCTGCAAATGGCCGGCTATCTTTGCAAACGACGACTTTCAGCTGCGGCAGACCGCTAATAAGCCTCTGCAAAACAAAAACGCCGCGGACCAAGCCGCGGCGTTTTCGAAATCAGTCTCCTACCCGAAACCTCAGCTCGACGGCTGAGGCTCCATGCCGCCTTCGGGCTCGGGGCCCTTCTTGCGGCGGCCGCCGGTGCCGGCTTTCGGCACGGCCGAGCCACGGCTCGGCGGCGTGTCGTCGCCGAGGTCGCGGGCCGGCTTATGGCCGGCGATCAGCTGCTTGATCTCCTCGCCGGTGAGCGTCTCGTATTCGAGCAGCCCCTGCGCCAGCGCGATCCATTCCTTCTTCTTCTTGGTCAGCACGGCCCTCGCCGTCGAATAGGCCTCGTCGATCAGCCGGCGCACTTCGGCGTCGATGATCTGCGCCGTCTCTTCGGAGATGTTCTGGGTGCGTGCCACCGAATGGCCGAGGAAGACTTCTTCCTGGTTGTCGCCATAGGCGACATGGCCGAGCTTGTCGGAGAAGCCCCAGCGCGTGACCATGGCACGCGCCAGCTTGGTCGCCTGCTCGATGTCCGAGGAGGCGCCCGAGGTGATGTTCTCCTTGCCGAACTTGAATTCCTCGGCGACGCGGCCGCCCATCATGATGGCAAGCCGCGACACCATGTATTTGTAGCTCATCGAATAGCGGTCGCCTTCCGGCAGCTGCATGACCATGCCGAGCGCACGGCCGCGCGGGATGATGGTCGCCTTGTGCAGCGGATCGGCCGACGGCACGTTGAGCGCCAGGATGGCGTGGCCGGCCTCGTGATAGGCGGTCAGCTCCTTCTCGGCCTGCGTCATCGCCGACGAGCGGCGCTCGGCGCCCATCATGATCTTGTCCTTGGCATCCTCGAACTCGGCCATGGTGACGAGGCGCTTGTTGCGCCGCGCCGCCATCAAGGCGGACTCGTTGACGAGGTTCATCAGGTCGGCGCCGGAAAAGCCCGGAGTGCCGCGCGCGATCACCTTGAGATCGACGTTCGGCGCCAGCGGCACGTTGCGCACATGCACCTTGAGGATCTTCTCGCGGCCGACGATGTCGGGGTTCGGCACCACCACCTGGCGGTCGAAACGGCCCGGACGCAACAGCGCCGGATCGAGCACGTCGGGGCGGTTGGTGGCGGCGATCAGGATGATGCTTTCGTTGGATTCGAAACCGTCCATCTCGACCAGCAGCTGGTTGAGCGTCTGCTCGCGCTCGTCATTGCCGCCGCCGAGGCCGGCGCCGCGATGGCGGCCGACGGCGTCGATTTCGTCGATGAAGATGATGCAGGGCGCATTCTTCTTGGCCTGGTCGAACATGTCGCGGACACGGGACGCGCCGACGCCGACGAACATCTCGACGAAGTCCGAACCGGAAATGGTGAAGAACGGCACATTGGCTTCACCGGCGACCGAGCGGGCGAGCAGCGTCTTGCCGGTTCCGGGCGGGCCGACCAACAGCACGCCGCGCGGAATCTTGCCGCCGAGGCGCTGGAACTTCTGCGGATCGCGCAGGAATTCGACGATCTCTTCCAGGTCTTCCTTGGCTTCGTCGACGCCGGCGACGTCCTGGAAGGTGACGCGGCCATGCGCTTCGGTCAGAAGCTTGGCCTTCGACTTGCCGAAGCCCATGGCGCGGCCGGAGCCCGACTGCATCTGGCGCATGAAGAATATCCAGACGCCGAGGATCAGGATCATCGGCAGCCAGGAGATCAGATAGCCGAACAGGGAGTTGGAGCCGTCGGATTCAGGCCGGGCATTGATGGTGACGTTCTTGTCCTGCAGCCGTGTGACCAGCGAGGGGTCGCCGGGCGAATAAGTCTGGAAGCCGGTCGAGCTGTCGGTGTAGGTGCCGGAAATGCGGGCGCCGGCGATCGTCACCGTCTTGACCCGGCCCGCCGCGACGTCCTGCAGGAACTGAGAATAAGGCACATCGCTCGAGGCGCCCCGCGTCTGCGGCGTCTGGAACAGGTTGAACAGGGCGATGAGCAGGACCGCTATGATCGCCCAGAGCGCGAGGTTGCGATAATTCGGATTCATCTAATGTCCCGTTAGCGCCCGCACGCGGACACACATGATGAGAGGAAGCTTGAGCCTAACATAGGGAGAGCGCCTCCCCTTGCCAAGCATAACAGCACGTCTGGGTTAAGCTTTCGCCCATCATCGCCCGGCACTATGGCCGCGGAAAGGCAGGGCTGGGACCGGTAGCGCGCCGATCAGCCCGGAAACGGCTGCGGCGGGCGCCAGATCGAAGGACGGCAGGAAGCAGGCAAAGGGCGCGACGACGGGAGACGCAGCGACCGTCGTCGGCAGGCCGCTCTCGCCCGCAAGACCCAGGCATTCGGCCCCACGCCACAGCGCCGGCTCGGCGGCTCGAGCAGCGCGCGCAAGGCTGGACGGTGTGCCGTTTTCGGCAATATCCCGCTTTGCAGCCGCGGCCTGTCCGAGCGGCGCGATCAACAATGCGCCTGAGCTGTCGCCCAATGTGATACGCCGACGGCCGTCCCAAAAGACATCGTCGCTGACCGGTGCCGCCAAGGGCAGGCCGCGCGCTTCCCGGCGCAGGAAGATGCCGGCGCGCCGCGCGTCGACCACCGTCCGCGACAATGTGGCGCAAAGCGGTCCGGCCCGCAGCCGGGAAAACAGCGCCTGGCTGCGCGCCTCGTCGGGCAGGAAGGGCACGCCGCCGACCGCCGCCAGCAGGATGCGCATTGCGTAGACGGCGGCCGGGGCATCGTCCGATGCCGCGAAGGCAGGGTCGAGACGGATGAGCCCCGCGGCCGGCATGGCGGCAAAGTCCCGGATCAGCATGGCTGCGCGTTGCCCGAGTTCTTCGCGCTCGGTGGCGACCCGCTTGGCTAGGCCGATCGCCTCGGCAAATCGCTGGCCATCGTCTTCGCCAAGCACTGCCCGGACGCGCGGCCGTTCGAAATGCGCGTCGGCGTTGGTCGGATCTTCGGTCCAGCCGACATTCTCGCGCCGCAGGAATGTGCGCAATGCCGCGCGCCGCGCGCCGAGCAGCGGCCTGACGATCCAGTGCCGCCAATCGTAGAGGGTGGCCGGCGCCATGCCGGCAAGGCCGCGGCCTGTCATTTCGGCAAGTCCTCGGCCCTCATCCCGCGCGTGCCGCATCAGCACGGTTTCAGCCTGGTCGTCGGCGGTATGGCCGGTCAGGATCAGGTCGATGCCATCCTCTAGCGCGGCCTGCGCCAACAGCCGGTAGCGCGCCTCGCGCGCGGCGGCGGGCAGGCCGCTCGACGGCTTTGGTCCGGACCAGCGAAGTGTGCGATGCGCGATGCCGCGCTCGGCGCAAAGGCTGGCCACCGCTCGCGCTTCCGCCGCCGAGCCAGGCCGCAAATCGTGATCGATCGTCACCGCCAGCAGCCTGGTGGCCGGCGCGGTGCGGTCGAGATGGTTTTTGAGGAGAAGGAGGAGGGCGGTCGAGTCGCTGCCGCCGGATACGGCTGCAATGGCGCCGTTGGTAAAGTCGATCTTGGAAAAATCCGAAAGGTCAGGCCCTGTAGGGTCAGGCCTGGTATCGAGCGTCAGCACGCCGCGAGCGCCCTTTCCTGCTTGATACGTTCCTTGAGCGCGCTGGAAAGGTCGGGATAGCGCTTGCCGATCTCGCCGAAGGTGGCGCAGGCCACGTCGTTCTGCTTCAGGCCGACCAGCGACACGCCGAGCTTCAATAGCATGTCGGGAGCCTTCTTGGCCTTCGGATAGTCCTTGCTGGCGGCAAGGAATATCTCGGCCGCGTCGCGGTATTTCTGCTGGCCGAGCAGCGACTCACCCAGCCAGTAATGGGCGTCCGCCGCCTTGGCGTCCTTGGGGAAGCGGCTGATGTGGTCGCGGAAACCCTGTTCGGCTGTGCCGTAGTCGCCCGACAGGATGAATTGGTAGGAGTTGCGATAGAGCTCATCGGGATTGTTGGTGGACGGCAGCGCCGCGACCACCGTGCCGTCGGCCTTGCCGGTCTTGGACCCGGTTGCCGGAGCCTCGGTAGCCGGAGCAGCAGTCTCCGCCGGCGCGCTCGCCTGCGTGTTGCCGCCGGCCTCGACCACATTGCCGTTCTTGTCGACGGTGATGGTGCCGAACGTCTTAGGCGGCGCGCCGGTGATCACCTTGCCGGGATCGCCGGTCTGCGATTCGACGATGACCTCGCCGACGCTCTGGCCACCCGCCGGCGGCGTGGCCGTATCGGCAGGTGCCTGCGTCGCCGGGGCCTCGGCGACGCTGTTGTCGGTATTCTCCGGCGCCGCTTCCGACTTCTTCTGTGCCGGCGGCTGCTGGGCCCCCTGCGTGCCGCCTTCAAGCTGCTGGAAGCGGAACTCGTTGTCTTCCTGCTGCTTGCGCATCTGCTCCTGCATCTGCAGGATCTGGAAATTGAGTTCCTCGATCTTGCCGTTCATCTGCCGCAGCTGGTCTTCCAGGCCGGTGGCGCCGGCAGGATCCTGCTGGGCCACCTGCTGCTGGTCCGGCTTTTTCTTCTGGCCGAAAATGCCCAGCGTCGGCAGGTGGAAGGAGAACCCGCTGTCTGCTGGCTGCCCGGTCTCGCTTGCCGGGGCGGCGATGCTTGATACGAGCAGCAGCGCAAGCGTGCCGCTCAGGACCGTTCTGAAATGCATTATATCTCTCGCCGTGAAAATCGTTGGTCTGTTGCGCCCTTCCGATCAGAGTGGGACCAAGCGCCCTCGGCTCATAGCAGGGCCTGAGACTTCGGCCAAATTTTGTTTGGCCAAGGGATATCGAAGCTGCACATGAAAAAGGCGGCCCCGAGGCCGCCTTTCGCACAGGTGTGTTGTATTTTTGCCGATCAGGAACCGGCGCCGCTCAGCGTGGTGACGGCGCGGCGATTCTGCGACCAGCAGGAGATGTCGTCGCAGACCGCGACTGGACGTTCCTTGCCGTAGGAAATCGTCTTCAGGCGCTGCGCCGAGACACCCTTGGCGACCAGGAAGTCGCGGGTGGCGGCGGCGCGGCGGGCGCCGAGCGCCAGATTGTATTCGCGCGTGCCGCGCTCGTCGGCATGGCCTTCGATGACGATGGCATACTGCCTGTACTGGTTCAGCCACTGCGCCTGGCGGGCAAGCGTCGTCTGCGCGTCGGCGCGGATCGAGGACGAGTCGGTGTCGAAGAAGATGCGGTCGCCGATGTTGACGGTGAAATCCTGCGCCGATCCGGGGGTCGCGGCGCCAGCACCGTTGAGGCCGAGATCGGCAGCGCTGTTCGGGGTCTTCTTCGAGGCGCAACCGGTAATGGCGAGCATCGCGACCAGCGCGATCATCACCGGGTTTCGAGTAAGTGCTGCGATACGGCCCATGCCGCCTCTCCTTCGCATTTCGAGTGATTTCGTTGATCACCCAGTAACCACGTTTGGGTTAACCGGCATTCAAGAAACACGGTTAAAATTTGGTTTCGGCTGCCCGTCCGCAGCTGTTTGGCCTGGAGCCACATTTCACGCGGACCCTAGGCGTAAATGCGGCCGAAAGGCGACCAAGACATGAAAAAAGCCCCAATATTGGGGCTTTTCCGGCACCGTTACCGAATTGCAACTGAGCAACGGATGCTCGACTCGAACATCCGTTGCCGGGTCTATTCCAGCAGCGGCGACCAGGCTGGATCCGAGGCGAAGTTCGACGTCGGGATCGACTGTTCGTTGCGGCCGGTAAGATCGACCGAAACCAGCTTCGGGCCGCCATTGGCATCGCGGAAGAACATCAGCACGCGGCCGTTCGGCGCCCAGGTCGGGCCTTCCTGCTGGAAGCCTGACGACAGGATGCGCTCGCCGGAACCGTCGGTCTTCATGACGCCGATCTGGAACTCGCCGCCGGTCTGTTTGGTGAAGGCGATGAGGTCGCCGCGCGGCGACCACACCGGTGTCGAATAGACACCGTCGCCGAACGATATGCGGGTCTGGCCCGAACCGTCGGCGCCCATCACATAGATCTGCGCGCGGCCGCCGCGGTCGGAGGTGAAGACCACCTTGCTGCCGTCGGGCGAATAGGACGGCGAGGTGTCGATGGCGGTCGAATTGGTCAGCCTGGTCGTCGAGCGGCTTCTCAGGTCCATGGCGAAGATGTTGGAATTGCCGTCGTCGCGCAGCAGACTCATGATCACCTTCTGGCCGTCAGGCGAAAAGCGCGGCGCAAACGTCATGCCGGGGAAATTGCCGACCAGTTCGCGCTGCCCGGTCTCGATCTGCAGCAGATAGACCTTCGGCTGGCCGCTCTCATAGGACATGTAGGTTATTTCCTGCCGGTTCGGCGAGAAACGCGGCGTCAGCACGATCGCCCGACCGTCCGAAAGATAGCGGACATTGGCGCCGTCCTGATCCATGATGGCCAAGCGCTTCTTGCGCGCGTTCTTGGCGCCGGATTCGTCGATGAAGACGACACGGGTGTCGAAATAACCCTTCTCGCCGGTCAGCCTCTCATAGATGGCGTCGGCGATGATATGGGCGACGCGCCTGGTGTTGGCGTCGTTGGCGAAAAACTGCTCGCCCGACATCTGCTGGCCGGCAAAGGTGTCCCACAGCCTGTACTGGGCGCGGATGCGGCCGTCGGCTTCCTTGCCGACGCTGCCGGTCACCAGCGCCTGCGCGTTGATCACCTTCCAGTCGTCGAAGCGGGGCTGGGCGTCGGGATTGGATATCTTCTCGATGAAGGCGCTCTTGTCGATCGGCGCGAACAGACCCGAACGCTTGAGATCGGCGCTGACGATGTCGGAGATCTCCGCCCCCAGCGCGTCGCCGCCCTGGAAGTCGGTGATGGCGATCGGCAGAGGCTCGACATTGCCCTTGTTGACGTTGAGCTCGACGAGCGCCCACGCCGGCAGCGGAGCCGCGGCCGTCATGCCCAGCGCCATCGCTGCAATCGTCAGGAGCGGCTTGAGGAAAGATCTCATATCTTCTCGCTTCTCTTCTTTGATTGTGTGGACGCCAGGCCTAGAGGCCAAGCATCTCCCTTGGATCGAAGGTGACCCGGATGTCGTTCCAGATGTCCTGCTTGCCGGCGGGAACCTGCAGGCCGGCCATGTCGCATTTCTGCACCGCGCGCACCGCACTTTCGTCGAACTGGCGGTTGCCGCTCGATTGCTCGACAGATGGACGGCCATCCAGCTTGCCGGAAGTGTCCAGATTGAACCGGACCACAACGACGAAATTCTCCGAACCCTCGAGCCCGACCGGCAGCGTCCAGCAACCGCCGAGCTGACTTTCCAGCGCTCCCTGCTCCGACTTGGAAAGCTTCGCGCCCTGATCTTTATCGCCGCCGAGCGACGATTGCTGGGTCGAGCGCTTGGCGCCGCCGCCCGACGGCTTCTGCTTGTCGAGCATGGCGGAAATCTCGTCGGCGTTGAACTGCTTGTCTTCGGACTTCGGCTTGGACGAAGCCTCCTTGACCGGCTTTTCGGCGTCCTTGCGATCCGGCGCCTTGGCGCTTTCGGCCTGCGCCGGCTGCGGCTTCGGCCGGGCTTGCGGCGCCGGTGCGGAGTCCGGCAGTTGCGTCGTTTCGGTCGGCGGCTCCTGAGCAATCGCCTCGGCAACGGCGTCGGGCTTGACCTCGGGTTTCGGCTCGATCGCGGCGGTCTTGTCCTCCGGCGGCGTGGGGGCAGGCTCCTTGGCCGGAGTCGGCTTGGGCTCCGTCTGTTTCACCGGCTCTGGCTTGACCTCTTCCTTGGGCTGCGGCTCTGGCGCCACTTCGGTCGCCGGAATGGGCTTCGGCTTTTCCCGCGGCTTCGGCACGTCCTCGGGCTTCGGCTTCTCGACCGGCGTTGGTGCCGGCGGCGGCGCCGAAGTCATGTCGACCGGCTTCGGCTTGGCCTCCGGCGTTATCGGCTTGTCGGTGTCGACGCTGTTTTCGCCAATCTTCTGGGCAGCGGGAATGATATCGGGACGCTGGGTCGGCACCGGCGCCGGCTTGTCATGCATCACCGCCTTCTTGTCGCCCTGCAGCACCTGCGCCACAGCTTCCGTCGGCACGATGTCGACCGATACGGATTCCACATCGGCCGCCGGCAGCGCAGCCGGCGACGTCAGCGTGAACAACCCGAGGGCGAGCGCCACCGCATGCAAGATTACCGATGTGGTGAGCCCGGTCCTCATCTTCTTGTCTATTGATCCTGTTCCTGCAGCGAAACCAGGCCGATATTCTTGTAGCCGGCGGCCGAAATGCGAGCCATCACCTTCATGGCGGTGCCGTAATCCGTCAGTTTGTCGCCACGGATGAAGATGCGCTCGTCATAGCCGGTCTTCGATATCGCCTGCAGCTTGGCCACCAGTTCGTCGATCGGGATCTCGGTTTCCTGCAGATAGATCTGGCCGGAGGCATTGATGGAGACGGTGATCGGCTGTGTATCGACATTCATCGCCTTGGCCTGCGTATCCGGCAGGTCGATCGGTACGCCGACCGTCAACAGCGGTGCCGCGACCATGAAGATGATCAAAAGCACCAGCATCACGTCGACCATCGGCGTGACGTTGATTTCCGACATCAGCGCGTGATGGCGGCCGCGCCGCCTGTGGCCGCGCCCACCGCGCCCCGACATGCCTACGGACATACCCATGTTTGTACCTCAGGCCTTCTGCGCGACTTTTTCATCGATTTGGCGCGAGAGTATGGCGGAGAACTCATCCGAGAACCCTTCCATGCGCACGGCGATCTTGTTCGCATCCGATGACAGCTTGTTGTAGGCGATGACCGCGGGAATGGCGGCGAGCAGGCCGATGGCCGTAGCCAGCAGCGCTTCGGCGATGCCGGGCGCCACCACCGCCAGGCTGGTGTTCTTGGAAGCGGCAATGGCCTGGAACGAGGTCATGATGCCGATGACGGTGCCGAACAGGCCGATGAAGGGCGCGGCCGAGCCGGTGGTGGCAAGGAAGCCGAGACGCCCCTCCAGCCGCTCCATCTCGCGCGTCAATGCCAAGTCCATCGCCTTGTCGATGCGGGTCTGCAGGCCGAGCGGCGATTTTGCGCCCTTCTCGAAACTCTTCTTCCATTCGCGCATGGCGGCAACGAAGATCGCGCCCATGCCGGTGGTCTTGCGGTCGGCGAGCGTACGGTAAAGCTCTTCCAGCGACTGTCCCGACCAGAACACCTGTTCGAAGCGGTTGAGCGCGAGCCGCATGCGGGCATAGGTGACCAGCTTGTCGACGATGATCGCCCAGGTCCAGATCGAGGCGAAGAGCAGGCCGATCATGACCAGCTTGACGACCCAGTTGGCCTGCATGAACAGCGCCCAGATCGACAGATGCGCGCCCGGTTCGGCGAGTGCGATGTTTTCCATGGTTACGTCCTTAAAGATTTTCCGGGCATCGCTGGCGGCTGGCCCATGGGCATCCCTTGTGGTCCGTTCGCGCGAAGCTTGAAGCTTGCGGAGCATCCCCGAAATGCGCCGTCCGCGGCCTTTTCGGGGCAAATGTTGGTGAAAGGAAGGCGTTCGGATTCCGCCAATCTTCACCAATCTCTTCATGAACCGTTATGGTTAAGGATGGGTTAGGACGTACAGCGCGGCGCATTGCCGCGCCTTCTGCCCTGGCCGGCATGTCGGTACCTCATCAATGGAGTGGCGGCCCTGGCGTCGCCGGCGCCAGAATCTCAAACGCCTAAACGCCTGCTTTGGGTAGGAAGGCTGCCACCCAGTCCTTGGGAAAGCGCCTCGGCCGGCCGTTCTCGCCGATGATCGCTGCTTCGACCTTTGCCTCGACCAGCACCTCGTCACCGCGTTTCAACTGCTGCGCCATGACGATGCGGGCCCCGGAAATGTCCTCGGTGCGCGTGTCGATGGTCAGGATATCGTCCATGCGGGCAGGTGAGCGGAAATCGATCTCCATGCGCCTGACCACCCAGACGATCTTTTCGCCATGCTTGCCGTCGGCCAGCTCGGTGTGGTGGACACCGGCGAGCCTGAGATAATCGGAACGGCCGCGCTCGAAGAATTCGAGATAGCGCGCATGGTAGACGACGCCGGAGAAATCGGTGTCTGCATAATAGACCCGCGCCATCAGCCGGTGGCCGAATTCCGTCAGCGCGCCGGAAAGCCCTGCCAGAAGCGTCGCCGATTCACCATGATCGTCCATTGCGCTTTCCTTTTCGGGCATGAGCAGGCAGGTGTTGCGGCGCGGGAACCGGATGGCACTGTTGGGCGCGATGATCAAGACCTTGCTGGCGACGCTGCTTGTGCTGACCAACCTGGCGCTGCCTGGCCAGGCGGCGACCTTCTCCATGAAGCGCGGCCTCAACCTCGACCAATGGACGACCTGGGTCGGCGAGGACAAGTGGAACGACCCCAAAGCCATCCTGCCTTATCCAGAGTGGCGCAAGTTCCTCAAAGATGACGATCTCAAAGCGCTGAAGGATGCCGGTTTCGATTTCCTGCGCATGCCGGTCGACCCCTCGCCATTCCTCTCCGCCGAGACGGTGGCGCTGCGCGACGACCTCTACGCCAGTGTGCTGGACTCGGTGCGCATGATCAACCGTGCCGGGCTGAAGGTCATCGTCGACATGCACCTGATCCCGTCCGGCGGCAGCCGCAAGATCGGCATGGGCGAGGTGATGGACAATCCCGGGATCTTCGATGCCTATGTCGAGATGGTGCGCAAGATGGCGCGCACGCTGGCCACTGAGGATCCGCACCAGGTCGCTTTCGAGCCGATGAACGAGCCGATCGTCGACTGTGACGGCGACGGCACCAGCCTGTGGCCCGACCGGCAGCTGAAACTGTTCGCGGCGGCGCGCGCCTCGGCGACCAAGCTCACTTTGATCCTGACCGGGGCCTGCTATTCCAACGCCGCCTCGCTGGCGAAGATCGATCCGACGATGATCGCCGACGACAACATCATCTGGACCTTCCATTCCTATGATCCGTTCCTGCTCACCCATCAGGGCGCTACCTGGGCCGGCGATTTCATCCGCTATGTCACCGGTCTGCCCTTTCCGCTGACCGCGGTGCCGCACGCTCAGCTCGATGTGGCGCTGGATACGATCCGCGCCCGGATCAAGGCCGAAGCGCCATGGACACGGCAGAACGGCATGCTTGCCTATCTCGACGAGCAGGTCGCCAGTATGGACACGGACGAAAAGCTGCTTGGGCTGATGGATGCACCATTCAAGGCAGTGGAGGGTTGGGCCAAGGCCAACGGCATCAAGCCGGAAAACATCACGCTGGGTGAGTTCGGCATGATTCGCCAGGAATACGGCAATTCCTATGTGATGCCTGGTGATTATCGCGCAGCCTATGTCAGGGACATGATCGCGCGCGCCGAAGCGCACGGCTTTTCCTGGTCGGTGTGGAGTTTCGGCGGCGCCTTCGGCATCGTCGATGCCTTCGATGGCGACAAGGCCGAGCCTGAAGTGATGGATGCGATCCGGTCGCTTCACTAAGACGCCGGGCAGGATTGAGGAATCAACCCAAATCGATCTGCAGTATCTCCGGGCGCATGCCAAAACGCACTGGCATGATGCTGAAGCCGAGCCCGCCGGATACGATCAGGTTGCGGTCCTGTTCCACAACATGGCCATAGGCGTAGCGATTGCCGAACCGTGACGGCACGACCGGCGAATAGCCGAACAGCCGCACCTGCCCGCCATGGGTGTGGCCGGACAGGGTCAGCGAAACCCGCGACGGCACCTTCGGAAATATGTCCGGCTCATGCGCCAGCAGGATGACGGGCGCGCCGTCGCTTACCTTTGCCAGTGTGCCGTCGAGATCGTCGAGCCCCTTGAAGCCGGTCCGGCCCCAGGCCTGGCCAGGGCGTAGTGCCAGCTGATCCGCAAGTCCGGCAAGCCAGAAACCGTGTCCGTCCTTTTCGAGGCGCACGACATCGTTCTCCAGCACCGGAATGCCGACGGCCTCCAGCGCCTTGCGCGAAATCGTCGGCCCGGCGCCGGCCGCCTGCGCTGCACGATCCTCCCACCAGTCGTGATTGCCAAGGATGGACCAGACGCCGAGCGGTGCCTTGAGCCCGGACAGGGCCGGCGCCCATTCCGACGCGTCCACCCAGTCCGACACCAGGCGGGTTCCAGCCGGAAAATCGCCAAGCATGACGATCACATCCGGCTTGAGTGCGTTTGCCTCGGCGGCGAGCGAGGCAATCCGCTCGGGCGTCATCCAGGGACGGCAGGCATGGATGTCGGCCAGAGCAACGACGCGCAGTTTGAGGCCCGCCGGCCAATGCGGCGGTGTCAGCGAATAGCGCTTCACATGCGTCAGCAGCATCGGCTCGATGCCGACCGCATAGGCGCCAAGCGACACCATCGACAGGAACGAGCCGCCGATGAGGCGCAGGAAGCCACGTCTGGTGATCATCGAAGAGCCCCGGCCTCTTTGGGATGGCAATTCCATTGAGCAAGACTTGCCATGAAGCGGGCAATTGCGCCTTCACGCTGGCGGAAGCGAGGAGATTTTGCGCAGTAACGCCGTTCCTCGGGGCAACCGAAGAACAAATCTCCGTTACTCTTCCTGGAACAGGCTGATCTGCTGCTGCGCCAGATCCTTCGGTGCATCGAGGCCGAGATGGCGCCAGGCATTGGCTGTCAGCACCCGCCCGCGCGGCGTGCGTTGGATGAAACCCTGCTGGATCAGGTAGGGTTCGATGATGTCCTCGATGGCGTCGCGCGGCTCGGAGAGCCCTGCGGCGATGGTCTCGATGCCGACCGGCCCACCGCCGAAATTGCGCGCGATCATTGAGAGATAGCGACGGTCGAGCGCATCGAGGCCCAGCGCGTCGACCTCCAGCCTGGTCAGCGCCTCGTCGGCGATCCTGCGGTCGACATGCCCGTCGCCGGCGACCGATGCAAAATCGCGCACGCGGCGCAGCAGCCGGCCGGCGATACGCGGCGTGCCGCGTGCGCGCCGCGCGATCTCCAGCGCGCCGTCGTCGCCGAGCGGCATGGCAAGGATCCGAGCGCCGCGGCGCACGATCTGCTCCAGCTCCTCGACCGTGTAGAAATTGAGCCGGACCGGAATGCCGAAACGGTCGCGCAGCGGATTGGTCAACAGGCCGAGCCGAGTGGTGGCGGCAACCAGCGTGAAGCGGGCAAGGTCGATCTTGACGGAACGCGCCGCCGGCCCTTCGCCGATGATCAGGTCGAGCTGGAAATCCTCCATCGCCGGATAGAGGATTTCCTCGACCGCCGGATTGAGCCGGTGGATCTCGTCGATGAACAGCACGTCGCGGTCTTCGAGATTGGTGAGCAGCGCCGCCAGATCGCCGGCCTTGGCAATGACCGGGCCGGAGGTCGAGCGGAAGTTGACGCCGAGCTCGCGCGCCATGATCTGTGCCAGCGTTGTCTTGCCGAGACCCGGCGGACCGACGAACAGCACATGGTCGAGCGCCTCGCCGCGCCCCTTGGCGGCGTCGACGAAGACCTTGAGGTTGGCCCGCACCGCCGCCTGGCCGACGAAGTCGTCGAGCGTCTGCGGCCGCAAGGTCTGCTCGGCATCCTCGCCGCGTTTGTCAGGCGCGATCAGACGGGGCGAAAGGCTCATGCTGATCTCCTTGCACAAGCCATGGATGACGGCAAGCCACGCCTCACCGCGCCAGTTCCTTCAGCCCAAATCGAATGAGCTTAGAGGCATCGGCGCCCTCGCCGGCCGTCTTCAGTGCCGCCGACACCGCATTGGCAGCGATGTCGCGCGAATAGCCGAGATTGACCAGCGCCGAGACGGCATCGGTGATCGGTGCCGGTGCGACGCCCTCGCCGAGCTCCTGCTTGAGGCCGATGGTGCCGGAGGCAGCACCGGCATAGGCCGGCGCCTTGTTCTTCAGTTCGGTGACGATGCGCTCGGCCACCTTCTTGCCGACACCCGGCGCGCGGGAGACCATGGCGATATCGCGCAGCGCGATCGCATTGGCGAGATCGGCCGGCGCCAGCGTCGACAGGATGGCCAGCGCCACCTTGGCGCCGACGCCCTGCACATTGTTCATCAAGAGCCGAAACCACTCGCGCTCCAGCGCCGACTGGAAACCGTAGAGCCGGATCATGTCCTCGCGCACATAGGTCTCGATGAACAGCACCACAGCCTCGCCGGGCGCCGGCAACGCGGCCAGCGTGCGCGCCGAGCAGTAGGCGACGTAGCCGACGCCATGCACGTCGACGAGGCAGAAATCCTCGTCGATCTCGTCCAGTGTGCCCTTGAGCTTGCCGATCATGCCCTGGCCCTCATGGGTGAGTCTCCGGAGAGATGATTTCGAGGTCCGGAAAATAGCTTCGGTAGCGCACGGCATCGCGCGTCAGCAGACGATGTCCGGCAACGACTGCATGGGCGCCAATGAAGAAATCAGGCAGGGTTCGCTCGCGAAGACCGCCGGCGCGACGGTATTGGGAATGAGCGATACCGGCGAGAAAGGCCGCCTCCCATGGCAGGAGTTCGCGATCCATCTTGAGCGTTTCAACCGCTCTACGAAGTGCCGCTTCGGTCGCGAGCGGAGCGAGTTCGGACCAGACGATTGTGTTGATGACCAACGCGCCGTCGCGTCGGCATGCGGCGATCACCGATGCCGACCACTTCGTCTGGCGCCCGGCTGGCCCCCAAACATCGATCAGGACATTTGTGTCAACCAACGTCGAGATCTTCACGGGAGCCCCTCAGCCACTCCATATACTCGTCCGTCGTCATGCCACCCAGATCCAGCGTCCCGGCCAGCAGGTCGAGCGCTTGGCTGAACCTGTGAGAAGCCTCTTCTTCGGAAATATTTTCGTTTACCGCCACAACCCGGGCACCATCGTCTGTGGCCACAAACTCAACCTCCGAACCCGGGCCGATACCCAGATGATCCCGTATCTCCTTGGGAATGGTCACTTGCCCTTTGGTTGTCACGCGCATGGTAATACCTCTAGGTATTACTTACCGCCTTTACCGTGAACAAGTCAAGAACAGATTTATCCGGCTGCCGCCATCCGGTAGGCGACGCTTTGCCGGTGGTGGGCGTGGCAGATGGCGATGGCCAGCGCATCGGCGGCGTCGTCGCTGTCGAAGGTCGCCTTTGGCATCAGCACCTTGACCATCATGTGGATCTGCTTCTTGTCGCCATGGCCGACGCCGATCACCGCCTTCTTGACGGCATTGGGCGCATATTCGGCCACGACCAGCCCGGCGCGCGCCGGCACCAGCATGGCGATGCCCCGCGCCTGGCCGAGCTTCAGCGTCGCCGTTGCATCCTTGTTGACGAAAGTCTGCTCGACCGCGGCCTCGTGCGGCATGGCCGCGTGCAGCACCTCGGTCAGCCCGTCATGCAGCTGGCAGAGCCGCACCGCCAGCGCCGCCTTGTCGTCGGAACGCACGGTGCCGGAGTCGACGAAGCGCAGGGAATTGCCGAGGCTCTCGACGATGCCCCAGCCGGTGCGCCTGAGCCCCGGATCGATACCGATGATGCGAATCGCTTCCCCCATCCACCAAGTCTACCCTCGGCGGACAGCGATGCCAGCGAAATGTGAACAAACCAGAAACGATACTGCACAGCAGCTCACTCGCTGCCTAAGAATTCGCACTGATGGGAGATGGCGCGGGCCTTTTCAGCCGCGCGCGAATGCGGTGTTCAGCAGGCTGATCTGGTCGGAAACCGGATTGGCCCGGCGGACCGCCGGCGGCGCATCGGCGAAGGCGTTGCCGTAGATCTCCTCATCCATGCGGCGCACCAGCGCCTGCAGGCGCAGCGAGCGGGTGACGAGGTCGAGAAAATCCGCCGGCAATTCGGCCCAGCCGATCGCTTCGTCATGCGCGGAAGCGGTGTCGAGACGCACCTTGGACTTTTCGGACGCGACCTGGTCGCGGGTCATCTCGCCGGAATTGGCCGCCCGCTGCAGAAGCAGCCAGGAAGCGACCTGCATCAGCCTGGTGGTCAGCCGCATCGATTCGGCCGCATAAAGGGTCGCAGCCGTCCTCGACAGCTTCTTGGCCTCGGCGCGGCCCTTGCCGTCGAGATATTCGGCCGCCTGCTCGACCAGGCCCATGCCCTCCTGGTAGAGTGGCTTGAAGGACTGGGAGAAAACCCGGCGCTCCGCCAATTTGATGGTTTTCGCGCTCCCCATGGAAGGCTCGTTCATCGCTACGCCCCTGCACTGCCGCAAGCCGATTCGGCATCGTATGCCGTCACGCCCTGAACCCTAAATGACTGAAGCTTGAAAATGCGCTTCGCCGCCGGTGAAGGCAAGCACATGTTTAACGAAGGGTTAACGGCGGAGCCGGCCTGGCCAAAGCGGGCCGCGGACAAAAAAAGAGCCGCGGATAAGGCGGCTCTCAGGAGTTTAACAGGGAGGCGTCAAACAAAGTGGCTCCAACCACTCGGTAAGAATCCAGATCACTGGATGCGCATAGTAAACGCCCGTAAAGCTTAATGAACCCTTAACGGCGCCGGAAAAATTCTCATCGTGCCGCAAATCTGTACCGCTTCGGGACAGGGCGGCATCGCCGCGCCCGTGGACAAACGTGCCCGATCGGGCGGCGTGCGCATCGTCGATACAAGCCGGTCTCCCTCCCGACATCGTTCCGAAACAGCCGCCACGCTAAACGCCCGCTCCTCTGAACCGGGCGGCCGCGCCGCCTGCAATCATTTGGGATACCCAAGGGAGAGACCCATGGACTGGTACTCGATCGTCAAATTCCTCCACGTCGTTTCGGCCACCCTGTGGGTCGGCGGCGGTTTCGTGCTGTTCCTGCTTGGCGTGCTTGCCGAGCGCGCCGGTAACATCGAAGACAAGCTGCAGGCGATGCGCGCCAGCGGGCAGCTGGGCGGCCGCTTTTTCGCGCCGATGTCGATGCTGACGCTCATCTTCGGGCTCATCATGTGCGGCTTCTGGATCGGCTTCTCCGACCTCTGGATCCTGATCGGCCTTGCCGGCTACGCCACCACCTTCTCGATCGGCATGTTCATCTTCAAGCCGACCGCCGAGCGGATGGCCGGCATGATCGCCAAGGACGGCGTGACGCCGGCCGCCCTTGCCGTGGGCCAGCGCATGATGAGCGTGGCACGCTTCGACTATGCGGTGATGCTGGTGATCGTCGCCGACATGGTTCTCAAGCCGACCGCGCACGACCTCGCCGTCCTCGCCGGCATGGCGCTGGTCGTGGTGGCAGGCGCCACGCTCGCCTTTGGCGGCAGCCGCCGGCTCGTGGAGCGCGCTGCCTGAAACCGGTGATGGGGCAGCCGCATGGCCGCCCCTCACGATCTAAAACAGGCCGGCAATCCCGTCCCACAGAAGCTTGACCGCGACGACGGCCACGGTGGCGTAGGTGAACGGATAAAAGACCTCCGGCCGCATGCGCCGCACCAGCCAGGCGCCGGCGATGGTCGCGAGCGGCGCCAGCGGCATCAGCACCGCCGATGCGGTCAAATTGGCGGTGTCGAACTGGCCGAGCGCGAAATAGGGGATCAGCTTCAGCGCATTGGTGGCGGCGAAGAAGATCGCCGATGTCCCGGACAGCACCTTCGGATCGAGCCGGATCGGCAAGGCATAGACCTGGAAGGGCGGGCCGCCGACATGGGCGACGAAGCTGGTGAAGCCGGCGACCGTGCCCCAGAAGGCGGCGGTCACGCGGTTGGGTGCCGCCGCATGGTCGGCGCCGTGGCGGAACTGCAGATAGAGCCAGCGCAGCACGAAGATCAGGGCGACCGCGCCGACGATCAACCGCACCATTTCTTCGGTGACCAAAGCAGCCGTCAGCCAGCCGAGACCGATGCCGATCACCGCTCCCGGCATCATGTCGACCAGCATCTTGCGGTCGTAGACGCCCCACCATGTCCATACCGAAACGATATCCATCAGGCACAGGATCGGCAGCAGGATGGCGGCGGCCTGCACCGGCGGCATCGTCAGCGCCATCAGCGGCACGCCGACGAAGCCGACAGCCCCGCCAAAGCCGCCCTTCGACAGGCCGACGAGCATGACCGCCGGAAGGGCGGCGGCATAGAACCACGGATCGGCGAGCAGACCTGACATCGGTGAAGGAGGCTGGAGGGGAAGACGGTGGCCCCTGCAATAACCCAGAAACCTTCGCGCCGCGACAGCCAATATTGGAGGCAGCGGCTGCTGGCGATCAACTGTCCGTAACCCCGCTTCACGGATTTGCGGCATCTGGCCGGCCGATGCATAAGATGGTCGCCAGCGCGCTATGTCCGGGCCATAGGGTTTGAGATTGAACGAAATCATTATCCGCCGCGCGGAAGAAGCCGACCTTCCGGCCATCGTCGTCATGCTTGCGGACGATCCGCTTGGACGCGGCCGCGAGGACACCAGCGAGCCACTTGCCAAGGCCTATCGGGATGCCTTCGCGGCCGTCGATGCGGACCCAAACCAGTTTCTCGCCGTCATGACCGAGGGCAGCCGCATCATCGGTACGCTGCAGATCACCTACCTTGCCGGACTGTCGTTACAGGGTGCGTTGCGCGGCCAGATCGAAGCCGTCCGCATCGCCGACGACCGGCGCGGGGAAAGGCTGGGGCAACGCCTGCTGGAGTGGGCGGTCGAAGAGTGCCGTCGACGCGGCTGCAGGCTGGTCCAGTTGACAACCAACAAGAGCCGCCAGGACGCGCATCGCTTCTATGACCGGCTTGGCTTCAAGGCCAGCCATATCGGCTACAAGCTCGAACTGTAGCTCAGCTTCGGGCGGGGGTATCGAGCGGCGGCGGGCGGCGCCTGATCGGCTGCGCCTTGATGATGGCCGTGCTCGTCTCCGCCTTGTCGGCGATACGGTCGAGCAGGTGATCCAGTTCGCCGATCGAACGCACGAACAGCCGCGCGACAAAGCAGTCGTCGCCGGTCACCTTGTCGCATTCGCCGAACTCTGGAATTTCCTCGATCAGCTTCTGCACGATATGCAGCTTGCCCGGCAGCGGCCGGATGCGCACGATCGCCTGCAGCGAAAAGCCCAGCGCCTGCGGATCGATCTCGATGGTGAAGGCCCGGATGACGCCGCGCTCCTCGAGCCGCCGCAGCCGCTCCGAGACGCTCGGCGACGACAGCCCGATCTGCTGCGCCAGATCCTTCAGCGAGGTCCGCGAATCCCTCACCAGTATCTCGAGAAGTTTTTTGTCCTGCTCGTCCAGCATTTTTACTTCCTGAGATAAAAGGCCGACGGCGCCTAATTAAATTAGGCAACATATCTATATGCCCCTTCCTATCTCATGGAACGCGTCGGCACAACATGGGATTGTCAAGCATCGATGATCCGGGAGCAAGCTATGGACAACACGGTGCGCGGCACGATCGAAATGACGGCCGCAATGGCGATCCTCGGCACGATCGGCTGGTTCGTCGTCATGTCGGGCCAGCCGATCATGGACGTGGTGTTCTGGCGTTGCGCTTTTGGCGCCGTGACGCTGTTGGTCATCTGCGCGGCACTTGGCTTGCTGCGCGGCAGGCTGACGCTTCGCATCGTGGCGATCGCCGCTCTCGGCGGCGCGGCCATCGTCATCAACTGGCTCTTGCTGTTCAGCGCCTTTTCGCGCGCCTCAATCTCGATCGCCACCGCTGTCTACAACACCCAGCCCTTCATGCTGGTCGGCTTCGGCGCGCTGTTCTTCGGCGAGCGGCTGACCCTGACCAAGCTGACCTGGCTTGGCATTGCCTTCGCCGGCATGTTGCTGATCGTGCAGGCCACGCCCGACACCGGCGATGTCGGCTCAGACTATTTCACCGGTATCGCGATGGCGCTGGGGGCGGCCTTCTTCTGGGCCGTCGCCGCGATCGTCACCAAGAAGCTCAAGGGCACGCCGCCGCACCTGATCGCGCTGATCCAGGTCTGCGTCGGCGTCGTCATACTGGCGCCCTTTGCCAATCTTTCCGACCTTCCCGCCGACGCGTGGAACTGGACCATGCTGGCGACGCTCGGCATCGTCCACACCGGCCTGATGTACATATTGATGTATGGCGCCATCCAGAAGCTGCCGACCCATCTGCAGGGATCGCTGTCCTTCATCTATCCTGTCGTGGCGATCCTGGTCGATGTCGCTGCCTTCGGCCATCGGCTGCATCCTGCCCAGGTCATCGGCGCCGCTGCCATCCTGGTTGCCGCCGCCGGGATGAATCTCGGCTGGTCGCTGTGGAGATCGAAGCCGCCGGTCGAAAGCCCTCAAGCCGTCAAATGAGCCTCCGGTCAGCCGTCTGCCAACGCTCGTAGACCAAGGCCACCGCAATGATCCCCGCCCGCCTGTTCAAGGCGGGCGCTTTGCTCTATGCCGCAATGCAACCATCTTCGCCCGGCATAGGCGAAAACCGGGATCGAAAGCCAATGAACGACGCCACACCGCCCAACCGCTGCCGCATCGTGCTGATCGCGCCGAAAGACGCGCCGGCCGAGCGCATTGCGGCGGCCTTCGAAGGCGGCGACGTCGCCTCGCTCATCCTGCCTGAAAACGGCATGGACGAGGCCTCCTTCCAGGCCTTCGCCGAACAGATCGTGCCGCTCGCACAGGCTGCCGGCATCGCCGTCGTCATCGCCGGCGACAGCCGCATCGCCGGACGTGTCCAGGCCGACGGCATCCATGTCGAGGTCTCCAAGGGCGAACTTGCCGAGACCATCGAACATTTTCAGGGGAAAATGATGGTCGGCGCCGGCGGCGCCAAGACCCGCGACGACGCGCTGGAACTCGGTGAAGCCAGGCCCGACTACATCTTCTTCGGCCGCTTCGGCTACGACAACAAGCCGGAGCCGCATCCGCGCAATCTGTCGCTCGGGCAATGGTGGGCGGATATGATCCAGATTCCCTGCATCGTCATGGCCGGCTCGGAGATCGCTTCCGTCGAAACCGTGGCCGTTACGGGTGCCGAATTCGTGGCGCTGTCCAGCGCCGTCTTTGCCGACGACATCGACCCGAAGGCGGCAGTCGCCACCGCCAATGCGATGCTTGACGAAACCGCACCGCGTTTCGAGGACTGACGTGCGCTGGCTGCGGTTTCCTCTCCTGGGTCTTGTCGTGGCCGTTGCTGCCCAGCCCGCCTCTGCCGCGCAGACCGTTCCGCTGCCGCAGCCCAAGCCGGATGCAGGCGCGCATGTCGACAAGCCGATCGAGACACCGCTGCCGCAGCCCGCCACCACGGCACCGCTGCCGTCGGTCGACACCATCAATCCCGATCGTTTCGGCGCCAAGCCGGCGGATCCGGCCTATGGCGCCTTTCAGCGCGGTCTCTACAAGACCGCCTACAATCTCGCTTTGGTGCGCGCGCAGAACGGCGATCCGGCTGCCGAGACGCTGGTGGCCGAGATCCTGTCGCGCGGGCTTGGCGTGCCGTTGAACGCGGCGGAAGCCGCGAAATGGTACGCGCTTGCCGCCGAGCAGGGCGTGCCGGAATCGCAGTTCCAGTACGCGCTGATGCTGCTCGACGGCCGCTACGTCAAGAAGGACGAGAAGGGGGCCTATGCGCTGATGCAGGCCGCCGCCGAGGCCGGCAACCGGCTGGCGCAGTTCAATTTCGCGCAATTGCTCGTCCAGCAGGACCCGGGCGATGTCGGCATGGCCAAGGCCGCGTCCTACTACGAACGCGCCGCAGCCACCGGGCTCGCAGACGCGCAATATGCGATGGCGCAGATTTATGCCAATGGCATCGGCGGCAAGCCGCGCGACGATGCCCAGGCGCGCACCCTTCTGGCGCAGGCCGCCAGGCAGAATTACGACACGGCGCAGATCGACCTCGCCACCTGGATGATCGAAGGGCGCGGCGGCAATCGCGATCTCAAATCCGGCTTCGGCTGGATGAAGCAGGCCGCCGAGGGCGGCAACGTCGCGGCCCAGAATCGCCTCGCCAAGCTTTATATGGAAGGCATCGGCACCGACCCCGATTTGATCCTTGCCGGCGCCTGGTACGTCGTCGCCCGCCGCGCCGGGTTGATCGATCCGCAGATGGACGATTTCCTGCAAGGCCTGACCGACGACCAGACGAGGCAGGCGCTGCAGAAGGCCAACCGCCTGCCTTGACGCCACCGCAGGTCAGGTAGGAACGCCGTCGCCGCCGATCAGGCCTGTGTCGCCCCGCTCCCTTGCCTCTCCAGCCGATTTGTGGTCTTGGAGGCGCCAAATCGCCGTCAGGCGACAATCTCATTCCGGAACAACTCAACATGGCCAAGATCAATGGCAACGAAATCCGTCCGGGCTATGTCATCGAGCACGATGGCGGCCTGTGGGTGGCGGTCAAGACCAACACCGTCAAGCCCGGCAAGGGCGGCGCCTATAACCAGGTCGAGCTGAAGAACCTCATCAACGGCACCAAGCTCAACGAGCGCTTCCGCTCCGCCGAGACGGTCGAGCAGATCAGGCTGGAGATGAAGGACTTTTCCTTCCTCTACGAGCAGGGCGATGCGCTGGTGTTCATGGATACCGAGAGCTACGAACAGCTCGAACTGCAGAAGGATTTCGTCGGCGACCGCGCCGCCTTCCTGCAGGACGGCATGATGGTGACGGTGCAGCTCTATGAAGAGCGGCCGATCGGTATTTCGCTGCCCGACCAGGTGACGCTGACCATCACCGAGGCCGACCCGGTGGTGAAAGGCCAGACGGCGGCCTCGTCCTATAAGCCGGCGATCCTGGAAAACGGCATCCGCGTTTTGGTGCCGCCGTTCATCGGCGCCGGCGAGCGCATCCTCGTCGACACCAACGAAATCACTTACATTCGCCGCGCCGATTAGGGCTGCGAGCAGCGGGAAGAACAAAAATGGCGCGCTCCGCGATCCTCAATGTCATGGTCCAGGCCGCCATGAAGGCCGGCCGCTCGCTGTCGCGCGACTTCGGCGAAGTGCAGAACCTGCAGGTCTCGATGAAGGGGCCGGGCGACTATGTCAGCCAGGCCGACCGCAAGGCCGAGGACATCCTGTTCACCGAGCTGTCAAAGGCACGGCCGGGTTACTCCTTCCTGATGGAGGAGCGCGGCGCCGTCGCGGGCGATGACGGCCAGCACCGCTGGATCGTCGACCCGCTCGACGGCACCACCAATTTCCTGCACGGCATTCCGCTGTTTGCCATCTCGATCGCGCTCGAGCGCCAGGGCCAGATCGTCGCCGGCGTCATCTACAATCCGGCGATGGACGAGCTCTACACCGCCGAGCGCGGCGGCGGTGCGTTCATGAACGACCGCCGGCTGCGCGTCGCCGGCCGCACCAAGCTGGTCGACGCGGTGATCGGCTGCGGCATGCCGCATCTCGGCCGCGGCCAGCACGGCAATTTCCTTGTCGAACTGCGCAATGTGATGGCCGAGGTTTCGGGCGTGCGCCGCCTCGGCTCCGCCTCGCTCGATCTCGCCTATGTCGCCGCCGGTCGCATGGACGGGTTCTGGGAAGTCGGCCTGTCGGCCTGGGACATCGCCGCCGCCCTGCTCTTGATCCGCGAGGCAGGCGGCTTCGTCTCCGACTTCGATGGCGGCCAGGACATGCTGGACAACGGCTCGGTCGTCGCCGGCAACGAGATCATCCAGCGCGCGCTGTTGAAGACAGTGAAGAAGCCGGTTACGCCGCGCTGATAATGTTGCCGCGCTGAAGCGCCGCAGTCGCAAAATCGCAACCAAAGCTTGAAATACTGTCCGGCAACCGCCCAGATACGGGCGATGCAGGACCATTCATGAGCGACACCCGACCGCAATCCCAGCTCGACATCCCGTTCATGGGCCGCTGGCACTATTCGCGCGCCGAAATGATCGCCGACGGTATCGTGCATGCGGTGGGCATCGTGCTGGCGATCTCGGCCGGCTCGGCATTCCTGGCGCTGGCGGCCTTCCATGCCGGTCCCGGCGAGTATATCGCCGCCGCCTTCTACGTCGTGTCGCTGCTTACCGTCTTGTCGGTGTCGCTGGCCTACAACCTGTGGCCGGTGTCGTCGCCGGCGAAGTGGATCCTGCGTCGCTTCGACCATGCCGCGATCTTTCTCCTGATCGCCGCGACCTATACGCCCTTCCTCGCCCAACTCGATGGCTCGCCGCTGGCTGTCTCGATGATCGTCCTGGTCTGGGTCTCGGCGGCGATCGGCATCGCCATAAAAGTGTTTCTTCCCGGCCGCTTCGACCGGCTGGCGGTCGTCTTCTATCTCGCCATCGGCTGGAGCGGCATCGTCCTGGTCGGCCCGCTGGTGCAGACCTTGCCGACGACGTCGATCGCGCTCATCGTCGCCGGCGGCGTTGTTTACTCCTTGGGCGTCATCTTCTTCGCTTGGAAGGGCCTGCGCTTCCACAACGCCGTCTGGCACGGCTTTGTCGTCACCGGCGCCGGGCTGCATCTGGCCGCCATGGTCGACTGTCTGGTGATAAACCGCTTCTGAGCTTTGGCGGGCAATATTGCCAAGCGCCATTCAATTTGGTCACAATTCCGTTTAGAGTCGCGAACAAGTTGATCGGCGGCAGCGGCATCGGAAACGGGGCACGAATGGCTTTTCTCAGATCCTTCGGCATCGGCAGGCGCTCCGACGTTCTGATCTACGACCCCCATAAACTGTCCAGCCCGCAGGTTTTTCTGCTGACCATGCTGATCTTCCTGGTCATCGTGGCCTTCATCGCCGCCATCCTGACCCGCCAGGTCTCGAGCGCATTCGTCACCAATCCGGGCCTCAACGGGCTGATCATCGGCGTGCTGGTGGTCGGCATCCTGCTCGCCTTCGCCCAGGTCGGGCGCCTGTTTCGCGAGGTGCGCTGGGTCAACTCCTTCCGCGCCGGCTCGGAAACCACCGAACCGGTGCTGCTGGCGCCGATGAAGGCGATGATCGGCCGTTCGTCGACGGTGGCCTTCTCGACCTCCTCGATGCGCACCATGCTCGATTCGATCGCCACCCGCCTCGACGAAAGCCGTGACACCTCGCGCTATCTCGTCGGCCTCCTGGTCTTCCTCGGCCTGCTCGGCACCTTCTGGGGCCTGCTCAACACCATCGGCTCGATCCGCGAAACCATCGAATCTCTCGATCCCGGCACCGGTGATGCCGCCGCTGTGCTGGAGTCGCTCAAGCAAGGCCTGTCGGCGCCGCTGGCCGGCATGGGCACCGCCTTCTCGTCCTCGCTGTTCGGTCTCTCCGGCTCGCTGGTGCTCGGCTTCCTCGACCTGCAGGCAGGCCGCGCCCAGACCCGCTTCTACACCGAGCTGGAAAACTGGCTGTCCTCGGTCACCGATCTCTCCTCCGACATCGTCGTTGCCGATCCGGCCAGGAGCGAACCTTCCGACGAGATCCGCCTGTTGTCGGAAAGGCTGCGCAGCCTGCAGGAGAATGGCGGCGGCTCCAATCCGCGCGTCGCCACCGCCATGGCCAATCTTGCCGACGGCATTTCCGGGCTGGTCAAGAACATGCGCTCCGAACAGCAGATCATGCGCGACTGGGTCGAGGCGCAGTCAGACGAGCAGAAGGCGATGCGCAACACGCTGGAAAAGATCGCCGACGCCCTGAAGAAGCAGGGAGTCCACTAGCATGGCTCTCGCCAGGGCACGGCGCGCCGATCGCCGCATCGACTACTGGCCGGGCTTCGTCGATGCGCTGTCGACGCTGCTCCTGGCGATCATGTTCCTGCTCACCGTCTTCGTGCTGGCGCAGTTCCTGCTCGGCCGCGAAATCTCCGGCAAGGACACTGTGCTCAACCGCCTCAACTCGCAGATCAACGAACTGACCCAGCTCCTGGCGCTGGAGCGCTCGTCGACGCAGGACAAGGAGGATTCGCTCGCCAATCTGCAGGCTTCGCTGTCGGCGTCGGAGGCGGAAAAGAGCCGGCTCCAGCAATTGCTGGCGCAAGGCGCCGGCGCCGGCGATGCGGCCAACCAGCGTGCCACCGCCCTTTCCGGCGAACTCGACAGCCAGCGCCAGATCAGCCAGCAGGCGCTGAGCCAGGTCGAGATCCTCAACCAGCAGATCGCGGCGCTCCGCAAGCAGATCGGCGCCCTCGAGGACGCGCTCAACGTGTCCGAACAGCGCGATCGCGACTCCAACACCAAGATCGCCGATCTCGGCCGCCGCCTCAACGTGGCACTTGCGCAGCGCGTGCAGGAGCTGAACCGCTACCGCTCCGACTTCTTCGGCCGCCTGCGTGAAATCCTTGCCGACCGCGAGAACATCCGCATCGTCGGCGACCGTTTCGTCTTCCAGTCGGAAGTGCTGTTTCCCACCGGCTCCGAGGTGATCAACGATGCCGGCAAGGTCGAGATGAAGAAGCTCGCCGATGCCATCATCGAACTGCAGAAGGAGATCCCGCCGGAGATCAACTGGGTGCTGCGCGTCGACGGCCACACCGACAACAAGCCGCTGTCCGGCGCCGGCCGCTACCGCGACAATTGGGAGCTTTCGACGGCGCGCTCGACCTCGGTGGTGAAGTTCCTGATTGAGAACGGCGTGCCGGCCAACCGGCTGGTCGCCGCCGGCTTCGGCGAGTTCCAGCCGCTCGACCCCGCCGACACCGACGAGGCCCGCAATAAGAACCGCCGCATTGAACTGAAGCTCACCGAACGGTGATCGCGCATCACGCGAATTTGTTCGCCGGCTCAACGCTAGGGCGTAGGTCTCAGGTCGACAAGGCCTGAAAAGATTATCTTTTTTTAATTACACTTCGCCGCCGGCCGCTTCTAGTTTCCGCTGCGGAGGCCGAGAACCGCCGGCGATGGCTCCCATCATCGCGACGCGACGGAACCGGACGGCCTGTGACCGGAAGTGGGCGCGGCAATCGCCCCTTCCACAGTAAGAGGAGGACGCAGCCATGCGCTCTTATGCTCCCAAGGCAACAATCAGGACTGCAACGATCGCCGCTTTTCTTGTCGCGGTTCCTTTGGCCGGCGCCTATGCCGCTGGACATCACAAGGGCGCTCTCGACGCAACGGACCCGACCGACATGGTCGGCCCGCGCGTGACCGGCCTGATCGAACAGGCGAAGGGCGTTGACGAAGGCATCGCGGACGCTAGGCAGGAGAACACGATCACACCGGCCGAAGCGCAGAAGCTGCATATGCGCGCCGCCCATATCAGCCAGGCCGCCGCAAGAACGGCTGCCGCGGACCATGGCAGGATACCGGCTGCGCAGTATCATGATTTGCTGCGCCAACTCGACAATGTCGACCAGGCGCTCCGGCTCGACACCAGCACCGGCTTCCTGATGGGCGACGGCGCCGACGGCGGGCACTATCCGAACGGCTGATTACCGGAACAAGAGGAAGGGACGACCTGGCGCCCAAGGGAACTCAGCCCCAAGGGCGTCTTTTTTCACCAGCCCAGCCAGAGCACGATCAGGGCGACCGCGGCCGGCACGGTCTGGATGAACAGGATCTTCCTGCTGACGGTCGCCGCGCCATAGAGGCCTGCTATGGCGACGCAAAGCAGGAAGAACACCTTGATCTGGAAGCCGGCCGCCCCGAGCGTGAGGCCCCAGATCAGGCCGGCGGCGAGAAAGCCGTTGTAGAGCCCCTGGTTGGCTGCGAGCACCTTGGACGCCTTGGCAAAGTCAGGTGTCAGGCCGAACGCCTTGTGGCCGCGCGGCGTATCCCACAGCACCATCTCCAGATAGACGATGTAGCAGTGGATCAGCGCCACCAGCCCGACCAGAATGTTGCCGATCATTTTGCCCCCCGTTTGCCGTCTTTTCGGCCAGCCAGCATTGATCATGCGTGGGCGTCGCTGCGCAAGGTGCCTCGAGCGCGGCTCTCGCCAGGCTCAGGGTTGCCAACCCCGGCATGTTGGTATCTTTTCCCGCCAGCCAATCGAAGCCGACGGAATCCACAATGTCCTTTCAGAAACTTGACGACCTCGGCCACAAGCTCGAAGCGCTGGAGCATGCGCTTGCCATCCTCGGCGCCGACGAGGCGACGCACATGGCGGTCGGCGGCGGCGAGAAGCGCGCCGAGGCGATGTCGGCGCTTGCCGGCATGCTTCACGCGCGGGCGACCGCGCCCGAAATATCAGACTGGATCGCCGCTGCGGAACAGGAGGTGCTGAACGAGGAACAGCAGGCGGCGGTCGGGGAGTTGCGCCGGCAATACACCAACCTGACCTGCCTGCCGGTCGAGTTCGTCGAGCGCCAGACGACGGCGCGCATGCGCTCCGAACAGCTCTGGCGTGATCTGCGCGCCAAGAACGACTGGGCAGGCTTCCTGCCATCGCTGGAAGGCGTAGTCGCCCTGGTACGAGAGGAAGCGGCATTGCGCGCCGACGTGCTTGGCCTCGACCCTTACGACGCATTGATGGAACAGTACGATCCCGGCAACCGCGCCGCCGACATCACACCCGTGTTCGCCGAACTGAAGACCTTTCTCAAGGGTTTCGTGCCGGAAGCCCTGGCCGTGCAAGAGGCGCGGCTGGCCGAGCGCCCGCTGAAGCCGCTCTCCGGCAGCTATGCGACCGACAGGCAGCGCGAGCTTGGCCTCGCCATGATGGCGGCCGCCGGTTTCGACCTGACGCACGGCTCGCTGTCGGTGTCGCATCACCCTTTCTGCGGCGGTGTGCCGAGCGACGTGCGCATCACCACCCGCTACAAGACATCGGATTTCCTGTCGGCGCTGATGGGCGTGCTGCACGAAACCGGCCATGCGCTTTACGAGCAGAACCTGCCCAAGGCCTGGTCGCATTGGCAGCTCGGCAAGGCGCGCGGCATGGCGGTGCATGAAAGCCAGAGCCTGTTCGTCGAAAAGCAGATCGGACGCAATCCGGCCTTCTGGCGCTGGGCGCTGCCGGTGGTCGAAAAGCATCTCGGCGAGGCCTGGTCGCTCGACGACATCCTGCCGCATGTACACCGGGTCGAGCGCGGCCTGATCCGCGTCGATGCCGACGAGGTCACGTACCCGCTGCACGTCATCCTGCGCTACGAACTGGAGCAGGAACTGGTTTCGGGCCGGCTGGACGTGGCCGACCTGCCGGAGGCCTGGGACGCCAAGATGCGCGACTATCTCAGCCTGTCGACCATCGACAACCCCGCCGACGGACCGATGCAGGACGTGCATTGGCCGGGTGCTGCGTTCGGTTATTTCCCGTCCTACACGCTGGGCGCCATGATGGCGGCGCAGCAATGGGCGGCGCTGACGCGTGACCATCCTCTAGCCGACAGTGACCTCGCCAAAGGCGATTTCAGTGCCATCAACGATTGGCGCCGTGAAAGGATCTGGTCGCAAGGGTCGCGCTGGTCGACGCCAGACCTGCTCGAACGCGCTACAGGCGAAAGGCTGAATGCCGCGCATTTCACCGAGCATCTGAAGAAGCGCTACGGCACCGCCTGACAGCAGGGCCGTGCCGTGTGCGCCGGCTACTCGGCCGCGCCCTTGAAGGCGCTGGCGCCGGTCTCGAATTGCAGCTTGGCCAGCCGCGCATAGATGCCGCCCTTGGCGACGAGGCTCTGGTGGGTGCCTTCCTCGACGATGCGGCCGGCCTCCATGACCAGGATGCGGTCGGCCTTCAGCACCGTCGCCAGCCGGTGAGCGATGACCAAAGTGGTGCGGCCCTGCATCAGCCGCTCCAGCGCCGTCTGCACCAGCGTCTCGCTTTCGGCGTCGAGCGCCGAAGTCGCCTCGTCGAGCAGCAGGATCGGCGCGTCGCGCAATATGGCGCGGGCAATCGCCACGCGCTGGCGCTGGCCGCCGGAGAGCGTCACGCCGCGCTCGCCGACCTGGCTGTCATAGCCTTTATCGAGCTTCAAGATGAACTCGTCGGCGAGGGCCGCCTTGGCCGCCGCCTCGATCTCTGCGGTGCTGGCGCCGGGCCGGCCGAAGCCGATATTGTCGCGCGCGCTGGCCGCGAAGATGGTGACGTCCTGCGGCACGATCGCAATGCGCTCCCTGACATCAGCCGGATCGGCCTCGCGCAGGTCGACCCCGTCGATGACGATACGGCCGGTCTCGGGGTCATAGAAGCGCAGGATCAGCGAAAACACGGTGCTCTTGCCGGCGCCCGAGGGACCAACGATCGCCACCGTCTCGCCGGGTTTGATCTGAAAACTCAGGCCATGGACGGCGGCGCGGTCGGGCCGTGCCGGATAGGAGAAGGACACGTCGTCGAAGCTGATCGCGCCTTTCGCTTTCACCGGCAGCGGCGCGGGATTGGCCGGCGACTGGATGGCGGGCTTTTCGGCCAGGATCTCGGTCAGCCGCTCCGCCGCGCCCGCTGCCTGGGAAAGCTCGCCCCAGACCTCCGATAGCGCGCCAAGCGCGCCGGCGGCGAACACCGAATAAAGCAGGAACTGGCCGAGCGTGCCCGGCGACAGCGTGCCCGCCAACACGTCGCGCGAGCCGAACCAGAGCACCGCCACGACCGAGGAAAAGATCATGAAGATGGCGAAGAAGGTCAGGAAGGAGCGGGCGAAGATCGAGGCCCGCGCCGCCTCGAAGGCGGCTTCCACGGCGGCCGAGAACCGCCCGGTGACCAGTTTTTCGTTGGTGAAGGCCTGCAGCGTGCGCACCGCGCCGATCTGCTCGCTGGCATAGGCGGTGGCGTCGGCCAGCGTATCCTGCGCCTGCCGCGATTTCCGCCGCACCGAGCGCCCGAAGGCGACCAGCGGAAGCACGATGACGGGAATCGCGGCAATCACCAGGCCTGACAGTTTCGGGCTGGTGACGACCATCATTGCCACCGCGCCGAGGCCGAGGATGACGTTGCGCAGCGCCACCGAGGCGGTGGCGCCGACCGCCGATTTCACCTGCGTGGTGTCGGCGGCGAGCCGCGACACGATCTCGCCCGACTGTGCGGTGTCGAAGAAGGCCGGCGACAGCGTCGTGACATGGGCAAACACATCGCTGCGGATGTCGGCGACAACGCGCTCGCCGAGCGTGATGACGAAATAGTAGCGGCTGGCCGAGGCCGCCGCCAGCAATGCGGCCATCACCACCAGCATGGCGAAATATTCGGCGATGAAGCTGGAATCGGACGCGGAAAAGCCGTGGTCGATCATGCGCCGCACGGCGAGCGGCAAGGCAAGCGTCGTCGCAGCGGCGACGATCAGCGAGATGACCGCACCGATGACCAATTTGCGGTAGCGGGTGATGTAGGGAAAAAGGCGCCCCAGCGGCCCGAGCGAGCGCCGGCGCCCGTCTTCCTCGCCGCTGATATCCGCCATGACCGTTTCCTCTGGCCTGTTCCAGGTGGGCGTCTTCAATATGCGCCTGCCGCGGCCTTGTGATTCAATTCCGGCTGATGTATAGGGTCGCCGACCGTTTTAGAAGCCGTGGCTCCTCAATAGCTGCGGCTTCGAATTTTAAAAAGGGGCGCATCGACGCAGGCCATGGGCCCGTCGGCAGCGCCGGCAAGCCAGGAACAGAACCATGAAGACCGACATCCATCCCGACTACCACACGATCAAGGTCGTCATGACCGACGGCACCGAATACATGACCCGTTCGACCTGGGGCAAGGAAGGCGATACGATGAACCTCGATATCGACCCGACCACCCATCCGGCCTGGACCGGCGGCCAGCAGACCCTGCTCGACCGCGGCGGCCGCCTGTCAAAGTTCAAGAAGCGTTTCGAAGGCTTCGGCATCTAAGCCAGATCGACATAGCAGATCAAAAACCCGCCTTCGAGGCGGGTTTTTTGTTGATTGGGCCTGCCACTTCTCAGCCGAGGTCGCGCGGCCCTACTCGGCAAGCAATTCCCGCAGCGCCATGCGCTTGTAGGCTGCCACCAGCCTGTCGCCTTCCTCTCGATCGACAGAGATCGCCAGCCGCATCGCGGCCTCGCCCATCTGCCAGACCAGGAAAGCCGTCGTCTCCAGCGCTACCGGATCGGCGTCCGGACGCAGCCGCCTCAGCACCGCGATGAGGAATTCGGCATTGGCGCGGCTGTCCGCCAGCTCGAGCTCGCGCAGTGCCTTGTCGGCCTGCGTGCCCGACCAGATGTCGCGCATGACCGGCTCGGCCAGGAACAGCCGGTAGTAGATGTCCACCAGCTCCGAAAACGCCTGCCGCAGGCCTTCGGCATCTCCAACGTCCTTCAGCGCGGCCGCGATACAGGCCTGGCTTTCGGCGGTGTAGCGCTCGGCCAGCGCCCAGACGATCGCCCGCTTGTCCGGGAAGAACTGGTAGAGCGAGCCGATCGACACGCCTGCCCTTTCCGCCACCTCGCCCATGCGCATGGCGTCGCTGCCCTGCTCGGCGATCAGCACCGAGGCGGCGGCCAGCATCCGCTCGACCCGCTCGCGGCTGCGCTGCTGGCTGGGCGCCCGGCGCGGCGATGCGACCTGCCCATCCTGTTGAGGCGACACGGCGGATCTGCCTTCCATGGCTAACTCCGGAAACATTTCTTCGACGAATTGGCTTGACTCACAAAATACGAGGGTTTATCACGTTTTGCAAATGTGAGGATTTCTCATGTTTGTGAAAAGAGGAAACCGAGATGACTGACAGCACAGCGAAACATCCGACCTTGATCCTCGGCGGCACCGGCAAGATCGGCCGCCGCATCGCCGAGCGGCTGACGGCGCGCGGCCTTCCGGTGCGCATCGGCTCACGTTCCGGCGCCCCTTCTTTCGACTGGGAAGACGACGCGACCTGGGCCCCGGCAATGCAGGGCGTGGGCGCCGTCTACATCAGCTACTATCCTGATCTCTCCGTGCCGGGTGCCGCTGAAGCGGTCGGCTCCTTGGCCAATCTTGCAGTGCAAAACGGCATCAAGCGGCTGGTGCTGCTGTCGGGGCGGGGCGAAACGGAGGCCCAGCGCGCCGAAGAGATGCTGAAGGCCTCGGGCGCCGACTGGACGATCCTGCGCTGTGCCTGGTTTGCCCAGAACTTCAGCGAGAGCTTTCTGCTTGACCCCTTGCTCGAAGGCGAGGTGCAGTTGCCGGTCGGCAATGTCGGGGAACCTTTCGTCGATGCAGACGACATCGCCGACGCCGCCGTAACGGCGCTTACCCAGCAAGGGCATGTCGGCCAGCTTTATGAACTAACCGGACCGCGGCTGCTGAGTTTCGCCGACGCGATCGCCGAGATCGGCAAGGCCGCCGGCCGCGACATCCGCTTCAAGCAGATTTCGCATGCAGAGTTCGCCGCCGCAATCGCCGCGCACGAACTGCCGGCCGAGTTTGCCTGGCTGCTCAACGAGCTGTTCACCGAGGTGCTCGATGGCCGCAACGAGGCGCTGACCGACGGTGTCCAGCGTGTTCTCGGCCGTGCGCCAAAAGACTTTTCCGCCTATACAACCGAAACCGCCGCTTCCGGCATCTGGAGCAACTGATATGAGCGCGAAGCTTCTTCCCGCCCTCATCTTCATCGCCGCGCTCGGCTCGGGCATCGTCGGCGGCGTGTTCTTCGCCTTTTCCAATTTCATAATGGCGGGACTTGCCCGGCTGCCCGCCCCAGGCGGCATCGCCGCGATGAATTCGATCAACGTCACCGTCATCACGCCGCTGTTCATGACCGCGCTTTTCGGCACCGGGCTGGTCTGCCTGGTGCTCATTGCCGGCGCGATCATCGGCTGGGGCCAGCCGGGCTCTTTCTGGCTGCTGACCGGCGCGCTGTTCTATCTCGTGGGCAACCCGATCGTGACCATGGTCTTCAACGTGCCGCTCAACGACGCGCTCGCCGCCGTCGATCCGGCAAGCAGCAACGGTGCCGCCGTGTGGTCGAACTATCTGAGCAAGTGGGTGATGTGGAACCACGTCCGCACCATCACCGCCATCGTTGCGATAGCCTGCTTCATTTTCGCATTGATCTGAAAAAGGCAAAAAAAGACATCGCCTCAGGTCGGGTCTTTTTGCGTGTGGTCTTTTGTCGTATGCCCCTTGCGGTCGGCATGGCCGAGATCGCGGTCCGGGTCGATGACGTCGCGGACCAGCTGCTTGAGCTTGGCCGCATCCGGAAAGCCGCCATCGCGCTTGCGGTCCCAGATGAGCGTGTCGTTGCAGGAGATGGTGAAGATGCCGCCGGTGCCCGGTACCAGAGTCACCTCCCCGAGATCCGCGCCAAAGGTGGAAAGCAGTTCCTGCGCCATCCAGCCGGCGCGCAACAGCCACTGGCACTGTGTGCAATAGGTGATGCGGATGGTGGGCAGCGGCTTTTCGGTCATGCCGCGCTGAGCTTGGCCATGGTCTCGTCGTCGACCTCGAAATTGGCGTAGACGCTCTGCACGTCGTCGTCGTCCTCGAGCGTGGCGACCAGCTTCATCAGCGACTGTGCGCGCTCCTCGTCGACCGGGATATTGTTCTGCGGCTGCCAGATCGGCTTCACCGATTCGGCTTCGCCGAGCGCGCCTTCCAGAGCCTTGGAGACTTCGCCGAGATTTTCGAAGGCGCAATAGATGGTGTGGCCTTCCTCGTCCGACTGCACGTCGTCGGCGCCGGCCTCGATCGCCGCATCCATGACCTTTTCGGCGCTGCCGACTGACGCCGGATAATAGATTTCGCCGACACGATCCCACATGAACGACACCGAGCCGGTTTCGCCCATCGCCCCGCCGGCCTTGGTGAAGGCCGCGCGCACGTTCGAGGCCGAACGGTTGCGGTTGTCGGTCAGCGCCTCGACGATCAGCGCCACGCCGCCCGGCCCGTAGCCTTCGTAGCGCACGGCTTCGTAGTTTTCGGCATCGCCCATCGACGCCTTGTTGATGGCGCGCTGGATGTTGTCCTTCGGCATCGACACCGCCTTGGCATTCTGCACGGCAAGGCGCAGGCGCGGGTTCATCGACGGGTCCGGCGTCCCGGTCTTGGCGGCGACGGTGATTTCGCGCGCCAGCTTGGAAAACATTTTCGACCGCACCGCATCCTGGCGGCCTTTGCGGTGCATGATGTTCTTGAACTGTGAATGGCCAGCCATGGCACCCCTGTCGTCTTCGGCTAGAACATTTGCGGCCGGGCGGTTTCACCCGACGTTTGCGAAAATGCTCGAATTCAAATTTTCAGAACGTCCCTAGTATGCCCGATTGGACATACGGCGCTCTCTGTCGGAATGGCCGGCTTATAAATAAATCGGCTCAATTCGTCCAGCCGCGCCGTTGGCGACCTGGACGCGATCAGCCCGACGGGCCTGACCCGCGACCGTTCACGCCTCGAGATCGGACTTCAGCCGGTCGATGATGCTGATCGCGTGGCCGGCATACTGGCTGATCCAGCGGTCGTGGATCTGCTTGATCGGCAGCGCGTTGAGATGGTTCCAGCGCTCGCGCCCGTCGCGCCGCGCCACGATCAGCTCGGCCTCCTCCAGCACCTTGAGGTGCAGCATGACGGTACAGCGGTCCATGTCGGGAAAGGCCTCGCAGAGCATGCCGGTGGTGCGCGGCGCGTCCTTCATCTGGTCAAGCAATTCGCGCCGGCGCGGATGCGCCAGCGCCTTGAAAACATTGTCATCTTGCGATCGGCTTGACATGTTATATTTCTATAACATATCGTTGACACAAGCAAGGAAGGAGTTGTGGATATGTCTCTTGGTTTCAGAGTTTCCGGACGCATCGGCAAACCGGTCGCCGAAGTCTTCGACGCGGTCGTCAATCCGAACAAGCTCAGCGGCTACTTCACCACCATCGGCGGCGCCAGCGCACCGCTGGTGGCGGGCACTACCGTGACATGGTGGAAGACGGTGCCCGTCGAGGTCGACGAGGTCGAGAAAGACAGCCGCATCGTGCTGCGTTGGGACGCTACCGACGCCGACGGCAAGCCGGCCTACAAGACGCGCATCGAAATGAATTTCGAGCCGCTGGACGATGGCGGCACCTTCGTCACCATCGCAGAGGCCGGCTGGCGTGAAGGAGAGGTCGGATTGAAAAAATCCTACCTCAATTGCGAGGGCTGGTCGCAGATGCTGGCCTGCATGAAGGCCTATGTCGAATACGGCATCAATTTGCGCGATGGCTATTACCGCAGCGAGATGAAGGGCGAACCCGCCAACGAAACCAATATCTGAGCGACCGTGGATGGAGACGGAGGCCTGCCATGAAGAAGGTGACGCCATTCCTGATGTTCGAGGGCAAGGCCGAGGCGGCGATGACCTTCTACTGCGAGACCATTCCCGACAGCAGTGTCCTTGACGTCACCCGTTACGGCCCAGGCGAAGATGGCCCGGAAGGAACGCTCAAGCTGGCGCGTGTGTCCATCGGCGGCCTGGACGTGATGGTCTTCAACAGCCCGATGCACCATGCCTTCACCTTCACGCCGTCGGTCTCGCTTTATGTCGACTGCTCCTCGGAAGAGGAGCTGAACCGTATTGTCGAGACAATGGCAAAGGACGGCGCGTTCCTGATGCCGCCCGACAATTATGGCTTCAGCCGCCGTTTCGCATGGCTGAACGACAGATTCGGTGTCTCCTGGCAGGTCAACCTGTCATAGCGAGCGCGGACCGCGCCGGCTGATGACGACAACATCTGAACCTAGGAAGTGGAGCCAGCAATGACCGCGAAAATCACCGGCGGCGTAAACATCGCCATGAAGGTACCGCCGCACCAGTATGAGGCGACGATCGCCTTCTACCGCGATGTCGTCGGCCTGAAGCCGTTCACCGCCAAGGCGCCGGCAATCGGCTTCGAGCTCGGCCCCAACCGCCTGTGGATCGATGAAGCGCCGATGATGAGCCAGGCTGAAATCTGGCTGGAATTGTTCACCGACGATTTCCCGGTCGCCGCGGATCATTTCGCCAAGGCCGGCATTGTGCGCTGTGACGCCATCGAGCCCTTGGGCGAAGGCTTCCGTGGCTTCTGGATCGCCAATCCGGCCAGCATCATCCACATGGTGCGCGAACCGGACGCCTGGTGAACGCCAAAGCCCTGAAAGGAGATCGTCATGGAAATCCGCGAAGCGCCAACCGCCGAAACCGCCATGCTGATCAGGCGGCCCGTTGCCGAGGTGTTTGAAGCGATCGTCGACCCGGCGATCACCACGAAATTCTGGTTCACCCATGGTAGCGGCCGGCTGGACGCAGGCAAGCCGGTTCAGTGGGAATGGCGCATGTACGACGTCTCGACGGCGGTCGATGTCAACGAGATCGTCAAGGACAAGAAGATCGTCATGCAGTGGAGCGACCCGCCGACCACGGTGGTCTGGACCTTCACCGAGATGCCGGACAACGCGACCTTCCTCGATATTCGCAATTTCGGCTTCGCCGGCAGCGGTGACGAACAGGTCAAGCAGGCGATCGATTCGACCGGCGGCTTCTCGCTCGTGCTGGCCGGCGCCAAGGCGTGGCTGGAACAGGGCCTGACGCTTGGCCTAATCGGCGATCGCCATCCGAAGGGTGTGCCGGCGAGCTAAGCGCCGGCCAGCCTCAATGCCCGCCGCCGGACCTTGCCTTCCGCCGCCGCCGCGCCAGCATATTGAGGCCCTCGACAAGGGCGGAAAAACCCATAGCGGCGTAGATGTAGCCCTTGGGCACATGGTAGCCCATGCCGTCGGCGATCAGCGTCATGCCGATCATCAAAAGGAAGCCCAGGGCCAGCATGACGATGCTCGGGTTCTTGGCGATGAAGTCGGCGAGCGGCCCGGCCGCCAGCATCATCACGGTGACCGCCACGATCACGGCGATGTACATGATGGCGATCTCGTCGGTCATGCCGACGGCGGTGATGATCGAATCGATCGAGAAGACGAGATCGAGCAGCAGGATCTGGAAGATGGCGCCGGCGAGCGAAATCTGCAGCGTCTCGCCGAGCATCGTGTCCTTGTGGTCATCGGGATCGACCGTGTGGTGGATCTCCTTGGTCGCCTTCCAGACCAGGAACAGGCCGCCGGCGATCAGGATCAGGTCGCGCCAGGAGAAGCCGTGGCCTAAAGCTGTGAACACCGGCGTCGTCAGCTGGACGATGATCGAGATGGTGGCCAGCAGCACCAGCCGCATGATCAGCGCCGCCGAGATGCCGAGCCGCCGCGCACGGGCGCGTTGCGCTTCCGGCAATTTGTTGGTCAGGATCGAGATGAAGATCAGATTGTCGATGCCGAGCACGACCTCCAGCACCACCAGCGTCAGCAGCGCGACCCAGGCGGTCGGGTCGGAGACAAAGGCAAAATGCGGTGCCAGGAATTCGATGAGCTGCATGGAGGTCGTCCCCTCTACGATCTGAAGCAGGTGTCGCCGGCAATTAGGTATTGCGTGCGTCTATATCAATGTCATGACCAGAAGGACGGCGCGGTTTCCTCGAGCCGCGGCCCGCGACGAAACGGCGCGATCTTCTCGGCCAGCCCGGTGCGGTCGGAAATCTCGATGCCGACGCCGCACAGCGTCGCCGGCCCGTTCGCCGCCTCGAAGCGACCTTTCGGCACTTTCGACAGAAAGCGGTTGAGCGGCTCCTCCTTGTCCATGCCGAGCGAGGAATCATAGTCTCCACACATGCCGGCGTCGGACATATAGCCGGTGCCGCCATTGAGTATCTGGTGGTCGCCGGTCGGCTGGTGGGTATGGGTGCCGACGACAAGGCTGGCGCGGCCGTCGACGAAATGCGCGAAGCATATCTTTTCCGACGTCGCCTCGGCGTGGAAGTCGATGACTGCCGCATCGGCCTGTTCGCCGAGCGGGCAGGCCGCGAGCTCGCGCTCGCCGGCCTGGAACGGATCGTCCAACTCGGGGTGCATGAACACGCGGCCCATGATGTTGGCGACCAGGACCCGCGCGCCGTTCCTGGCGATGTAGACGCCGGAGCCGCGCCCCGGCGTGCCCTTGGGAAAGTTGGACGGGCGCAGGAAGCGCTCTTCGCGCGGCGCGAAGACAAGCGCGTCGCGCTGGTCCCAGACATGGTTGCCTGTGGTGACGACGTCGGCACCGGCCGCGATCGTCTCGCGAAAGATCTCTTCGGTGATGCCGAAGCCGCCGGCGGCGTTCTCGCCATTGACGACGACGAAGTCGAGCTTGAAGTCGGCGATCAGGCCGGGCAATTGTTCCCACACTGCCGTGCGTCCTGTCTTGCCGACCATGTCGCCGAGGAAGAGAAGTCTCATCTATGCGTGATCCCGAACCGAAAGTCAGTGAAGCAAAAGCTGCATGACTTTCCGCAAAGATCATGCGTCCATTGACCTGTATCTATAATTGCGGCGTGAACCGACGCAACCCGCTCTCGGTGAGTATTTCCGGAAGATCACCTCGTGATTCGCATCCGGCACCTGTGCGCCCGCAACGCGATCGGGCCAGGCGGCGCCTACGGCGCGTTCCGTCGGCGTAGCCAGAAGAACCAGACATAGAAAGCGGTGAAACCGCCGGTGGCGGCAAGGAGCAGCAGCCCACCGCGCCAGCCCTTCATTGCGGCGGTATCGAGGTTCGATGGATCGGCAGGGTCGTAGTACAATTCTACCTTGTCGCCTATGGACGCCGCATAAAGACCGATGACCTTTCCCTTCCCGGACCAAGTCATCGGCGCGTCGTCAACCACATAGGTGACGGCGACATTGATGCCATCTATCGTGAGGCCGTTTTTTTTCGTTTCAAAGTAGGGATCGACATCCGTCACGGTGGCGACCGTCTGATGCCAGGCGGCTTGGTGATACAGGATGGTTCCGGTGATGTGCAATCCCATCGCAAACAGCACTACCGCGATCAGGGCGAACGGCATCAGGAGGAAACGCATTAAGACCATAGCTATTGCTGCCATCGAATCGGATTGTATTGCAGAAGTACTATCCGATGTGTCTTAGAAACGCGTTAAGCAGATCATCATATATCGAACCGGCGCAGCCCGCTCTCGGTGAGTATTTCCGGAATGATCACGTCATGGTTTTCGTCCGGCACCTGTGCCACCTCCTGGCAGTCGAAGGCGATGCCGATCAGCCGTGGCGGCTGCCCCTTGTCGACAAGCTTGGCGATGGCGCGGTCGTAATAGCCGGCGCCGTAGCCGATGCGGTGGCCGCGCGCGTCAAAAGCGGCGAGCGGCACCAGCATTACGGCCGGGTCGAGCACCGCGGCCTCTTCATGCGGGCCGATTGTGCCGAAGCCCATCTCGACCAACGGCGTGCCGCGTACCAGTTCGCGAAAGACGATGGTGGTCTTGTCTAGGATGGCAGGCAGGCAAAGCCTTGCGCCCTTCTCGCGCAAGGCGAACATCAGCGGCCGGACGTCGACCTCCGAACGCATCGGCCAGAAGCCGGAGACGATCTGGCCAGGTTCGACCGCGAACTGGTCGCGTGCCGTCTCGGCCATTTCGAGCGCGATTTCCACGCGCCAGAATTCGTCGAGCGCATCGCGCCGCCCGAGAGCTTCCTTGCGCAGTTGTTTTTTTAGTTCTTTGGAAGATGTCATGCGCGACGCTAGAAAAGGTCAGATTTGGATGGAGTTTTAGGAGCGACGTTTTGGAGGAGCGGAGCGAACTTTTCGTTCGTGAGCACCGCACAAAGCGGCGCGACGACAAAATCCGCCAAATATGATCTTTTCAACGAGTGACGATCCACACAACCGGTGGAGAAGTCGATCCCGGGTGCCTACAAAGTAGGTGGGCGCCGTGTGAGAAAACCCACGGGTCTTCCCAGGGACAGCTCCCTAAGGATCGTTAAGGCCCCGGGGAAAAGTGTCTCCTGCCGGGAAGCGCAGACCGCCAACCCCAATATAGGCCGATGGGTGGCCAAGCGCCAGAGAGACGACATTCTTTCCACGCTGGGTTCAGGCCCTCGCCACCGCCACCCCACCCTTGCGCCGACCAGGCCGCCTCCTTACGGTCGGCTCGATCGAACCGAGGAGCAAAAATGCGTTTCGAAGGCACGGCGGCCTATGTCGCCGACAAGGATCTGATGGTGGCCGTCAACGCCGCGATCGCGCTGGAGCGGCCATTGCTGGTCAAGGGCGAGCCCGGCACCGGCAAGACGGAACTTGCCCGCCAGGTGGCGGCAGCGCTCGGCCTCGAGTTGATCGAATGGCACGTCAAGTCGACCACAAGGGCGCAGCAAGGCCTCTACGAGTATGACGCCGTTTCGCGGCTGCGCGACAGCCAGCTCGGCGACGACCGCTTCAACGACATCAGGAACTACATCAAGCGCGGCAAGCTGTGGGAGGCCTTCGCTGCCGGCAAGAAGGTCGTGCTGTTGATCGACGAGATCGACAAGGCCGACATCGAATTCCCCAACGACCTGCTGCAGGAACTCGATCGGATGGAGTTCTTCGTCTACGAGACCGGCGAGACGATCCGTGCCGCGGTCAGGCCAATCGTCATCATCACCTCCAACAACGAGAAGGAACTGCCGGACGCCTTCCTGCGCCGCTGCTTCTTCCACTACATCCGCTTCCCCGATGTCGAGACGCTGCACAGGATCGTCGACGTGCACTATCCCGGCATCAAGCAGAGCCTGGTGCGCGCCGCCCTTACCCAGTTCTATGAGATCCGCGAGGTGCCGGGGCTGAAGAAGAAGCCGTCGACCTCCGAGGCGCTCGACTGGATCCGGCTGCTGGTTTCCGACGACATCGCGCCCGAGGACCTGCGCGCCGATCCGAAGAACGCCCTGCCCAAGCTGCATGGCGCGCTGCTGAAGAACGAGCAGGACGTGCATCTGTTCGAGCGCCTGGCCTTCATGGCGCGGCGGCAGGGTTAGGAGCGGTCCGCGCAGCGGACGAAAAGCCAACGATTTGGCTTTTCGAGCGACGAACGGTGAAGACCCGGTCTGCCTTCGGGCGGATCGAAAGGTCCAGTGGACCTTTCCAAGGGACTGAACGCCCGAAGGGCAGGGAGCCATAGCGAAGGGCCGGCCGGACAGCGGTTATCCCCTCGCTGGACCGTTGCCGCCAACCGGGCGCCGGGGCAGCTTCAAGCCACAAGCTTCGGAGGAGAACGAAATGACCGAGATCACCATCCGCCCCTTGGCGCAGTCCGACCGTGCCGACTGGCAGCGCCTGTGGACGGCCTATCTCACCTTTTACGAAACCAAGCTCCCAGAGGAGGTCTACACCGGCACCTGGAAGCGGCTGTTCACGGCAGGCGAGTTCGAGCCGAAGGGTTTCATCGCCACCCTCGACGGCAAGGCGGTTGGCCTGACGCACTATCTCTACCACCGGTCCTGCTGGTCGGAAAAAAACAATTGCTATCTGCAGGACCTGTTCGCCGACCCGGAGGTGCGCGGCAAGGGCGTGGGTGCCGCGCTCATCGAAGCGGTGAAGCAGGAGGCCGGCAAGATCGGCGTCAAGAACGTCTACTGGATGACCCACGAGACCAACGCCACCGCGCGCAAGCTCTACGACCATGTGGCGCGGCGGACGGGATTCATCGAGTATGATCTGCTGTAGATAGCGCCATGTTTATCCCCTTCTTCCTCGAACTGAAGGCTGCACGGGTTCCCGTCTCGCTTCGGGAGTATCTGTCGCTGCTGGAGGGGCTGGAGGCCGGGCTGGTCGACTATGATGTCGAGGGCTTTTACTACCTCGCCCGCGCCGCTTTGGTGAAGGACGAACGCCACATCGACCGCTTCGACCAGGTGTTTGCACATGTCTTCAAGGGCGTCGAGGCGCTAGACGGAAGCGCCGCTGTCGACATCGCAGACATCCCCGAGGAATGGTTGCGGCGGCTGGCCGAAAAGCACCTGACCGACGAGGAGAAAAAACTGGTCGAGGCGCTCGGCGGTTTCGACAAGCTCATGGAAACGCTGAAACAGCGGCTGGAGGAGCAGCAAGGCCGGCACCAGGGTGGCTCGAAATGGATCGGCACCGGCGGCACCTCGCCCTTCGGCGCCTATGGCTACAATCCCGAAGGCGTGCGCATCGGCCAGCATGAAAGCCGCCACCGCCGCGCGGTCAAAGTCTGGGACAAGCGCGAGTTCAGGAATTTCGACGACGCCGTCGAACTTGGCACCCGCAACATCAAGATCGCGCTGAAGCGGCTGCGCCGCTGGGTGCGCGAGGGTGCCGAGGAGGAGTTCGATCTGCCCGGCACCATCCACGCCACCGCCGAGCACGGCTATCTCGACGTCAAGACGCGGCCCGAGCGGCGCAACGCGGTGAAGCTCTTGATGTTCTTCGATGTCGGCGGCTCGATGGACGACCACATCAGAAGCGTCGAGGAGCTGTTTTCGGCCGCCCGCGCCGAATTCCGCCAGCTCGAATATTTTTACTTCCACAACTGCCTCTACGAAGGCGTTTGGCGGGACAATCGCCGCCGTCTCGCCGAGACGATCCCGACCTTCGACCTGCTCCACAAATACGGGCCGGACTACAAGGTGATTATAGTCGGCGACGCCTCGATGAGCCCCTACGAGATCGCACACCCCGGCGGCTCGGTCGAGCACTGGAATCCGGAGGCCGGCGTCGTCTGGCTGGCCCGCCTGCTGCAGCAATGGCCGAATGCCGTCTGGCTCAACCCGGAAAACCAGAAGAACTGGGGTTTTACCCATTCGATCACTATCATCCGCGACATCTTCGGCGGCCGCATGTTCCCGCTGACGCTGGCCGGGCTCGAGGCCGCGACGAAGCAGCTTTCGCGCAAGCACTGAGCAGTCTCCCGGAGCCACCATGACCTGCTTTCTCTGCCTGCAATGCGGTGTCCAGTTCGCGGCGAGCGATGCGCCGCCGCAACACTGCCCGATCTGCGAGGACGAACGGCAGTTCGTGCGCTGGGAGGGCCAGGCCTGGATCACGCCGGAAGAGCTCGCCGCCACGCATCGGCTTGTGATGAAGGACGACGCCGGCGTGCTCGCCTTCGGCGTCGAGCCGCGCTTCGCCATCGGCCAGCGGGCGCTGCTGGCGCAAACGCCGCACGGCAATGTGCTGTGGGATTGCATCTCGATGGTCAGCGACGAGGCGGTGGCCGAGATCAACCGCCGTGGCGGCCTGGCTGCCATCGCCATCTCGCACTGTCACTATTATTCGGTGATGGTCGAGTGGAGCGAAGCGTTTGGCGGCGTGCCGATCTATCTCCACGCCGACGACCGTCAATGGATCATGCGGCCGCATCCTGCCATCGTTAGTTGGGAAGACGAGAGGCTTGCCATCAATCCATCGCTGACACTCATCCGCTGCGGCGGCCACTTTGCTGGTGGCCAGGTGATGCACTGGAAGCGCGACGGCGGCAATGCCTTGCTGTCCGGCGACATCCTGCAAGTCACGCCGACCCGCCGTCATGTCAGCTTCATGTACAGCTACCCGAACTACATCCCGCTGAACGCGACGGCTGTGCGCCGCATCGCGGCGGCGCTGGAACCTTTCGAGTTCGACCATATCCATGGCGCCTGGTGGGGCCAGAACATCATCGGCGGCGCGAAAGCGGCATTCGCCGCTTCGGTCGCGCGCTATCTCGCGGCTATTGCCTGAGAGCGCGATCGAAAATCCGGGCAAACGCCGTAACAAATGCCTATCTTGGTGCGAATATGAGGTTGCAATCAACAACGAGCCGTCAAGGCCGAGGAGATTCTTCATGGACACCCACACCTACCCCGTTACCCGCACCGACGCCGAATGGCGCGCCCGGCTGACTCCGGAGCAATTTGCCGTCATGCGCAACCATGGCACCGAACGTCCCGGAAGCTGCGCCCTGCTCTACGAGAAGCGCGCCGGTACCTTTTCCTGCGTCGGCTGCGACCAGCCCCTGTTCGAATCCAAGCTGAAGTTCGAGAGCGGCACCGGCTGGCCGAGCTTCAACGACCCGGTGCCGGGCTCCGTCGAGAACACGATCGACCGCAGCTACGGCATGGTCCGCACCGAATGCCACTGCGCCCGCTGCGGCAGCCATCTCGGCCATGTCTTCGAAGATGGCCCGCCGCCGACCGGCCTGCGCTATTGCATCAACGGCGTGGCGCTGAAATTCGAGCCGGCCGCCTGAGCAATTCCAGGAAAAGTGTGAACGGTTTTCCGTCCGGAATGCGTCCGAGCAAAGAGATAGAGCGGCAAGCAGATCAAAATGCAAAAAGGCGGCTTCGGTCGCCTTTTTCTTTGCCGGTAAACAGGCATTCGAGCCTGTCAGACCACGACGACCAGGATCAGCCAAAGCGCGGAACCCAACATCATCAGCGAAGCCTTGGTGCCGCCGGATTTTTCCGCCGTCCGCCAGACGGCAAAGGTCAGGAAGATATTGTAGGGCACTGGCAGGAAATGCACCGCCAGGACCACGGCCAGCGACAGCTTCATCCCGAGCAGGATCAGCGCCACCACCGACAAAGCGATGTTGATCGCCGTGCCGACAAGCACCAGGTCGCGCCAGAACAGCTGGTCGAGCGGCACCAGGCCTTGCCAGCGCGAGCGGAAGAAGCCCAGCGTGCGGCCTGCCTTGCCACCTTCGCCTGCGAAGGGCTCAGGATCACTCATTGCCGCGGTCTTCTTTTTGAAGGCCGCCGACATGCAGAACGCAGCAAACCTGTCGACGCGAGGCGATCATCGGGCACGCGCGAGCCTTCGAATTGAACGTTTGTCATCAAACCGTCGTGAAACCTTCCTACGTCGCCTCTTGTTGGTATCATAGGTAAGGGTATCCTGCCGGAACTGCCGGCCAATCATCCAGTCGCCTGCCAGGGAGGTCTTGAGATGAGCGACAATTTCTACAACGTCCTGTTTCTTTGCAACGCCAATTCGGCGCGATCCATCATGGGCGAGGCCATTCTCAACCGGATCGGCGCCGGCAAGTTCAAGGCCTTCTCCGCCGGTTCGCAGCCGAAGGGCACGGTCAATCCCTATGCGTTGCAACTGCTGGGAAGCCTCAACTACGATACGAGTTTTGCCCGCTCGAAAGGCTGGGACGAGTTTGCCGCGCCTGACGCACCGGAAATGAACTTTGTCTTCACGGTCTGCGACAACACCGCGAACGAGACCTGCCCGATCTGGCCCGGTCATCCGATGACGGCGCTCTGGGCGATACCAGACCCGGCCAAGGCGGCGGGGACCGACGCCGAGATGCACCTTGCCTTCGCCGATGCTTATCGCATGCTGAACAACCGCATCTCGCTGTTCACCAACCTGCCTGTGGACGCGCTCGACCATCTGACGCTGCAAAACCATCTGGACGAGATCGGCCGCGATACGTCGAAGCCGAACTGACCGGGCCAAACCCCGTTTGTGGCCATCGCGATCCCGTCGGGATAGCGGCAGTTGATTCACGAGCCGTCGCTGCCAAGCACTTCGGTCACAGCGCGCTCGAAGCGCGAGCATTCCGTCACCAGCCAGTCGGCCATCGCCGGCCAATTGTCCTCGGCAAAGCAGTTCACGCGCCACAGCGAATTGATGCCGAGCCCCTGGCAACTCTGTTCCGGCCTGAGCTTCAGCCTGTCTTCGATCGCCGGCTGGAACGGCTTCAGCCGCGACCAGACCTCGGTGGCGCCAAACTTCTCATTGCGGCCGAAGAAGACGCCGGCATGGTTCTGCGCCGGCGCGACATACATGGAAAGGACCAGTGCGAAGTCCGGCAGCCCGCGCTGCCAGAACCAGGGTCCGCGCCGGGCCAGCCTGGCCCTTTCTTCCGGATGCCGTTCCGCAAACAGCGCCCAGAAGCAGCGATGCCGGAATTCCGAACCGCGGCGGGCGCCGAAATCGAATTCGCTCATGGTTGGTTCGATGCTCGTTGCAGCCTCATGGATAGCCGAGGCTGCCTTACATCACACCATTATGCTGACATGCAACGGTCACGCCCGGCCATCGCCTGGGAGCGCGGAACCTACCAGCGGTATTTCAGGGACGCGGTCATGTTGCGGCCCTGGCCGAGATAGCAATAGCCTTCGTTGCACACCGTCGCGCGATCATCGGCAATGTTGCGGACGGCAAAGGCCGCGGTGACGCCGTCATACTTCTTGTCGATGGCGCCGAAATCATAGGATGCGGAGGCATCAAGATAGAAGGCCGCGTCATTCTTGCTGGTGTTGGCGGTGTCCGTATAGGTCTCGCTGAGGAACCGCACCCCGGCCCCCACCGACAGGCCCGAAACGGTCGAACTCTGATCGAACGTGTAGTTCGCCCAGAGGGTCGCCACATGTTCGGGCGTGACGGCCGGCGCATTGCCGACACCGTCGCCTGCGGTGATTTCGGCATGGTTGTAGGTGTAGGCGGCGACTACGTCCAACCCGTTCATGATGGCGGCGCGCGCCTCCAGCTCCAGACCATTGCTGGTCACCTCGCCCAGCGAACGGTATGTCCCCAGATTGGCGTCGACGACGACCGGCTTGTTCTTCTCAACAAGATGATAGGCGACCGCCGAGAGCAGCATATCGGTTCCCGGCGGCTGGTACTTGACGCCCAGTTCGAACTGCTCACCTTCCTGTGGCTTGAGGATGCCGCCCGACGCCGACTGGTTGTTGATCGGCTCGAACGAGGTCGCATAGCTGGCGAAAGGCGCGACGCCGTTGTCGAACAGATAGAGGGCGCCGGCCTGGACGCTGAAAGCGTCCTTCTTCACATCCTCGGAGCCGTCGCTCAGAAGCTGAACGCGGGTCTGCTCGACCCAGGTCTGGCGGCCGCCAAGCGTGAAGCGCCATTTGTCCATTTCGATCTGGTCCAGCACATAGAGGCCGGTCTGGCGCAGATCCGCGTCGGACTGCATGAAAGTGTAATCCGGCGTCGGGCCGGAGACACCATAGGTGGGGTTGGCGATGTCGAAGTCGTAGGCCGGATTGGTGACGAAGTCCAAGCCGTAGCCGAAGGAAGACGTCACGTTCGTATAGTCGAGACCGAAGAGCACTGTATGCGCCAGCGGCCCGGTGTCGAACTTGGCTTCGAGTTGGTTGTCGGCCTGGAAGACGTTCATCTCGTCGCGGATCGAGCTCGCGCCGCGATGGGCGACGGTGCCCGTCCAGTCATAGATGCCGAGATAGCGCGATCTCAGGTCCAGATGCGAATAGCGAAGGTTCTGTCGAAACGTGATGCCGCCGTCGAACTCATGCTCGAACTTGTAGCCGATCTGCTGCTGCCGCACCTTCTGGTAATCGTAGTCCGGATCGCTGGAGCGCAGCTGGAGAATCTTTCCCGACGGGTCCTTCACGGCGCCGACGTCGGTGTCGGTCTCGTCAGCCTGCACCAGCCCATAGATCGTAAACGACGTGGCGGCATCCGGAGACCAGGTCAGCGAAGGCTGAAGGAAATAGCGGTCGTCGGCGATGTCGAAATTGGTTTCGCCGTTCCGTGCCAGGCCGACGACCCTGTACAGGAAATCGTTGCTGCCCTCCTGAACCGGGCCGCTGAAATCGAATGCGGCCTGCGCCCTGTCCTGCGTTCCGTAGAGCAGCTCCACCTTGCGGATCTTCTCTTCGGTGGGAAGTTTCGACACCTTGTTGATGATGCCGGCGGGCGTGCCGGCACCGTAGAGGACGGACACCGGCCCCTTGATCACCTCGACGCGCTCGAGCGAATAGGGGTCGGTGCGGAAGGTGCCGTAGTTCATGTATGGCTGGCGCAGGCCGTCCTTGTAATCGCCGATCGTCGTCGTGCTGTAGCCGCGAATGTAGATCTGGTCGAAACGCGGATCGAAGCCATAGGCGCCGGTGGTCACGCCCGCCGAGTAGCGGACCGCCTCGATGATGTCCTGTGCGCCGCGCTGCTCCATCTCCTTGCGCGTCACCACCGAGACGGAGCGCGGCGTCTCGATCAGCGGCGTGTCGGTCTTGGTTGCGCCGGAGCTGCGCTTGGCGACGACCGTCTTGCTGTCATCCTCGGATGCGCTTTGGGCGGCCTTGTCGCTCACCGTGATCTGCTCCAGCACCGTCGTGCCGCCCGATGCGGAAGCGCCGCTTTCCTGCGCCGCCGCATGACCTGCGCAAAGCAGCGTCGACAGGCAGGCGATCAGCCTTCTCCGGTAAAGGACTCCGCCACGTCCAGCCACGTCGCCACCACGATGAAATGCCATTTCGATATGCCCCACTGCTTCGGCCGCCGCGGACGGCGGTCACCGGACCGCTAATTGTTGACTACTTGAGTCAAGTTCAATGTTGACTGGGAGAGTCATGTTTCTTAGTCAACCGGTCATAGGGCATATGGGAAGGGAAAATGTACCCCTGGCGGGGTGACGAAAGATGCCGAAGGAAGGGCATGTTGCCAACCGACGACGTCGGCCGCCAGCCCAAGGTGGGCGCCGAGATCCAAACGGCATCGGCTGCCCGCGCGCGATACCCTCGCGCGACGATTCAGCTTAGCGAGCTAACGCTAAGACAATAGAAATCGCCACTCAGGCCCCGCTGGCCGTCTCCCAAGCGTTGCCGTCACGACAAGGCTCTGGAGCGTTGAGGCGGGTTCGATCAGTTCGAGTTCGAATTGGAATTCGAGTTGCTGGACGAGCTCGTCGAGGTGCTGGTGCTGGTCGACGTGCTGCCGTTTGTACTTCTGTCGCGGTCGCGATCCCTGTCACTGCTGCAAGACCCGCCGGAGCAGCTCTTCGACGTCGATTTCGACGAGCTGGACGATTTCGAAGTCGATACGGATTTCGTGCCGACAAGGATGATATCGCCCTCCTGCGAAGAGATTTGCCGGCGCTTGCGGCAAAACCGGCGCTGCCTGCGCCGTCAATGCCATGAGCGCCGATGCAGCAAGCGCTGCCGATGCGAATTGCCAGAGACCTGCCATCCCGCATGCTCCTTCCAAAGTCCAGGCACCAGCCGTGGCGGCTGGTGAACATGGAATTTGAACACGTGCCGCGGCTACTTTGAAGTAGGGCATTGGAGCTAAGTCCAGAGATGCTCCTGGCAGAACTCGCCGAGATCTGCGCCTGACTCAACTCTATCGCCGGAATAGCCCCTTCCTGTGGCCTCCGGCGCGACAGCGCGCTTCGAAGGCTCGGGAGACCATTCCGCGCGGGTCATGCGCGAAGGTAATCGGCTCAAGCCTAGAGCGGTTCAGCTTTTGATAGAATCGCTGCCCCACTCTAAGTATTTGTTTTTACGCAATTCCGGACGGAAAACCGCTACGCACTTTTCCTGGAATTGCTCTAGAAGCCGGCAACCGCGGGAAGGGGACGAAAAGCCTCGGCCCTCCACGGAAAAGCGGACCGGTCTCAGACCATGCCGAGAGCGGCCTTGTAGAGGTCGAGGATGCTTTCCTCTTCCTGCCGCTCGGCCTGATCCTTTTTCCGAAGCCGGATGATCGAGCGCATCGCCTTGGTGTCGAAGCCGGTGCCCTTGGCTTCGGCGAACACTTCCTTGATGTCGTCGGAAATCGTCTTCTTCTCTTCCTCGAGCCGCTCGATGCGCTCGATGAACGCGCGCAACTGGCCGGCGGCAACAGTCTGGCTGGTCTCGGTGATGTCGTCGGCCATCTTTCTCTCCGCGTCTTTTCGGCGCCGCGCTCAGGCGATTCTCGCCGCGGCAAATTCGAGCGGGTTCGATGCCCGAGCGGGCGGCGCGGGTCAAGCCGTTATCGACGCGACATGAAGGGTTGGACACATCCTAAGGTGTATTGAGATTCAGGCCGAGTCGGAGTCGAAGACGGACGCGAAGCGGCCAAACAAGATGGTTTCCGAGAACCGGAGCGGAGCGTACTAAAAGTACGTGAGCACCGGAAGCGCAGGAAGCCGGCGTTTGCAGGCCGGCATCACCTGAATATCGACACGCCTTAGCCGAAGGCGATCAGCAGATCCTTCGCATCGATCTGGTCGCCGGCCTTGACCAGCACCTCGACAACGGTGCCGTCGCGTTCGGCATGCAGCGCCGTTTCCATCTTCATCGCCTCGATGGAGAGCAGCACGTCGCCGGCCTTGACCGCCTGGCCGGCGGCAACGGCAAGCGCGGAGACCACGCCCGGCATCGGCGCGCCGACATGCGCCTCGTTGCCCGGCTCGGCCTTGCGCCGCGCCTTGGCCGCCGACGCGCCATGTGCGCGATCCGGAACCTTCACGCGGCGCGGCTGGCCATTGAGCTCAAAGAACACGGTGACCATGCCCTTCTCGTCGACGTCGCCGATCGCCAGGCAGCGCACCACCAGCGTCTTGCCCTTTTCGATGTCGACGAAAATCTCGTCTTCCGATTTCATGCCGTAGAAATAGGTCGGCGTCGGCAACACGCTGACCGGCCCATAGATCTCCTGCGTGGCGGCGAAGTCGGAGAACACCTTCGGATACATCAGCCAGGAGGCGAATTCGTATTCGCTGAGCTTGCGTTCGAGCTTCTGCTCGATTTCCTTGCGGCTGGCCTTGAGATCGGCCGGCTTGAGCAACGAACCCGGCCGCGCCGCGATCGGCTTGTCGCCCTTCAGCGCCTTCTTCTGCAGCTTCTCGGGCCAGCCGCCGGGCGACTGGCCGAGATCGCCGCGCAGCATCGACACCACCGAGTCCGGGAAGGCGATGTCCTTGTTCGGGTTCTCGACATCGGCGACGGTCAGATCCTGGCTCACCATCATCAGCGCCATGTCGCCGACGACCTTGGACGACGGCGTCACCTTGACGATGTCGCCGAACATCAGATTGACGTCGTGATAGGTCTGCGCCACCTCGTGCCAGCGTGTTTCGAGCCCCAGCGAGCGCGCCTGCTCCTTGAGGTTGGTGAACTGTCCGCCCGGCATCTCGTGCAGGTAAACTTCCGAAGCCGGTCCCTTAAGGTCGCTCTCGAACGCGGCATACTGGTTGCGCACCGCTTCCCAGTAGAACGAGATGCTGCGGATCCATTGCGGGTCGAGGCCGGGGTCGCGCTCGGTGCCCTTCAGCGCCTCGACGATCGAGCCGAGGCAAGGCTGCGAGGTGTTGCCCGAGAAGGAATCCATCGCTGCGTCGATGGCGTCGACACCGCTTTCAACCGCCGCCAGCACCGTCGCCGCCGACAGGCCCGACGTGTCGTGCGTGTGGAAATGGATCGGCAGGTCGGTCTCCTCGCGCAGCGCCTTGAACAGCACGCGCGCGGCACTCGGCTTCAGCAGCCCGGCCATGTCCTTGACCGCAATGATATGCGCGCCGGCGGCCTGTAGTTCCTTCGCCAGCCCGACATAGTATTTGAGGTCGTATTTGGCCCGCGCCGGATCGAGGATGTCGCCGGTGTAGCACATCGCGGCTTCGATCAGCTTGCCTTCGGCGCCGACCGCGTCCATGGCGACGCGCATGTTCTCCACCCAGTTCAGGCAGTCGAAGACGCGGAACAGATCGACGCCGCCGCTAGCCGCTTGGCGGACGAAATGCTGCACGACATTGTCGGGATAGTTGGTGTAGCCGACGCCGTTGGCGCCGCGCAGGAGCATCTGCAGCAAAAGGTTGGGCGCCGCCTCGCGCACCAGCGACAGCCGCTCCCACGGATCCTCGGTGAGGAAGCGCATGGCGACGTCGAAGGTCGCACCGCCCCAGCATTCGAGCGACAGCAATTGCGGCAAAGCGCGCGCATAGGTGCCGGCAATACCGGCGATGTCATGCGTGCGCATGCGGGTGGCGAGCAGCGACTGGTGCCCATCGCGCATCGTCGTGTCGGTGACCAGAACCTCTTTCTGCGCACGCATCCAGGCCGCGAATTTCTCCGGACCGAGCGCATCGAGCTTCTGCTTGCTGCCGCCAGGCACCTTGCCGTTGAGATAGGGCACCACCGGTGCCGCCGCATCGGCCTTGGGCATGGGGCGGCCGCGCGTCTCGGGATGGCCGTTGACGCTGACATCGGCCAGATAGTTGAGCAGCTTGGTCGCGCGGTCCTGGCGCTTGACCTGCTGGAACAGCTCGGGCGTCGTGTCGATGAATTTGGTCGTGTAGGAATTGTCGGCGAAGCTCGGGTGATTGATGATCGCTTCGAGGAAGGTGAGGTTGGTTGCCACGCCGCGAATGCGGAATTCGCGCAGCGCGCGGTTCATGCGGGCGATGGTCTCGGCCGGCGTCGGTGCCCACGCCGTCACCTTCTCCAGCAATGGATCGTAGAAGCGGGTGATGACTGCGCCCGAATAGGCGGTGCCGCCGTCGAGGCGGATGCCGAAGCCGGTGGCGCCGCGATAGGCGGTGATGCGGCCATAGTCCGGGATGAAATTGTGCTCGGGGTCTTCCGTGGTGATGCGGCACTGCAGCGCGTGGCCGTTCAGCCTTATGTCCTTCTGCGCCGGCACGCCCGATTCCGGCGTGCCGATGGCGAAGCCGTCGAGGATGTGGATCTGCGCCTTGACGATGTCGATGCCGGTCACCTGCTCGGTGACGGTGTGCTCGACCTGGATACGCGGATTGACCTCGATGAAATAGAACTTGCCGGTGTCGGCGTCCTGCAGGAACTCGACCGTTCCGGCGCCGATATAGGCGGTCTCGCGCGCGATCTTCAGCGCATAGCCGCACAGTTCCTGGCGCAGCGCCTCGCTGAGATAGGGCGCCGGCGCGCGCTCGACGACCTTCTGGTTGCGGCGCTGGATCGAGCAGTCGCGCTCGAAGAGGTGCACGGCGTTGCGATGCGTGTCGCCCAGCACCTGCACCTCGACATGGCGGGCGCGCTCGATCAGCTTTTCGAGATAGACCTCGTCCTTGCCGAAGGCGGCCTTGGCCTCGCGCTTGCCTTCCATGACCTCGCGGGCGAGATCGGCCTCGGAGCGGATGGCACGCATGCCGCGGCCGCCGCCGCCCCACGATGCCTTCAGCATCACCGGATAGCCGATGGTCTTGGCGAGCGCCTTGACTGCCTCCATGTCGTCCGGCAGCGGCTCGGTGGCCGGCACGACCGGCACGCCGACCTCGATCGCCAGATTGCGTGCCGCGACTTTGTTGCCGAGCCGGCGCATCGTCTCGGGCTTGGGTCCGATGAAGGTTATGCCGGCCTCGGCGCAGGCCTCGGCGAACTCAGGGCTTTCCGACAACAGCCCGTAGCCCGGGTGGATGGCGTCGGCGCCCGACAGCCTGGCGACGCGGAGCACCTCTTCGATCGACAGATAGCTTTCGATCGGCCCCATGTCCTTGCTGAGATGCGGCCCGCGCCCGACCTGGTAGCTTTCGTCGGCCTTGAAGCGGTGCAGCGAATATTTGTCCTCTTCGGCCCAGATCGCCACGGTTTTGAGGCCAAGCTCGTTGGCCGCGCGGAAGACGCGGATGGCGATTTCGGACCGGTTGGCGACAAGGATCTTCGTGATGGCCAAGGACTGCGCTCCAAAGGCGGAGAGGATGGGGGCTGCCGCAATGATTAACGTGAAAATGCTGCAGTGCAAACGGATTCGCGCGACATCTAAACCGATTTAAATGGTTTGTTCGCGCCAGCAATGAAAAATGCCCGGCGCGGTGCGCCGGGCATTTTCCAATTTCAGACGTTTGCCGGCTTATTGCTCGAAGTAGGAGTACTTGCCGTCGTCGCCCTTCTTCCAGGTGTACATGACGTAGTCCGGGCGGGTGATGTCGCCCTTGGCGTCATAGCCGATGTCGCCGATGGCCGTCGTCCAGGGGCCGCTCGACTTGATCGTCTCGGCGACTTTCTGGGCATCGTCGGCCGAGCCGGTCTTGGTGATAGCCGCCGCGATGATCTGTATCGTGGCGTAGGAGTAGAGCGTGTAAGCCTCCGGCTCGAAACCGGCGGCGCGGAACTTCTCGACAAGCTCCTTGGCGTTCGGGTTCTTGCGCGGATCGGGAGCGAACGTCATCAGCGTGCCTTCGACGGCGTCGCCGGCGATGGAGGCCAGTTCGTTCGAGACGATGCCGTCGCCGGACATGAACTGGGCCTTGAGGCCCTGGTCGGCGAGCTGGCGTATGATCAGGCCGGCCTCGGTATGCAGGCCGCCATAATAGACGACGGAGACGCCGGCTTCCTTCATCTTGGCGATGAGCGCCGAGAAGTCCTTGTCGCCGACATTGATGCCTTCATACATGGCTTCGGTGACGCCATTGCCGTTGAGCGCCTTCTTGGTTTCGTCGGCAAGGCCCTGGCCATAAGGCGTCTTGTCATGGATGAGCGCGATCTTGGCGTCCTTGAAGTTCTTGGCGACATAGTCGCCGGCAACCTTGCCCTGCTGGTCGTCGCGTCCGCAGGTGCGGAACGTGTTCCACATGCCGCGTTCGGTGAACTTCGGATTGGTCGCGGCAGGCGTGATCTCGAGGATGCCATTCTCGGCATAGACTTCCGACGCAGGAATTGAGACGCCCGAATTGAAGTGGCCATCGACGAACTTGATGCCGTCGGCGACAAACTTGTTGGCGACCGAGATGCCCTGCTTCGGATCCGACACGTCGTCACCGACGCTCAGCTTGAGTTGCTGGCCGAGGACACCGCCGGCCGCGTTGATGTCAGCGACGGCCTGCTCTGCGCCCTTCTGCAGCTGGGCGCCGAAAGCGGCGTTCGGGCCGGTGATCGGACCGGCGACGCCGATCAGGATGTCAGCCCACGCGCTGCCGCTGAACGCGATGAACGCGGTCAGGGCCACGGCGGACAAGAGTGACTTTTTCATATAAACGCTCCCATTTACGGAGTGGGCGTGGATGACACTTTCATGCGATGCCCACCCTTATCGCAGAAAGCTCAGTTTGCCGATTTTCAGGCACTTGTCACGCCGATTCATCCCCGAAGCGGCGTTAATCATGAACGTCAACCCTTCGGTTTCCAGCTCAAAAGCGATGCTCTTTCGTAGAGCCAATTATACTGCGTCACCATCTGGTTGGTGCGCGTGTACTGGTAGCCGATGAAGCCCAGTATCATCAGCACGATTGTATCGACGATGTAGTAATGCAGCGAGAACATCGTGCCGTCGAACAGCGCGTGATGGATGAACCTGATGCCGATGCCGAGGCCCAGCATGTAGAGGAACAGCTGGAAGAAGCTGCGCCAGGTCTGCGCGCTCGCCCTCCCCGTCATCCATGCGGCCCAGCCGCCGAGCAGGCAGGTGACGAAGAAGAACTGCCAGATCGAGGGTTCCTCATAGAGAATGCCCTGCATGATTGATGTCTCCTGAACTCAGTGGTGTCCGCCTTCGAGATAGGCGGCGCGCACTTCCGGATTGGCGAGCAACTCCTTGCCGGTGCCGCTCATCGTCACATTGCCGTTGACCATGACGTAGCCCCGAGCGGCGAGCTTCAGCGCGCCGAAGGCGTTCTGCTCGACCAGGAATACGGTCAGCCCCTGGGTGCGGTTCAATTCGCGGATGGCGTCGAATATCTGCTTGACGATCAGCGGCGCCAGCCCCAGCGACGGCTCGTCGAGCAGGAGCAGCTTCGGCCGTGCCATCAGCGCGCGTCCGATCGACAGCATCTGCTGCTCGCCGCCCGATAGCGTGCCGCCGCGCTGGGCGATGCGCTCCTTCAGGCGCGGGAACAGCGTGAACACCTTCTCGACATCCTCATCATAATATTTGAGGTTGTCGAGGCTGGCGCCCATCTGCAGGTTTTCCATCACCGTCATGCGCGGGAAGATGCGGCGACCCTCCGGCGACTGGGCGATGCGCATGCGCGCGATTTCGTGCGTCGGCATCTGCGTGATGTCGGTGCCGGAAAAGGTGATCGTGCCGGCACGAGCCCGCGGCGCGCCGAAGATGGTCATCATCAGCGTCGACTTGCCGGCGCCGTTGGCGCCGATCAGCGCCACGATCTCACCCTGGTTGACGCTGACGTCGACGCCGTTCAGCGCCCGGATGTTGCCGTAGTAGGTCTCGACGCCCTTTATATCGAGCAGCGTTGTACCGGCCATTACTTACGCCCTCCGCGCGGCTTGGGTGTCGACCCGGTCGGCTTGGCCGTGGCCCGCTCGGCAGGCTTTCTTGGCGCGGCATTGGCCTTTGCATCGACCTGCTCTGCTTTCGAGGCGCCCTTCGACACCGTGACGCGCTCGCCCTCGCTATGGCCGATCGTGTCGGTCACCGGTCCGGCGAGAAACGAAGACGACGTGCCCGGGCCGTGCGCGGCGTCGGGGCCAGTGTCCAGCTGCTCGATGACGTCCTCGTCGCCGACCTCGATCAGCACCGTCTCGACCTCCTCATCGTCAACGCCGAGATAGGCGGCGATGACGCGCGGGTCGGTGCGCACCGATTGCGGACTGCCGTCCGAGATCTTGCGCCCGTATTCGAGCACCACGACATGGTCGGAAATCTGCATGACCACCGACATGTCGTGTTCGATCAGAAGGATCGAGGTGCCAGTGTTGTTCTTGATGTCCATCAGCAGCGCATTGAGCGCCGCCGATTCCTTCGGATTGAGGCCCGCGGCCGGCTCGTCGAGGCACAGAAGTTCCGGCCCCGTGCACATGGCACGCGCGATCTCCAGGCGCCGCTGCGCGCCATAGGGCAAATCGCCGGCCGGATCGTCGGCGCGATCCACGAGATTGGCCTTTTCCAGCCAGTGCTTGGCCAGGTCGATCGATTCGGCCGATGCCTTGCGGTAGCTCGAGAAGCCGAACAGGCCAAGCATCGTATAGCCCGACGCCTTCATCAGCTTGTTGTGCTGGGCGACCAGAAGGTTCTCCAGCAGCGTCATGCCCGAGAACAGGCGGATGTTCTGGAAGGTACGGGCCACCTTGGCGCGTGCCGGGATCTCGTGGTTCGGCAAGCGCTCGAGCAGGTAGCTCGAGCCGTCAATCCGGTTGAGCGTGATCATGCCTTCCGACGGCTTGTAGAAGCCGGTGATGCAGTTGAACACGGTGGTCTTGCCGGCGCCGTTCGGGCCGATCAGCGCGGTGATCTCGCCGCGCCTGGCCTGGAAGGACAGGTCGCCGATGGCGATCAGGCCGCCGAACTTCATCGACAAATGTTCGACCTGCAGGATGAAGTCGTTCGTGGAAGGGCTCGCACTCATCAGCCGTGACCTTCCTTGGTGAAGGAGCCCGATACCGCTTTTCGCTCCTTGAGGAAGGCGGTCGGCTCACGGCTGCCGACAAAACCGCGCGGCTTCCACAGCATGACGATGACCATGGCCATGCCGAACAACAGCATGCGGTAGAGTTCCGGCGTGAAGTCGGGACCGAACACCACCTTGAGGAAGTTCAGCTCGCGCAGGATTTCGGTGCCGCCGATCATCACCAGCGCCGCCACCGCGATGCCGCCCAGCGACCCCATGCCGCCAAGCACGACGATGGCCAGGATGATCGCCGATTCCAGGAAGACGAAGGATTCCGGGCTGACGAAGCCTTGCCGCGCGGCGAAGAAGGAGCCGGCGAAGCCACCGAACATGGCGCCGGTGGCAAAGGCGGTGAGCTTGGTGGTGGTGGTGTTGATGCCGAGCGAGCGGCAGGCGATCTCGTCCTCGCGCAGCGCTTCCCAGGCGCGGCCGACCGGCAGGCGGCGCAGCCTGATGGTGACGAAGGCAGTGAGGAAGCAGAGACCGAGGATCAGATAATAGAGGAAAATCTTGTAGTAGGCGCCCGACTGGGCGATGCCCAAAACCTTGGCAATGTAGTTCGGGTCAGAAACGTTGAACGACATCAGGCCGAAGAACGTGACTTTCGGGATACCGGAGATACCGGCCGAGCCGTTGGTCACCTCGCGCCAGTTGATCAGCACCAGACGGATGATCTCGCCGAAGGCCAGCGTTACGATCGCCAGATAGTCGCCGCGCAGCCGGAGCACCGGAAAACCGAGCATCACGCCCCAGAACGCGGCCATCAGGCCGGCAGCCGGCAGCAGGATCCAGAACGACAGGCCGAAATGCGTGCCGAGCAGCGCATAGGCATAGGCACCGACGGCATAGAAGGCGACATAGCCGAGATCGAGCAGGCCGGCGAGGCCGATGACGATGTTCAGCCCCCAGGCCAGCATCACATAGATCAGGATCTGGATGCCGAAATTGTCGACCCATTTCAGCGAACCCTGGAAGCCGAACATAAGCACGATCACCACCGGATACAGCAACAGCACGGCAACGCCGATCTGGTTGAAGTTTCGGCGTACGAAGCCGGGCGCAGTTGCGGCCGCCGCTGGCGCCGCGGCCTTTTGCGCCTTGGCCCGTTCCATCGCCGGCTGCGCATAGCCGACATAGACGAAGCGACCGACGGCGGTGGCGATGACGACGATGGCAAGGAGGCCCCAGCGTTGCAACAGGATCAGCTCGTTCGAGATGTTCTGGTCGGTCTTCAGGCCGATGAACAACACGAACAGGCCGAGCGCGATGGCGCCGGCATAGAGCGCCTCGCGGAAAGCGCGCTGCACGGGAGTGGCGACGACGTCGCGCTCCGGAGAGACGGTGACTGCCATGAGCTCAGACCTTTTCGACTTCTGGCCGGCCCAGAATGCCGGAAGGCAGGAAGATCAGCACGATCGCCAGGATGGAGAAGGCGGCGACGTCCTTGTAGTCGATCGAGAAATAGGCCGACCACATGCTTTCAATGAAGCCGATCAACAGCCCGCCGAGCACGGCCCCGGGCAGCGAACCGATACCGCCGAGCACGGCTGCGGTGAAGGCCTTCACGCCCGGCACGAAGCCGTCGGAGAACACCACGACGCCGTAATACATCAGGAACAGCGTGCCGGCGACGGCGGCAAGGGCCGCGCCCATGATGAAGGTGATGGAGATGGTACGGTCGACGTCGACGCCGAGCAGCGCCGCCATCTTGCGGTCCTGCTCGCAGGCGCGCTGCGCCCGGCCAAGCGAGGTCTTGTTGACGAGATACCAGAAGATCGCCAGCAGGATTGCCGTGACCAGAACGATGATGATCTGCTTCAGCGACACGCTGACGCCCTCGATCGTGTAGACCTTGGACACCAGCGGCGGGATCGGCTTGTTGCGCGGCCCTTGCGTCACCTGGACGAAGTTGGACAGCGCGATCGACATGCCGATCGCGGTGATCAGCGGCGCCAGCCGGAACGAACCGCGCAGCGGCCGGTAAGCCACCTTTTCGATGGTCCAGTTGTAGAGGCTGGTCAGAAGCATCGCCACGATCATCATGATCAGCAGGGCGATGACGACCGGCACTGAATAGAACAGCGCGCCGAGGATGAGAAAGACGATGAGGGCGGTGAAGGCGCCGACCATGAAAATGTCGCCATGGGCGAAATTGATCATGCCGATGATGCCGTAGACCATCGTATAGCCGATTGCGATCAGCCCATAGATCGATCCCAGCGTCAGCCCGTTGATAAGCTGCTGGACGAAGTACTGCATACTGCCGTGGCTCCCCTGGAATGTCGCCTTTGTGGACGCATTCCTTTTCGTATTTCCCCTAGTCGTAAAGTTTCGAGCCCGGATTGCAACGTGATTTTTCAATCGTCGAACGTGTTTTGCCGGCACGCCATCCGATCGCCCGTTTTTTCGCTATCCGACCCCTGGACTATCGCGGACCCTATCATTGGCATAACGCAATGTCTTTGACGATTCAGCCGTATCATGCACGCCATTTCGAAGAAATCGCCGTCAAAATTAGGTGATGGGCAGGATCGTTGCGCCGGCCAAGGCCGTCCCGTTTGCGCTCTTGCTGTTCCGCTTGGTCAGGATTCTCCCTGTTTGACGACGAACCATGCGCCAACGGGTCGCAGTCGTCGATGAAGATGGTGTTCAGTCCAGTCATGCGCGCCCAGCCGCCGATAGAGGGGATGATCGTGCGGCAAGGGTCAGTAAGCCGAGCCGCCGTCCCGACCGAGAACGTGCCGCTCGGTGCCGTTCAACGGGGGATTGAATACACTGACCAGGACCATGTCGCTGGCCGCGTCCGCACGCAAATAGTGCTCGTCATGTTCGTCGAGCACATAGATCGTGCCCGGCTCGATTCGGTGCACCTGGCCGGACATGTCTTCGACCTCGCCCGCGCCGGCGATGCAGTAGCAGGCCTCGAAATGCCTCCGGTAGTGCAGGCGTGATTCGCTGCCTGCACGCACAATGGTATGGCAGACGGTGAAGCCCATGCCGTCCTGCTGCGTCAGCAGGCGATGGCTTGTGCCATTGCCCCAATCGACGAAGAAGTCAGTTTTTTCTACATCAGTCAGTTGTCTTGTAAACACGATCGTTCCCTCCAAAGGCATTAGTTTGGCCAACGAATGCCGCAGCGAAGGCAGGATTTCAAATGATTGCTTCTCACACGATATGTTAGTAAATTTTACAAATGGACTACATCCCACTGAATGCCGTTCGCGCTTTCGAGGCGGCTGCCCGCCATCTGAGCTTTTCGGCTGCCGGCGAAGAGCTTCACGTCACCCATCCCGCCATCAGCCACCAGATCAGGCGGCTGGAGGAATGGCTGGGCGTCTCGCTCTTTCACCGGGATGCCCGCAAGGTCCGCCTGACGGAAGCGGGGGTGATCCTGCAGGCCTCGGCGAGCGGCGCGCTTGCCGAACTCGGCGCCACGTGCCGCCGAATACGACGCAATGCCGGGCTTGAGACGTTGTCCGTAGGCTGTATTCCATCCATCGCCAGCCGCTGGCTGGTGCCGCGTCTGTCGGACTTCACCGCGCGTCATCCCGGTATCGGCATGAGGGTCGCCTACGCCAAGGCCGATGAGAGGCTCGGCGACGGCCAGAACGATGTGCTGATCACGCTCGGTGCCGATCCATCTCCCGACGTCACCAGCCTAAAGCTGTTTTCACGCTTCAATCGGCCGGTGTGCAGCCCGCACTATCTCGCAGGCAGGGAGCATCTGCGCACGCCGGCCGGCATCGCCGTCGCCGACCTTCTGCACGACGAGACTCGCCAGGGCTGGCGTGAATGGTTTCTGGAGGCCGGATTGCCCGGGGTCGATGTGGGAAACGGACCGGTTTTTGCCGACTTCAACATTCTTGCCACGGCGGTCATCGCCGGTCACGGCGTGGCGCTCTGTCCGGTCGAGGTTTTTCGCGACGAGTTGAGGCGCGGCGACCTGATCGTTCTGTCGGAGGTCGCGACAAACCGCGACAAGGGCTACTTCCTGACGATGTCGGCGCAAGCCTCACCGGCAGCGCTCAAGTTCGCCGACTGGTTTCGCCAGGAGGTTTCAGCCGACAAAGAATCTCAGGCCGGCCCAATCGACGTCACTTGACGATGAACCCATGCGCGAACGGATCGCGGTCGTCGATGAAGATGGTGTTCAGTCCGGTCATCCGCGCCCAGCCGCCGATCGAGGGGATAATCGCCGGCTTGCCCGCGACGCTGGCTTCCATTTCGACCCTGCCCTTGAACAGCGAGCCGATGATCGATTCATGCACGAAGCTGTCGCCGGCCTTGAGCTTGCCCTTGGCATGAAGCTGCGCCATCCGCGCCGAGGTTCCGGTGCCGCAAGGTGAGCGGTCGATTGCCTTGTCGCCGTAGAAGACGGCATTGCGTGCATCCGCTTCAGGGTGTGTCGGCTTGCCGGTCCACAGCATGTGCGACAGCCGGTTGATGCCCGAATTCTCGGGATGCTCGAATGTATACTTGTCGTTCAGCCGTTGCCGCACCACCGGGCTCCAGGCGATGAGGTCGCCGGCGGAATGATCGGCCATGTCGCGATAATTGTCCTGGGGCTCGACGATGGCGTAGAAATTGCCGCCATAGGCGACGTCGACCTTGATCTCGCCGAGCTGCGGACATTCCACCGTCAGGCCCTCGGCATAGAGGAAGGATGGCACATTGGTGATGCGCACCTCCTCGACATACTCGCCGACCTGTTTGTACTCGGCGATGACCAGGCCGGCCGGCGTGTCGAGCCTCAGCACCCCCGGTGTCTTCGGCTTGATCAGCCCGTGCTCGATCGCCATCGTCACCGTGCCGATCGTGCCGTGGCCGCACATCGGCAGGCAGCCCGAGGTCTCGATGAACAGGATGGCGATGTCGCAATCCTCGCGCGTCGGCGGGTAGAGGATCGAGCCCGACATCACGTCGTGGCCGCGCGGTTCGAACATCAGCCCGGTGCGGATCCAGTCATATTCGGCAAGGAAATGCGCGCGCCGCTCCATCATCGTCGAACCCTGGAGCAGCGGCCCGCCGCCGGCGACCAGCCGCACCGGATTGCCGCAGGTATGGCCGTCGATGCAGAAGAAGGATTGCTTGGCCATGACGTCTCCTGGAACTCAAAACCGTTGTGGACTGAAAGGCGCGAGATCGATCGGCGGAGTCTGCCCGAGAAGCAGATCGCGGATCAAGCGGCCGGTGGCCGCCGACTGGGTCAGGCCAAGATGGCCGTGGCCGAAGGCATAGACGACAGATGGGCTGTTCCGGGCACCGCCGATGACCGGCAGCGAATCCGGCAGCGACGGCCGGAACCCCATCCATTCGCGACCGCCGGCGGGATCGAGTCCGGGCAGGAAGGCTTTCGCCTTTTCCAGCATGGCCTTCGAGCGGGCGAAATTCGGCGGCCGCTCGATGCCGCCGAGTTCGACCGCGCCACCGACGCGCAAGCCCGTTTCGAGCGGCGTGATGACGAAGCCATGGCCGGAGAAGATCAGTTGCCGCTTCACGTCGAAAGCGGTCTTCGGCAGCGTCGTGTTGTAGCCGCGCTCGGTCTCCAGCGGGATGCGCTCGCCGAGGTTTTTCGCTAGCAGATGCGACCATGCGCCGGCGGCGATGATGAGCTGCCTTGCCCGTCGCGTGGTGCCATCGGCAAGCGTCAGCGTCGCACCGTCCTGACCCGCATCGACACGCTCGATCCGGGTTTTTTCGAAGCGGGCGCCCAGACCCTCGGCATAGGCCCAGACCGCCTTGCCGAGTAGTTTGGGATCGGCGACGGTTTTCCATCCTGGCACAAACGTGCCCCTGACGAAGCGCGGCGAGACCCCCGGCTGCAGGGTTGCCAGCTCTTCGCGCCCGACATGCCGGAAATTGACGCCGAACCGCTGCCGCGCCGTCCAGCCGGCCAGCGCGGCGCCGAACTCGGCCTCACTCTCATAAAGCTCCAGCGAGCCGTCCTCGCGCAACATCGGCCGCGTGCCGGAGCGATCCAGCAGATCCATCCATTCCGCCTCGGCAAGCCGCATCATGCCGACCTGCGCCGCAAGGCTGGCTTCGTAGAGATCGGCCCGCCCGGCGCGCCAGAAGCGGAACAGCCAGGGCAGGAGTTTCGGCAGGTAGGCGGGCGGAATGCTGAGCGGCCCCAGCGGATCGGCAAGCCATTTCGGCAATTGCCGGATCATGCCCTTGTGCGCGAGCGGCAGCACGTCGGAAAAGGCGAAGGCGGCGGCATTGCCGGAGCTCGTCTCCTCGCAAATGCCGGTCCGATCGAAGATCGTGACGTTTCTCCCCGCCTCGGTGAGATAGGCGGCGGCACAGATGCCGATGATGCCGCCACCGACGATGGCGATATCTTCTCCTTCTCCCTGTTCACGGGGAGGTGCCCGAAGGGCGGATGAGGAGCGGCACCCTTCTTCTGCCGATTTGGAATTTCCTTGCACGTGGGCCCCTTATCAGGCTGCCGCCATTTTCTAAGAGATTACTTAGAACTGCGGCAGCTTCGGCCGCCCTGCCAATGCGTCCTTGACGATCTTCTCGACCGCCTTGCGGCGCTCGCCCGACAGCGGCTGGCGCGGCATGCGCACGCGGTCGTTGGTTTGAATAGCAAACACTTCCGCCAGCTTGATGTTCTGCACCAGATAGGTCGACACGTCGAGGTCGAGCAGCGGCCGGAACCAGCGATAGATGGAGAGAGCCTCCTCGCGGCGACCCTGCTTCATCAGCTGGTAGATCGCCACCGTCTCGCGCGGGAAGGCGGTGACCAGCCCGGCCACCCAGCCGATCGCGCCCACCGACAGCGCCTCGAAGGCGAGATTGTCGACGCCGGTGAACAGGTCGTAGCGGTCGCCGAGGCGGTTGATGATCTCAGTCGAGCGACGAATGTCGTCGGAGGATTCCTTGATGGCGACAAAGCGCTTGTCGGCCGCCAGTTCCTCCATCTGGTCGACGGTAACGTCGACGCGGTAGGCGAGCCGGTTGGAGTAGATCATGACCGGCAGGTCGCCGGCCTCGGCGACGGCGCGGAGCGCCGCGACCGTCTCTTCCTCATTGGTGTGATAGATCGGGCTCGGCACGACCATCAGTCCGTTGGCGCCTTCCTTGGCGGCGCGGCGCGCGATGCTGGCCGCCTCGCGGGTGCCGGCCTCGTTGACCGTCAGCAGCACCGGCTTCTTGCCGGCGACCTTCTGTGCCGTCTTCAGCACCTCGATCTTCTCGTCATGCGACAGCATCGGCCCTTCGCCGAGCGAGCCGCAAACGATGATGCCGTCGCAACCGGCCTCCATCTGTAGCGTAAAGCAGCGCTCCATCTCGGCATGGTCGAGGCGGTCGTCCTCGGTGAATTTGGTCGTGACGGCGGGGAAAACTCCGGTCCACATAGCTATCTCTCCATCTGATATATCAGTGATATATTTAACAAGAAACCCGCTGTCAATGCGGAATCTGTTATGATATATCTAAAATATATCAGAGGGCGCGATGGCATTGTGGGATGATATATCTGGCTCCGAGCCAGCGGCGGCGAAGGCCTACCGCATGCTTGAGCACATGATCGTGACGCTCGAACTGGCGCCCGCCAGTTTCGTCACCGAAGGCGCGCTGATCGAACGCCTCGGCCTCGGCCGCACGCCGGTGCGCGAGGCGATCCAGCGCCTGGCCTGGGAAAGTTTGCTCGACGTCCGGCCGCGTGCCGGCATCGCCATTGCTCCGCTCCATCCCGGCGATTGGCTGCGCGTCCTCGACGCGCGTCGCGGCGTCGAGGTGGTGCTGGCCCGCTCGGCCGCCCGCTTCGTCACCCGCGAGGCTGCCGACCTGTTTCACGAAGCCGCACTCGCCATGCAGAAGGCGGTGATCTCGGGCAACGTGCTGGCCTTCATCCAGGCCGACAAGGCGCTCGACGAGGCGCTGGCGCTGGCCGCCGACAACCCGTTCGCGGCGCGGCTTGCCGCACCCCTGCAGACCCACAGCCGCCGCTTCTGGTTCCGCTACAAGGCCGATACCGGGCTCGCCGAATCGGCCGAGCACCACGTCGCGCTGATCCGCTCGATCCTCGATGGCGACGAGGAATCCGCCGCCAAGGACGCCAAGCGGCTGATGGCGCTGCTGCGTGGCCATGCCGAGACGGCGGCGACGCGATAGACAAATCGGAATCAGCGTTCGGCCGGCTCCTTTTGCGCCGCCCATTTCAGCAAAGCATCGAGGGCCGGGCATAGCGCCTGGCCCCAGTCGGTCAGGCAGTACTCGACTTTCGGCGGCACCTGGTGATGCACGATGCGGTGCACGGTGCCGTCGGCCTCCATCTGCCGCAGCTGCTGGATCAGCATCTTCTGCGAGATCGCCGGGATCGCCCGTTCGAGATCGGAAAAGCGCAGCACCTTGCCGCCGAACAGGTGAAACAGGATCACCAGTTTCCAACGGCCTTCCAAAATGCGCAGCACATTCTCGACGCCGCTCGCCGCGGACGACGGCGTTAGCCCCTCATCATCACCTTCGGGCCCGTCCTTACTTTCAGGTAAGTACCTTACTTTTTCGTCGGTTCTTGTCATTTCTTCAGCATATCTCATTTTAGGGCCCGGACAAGCGCCGCGGACGTCAGGTCGACAGCGGTAATCGGAACCGGAGACGAACCCATGACCGTAAAACTTCCCAGCCTCTGGTGGATTATTTTGCCGCCAAGAACAGGCATGACATCGACGGGATGCTCATCCCCTTCTCGCCGGACGCCACGGTCCGTGATGAAGGCGAAACCCATCAGGGGGCAGTGGCCATCCGTGACTGGATGGAAGCAACCACACGCAAATATCGGGTGACGGTCGAGGTTGCCGACGCGACGGTCGATGGCCATGCATGGCGGGTCGCCGGCATCGTGTCGGGCAATTTCCCCGGCAGTCCGGCGACACTCCATTACAACTTCACGCTGGCCGACCAGGGGATCACGCGGCTGGAGATCGGCGCATGACGATGCAGCCGGCGAGGCCATCGTTCATCGGCTTTGACGGCGGGCGCGCAAGGCACAGCGCCCGTTCCGTCACGCATCGTGGCCGGGCTGGGTCACCACGTTTTCCCAATTGTTGCCGGCCGCGATGATGCAGCTTGTGCCGGCGACATCGGTGACGACGATCGTCCAGGTTCCGCTCTCAGCGACAAAGACTTCCATGATCGCGGTCTGACCGATCAGCCCGAACGCAAACTGCTTTTCCTGGAAATTCTCGCTCAGATGCGCGACGAGAACGCCGTGCTCAACGCAGAACTGGTACTGGGCACTGGCGGCACTCGTGCCCATCGCCAGTGCACCGGCAAGAACCAGGGTCTTCACCCAAGCTGACAGAGATTTGCGTGCCATAAAGCACCTCCTTTGCCATCGCGTCCCGGCAAGAAGAGGTGGTTGACGGCCTCATTTTGCCGGGGCGACCCAGGCCGGTTCCGACGTCATCATCGCGTCGCTCCTTTCTGTGTTCCGGTCTGCCGTCCAGCGGATGTTCCCGCTATGTTCCATATATGGTGCTGGCCAAGGAAAATAACAAGCGGGCGCCGCGCGGGGACGCCCGCTTGTTCCCTTTTGGATCCGAAAAACAGGCGCGGTCTGGCCATGCCGAAACAGCCTTGGAAAACCTTCAGGTACCCGGCAGGGCAGCCACCATCGTCGCACCGTCCCGACCTTCGCCCGCCATGATGGTGCAATTCTGACCTTGCGTGTCGGTGGCAAGGATCGAGACGAGTCATCTCACACCTCCTTGCACCGGTGACGCTCGAAGCAATCGCCACCGCCCATCGATTGATCCGCCGGCCCTCCGCGGCGGCGCTTGGCGAGGTAAAATCACCGCTGCCCGCATGGTTCCATCACATTAGCATTCCGGCAGATACTGGCCGCGATCCGTAATCCCAGAAAGCAAAAGGCCCGGTTCCTGGCCGGGCCTTTGATTGTCGATATTCGAAACGGATCAGTTCATCGTCGGGATGACGAACTCGGCGCCCTTGATGCCGGCCCGCGCGCCCGCAGCCGAAGGCGAGGACGCGCAAGCGAAGAAACGTCCGGCTAGTTCATCGTCGGGATGACGAATTCCGCGCCATCCTTGATGCCGGACGGCCAGCGCGAGGTGACCGTCTTGGTCTTGGTGTAGAAACGGAACGCGTCCGCGCCGTGCTGGTTGAGGTCGCCGAAGGACGACGCCTTCCAGCCGCCGAAGGTGTAATAGGCGATCGGCACCGGGATCGGCACGTTGACGCCGACCATGCCGACCTGGACCCGCGAGGCAAAGTCGCGCGCCGCGTCGCCGTCGCGGGTGTAGATGGCGACGCCATTGCCCATTTCGTGGTCGTTGGCGAGCTTGATGGCGTTCTCGTAGGTCGGCGCGCGCACCACCGAGAGCACCGGCCCAAAGATCTCTTCCTTGTAGATGCGCATGTCGGCGGTGACGTTGTCGAACAGGCAGCCACCCATATAGTAGCCGTTCTCGTAGCCCTGCATGGAGAAGCCGCGGCCGTCGACGACCAGCTTGGCGCCTTCCTTGACGCCGATGTCGACATAGCCCTTGACGCGCTCCAGCGCCTGCGCCGTCACCAGCGGGCCGAAATCGGCGGATGAATCCGTCGACGGGCCGACCTTGAGGCTCTCGACGCGCGGGATCAGCTTTTCCATCAGCCGGTTGGCGGTGTCGTTGCCGACCGGCACGGCCACCGAGATCGCCATGCAGCGCTCACCGGCCGAGCCATAGCCGGCGCCGATCAGCGCGTCGACGGTCTGGTCCATGTCGGCGTCGGGCATGATGATCATGTGGTTCTTGGCGCCGCCGAAGCACTGCACGCGCTTGCCGGCTGCGGTGCCGCGCGAATAGATGTAGTGGGCGATCGGCGTCGAGCCGACGAAGCCGACGGCCTTGATGTCCGGATCGTCGAGGATGGCGTCGACCACTTCCTTGTCGCCATTGACGACGTTGAGGATGCCGGCCGGCAGGCCGGCCTCGAGGAACAGTTCGGCGATGCGGATCGGCACGCCCGGATCACGCTCGGAAGGCTTCAGGATGAAGGCATTGCCGCAGGCGATGGCCGGGGCGATCTTCCACAGCGGGATCATCGCCGGGAAGTTGAACGGGGTGATGCCGGCGACAACGCCGAGCGGCTGGCGCATCGAATAGACGTCGATGCCGGGGCCGGCGCCGTCGGTGAATTCGCCCTTCATCATATGCGGCGCGCCGATGCAGACTTCGACCACTTCGAGGCCGCGCTGGATGTCGCCCTTGGCGTCGGCGATGGTCTTGCCGTGCTCGCGCGCCAGGATGTCGGCCAGCTGGTCATAGTCCCTGGCGACCAGTTCGAGGAATTTCATCAGCACACGCACGCGGCGCTGCGGGTTGGTGGCGGCCCATTTCGGCTGTGCCGCCTTGGCGTTTTCGACCGCCGCGCGCAGTTCCGCCTGCGAAGCCAGCGCCACCGTGCCGCGCACGGAGCCGTCCATCGGCTGCATGACGTCCTGCTTGCGGCCGCTGGTCCCGGCGACATGCTTGCCGCCGATGTAATGACCGTATTCGATCATGATCTCTCTCCCTTGTTTTGTATGAGGCATTGTCCGCCTTTGCCGGGGCGATGGCAACGCGAGCCAGAACGCAACCGTTGTGCAGAAAATAGAGTGCGGTGAGTGGCTGTGCATCAATTGCTGCAAATGATAGGGTGCAGCTCGATAACAGCAGGGATTGAGAGACTGCGTTCCTTCACACCCCCCTCTGTCCTGCCGGACATCTCCCCCGCAAGGGGGGAGATTGTCAGCTTCAGCGCCGGTGCCTCCTTTGCGGCGATGAAGATTTGCGAAGGCGGGCAGGACATCCGATCTCCCCCCTTGCGGGGGAGATGTCCGGCAGGACAGAGGGGGGTGGGCGGGAACGCGGCGCTCGTTACTAACGCGGACCACCCCCATGAACTGGGATGACGTCCGCATCTTCCTCGCCGTGGCGCGCGCCGGCCAGATCCTCGGCGCGGCAAAGCGCCTTGAACTCAACCACGCCACCGTCTCGCGCCGCATCGCAGCGCTCGAGGAAGCACTCAGGACAAAACTTTTTCGCCGTCTCACCACCGGCAGCGAACTGACACCGGCCGGCGAACGTTTCCTCGACATTGCCGAGCGCATGGAGAGCGACATGATCGCCGCGCGCTCGACAGTGGCCGGCGAAGGCGACGACATCTCGGGCACGGTGCGCATCGGCGCGCCCGACGGCTTCGGCGTCGCCTTCCTGGCCAAGCACCTCGGCCAGCTGACGACACTCCACCGCGAACTCACCATCCAGCTGGTGCCTGTGCCGCGCTCGTTTTCGCTGTCCAGGCGCGAGGCCGACATCGCCATCACCGTCGAGCGACCGACCGAGGGCCGGCTGGTGGCGGGCAAGCTGGTCGACTACACGCTCGGCCTGTTTGCCTCCCGCACCTACGTCGAGGCGCATGGCCTGCCGCAAACGGCAGCCGCGCTTGGCCAGCATACGCTGATCGGCTACGTGCCCGACCTCATCGTTAGCCCCTCGCTCGACTATGCGGCCGAGTTCAGCGCCGACTGGCGCACCAGCTTCGCCATCTCCTCGGCGCTTGGCCAGGCCGAGGCGGTGCGCTCCGGCGCCGGCATCGGCATCCTGCACACCTTCGTCGCCCGCTCCATGCCGGAGCTGGTGCCTGTCGACATCGTGGCCCCGATCCGCCGCGCCTACTGGCTGGTCTATCACGAATCGGTGAGGCCGCTGCGCCGTGTCCAGGTGGTCGCCAATTTCATCACCAAGGCAGTGGAGCGCGAGCGAACGCTGTTCGTCTGAGCGCCTTGCCCTTGCCACAAAATCGGCCAGTGTGGCATCCGCCACCGAGCGGTAAGCGCCGGGTGGACCACATTCGAAAGCTGGCGCGGAAACAATGCGAGTCGTTCTTGCCATCCTGCCGCTGGTTCTCCTGTCGGGCTGCGCCAACCCCTGGACCAAGGTGCCCGAAGCGGAATGCCGAAGCCGATCCGCTATGCCCTGGCCCGCCCCTCGCCTTTCGTCTTCGGCAATTATTGCGGTCCGGGCACACGCAGCGGCGACCTCTCGTTGCGGCCGGTCGACCGTCTCGATGCCGCCTGCCAGACCCATGACGCCTGCTACATCGCCCGCCACGATCATTGCGATTGCGACGGCGCGCTTGTCGCCTCGGCAAGGGCGATCCGCGACGACAAGACCGAGCGGAGGACGATGCGCAACGAGGCCGAGCTTTTGATCGCCACCTTTGCTGTCCCCGTCTGCAAAGTATTTCCGCAGGGCTTCATGCCGCCACGCGATCCCGCCCAGCTCAAGACGATGAACGGGGCGACAGGGTGAGCAGGCACAATATCGGATACCTGGCCCTGCTCTGGCTGGCGGTGACAGCGCTGGCCGGTTGCGCCGGCCCGCATGGCCGCACATGCGACTTCTTTTCCGGCGAAACCGCCTGCACGCGCCCGTCTTTGTCGGCCAAGGCGCCTGGACCGGACATCGCGGCTGCCCAGTATTTCGGCACCCCTGGCGAGAGCGATTACGAGAAGCAGTTCCTGGCGCTGCTCGCCCACAACGAGATCGGTGCCATGGACCGGGCGAACGGCACGGGCCCCTTCGGCCACGACCGCCACGACATCGCCAACAGCGATTTTCAGGCGACATACCGGACGCTGGAGCGGCTGGCAAAGCCTGTCTCCGCAACACAGGTGCCGCCGACGCACGGCAAACCTGGTGAAGGCCACTTCACGGCGCGCTGGCGGGTGTCGCGGCAGACGCTTTATGTCGATGCCGCGGCTCGGCCTTCCGAGGCGAAGACGTTCACCTTTTCCGGCCTGCAGGCACGCTCGGTCGAGATCGTGCTGCGCCAGGCCGGCAGCCAGGCGGTCGACATTGGCGGCACCTGCGACGGGGCGCTGGCGATCCGCGCCGGCGGCCGCTCCCGCACCATAGCCCAGGGTTCGGCCTTCAGCTTCCGCCTACCGGCAAGCGACACCTCGATCAGCCTGTTTCCGGACGAGACCCTGAACCGCTGCGACTTGAAAATCCGCTCCAGCCGGGCGCCGGCCGGCGCGCCGCTCACCATCTTGCGCGAAGAGAACGCCGATCCGGCGCTTGCCGCACTCGACAGCCTCTACGAGCGCTGCCCGGAGCCTGATCCGGCGTGGCTGGAGGAACTCGACCGCGTCTTCTACGCCAGCCGCTGGCTGTCGCAGACCTGCGCGATGCCGCTCCGGCAGCCGCGCCTGCTGCGCAAATCGCGCGACGGTTTTAACGCCAAGGTCGAAGCCTTGCTGGGCGCGACGCTGCCGGACAGCGCATTCGACAAGGGCGACCCGGAATTGCCGCTCGATTTCTCGCACGCGCCAAAGCTCAGGCTGATCTATCTGTCGTCGCTGGAGTTCAAGGCGGATTTTTCCGGCCGCGTCATCGAGCGGCTGATCCGCCACCACGCCGCTTTGGGCACCAAGGTGCGCATCATGGTGACCGACGTGCTCGAGCGCGAGAAGGACGACGCCATGCTGCACCGGCTGGCGGCGGAGTTCCCCAATGTCGAATTGCAGGAATACCGCTGGCAGGCCGACCGCGGCGCGCCGATCGACGAGCAGTTGTCGCAGCTGCACAAGACCCACCACGTCAAGATGCTGGCGACGCTGGCCGAAGACCCCGGCCGCTCGCGCGTCATCATCGGCGGCCGCAACATCCATGACGGCTTCCTGTTCCACAAGCCGGTCGACCTGTCGCGCTACCCCTATTTGCAGCAATACGGCAAGACCGATGGTTTCTCGCTGAACTACTATTCGAACTGGAGCGACTTCGACATCGAGATCGCCGACCCGGCAACAGTCGAAACGCTCGCCGCGCATCTTTCGACCCTGTGGCTGCACGATGCCGACACCAACATCTCCCGGCCCTTCTCCATTCCGGTCCGTACCCGTGGCCGGCAACCGTCAGGCGTGGCGCGGCATTTCATTTCCGTGCCCTATGAGGACGGGCATGCGCTGGAGGATTACTTCGTCGAGCTGGTCGACACCGCCGAGCACCACATCCAGATCGTCAATCCCTATCTCAACCTGACGCCGAAGCTCGCTTTGGCCTTCGACCGGGCGCTGGCGCGCGGCGTGAAGATCGATATCGTCGGCCGCATCGACCTCAAGGGCGACATCGGCGGCAAGTTCCTCACCGCGCTCAACAAGCTGTTCGTCGAGAAATATGGCGACCGCATCGACATCCGCGAATTCAAGGCGCCGGACGTCGTGCTGCATTCCAAGATCATGATGATCGACGAAAGGCTGGTGACGATCTCGTCGGTCAACCTCAACAACCGCAGCTTCTTCCACGACTCGGAGAACGGCATGATGGTGCTCGATCCCGCCTTCTACCGCCGCATGAAGCCAATCTATGACGACTATCTCGCCCATTCGAACCCGGTATCCACCAAGGTGACGATCCCCTGGGCCTACCGGCTGCTGTTCTCAGAGGGCTGGGTGAAGCAGGCGTTCTGAAGCAATTCCAGGAAAAGTGTCCAGCGGTTTTCCGTCCGGAATTGCATCAAACAAAGAGATAAGCGTGATCTCGAACCGAAGCTTCGGTAAATATCATGCTCAAAAGCTACTTCAGATAGCGGTCTGGGCTGAGGTCGCGCGCGTTGATCTCCGGCACCCGGTTGGAGATGATGTCGGCCAGCACCCGGGCCGAGCCGCAGGCCATGGTCCAGCCGAGCGTGCCATGGCCGGTGTTGAGGTAGAGGTTGGACAATTCGCTTTGGCCGACCAGCGGCGGCCCGTCAGGCGTCATCGGCCGCAGGCCGCACCAGAAGCTCGCCGCCTTGAGGTCACCGCCGCCCGGAAACAGATCGCCGACCGAATGCTCGAGCGTGCGCCGGCGCGTTTCGTGCAGCCTGAGATCGAAGCCAGAAATCTCCGCCGTGCCGCCGACGCGGATGCGGTCGCCAAGCCTGGTGATCGCCACCTTGTAGGTCTCGTCCATCACAGTCGAGACGGGTGCCGCGTCGGCGTCCTTGATCGGCACAGTGATCGAATAGCCCTTGACCGGATAGACCGGGATCGGCCGCTTTACTTTGCGCATGAACTGGGCCGAATAGCTGCCCATCGCCATCACATAGGCGTCGGCCGATCGTCCGCCCTTGTCGGTGTTGATGTGTTTGATGCGATTGCGGGTCCTGACGATGTACGAGATCGTCGTCCCGTATTCGAAGGTCACGCCGCGCGCCACGCAGAGCTCGGCCATGCGGTCGGTGAACATCTTGCAATCGCCGGTCTCGTCGCCGGGCAGCCTGAGGCCGCCGACGAATTTGCCGCGCACGCCGGCCAAGGCCGGCTCGGCTCCGATGCAGCCTTCGGGATCGAGAAGTTCATAGGGGACGCCGTATTTCTTCAGCACCTCGACGTCGCCGCCGGTGCCGTCGAGCTGCTTTTGCGTGCGAAACAGCTGCAGCGTGCCTTTGGTCCGCTCGTCATAGGCGATGCCTGTCGCCGCGCGCAGCGCCTTCAGCGTATCGCGGCTGTATTCGGCCAAAGGCACCATGCGCGACTTGTTGAGCGCGTAGCGCTCGGCCGTGCAATTGCGCAGCATCTTGAGCAGCCATGTCCACATATGCGGATCGAAGGCCGGCCGCACCACCAGCGGACCATGCTTCATCAGCAGCCATTTGATCGCCTTCAGCGGAATGCCAGGCCCTGCCCAAGGTGAGGCATAGCCCGGCGAGACCTCGCCGGCATTGGCGAAGCTGGTTTCCAGCGCCGGCCCCTTCTGGCGGTCGAACACCGTGACCTCATGGCCGGCCTCGGCGAGATAATAGGCAGTGGTGACCCCGATCACGCCGCCGCCCAGCACGAAGATCTTCATCGCATCGCTCTCCACGACGACGTCTCGTCAGGCCGGGTCGTCATGCTCTGTCTGCCGGATTTTCGAGCGCCCGCCAAGTACCGCGTGGCTATCCGTGCACGTAGCGCCGATGAAAGCGGGCTCCGAGGCTGGTCAGGATTTCATAGCCGATCGTGCCGGCATGGCCGGCCGCCTCGTCGACGCTCTGCGACGGGCCGAGCAGTTCGACAAGGTCGCCCTCGCCGAGCGTGCCCACGGGGAGCGCGGAAATGTCGAGGATGATCGAATCCATCGATACGCGTCCGAGAAAGGGCAGGCGGACCGCACCGAGCCAGGCGGCCGAGGCGGCGCGGCGATGCCAGCCGTCGGCATAGCCGAGCGAGATCGTCGCCGCTTCCAACGGGCCGGTTGCACGAAAGGTATGGCCATAGCCGACGCCGGCGCCCTTTTCGAGGCTGCGCGTCTGGACGATTTTCGCCTGCAGCCGCACCACCGGCAGCATCGGATTCGGTTCGCTCGGCGTCGGATTGATGCCATAGAGCGCCGCCCCCGGGCGGACGAGGTCGAAATGAAAGGCCGTCCCCAGGAAGATGCCGGACGAATTGGCGAGCGAGGCAGGGGCCTCGGGCAGCATCTTGCGCAATCGTTCGAAGGTCAGCCACTGCCGCTCATTGGCCGGATGCTGTGGCTCGTCGGCGCAGGCGAGATGGCTCATCACCAGGACGATTTCGACACCGTCGAAAGCGCGCGGATCGGCTGCGATTGCCTGCACCTCCGCCGGCGGCATGCCGAGCCGTGACATGCCGCTGTCGACCTGGATCGCGGCCGGCAGCTTGCGGCCGGCCTGCTGGCCGGCTTCACCCCAGGCCTTCAGCCGGCCGGCGCTGTTGATGACGGGAACCAGCTCCGCCGCAACCGCTTCCGGTTCCGAGCCAGGCGGCAGGCCGTTGAGGACGTGGATCGCCGGTCCGGGGCCGAGCGCCTTGCGTAGCGCCAGGCCTTCGGCCAGCAGCGCGACGAAGAAAGTGGTGCAGCCCTCGGCCGACAGCGCCCTTGCCACGGGGGCTGCGCCCAGGCCATAGCCATCGGCCTTGACGACACCGGCGCACGGCACGCCGCCCAATTGCGCCTTCAGCCGCCGGTAGTTTTCACGGATGGCGCCGAGATCGATGGCCAGGATGGCGCCGGCTACCGCTTCACTGACCGGCTCACCTTGCGTGGCAATGCTTTCGGGAACGTTTTTGGAGGCGTCGTTCATACCGACCCTGTGCGAAGCAGCTCAGCATCCATAAGACCACGAAACCGACGCAGCGACCATGCGCGATCGCGCTGGTTACGCCACCAAATGCCGGAACGCCGCCACCACGTCTTCATAGACCTTGCGCTTGAACGGCACGATCAGGTCGGGCAAGTCGCGCATCGGGCGCCATGCCCATTGGTCGAACTCGGCCGTGTGGCCGCCCGGTGGCGGGTTGATCTGGATCTCGCTCTCGTTGCCGTGAAAACGATAGGCGAACCATTTCTGCGTCTGGCCGCGATAGCGGCCTTTGAAGGCGATGCCGACCAGATGCGCCGGCAGGTCGTAATTGATCCAGTGCGGCGCCTCGGCCAGCAGCGAGACGCTGCGCATGCCGGTCTCCTCGTAGAGTTCCCGCTCGGCCGCCTCGAGCGGATCCTCGCCCTTGTCGATGCCGCCCTGCGGCATCTGCCAGAGCTGCGTGGTGCCGGCGAATTCGCTGTCCGGCTCGGCGATGCGGTGACCGATCCAGACCAGCCCCTCGCCATTGAGGATCATCAATCCGACACAGGGGCGGTAAGGCAGCGTCTCGGGATCGACCGGTTTTGTCTTCGCCATCAGTCAGTCTTTCCAGCTTTCCGCCGCTTTTGAGAATTCGCTCGGGAGAGAATTATCGAGAACGGCTGCTAGCCTTTTTGCGGATCGATGGCCACCGCCGAAATCGGCACGATCTCGATGCCACGCTTCTTGGCTTCCGTCACCCAGGACGACACGGTGTCGACCGTCAGATCGAACGCCGAGCCGATGCCGACGGCGGAACCCTTTGCCCGCGCCGTGGCCTCGAGTTCGTCCAGCTTCTTAAGGATGGCGCCGCGGTCCTGCACCGCATCGATCGACGTGTCGCCGGCGACGAAAGGCACGCCGTCCTTGAGCGCCAGATCGGGTGCCAGGCTGCGCGCCGACGAACCATCGTCGACATAGGCAAGGCCGCGCTTGCCTAGCTCGGCCATGAACGGCCCCATCGCCGTGGAATCGGCCGAGAAGCGGGCGCCCATATAGTTCATCACGCCGGTATAGTTGGTGGTCCGCGACAGCGCCCAGTGCAGGCTCTTCAAATTCTCGTCCGGGCTCGCCGCCACCGTCAGCGTGTTGCGGCCGGGATTGACGTTTGGATAGTCGAACGGCTCGAGCGGTACCTGCATGACGATCTCGTGCCCGCTCTGCCGCGCCGCCTGCATCCACCGGCCGATGCTGTTGCCTTGCGGGGCAAAGGCCAGCGTCACCTCGGCCGGCAGCTTGGCGATGGCCGCCTGGGTACCGGTCTGCGACACGGCGAGCCCGCCGATGACGATCGCCACGCGCGCGCCGCGCGATCCCGACCACGGCCGCGCATAGACGTCGAACGGACGCCTGCCGTCGGCGGCACGCATCGGCAGCGGCCCGGTTTCGCTGGTCTCGATCAGCGCCTTGTCCGGAATATGCGCGATCTTCAGGTTCTGGCCGACCGCCGAGGGGTCGCGAATGACGATCGCCGCCTTCGGCGGACCGTCGCCTTCTTCGGTCTGCACATGGATGATCTGCGGCCCGCCGGTCTTGGGCGGGGCTTCCTTGGGCGGCGTTTCCGTCTTGGGCGCCGCCGCCTCGGCAACCGGCGCTACGGCGGGCGCGGCCGTCACCTTCGGCGTCGAAACGGCAACCTCTTCCGGCTTGCGGAACGGCTTTTCGCGCAGCGCGATCGCGCCGGAGATACCGACCACGGCCAGCACGGCGAGCGTGGCCCCGACCATGCCGGCGTTGAGCCCGCGCGACGCGGCACGCGGCGGCCGGATCGTCTGTCCGAGCGGGCGTTCTATGTCCTTGCTGATGTCAGCCAACTTGTGTCCCCGGAAGCACGACCCTTAAGTGAAGTCACTTTTTACGAGACATGCTGCGCAAAATTCGCAATCGCCGGCGCGTTAACCCAGACGCGTGGCGCTCCAACCGCGTTCCCCCGAATCAAACTGCCGGAACCTCGCGGCCCCGGCAGCATCGCATTGCTTCGATCGGGCGGCCAGAGCCTTGCCCTGACCACTCGGTCCTTACTGGTTGAGCACGGCCTTGTCCGGATTCGGCGGGAATGCCGGATCGGTCTTCTGGCCGCGCAGCAACTCTTCGGCATAGATCAGCTGCAGATCGTCCTTCGGATCCGGCGGCACATAGGCGGCCGAGCCGGAGCCGGTCGAACCCTCGTCAGCGCCCTTGATATGGCCCTTGAGGTCCGATTCGCCGCGCGTGAGGTCCCTGCCCTGCAGATCCGGCGGCAGCGGCTGCTCGACCTTGATGTCGGGCGTGATGCCCTTGCCCTGGATCGACTTGCCGGAAGGCGTGTAATAGAGCGCCGTCGTCAGGCGCAGCGCGCCATTCTCGCCGAGCGGGATGATGGTCTGGACCGAGCCCTTGCCGAAGGACTGGGTTCCGACCACCGTGGCGCGGCGCAGGTCCTGCAGCGCGCCGGCGACGATTTCCGAAGCGCTCGCCGAGCCGCCATTGACCAGCACGATCAGCGGCTTGCCCTTGATGTCGTCGCCCGGACGGGCGTCGAAGCGGGTGACGTCCTTCGGATCGCGGCCGCGCGTCGAGACGATCTCGCCGCGGTCGAGGAAAGCGTCGGACACGCTCACGGCCTGATCGAGCAGGCCGCCCGGATTGAGGCGCAGATCGAGCACAAAGCCCTTGAGCTTGTCGTTTGGCACCTGCTTCTTGATGCTGTCGATGGCGTTCTCGAGGTCGTCATAGGTCTTTTCGGTGAACGAGGTGATCTTCATGTAGCCGATGTCGTTCTCGACCCGGAACTTGACCGCCTTGACCTTGATGATGTCGCGCACGACGGTCAGCTCGATCGGCTTGTCGGCGCCCTGGCGAAGGATGGTAAGCTTGATCGGCGTGTTGACCGGCCCGCGCATCTTCTCGACGGCGTCGTTGAGGGTCAGGCCGCGCACCTCGTCGCCATCGATCTTGGCGATGTAGTCGCCGGCAAGCACGCCTGCCTTGGCGGCCGGCGTGTCGTCAATCGGCGTGATCACCTTGACCAGGTCGTTTTCCATGGTGACTTCGATGCCGAGGCCGCCGAATTCGCCCTTGGTCTGCACGCGCATGTCCTGCGCCTGCTCGGCATTCATGTAGGAGGAGTGCGGATCAAGCGAGGTCAGCATGCCGTTGATGGCGTTTTCGACCAGCGACTTGTCGTCCGGCGGCGTCACATACTGCGCCCGGACGCGCTCGAAGATGTCGCCGAAGATCGCCAGCTGCTTGTAGGTCTCGGAGCCCGCAGCGTTCGCCGTCGAGCCGGGTGCGCCGTAGACCAGGCTCATCGCAGATGCGCCCATCAGCGCACCGGCAAACAGAAGCGACAGTTTCCGCATCATCTCACGTCCTTCCAGAAAATCGGTCCACCCACCATGGGGCCGGATCGACGGGTTTTCCATCCTTGCGGAACTCGACGTAGAGCTCCGGCGTGGCATTTCCATTCTTCGAGGCCGAGGTGCTCGCCACCCGGGCCTCTCCCATCGCGCCGACCGGCTCTCCTGCGAGCACCGGCTGGCCAGTCGCGACGCTGATTCTGCTCATCCCCGCCAGGACGACATGATAGCCGTCGCCTGCGTTCAGGATCAAGAGTTGACCATAGGAGCGAAAAGGTCCCGCATAAAGCACATTTCCATCCGCCGGCGCGGTGACGATGGCGCCCGATTGTGTCGCAACCATGTCACCAAGCATCACCGCGCCGTTACCGTCATCGGTGCCGAAACGCTGTTTTATCTTGCCGATGACCGGCAGCGCGATCTGTCCCTGAAGCGCCGAAAACGGCGCTGAAGCGGTCAGCCGGTTGCCTTCGGGGACCGGCAGTGCAGCCAGTTCCGTCTGCGCCGGAGCCCCTGCTTGTCCGGGAACCTCTTGCGCCGGAGCCGTGTCGCCGTCGGCCGATTTCTGCTCGCCGGCCTTGGCCTGGTCCGCCGCCTTGCGCGCCTTGTCGGCCTCGAGCGAGGCGATCAGCTCCTTCAGGCTGCCGGCCTTGGCCGCCAGTGCCTCGGAGCGCTGCTTTTCCGCCGCCAGCGCCGTTTGCGTGTCGGCTTCGAGCCTCTGTTTGGCTTCAAGCAGCATGGTGAGCCGCTTCTTTTCCGCCGTCTGCTCGCCGACCGCTTCCGTCAGCCTGGCGCGCTCGGCCTCGATCGAGGCCGTCACCCGCGTCTGTTCCTTGAGGTCGGCCAGCAATATATCGGTCTGCTGGCGCAGTTCCGGCACCACGGCGCCGAGCAGGATGGCGCTGCGCACCGACGACAGCGCATCTTCCGGCTTGACCAGGATTGCCGGCGGCGGATTGAGCCCCATGCGCTGTAGCGCGCCCAATACCTCGGCCAGCACGTCGCGCCTTGCGTTCAGCGAGGCGCGGATCTTCTGCTCCTCGCCCTTCAGCCCCTCCAGCTTGGCGCCGATGTCCTCGATGTCCTGGCCTAGCTTCTGCTCGGTCATCGCCGACTGGATCAGCGCCGCGGTGATCGAGGCATGATCCTTCTTGACCGCCGCGATGTCGGCCGCAAGCTTGGCCAGCCGCTCGGAAGACAGCGTGATCTCCTTGGAGACCTGCTCGTATTCGGCGCGGCTCTTGTCCGGATCGGGCGCCAGGTCGAGCGTGTTTTCGGCCCTGGCGGCACCGAGCGACAGCACGAACGCCGCCGCCGCAATGCCGCAGCCGCGCAGAATGCTCGCCCTGGTTCGTCCAATTTCAGACATTGAAGCCCGACTCTATGCGTGGCTTCGTTAACGAACAATCAACCATGTTCGATAGGTTTGCCAATGGCGCACAATATGCCGCCGCATTGGGGCGGAAATCCGGGCGGCGGGCACCGATGCACAGGATTCGGCCTGGTCTAGGAGCGATGATAGGGATGTCCCGAAAGGATGGTGGCGATCCTGTAGAGCTGTTCGCCCAGCATCACCCTCACCAGCAGATGCGGCCAGGTCAGCGCGCCGAACGACACCACCAGATCGGCCTGGTCGCGCAGCGACTGGTCGTGGCCGTCGGCGCCGCCGATGGCGATGACCAGCGCCTTGCGGCCGCCGTCGCGCAGCAGGCCGATCCGGCCGGCGAAATCCTCGGAGGAAAAGCTTTTGCCGCGTTCGTCGAGCAGGATCAGCGCGGTGCCTTGCTGCAGCTGCGTCTGCAGCTTCTGGCCTTCTTCGCGCCGCCGCTCATTGGCGGTCTGGGCGCGGCCTTCGGCAATCTCGACAACGCCTGAGAATTCGAGCCCCACCGGAGGGCCGCTCTTGGCGAAGCGCTCGAAATAACGGTCGGCGAGCAGCTTCTCGGGGCCGGCTTTCATCCGGCCCACGGCATGAACCGTAATCTTCATCCCTGCCTCGAAGAGCCGTCGATGCATGCTGAGCGGCATGCATCAAAACAGATGCGACTCAGTGGAGCGTCTCTTCCTCGAGGTCCGGCGCCTGCCACATCTTTTCGAGATTGTAGAATTCGCGGACTTCGGGGCGGAAGACATGGACGATGATGTCGCCCGAATCGATCAGGACCCAGTCGGCACCGGCCAACCCCTCGACGCGCGCCATGCCGAGGCCGGCATCCTTGAGCGCCTTGAGGAGGTGATCGGCGACAGCCGAGACATGACGGTGCGACCGGCCCGATGCGACAACCATATAGTCGCCGAGGCTCGATTTCCCCTGAATGTCGATTGAGACGATGTTTTCGGCCTTGGAGTCTTCCAGACTGGCAAGGACTGTCTTGATGGCGCGGGACACGGCGTCGTTTACGCTGATCCCGGCCGGCGAAGGCACGATGTCGGCCTTCTTCCGCAGTGCTGTTCTCAGTGTATTTCCTTTCGCAGCAAGAACAACCAAATCACCCGCCAAATCAGGTGACACCACTTAGATAGGCAGAGTTCCGTTGCAGTTTCAAGACGTGGGTCGCGGCCGCCGCCAACGCGATGCTCTGCGTTTGGTTCCAAATGCCTGCAAATATCGGAACTTTGGGCTCATTGGCGGGTTTATCGGCTTTCCCCCCAAAATCGGATTTCCCAGAATGCCTATCGATCCTCAGAACACGCTCCTCACCGTGCAGGCGGGCCTTGCCCAACTCAGCACCCTGATCGTCTCCTACTCATTCTCCGCCATCGGCGCCGTCATCCTGCTCGTTGTCGGCTATATCGTGGCCGGCCTCGCCGAGCGCTCGATCTCCGGCGGTCTGAAACACATCCATGGCTTCGACGCGACGCTGCGCCATTTCTTCTCAAAGATCGTCCGCTACGCCATCCTGATCCTCGTAGTCATCATGGTGCTCGGCCAGTTCGGCGTGCAGACCGCCTCGATCATCGCCGCCGTCGGCGCCATCGGTCTCGCCATTGGCCTGGCGCTGCAGGGCACGCTGCAGAACATCGCGGCCGGCATCATGCTGCTGGCGCTCAGGCCGTTCCGCATCGGTGAATATGTCGAGGTCGGTGCCATTTCAGGAACCGTCGAGGAGGTCGGCCTGTTCGCCACCAGGCTACGGACGGTCGACGGCGTCTACGTGCTGGCGCCCAACTCGACCCTGTGGAACCAGCCCGTCCGCAATTTTACCCGCAACGGCGTCCGCCGCGGCGACATCACGCTCACCATCGGCTCGTGGAACGACATCGATTTCGCGCAAAAAACGATGCTCAGTGTCGCGGCCGCCGAACGGCGCGTCAGGCGGGAATCGGCGCCGATCGCCTTCGTCTCGACCGTCGGCGACACCGGCGTCGCCGTCTCCTTGCGCTACTGGACCTCGGCGGCGGATTTCTTCGCCACCCAGATCGATCTCACCAAGCGCATCAAGCAGGCCTTCGATGCCGAAGGGCTTTCGATTCCCGCGCCGCCGCCGGACGCGCAGCGGCCGGAACCCTCCAGCACCCGGCAATAGCGAGGCACCTTCAGCTGTCGCGCTGCTGATCCGGCGCGAAGGCAAGCTCCACCGGCAACGGTGCCTGCGCGCTCATCGGCGCGAAGCTGCCGGTCTCGGCCGTCGGCACCGGCTGCGTTGTCAGCACCCGCCACAGCACGAACAGGCAGAAGGCCGAGGCGATGACGATCGCCACGTAGATGAAGGCCTGTGTGCCATAGAGGGCGGAAAGCCCGGTCACGATGCCCGGCACGACGAAGCCCGACAGCGACCAGGCAAACAAAAGCGAGCTCGACAGCGCCACCATGTCATTCTTGCTGGCGCGGTCGGCGGCATGCGCGCTGGCCAGCGAATAGATCGATTCCGAGGCGCCGTCCCACACGATGTAGATCACCACCAGCGCCGCAAGCGCGCCGCCATCGAAGCCGATGGCAAGCATGCCCGCCGCCACCGCCAGTGCGGAGGCGGCGATCAGCACATAGCGCCGGTCGGTGCGGTCGGAGATCCAGCCGAGCGGTATTTGCAGGATCAGCGTGCCGAGCGGCATCGCCGCCAGGAGCAAGGCCACATCGGCCTGGCTGTACCCCTTGGCGGTGGCATGGATCGGCGCGAAGCCCGAGATCGCCATCGAAAGGCCGCCGACGGCCAGCATGCCGGCGACGCCGACCGGCGAGATCCGCCAGGCGCGGCCGAGTGCCACCGACGCTGCCTGTGGCGCTGGCGGCTGGGCAAGCCGCGTCATCCCGACCGGCAGGATCGACAGAGCGGTAAACGCGATGCCGATCAGCGGCGCGGCCGCGGTCTGGATATCGATCGCCGCCAGCGTGGCATAGCCGACGCCGAGCCCGGCGACATAGGCGACGTAGAACACCGCCATCACCCGACCTCGAATGCTGTTGGCGACCGCATCGTTGAGCCAGCTCTGGGCGACGATGAACAGCCCGCATATGGCAAAGCCGTAGAGCGCCCGCGCCGCGATCCACAGCAGCGGGTAGGTCCCGGCGCCAATGGCGGCATTGGAGAGCGCAATCAGCGCCGACAGCACCATGAAGGCGCGCGCGTGTCCAACCCTGCGCACCAGCGGCCCTGTCAAGATGCAGCCGGCAAGGCCGCCTGCGGAAAGGCCGGTGATGATCAACCCGGCCCAGGTTGGATCGAACCCCTCGACGCCAAGGCGGACCGGGATATAGGCGAACATCAACCCGTTGCCGACCGCGATCAGCGCCATCGACAGCACGACGCTGGCAATGGCGATCAGCGGCGCCGGCGGGTTGCCATCTTCCGAACCGGTTTCGAATCGATTTTTCTTTGAAATCGCCATGCCCGGTCAGGATCGCCTACCAAACGAACAAACGCAGCCGCAAATGCGACATGGCCGGGCGGCCTGGTCAGTCTTTTGCAGCCTTGCGAATGGCGCTTGACGACAGCGACGAGCGCGGGCCGTGGATGAAGGTCCAGGCTGGCGCCTTCATGCGGGCGAGGCGTGGCGCGTCGCCCTCGTCGACGCGGGCATAGTCGAAGGTCTTGGCGACGACCGAAGACAGGAAGGAGAGCGTGGCCCCTGGCCGGTCGATGACGGCGATCGGGAAGGTCATGACGATCTGGCGCCAACGCTGCCAGCGGTGGAAGTCGCGCAAGCTATCGGCGCCCATGATCCAGACGAAGTCGACGCCGGGATTGCGCGCCTTGACCAGCGCCAGCGTGTCGGCGGTGAAACGGACATGGTGTGCCGCCTCGAAGGCGGAGACCTTGATCTTCGGGTTCTTGGCGATCTGCTCGGACTGCTGCAGGCGCTCGCTGAGCGGCGCCAGTTCCCGCGTGCTCTTCAGCGGATTGCCTGGCGTCACCATCCACCACAGCTGGTCGAGCGCCAGCCGTCTCAGTGCGATCTCGGCGACCAGCGCGTGACCTGCATGCGGCGGGTTGAACGAGCCGCCGAACAGCCCGACGGCAAGGCCTTTGCCGGCGTGCGGCATGTGGAGGTAGTGGGAGGGGACGGCGGGGTCAGAAGGGGACAGCATGGTGCTAGGCACCCCCCTCTGTCCTGCCGGACATCTCCCCCTCAAGGGGGGAGATTGGCAGTTTCACCGACGGGAGAAATTCTGCAACGCTGGTAGTTGTCGAAACCGGAAAGGACAGTCGATCTCCCCCCTTGAGGGGGAGATGTCCGGCAGGACAGAGGGGGGTGGCTGGGCGCAACCTTCAAGCCCTTGGGGCGAAAAACGTCACGGCCTCACCTGGCCAGACCCGCGCACGCGGTATTTGAACGAGGTCAGCTGTTCGACCCCGACCGGGCCGCGCGCGTGCATCTTGCCGGTGGCGATGCCGATCTCCGCGCCCATGCCGAACTCGCCGCCGTCGGCGAACTGGGTCGAGGCGTTGTGCAAGAGGATCGCCGAATCGATCTCGTTGAAGAACTTTTCGACCACCTGCGCATCCTCGGCTACGATCGCCTCGGTGTGATGCGAGGAAAAGGTCTCGATATGCTCGACCGCACCGGCAACGCCGTCGACCAGCTTTACCGCAAGGATGGCATCGAGATATTCGGTCACCCAGTCGGCTTCGGTCGCCGGCCTGGCGTCGAAGAACAGCTTCAGCACCTCTTGATCGGCGTGGATCTCGCAGCCCGCCGCGCGCAGCGCATCGAGGATCGGAACCAAATGGGTTGAAGCGACGGCACGATCGACCAGCAGCGTCTCGGCGGCGCCGCAGACGCCGGTGCGACGCATCTTGGCGTTGACCGCGATCCTGACCGCCATGTCGAGATCAGCGGAACGGTCGATATAGAGATGGCAGATGCCTTCGAGATGCGCGAAGACCGGCACACGCGCCTCGCTCTGCACGCGCCCGACCAGGCTTTTTCCGCCGCGCGGAATGATCACATCGAGATTGCCGGAAAGCCCCTTAAGCATCTCGCCGACGGCGGCGCGATCGGTGGTCGGCACCAGCTGGATGGCATCTTCCGGCAGGCCGGCCGCCTTCAGCCCCTCGACCAGGCAGGTATGGATGGCGGCGGACGAATTGAGCGAATCCGAGCCGCCGCGCAGGATGACCGGATTGCCGGCCTTGAGGCAGAGCGCCCCGGCATCCGCCGTCACATTCGGCCGGCTCTCATAGATGACGCCGACGACGCCGAGCGGCGTGCGCACGCGCTCGATCTGCAGGCCATTCGGCCGCTCCCATGCGGCGATGACGTCGCCGACGGGATCCTTAAGTTCGGCGATCTCGCGAATACCATCGGCCATCGCGCGGATGCGCGCCGGATCGAGCTTCAGCCGGTCCATGAAGGACACGGAAAGCCCGGACTCGTGACCATTCGAGACATCGAGGGCGTTGGCGTCGAGTATCTCCTGCTCGCGACGCAGAATCGCGTCGGCCATGGCAACCAGCGCGGCATTCTTGGACTCGGTGGTGGCAATGGCCAGCGGTCGGGCGGCCGCGCGGGAGCGACGGCCGATATCGGCCATCAGCGCAACAGTGTCATCCCCGGATTTTTCATGCAGCTTCAGCATGCTCATCCTCCGCTGGATATTTGGCCGCCAGCCAATACTTGGTCGCCGGCCTGTACTTGGTCACCCGCATGGCTCACCACAAGGTCGTCACGGTGGATCATCGCCGAGCGCGCCTCATAGCCGAGCACCGTTTCGATCTCGGCCGTCTTCAGGCCTGCGATCCTTACGGCATCGGCGGCATCATAGGCAACCAGCCCGCGTGCGATCTCGCGGCCCTCTGGCGACAGGATTGCCACTGTGTCGCCGCGCGAGAAATTGCCGCTGACCAATTTGACGCCGGCCGGCAGCAGCGACTTGCCCGACATGAGCGCACCGATGGCGCCGGCATCGACGGTGAGCCGGCCCGCCGGTTCGAGCTGGCCGGCGATCCAGGTCTTGTAGCCCTTCACCGGGTTGGCGCTTGGTTTGAAGAAGGTGGCGCGCTCGCCGCGTTCGATCGCCATCAGCGGCGACAGCCTGGTGCCAGAGGTGATGATCATGGCGGTGCCGGCGGCAGTCGCAATCTTGCCGGCGTCGAGCTTGGTGCGCATGCCGCCACGCGACAGTTCGGACGCGGCAGCCCCGGCCATCGCCTCGATATCGGGCGTGATGCGGTCGACCACCGGAATGAATTTGGCTTGCGGGTCGCGCGCCGGCGGTGCGGTATAGAGCCCGTCAATGTCGGAGAGTAGCACCAGAAGGTCGGCGCCCATCATCGTTGCCACGCGCGCGGCCAGCCGGTCGTTGTCGCCATAGCGGATCTCGGAGGTCGCCACCGTGTCGTTCTCGTTGATGACCGGCACCGCCTTCATCTTGAGCAGTGTCGAGATCGTCGCCCGTGCGTTGAGGTAGCGGCGGCGCTCCTCGGTGTCGCCGAGCGTCAAAAGGATCTGGCCCGATTTCAGGCCGCCCTTGCCAAGCGCATCCGACCAGGCGCCGGCCAGCGCGATCTGGCCAACGGCGGCGGCGGCCTGGCTCTCCTCAAGCTTCAGCGCCCTTTTTCCCAGGCCTAAAATGGTGCGGCCGAGTGCGATGGCGCCGGACGACACGACCATCACCTCCGCGCCGCCATTGGCCAGCACGGCGATGTCGTCGGCCAGCGAATCCAGCCAGTCGCGCTTCAGCCCCGTCGTCCTGTCGACGAGCAGCGCCGAGCCTATCTTGACGGTGATACGCCGGTATTTCCTCAGCGACTGCATGGTCATTGCCAGCGCGTGCCAACCGGAACGACGACCTTGTCGCGCGCCTCGGCAACAACGGCCATCAGCGCCCGTTGCACCGCCTCGACGCCTTCGCCGGTGACGGCCGAAAGCAGCATCGGCGCGCGGCCGGCGGCGCGTTTCAGCGAAGCCGCCTTCTTCTTGCGCTCGTCGGCATCGAGAATGTCAACTTGGGACAGCGCCAGGATCTCGACCTTCTCGATCAGCCCGTTGCCATAGGCATCAAGCTCAGCGCGTACCGTCTTGTAGGCCTTGCCCGGATTTTCCTCTTGCGCGGAGACCAGATGCAGCAGCACCCGCGTGCGCTCGACATGGCCCAAAAAGCGGTCACCGATGCCGACGCCCTCATGTGCGCCTTCGATCAGGCCGGGAATGTCGGCGATGACGAATTCGCGGCCGTCGATGCGGGCAACGCCGAGCCCGGGATGCAGCGTGGTGAAGGGATAATCGGCGATCTTCGGCTTGGCCGCCGTCACCGCCGCCAGGAAGGTCGACTTGCCGGCATTGGGCAGGCCGACCAGGCCGGCGTCGGCGATCAGCTTCAGCCGCAGCCAGATGTTCATCTCCTCGCCCGGCAGGCCGGGATTGGCGCGGCGCGGCGCCTGGTTGGTCGAGGTCTTGAAATGCTGGTTGCCGAAGCCGCCATTGCCGCCCTTGGCCAGCAGGAAGCGCTGGCCGACCACGGTGAGGTCGCAGATCAGCGTCTCGTTGTCCTCTTCGAAGACCTGGGTTCCGGCCGGAACCTTCAGCGTCACGTCGGCGCCCTTGGCGCCGGTCATGTTGCGGCCCATGCCATGGGTGCCGGTCTTGGCCTTGAAATGCTGCTGGTAGCGATAGTCGATCAGCGTGTTCAGCCCGTCGACCGCCTCCAGCCAGACATCGCCGCCGCGGCCGCCATCGCCGCCATCCGGCCCGCCGAACTCGATGAATTTTTCGCGCCGGAACGACACCGAACCGGCGCCGCCGTCGCCGGAGCGGATGTAAACCTTGGCTTGATCGAGAAATTTCATCGGATTTTCGGGTTTCTGCTAGTGGGCTTGCGCGATTGCTCTAAACCAAGGCGAGGCGAAGGGCGAGGCCGTTTTGCGAAGGATTGCGCCGACGCCGGCTTTTGCTGAGGCGCGGGACGCGGTAGCACTGTGAGCCTGCACGTGCCCCGGCGAAGGTCGATTTCGGTATTCGGGGCAGAACGCCGGGCCGGGGAATGCTGGCATGAAGCTTGTGACCTACAACATCCAGTACGGCATCGGGCTCGACGGCCGCTACGACGTCGCCCGCATTGCCGACGCCGTGCGCGGCGCCGACGTGATCGCGCTGCAGGAGGTTACCCGCAACAACCCCAGGAACGGCAACCACGACATGGTGGCCGAACTCGGCGACGCGCTGCCCGATTACTTTGCCGCCTATGGCAGCAATTTCGAGGTCAATGTCGGCTCTCACCTGGAAGCTGGCCGCGCCATCACCACGACGTTCCAGCTCGGCAACATGGTGCTGTCGAAAACGCCCATTCATCTGTCGCGCAACCTCCTTTTGCCGCGCAGCCGCAGCCTGGAAGCGATGAACTTCCAGCGCGGCGCGCTGGAAGCGCTGATCGAAACGCCGCTCGGCTTCATCCGATTCTATTCCACCCATCTCGACCATCGCAGCCCGGTTGAACGCCAGGGCCAGATCCGCTTCCTGCGCCAGCGTCTGCTGAACTATGCGCTGGAAGGCGGCGGCCTGTCCGGCATTCCCGAGATCGGTCTGCCCGACCTGCCCTATCCTGAAGCCTTCATCGTCATGGGCGACTTCAACATGCTGCCCGGATCGCCCGAATATGTCGAACTGGTCGGCCGCCCGGATCATGAGTTCGGCATGCCGCTCACCGCCGACCTCGCCGTCGACGCCGCCCAGCGCCTCGACACGGCCGATCTCGTCACCTGGGTCGATCCCAAACGGCCCGACGATGTCAGCCGCCACAAACGCATCGACTATGTCTTCACCTCAGCCTCGCTCGCCGGAGCGCTGAAGCGCCTGTGGGTCGACCGGCAGGCGGTCGGTTCGGACCATCTGCCGGTCTGGCTGGAGACAGCTTGACCCCAAGTCCGCAACTGACTTTGCCTATGCTTTCCAAACCCTTGGTTTCGGGCCATGCGCCGAGGTGTGTCGAGATTCAGGTCAGGCCGCGCCGGAGTCGAAGACGGGCGCGAGCGACCAGAATGGTGGTCTCCGAGAACCGGAGCGGAGCGTACTTAAAGTACGTGAGCACCGGAAGCGCAGGAAACCGCCATTCGCAGGCCGGCCTCACCTGAATATCGACACACCTAAAAGTGCACCCAGTTCCTGAGGCTCGTCCACGTCTTCCTGTCGAGGCGGTAGCGCTCGACCGGCACCTGGCCGGCGACGATCGAGTTCAGCATGCCCTGGCCGGCATACTGGAACCCGCACTTGTGGATGACCCGGCGCGAGGCCGGGTTGATGACCCGCGTCGAGGCTTGCAGCACCTGGGTCGAGGTCCTCTGGAAGGCGAGGTCGACCAGAGCGTGCGCGGCCTCGGTCGCATAGCCGCGCTTCCAGTAGGGTTCGCCGATCCAGTAGCCGAGCTCCAGCCCACGATCGGTGGTGTTGAGGCCGGCGCAGCCGACGAAAGTGTCGGTTCCCGCCAGCGTCAGCGCATAGACGATGCCGGCGCGGCGCGATGCCGTCATGGCGAGGAAGGCGCGAGCCTCGGCCTCGCCGTAGGGGTGCGGCATGCGGGCCAGCATTTCGGCGATATGGCGGTTGTCGGCGAGCGCCACCAATTGCCTGATATCGCTTTCGCGCGGGCGCCGCATGACCAGCCGCTCGGTGGCCAGTACCGGGCAATCTATCGCGTAACTTTCGTCGTCCGTGTCGTCCGCTTCGGCAACCATGTCAAAGTCCTCCAGGCGCAAGAAAAAGGGGAGATGGAAACCCATCTCCCCTGATCCTTTTCCTGGCCTGGCCAGACACCGGTTCCCGAGATGGGCGCCGGTGTTGTGGTGCGGAACCGGCTACTCCGCTGCTTTGGAAATCGGGTTCACCGATACGTAGGTTCGGCCGTTGGCTTTCTTGTTGAAGGTGACTGCGCCAGCTTCCAGCGCAAAAAGGGTGTGGTCCGTGCCCATGCCGACATTGACGCCGGGATGCCACGAGGTGCCGCGTTGACGAATGATGATGTTGCCCGGAATCACGGCTTCGCCGCCGAACTTCTTCACGCCGAGACGCTTGGAATGCGAGTCGCGACCATTGCGCGACGAACCGCCAGCTTTCTTGTGTGCCATCTAACTAACTCCGATGCGCCCTGAGGGCGCTTGAATGGTCTTATGAACGCGTTCGCGTTCCGTTTCAAGTCCGATCCGGCGAGCGTTTCGCCGGTTCGTTCCTACTTCTTCGCCAGCGCCTTGGCCTGCTCGCGCCAGTCCTTGATCTGGTCGGCGCTGAACGGCATGTGCTCGTCGATCTTGGCGACATCCTTGTCGGTCAGCTTGGCGAGCTGCGCAAAGGTGATGATGCCCTGCTCGGCAAGATCCTTGGCCGCGACCGGGCCGATGCCCTTGATCACGGTCAGGTCGTCCGGCTCGCCCTTCGGCGCCTTGAACAGCGGCGCGGCGGCAGCAGTCTCGGCCTTGGCTTCTTCCTTAGGCGCTGCCTCTGCCTTGGCTTCCTTCTTGGCCTTTGCCTCCTTCGGCGCGGCCTCGGCCTTCGCCTCGACGGCAGCCTCTGCCTTGGCTTCCGGCTTCGCCGCGGCCTTCTTCGCCGGCTTGGCTCCGCCCAGCAGGATCTCGGCGATCCGAACGGTGGTCAGAAGCTGACGGTGGCCGATCTTGCGTCGCGAATTCTGCCGGCGCCGCTTCTTGAAAGCGATGACGGTGCGGTTCTTGCCCTGCTCGACGACTTCGGCGGTGACGGTGGCGCCATCGACGAACGGCGCGCCGAAGGTGACGTTCTCGCCCTCGCCATGTGCCAGCACATTGCCGATCTCGACGATGTCGCCGACCTGGGCTTCGAGTTTCTCGATCTTCAGGAGATCGTTGGCGGCAACGCGATACTGCTTGCCGCCCGTTTTGATGACTGCGAACATTTTTTGCCTTTCGCTGTTCGGTCGGCCTTGATGAACCGCTTCAGGCGGTTCGGCCGTCTTTTTGTCAGTCTGCGGGTTCAAAAAACAAGCGGCGCGGAAGACCCCTCCACGCCGATTGCGCGCTGTCCCTAACCGAAGGTTGGGCTGAAGTCAAGGCAAGCGGCTGTATCTCTGACTCGCCCGCCGCGCCATCACCGGCCGCAGCGCCGGTTGCATCCGGCAAGGCGACGAGGACACCCTTGAAACACCCTGCCCGGAAGGGGTCGCGCCATCGCGACAGCGCGGTGGTTCGCGGAAGCCGGAAATCAGGCAGATAGGGCCTTGTAACCTGCCCGCCCAGCCGTTATCTAGTGCGCCGCGCCGGCAACGGCGGACCATGACCGCGGAGAGGTGGCAGAGTGGTCGAATGCACCGCACTCGAAATGCGGCATGCTCGCAAGGGCATCGGGGGTTCGAATCCCTCCCTCTCCGCCATTGATTTTCCCTATCTTTTTGGTTTCATTTCTCTTTTCGACATGGGATTTTGACCGCCTGCACCCTTGGCTGCATCTTTAAGCATTGCTTGGACCGCCAAACAGGCCCAGTTCACCGCATCTGTAGACAAAGCCCTGAGAGCGTCGACCACTCATTTTCATTGTGTCCGGCATGGTGCGCTGGACATACGCCGCCGCCTGCCATTCGCCCTCGGGCTCGCCCTACAACCATCCGAAGTAGCGGGCTCCTTGCTCTGGGTCCTCAAAGCCGACTGAGCGCAGGACCTTTCCGCCTTCGCGATCAACGAGGAGCATTGCATCGCCATTAGTACGTTTGCGCAGTTTAACGATGGCCGTCGAGGGGTCGTCGCGGAAATACCGCTCCGCAAAACCGCCGAGCGTCACCAGCCGCACATCATGGGCGGCAAGAAAGCCAAAATTGGCCGACTGCATTTCCCCTCCAAGGCGTAGCCTTCCCTACACCTTCTCACAAAAGTGTACGGTTTTGTCTAATGCCGACTTCACAAGTGAGATTTGGCTGCCGACGACTTTAGCGACAACCTCCTCCCGGCTTGTCGGCTGTCACCTTGCGCTTTGAGTTGGCTGGCGCTGGATAGAGGCCCCACAAGCCACCCCACCCCCCGGCTGCCGATGAAGCCGGGGGTTGCTCAGTCGACCCAGCGGAGATTAACTCACATCCGGTTGCAATGAGCTATGGAGTGACGAGGACCAGCAGTTGGCTGTGGGATCGTCTGCGCGAGAAGGTCCAGCGTTCGTGGGCGCCATCTAGTGTAAAAGCGTTGCCCTCCGTGCTATAAATGGACTACCGGCGCCGACCGCGACGCCGTCCTAGGCCGACCGCCATTTCAGCATGCCCAAGGACGTATGTGCCGCAACATGGGCTCAAGCCACCCGCCGCACATCCGTTGTGGATTGGCCCGCGAGGAGGGATCAGCATGTCAGAACGTCTCGACATAGGCCCGCTGCAACCTGGCGAAACGGCGCCCAATTTCGTGCTCGACGCGATTACCCGCGAGGGCAAGATCGCCATCGACGATTTCCGAGGCGAGAAACCAGTGCTGGTTGGGCTGTATCGAGGTCTCCATTGTCCGTTTTGCAGGCGTCATATCGCGACGGTTTCGCTGCTCACACCAGCCCTCAACGAGAAGGGCATCGAAAGCCTCACGGTGGTGAACACGCCCATCGAGCGGGCGCGCCTTTATCTGCGGTACCATCCGATGCTCCGCCTGCTCGCGGCATCCGATCCGGAGCGGACTTCACACCGCGCCTTTGGATTGCCGAATATGCAGATCACCGAAGACGAGAGCGCATGGCCGCAAAAGGCTTCGATGAGCGATGTGAAGGCGATGCGGCTCAACGTGCCGGGCGAAATGCCTGAGCCGATGGATCCGTTTGCCACGCTCGAATATCTGAACAAAAAAGACAATTACGATATCACTGAAGCGGACCAGCAAATGATTGCCACCGGCGTGGGCCAGCTCATGGGCCAGTTCCTGCTCGACCGCAACGGCGTCGTTCGCTGGACGTTCTCCGAGGTTTTCGATGGCGGCTTGGGCGCCCACCCGAACTCTGAGGCGATGATGTCGGTCGCGTCGCAAATCGGAAGGTAAGGCGCAGCCTCGGTAGTGGGGCTAGGCGCAGGATTACGCGAAGTTAGCGGCCGTCGCCTGATAGGGGGCCCCACAAACCGCCCCCACCCCCGCCTGCCGGTAAATCCCGGTGGCCCCGGCGGCCGACGATCAGGAGGAGTCCGGCCGGGTCAGTCTGAGACAATTTCGTAGTGAAGAACCTGAGCGTCGCTGAGGGACAACCTCAGTCCAGGCGAGATGACGCCGGAGCCGAAGAGGAGAATATCTTCGCGGCGTACGAATACTTCATGGCCGGGTCCCATCGACACAAATGTGCCCGACGAGCTTCGCTCGACAAGCCGGGCCCTGCCATTCGAAATAGTGAAGGTCGCGTGGTGCCTTGAAACCCAGGGCCGCTCGACGACAATATTGCATTCCGGAGATCGGCCGATCGTCACTAGTTCGCTGTTTCGGCAGGATAGCAATTGATCTCCATAGCGGATGACCAGATTGATCTGCCGCGGCGGGGCGGAGCGCCTGTCGATAGTGGTGCCCCGGCTGGCGATCTGCGTACCGAGGGCCCCATCGTCGCTCCTCAGGGTATAGACATCGAAGAGTTCTTGCTTCCCCTTGAAGGCCATTTTGTCGAGGAGCCGCAAGGCACTGCGGCTGCCCGCGGAAAGGGCTTCGAAGAAGCTCTGGCTGATCAGCACCTCGCCGGGGTTTGCGGTGGTAGACAACCTTGCGGTGACATTGACAACGTCGCCGAATACCGCGCTCCGCGCGCGAATGACCGCCCCGAAATGCAATCCGATCCGGGCGTTCAGCGGCCCGTTCGTCAGTTGGCGGCTGATTTGGCAGACGGCCCTAAGCGCCCCCTCTGGCCTCTCGAACAGGCTGAGCACATCGTCGCCCTTCGAGTGAATGAAATCACCGCCGTGCCGGGCGACGATCTCGCGTATCGCGTCAAGGCAATCCGAGACCTGCTGCAGAGCGGCATCGTCGCCGATGCGCTCATAGAGGGGCGTGCTGCCCACGACATCAGCTAAGAGGACTGCGGCTAGAAGTCTTTCCTGATCCATCGATCTCGTATCCGCACCGAGAACGCAGCGTTTATAACACACCAAAGTTGCCTTTGACTTATCTAATTGCGCGCCTGGGGCCGGGGCGGTGCTGCGGCGTGATCGTCTCGGACGGACAGGCGTCTGCCTTCACTCATCTCGCCAAATCACCCGCTTCTCCCACCTGATTTCCTTCGTGCGCCGCAATCGCGCCCAGAAATATCTCTCCAAACTCCTTCAGCTTCGCCGCCCCGACACCGTTCACTTCGGCGAAGGCGTCGAGGTCGCTTGGGCAGCGCGCGGCCATGTCGATCAGCGTGCGATCGGAGAAGATCACATAGGCCGGCACCTGGCGCTCCTTGGCGAGCCGCAACCGCAATGTCTTGAGCGCCGCCAGCAGCGAGGCATCCAGGCTTTCCGTGTCCATGGCGGCACCCTGGGCGGAACGCATTTTGCCGCGGCGCAGCCGCGTCTCGACGCGATAGAGGAACGGGATCTCGCCGCGGCCAAGCGCATGGCCCTTCTCGGCGATGGCGAGGCCACCATGGCCGCCCGGATCCGGCATCAGAAATCCGCCCGCGACAAGCTGCCGTATCAGCGACAGCCAGAAATCCTTCTTGTGCGCCACGCCGCTGCCGAAGCTGGCGAGCCTGTGATGGCCTCTGGCCAGGATCTTCTCGGTTTCATGGCCGAGCAGGACATCGATGACATGGGCGGCGCCGAAGCGTTCGCCGGTTTCGGCGATCGCCGCCAGGATGATGCGTGCCTGCGTTCCACCCTCCGCGCGCGGCACCTGATCCAGGCAATTGTCGCAATTGCCGCAGGACGAGGCTTCCTCGCCGAAATAACCGAGCAGCACCTGGCGCCGGCACTCGGCCGTCTCGCAATAGCCGATCAAGGTGTCGAGCCGGCCATGCGAGCGCCTCTTGTGCTCCGCCGGCGTTGCCTCGTCCTCGATGAAAAGCCGGCGCATGCGGATATCGCCGAGGCCGAACAGCATGCGAGCCTCGGCCGGCCGCCCATCGCGACCGGCGCGGCCGATCTCCTGGTAGTAGGCCTCCAGGCTGCCCGGAAGATCGGTGTGAAACACATAGGCGACATCAGGCTTGTCGATGCCCATGCCGAAGGCGATGGTCGCCACCATCACCACGCCGGGCGAGGTCATGAAGCTGTTCTGGTTGGCGTCGCGCGCCTCCTTGCTCATGCCGGCATGATAGGCGAGCGCGGAGACGCCGTTCTTCTCAAGGAAAGCCGCCACATCCTCCGTCTTCTTGCGCGACAGGCAGTAGACGATGCCGCTGCGGCCGGCATGACGGCGCACGAAATCCAGCAGCTGGCGCCTGCTGTCCTGCTTGGGCTCAATGCCGAGCTTGATGTTCGGCCGGTCGAAACCCAGCACCAGCGTTTCGACGCGCCCGGCAAACAGCCGCGCCTCGATGTCGGTGCGCGTGGCCTCGTCCGCGGTTGCCGTCAGCGCGATGATCGGCACTTTCGGAAAAATGTCGCGCAGCCGCGACAGCTCCTCATATTCGCGCCGGAACGCCGGCCCCCATTGCGAGATGCAATGCGCCTCGTCGATGGCGATCAGGCTGATGTCCAGCCTGGCAAGCGCGTCGAGCATGCGATCGGTCATCAGCCGTTCCGGCGCGAGATAGAGCAGGCGCGTCTGGCCCGCCGCGACGCGGCGCCATGCCGCGACATTGGCCTCGCGGTCAAAAGAGGAATTGATCGTGTCGGCGGCGACGCCGGCAAGGCGCAGCGCCGCGACCTGGTCCTGCATCAGCGCCACCAGCGGCGAAACGACGATGGTGAGCCCGCCCAGGACCAGCGCCGGCACCTGGTAGCAGAGCGACTTGCCCGCACCCGTCGGCATGACCGCCAGCACGTGACGCCCGGCCAGCAATGCCTCCGTCACGGCTGCCTGGCCGGGACGGAAATCGTCGAAGCCGAACACGTCCTTCAGGACACGCCGCCTGGTATCGTGTCTGTCCGCGGGGACGCTCGCCACCGATATCTGCATCACCGTATCGTCCGCTGTTGAAGTGCATGCGCGGATTTGTGTCCGCCCGCGCGATTCCGCTGGCGCTCGACTCGCCAAAGACCTGCCGTCCTGCTTGGCCGATAAAGCTGGGCAGTTCCAGCCCTGTTAAGTCTATTTTCACCATCATGCGGCAGGCTTGCGGTCCTGCGGCGATGTTTTGAGTACCGCGGCGCCACAAGCGCCCAGGCAACACACCCGCGCCTCTCCGGAGGCGCGGGTTTTCCATTTCTGGAAGGGCCCGAAAACGGTCAGCCGAGGAAGTCGGCGCGGTGCGGCGTGAAACCTGTCGACTAGGCGTCCGGCCTCGAGTGCCTTGACGCCATGCACCAGATTGGACGGGACGATGAAGCTGCTGCCCGCGTCCAGAATTTCGCTCCTGCCGTCGATGGTAACCTCGAAGCGGCCTTCGGCGACATAGCTCGCCTGCACATGCGGATGCGAATGCAGCGCGCCGATGCCGCCCTTGTCGAAGGCGAACTCGACCATCATCAGCTCGTCGGTGTGGAGCAGAACGCGCCTGCGGTTGCCGTCGGGCGTCGGCGTCCATGCGCCCTCGCCGGCATGCCGGAAGAGTTTTGTCTCGGTCATCACGAGTTCCTCATCGCGCCAGCCAGCCGCCATCCACCGGCACCACGGCGCCATGCATATAGTTCGACGCCGGCGCCAGCAGGAAGACGGCCGCATCGCCGATATCCTCCGGTCTGCCCCAGCGTCCCGCTGGAATGCGTGCCAGGATGGCGGCGCTGCGGTCGGGATCGGCGCGCAGCGCCTCTGTGTTGTTGGTCTCGACGTAACCCGGCGCGATGGCATTGACGTTGATGCCTTTTGCTGCCCATTCGCAGGCGAGCAGCCTGGTGATGCCGAGCACGCCATGCTTCGACGCCGTGTAGGACGCGACGCGGATGCCGCCTTGAAAACTCAGCACCGAGGCGATGTTGACGATCTTGCCGCGCTGTCCCGGATCGGCAAGCACGCGCCTAGCAAAGCCCTGGCTGAGCATGAAAACCGTCTTCAGATTGACGTCGATGACGTCGTCCCAGTCGGTCTCTGTCAAATCGACGGCGTCGGCACGCCGAATGATACCGGCATTGTTGACCAGCCCGTCGAGCGGCCCGCTTTCATCCCAGACCTGGTCGAGCATCGCCTGCGCGGCCCTAGGGTCGGCCAGGTCGCAGCGCACCGCCTCGAAACGTCCACCCGCATCTGCGGACTTGTCAGCCGTCTCATCCATCGCCGAGCGGCCGACACCGATCACCCGGCCGCCGGCGCGCGCGATCGAGACGGCGATGCCCTGGCCGATGCCGGTGTTGGCACCGGTGACCAGAATGCTCTTGCCGGAAAGGCTGAAAGCCCTGAGGTCGGTCTTGCTCATTGTATCCAGCGCCTGCCCATCATTGGATGTCTCGTGAACAGCCCGTCAGAGCCGATAGGCTTTCTTGGCAAAGGTGTAGGCCAGTTCCCCGGCCAGCACATGCGCCTCGTCCTCACGCAGCCTGTGCTCGACGACGAGACGCGCCAGATATGCGCAAAAGCGGCTGCTCCAGGGTCGGGTATCGGTATGGTCGGTAACGGATGATGTCAACGTTGCCGACGGCACTCGGGCTGTCCTTGCGGCAGCGGGAAACAGGTGTTAGGCCGCGTGTGACTCACCGCACAGGGACATCGACATGCCGCTCCGTTTGAAGCTTCTTTTGGTGTCATGACCAGCCGCCATCTGTCCGACACGACACTGCGGTCATTGCCGGAGCAGGTCGCAATCCCCTCCTATGATCGCGGCCGCGTCGCGCCGGGCATCGTCCATCTCGGCGTCGGCGCCTTCCACCGCGCCCACCAGGCTGCCTATGTCGACGACTGCCTGGCGGCGGGAGAGACGGATTGGGGCATTGTCGGCGTCTCCTTGCGCAGCGCCGACACACGCGACGCGCTGGCGCCGCAGGACGGGCTCTACTCGCTGGCGGTCAGGGACAGCGGCGGCGAACAACTGCGTGTCGTCGGCTCGATCCTGTCGATGCTGGTGGCGCCGGAGGATCCGGGCGCGGTGCTGGCCGTGCTCACCGATCCGCGCACCCGCATCGTCACGCTGACGATCACCGAGAAAGCCTATCTGCGGGCAGCGGGCGGCGGGCTGGACGCCGCCCATCCTGACATTGTCTATGACCTGGCGAACCCGTATGCGCCGAAGACCGCGCATGGCTTCCTGAGCGAGGCACTGGCGCGCCGCCGCGCCGCCGGCACGCCACCCTTCACCGTGCTTTGCTGCGACAATCTCCCGGCCAACGGCGCCACGCTGCACCGGCTGCTGGTCGAGTTCGCCGCGCTGCATGATGCCGCTTCTGGCGATGCCGACCTCGCCCGCCATATCGCTGACGAGGTCGCTTTCCCGTCGAGCATGGTCGACCGCATCGTGCCGGCGACCACCGACGCCGACCGGGCGAGGATCGCAGGGGAGTTGGGCGTCGAGGACGCGTGGCCGGTGATGACCGAGCCATTCTGCCAATGGGTGATCGAGGACGACTTCCCAGCAGGCCGACCGGCCTGGGAAAAGTTCGGCGCCACCATGGTCGGCGACGTCGGGCCCTTCGAGGACATGAAGCTGAGGTTGCTCAACGGCGCGCATTCGGCGATCGCCTATCTCGGCCTGCTTAGCGGCCACGCGACGGTCGACCGCGCCTTCGCCGATCCGGCGATCCGGCAGTTCGTCGACAGGCTCTGGGCCGAAGCCATTCCGACGCTACCCGAGGATGCCGGGCTCGACACAAGCGCCTATACGACGGAGCTCGCCGAGCGTTTTTCCAACACCGCGCTTGCCCACCGAACGGCGCAGATCGCCAATGACGGCAGCCAGAAATTGCCGCAGCGCATCGTCGCGTCGGCCATCGAGTGCCTGGATGCCGGTGCCTTGCCCGCGCATCTGTCGCTGGTTGTCGCAGCCTGGATCGCGGCATGCGAAGCGCGCGGCAGGTCTTTGCCGGAAGGCCATTTCACGGATCCGCTCGATGCGCCATTGGCAGCGCTCTTTGGCCGGAACCAGTCAACGGAAGCGACGGTGGCGGCGGTGTTCGACGTCGCCGGTTTCGCCAACGACCACGACGAGCGCCGGACGCTGATCGAGTTCGTGGCCACGCATCTCGTCCACCTGCGGCAAGGCGGCCCGATTCTTGCGCTGGCCGCGCTCGGCATACAAAGCGATACGCCATAGGGCGACTTGGCGCCGACTCAAATCGGATTGCGGAGGTCCGGGGATCAGAGCCGTGACGTCAGGGCATAGTCCCCAAACGTGTCCGACGCCGGCGGGACAGCGCCCCCCTCTGTCCTGCCGGACATCTCCCCCACGAGGAGGGAGATCGGCAGCTCTGATGCCTGGCGCTATTTCTGCAACGTTGGAGATTGGCGAAAGCCGCGGTGACGGCCAATCTCCCCACCCGTGGGGGAGATGTCCGGCAGGACAGAGGGGGCGCGAAAGATCGCTACGGAACGCTCGTTCTGCGCCGCCAATGTCGTCATAGCATGGGTGCCAGGGTCTGCGCGTCGCCTGGGACGAGCACCCGCCTCAAGCCGGCAGGATGGCGCCTTCCAGCGTGGTGAGCTGGCTAAGGAACTGCTCGGCCTTGCTGCGGGCCTCGTCGTCCTTGGCGTCGGCGGCGTCTTCCCTGGCTTCCTGGATACGGCGTGCCAGGTCGGTGCGGTCGATGTCGCCGACGGCGACCGCCGATTCGGCGAGCAGCGTGCAGCCGGCCGGAACGATGTCGGCGAAGCCGCCAAACACCACGTAGCGTTCTTCCTTGCCGGCGGCGGTCTTCACCGTGACGACGCCTGGCTTGATCGTGGTCATGACCGGCGCGTGATGCGCCATGACGGTCATCTCACCTTCGGCGCCCGGAATGACGACGGACTCGACCTGCTCGGACACCAGCAGGCGCTCCGGCGAGACCAGTTCGAATTGGAAAGCTTCAGCCATGATCAATTAGCGAATAGGGAATAGTGAGTAGTCAGTAGTGAAAGGGGCATGAACGTCCCCGATCACACACTTGCTATTCCCTACTCACTATCCCCTACTCCCTATTCTCTCGATTACGCCGCTTCAGCTGCCAGGCGCTGTGCCTTCTCGACCGCTTCGTCGATCCCACCGACCATGTAGAAGGCGGCTTCTGGGAGGTGATCGTAGTCGCCGGCGCAGAGGCCCTTGAAGCCCTTGATGGTGTCGGCGAGGTCGACCAGCTTGCCCGGCGAACCCGTGAACACTTCCGCGACGAAGAACGGCTGCGACAGGAAGCGCTCGATCTTGCGGGCGCGGGCAACGGTCTGCTTGTCCTCTTCCGACAGCTCGTCCATGCCCAGGATGGCGATGATGTCCTGCAGCGACTTGTAGCGCTGGAGGATCGACTGCACCAGGCGGGCGACCTGGTAGTGCTCTTCGCCGACGACCATCGGGTCGAGCATGCGCGAGGTCGAGTCAAGCGGATCGACGGCCGGGTAGATGCCCTTTTCCGAGATCGCGCGGTTGAGCACGGTCGTCGCGTCGAGGTGGGCGAACGAGGTCGCCGGCGCCGGGTCGGTCAGATCGTCGGCCGGCACGTAGATCGCCTGCACCGAGGTGATCGAGCCCTTGGTCGTCGTGGTGATGCGCTCCTGCAGCGCGCCCATGTCGGTGGCGAGAGTCGGCTGATAGCCCACGGCCGAAGGAATACGGCCGAGCAGCGCCGACACTTCCGAGCCTGCCTGCGTGAAGCGGAAGATGTTGTCGACGAAGAACAGCACGTCCTGGCCCTGGTCGCGGAAATATTCGGCAACGGTCAGACCGGTCAGGCCGACGCGAGCACGCGCACCCGGCGGCTCGTTCATCTGGCCATAGACGAGGGCCGCCTTGGAACCGGCACCGCCGCCCTTCTTGTTGACACCGGACTCGATGAACTCGTGATAGAGGTCGTTGCCTTCGCGGGTACGCTCGCCAACGCCAGCAAACACCGAGAAGCCGCCATGCGCCTTGGCGACGTTGTTGATCAGTTCCTGGATCAGCACCGTCTTGCCGACGCCAGCGCCGCCGAACAGGCCGATCTTGCCGCCGCGGGCGTAGGGCGCCAAAAGGTCGAGAACCTTGATGCCGGTGACCAGGATCTGCGCTTCCGTCGACTGCTCGACATAGGTCGGAGCCGGCTGGTGGATGGCGCGCATTTCGATGCCATCGACCGGGCCTTCTTCGTCGACCGGCTCGCCGATGACGTTGATGATGCGGCCAAGCATGCCCGGGCCGACCGGCACGGTGATCGGCGCGCCGGTGTCATAGACGTCCTGGCCGCGGACCAGACCTTCGGTCGAGTCCATGGCGATGCAGCGCACGGTGTTCTCGCCGAGATGCTGGGCGACCTCGAGCACGAGGCGGTTGCCGACATTGACCGTCTCCAACGCGTTCAGGATCGCCGGCAGATGCTCGCCGAACTGCACGTCGACGACGGCGCCGATGACCTGGCGAACCTTGCCGACCGCGCCCGTCTTCTTGATGGTTACGGTTGGTGCCTTGGCCGCGGCGGCCTTGGCCGGCGCTGCCGCCTTCTTGGCCGGAGCCGCCTTCGCTGCTGCTGCCGGAGCCTTTGCCGGCGCTGCCGCCTTGGGGGCCGCCGTCTTCGGGGTCGCTGCTTTCGCCATCGTCTTTGCCCTTTTTCGTCTCTTTGTTTTTCGCACGCCGGAAGGTCGATGACCTTCTTGCGAGCGTGCCTAGAGCGCCTCGGCGCCCGAAATGATTTCGATCAATTCCTTGGTGATCTGCGCCTGCCGCTGGCGGTTGTAGGTGATCGACAGTTTGTTGATCATGTCGCCGGCGTTGCGCGTCGCATTGTCCATGGCGCTCATCTTGGCACCCATCTCTCCGGCTGCGTTTTCGAGCAGCGCGCGGAAGACCTGCACCGAGATGTTGCGCGGAATGAGGTCGGAGAGGATCTCGCCCGGCTCCGGCTCATACTCGTAGACGGCATTGCCGCCGTCCGCCGCTGCGGCCGAAGCGGAGGCCACACCGGCCGGAATGATCTGCTGCGCGGTCGGGATCTGGCTGATCACCGACTTGAACTGCGAATAGAACAGCGTGCAGACGTCGAAGCTGCCCTCGTCGAAGAGGTGAATGACCTTGCGGGCAATCGCATCGGCATTGACGAAGCCGAGCGTCTTGACCTCGCGCAGATCGATACGCTCAATGATCATTGACGCATAGTCGCGGCGCAGGATGTCAAAACCCTTCTTTCCGACGCAGATGATCTTGACCTGCTTGCCGTCCGCCAGAAGCCGGCGGATGTGATCCCGGGCGAAACGCGCGATCTGCGAGTTGAAGCCGCCGCACAGGCCACGCTCGGCAGTGCAGACGACGAGCAGATGCACGTCGTCCTTGCCGGTGCCGGTCATCAGCGCTGGGGCATCGCCACCGCCGCCGACCGCCTGGGTGATGTTGGCCAGAACCGCGCCCATCCGCTCGGAATAGGGACGCGCCGCTTCCGCAGCCTCCTGCGCGCGGCGCAGCTTCGCCGCGGCGACCATCTGCATCGCCTTGGTGATCTTCTGCGTCGCCTTGACCGAGGCGATACGGTTACGAAGGTCTTTTAATGAAGGCATGCTTCAAACCTGATCCAGTGCGTCCGGCTTCGTTCAAGCAAAGGTCTTGGCGAAGGCGTCGATTTCCGCCTTCAGCTTGGCGCGCAGATCATCCGACAGCGCCTTCTCCTTGCGGATGCCATCGAGCACGTCCTTGCCGGCCGAGCGCATGTGGCTGAGCAGCCCATGTTCGAACTTGCCGACCTGGTTGATCGCCAGCTTGTCGAGGTAACCGTTGACGCCGGCGAAAATCACCGCGACCTGCTCCTCGACCTTGAGCGGCGAGAACTGCGGCTGCTTCAGGAGTTCGGTCAGGCGCGAGCCGCGGTTGAGCAGGCGCTGCGTGGCGGCGTCGAGATCGGAGCCGAACTGCGCGAAGGCCGCCATTTCGCGGTACTGCGCGAGCTCGCCCTTGATCGATCCGGCGACCTGCTTCATCGCCTTGATCTGGGCCGACGAACCGACGCGCGACACCGACAGGCCGACATTGACCGCCGGACGGATGCCCTGGAAGAACAAATTGGTTTCCAGGAAGATCTGGCCGTCGGTGATCGAGATGACGTTGGTCGGGATGTAGGCCGACACGTCGTTGGCCTGCGTCTCGATGATCGGCAGCGCGGTCAGCGACCCGTTGCCATTGTCGTCATTGAGCTTGGCGGCGCGCTCGAGCAGGCGCGAGTGCAGGTAGAACACGTCGCCCGGATAGGCTTCGCGGCCCGGCGGGCGGCGCAGCAAGAGCGACATCTGGCGATAGGCAACGGCCTGCTTCGACAGATCGTCATAGCTGATCAGCGCGTGCATGCCGTTGTCGCGGAAATATTCGCCCATGGTGCAGCCGGCGAACGGCGCCAGGAACTGCATCGGCGCCGGGTCGGACGCGGTAGCGGCGATGATGATCGAGTAGTCGAGCGCGCCGCGCTCTTCCAGCACCTTGACGAACTGCGCGACGGTCGAGCGCTTCTGGCCGACGGCGACGTACACGCAGTAGAGCTTCTCTTTCTCGGGACCGTTGTCGTGCACCGACTTCTGGTTCAGCATCGTGTCGAGGATGATGGCGGTCTTGCCGGTCTGGCGGTCGCCGATGACCAGCTCGCGCTGGCCGCGGCCGACCGGGATCAGCGCGTCGATGGCCTTGAGGCCGGTCGACATCGGCTCATGCACCGACTTGCGCGGGATGATGCCGGGCGCCTTGACGTCGACGCGCTTGCGCTCGACCGCCTTGATCGGACCCTTGCCGTCGATCGGATTGCCGAGCGCGTCGACGACGCGGCCGAGCAGGCCCGGACCGACCGGAACGTCGACGATGGCGCCGGTGCGCTTGACGGTGTCGCCTTCCTTGATGTCGCGGTCGGCGCCGAAGATGACGACGCCGACATTGTCGGCTTCGAGGTTGAGCGCCATGCCGCGGATGCCCCCGGGGAACTCGACCATTTCGCCGGCCTGGACATTGTCGAGGCCGTAGACGCGGGCGATACCGTCACCGACGGACAGCACCTGGCCGACTTCGGAGACCTCGGCCTCCTTGCCGAAATTCTTGATCTGGTCTTTCAGAATTGCGGAAATTTCCGCGGCGCGGATGTCCATCAGCCGACCTCTTTCAGTGCAAGCTTGAGCGAATTGAGTTTGGTTTTTAATGACGTATCGATCTGGCGCGAGCCCATCTTGACCACCAGCCCGCCGAGCAGCGACGGATCGACGGTGACGGTGATGGCCACATCCTTGCCGGCAACGCTTTTCAGCGCCGCCTTCAGTTCGGTCTGCTGGGCCGCGGTCAGCTCATGCGCGGACGTCACCTCGGCAGCGGCCTCGCCACGATGCTCGGCGGCGATCTGGCGGAACGCCTTGATCATGCCCGGCACGGCGAACAGCCGGCGGTTCTTGGCGACGACGCGCAGGAAATTGCCGGTCAACCCGGTGATCCCAGCCTTGTCGGCGATCGCCGCGATCGCCTTGGCCTGGTCCTCGCTGGAGAACACCGGGCTCTTGATCAGGCGCATCAGGTCGTCGCTGCCATTCAGCATCGCCTCGAAACTGTTGAGGTCGGCTTCGACCTTGGCGACGGAATTTGCCTGCTGGGCGAGTTCGAACAGCGAACCCGCGTAGCGTTCTGCGACACCTGAGATTGGCGATGACGATTGGGCCACGGACCGTCTTTTCTCTTGTCTGACAGGCCGCAGATTGTTGGCGCGAGTGAGAACTCTGGCTAAATCTTTGACCTTACTGCATTTTTCCAAGCACGGAGGCGCGGCTTCCGCTATCCCCGGCCGAAAGTCGATTGCCGTCTAGCACAGGCCTTTTAAGACCGCAATGCGTCGTTCCGCATGGTTTTCAGGCACTTTTGTCGCATCCGGCGAAAGAGTTCGAGCGAAGCCGTTGGATTCAGGGCAAAAAGCCGAAGACAAAGGCAAGCGGCAGCGCCGCCAGCACCAGTTCCACAACGATCGACGCCCAGTTGAAAGGCGTGTTGGCGCCGTCCGACATCATCGACAGCAAGCGGCCGAAGGCAGTGAACAGCCAGGAGAAGCCGAGCGCCATGTAGAGCCATGGCTGCGCCAGCAAAATGCAGCACAGGCTGACGCCGAGATAGAAGCCCGACATGCGGCCGCGCCCTTCGGCAATCGCCGCCGCTTTCTCGGGCTTGACCTGCAGCCTGAGTATCCGGAAGGCGAGGTTCGGCGCCAGGAACAGCACAAGCCCGAGAGCCAAGGTCACGACGGCGCTCGACCAAGCCAGCCACTCGCCCTGGCTCGTCGGCCATGGAAACACAAAGTCCATCTTGTCCCCTCGTAAATGCCTGTTTGAAATTGCGGGTATTCTAGCGAACGAGAACCCATGCGCCAGATGGCGGCCGGCAATTTAGGAAGCTCGCATCAGGAGAGCGCGAATTTGATCGCCGCCTCGGCGTGCAGGCGGGTGGTGTCGAACACCGGAATGTCGAAATCACCCTGGCCGATCAGCATGGTGATCTCGGTGCAGCCCATGATGACGCCGTCGATCTTTTCATCGCGGCGCAAGCGGGCGACCTCGTCGATATAGGCCGCCTTCGATGGCCCGCTGACGACGCCCTGGCAGAGTTCGTCATAGATCACGCGATGCACCATGTCGCGCCCAGCCTGGTCCGGCACCACCGGCTGCAGGCCGTATTTGTCGGCAAGCCGGCCCTTGTAGAAATCCTGCTCCATGGTGAACCGCGTCGCCAGCAGCGCCGGACGCCTGACGCCGGCATCCTTGACCGCGACCGCCGTGGCATCGGCGATGTGGATCAGCGGGATGGACACCGCCGCCTGCACCTCATCCGCCAGCTTGTGCATGGTGTTGGTGCAGACCAGCAGCCCCTGCGCACCGCCGGCTTCGAGCTTGCGCGCGGCTTCGACGAGAAGCACGCCGGCGCCGTCCCAATCGCCGTGATGCTGTCGCTCGGCGATCTCGGCGAAGTCGAACGACCAGAGCAGCAGCTTCGCCGAATGCAGCCCGCCCAGCCGCTCGCGCACGATCTCGTTCAGCAGGCGATAATAGATCGCGGTCGATTCCCAGCTCATGCCGCCGAGCAGGCCCAGGGTTTTCATCTGATCCGCCCTCCGATTTGCATGATCAATCTCACAAAAAGCTCTGCGGATCGATATCGACCTGCACCCGAACCGAGCCGCGCAGCTTCGGCCCTTCGGCCAGCATGGCGCGGATGAAACCTTGCATGTCGGCGCGCCGCTCGCCCTGGATCAGCAGGCGGAAGCGATGGCGGCCGCCGAGCAATGACAGCGGCGCCTCAGCCGGGCCGAGCACGAACAGGTCGCTGGCCTGAGGTGCTGCGCGGCGCAGGCCCCGCGCATGGCCCTCCGCTTCCGCCCGCGTCACGGCGCTGACGATGACGCCGGCGAGCCGGCCGAAGGGTGGCAGGGCCGCCCGCTCGCGCTCGGCGATCTCGCGCTCGTAAAACGCCTCGGCATCGCCCGAGACGATCGCCCGCATGACCGGATGCTCGGGCTGGAAGGTTTGCAGCAGGCCAAGGCTCTTCTTGCCGGTACGGCCGGCGCGCCCCGTCACCTGGCTGAGCAGTTGGAAGGTGCGCTCGGCGGCGCGCGGATCGCCATTGGCAAGGCCGAGATCGGCGTCAACGACGCCGACCAGTGTCATGTTGGGGAAGTTGTGGCCCTTGGCGACCAGCTGCGTGCCGATGACGATGTCGGCCTCGCCATTGGCGATGGCCTCGAGTTCGAGCCGCAGCCGCCGCACCCCGCCCATCAGGTCGGACGACAGCACGATGGTACGGGCGTCGGGGAAATGCGCGACCACCTCTTCGGCGATGCGCTCGACGCCCGGTCCGCAGGCGACCAGATGGTCGAGCGTGCCGCATTCCGGGCAAGCTTCCGGCCGCTTCTCATTGTGCCCGCAATGGTGGCAGACAAGCTGGCCACGAAAGCGGTGCTCGACCAGCCAGGCCGAACAGACCGGGCAGCCGAAGCGATGGCCGCAGACCCGACACAGCGTCAGCGGCGCGTAGCCGCGCCGGTTGAGGAACAACAGCGACTGTTCCTGCCGCTCCAGTGTCCGCTTCATATGGTCGAGCATCAGCGGTGATAGGAAGCCGCCACGTGCCGGCGGCGCGCGGCGCATGTCGATGGTCTTCAGGTCGGGAAGCGCGGCTTCAGCAAAGCGCCCCGAAAGCACCGCCCTGTTGTAGCGGCCCTGGCTTGCATTGACCCGGCTCTCGACCGACGGCGTCGCCGAGGCGAGCACCACCGGAAAGCCGCCAATATGGCCGCGCACCACGGCCATGTCGCGCGCATTGTAGAAGACGCGATCCTCCTGCTTGTAGGCGGGGTCGTGCTCCTCGTCGACGACGATCAGCCCGAGGTCGCGGAACGGCAGGAACAGCGCCGAGCGCGCGCCGGCGACGACACGCACGCCGCCTTCAGCCACTTGCCGCCAGACCCGTTCGCGCATCCTGGGCGTCAGGTCGGAATGCCACTCCGCCGGCTTGGCGCCGAAACGATCCTGGAAGCGTTCGAGGAAGGCATGCGTCAGCGCGATTTCCGGCAGCAGGATCAGCACCTGCCTGCCCTTGTCGAGTGCCGTCGCCACCGCCTCGAAATAGACTTCCGTCTTGCCGGAGCCGGTGACGCCGTCGATCAAGGTGACGCCGAACGCGTCGGCTGCGACGCCTGCGCGCAGCATCACGGCCGCATCCTCCTGGTCCGGCATCAGCGCTGGCTGGGCATAGGCGGGATCGGGCGCTGCGACCACCGGTCGCGGCGGGATCATCACGGTCTCAAAAACGCCTTGCGCTCGCAACCCGTCGATGACGGTCGAGGATACGCCGGCGGCATGCGCCAGCCCCGAGCGTGTCCAGGCAAGCCCGCCTTCGGCCGTCTCCAGCACGCGCGTCCTCGCCTCCGTCATCCGGTCGGGCCGGAGCATGGTGCGCTGCAGCCCTTCGATCCACGGTTCCGGGTCAAAGGCCTCCGGCGCCCGCAGCAGCATGCGCGCCACCATGCCGGGCGGCGACAGCGTGTATTGCGCGATCCAGTCGACGAAGCGGCGCATCGCGCGGTCGATCGGCGGGCAGTCGAAGACCTGTTCGATCGGGCGCAATTTCTTCGCGTCGACCTTTTCGACGACGCCGTCCCAGACGATGCCGGCAACCTGGCGCGGCCCCAGCGGCACGCGCACGATCGAGCCCGGCACCACGCGCATGCCCATCGGCACCGCATAGGTGTAGGGCCGCTCGGCGGGCATCGGCACCAACACGGGCGCGGCTGCGACAAAGGGCGAATCTTCTTCCATGAGGCGTGACCTTGCCCCGACTTTGGTCTAGAGCAAAGACCGACCCCGAATGTGCATGGCATGCACATGAAAATCTTCAGGAGACCCCATCATGAAATTTTTTGTCGACACCGCCGATGTCAAGGAAATCCGTGAGCTGAACGATCTTGGCCTGCTCGACGGGGTCACCACCAATCCCTCGCTGATCCTGAAGTCCGGCGGCAAGATCGCCGATGTCACCAAGCAGATCTGCGACATCGTCGACGGTCCGGTCTCGGCCGAAGTGGTGGCCACCGAATTCAAGGACATGATGGCGGAGGCCGAGGTGCTGGCCAAGATCGCGCCCAATGTCTGCATCAAGGTGCCGCTGACGCTGGACGGGCTGAAGGCCTGCAAGACGATCCGCACGCAGATGAACCGGATGGTCAACGTGACGCTGTGCTTCTCCGCCAACCAGGCGCTGCTGGCCGCCAAGGCCGGCGCCTCCTTCATCTCGCCTTTCGTCGGCCGCATCGACGACACCGGCTCGGACGGCATGGAATTGATCGCCGAGATCAAGCAGATCTACGACAATTACGATTTCCCGACCGAGATCCTGACGGCTTCGGTGCGCACCGTGAACCACGTCAAGCAGGCCGCACTGATCGGCGCGCATGTCATCACAGCGCCGCCGGCGACGCTGAAGGCGCTGGTCAAGCACCCGCTGACCGACAAGGGCCTCGAAGCCTTCCTCGCCGACTGGGCCAAGACCGGCCAGAAGATCGGCTGATACCGAGCCACCGGAATTTGTGAAAAAAGGCCGAGCAATCGGCCTTTTTCTTGCGAACAGCCAAGTAGGAAACGCTCAGAGACCGTTTCGAAATTCGCTCTGGCGAGTCATATGGTGGTGGTTTCGAGAACCGGAGCACAGCGGACTTTTGGGTCCGTGAGCACCGGAAGCGCAGAAAACGCCATCAGATGGCCGCCGGAGTAGAGTTTCCAAATGGTCTCTCAGGCCTTCTTGCCGTGCTTGACCAGATCCTGGGCGACCGAAAGCCGCAGCAGTTCCGCCAGTTCGCGCGCGGCGCGGTTTTCCGCGTCGAGCTGTGCCCGGTAGGAGGCGTATTCCTGGGTTGGCCTGTCGAACGATGACGGCACCGAGCGCTTGCCGGTTGCGATCACCGCGCCGGTCCTGGCGTCGGTCAGCACATAGTTCGAGGTCAGCGTCACCGTGCCGGCCGTCGGCTCGTCCTCGTCGGTCTGGATCTGCACGAGGGCTGCCGATTCGACCAGCTCGCTGACGCCGAGATCGAGCGTGTAGACCGGCGAAGCCGGCTCGCCCGCGCCCTGGCCGAGCCCGAAGATCAGATTGTTGCGCACCTGCTGGGCGTAGCGGGTCTTGACCGGCTTGATCGAGATCGACGCCAGTTCGGCGGCGGCGCCGACGGTCGAGCCGGCGGTGAGCGGCGCGTTCGAATAGAGCGGACGCACCGTACAGGCCGAAACCAGCGCGGCCGAGGCGACCAGGCCGCACAGTGCTGCACGGCGCAGAAAACGCGTCGTCTTTCCAAGCTCAGGCAACGACATTGACGATCCTCTGCGGCACGATGATCACCTTGCGGGGCGCCTTACCCTCGAGCGCTTTCTGCACGAAGTCGAGGGCCAGCACCGCTTTTTCGACGGCACCTTGGTCTGCGTCGCGGGCAATTGTCAAATCGCCGCGCTTCTTGCCGTTGACCTGGACCGGCAGCACGATTTCGTTGTCGACGACCAGCGCCGGATCGTAGACCGGCCACGGCCGTTCGGCGACCATATCGGCGCCGCCGAGCGTCTCCCAGCACTCCTCGGCCAGATGCGGCATGACCGGCGCGACCAGGTGCACCAGGATCGCCACCGCCTCTCGGCAAGCGCCTTTCAGTGCCGGATCGGCCTTGCCTTCCGCGACTTCGTTGAGCGGCGCGGTCAAGGCATTGGCGAGCTCGTAGACGCGGGCGATTGCGCGGTTGAAGGCGAGCTTCTCGATGTCTTCGCCGACCGCTTTCAGGATCTTGTGCGCGGTTTTGGAAACGGCACCCGCCTCACCGTCCTGCGCCGCCGCCGGCTGGATGCCGGCCAGCGACTCGGCAGCCATTGACACCAGTCGCCAGACGCGCTGGACGAAGCGGTGCGCGCCGGCCGCGCCATCGTCGGTCCATTCGACGTCGCGCTCGGGTGGCGAATCCGACAGCATGAACCAGCGCGCGGTGTCGGCGCCGTAGCCGTCGGTGATCTCTTCCGGGCTCACCGTGTTCTTCTTCGACTTCGACATCTTCTCCAGCGGGCCGATCACGGCCTCATCGCCGGTGGCGATCTCGATAGCGCGGCGCTTGCCGTCGACATCCTCCAGCCTGACCTCGCCGGGCGACAGCCAGCGGCCGTTGGACGCGCTGCCGACGCGGTAGGTCTCGTGCACCACCATGCCTTGCGTGAACAGGCCCTTGAACGGCTCGGCTAGGTCGAGATGGCCGGTTTCGCGCATGGCACGGGTGAAGAAGCGCGAATAGAGCAGATGCAGGATCGCATGCTCGATGCCGCCAATATACTGGTCGACCGCCAGCCATTCATTGGCCGCCCGCGGGTCGGTGGGATCGTCGGCCCAGGGCGCGGTGAAGCGGGCGAAATACCAGGACGAATCGACGAACGTGTCCATCGTGTCGGTTTCGCGCCGTGCCGCCTTGCCGCATTGCGGGCAGTTGACATGCCGCCAGGTCGGGTGGCGGTCGAGCGGGTTGCCCGGCCGGTCGAACTCGATGTCGTCGGGGAGTTTGACCGGCAGAGCGGCCTTCGGCACCGGCACCACACCGCAATCCTCGCAATGGATCATCGGGATCGGGCAGCCCCAGTAGCGCTGGCGCGAAATGCCCCAGTCGCGCAGGCGGAAGTTCACCTTGCGCTCCGCCATCGGCCGGTTGCCGATGGTTTTCTGCTCGAGCAGCTTCGCCACCTCGTCGAACGCCTTCGTCGGCGTCATACCGTCAAGGAAGCGCGAATTGATCATCACACCGTCGCCGTCATAGGCCTCCTCGATGATCTGGAAGGTTTTCGCATCGGCGTCTTCCGGCATCACCACCGGCACCACCGGCAGGCCGTATTTGTTGGCGAAGTCGAGGTCGCGCTGGTCGCCGGACGGGCAACCGAAGATAGCGCCAGTGCCGTATTCCATCAGCACGAAATTGGCGACATAGACCGGCAGCGTCCAATTGTCGTCGAACGGATGGACGACGCGGATGCCGGTGTCGAAACCCTTCTTCTCGGCCGTCTCCAGCGCCGCCACCGAGGTGCCCATGTGACGGACCTCCTCGATGAACTTGGCCAAAGCCGGATTGTCTTCCGCGGCCTTCTTCGCCAGCGGATGGTCGGCGGCGACCGCCATGAAGGAGGCGCCGAAGATGGTGTCGGGCCGCGTCGTATAGACTTCCAGCTCATGCTCGTCGGCAATCGGTGCCGCCAGCGGCCAGCGGATCAGCAGCCCTTCCGAGCGGCCGATCCAGTTGTGCTGCATCAGCTTGACCTTCTCCGGCCACTCGTCGAGGCCTTCGAGCGAATCCAGGAGGTCCTGCGCATAGTCGGTGATCTTGAAGAACCACTGCGTCAGCTCGCGCTGTTCGACCAGCGCGCCCGAGCGCCAGCCGCGCCCGTCGATCACCTGCTCGTTGGCGAGCACCGTCATGTCCTCCGGGTCCCAGTTGACCTTGGAAGATTTGCGCGTCACCAGCCCCTTCTCGACGAAGTCGAGGAACAGCATCTGCTGGCGGTGGTAGTAGTCGACGTCGCAAGTGGCGAATTCGCGCGCCCAGTCGAGCGACAGGCCCATGACCTTGAGCTGCTCGCGCATGGCGGCGATATTCTCATAGGTCCAGTCCTTGGGATGGACCTTGTTCTGCATCGCCGCGTTCTCGGCCGGCATGCCGAAGGCGTCCCAGCCCATCGGGTGCAACACGCTGAACCCCTTGGCCCGCTTGTAGCGCGCCACCACGTCGCCCATCGTGTAGTTGCGGGTGTGGCCGATATGGATCTTCCCCGACGGATAGGGGAACATCTCCAGCACATAGTATTTCGGGCGCGGGTCGTCGTTTTGAGCTTCGAACAGCTTCTTGGCGTCCCAGGCCTTCTGCCATTTGGGCTCTGACGCGCGCGGATTGTATCGTTCGGTTGCCATTGGATGTTTTTCACTTAAAAGCAGGCACGAGCCACCGAACATGGCCGGCGGCCAGGGAAAATGTCGTCGCGGTGTTCACCATGGATTGCCGGACCCGTCAACTGCGGCGATCCGGCCGAGAGCGATAAAGACAGGCAGGATTTAGGCATGGCGAACGCCGTCGAACAGCTTTTTGCCGTCAAGGTGCGGATCGCCGCCGCCGAGCGCGAGGCCGGGCGAGATGCCGGTGCGGTGACGCTGGTCGCGGTGTCGAAAACCTTCGAAGCCGCCGATATCCGTCCGGTGATCGAGGCCGGCCAACACGTCTTCGGCGAGAACCGCGTGCAGGAAGCACAAGCCAAATGGCCGGCGCTGAAGGCAGCATTCCCGGAAATCGAACTGCACCTCATCGGTCCGCTGCAGTCGAACAAGGCGAAGGAAGCAGTCGCCCTGTTCGACGTCATCGAGACGATCGATCGCGAGAAGATCGCGGTCGAACTTGCCAAGGAGATCGCCCGGCAGGGCCGGACACCAAGGCTCCACATGCAGGTCAACACCGGCTCGGAGCCGCAGAAGGCAGGCATCGAGCCGCGCGAGGCCGTCGCCTTCGTCGCCCGTTGCCGCGAGGTTCACGGCCTCGCCATCGAAGGCCTGATGTGCATCCCGCCGGCCGACGAGAATCCCGGCCCGCATTTTGCCCTGCTGGAGAAGCTCAGCAAGGAAGCCGGTGTCGCAAAACTGTCGATGGGCATGTCCGGCGATTACGAGACGGCCATCGCCTTCGGCGCCACCAGCGTCAGGGTCGGCTCCGCCATCTTCGGCAGCCGCTAGCAGAAGCTTGAGCCAATCCCAACAGTGCAATTGCGCCAGCGCTTGAAACGGAACGTACCGTTCCTATTTTTCGGACGTCATCACCAAATCTCCCGGAGCCGCCACCATGCGCTACAATCAACTCGGAAATACGGGGATGTTCGTCTCCGAACTTTGCCTCGGCACCATGACCTTCGGCGCCGCCGGCGAAAACGCCCAATGGGGCCTGATCGCCAGCCTGAACCAGAAGGGTGTCGACGAGATCGTCGGCCGGTCCATAGCCGCGGGCGTCAATTTCTTCGACACGGCCGACGTCTATTCGTTCGGTGAGTCCGAAAAACTGCTCGGCCAGTCGCTGAAAAATCTCGGCGTCAACAGGTCGGACGTGGTTATCGCCAGCAAGGTCCACGGCGCCATGGGCGGCGGCCCGAACCAGCGCGGCTCCTCGCGCGGCCATATCATGGATTCGGTCGATGCCAGTCTCGAGCGGCTGCAGCTCGACCATATCGACCTCTACCAGCTGCACGGCACCGATGCGGTGACGCCGATCGACGAGACGCTGCGGGCGCTCGACGATCTCGTCTCCAGTGGCAAGGTGCGTTACGTCGGCGTCTCGAACTGGCAGGCCTGGCGTATCGCCAAGGCGCTGGGCATCGCCGAGCGCAAGGGCTTTGCCCGCTTCGAGACCGTGCAATCCTATTATTCCATCGCCGGCCGCGACCTCGAACGCGAGATCGTGCCGCTGCTCGCCGAGGAAAAACTCGGCCTGATGGTCTGGTCGCCGATGGCCGGCGGCCTGCTCTCCGGCAAGTATGGTCCCGGCGCGCCCGGCAATGGCGAGGGCCGCCGCGCCTCCTTCAATTTCCCGCCGGTCAACGAGGACCGCGCCTGGGCCGCCGTCGCTGTCATGCGCGGGGTTGCCAAAAGGCATGATGTCAGCGTCGCCACGGTGGCGCTCGGCTATGTGCTGGCAAAACCCTTCGTGATGAGCGTCATCATCGGTGCCAGCCGCATGGAGCAGCTAGAGCAGAACCTTGCCGCGACAGAGCTGAAGCTCGACGCCGACGATCTGGCCAGGCTGGACGAGGTGAGCGCGCTGCCAGCCGAATATCCCGGCTGGATGTTGGAGCGGCAGGCGGCAGGCCGCCGCCCGGCGCCGTTCGCACCGAAGGCGTAAGCAACAGCCATCCCGAGAGCCATCGGCTCCCGAACGTCCTTCAGAGCCGCACGGTCTCGACCAGAAAATCGAGAAAGGCCCGCACCCGCGCCGGCAGATGCTTGCCTTGGCCGACATAGACGGCGTGCGTCAGCTCCTCATCACCGGGATTGAACGCCTCCAGCAATGGCACCAGCCGCCCGGCGGCGATGTCCTGCTCCACATGCCAACGCGCCAGCCGGGCGATGCCCGCGCCTGCAAGCGCCATTAGCCGCATCGCCTCGCCGTCGCCGACCAGTGCGTTTCCCGTGGTCGAGACGACTGTCGACAGGCCGGCTCTATCGACAAAGGGCCAGCCGTCGATATGGCGCGAGAAGCGGAAGCCCATCCGGTTGTGGCGGTCGAGATCGGCTGATGTCCGAGGCGTGCCATGCCGTTCGAGATAGGACGGCGCGGCGACCACGACTGTCCGGCTTTGCCCGAGCTTGCGCGCCACCAGCCGCGATTCGCCGAGCGGCCCGGCGCGGATGGCGACATCGGCGCGCTCCTCCATCAGGTCGATGACATGGTCGGTCAGCACAAGGTCGACCGAGATCTCGGGATAACGTTCGAGGAAGCGCGGTAGCAGCGGGATCAGCCGGTGCTGGCCGAAGGGTACATAGCTGTTGACCCGCAGCAGGCCACGCGGCGCAGCGCCCGCCGCCGTCTCACGCTCGGCCGCCGCCATGTCGGCCAGGATGCGCACGCCGCTGTCATGGAAGGCAATGCCCTCCGGTGTGAGCTGCAGCCGCCGCGTCGAGCGGCTGATGAGGCGTGCGCCAAGCCGGGCCTCCAGCCGCGCGATCAGCTTGCTCACCGCCGACGGCGTCATGCGCAGTGCCCGCGCCGCAGCCGAAAAGCTGCCCGCCTCGACGACGCGGACGAACACTTCGATCTCTCCAGATCGGTTTATCTCCGGCCTCGCCATTCGTGAATCTATTTCACAGAAAGTATGCCCAAAGCAAGACTGGTTCACAGTTGGTTGCGACACGATCTTCCAGGTCGGGACGCGGCGACAGGCGTCCTTCCGCGACCAACAGGACGATCGCCATGCCTCTTGCTCTCTATGCCCTTGCCGCCGGCGCCTTCGGCATCGGCGTTACCGAATTCGTCATCATGGGCCTGCTCATCGACGTCAGCATCGATCTCGGTGTCTCGATCTCGGCCGCCGGCCAGCTCATTTCCGGCTATGCGCTGGGCGTCGTCATCGGCGCACCGCTCCTGACCATCGCCACCGGCCGCTGGCCGCGCAAGACCGTGCTTCTGGTGCTGATGGCGATCTTCACCATCGGCAATCTCGCCTGCGCTTTAGCCCCCGACTACTGGACGCTGATGGGCGCCCGCGTGCTCACCGCCTTTGCCCACGGCACCTTCTTCGGCGTCGGCTCGGTCGTGGCGACCGGGCTGGTCGCGCCCAACAAGAAGGCGTCGGCGATAGCCCTGATGTTCACGGGGCTCACCATCGCCAACATCCTCGGCGTTCCCTTCGGCACCTGGCTCGGCCAGGCCCTCGGCTGGCGCGCGACCTTCTGGGCGGTGACCTTGGTCGGGCTCGCTGCCTTCGCCATCATTCTCCTTCTGGTACCGCGCGGCCAGGCGGAGCCGGAGAAGAGCAAGCTCAGCGCCGATCTCGCCGTCCTTGCCCGCGCACCGGTATTGCTCGGCTTCGCCACCACCGTGCTTGGCTATGCCGGCGTGTTCGCCGTCTTCACCTACATCGCCCCGTTGCTCACCGAGATCAGCGGCTTTGGCGAGGCGGCGGTGTCGCCGATCCTGCTCGTCTTCGGCGGCGGCCTCATTGCCGGCAATCTCATCGGCGGCAAGGCAGCCGACCGCTGGCTGGTGCCGGCCGTGCTCGGTAGCCTCGTCCTGCTGGCACTGGTGCTCGCCACCATGACCCTCACTCTGCACAATCAGGTGACGGCCGTCCTCTATGTCGGCCTGCTCGGCGCCGCCGCTTTTGCCACCGTGGCGCCGCTGCAGATGTGGGTGCTGGAAAAGGCCGACGGCGCTGGCCAGAGCCTCGCCTCGTCCTTCAACATCGCCGCCTTCAATCTCGGCAACGCCGCAGGCGCGTGGCTGGGTGGCGTGGTGATCGCCCACGGCCCCGGCCTCGGCGCCGTCACCTGGGTCGCGGCCTTGCTGCCGCTTTCGGCGCTCGGCGTGGCCGCACTGGCGCTGCGCCTCGATCACAACCCGGCGCTTGGCGAACCGGCATCCGCCCGCTCGTGACGATCCTCGAACAACACCCCTTCGACCTCACAAGGAGCAAGAAAATGGACTATCGACATCTTGGCGCATCGGGCCTGAAGGTCCCCGTGCTTTCATTCGGTGCCGGCACCTTCGGCGGCTCGGGGCCGCTGTTCGGCGCCTGGGGTAACAGCGACGCCAGCGAAGCACGGCGGCTGGTCGACATCTGCCTCGAGGCCGGCGTCAATCTCTTCGACACCGCCGACGTCTATTCGAATGGCGCTTCCGAAGAGGTGCTCGGGCAGGCCATCAAGGGCCGCCGCGACGCCGTGCTGATCTCGACGAAAACCTCGCTGCCGATGGGCGATGGGCCAGCCGACTACGGTTCCTCGCGATCGCGGCTGATCAAGGCGGTGGAGAGCGCGCTAAAGCGTCTCGGCACCGACTACATCGATCTGTTGCAACTGCATGCCTTCGATGCCGGCACGCCGATCGAGGAGGTGCTGTCGACGCTGGACGACCTCGTGCGCACCGGCAAATTGCGCTATGTCGGCGTCTCCAATTTCTCCGGCTGGCAGGTGATGAAATCGCTCGGCCTCGCCGACAGGCACGGCTACCCGCGCTACGTCGCCCATCAGGTCTATTATTCGTTGGTCGGGCGCGACTATGAATGGGAGCTGATGCCGCTCGGCCTCGACCAGGGCGTCGGCGCGCTGGTGTGGAGCCCGCTCGGCTGGGGCCGCCTGACCGGCAAGATCCGCCGCGGCCAGCCCTTGCCGGAAAAGAGCCGGCTGCACGATACCGCGAGCTTTGGGCCGCCGGTCGAGGACGAACACCTTTTCAAGGTGGTCGAGGCGCTCGACGCTGTGGCTGCCGAAACCGGCAAGACCGTGCCGCAGATCGCCATCAACTGGCTCTTGCAACGCCCGACCGTTTCATCGGTCATCATCGGCGCCCGCAACGAGGAGCAATTGCGCCAGAACCTCGGCGCCGTCGGCTGGTCGCTGACGCCAGAGCAGATCAAGAAACTCGACGCGGCAAGCGAAGTCACCGCGCCCTATCCCTACTTCCCCTATCGCCGTCAGGAAGGTTTTGCCCGGTTGAGCCTGCCGGCGGTGTGACCGTACCCTTCGCTGTCAAATGGCTCGTTCCATCAGGATGCAGGGCAACATCGGCCCAGGGCCGATGCGCACTTCGATCCGCCCCATCGACCTGAAGCCCAACGCCGAATAGAACCCCTCCGCGTTGAGGCTTGCGTGGCATTCGAAACGGCGCGCCCGACCACCGTGCATCTTCTTCGCACCGGCCGTAAAGCGCGCTCCCAACCCCGCGGCCCAACCATTCGGGACGAGTGGCGAAATGGCGGATATGCGCGAGTCCGGGTGTCACTTCAGAACTTCCGGGCCGTTCCCACGACCAACCGCCGCCGCCAACAGCAATGTCGATGTCGTCTACCGCGAGATAGTAGGTGCCGGCAGAAAGCAGCGCCGGGTTTGCGCGGGTGATCAAAGGCAGCGCAGCATCAAGAACGGCCGGATCGTACGATGTGCGCATCGAGCCGGGGTAGGACTCACGCAGCATCTCACTCGCCCCGGGCTCGTCCTCCAGCATGGCGCGCCTGACAATGAAGGTGGAGGACATGCTCAGCATCCGTCTGTCCAACGGCCGGCGTTCGACGGACCGCCGGACTTATCGGTCGAACATCGGGTTTTGACCCTAGTGCAGCACGAACTCGCCGTCGACCTTGCGCCACTCATTCGGCGCGATCAGCTTCTGGTGCGTATAGGTCACCGAATGCAGCGGGCCGTCGAGCTTGGTCTTCCAGAACTCGATGAAGCGGATCAGCACCGGGAATTTCGGGGCGATGTCGTAGTCCTGCCAGATGTAGCTCTGCAGCAGATGCGGATGATCGGGAAAATGATAAAGAATCTTGGCCGTGGTCAAGCCATAGCCTTTGAGCATCAGGTCCATTTCGGAATGGTCATGCATTGCAGCCCCCTGGGTCGATTCTCCTTTCCTCCCGACATCAGATTGTGCGCCTTGTTATTTAACTGTCTATTGATTTTTCCTGATCGTATCCGGGTTTTCCGCGCGAAAACATGCAGTTAGCAGCGACCATGGTCGAGTGCTGACAGCGCCGGACAATGCCCCTGCGGCATCCCGCCGCGCGAATCCAACGTCTAATATTGCCGTCATCGTGGAACTGTTAATAATGCGCGCGAATTCGCGGCCGCTTCGCCGCGATGGCGCCGGCGCCCAAGCCGGCGCGTTGGTTTCGGGAGGGAAGTAAAAATGTCCGAGGTTCATGTCCATCGCATCCAGCCGGCGTGGAAGAAGAACGCGCTGATCGACAACGACACCTACCTCAAATGGTATGCCGACAGCGTCAAGAACCCGGACAAGTTCTGGGGCAAGCACGGCAAGCGCATCGACTGGTTCAAGCCTTTCAGCAAGGTCAAGAACACCTCCTTCGACGGCAAGGTCTCGATCAAATGGTTCGAGGACGGCGAGACCAACGTCTCATACAACTGCATCGACCGGCACCTGAAGAAGCGCGGCGACCAGACCGCCATCATCTGGGAAGGCGACAATCCCTATGACGACAGGAAGGTCACCTACAACGAGCTCTACGCGCATGTCTGCCGCTTCGCCAATGTGCTGAAGAAGCACGGCGTCAAGAAGGGCGACCGCGTCACCATCTACATGCCGATGATCCCGGAAGCGGCCTATGCGATGCTCGCCTGCACGCGGCTAGGCGCCATCCATTCGGTGGTCTTCGGCGGCTTCTCTCCCGACGCGCTGGCCGGCCGTATCGACGACTGCAAATCGACCTTCGTCATCACCGCCGACGAAGGTCTGCGCGGCGGCAAGCATGTGCCCCTGAAGGAAAATACCGACAAGGCGATCGAGATCGCCGCCAAGGCCGGCACCAGGGTCGAGAAGGTGCTGGTCGTGCGCCGCACCGGCGGCAAGATCAACTGGGTGGCGGGCCGCGACCTCTGGCACCATGACGAGGTGGCGACGGTCAAGGCCGACTGCAAGCCGGAGAAGATGAAGGCCGAGGATCCACTGTTCATCCTCTACACCTCGGGCTCGACCGGCAAGCCGAAGGGCGTGCTGCACACCACCGCCGGCTATCTCGTCTATGTCTCGATGACCCACCAATATGTCTTCGACTACCATGACGGCGACATCTACTGGTGCACCGCCGATGTCGGCTGGGTGACCGGCCACAGCTACATCGTCTACGGGCCACTCGCCAACGGCGCGACCACGCTGATGTTCGAGGGCGTGCCCAACTACCCGTCGCAGTCGCGCTTCTGGGAAGTCATCGACAAGCACAAGGTCAACATCTTCTACACCGCCCCGACGGCGCTGCGCGCGCTGATGGGCGCCGGCGACAGCCACGTCACCAAGACCTCGCGCAAGTCGCTGCGCGTGCTGGGCTCGGTTGGCGAGCCGATCAACCCGGAAGCCTGGGAGTGGTATTTCAACGTTGTCGGCAACGGCAAGGTGCCGATCGTCGACACCTGGTGGCAGACCGAGACCGGCGGCATCCTGATCACGCCGCTGCCCGGCGCCACCAACCTCAAGGCGGGTTCGGCGACGCGGCCCTTCTTCGGCGTCAAGCCGCAGCTGGTCGACAACGATGGCAAGGTGCTCGAGGGTGCGGCCGACGGCAATCTCTGCATCACCGATTCCTGGCCGGGCCAGATGCGCACCGTCTATGGCGATCACGAGCGCTTCGTGCAGACCTATTTCTCCACCTACAGGGGCAAGTACTTCACCGGTGACGGCTGCCGCCGCGACGCAGACGGCTACTACTGGATCACCGGCCGCGTCGACGACGTCATCAACGTCTCCGGCCACCGCATGGGCACGGCGGAAGTCGAATCGGCTTTGGTCAGTCACGACAAGGTTTCCGAGGCCGCCGTCGTCGGCTACCCGCACGACATCAAGGGCCAGGGCATCTACTGCTATGTCACGCTGATGGCCGGCGAGGCATCGAGCGAGGCGCTGCGCAAGGAACTGGTCGACCATGTCCGCAAGGAGATCGGCGCCATCGCCACGCCCGACAAGATCCAGTTCGCGCCGGGCCTGCCCAAGACCCGTTCCGGCAAGATCATGCGCCGCATCCTGCGCAAGATCGCCGAGGACGATTTCGGCGCGCTCGGCGACACCTCGACGCTGGCCGATCCGGCCGTCGTCGACGACCTTGTCGCCAACCGGCAGAACAAGAAGGCATGATACAGGACAAGGCTGCCCTGGGTGCGGTTGCCCAACTCTGGCGCTATCCGGCGAGTTCGCTCGCCGGCGAGCGCCTGGATGCGATCCCGGTCGGCCCCGAAAGCATCGACGGAGACCGCATGTTCGGCCTCGTCGATCGATCGGACAATGAGATCGCACGGCCCGACCGCGACGCGAAATGGCACAAGGTGCCGTTGATCCGCACCCGGCTGACCAACAACCGCGAACTGGAGATCGCCCTCCCCGACGGCGACTGGCTGGCTGCACCCGGCGCCGAAAGCGACCGCGCCATCTCCGCCTTTCTCGGCTTTGAAGCTTCGATCCGGCCGTTCCGCCGCGAAAACGCCGCGCCCGACTATGCCGGCCCGCTGACCGCGGAGCGCTACGTCAAGAACCCCATCCATCTGCTGACCACCGCCTCGCTGGCGCGGCTGAAGGCACTGCATCCGGAAGGTGCCGCCGACCCGCGCCGCTTCCGCCCCAACATCGTCGTCGACATGGAGCCGGTCGAAGGCTCGTTCCCCGAAACGGAATGGATCGGCCGCAAGCTAGCGATCGGCGACCTGCTGCTGACGATCTCCGAGCCGTGCCGCCGCTGCGGCTTCACCATCATCGCCCAGGACGGTTTCGACAACGATCCCGGAATCCTGCGCAACCTGGTGCGCCACAACGCCCACAATCTCGGCGTCTACTGCACGGTCGACCGGCCGGGGCGGGTCGAGGTGGGCGCGCCGATGCGGTTCGTCTGACAAGGCGCCTCTGGCTTTTTCAAACCTGCGTCTTGTCTTTTGCTGCAACGCACCCCATCATGAGGGTGTGTTCAACAGATCGAAAGGAGGTGATCCGATGTCGAGTGATTTCGTTTTCCAGAACGTGGCCTCAGCGGATTGCACTTTCGGGAAGCAGTCTTCCCGTTAAGGCGCGAGAAGCGCGGCAGGTGATGCGACAGCATCACCGCCAGAGACCGCGCCATGGACGGAAACACGGAAGGCCGCCGGCTTCGAAAGAAGCGGCGGCCTTTTCCGTTCCCACGACCTGCCCGAAGTCGGCGGATCAGCGCTTGATCGTCAGCGTCTCGATGTTGCGTGCGATTTCAAGGAATGCTGCGTTGAGCTCGGCCCCGTTGGCCGCCTGATAGAAGTGCTTGATCCTGCCGGTGTCGGCGCTCGCGCAATCCCGCAGCGTCGCCTTGGCGTTCTTCTCCTGGAGGTCGAAGCCGATGGTGAAGATTTCGATGCCCTGGTCGCGCATGGCGGCGCACAGTGTCTTTGCCGCGGTGCGGGTCGGTTCCTTGCCGGCGTCGTTGTAGACCTCGCCGACGCTGCTGGCGTCGAAATAGGACAGGTTGAACTCGCCGTCGGTCATCAGGATCGCGATCTTGGCGACCTTTCTCGGGTCCATCTTTGCCGGCCGCTGCGAAGCGATCATCACGCTGCCCCAGTTCTCGGAAAGCATGTACCAGGCCCATTGCACGCCGATATGGCCGGCAGTGCCGCCCGAGGCGGCAAAGGTCTTGATGACATTCTTCAGCGCATCGGCATCCGCCGTCAGCGGCATCAGGGCAGCGGCCGGGCAAGCTGCCGTGCGGCTGCTCTTTGCGAAGTCCGACAGGAAATAGTCGCGATTGACCATGCTGACGTCGGGACCGGCGTCCGAATATTGATAGGTGCCCTTGCGCTCGGTGGCGCAATTGTCCGGGCGTGACGAGGCCGCGACATATTTCGGGTCGTCATTGCCCGGAGCCTGTTTGCGTTGGCCGGCCTTGGTTTCGACATAGACGCTGCTTTCCGCAAGCGAACCGGCATTGACCGAATTGGCGTAGGGCACGATCGACACCCGCACCCTGGGGTTGGCCTGGTTCTGATTGTCGAGGAAGCTGTCGACCGCATTTGCGGCGGCGGCCCTCAAGTCCTTTATCTTTTGACCGGCCATCGATCCGGTCACATCGAGCATCATTGCCACCTCGATCGTCTTGTCCGAATAAAGTGCCGTGGTGGAGACGCCCACGCGCTGCATGTCGCCCATGCTGAACAGCGGGAAATAGAACGTGACGTCGGCATGGACGTCCGCCCGGACGGTCTTGGCCGTCTTGTCGACCGTCAATTTGTCGAGAACGATCTGGTCGGCCTGCAGGATGCCGGCCGCGCTGTTGGCATCGAGAAAGGCCTGCACGGACTTGTTCGCATCGGCTTCCTTGATGACGCCGGTGGTGAGATCGCGTGCCGTCGAGGTGACCGCCGCGTCGACGACGCCCTGCAGGCTCGATTTGGCGTTGTAGAGTTGGGAGACGTTGACTGCGAAGCCGACGCCCAGCGCCAGCACCGACGCCGCAAAGCCGAAGACGATGGCGAAGTTTCCGCCACGATCCCTGGCAAAGCCGCCGGACGCCTGAACAAAACCCCTGAACTGCCGCATCTTTCCGCCTCCACCTGCCGCGGCCTCGAAACCGCATGAGGGGAGTTGCAGGAATCCGGCCGGATGGCGCTGCCGCGACGGCAAAAGCCGCCATCTCCTGCCAAGCCATTGTTTTCACTCGGCTTCGAAGTCGGGCAAGGTGAACGGCCGGTAAACAGAAAACCCGAGCCGCAACTTCCTTTACGAAGTGCTTACCATGATCCCGCCCGTGGCGCTTTTCGGTCCCGGTCCGGCACAGACCGACTGTCCCGAAGCGGATCACCCGTCGATCTCGGGCGCGGACGGCGTCGTCAGGCCAGCATTTGGGCGCTGACGGTTCTGTCGACGCCATGATGGGGCGGACTGAACAGGTTACGCTCCTGCTCATAGGTCCAGACCTTGAACAGGCTGAGCCGGTGCGGGCCGAAACTGTGCAGCAGCGGCACGTCGGTGGCATCGCGGCCGCGCGCGATGACGACACGACCGATTCGAGGGCGATTGTGGCGCGGATCGAACGTGTACCACTTGCCGTCGAGGAAGACTTCCATCCATGCCGAGAAATCCATCGGCGCCGGATCGACCGGCACGCCGATATCGCCGAGATAGCCGTTCACGTAGCGGGCCGGGATGTTCATGCAGCGGCAGAGCGTGATCGCCAGATGGGCAAAGTCGCGGCAGACGCCGACGCGCTCCTCATGCGCCTGCGCCGCCGTGCGGGTCGAGCGCGCATAGCCGTAGCCAAAGGACAGGCGGTTGTGGACATAGTCGACGATCGCCTGCACCCGCGCCCAGCCCGGCGGAAGGTTGCCGAACAGCTGCCAGGCGAGGTCGCTGAGATGGTCGGTCTCGCAATAGCGGCTGCCCAGCAGATAGCCGAGCACCTCGTCCGGCAATTCCGCCACCGGTGTTTCCCTGGCCAGCATGTTGACCTCGTCTACCTCGCCGCTGTCCTCGATGACTGCGTCATAGAGGATGCGAAAGCCGCCGCCAGGCGCCGTGAAGCGCCGGCAGGCATTGCCGAAAAGGTCATAGTAAACCTTGGTCGGCACCGAGGGCGACGTCAGCACGCGGGTCTGCCGCTTGATGTCGGCCTGCCTGTCCTTGTGGATGTCGAGCAGCGAAATGACCGGCGTGGCTGCAACACTTTCAATAGCGATTTCGTAGCCGAGCCTGATCAGCATCGCGGTTCCCCCTTCGGTCTCTTTGAAAGACAGCTTTTTGAACGCAGCAGGCAGGCCAATGGTTCCCCTGGACGGGTCAAAATGCGACCTTGCGCCTTCCCATGGCCCAGCCATGAGGCTACGGTCGGCCACAGCTTTGCCCCTCCCGAAAACGACCCCCAGGATATCAGATGTTTGCAGGCAGAAAATTCGCGGCCTTTCTGTTCGACATGGACGGCACGGTAATCAACTCCATTGCCGCCGCCGAAAGGGTGTGGACGCAGTGGGCGCAGCGCCAGGGCCTCGACGTCGCCGCCTTCCTGCCGACAATCCATGGCGTGCGGGCGATCGAGACCATCGGCCGGCTCAATCTTCCAGGCGTCGACCCGGTAAGCGAGGCTGACGCGCTGTTGCAGGCCGAGGCGGCCGACCTCGATGGCATCCTGCCGATCGCCGGCGCTGTCGCCTTTCTGAAGTCGCTGCCGCCCGAACGCTGGGCCATCGCCACGTCGGCGCCGCGCGAGCTGGCGCTGCTGCGCATGAAGGCAGCCGGCATCCCGATACCAGCCGTCATAGTCGCTGCCGAGGACGTCACCCGCGGCAAGCCGGCGCCCGATTGCTTCCGGCTGGCCGCCAAACGGCTCGGCGTCGACGCGCGCGATTGCCTGGTCTTCGAGGACGCCCCGGCCGGCATTGCCGCGGCCGAGGCGGCCGAAGCCACAGTCATGGTGATCAGCGCCACGCACGGCCACCCGCTGCAGACGCCACATATGGCGATCGCCTCTTACGACCGGCTCGGCATCGTCGTCGACGATCGCGGCTGGATCGCTCCCGCACCGGAGCTGGCCGCGGCTTAAGGGTAGATTTCAAGGGTGGGTTGAGATTCAGGTCAGGTCGAGTCGAAAATGGTGGATTCCGAGAACCGGAGCGGAGCGTACTTGAAGTACGTGAGCACCGGAAGCGCAGGAAGCCGCCATTTGCAGGCCGGCTGAATATCAGCCCACCCCTAAAAGTCGCTGGTCAGGCCCTTCACCTCCCAGTCGCCATAGCGGCCGGGTTCCTTGCCGCCGCGGCCGCCGATTTCCTTCGGCAGCGCCGCTTCCTTTTCGCGATATGCCTCGCGCCTTGCCCGCGCTTCCGCCAGAGCGCGGCTGGCCGCCGGCGTCAGTGGTTTTTGCGATAGATCGCGATCCGGGCCGGCGTCGGTTTTGATGGTCTGGTCGGTCATGCGATAGTCCCGACGGATTGAAACAGGGGCAGGTGTTTCCCATCATATAGCGATGAACCCGCTTGGATCGACCCCTTTTCGCCGCCACGGACGGAGCAGCCGATGAACACCCTTCGCACCGCCATGCTTCTTGCCGCGATGACGGCTTTGTTCATGGGCGTCGGCTTTCTGATCGGCGGCACGGGCGGCATGATGATCGCGCTGCTGATCGCCGCCGGCACCAATCTGTTCAGCTATTGGAACGCCGACAAGATGGTGCTGTCGATGAACCACGCTGTCGAAGTCGACGAGAAGAATGCGCCCGAATATTACGCCATCGTCCAGGCGCTCGCCCAACGGGCCGGACTGCCGATGCCGAAAACCTATCTGATCGACAACCCGCAGCCCAATGCCTTCGCCACCGGCCGCAATCCCGAGAATGCCGCGGTGGCGGCCTCGACCGGGCTGTTGCAGAGGCTGTCGCATGAGGAGGTCGCGGCGGTTATGGCGCACGAGCTTGCCCATGTGCAGCACCGCGACACGCTGACCATGACCGTCGTCGCCACGCTTGCCGGCGCCATCTCGATGCTCGGCAATTTCGCCTTCTTCTTCGGCGGCAGCCGCGACAACAACAACCCGTTCGGCTTCGTCGGCGTGCTGGTGGCCATGCTAGTGGCGCCCTTCGCCGCCATGATCGTGCAGATGGCAGTGAGCCGCACCCGCGAATACGAGGCCGACCGGCGCGGTGCCGAGATCGTTGGAAACCCGCTTTGGCTGGCTTCGGCCCTTGACAAGATCGCCCGCAGCGCCGAACGCATCCCCAACCCGGATGCCGAGCGCAACCCGGCCATGGCCCATCTCTTCATCATCAACCCGCTTTCCGGCGCGCGCATGGACAATCTGTTCTCCACCCATCCAAACACCGACAACCGCATCGCCGCCCTGCAGGCGATGGCGCGCGGCGGTGCGTCGCAGGCAGCGCCGCGCCAGGCGCCGACGCCACGCCAGGCGGACGAGCAGCCATCGGCGGGACCGTGGGGCAAGCAAGCTGAGCAGGAGCAGCCGGCTGAGCCGCCGCGGCCGAAGTCCAACCCGTGGGGACGCAACCCGACCGGACCCAAAGGTCCGTGGTCGTGAGCGGCGCCAAACGCCGGCAGCGGACACCAGGCGATCGTGAAGACAACGCAGGCAGCGAGACGGTAGCCGGCCTTGCCGCGCGCAAGGCGGCGGCGCGCCTGCTCGCCGCCGTCATCGATGCGCGCACGCCGCTCGACGGATTGACCGATCACGAGAATGGCCATCCGCAATACAAGGCGCTCGACCTGCGCGACCGCGCGCTGGTGCGCGCCATACTGGTCACCGCACTGCGCTATCGCATGACGATTGCGGGCCTGCTGGCGCGGCGCCTGGAAAAGCCGCTGCCGGCCAATGCCACCGTGCTGTCGCATATTCTGCATGTGGCAGCGGCGCAGATCCTGTTCCTCGACATTCCCGACAGCGCCGCCGTCGACCTTGCCGTCACCCACGCCAAGTCCGACCCGCGCACGCTGCGCTTTTCCGGCCTGGTCAACGGCGTACTGCGCACGCTCGCGCGCTCGAAAGAGGTCGAATTGGCCGCCGCTCTTGCCGCCACCGACGAAGCGCCAAAATGGTTTTCCGATCGGTTGAAGGCGGCCTATGGCGCCGACAGGACCGGGCAGATCCTGGCTGCCCATCGCCATGAGGCGCCGGTCGATTTCACCGTCAAGTCCGATCCGGCACTTTGGGCCGAACGGTTCGGCGGCATAGTGCTGCCGACCGGCACGGTGCGCGTGGAAAAACTCAGTGCCTCCGTCCCCGACCTGCCCGGCTTCGCCGACGGTGCCTGGTGGGTGCAGGACGCTGCCGCCAGCCTGCCGGCCCGGCTGTTCGGCGATGTCGGACGGCTTCGTGTCGCCGATCTTTGCGCCGCCCCCGGCGGCAAGACCGCGCAGCTCATTCTTGCCGGCGCCAATGTCACCGCGGTCGACACATCGAAAAGCCGGCTGGCGCGGCTGACGCAGAATCTCGAGCGGCTCGGCCTCTCCGCCGAGATCGTCCAGGCGGACCTGCTCGACTATCAACCGGAGGAATTGTTCGACGCAATTCTGCTCGACGCGCCCTGCTCCTCGACCGGCACGGTGCGGCGGCATCCCGACGTGCCGTGGACCAAGACCATGGCCGATGTCGAAAAGCTCGCCGGGCTGCAGGCAAGGCTGCTCGCCCGCGCCGTCAGCCTGGTCAAACCCGGCGGGCGGATCGTCTTTTCCAACTGTTCGCTCGACCCGATCGAAGGCGAGGATCTCTACCGCGCCTTCCTTGCTGGCACGGCTGATGTCGTCGACGATCCCGTTCGGCCTGGCGAGTTTGCCGGCATCGATGCGTTCCTGACGCCGCAAGGCACGCTGCGCACCACGCCCGCCGATCTGATGCTTGAAACGCCTGGGATTTCCGGTCTCGACGGCTTCTTCGCCGCCCGCATGCGCCGGGTCGGCTAAAGTCGTTTTTCACTAAAATTTGCTGACTTTTCTAAGGAGAATCAGGCCGCGGCAGCGTGAACTCCTTCACCATGGCGAAATCCACCTTCGCATAAGTTCTTGAATCATATAAGCTTGTCCTTGGGTATGGACGACCAGGAGGGGATTTGGCACTTGCTGCCGGCAGCACGACGCGTCTTTGGACGCTTGTCGCGAGGGAGTTCTGGCGCAAGACGCGCCGGCGCCTGCGTGCCGGGCCGATCTATCGCTGGCGCTATTCCGGCCGTACGCCCGAACGCGTCCTGATCGCACCACCGGACCTGAGGCTCGCCGATCCGCAGATCGCGCTCGAGATCTATTACGGCCGCTATCCGCTGTCGGGCCATATGGTCGAGACCGGCGGCAAGTCGCCGTTCCAGATCGCCGTGCCCAATCGCGGCTGGCAAAAGACGCTGCACGGTTTTCGCTGGCTGCGCCACATGCGCGCCGCCGGCACCGAGCTTGCCGCCGCCAATGCCCGCGCGCTGGTTTCCGACTGGATCGCCATACACGGCAACCAGATTTCGGGCATCGCCTGGGAACCCGGCACGACGGCCAAGCGGGTCATTGCCTGGCTGCAGCATTCGTCAGTGGTGCTGCAAGGTGCCGAATTTCCTTTCTATCGCGCCTTCCTGAAATCGCTCGCTATGCAGATCCGTTATCTCCGGTCGATGGCGCGCGAAATGCCCGACGGCAAGGACAGGCTGCGCGCCCGTATCGCGCTCGCCTTCGCCGCTTTATCCCTGCCAGCGCCGGCATCGGCGCTGCGCAACGCCACCCGCAACCTGGCGGAGGAGCTCGAGCGCCAGATCCTCCCGGATGGCGGCCATATTTCGCGCAACCCGATGACGGTGCTCGAACTTCTCGCCGACCTCCTTCCGCTGCGCCAAACCTACGCCAACCAGGCCGAGACGCCGCCGCCGGCGCTGATGGGCGCCATCGACCGCATGCTGCCGGCGCTGCGTTTCTTTCGCCACCAGGACGGCAGCCTCGCCCGCTTCAACGGCATGGGCGCTACCATCCACGACCGCATCGCCACCATCCTGCGCCACGACGACACTGTCGGCGCGCCGCTGCTGCATGCGCCGCATTCGGGTTATGAGCGCCTGTCGATGGGCGGCGTGACCGTCATCGCCGACACCGGCCTGCCGCCGCCCATCGATGTTTCCAACGCCGCGCATGCCGGCTGCCTCGCCTTCGAACTCTCCTCCGGCCGCCAGCACTATGTCGTCAATGCCGGCATCGACACCTACGGCGCCGCCGAATTCCGGCCACTGGCCCGCGCCACGGCCGCGCACTCGACCGCCACCATCAACGACACCTCGTCGGCGCGTTTCAGCCATTCGCTGCGCGTCAACGATCTCCTGGGCTCGCCGCTGATCGGCGGTCCGCAGCATGCGCCCTGCAAACGCACCGACCAGAAGGGCAGCCAGGGCTTCATCGCCCGCCACGACGGCTATGCCGCGCGCTTCGGCTTCCTGCATGAGCGCGAGCTGACGCTGGCGAACAATGGCAATGTACTGACCGGCAGGGACCGCTTCCTGCGCCCCGGCGGTGCTGCGATCCGCAACAACGGCCGCGACTTTGTCACGGTGCGCTTCCACATCCATCCCGATGTAGATCTGCTGCAGGACGAGCATGACCGGCTGGTGCTGACCGGCGATCAGACCGACACCTGGGTCTTCACCTGTAAGGAGGTCGTGCCGGAGGTCGAGGAATCGATCTATTTCGCCGGCCTCGGCGGCCCGCGCCGCAGCCGCCAGATCGTGCTGGCCTTCAAGGCCTCCGAGATATCGGAGGTTCACTGGCAGCTGACACGCACGATCGCCACCGGCTATCAATTATGATTTCCGACGACAAGTATATCGAACTTATCACCGCAGCGATAAATCGCCTGACGATGGAGGGCTCGGAGGTTCAGTGGAACGTCCAGATTGAACGCAGACAGTTTGACGTCCTCGCAGTCATTCGAGTCGGTCTTTATGAAATATTGATGGCATTTGAGGTCAAAGATAAAAAGAGACCCATTTCAGTCGAGCTGATGGATGCCTTTGTAACCAAGGCGTCTGATGCAAAGGTCAACAAAGCGGTGTTTGTTAGTACAACAGGATATCAACGAGGTGCAATCGAGGTAGCTCGGCGCCATGGTATCGAGCTTTTCAAGCTTAGTTTTGAAAACGAGCATCTGAGGTTACCACCCATAACCGTATTGGCTGGTGATGGGTAGCCGCCATTTACCGTTCAGCCAAAAATTGAGCAGCTAGGCGAAACTGACGTGCACCGCGTCACGCGAGTGACTTTAGAGTACCAGGATGGTTCGAAAATAGATTTGCCAAGTGAGCCATCCCAGATGACGTATTATCTTGAGCGTACAATTGTCGAGGGAGGTGACAATCTGGCCCGCCTTGTGGAATCCTTCGGATCCCAGCCATCTATGGACAACCCCTTATTCACTCGGCGTATCGACGTGCGTCGACAAATAACTCCGCCAGATAAATACTTCATCTTGCCGGGCATTGTCGCTGCTGTCGACATTGAAGTGATCCGCACCCGTGCGCGTGTTATCGATTCCGATGCGCGGGTGGATATTTCGGCGGTCTCCGGACAGGTATCTTACGAAAATATTCTCACAGGGCAGAAATTCGTGACCGACTTATTCGGTCTCCCATTAGGCGGCAAACGTGTGGAGGTTGGGAAATTCTACTTCGTCTATCACTCCCTTCGCTATTTTTATGTTGATGCGATAGCCGGCGATGCCGTGACGATGTATCTGGTGGAAAGTTTCCAAAACGGCCAACTCATTCAGGGGGAATTCGTCCAAAAGATCGAACATTCAATATTTTATATTCCCCTAACAGACAAGAAAATCATCAAACGATTGGAACAGCGACTGCACCGGTTGAAGAGCTGAGTGGTCGCGATGAGTCAATTGGAGATGGAACGGAGATCACGCCGAGGGAGGTGCGAGGCTGCCCTACTATCAAATTGCAATGCTCAGCATTCAACCACGCAAGGCAGACCGCAGCTGCGCGCTTGATTTCCGGGCCTCATATGCTACGGCCCGGTCACGCTTCCCAATCCAGCCGTGAAAGGCCGCCAGCCCATGGCCGTCGCCAGCAAAAACATTCCAGCGCCCGACCTCGTCCCGATCCGCCGCGCGCTGCTGTCCGTCTTCGACAAGACCGGCCTCGTCGATTTCGCCAAGGCGCTCGCCGCGGCCGGAGTCGAGCTGGTCTCCACCGGCGGCACCGCGAAGGCGATCGCCGAAGCCGGCATGGCCGTGCGCGACGTCTCCGAGCTGACCGGCTTTCCCGAGATCATGGACGGCCGCGTCAAGACGCTGCACCCGTCTGTGCATGGCGCCCTGCTCGGCATACGCGACGACGCCGAGCATGCCAGCGCGATGCGGACCCACGGCATCGAGCCGATCGACCTCGTCGTCTCCAACCTCTATCCGTTCGAGGAGGTCCGCCGCTCCGGCGCCGGCTATGCTTCGATCGTCGAGAACATCGACATTGGTGGCCCGGCGATGATCCGCGCCTCGGCCAAGAACCACGCGTATGTCGCCATCGTCACCGACCCCGGCGACTATGCCTCGGTGCTCAACGCGCTGGAGATGAATATCGGTTCGCTGTCACTGGATTTCCGCAAGAAGCTGGCGGCCAAGGCCTTCGCCCGTACCGCCAGCTACGATGCGGCGATTTCCGGCTGGTTCGCCGAGGCGCTGGAGATCGAACATCCGACATGGCGCGCCTTCGGCGGCCGGCTGGTCGAGGTGATGCGCTATGGCGAGAACCCGCACCAGGGCGCCGGCTTCTACGTCAACGGCGACAAGCGGCCGGGCGTCGCCACCGCCCGCCAGTTGCAGGGCAAGCAGCTCTCCTACAACAACATCAACGACACCGACGCCGCCTACGAACTGGCCGGCGAGTTCGACCCGGCCCGCTCGGCCGCGGTCGCCATCATCAAGCATGCCAACCCCTGCGGCGTCGCCGAGGGGGCTTCGCTGAAGGCGGCCTATGCCAAGGCGCTGGCCTGCGACCCGGTCTCTGCCTATGGCGGCATCGTCGCCATGAACCGCATCCTCGACGCCGAAGCGGCCGAGGAGATCGTAAAGACTTTCACTGAGGTGATCATCGCGCCCAACGCCTCCGAGGAAGCGGTTCGCATCGTCGCCGCCAAGAAGAACCTGCGCCTGCTGGTCGCGGGCGGCCTGCCTGATCCTCGCGCCGCCGGCACGACGGTCAAATCCGTCGCCGGCGGACTGCTCGTCCAGGGCCGCGACAATGCGGTGGTCGACGACCTCGAACTGAAGGTGGTAACCAAGCGCGCGCCGACGCCGGCCGAGATGGCCGATCTCAAATTCGCCTTCCGCGTCGCCAAGCATGTCAAGTCGAACGCCATCGTCTACGCCAGGGACGGCGCCACCGTCGGCATCGGCGCCGGCCAGATGAGCCGCGTCGATTCCTCGCGCATCGCCGCCCGCAAGGCGCTCGACGCCGCCGAGGCGGCCGGGCTGGCGGAACCGCTGACCAAGGGCTCGGTCGTCGCCTCCGATGCCTTCTTCCCCTTCGCCGACGGACTGTTATCGGCGATCGAAGCCGGCGCCGCCGCCGTCATCCAGCCGGGCGGCTCGATGCGCGACGACGACGTCATCGCCGCCGCCGACGAACATGGCATCGCCATGGTGTTTACGGGTGTGAGGCATTTCCGGCATTGAGGCGCGCTCTTTCTTTCCCCTTGCGGGAGAGAAGAAAAAGGGCTCACTCCACTGGCTGGTCGGCCGGATATGGCGTCCTGATCAATATCGCCATGCCAGCGGCCAGGAACAGCACGATGGCCGCCATGCCGAGCCGCGATGAGCCACTGGCCAAGGTGATGGTTGCCACCATGAAGGGTGCGGCGAAACTGGTCGCTCGACCGGCCAGCGCATAGATGCCGAAATAGCGGCCCGATTCGGCGGCGGTGACGCTACGCGCCATATAGGAGCGCGATGAGGCCTGCACCGGACCGAAGGCAAGCCCGATCAGCAGGCCGTAGAAGATATAGGCCTTTTCAGCCGGCGTGCCGAACAATCCGCCGCTATCGGTTTCGGGCATCATCCAGGCGCCGAACAGCGTATAGCCCGGGCCGGTCGAGACGATGCCGATGGTGGCGATGCTGAGCAGGACGAGCGAGATAAGCACGATCGTCTTGGAGCCAAGCGCCGTATCGAGACGGGCGGCAACCAGGCAACCGACGATGGCGACGACATTGAGGATGATGCCGAACATGCCGATCTCGGTGATCGACCAATGGAACATTGCCGCCGCAAACGTGCCGCCCAGTGCCAGCAGCGCGTTGACGCCGTCCTGATAGATCATGCGGGCAATGAGGAACCGGAAGATGCCGCTGCGCTGGCGCACTTCGGCGAGCGTCGACTTCAGTTCCGACAGACCCCCGCGCACTGCCGGCCCGATCGCAATGCCCCTGATGGCGTCCGGCGTGAAGAAGAACATCGGCAGGATGAACAGGAAGTACCAGCCGGCCGAGAGCGGTCCGGTGGCCCGCGCATCCTCGCCGAGCTTTGGATCGAGCCCGAAGATGGGATCGAGGCCGACGATGGTTTTGCCGGTCTCCGGCGAACCGGCCATGCAGGCGACGACGAAGATCAACGCGATCATGCCGCCGAGATAGCCAAGGCCCCAGGCCATGTTCGAGATGCGGCCGATCTCGCTCTTCGGCACCAGGCGCGGCATCATGGAATCGTTGAACACCGTCGAGAACTCCGCCGCGACGGAGGCGATCGAGAACAGCGCCACGATCAGGAATAGGTTCGAACCGGGCGCGGCGAACCAAAGCAGGGTCAGACTGGTGATCTTGATCGCAGCGAAGAACGCGATCCACGGCTTGCGCGGTCCGGTCTGGTCGGCGATCGAGCCGAGGATCGGCGACAGCACGGCGATAGCCAGGCCCGCCGCTGCTATGCCGTAACCCCAGGCCGCCTGGCCCGTCTCCGGATCGCTGGCCATGCGTGAGACGAAGTAGGGCCCGAAGATGAAGGTGGTGACAACCGTGAAGAACGGCTGCGCCGCCCAGTCGAACAGCATCCATCCCCAGATGCCGCGTCCCGATGCCCGCTGCACTGCCACCTCGGTCATGTCCCCTCCCGCAGAACGGCGCCCGAAGCAGGGCGCCGTGTAGCTCTATAGCGTAGTTCCTGCCAGCAATCTCGCCCGATCTGGCTCACATCCCCGTCAGATCGCTCATCAGCCCTGACGCCACCGACAGCCGCGACACGGTGATGTCGCCGCCCTCGGTCAGCGCCTGCAGCCGCTCGCGGATGCGCCCGACCCGCTCGCCACCGGCCTCCAGCCAGGCCGCCACCGGGTCGGCCGCCTTGGCATGGCCGGTGAGCGCCGCCACCGCTATGCCGCGCCTGGCCGCGCCGATCGTGTCGGTCGCGCGCGACAGAGCGAGCTGGTCGTAGTAGTCGGAGGGCGTGATCGAGCGCGCCGCATCTTCGACTCGCGGAATGCGGAAGGCGTCGCTGACGGCGAAGAAGGCCTTGGCGGCGGCGACGATATCGGCATTGGCCGTCCTGGCCGTCAGCGCGATGTCGGGGATCAGTTCCGCCACATCGGTCAGCGCCAGCTGCGCGGCGAGCTTCTCCGGCGCGCCGGCCTTGAACAGACCATGCCGCCGCGCCTCGATCCGCTCGCGCGAGAAGGCGGGCAGCAGCGAGGCGAGTTTTGGCTCCAGTGCCTTGCGCGCCTCCTGCAGCTCGGCAATCCGCTGGCCGAGCGCGGCCGTGCCGGCATCGTTCTTAAGATACCAGCCGCTTGTCACGAAGATAAGCCGGCTAATCGCCTGATAGAGATCGAGCTGCACCTGGCCGTCGATCTGGTTGTCGAGCGCGTCGATCTCGCGATAGAGCGCCGGCAGGGCAAAACCGTCCCGCACCACGGCGAAGGTGCGCACCACGTCGGCGGCGGTTCGGCCGGTGGCTTCCTGCAGCCGGTTGACGAAGGAAGGTCCGCCGCGATTGACCAGGTCGTTGGCCAGGACGCGGGTGATGATCTCGCGGCGCAGCCGGTGGCCGTGGATCTCGGCGGCGTATTTCTTCGCCATCCGGTCCGGGAAATAGCCCATCAGGTCGCGGTCGAAATGCACATCGTCCGGCACGTCGCTGGCGACGATGTCGGAGAACAGCACGATCTTGGCATAGGCGAGCAGCACGCCGAGCTCGGCCCTTGTCAGCGGCTCGCCGCGCGCCTCGCGCTCGGCAAGCGCCGCCGGCGACGGCAGCGTCTCGACGGCGCGATCGAGCAGACCGCGTGCTTCGAGCGCCGACATGAAGCGGCTCTGATGCGCGATATCGGCGAGCCCGCGCTTGCGCGCCATCGAAAGCGCCAGCGTCTGCTGGTAGTTGTTGGACAGCACCAGTGAGCCGACCTCATCGGTCATCTCGGCCAGCAATTTGTTGCGCGCCGGCCGGGTCAGCGATCCCTTGCGCATGGCCGAAGCCAGCGCGATCTTGATGTTGACTTCGACGTCGGAGCAGTTGACGCCCGCCGAATTGTCGATGGCGTCGGAATTGCAGCGGCCGCCCGCAAGCCCGAACTCGATGCGCGCCCGCTGCGTCACGCCAAGATTGGCGCCCTCGCCGATGACCTTGGCGCGCACGTCGAGCGCGGTGATGCGGATGGCGTCATTGGCGCGGTCGCCGACATCGGCATTGGTTTCGGTGGAGGCCCTGAGATAGGTGCCGATGCCGCCGAACCACAAAAGATCGACCGGCGCCTTGAGAATGGCGTTCATGATCTCGACCGGCGTCGCGGTGGTCTTGCCAAGGCCGATGGCCGCGGCAGCCGCCGCCGGCAGCGTGATCGACTTCTGGCTGCGCGAGACGATGACGCCGCCTTCCGACAGCTTGGTCTTGTCGTAGTCCTGCCAGCTCGAGCGCGGCAAAGCGAACATGCGCTGGCGCTCGGCCATCGAGGCCGCCATGTCCGGATCGGGATCGATGAAGATGTCGCGATGGTCGAAGGCGGCGATCAGCCGCGTCTGCGGCGACAGCAGCATGCCGTTGCCGAACACATCGCCCGACATGTCGCCGACGCCGACGACGGTGAAGGGCGCGGTCTGGATGTCGCGGTTCATCTCGCGGAAATGCCGCTTCACCGCTTCCCAGCCGCCCTTGGCGGTGATGCCCATCTTCTTGTGGTCGTAGCCGGCCGAACCGCCGCTGGCGAAGGCATCGTCGAGCCAGAAGCCGTGCTTCTCCGAGATGGCATTGGCGGTGTCGGAGAAGGTCGCCGTGCCCTTGTCGGCGGCGACGACGAAATAGGGATCGTCCTGGTCACGCCGGATCACGCCGGCCGGCGGAATGACCTCGTCGATGCCGATGTTGTCGGTGATCGACAGCAGGCTGGAGACGTAGTTCTTGTAGGCCGAGGTTCCGGCTTCGAAGATGGCGTCGCGGCCGGCGCTCGTCGGCAGCTTCTTCGGATAGAAGCCGCCCTTGGCGCCGACCGGCACGATGACGGCATTCTTGACCTGCTGCGCCTTGACCAGGCCGAGCACCTCGGTGCGGTAGTCCTGGGCGCGGTCCGACCAGCGCAGGCCGCCGCGCGCGACAGGGCCGAAGCGCAGATGCACGCCTTCGACCTCCGAGCCATAGACGAAGATCTCCCGCCACGGCCGTGGCGCCGGCAGCCCGTCGACCACCTGCGAGTCGAGCTTGATCGCCAGCGACTGGCCTTTTGCTTTCGTATCGGCAACGAAATGATTGGTGCGCAGCGAAGCTTCGATCAGGTTGAGGTAGCGGCGGATGATGGTGTCGTCATCGATGTTGGGCACCTCCTCCAGCGCATCCCTGATCTTGGCCTTGAGGTGCTTGGCCGCCACCACGCCTTCCGTCTCGGCCGTCGGCCCGAGGCGGGCGACGAACAGCGCATGCAGGCCGCGCGCAATATCCGGATAGCGGTTGAGCGCTGCGGCGATGAAATCCTGGCTCTGCGGGATGCCGGCCTGCTGCAGATAGCGGCCATAGGCGCGCAGGATGGTGACTTCGCCCGACCACAGGCCGGCGGTCTGCGCCAGGCCGTTATAACCGTCATTGTCGATGTCGCCGCGCCAGACCGACAGGAAGGCGTCCTCGAACAGCCCGCCGCCGTCGCCGAGGTCGATCGGCTTGCCGTAGCTGTTCTCGAGCTCCATGTCGTGGATGAAGACCTTGTCGGTCGCTTCCTCACCGACCTCGAAGGTGCGCTCGCTGATGACGCGGAAGCCGATGTTTTCCAGCACCGGCACCCGCCTCGACAGCGCCACGGGGCTGCCATGGTGATAGATCTTCAGCGCCGCCTGGTGCGGCTGCTGGTCGGCATGCCGGTAATAGTCGATAGCGATCGGATTGGCGGCACTGATCCTGGCGATCCGCCCGGCATCGGCCAGCGCCACCGCTGCCGGGAAACTATCGCGATAGCTTTCCGAAAAGCGCGCGGCGATCGCGGTGAGCGCCGCTTCCGTGCCGGTCTCGGCCGCGGTTTCACGCAGCGCGTCGTCCCAGGTGCGCACGATGTCGCGGATTGCCGCTTCGATCGTCGCCTGCTCGACCTTCGGCGTCTTGCCGCCGGAGCGGCCGATGATGAAATGCACGCGCGCCAGCCCGCCTTCCGGGAAGGCCGGGTAATAGGCCGACAGCCGGCCTTCGAACACCGTCTTGAGGTACGTGCCGACCTTCTCGCGCACGACGCTGTCGTAGCGGTCGCGCGGCACGAAGACGAGGATCGAGACGAAACGGTCGAACTGGTCGGCGCGCACCAGCGCCCTGACGCGCGGCCGTTCGATCAGTCCGAGGATCGCCTCGGCGTGCTTCCTGAGGATCGGAATCGGCACCTGGAACAACTCGTCGCGCGGATAGCTTTCCAGCACGTTGATCAGCGCCTTGCCGGAGTGATCGCCGGGATTGAAGCCGGATTTGGTAATGACGGTCTCGGCCTTCGACCTGAGATAGGGGATCTTCATCACCGAGCGCGTGTAGGCGGTCGAAGTGAACAGGCCGACGATGCGCAGTTCGCCCGAAAGCGTACCCTTGGCTGTGTAGGTCTTGACGCCGATGTAATCGAGATAGATACGGCGATGCACCGAAGACTTGGCATTGGCCTTGGTGACGATCAGCGGCTCCGGTCCATGCAGGAAGGCGCGGATCTCGGGCGTCGTCGTCACCGCTTCGGTGCCGCGCCTCAAAACCAGCACGTCCGGATCGGACAGGATGCCGAGGCCGGGCTTCTCGGCGCGCTCCAGCGTGCCGCTCTTCTCGCCACCGGTATATTTGAATTCGCGCATGCCGAGGAAGGTGAAATTGTCGTCGCGCAGCCATTCGAGGAAGGCGATCGCCTCGGTGACATGCGCCTTGTCGAGCGGCACCGGCGCGTAGCGGAACTCCGAGATTGCCTGGTCGAGGCGGGCCAGCATCGGCTTCCAGTCGGTGACTGCGGCGCGCACCTGGCCAAGCAGCTTCCTCAGCCGTCCGGCCAAAGCCTCGGCCTGGTCAGCAGACATGCGACCGATATGGACATGGACGACGCTCAGCCGGTCGTGGCTGAGATCGCCCTTGGCAAAGCCGCCATCGCCGAGGATTTCATCGACGCCGCTCTTGCCGTGCCTGACGACGACGACCGGATGGGTGACCAGCAGCGGCTCGCCGGCACCCTCGGTGATCTCGCCGAGGATCGAATCGAAAAGGAACGGCATGTTGTCGTTGACGACGGTGATGACCGTCAGCGGCCGGCCCTGGCGCACGACCCCGGACTCGACGTCTATGGCGACGACGCAGTCGCCCTTCCTGTGTCTGGCGACGGCGCGTCCGGCCAGATCGGCGGCGCGTTCGAGGTCGGCGGCATCATAGGCGGCGACGTCTTCGGCCGGTGCCCGGGCAAGCAGGTAATCGGCAAGCTTGCCGGTTTTTTCGCCCCCCCTTGCCGCATCCTTCTTGGCCGGACTCGCCTTTTTCGACTGGCTTGCTGTTTTGAGGCTGGCCATGGTGTCAAATCCCTCCCGTCATATGCTTTTGCGACTATGGTAGCAGATGACCGGTATTTGGCGACAAAGGTTTGACGGCTTGCGAAGAAATATCGCAGGGCCGAAACTGACCGTCGAATGCATGAGGAGGAATGCCGATGACCGGCAAGATTATGGCGCTCGACCTTGCGCAGGCGGAGCTGAGCGAGACGACAAAAGCCTACTTCGCCAAATGCGAGGAGAAGCTCGGCCTCGTTCCCAATGTGCTGCTGTCCTATGCCTTCGACGAGAAGAAGCTGCGCGCCTTCACCGATACGTACAACGATCTGATGCTGGGCGACTCCGGCCTGTCGAAGCTGGAGCGCGAAATGATCGCGGTCGTCGTCTCCTCGATCAACCATTGCTACTACTGCCTGACCGCGCACGGCGCGGCCGTGCGCCAGCTTTCCGGCGACCCGACGCTTGGCGAAATGATGGTGATGAACTTCCGCGCCGCCGACCTGTCGGACCGGCAGCGCGCCATGCTCGAATTCGCGGTCAAGCTGACCGAAGAGCCGGCAAAGATCGTCGAGGCCGACCGGGCAGCGTTGCGAAAGGCCGGTTTCTCCGACCGCGACATCTGGGACATCGCTTCGACCGCCGCCTTCTTCAACATGTCGAACCGGGTGGCGGCGGCAATCGACATGCGGCCCAACGACGACTACCACGCCATGGCGCGGTGACCGATGGCGATAGACACTTCTGGCGAGTGGTGGATTGGCAGCGAACCGAACGATATCGCAGAATACCTGAGCGCCTACGCAACCGAAGGCTATGAGGTCCACGACTTCAGGCTCGCGCGATGTAAATGCGGTTCCACCTCGTTTCTTCTCGATGCCGACGATGATGAAGGCGTGGCGCGACGGACATGCACGGCCTGCGGGTTAGAACATCTTATCTGTGACAGTGAGGAGTTTTGGGACGAATCCAAGCCGGAGCGCCGGGTGTGCATCGAATGCGATTCCGAAGCCACAAATATTGGCGTCGGCTTCTCCATTTATCCGGCACGTGGCGGCGTTCGCTGGCTTTACGTCGGTGTACGATGCACAGCTTGCGGCGTCTTGGGATGTTTCGCCGGCTGAAAGGTAGGCACGTCGGATAGCATGAACCTGTTGGACAAAGTCTAGCTGCTCACCATTTTGCATATTGCGATTAAGCATTCCCGTTGCGTGTTCGCCTGTTTGGTCCGATGATCGGCGGGCGGCATGACCGCATGCCGGTTCGATGCCGCTGATCAAGGGAGGAGAACATGGCGAAGTTTCTCTATGTCTACCATGGCTCGGGCAAGATGCCGACCGACGAGGCCGAGCGGAAAGCCGCAATGGACGCCTGGACCGGCTGGTACGGCAAGCTCGGCTCGGCCGTGGTCGACGGCGGCAATCCGGTCGGCATGTCGAAGATGGTGCTGCCCGGCGGCAAGGTCGAGAACAATGGCGGCAGCAATCCGACCGCCGGTTACACGATCGTCGAAGCGAAGGACATCGACGATGCCGTCGCCAAGGCCAAGGATTGCCCGATCCTGATGGATCCGGCCTTCAGCGTCGAGATCGCGCCGATCATCGAAATGACGTGACGTGTTCAGGAGCGCGCGGCGATTGCAGCAGCGGCGCCGGCCATGGTGCCGGCGCTGATGCGGTTGGCGATCTTCATCGCGCGCTTGCTCTTGAGCAGCTTGCGGGCCTGCGCGGCGGCCAGCACCCAGGCAAGATCGATGGCGACCAGGACCACGGCCATGGTCGCTGTCAGCTCGACCCAACCGACGACGCTGACCGAGGCGAGGTCGATGATGGTCGGCAACAGCGCCAGATAGAACATCATGATCTTGGGATTGCCTAATGTCACCGCCATGCCGGCGAGGAAGAGCTTTGCCGGTGAATCCTCGCGCGGCATCTCGCCTTCCTTCGCCTCGACCGGTGCGGTCCACATCTTCCAGGCCAGATAGACGAGATAGGCGACGCCGATCCATTTCACGATGACGAAAGCGAAATGGAAGGTCTGCGCCACCACCGCCAGCCCGAACACCGCCAGCGACAGCCAGATGCCTTCGCCGATCCACATGGCGAGCAGAAACGGGAACACATCGCGAAACCCCTTGGCGATCACCCGCGCCACAAGGGCGGCGATCGACGGTCCGGGTGAGCCGGCAGCGACGAATAGAGCGGCGGCAAATATCAGGAGCGACGTGAGCTGCATGGCGGGATCTCTGTTTGAAACGTTCGGCCCATAACTAGCTCAACTGGCCCGGCGACGGTAGCGCCGCAAGGAGAGACTTGCTGGACCACCCGCCCAAAGGCTAGAAATGCCGCCCCGACACGATTTTCGAGTTTCACTTTGCCTACGTAACCGCCGGTCTCGTCAACTCCCCCGACACAGTGCGTGGCACCGCATCCGCGATGCCTGTTTTCATTTCATGTGTTCCTCAGGGTGGCGGTTCGAGACCGGTTTGGCACTGCTGAACCGCTGTCGCGCGCAAGCCGCCCGTGACGCCTGTTTTCCAATCGCCGCAGCCTCTCGCCACGCCGTGCCCGCATGGGCTCTCGACATCGCCGGTCTGACGAACTTCCCGACGGGAAGGGCTTATCGGCATGTCTTCTTACTTGCGTATCCGCTGGGCGATCACGCCCAAAATCGCGCCTCGACCTTTCATCAACTGCAACCGCTGCGGCACCAAGCCGTATCAATGCAGCGGCAAATTCCGCGTCAACGCCAACGGCAAGCGCATCGACGCCTGGCTTGTCTACCGCTGCATCGATTGCGACAATTCCTGGAATTTCGGCATTCTGGAGCGCTGCAATCGCCGCGACATCGAACCGGCCCTGCTGCAGGCGCTGGAGAGCAACGACGCGGCACTCGCCCGCCAACACGCTTTCGATGTCGTGGCCCTGCGAGGCCAGGTCGGGCGCATCGAGGAATTTCCAGATGTCGCCGTTCACAAGCAGAGGCTCGGCGATGGACCGAAAGCCGCAACCGCGCTCGAACTTCGGCTCACCCTCGAAACGATGACGTCGTTGCGACTTGACCGCCTGCTCGCCGGCGAGCTCGACATCTCCAGGTCGCGCCTTCAGGCCCTGGAGGAGCGGCGCTTGCTGACCGTCGACTCGGACGGCGCAAAGGCTCTGCGCAAGCCGGTCCGAACCGGAACGGTGGTCCGTATCGATCTGTCCAGCGAACCCGACCGGCAAGCCATCATGACGGCCGCAGGCCGATGAGCCGGCAAGCACGGGAGTACGCGGCCGGATCGCCCGGCAGGGTCATCCCGCCGGCGCGTATTCGTTCATGTCGAAGACATGGTGGTGAACGCGGCCGGTGAACATCTTCAACAGCTCGCCGGTCACTTCGCGACTCTCGAACCGAACCGAGGATTGAAGCGCCCGTTCGCACGTGGCCATGTCGGGATAGCGGATCGCGAGGACCATTGCGTAGACTGGCGCGCCTTCGTCGCGGGCCGTGCCATCGAGGACGCGGATTTCCTGCGCGCCGGGAAACTGCGTCCACAGCGGCACCAGCCTCTCCTTCACGAAGCGACGAAACTCGGCCTCGCTGCCGGGATGAATCTCGCCCTCGAACAGGGCATAGCGGACGATCATGGTCTCTCCTTGCACGACAGAATTCCGCGGCCGTACGGCGAACAACCGTACGGCCTGTCGGACCGGTTGGATTTGGGTAGGGACGCGGGCGCCTGTCATGCGCCCGCGCCGGTGGATGCCTACTTGCCCCAGATCTTCTTGTACTGGTCGCGATAGCCGTTGTCGGGGTCGAAGGCGTTCTTCGGCCCGCCGTCGAATTCGACATTGTCGGCCGTCACGACATGCAGCGGCGACAGATAGCCGGACCATTTTTCCCCGGCGATCGCGCGGTTCAGCTCGTCGACCAGTTGCCAGCCCTGCAGGTTGAGCGGTTCGGCGACCGTGACCTTCTGGAACTGGCCGGCGCGGATGCGCTGATAGGCCGATTCCGAACCGTCGCCGGCGGCGACATTGATCGGCGCGTCGGTGCCGGCTTTGCCCGCCGCGGCGAGCGAGGGTCCCATGAAGTCGAAATAGAGGTCGTTGATCGCCAGCGAATGCGTCCAGGCATCGCCGTATTTCTGCAGCAGCGAGGTGGTGAGCTGTGGCATGCGCTGCGACGTCTCGGCGATCGGCGTGTCGACATATTCGAGCACCTTGCCGCCCAGCCGCTCGATCTCTGCCTTCATCTTGTCGGCCTTGGCGATGGCGATGGCATAGGTGGAATCGGTGAAGATGATGACTCCCGGCTTGCCCTTGGCATCGGCATAGGCCCAGTCGGCGGCGGCCGTGGAAACCTGCATCGCGTCGGTCGAGACATTGGCGAACACGCCGTTCTTGTCGTCGGGTCCGATCACTGGCCCGGCATGCCAGGAAACCAGCGGAATGCCGGCGGCCTTCGCCTGTTCCAGCGCCGGCGCCTGTTCGACCGCGTCGAAGCCGTTGATGACGATGCCGCTCGGCTTCAGCGCCATCGCCTGGCCGAAGGCCGCCGTGCGGCCGCCGATCGAGCCGGCACCGTCGATGACCTTAACCTCCCAGCCGATCGCCTTGGCCGCTTCTTCGACACCGGTGGTGACGCCAAGAATGCCGCCATTCTTGAGATCGCCGGCGAGCACGACGATGGTCTTGCCTTCCTGCGCCTTCGGACCGGTGGTCGGACCGTCCCAGGCGGTGACCTTCTGGGCGTATTTCTGCACGACCGCCATGGCGTCGGCCATCGCGTCTGCCCGTGCCTGGCCGGCGAACAGGGCCGGTGCGGCGATGGCCACCGCCATCAGGGCGACGGACGATTTCAGGAATGTTCTGCGCTGCATGTTGGTTCCTCCCTTGGGTTTTTGAAACAGACTGACCGTCCGGTAATCAGCCTCCGGACGGATCTGGTTTGCGGACAATTCTGGCCGCGCCGCGCTTGCGCTGGGCGTAGCCGGCGATGCCGATGGCAACCAGCAGCGTCACGCCGTTGAACAGCGGCTCGACGAAGAATGAGCCGCCGAATTGCTGGATGCCGGAGATGCCGACGGCCAGGATGATGACGCCGGTCATCGTGCCCCAGACGTTGACGCGCCCTGGTTTGATGGTGGTTGAGCCGAGAAAGGCGCCGACCAGTGCCGGCAGAAGATATTCCAGCCCGACGCTGGCCTGGCCGATGCGCAACTTGGACGCCAGCAGCACGCCTGTCAGCGCCGTCAGGAAGCCGGACGAGACGAAGGCCCCGATGACGAAGCGGCGCACCGGAATGCCGTTCAGCGCCGCCGCCTTCGGATTGGCGCCGATGGCGTAGACGTAGCGGCCGACCGGCAGATATTCGAGGATAACCCACAGCGCGATGGCGATTGCCAGCACATAGAGGCCGGTGATCGGCAGCCCGAACACCATCGTGCCGTTGAGCGCATAAAAACCTTCCGGCAGCACGCCGACGACCTGCCGGCCACCCGTGTGCCAAAGCGCCAGCGCATAGAGCACGGTGCCGGTGCCCAGCGTGGCGATGAAGGAGTCGATACGGGCGACCTCGACCAGCAGGCCGTTGAGGAAGCCGGTCGCGGCGCCGAGCAAAAGCACGATCAGCACCGCCAGCGGCCAGGGAATGCCGAACATGGTCTGCAGGCTGATTGCCAGGATGTGCCACAGCACGATGCCGTAGCCGACGGTCAGGTCGATACGCCCGGAGGCCATCGGGATCATGGCCGCCAGCGAGAGCAGCGCGATGATCGCCTTGTCGGAGATGATCGAGCGCAAATTGAGCAGCGTCGGAAATGTATTCGGCAGCAGGATGGAGAACAGCAGGATCAGCAACACGGTCAGGATCACCAGGCCATAGACCGGCAGCAGACGGGTGATCTTCCGCCTTACCGGCAGGCTGGCGATTTCACCGCGGGTCGGCTCGAGTGCGCTGGATTCGATCGATGGCATGGAGATCCTCCGGGACAGTCAGGCGGCTTCGGAAGCCGATGCCGCGGTGATCACCGCGGACGTGGTCAGTTCGGGTCCGGTGAGTTCACGCACGATCCGGCCGCGCGAAAACACCAAAGCGCGATGGCAGATATGGGCGATCTCCTCGAAGTCGGTCGACACCACGACGACGGCGAGGCCGGCTTCAAGGGCGCGGCCGATCAGCCGGTAGATCTCGGCCTTGGCGCCGACATCGACGCCGGCGGTCGGGTCTTCGGCGATCAGCAGCTTGCGGCCGGTATGCAGCCAGCGTCCCACCACCACCTTCTGCTGGTTGCCGCCCGACAGTGCCTCGATCGGCAGGCTCGGATCATTGGGACGCAGCCCGACCGATCCGCCGATCTCGCGCGCCAGCGCGGCCTCCTTGTAGGGCGCCAGGAACGAGAACAGGCCGCGCTTGCCGGCGCCGGGATTGAGAAAGCTGTTCTCGCGGATCGACAGCGAGGCGGCGATCGATTCCTCGGTCCGGTCACGAGCGATCAGGCCGACGCCGGAGCCCATGGCGGCGATAGGGCTCGACAAATCGGGCACGACGCCGTTGATCGTCACCGAACCGGAAAAGCCCTGGCAGCCGAACAGCGCCCGGCCGACCAGTTCCTGCCCGGCGCCGCGCAGGCCAACGAGGCCGAGCAACTCGCCCTTGCGCACGTCGAACGACACCGACCCGGCCCCGGCGCAGACGAGGTCGCGGACAGCACACACCGTCTCGCCGGCCTGCGTCTCTGCCTTGGTGAAGACCTGGCTGACCGGGCGGCCGACGATCATCTCGACCAGTTCGTCCGGTCTGGTGTCAGCGACCTTCTTTTGACCGACCAGCCGGCCGTCGCGCAGCACGGCGACACGGTCGGCGATGCGGAAAATCTCGTCGAGCCGATGCGAGACATAGATCATGCCGACGCCACGCTGCTTGAGCGGACGGATGGCGTCGAACAGCCGGTCGACCTCGTCGGCGGGCAGGCTGGCGGTCGGTTCGTCGAGCACCAGCACATCGGCCTCTGTCGCCAAAGCCCGAGCGATGGCGACCAGCGATTTCTCGGTGCGGGTCAGATCCTGGACCCGCGTCGTCGGATCAAAATCGCAGCCGACGAGCTTCAGCGCCTCGCGGGCCCGCTCTTCTGTGGAGCGCCAGTCGATGAGGCCGGAGCGCAGTGAAAATCCCTGGGCGAGGCCGACATTCTCGCCGACGGTCATCCATTCGATCAGGCCGAGATCCTGGTGAATGAAGGCGACAGGCTGGCGCTGGTTGGGCTGCGGCGGGCGGTGATGATAGGGCTCGCCGCGAAACAGGATGCTGCCGCCATCCGGCCGGTAAATGCCGGCGAGTGTCTTGATCAGCGTCGACTTGCCGGCGCCGTTCTCGCCGAGCAAGGCAAGGATCTCGCCTTTGCACAGATCGAGCGTCACGTCGGAGAGCGCGCGGGTGCCGCCGAACTCCTTGGTAATCGACTTGAACTCGATCAGTTTCTCTTCGGCCAAAACGCGTTCCTCCCAAGATCGCCAAATGATGTTATCGATAACATTTCTGAGCGTCAAGCAACAAAATCAGAGGCTCCCAATCAGCCGATCTTGCCGTCGAGCAGGCGCATCATTTCGGCCGAATCCTTTGGCCCCAGGCCAGCCGCGCAAAGCAGGCGATGGATCTCGACCAACTGGCCTGTCATCGGCAACGGCGTCTTGGTCTTCAGCGCAAAGGACTGCAAAGAATCCAGGTCCTTCAGCATGTTGTCGATGCGGCCGGTCGGCGAGAAATCGCGGGCGGCGAATTTGGCCATAAACTCCTGCATGATGCTGGAATCGGCACGCCCGCCCTTGAGGGCCGCGGGGATCGCCTTGGGATCGACGCCGCCGGCTTCGGCGAGCTTCACCGCCTCGGCAACAGCCTGGAACTGAACCGCGCAAAAAAGCTGATTGATCAGCTTCGTCGTCTGCCCGGCGCCGCTTGGCCCCATCAGCGTGTAGTTGGCGCAAAGGTGCTGCATCACCGTGCGGGCGCGCTCGAAGTCTGCCGTTTCGCCGCCTGCCATGACCGTCAAGCGGCCGCCGAGCGCGCCCGGAACGCCACCAGAAAGCGGGCAGTCGACCCATTTCATGCCGGTCTCGGCCGCGAGCTTGCCAGCCATTTCTGCGGTGTCGGCGGGATCGATCGACGACATGTCGATCAAGAGTTTTTCAGGCGAAGCAGCAATCGCGACACCGCCGTCGCCGAACACCACCGAACGCACGATGTCGGCATGGTTGAGGCTGAGGATGACGAAATCGTTCGCCCGTACTGCTTCGGCGACCGACGCGGCGGCGGCAGCGCCTTTCGCGGTCAGCGCAGCAACCTTGGCCTTGTCGAGGTCGAACACCGTGACTGCCTGCTTGGTCTCGATCAGCCGGGTGGCGATTGCCGATCCCATGATGCCGGCGCCGACAAGGGCGACCTTTGCTGGTGCTTCACTCATCTCAATGAGCCTCTTTCCTGGTTCTGGCAGCGGATGCGGCGCCGAGGGCGCCAAGCCCGTTCAGCGCCCGATCGACGATCCTGTCGACCGGAGCATCGATGTCGACAGTGACGACCAGTTCCTCGCCGGCCGGATTTTCCAGCGCCGCCAGCTGACTGTCGAGCAAGGCCGGCGGAAAGAAGTGCCCGCGACGATCGGCCATCCTGGACCGCAGGACACTGCGCGATCCCGCGAGGAACACGAAGAACACCGGCCCGCCCGCCGCATGGCGAAGCCGATCCCGATAGGTTTTCTTCAGCGCCGAGCAGCTCACGACGAGCCCGCTTCTCTCCTCATGCGCTTGGCGCAAGGCGGCGCCCACCAGATCGAGCCAGGGCCAGCGGTCGTCGTCGGTCAGCGGTATGCCCAGCGACATCTTCTCGACATTGCCGCGCGGGTGCAGCGTGTCGCCTTCGACGAAGGCGAAGCCAAGCCGTGCGGCGATGTCGATGCCGACGCTGGTCTTGCCGCAGCCGCTGACACCCATCACGACGATGAGCGAAGCCTCAAAGGCAGGTTGTGATGCCGCCATCGACATAGAGCGTGTGTCCGTTGACAAAGGATGAGGCCGGGCCGGCCAGGAACACCGCCGCGCCGACCAGTTCGCCGACATCGCCCCAGCGCCCGGCCGGCGTGCGGTTGGTCAGCCAGGCCGAGAACTCGGGATTGTCGACCAGCGCCTGGTTGAGCGGCGTCTTGAAATAGCCCGGTGCGATGGCATTGACCTGCAGCCCGTGCTTGGCCCAGTCCGCGCACATGCCGCGCGTCAGGTTGCGCACGGCGCCCTTCGTCGCCGTGTAAGGCGCGATGTTCGTTCGCGCCAGTTCGCTTTGCACCGAAGCTATGTTGATGATCTTGCCGTGCTTGCGCGGGATCATGTACCGCGCCACCGCCTGGCCGACGAAGAAGACGCTCGAAATGTTGGTGCGCAGCAATTCATCCCATTTGTCGGCGGGAAAATCTTCGAGCGGGGTGCGGAACTGCATGCCGGCATTGTTGATGAGGATGTCGATCGCGCCGATGGTGGTTTCGATTTCCTCGACACCTTTGGCGACCGCCGCATGATCGGTCACGTCGAAGACCACGCCAAGCGCCCTGTGCCCCTTGGCCGTCAGCGTCTCGGCGGCGGCCGCGACCTTTTCGGCGCCGCGCCCGTTGAGCACGATCTCGGCGCCGTGCTGCGCCAGCCCTTCCGCCAGCGCCAGGCCGATGCCTTGCCCCGAGCCGGTAATCAAAGCCCGCATGCCGGACAAATCGAACAAAGAACCGCTCACCTGCTCCTCCTGAGGACATGTCGCCTGAAGCGGATACGATTTCCGCCGCGCCACCGCCAGTGCCTATTGACATGAATGTTATCGATAACATAGTCAATGGAAAAATTGCCGCTGCTGGAGGAGACGACGCCGTGACCGAGATCTTGATGACCGGCCCCTACCCGGATTGGGACATGGCGGACCTGGAAGCGAGATATCGCGTCCACAAGCTGTGGCAGGTCGAGGACAAGGACGCGCTGATCGCAAGCCACGCCGGCGCAATCCGTGCCATCGCGACACGCGGCGAGCTTGGCGCGAGTGCCGCGCTGATGGCAAAGCTGCCGAAGCTGGAGATCGTCTCCTGCTATGGCGTCGGCACCGATGCCATCGACCTTGCCTATGCCAGGGAAAACAGCATCCGCGTCACCAACACGCCCGACGTGCTGACCGAGGACGTGGCCGATATCGGCATCGGGCTGCTGCTCGCCGTGGCGCGCAAGATCCCGCAGGCCGACGCCCATGTGCGCAATGGCAGCTGGCGCAAGGGCAACATGCCGCTGGTCACGCGCGTCTGCGGAAAAAAGCTTGGCATTGTCGGCATGGGCCGAGTCGGCGCCGCGGTGGCCAGGCGCGCGGCCGCGTTCGATTGCACTATCGCCTATTTCGACCGGCACGCGCGCGACGACCTGCCCTATGCCTTCGTCGGCGATCTGGTCGAGCTGGCGCGGCAGAGCGAGTTCCTGATCGTGACGCTCGCCGGCGGCGACAGCACCAGGCACATCATCGATGCGGCGGTTCTGGCCGCACTCGGAGCGGACGGCATCCTGATCAACATTTCGCGCGGCAGCACGGTCGACGAGACTGCCTTGCTCGCCGCCCTGGAAACCGGCGCCATCAAGGGCGCCGGGCTCGACGTGTTCTGGAACGAGCCGACCATCGACGAGCGCTTCCTGCAGCTTGCCAATGTCGTGCTACAACCGCACCACGCCAGCGGCACGGTGGAGACCCGCAAGGCCATGGGCCAGCTCGTGCGCGACAACCTTGCCGCCCATTTCAGCGGACAGTCCTTGCTGACGCCGGTGGTTTGAGAAAGGATCGCGGCCATGAAGTCGATCGTCATCCACGCGGCCAAGGATCTGCGGATCGAAGAGACCGACCCGGGCATCCTTGACGCCGGACAGGTCGAGATCGCCGTCGAGGCCGGAGGCATCTGCGGCTCGGACCTGCATTATTACAACCATGGCGGCTTCGGCGTGGTCCGCCTTCGCGAGCCGATGATCCTCGGCCACGAGGTCGCCGGCACGGTGAAGGCGCTTGGCGCCGGCGTCTCGAGCCTCGCCGTCGGCGACCGCGTCGCCATCTCGCCCAGCCGGCCCTGCAACGCCTGCCGCTACTGCCTGCAAGGCATGCAGAACCAATGCCTCAACATGCGCTTCTACGGCAGCGCCATGCCGATGCCGCATATCCAGGGCGCGTTCCGCCAGCGTTTGGTCGCCGAGGCTTGGCAATGCCACAGAATCGCCGACCATGTTTCCATCAACGAGGCCGCCTTCGCCGAGCCTTTCGCGGTCACGCTGCACGCGGTGAACCGCGCCGGTTCGCTGCTTGGCAAACGGGTCCTGGTCACCGGCTGCGGCCCGATCGGCGCGCTGTGCATCCTCGCCGCACGCGCCCATGGCGCGCGCGAGATCGTCGCCACCGATGTCATGGACGGCGTGCTGGCGAAGGCTAAGGAGATCGGCGCTGATCGCAGCATCAATGTCGCCACCGACGGCGACAAGCTCGCCGCCTACAATGCCGACAAGGGCAGTTTCGACGTGATGTTCGAGGCCTCCGGCAACGAGCGCGCGGTACGGGCGGGGCTCGATGTGCTGAAGCCGCGCGGCGTGCTCGTGCAGCTCGGCCTTGGCGGCGATGTGTCGCTGCCGCAGAACCAGATCGTCGCCAAGGAAATCGAGATGCGCGGCAGCTTCCGCTTCCACGACGAATTCGCCCTTGCCGTCGACCTGATCAATCGCCGTCGCGTGGACGTCAAGCCGCTGCTGACCGGCATCTATCCGATGGACGAGGCAGTCGCGGCGTTCGAGATCGCCGGCGACCGCAACAAATCGATGAAGGTCCAGATCGCATTTAGCTAGAGCATGATAGCAAAATCAGGTGCTCTCACGCTCGACGATGCGATAACTGGTCAGGACGATTTCCTGCCCGCGCTGCTTCTCGCCGCCGCGGATAAGCTGGATCAGCCGGCGCGCCGCCTCGCGGCCGATCCCATAGCAATCGACATTCACGGTGGTGATGCCGGGATGGCAGAAGGCGGCAACCTCATAGTCGCCGAAGCCGGCAATGGCGATGTCTTGCGGCACCCGCATGCCCCGGCGCTTGCATTCCATCAGCGCGCCGAAGGCCGAAAGATCCGATACGCACAGCACCGCCTCGGTGTCGGGCCAGCGCTTGAGCATGGAGACGACGGCCTGGCCACCCTGCTCGATGGAGATCGGCGGCACGCCGAAGGAAACCAGCCGGCCCGGCGGCAGGCCAAGCTCCTCGATGGCCCTGACAAAACCCTCGCGCCGCTGGCTGCCGCGCGTATCGCGCGACGTCGTGCCGCCAATATAGCCGAACTTGCGGTAGCCCTTCCTTGCCAGCGTCTTGACGAGCAGCCCCATCGCTTCTTCGTTGGAGAACCCAACCACCTGGTCGATGGGCTTGGCCGGCAATTCCCAGGTTTCGACCACCGGGATGCCGGCGCTCTCCAGCAGCCGGCGGGCGCGGTCGGTGTGGGCGCCGCCGGTCAGGATGATGCCTTCCGGCCGCCGCCGCAGCATCGCTTCGATCAGTCTCTCTTCCTTCTCGACGGTGTAGTCGGTGTAACCGAGCAGCAGCTGCAGGCCGGTGCTTTCCAGCTCGTCCGTAATGCCGCGCGCCGTGTCGGCGAAGTTCGAATTGTTGATCGAGGGAACGATCGCCGCGACAAACCCGGTCTTACGCGACGACAGGCTGCCGGCCGACTGATCGAGCACGTAACCGAGCTCGTTGACGGCGGCCATGATCTTTTCGCGTGTCGCCTGGGAGACCCGGCTGCCTTCCTTCAGCGCCCGCGAGACGGTCATGGCGGAAACACCGGCCCGCTCGGCCACGTCGGCCATCGTCGGCGCCTGGTTCTCCCCTGGTCTCGGCGATGCTGCCCTGCCCATCAGTGTTCCTCGCAAGCTGCCGGTGTCGCCCTGATCCAGACGGACGCCGCGCCACTGGACGGCAGCAGCATCGGGCGTCCGGCGTCGTTCATGCATCCCCCTTGGAAATCGGATTGCGTTAGGTATGTTATCGATATCACATCGATCTGACAACAACCACGCCGCGAAGGTCGATCCGGATTAGCAAAGCGCGCGGCGCCGGGAAAGTGAAACGCTGCAGAGAGGCAATCGGAATGTTCGGAGAAATCGAAGGTACGGGATTCGAGGTGCTGGATCCGCGCTTCGGCAGCTGCTTCGTCGGCCATGCACGGGTCGAACGGCTGTGGACGGGTGGACGCTGGCACGAAGGGCCGGCATGGTTTGCACCGGGCCGCTATCTGGTCTGGTCCGACATCCCCAACAACCGCATGATGCGCTGGGACGAAACCTCCGGCGCCGTCTCGGTGTTTCGCCAGCCCGCCAACAATTCGAACGGCAACACGGTCGACCGGCAAGGGCGGCTCGTCTCTTGCGAGCACCTGATGCGACGGGTGACGCGCACCGAGTTCGACGGGTCGGTGACGGTGATCGCCGACCGCTTCGAAGGCAAACGCTTCAATTCGCCCAACGATGTCGTGGTATCGAGCGACGGCGCAATCTGGTTCACCGATCCGTCCTACGGCATCATGCACGACTACGAGGGCGAGTATGGCGAAGAGGAGATCGGCGGCTGTCACGTCTACCGGGCCGATCTGGCAAGCGGCAAAGTGGCGCGAGTCGCCGACGATTTCGCCAAGCCGAACGGCCTCGCCTTTTCACCCGACGAAACGCTTCTCTATGTCGCCGACACCGGCGCCTCGCATCTGCCGGACGGGCCGCGCCACATCCGCCGCTTCAAGGTCGGCGATGACGGCAGGCTGAGCGACGGCGAGGTTTTCGCCACCTGCACGAACGGGATGTTCGATGGGTTCCGTGTCGACACCAAGGGACGGCTGTGGTGCAGCGCCGGCGACGGCGTCCATTGCCACGACCCGGACGGCACGCTGATCGGCAAGGTCCACATCCCGGAGGCCGTCTCCAACCTAACCTTCGGCGGCCCCCGCCGGAACCGGCTCTTCATCACCGCGACGACGTCGCTGTACGCGGTCTACGTCACCGCAAACGGTTCAACGCTGGGGTGACGCCAGACAAAACAAAGGGAGGGAGCACGCGCGTGCTCCCTCCCTGAAAATGCTTCGACGAAAAAACTTACGCCGCGCCGACCACCTTGGCCGACTTCTCGAAACGCTTGCGCTCGTTCGGGTCGAGATAGAGCTTGCGCAGCCGGATGGTCTTCGGCGTCACCTCGACCAGCTCGTCGTCCTGGATCCAGGCCAGCGCGCGCTCCAGCGTCATGCGGATCGGCGGCGTCAGCTTGACCGCCTCGTCCTTGCCGGCGGCGCGGATGTTGGTCAGCTTCTTGCCCTTCAGCACGTTCACTTCGAGGTCATTGTCGCGGCTGTGGATGCCGATGATCATGCCCTGATAGACCTTGACGCCCGGGTCGATGACCATCGGGCCGCGGTCTTCCAGGTTCCACATGGCGTAGGCCACCGCCTCGCCCTGTTCGTTGGAGATCAGCACACCGTTGGTGCGGCCCGGCAATTCGCCCTTGTAGGGCTGATAGGCGTGGAACAGCCGGTTCATCACCGCGGTGCCGCGCGTATCGGTCAGCAGTTCCGACTGGTAGCCGATCAGGCCGCGTGTCGGCGCGTGGAAGACGATGCGCTGGCGGTTACCGCCGGACGGGCGCAGTTCGACCATCTCGGCTTTGCGCTCCGACATCTTCTGCACGACGATGCCGGCATGCTCCTCATCGACGTCGATGACGACTTCCTCGACCGGCTCCAGCAATTCGCCGTTGTCGCCGTTCTGCATGACGACGCGCGGACGCGACACGGCGATCTCAAAACCTTCGCGGCGCATCGTCTCGATCAGCACGGCCAGCTGCAATTCGCCGCGCCCGGAAACGAAGAACGAATCCTTGTCGGGCGATTCCTCGATCTTCAGCGCGACATTGCCTTCGGCTTCGCGCAGCAGGCGGTCGCGGATGACGCGACTGGTCACCTTGTCGCCTTCGGTGCCGGCCAGCGGTGAATCGTTGACGAGGAACGACATCGTCACCGTCGGCGGATCGATCGGCTGCGCATGCAGCGGCTCGGTCACCGCCGGGTCGCAGAACGTGTCGGCGACAGTGCCCTTCGACAGGCCGGCAATGGCGACGATGTCACCCGCCTGCGCTTCCTCGATCGGTTGGCGCTCGAGGCCTCGGAAGGCGAGGATCTTGGAGATACGGCCAGTTTCGACCAGCGTGCCGTCATGGTGCAGCACCTTGACCGGCTGGTTGGATTTCAACGTGCCGCTCTCGATACGGCCGGTGATGATGCGGCCGAGGAAGGGATTGGCTTCCAGGATGGTGCCGATCATGCGGAACGGGCCGGGATGCACTGTCGGCGCCGGGACATGCTTGATGACGAGGTCGAACAGCGGCGCCAGGCCCTGGTCCTTCGGGCCCTCGGGGTTTTCCGAAACCCAGCCGTCGCGGCCCGAACCGTAGAGGATCGGGAAATCGAGCTGCTCGTCGGTGGCGTCGAGCGCGGCAAACAGGTCGAACACCTCGTTGACCACCTCGACATGGCGGGCATCCGGCCGGTCGATCTTGTTGATGACGACGATCGGCTTCAGCCCGACCTTGAGCGCCTTGCCGACGACGAATTTGGTCTGCGGCATTGGCCCTTCGGCGGCGTCGACCAGCACGATGGCCGAATCCACCATCGACAGGATGCGCTCGACCTCGCCGCCGAAGTCGGCGTGGCCGGGGGTGTCGACGATGTTGATGCGGGTGTCCTTCCAGTCGACCGAGGTCGCCTTGGCCAGGATGGTGATGCCGCGTTCCTTTTCCAGGTCGTTGGAATCCATGGCGCGTTCGGCGACACGCTGGTTGTCGCGGAAGGAGCCGGACTGCTTCAGCAGCTGGTCGACGAGGGTGGTTTTTCCATGGTCGACGTGCGCGATGATCGCGATATTACGAATTTTCATTTTACGGTCTCGGGAGCGTTACAGGCAGCAGGCCCAAAGGCGCAGCCTCTTTCGGTTGCGCGGCTCATACAGGGTTTTTCGCATTTGCGAAAGAGGAGGCTCGTCACCAAATACTCATCAAATCTTAAACATCCGCATGTGAAATGATTCTGTTAACCAAGGCGGAACCTTTCGGGTCCCGGGCAGTTCGAACGTCATGACCGATCAAGTCAGCAAATTCCGGCCGATTCTCGCTTGGGCGGCGCTCGCCGTCGTACTTGCGGCAGGTGGCGCGCAGTCCGCCGCGACCCTCAAGGGAAATCCTGCCTTGCCGCCGGACACCGAGACGGCCGAGCAGCTCTACGCCGACGCCCCCGATGGCGTCGATCCGATCGTGACTGGCCCGGTCAGCGCCGCCTTCAAGCAGCAGCAGAAAACCGCCGGCTGCGACACGGCCGTGTGGCCGAAGATTCCCGTCGCCTGCTATCCGGATTGACGACCGCCGCCTCCGGCCGGCCCCTTACGCCGACCGCACCGGATCGAGCGTCACCTTGTAGAGTTCGTTGTCGTCACGATCCATCAGCCGCACTGTCATCTGTTCGCTGGCGCCGTTGATGTCGACGAGGCCGAAGAACTGCAGGCCGGCCGACGGCGGCAGGTTCTGGCCCTGTTCGGCGGTCGGCGCCTTGATGAATTTCAGCTCCGGCCCGAAGGTCATGTCGAAATCATTGGGGCCGAACGTGCCGGCGTGGATCGGCCCGGAGACGAATTCCCAGAACGGATTGAAATCCTGAAACTGAGCCTTGTCCGGGTTGTAGTAATGCGCCGCCGTGTAGTGCACGTCGGCGGTCAGCCACACCGTGTTGCTGATGCTGGCATTCTTGATGTAGCGCAGCAGGTCGGCGATCTCAAGCTCGCGACCCTTTGGCGCACCATCGTCGCCGTTGCTGACCGCTTCGGCCCCCACCTTTTTGGTGCCGTCGTCCCAGACGACGAGGCCGAGCGGCATGTCGGCAGCGATGATCTTCCAGGTCGCGTTGGAGTTGGCCAACTCGCGCTTCAGCCATTTGGTCTGCTGTTCGCCGAGCATGCGTGACTGCGGCGTCATCGTATCCTGCATGTCCGGGCCATTCGGGCCGCGATAGGAGCGCATGTCGAGGAAGAACACGTCGAGCAGCGGCCCATAGGCTATCTTGCGGTAGACGCGGCCGGGCTCGGACGGCTCGTAGCGGATCGTCGTCATTTCATGGAAGGCGCGCGCCGCGCGTGCCGCCAGCACATGGATGGATTTTTCCGAATAGCGGTTGTCGGCGCTCAAATCCTTCGAATCCGACCAGTTGTTCAGCACCTCGTGGTCGTCCCACTGGTAGAAGGTCGGGCAGATGGCGCTGAGGCCCAGCACGTGTTTGTCCATCATGTTGTACTTCCACTGGTCCCGGTATTCGTCGAGCGTCTCGGCCACCTTGCGCTTGCCCTCGATGAGCACGACGTTCTTCCACTTGCCACCGCCGGGCAGGTCGACCTCGTCCTTCATCGCGCCATCGGCATAGATGGTGTCGCCGGAGTGCAGGAAGAAGTCGGGCGTGTGCTTGCCGATCGTGGCGTAGGTCTTCATGCCGGTCTCGTCGATGCCCCAGCCCTGGCCGGCGGTGTCGCCCGACCAGGCGAACTTGATATCGCGCTTGGAGGCAGGTGCGGTGCGGAAGCGGCCGGTAATCGGCTCGGAAACGGCGTTGATGTCGGCGAGATCGGCAGCCGTCATGCGGTAGAAAATGTCCTGGTCGGAAGCCAGCTCGGCGAGCAGCCGCTTCACCGTGTAGTCGCTGGCCGGCGACGTATCGAGCGGCGCAAGCCGCGTCGCATTGGCAAAGCTTTCCGTCGTCGAGACTTCGAACATGACACGCGCCGGACGATCCGTGCGCGTCCACACCATGCCGCTGGTGGCGTCGACATCGCCTGACTGGACGCCATGGGTGAAGCCCGGCCGCTGATTGGCGCGCGAATAATAGGGCATCGCAAGGCCCGAGGCACCGACCAGACCAAGGGCGCTGGCGGAGGTGACGAAAGCGCGGCGGGAAATTCTGTTCATGGCTGTCTCCTGGATGGCTTCGAACGCTGCCGCAAAGGTCCAGCCTCAATGTTTCAGCCACATCTCCAAACCATGAAGGTTTCGTAACAGTGAACAGGCGGCCTGCTGATCTCCCCCCTTGTGGGGGAGATGGCCGGCAGGCCAGAGGGGGGGCGCGAAGGATCGCTCACCTTTCATGCGTTGGCCTACTGAGATTTTGCTTGAGAGGCTAATTTCAGTTGGAACCCAAGGGACAAGTCGGCGGGACAGCGCCCCCCTCTGCCCTGCCGGGCATCTCCCCCACAAGGGGGGAGATCGGCGGCTTCACTGACAGCGCCCTACGCCGCCTGCGGCTCCGGATCGAACGCCGGCCTGCTGGTGTTGATCAGCAGCGAGAGACAGGCCGCGGCAATCGCGGTCATGCCGGCGATCATGAAGGCGAGTTCGTAATTGCCTTGCAGTTCGCGCATCGTGCCGCCGAAGAAGGCGGCGCTTGCCGCACCCACCTGGTGCCCGGCGACGATCCAGCCGAACACGATCGGCCCGCTGCGGTCGCCGAACGCCTCGTTGGCGAGCCTGAGCGTCGGCGGCACGGTGGCGATCCAGTCCAGACCATAGAGCACGGCGAAGATGATCAGGCTGGTCGCGGAGAAGCCGGAATAGGGCAGGTAGATCAGCGACAGGCCGCGGATGGCATAGTAGACGCCGAGCAGCTTGCGCGGATCGAAGCGGTCGGTGAGCCAGCCCGACAACGTCGTGCCGATCAGGTCGAAGATACCCATCATCGACAGCAGGCCGGCAGCTTGCACCTCGCCGATGCCCATGTCGCCGCAGAAGGCGATCAGATGCGTGCCGACCAGTCCGTTGGTGGTGAAGCCGCAGACGAAGAAGGTGGCGAACAAATACCAGAATACGCGCGTGCCGGCGGCACGCCGCAGCGTGCCCAGCGTATGCGCGAGGAAATTGCCCTGCGATGCCGGCGATGTCGGCGGCACGTCGTCAGCCTCCGCACCATAGCGCACCATGCCGATCGAGGCCGGACGCTCCGGCACCAGCAGCCAGACCAGCGGCACCAGAGCGGCGGTTGCGATCGCGATGGCGATGGCGACCGGCTTCCAGCCGCCCGACTGGGCGAGCGCAGCCAGCAGCGGCAGGAACACCAGCAGGCCGGTGGCGCTGGAGGCCGACATCAGCCCCATCACCAGGCCGCGATTGGTCTTGAACCAGCGATTGACGATGGTGGCGCCGAGCACGGTGGCGACCGCACCCGACCCGATGCCGGAAAACACGCCCCAGGTGAGCAGCAGATGCCATGGCTTGGTCATCAACAGGCTGAGCGCCGTCGAGCCCGACATGATCAGCAGCGCGGCGAGCAGCGTGCGGCGCAGGCCGATGCGCTCCATCAGAGCCGCGGCAAACGGCCCGGTCAGGCCGTAGAGGAAGATGCCAATGGCCGCTGCCAGCGAAACGACATCGCGCCGCCAACCAAAACTCTCTTCCAGCGGCAGCATCATGACCGAGGGCGCCGAGCGCAGCCCGGCCGCGATCAGCAGGCAGAGGAAGATGACGCCGACCACGACGAAAGCGTAGCGCTGGCCAAACGGATGGGATTGAGCTATCATGTTACTGACCGGTACGTTGCAATTGGGTGGTACTATCCATACGTACCGGTCAGTAACATTGTCAAGCGAGTCTTTTGCATGCCATCGGACAATAAAATTGAACCGTCCATCAAGGACCCTCACGCGTCGGCCCTGCCGAGAGCCGGCGAGAAGATCCTCGACGTGGCCCGCGACCTGTTCTACCGGCAAGGCATAAGGGCGATCGGCGTCGACGAGATCGTCAAGCGCGCCGGCGTGACCAAGCCCAGCCTCTACCGCAGCTTTCCGTCCAAGGACGAATTGGCCGCATCCTACCTGCGACAATACGACCTTGAGTTCTGGGAGCGCTTCGACGAGGCGGTGGCCGCCCATCCCGGCGACCCGCGCGCGCAGATCAACGCTTTCCTCACCCGCGTCGGCAAGCGCACGCAAAGACCCGACTATCGCGGCTGCGGTATGACCAATGCGGCGATCGAATATCCCGAGCACGGCCACCCGGCCCGCGTGGTGAGCGAGGCCAACAAGCAGGAACTGCGCCGCCGCCTGCGCGCCATGGCGACGGCCATGGGCGCCGCCGACGCCGACACGCTCGGCGACGGACTGCTGCTCCTGATCGAGGGCGCCTATATCAGCGGCCAGCTGTTCGGGTTAGGCGGACCGGCGGCGTCGGTGGCGCGCAACGCCGACCTGCTGATCGAGGCGAGCTTGAAGAAATAGCGTTTGACGATACGCTGCGGCAGCTCGAAACGGAGTTGTCCGCATGCGCTTTCTTCTGATCCCGCTTGCTCTCGCTGGTCTCTGCCAGGCGGCGCATGCCGACGGCATATCCAGCGCCTACACCGACCTCGACTGGAAGAAGGATTGCGTCACCTATGCGAAAGCCGAGGAAGGCGAAGGCGACTGGGCCAATCTCGCCTGCTCGGGCTATCGCGGCTATCCGGTGCTGGTCGCTTATGACGACGCCCGCGAGTCGCTCTACTACGGCTTTCCGTCCGACGACATGACCGCGGTCTGGGAGAGCTTTTCCGGCTTCAACTCGGCCGGTGCCAAGATCGAATGGCGCATCGAGACCAAGGGCGACATCGCCATCCCCTTCGCCGTCATCCACCGTCGTTCGATCAGCAATCCCGAGGACGAGAACAAGCCGGCCGAAGTGCTCGTCGTCGCCAAGGTCGCGCAGCCGGAGGCCCATGACGGCTGCACCGTCGGGCTGGTGCTGGCCACCGGCAACCCGCAAGCCAACGACCAGGCACGCAAGCTGGCCGACGACAAGGCAAGGAGCTTTGCCTGCGGCAAGGACAAGCGCGTTGTGATCGGCGACACGCCCGATTTCGGCCGGGTGGATAATTAAAGCGAGTTGCGCTTAAGACGCCTTGCGGAGCAAGTTGATCGCATATCGTCGGTCCGCGCCGCCCCTCATTGCCCTGCCGGGCATTTCTCCCCGTATAGTGACGGGGAGAAAGACGCTGCGGTCACGGATTTCGCCAATCGTCAGGCGGATGAGGGGCAGCGCCGCGCTTAGCGCCTGCTCGCAACCTCGAACGTCGACTACTTGCTCGCCTTCGCCCGCTCGATCGCGTCGACGATCATCTTCTTGGCATATTTCGAATCGTGCCAGCCTTCGATCTTGACCCATTTGCCGGGTTCGAGATCCTTGTAGTGCTCGAAGAAGTGCTGCACCTGCTGGCGCGTGATGTCGGGCAGCTGCGTGTATTCGGTGACATTCTCGTAGCGCAGCGTCAGTTTGGGCGACGGCACGGCAATGATCTTCTCGTCCTGGCCGGCATTGTCTTCCATGATCAGCACGCCGATCGGCCGCACATTGATGACGCAGCCCGGCACCAGCGCGCGCGTGTTGCAGACCAGCACGTCGATCGGATCGCCGTCGCCCGACAGCGTGTGCGGCACGAAGCCGTAATTGCCGGGATAGCGCATCGAGGTGTGCAGGAAGCGGTCGACGAACAGCGTGCCGGCCTCCTTGTCCATCTCGTACTTGATCGGCTCGCCGCCGATCGGCACCTCGATGATGACGTTGAGGTCTTCCGGCGGGTTCTTTCCGGTGGCTATCGCTTCGATACGCATGGTTTTCCCTCTCTCGATTTCCGAGATCGATAGCGGGCGAAGCGGCATGGTGCAATGCGGCGAATGGTGCTCAGGACCTGGCGGCAGGCCTTCAGGCCGTCATTCCCAGACGAAAGCCACCTTCTTCAGCGCCTTCTGTTCGAAGATCTCGACGCCCTCGGCGACATCGCGGCCGCCGGCGCCGGCATAGAAGGAGAGAGCGTTTTGGTTGTCCTCCAGCGCCCAAACAACCATGCCTTTCAGGCCGTGGTCGGCGAGACGCGCGCGTGCCGCCTTGAACAGCCGGCTGCCGAGCCCGATGCCCTGGTATTCCGGGCGCAGGTAAAGCTCGTAGATCTCGCCCTGCTGCCTGAGCTCGCGGGCGCGGTTCTTGCCGATCGTGGCATAGCCGGCGATCTTGCCGCCGATTTCGACCACCAGCACCGTGGCGGCGCGGCGGATGGCGTTCGCCCACCAGTCGGGGCCGCGCCGGTTGATCATCGATGTCAGCGTCCGGTGCGGGATGATGCCGGAATAAGCGCCGCGCCAGGCCTCCTGGTGCACGTCGGCGATGGCGCCAGCGTCGCGCGGCTCGGCTTTCCTGATGTCGATGGTCAGCGTGTTCATAATTGCTTAACCATAAACCTGCATCGGCCGATTGCAAAGAGTCCGGTCGCAGGCTGCAGCGCTTTCGCACAGGCGATCGGCAGACGAAAAAACCGCGGTTGAGCTGACTGAAGAGTCAGATTTCGACCAAGTGGTCGTCCAACTCGTTGGCGTCGCCGGCCGTGACCGGAAAATGCTCGGCCAGCACCGCGCCGACTGATTCGATCGCCTTGACGAAGCCGTCGGCGAGACGGTCGTCGCCGGCATGCCGGGTGAGGTCGCCCACCACGCCATCCCAGACATGCTGGCCGACCTTGGCGTTGATGCCGCTGTCGGCGATCACTTCGGCATAGCGCTCGGCGATCGAGACGAAGACAAGCACGCCGGTGCGCGCCGTGGTGCGGTGGACGTTGCGGGCGAGGAACTGCTTGATCGCGTTGGCATGTGCCGCCTGGTAGCGCAGTCGCCGCGGCACGAGATGGATGCGCAAGCCGGGCAGCGCCCACAGCAGGACAAGCACCGAGGCCAGCGCCAGCAGCTCGTCGAAGACGAAATGCGGCAGGCGGATCGACAGCCACCAGGCCTCCAGCCCATAGGCGACGGCGAGACTGACGATCAGCATGGCCAGCGTCGCCATGAAGGCGGCCGGAAAGAAATAGCCGTCGCTGGCCTGCGCCACGACGCAATAGATCTCGCCGTCGGTCTTCGTCTCGGCGGCGCGGATCGCCTCGGCGATGCGGTCATGGTCCAGCGGGCTGATCGGTCGTGTTGCCATCTCGTCTCACCAGCTCCCTGAAGACCCGCCGCCGCCGGACGAGCCGCCGCCACCTGAAAATCCGCCACCGCCGCTGCTCGAGCCGGAAGACCAGCCGCCGCCGGAACTGCCCGACGACCAGCCACTGCCGGATGAGGATCCCGTCACCCAGCCACTGCCGGAAGACGAAGAGCCATAGCGGAAGGTCATGCCGAGCCATTTATACACGCCCGGCGACAGCTTCGTGCCGAAGATCGGCGGCAGGAAGGCCATCGCCAGGCCGCCGAAGAACATCGCCGCCCACAGGATCAGGAACAGCGCGACGATGGGATCGATGGGCGAGCTGTCGTCGGCCGGATTGCGCTTGCCGCGCGCCTCGAGCTCTTCCGGATTGCCTTCCAGCACCATGATCATGTCGTCGACGGCTTTGGAGATGCCGCCGGAGAAATCGCCGGCGCGAAAGGCCGGCACCATGTCGTTTTCAATGATCAGCTTGGTGTGCAGGTCGGTCAGCGTGCCTTCGAGACCATAGCCGACCTCGATGCGCATCTTGCGGTCGTTCTTGGCCACCAGCAGCAGCACGCCATTGTTCTCGCCGCCCTGGCCGAGCTTCCAGAAGCGGAACAGCCGGTTGGCGAAGGGTTCGATCTCCTCGCCGTCGAGGCTGGGGATCGTCGCGACGACGATCTGGTCCGAACCTTTCGTCTCGAAATCCGCGAGCTTCTGCGTCAAGGCCGCCTTGGTCGCGGCATCGATGATGCCGGCATCGTCGACGACCCGCCCGGTTAGCGCCGGCAGCTCCGCGGCGAAAGCCGTGAAGCCGAGCAACAGCAGCAGCGCCACGGCCAGCAGGGCGGCATCGATCCGCATCGCGACAGAGCCGGATATTGCGAGGGCGCGTCCCGTCATGCCGTCACCAGCTTCCCGAGGAGCCGCCGCCGCCGGACGAGCCGCCGCCACCGGAAAAACCGCCGCCGCTTGACCCCGACGACCAGCCGCCGCCGGAACTTCTCGAGCCGCTGGACGAGCGCCGGCTGGGTTCGAAGGTCATGCCCAGCCAGCGATAGCGGCCGGGTCCGATCCTCTGGCCGAAGATCGGCGGCAGGATCGAGGCGGCCAGGCTGCCGACCAGGATGGTGATCCAGATGGCGATGAAAATTGTGAAGAACAGGTCGTCGGAATTGAACGGTGCCTGCTGGTTGCGCTCGCCGCGGGCTTCCAGTTCCTCCGGATTGCCTTCCAGCACCATGATCATGTCGTCGACGGCTTTGCTGATGCCGCCGGAGAAATCGCCGGCGCGAAAGGCCGGCACCATGTCGTTTTCGATGATCAGCTTGGTGTGCAGGTCGGTCAGCGTGCCCTCCAGCCCATAGCCGACCTCGATGCGCATCTTGCGGTCGTTCGGCGCCACCAGCAGCAGGACGCCGTTGTTCTCCTTGGCCTGGCCAAGCTTCCAGAAGCGAAACAGGCGGTTGGCGTAGGGCTCGATCTCCTCGCCGTCGAGGCTGGGTATTGTCGCCACGACAATCTGGTCGGAGCCTTTTTTCTCGAAGTCAGCGAGTTTTTGCGTCAGCACCGCCTTGGTCGCCGCATCGATGATGCCGGCATTGTCGACGACACGGCCGGTGAGGGCGGGAAGATCGGCGGCGAAGGCGGCGAGGGGGAAGAAAAGGAGGCTTAGAATGACCGCCAGAAACGTCAGAGTGGCGTTCCGTCCCACCCCCCTCTGTCCTGCCGGCCATCTCCCCCTTGAGGGGGGTGAGGAGTGCTCCGCGTAGCGGACGGCAAGCCAATTGCTTGGCTTTCCGAACGACGAACGCCCGGAGCGATAGCGGAGGGCTGGGTCCGGCAGGACAGAGGGGGGTGTGACGGAGCACAAGGCCAACAGGGACCACACTCTCTAAGTGATCGTTCACCCGCCCTGTTTCGTCCCGAAATCGACCTTGGGCGTCTGCAGCTTGTCTTCCTCGATGGTGAAGTTCGCGAACGGCTCGTTGCTCCGGAACCAGAAGGTTGCCCACAGCACCGACGGGAAGGTCCTCAACGTCAAATTGTAGTCCCTGACCGCCTGGATATAGTCGCGCCGCGCCACCGCGATGCGGTTCTCGGTGCCTTCGAGCTGCGCCTGCAGCGCCAGGAAATTCTGGTTGGCCTTGAGGTCGGGATAGTTCTCCACCACCGCCAAAAGCCGCGACAGCGCGCTGGTCAGGCCGGACTGGCTGTCCTGGAATTTCTTGAAGGCTTCCGGGTCCTTCAATGTCTCCGGCGTCACCGTTATCTGCGTCGCCTTGGCGCGCGCTTCCACCACCGCGTCGAGCGTATCCTTCTCATGCGCCGCATAGCCCTTGACCGTCTCGACCAGGTTGGGGATGAGGTCGGCGCGGCGTTGGTACTGGTTCAGCACCTCGCTCCAGGCCGCCTTGGCATTCTCCTCCGCCGTCGGAATGGTGTTGTAGCCGCAGCCGGCAAGCAGCGGCAGCACGATCGCCATCAGCAGGAAGGCCGGTAGAGTGCGGACAATGGAGGGTGGAGAGCGGCGCTGGGCAAACATGATTTGGATCCCTCGTCGGAAGTTGCACGCGAAGCATTACCACAATCTGCGCGCAAGAAAATGACCTCGGCCCGGAAGCATCCGCTGGCATCTCCGCGTCCGGCACGAGGCCCTGTGAATGGTCTCGCGAACAGGCTAAGGTCCCGGCGAAACAGGATTTTGCCATGGCGAAACGCCAGGAGAGCGACACCGAATCGCGCCGCATTCTCGAGCGTGTGGAGCATGAGACCGCGCCGGGCGGCACCTCGTTCGTCGCGCGGACCGCGAAGAGCGCGAGCGACCACGTCACGGCCGCGGACGCCGACCGCGCGGACCCGATCGAAGTTTGGGGCACCCGCATCGGCAGGGGGCTGGGGCTCATCATTGCAATCGGCCTGTTGGCCTGGCTCGTGTATTTCGCCACCCGTTAGGAATCAGGATCAATGAATGAAAAAGCCGACGCGCCGCGTGCGGTCATCGTCATTTCCAGCCATGTCGCCCGCGGCTCGGTCGGCAACCGCGCCGCCGTCTTCGCGCTGGAGACGCTCGGCTTTCCGGTATGGGCGGTGCCGACCATCGTGCTGCCCTGGCACCCCGGCCATGGCCGCGCCACCCGCATCGTGCCGCCGCTCGACCAGTTCAAGGCGCTGATGGCCGATCTCGAACGCGCGCCCTGGCTGGGCGAGGTCGGCGCAGTGCTGTCGGGCTATCTCGGCGAGGCCGGCCAGGCTGAAGCCGTTGCCTCGCTGGTCGCCGCGGTCAAGGAAAGGACGCCAAACGCCGTCTATATCTGCGATCCGGTAATGGGCGATTCGGGCGGGCTCTATGTGCCTGAAGCGACGGCGATCGCCTTGCGCGACCGGCTGATGCCGATCGCCGACATCGCCACCCCCAACCGCTACGAGCTGGAATGGATGGCCGGCGCGCCGCTGCCCGACCTCAAATCGGTGATCGCGGCCGCCCTTCATGCGGGGCCTGGGACCATGCTGGTCACCTCGGCGCCGTCGATGATGGCTGGCGGCACCGGAAATCTGCTGCTCGACGCCAGACAGGCGCTGCTCGCCGAGCACCGCCTCATCGACAAACCGCCCAACGGGCTGGGCGACCTGACAGCGGCTGTCTATCTGGCGCGCATCCTCTCCGGCCAGCCGGCGATCAAAGCGCTGCAGTCGACCACGGCGGCGGTCTACGAGATTCTGGCGCGCACGGCCAAGCGCGGCGGCGACGAGTTGCAGCTCGAGACCGACGCCCAGAGCCTGTCGCAGCCGATGGCAATGGTGCAGCTTCGCCACCTCCTGCACCCGGGGCGGGACAAAAGGGCGTGACTCTTGTCGGCGTCGACGGCTGCAAGGCCGGCTGGATCGCTGTCCACCGCGATCCGGGCGCATCGCCCTGGGTCTGCGTCTTTCCAAGCTTCGCGATGCTGGTCGACGCATTGCCCGCCGACGCCGTGGTCGCCGTCGACATGCCGATCGGCCTGCCGGATCATTCGCAAAGAGGCGGACGCGGGCCGGAAGCGTTGGTGCGGCCGCTGCTCGGGCAGCGCCAATCCAGCGTCTTCGCCATTCCCTCGCGCGCCGCCCTTTACGCAGACACGGATGACTTCACCACGGTCGAAGCCTGGTATGTCGCGCATCGCCGCGCCAGCCAAGTGGCCAAGACGACCTCCGATCCGCCACGCGGCGTCTCGATCCAGGCTTTTGGCATCTTCGCCAAGATCCGCGAGATCGATGCCTTGCTGATCGCCCGCCCCGAATTGCGCATTCGCGTCTTCGAATCGCATCCGGAAGTCGCCTTCTGCAGGCTGAATGGCGGTGCCGCTATGTCGCTGCCGAAGAAGATCAAGGGCATGGTCAACCCCGCCGGCATGGCAGAGCGCAAGGCACTGCTGTTCCGGCATGGCTATGAGAAGGACTTCCTCGACGGGGCGCCGCCGAAAGGCGCGGCCGCCGACGATTTCCTCGACGCAGCGGCGATGATGCTGATCGCCGGCCGCATCGCCAGCGGCGAGGCACGGCCGTTCCCGGACCCGCCGCTGACCGACCGTTTCGGCATTCCCGTCGCCATCTGGGCGTGAATCGGCGCTGAGCTATGCGCGCCGCATCGCGTTTTGCGACGAACCCATCCGCAATTCGGCATTGCTCGCGACGGGCTTTTGCCGTTAGAGCCATTCCAAACTGAAACGTGCCGCCGCATCCAACCCGGAAAGGGTCCCGACGCCGCCCATGCCTCACCTCCCCGAACACCTTCTCGCCGGCTATCGCAATTTCATGAGCGGCCGCTATCTCGCCGAAAGCGGCCGCTACCGCTCGCTCGCCCGCGAAGGCCAGGCCCCCGAAACCATGATCGTCGCCTGTTGCGACTCGCGCTCGGCGCCCGAAGCGATCTTCGACGCCGGGCCGGGCGAGCTGTTCGTGCTGCGCAATGTCGGCAATCTGGTGCCACCCTATGCGCCGGACGGCCAGTTCCACTCGACCTCGGCCGCGCTCGAGTTCGCCGTGCAGAGCCTCAAGGTGAAAAACATCGTGGTGATGGGGCACGGCCGCTGCGGCGGCATCCGCGCCGCGCTCGACACCAACTCCGCGCCACTGTCGCCTGGCGACTTCATCGGCAAATGGATGAGCCTGATCGCGCCGGCGGCCGAAACCGTGTCGTCCAGCACCTTCATGACGGCGACGGAGCGCCAAACCGCGCTGGAGCGCATCTCGATCCGCTATTCGATCGCCAATCTCAGAACCTTTCCTTGCGTCTCCATCCTTGAAGGCAAGGGCCGGCTGTCGCTGCACGGCGCCTGGTTCGACATCTCGACCGGCGAGCTTTGGGTGATGAACAAGGAGACCGGCGATTTCGAACGGCCGGAGATGGCATAGACCATGATCCCGGAACCGAAGGTCCGCGTCAGCGAAAAGCGGGACCCGGTTTTCGGATAGGATCATGGTCAAACATGGAGGTGGCAATGCGGAATTGGCGTGCGATCACTTTCGTCGTGGCGGCACTGATGCCGACGCTCACCGCTGCTCGTGCCGATGACGGTGCGATCATTGACCGCTGGTATTCGGCGCTGCTTGTCGCCGACCGCACCGAATTGTCGGACCTGCTGGCCGACGACGTGCGCATCAAGCTCGAAGACCTCGGCGTCGTGCAGAACAAGCAGGAGTTCATCGCCTCGATCGACAACTGGCAAGGTGCTGTCGCCGGTGCGGCGATCCGGCATCGCATCGCCAAGAGCGAGGGCGGTGTCACCACGGTGATCGCCTGCTACGACTTCCCCAACAACGACATGCTGATGCAGGAGACCTTCGCGGTCACCGACAACCGCATCACCGCCAGTTCGCAGGCCGCGATCGCGGAAAGCTGCGACGGTTACTGACGAAGACCTGACTGGCCGTGATGTTGCGCGCAACAGGCCCGCGCCCTACATCGGTGGCGACCCGTCCTGCCTTGCCGCCAACAGCCGAAAGATCATCCATGCCATCCACGAAGACCGTCGACCTCGCCGCCCATCCGCTGACCGCATGGCAAGGGCCGCTTGGCCTGCCCGACTTCTCCCGCATCGGCGACGGTGACTTTTCCGGAGTGTTCGACGCGGCGCTGAAGGCGCATGAAGCCGAGATCGAGGCGATATCAGGCAACGCAGAGGCGCCGACGGTTCACAACACGCTGGCCGCGCTCGAACTTGCAGGCGAGCCGCTCGACCATGTCTCGTCGATCTTCTGGTGCCGGGCCGGCGCCCACACCAACGAGGCGATCCAGGCGCTGGAGCGCGACATTTCGCCGAAGATGTCGAGGCATTTCTCGGCGATCTCGATGAACGAGAAATTGTTTGCCCGCATCGACGACCTCTACCAACGCCGTGAATCCCTGAAGCTCGACTCCGAAACGCTGCGCGTGTTGGAAAGGACCTGGAAAGGCTTCGTCCGCTCCGGCGCGAAACTCGACGCCGATGGCAAGAAGCGGCTGGCCAGGATCAACGAGGAATTGTCCTCGCTCGGCACCAGCTTCGGCCAGAACGTGCTGGCCGACGAGCGCGACTGGGCGCTGTTCCTCGACGAGGCCGACCTTGCCGGCCTGCCCGACTTCCTCAAGAGCGCCATGGCCGAGGCCGCCGAGATGCGCGGCCAGAAAGGCCGCTATGCCGTCACGCTGTCGCGGTCGATCTACGAGCCGTTCACCACCTTCTCCGAACGCCGCGACCTGCGCGAGACCGCCTTCCGCGCCTTCACCATGCGCGGCCAGAATGGCGGCGCCACCGACAACACGAATGTCGTTCGGGATATGCTGAAGCTGCGCGCCGAGAAGGCAAAACTGCTCGGCTACGGCTCGTTCGCGGCGCTGAAGCTCGACGACACCATGGCCAAGACGCCGAAGGCGGTGCACGCGCTGCTCGATCCCGTCTGGGAAAAGGCGCTGGAGAAGGCCGCCAGCGACCAGACCGAACTGCAACGGCTGGCGACCGCGGCCGGCAGCAACGAACAATTCGCTGCCTGGGACTGGCGCTTCTACCAGGAGAAATTGCGCGCCGAGAAATTCGCCTTCGACGAGGCCGAGCTGAAACCGTATCTGCAGCTCGAGCGCATTGTCGACGCCTGCTTCGACGTGGCGACAAAATTGTTCGGCATCACCTTCGAAGAGAAAAAGGGCATCGCCGCCTGGCATCCCGATGCCCGCGCGTTCGTGGTGAAGAACGCCGACGGCAGCGAGCGCGGCCTCTTCCTCGCCGACTATTTTGCCCGGCCTTCGAAGCGCTCCGGCGCCTGGATGAGCGCGCTGAAATCCGGCTACAAGCTGGGCCACGGTTCGAAGCCGGTGATCTACAACATCATGAACTTCGCCAAGCCGCCGGCGGGCGAGGCAGCCCTTTTGTCGGTCGACGAGGCAAAGACGCTGTTCCACGAATTCGGCCATGCGCTGCACGGCATGCTGACCGACGTCACCTGGCCGTCGGTGTCTGGCACCTCGGTGAGCCGCGATTTCGTCGAACTGCCTTCGCAGCTCTACGAGCACTGGCTGACGGTGCCGGCGGTGCTGGAAAAGCACGCGCTGCACGTCAAGACCGGCAAGCCGATGCCGAAGGCGCTGCTCGACAAGATGCTGGCGGCGCGCACTTTCGGCGCCGGCTTCGCCACGGTCGAATTCACCGCGTCGGCACTCATCGACATGGCCTATCACGCACGGCCGGACGCTCCGGAACAGCCGCTTCGTTTCGAGACCGAAACGCTCGGCAAGCTCGACATGCCAGACACGATCGCCATGCGCCACCGCACCCCGCATTTCGGCCACGTCTTTTCCGGTGACGGCTACTCCGCCGGCTACTATTCCTACATGTGGTCGGAAGTGCTCGATGCCGATGCCTTTGCTGCCTTCGAGGAGACCGGCGACCCCTTCAACCCGGCGCTGGCCGAGCGGCTGAGGAAGAACATCTACGCCGCCGGCGGCTCGAAGGACCCGGAAGAGCTCTACACCGCTTTCCGCGGCAAGATGCCGTCGCCGGAGGCGATGATGGTGAAGCGGGGGCTGGTGTAAATTAGCCAATCTCCCCCCTCGTGGGGGAGATGGCCGGCAGGCCAGAGGGGGGCGCTGTCCCTCCGGCCTCTCAATTGATGGTTTTTTGCGCCGACGGGCTTGCTATCGCCCGTTCGCAGGGTGACGAAGGGTGGCGATCCTTCGCGCCCCCCTCTGCCCTATCGGGCATCTCCCCCACGAGGGGGGAGATCGGCAGCCTCGCCGGCCTATGCCTTCCACGGATCAGCCACCCGCGGCCACAGCGGTCGCGTCAGCTTAGTGTAATTCGTCACCGCCGGATTGCTCGGATACGAGCTCGGCGCCGAGACATAGATGATCTCGGCGGCGATCGGCTCGAAGCCGGCATAGAAATGGTTGGTCGACTTGATCAGCAGGATATCCTTCGACAGCGGATCGACGCCGATGTTGGAAAAAATGTCCGGCTCGAAGGTCTGCGTGCGGTTGGTGTTGAGGATGATATCGACCTCGGTGCCTTCGATGCGGACCAGCGCCGTCGGTCCGAGCGTCACCCGGCTCGGCCCAAAACTCTGCCACCCTTCCGTAACGGCCTTCAGCACCTTGACACGCGCGTCGATCGGTTCGCCGGCGAGCGGGCCGGCCTTGCCGCCGAAGCGAAGATCGATGACGGCGCCCTCGCCCGCAGCCTGGCAGAACGTCACCGCGATCGGATCCCAGATCGTTGCCATGCCGACATTGTCGACGCCGCGTTCCAGCATGGCGCGCAGCACGACAGTACCGTCGCCGGCGACACCGCCGCCCGGATTGTCCCAGATGTCGGCGATCACCACCGGTCTGTCCCCTCTTTCAGCGCGCACGGCCAGCGCCCGCTCGATGCCGTCGCTGGTGTTCAGCATCGTCATCGCCGTCTTTTCGCGCATGGAATAGAGCTCGCGTCCCAGGCTTTCCGCCAGCGCATCGCCCTTGGCCTTGTCGTTATCGGTGACAACCAGGATGCGCGTGCCCATTTCCGGTACGTCGGCGGCCATGAAGCCGTGGATGATGGAAACCGACAGCACGCCGTCCTTGCCGTGCAGCGCCTTGATGCGGTCGACGAAGGAACGCATCGGCTCGCGGCTGGTCGGCAGCACCTGGATCATGCGGCAGTCGAAGGTCGAGATCAAAGGCTTGATCTCGCCGCGCGCCGCGGCCAGCCCAAGCTCGACGACATGCTCACCGCGCTCGTAGAAGTCGGTGTGCGGGAACTCGAGGAAGTAGGCCATGATGTCCGACGCCGCCACGCGCTTCGGCGTCAGATGGCTGTGCGGGTCGAACTCCGAGGCAATCACCACCTGCGGACCGACGATTGCACGCACGCGTTCGAGCAGGTCGCCTTCGCAGTCGTCATAACCTTGCGCCACCATTGCGCCATGCAGGCCGAGGATCACCGCATCGACCGGCAATGCCGCCTTCAGTTGATCGAGGATCTCGTCGCGTAGCGCCTCGAAAGTCTGCCGCTGCACCAGGCCGCCGGGCTCCGCCCAGGTGGCCGTGCCTTCGATCACGGTCAGCCCTTCCTTCACGGCCCGCCGGCGCAAGGCGACGATCGGCGACGAGCACAAAGTCGGCGTTTCCGGGTGCTTGCCTGGGCCGGCATAGAAGGCCATCTCGAACGAGGCCCGGTCAGTCGGCACCGGCGAGAAAGTGTTGGTTTCCGTCGCCAGCGAGGCGGTGAAGATGCGCATGAAAGCTCCGTGGACAGTCTAACTATTTGTTTTTTCGCAATTCCGGACGGAAAACCGCTGCACACTTTTCCTGGAATTGCTATTTGACGGCCCCGAGCGCCAGCCCCCGGACGAGATAGCGCTGCAGCCAGATGAACAGGATCGCCACCGGCAGGGTGGCGAGCAGCGTCGCGGCCATGACATGGTGCCATTCGATCGTGTAGCGGCCGGCGACCAGCGAAAACACCTGGATCGGCAACGTGTAGCTTTCCTGGCTGCGCAGCATGGTGAGCGCGACGACGAACTCGTTCCAGGCATTGATGAAGGTGAAGATGGCGGTCACCGCGATCGCCGGCAGGCAGAGCGGCAGGAACACCTTGCGCAGCGTCAGCCAGCGGCCGGCGCCCTCCATCCATGCGGCCTCTTCCAGATCGCGCGGGATGGTGTCGAAATAGCTCTGCAGCATCCACACGGTGAAGGCGACGTTGAAGGCCATGTAGATGAAGCCGAGCGCGGTGGTTGATTCAACCAGCCCCCAGGCCGCCATCAGCCGGAACAGGCCAAGCACCAGCACTATCGGCGAGATCATCTGCGACACCAGCAGGAACTGGCGGAAGGCGCCGTAGCCGGCAAAGCGAAAACGCGACATCGCATAGGCCGCCGGCACCGAGATCAGGATGGCACCTACGGTGGCGATCACCGAGACATAGAGCGAATTGGCCAGCGCCTGGCCGAAGCCGGTCGCCACCCACATGTCGGCAAAATTCGACCAGCGGAATTCGCTCGGCCACCAGGTCGGCGACAGCACTTCCTGCCGCGGCTTGACCGCGGTCAAAAACATCACCGCGAAGGGAAAGATCGTCACCACGATCAGCGGCGAAAGCAGCAGCCAGGCGATGATCGAACGCTTCAGCTTGCCGTTCCTCATGCGCGGTGCTCCCGCATCGCCAGCCGCACATAGATCATGGTGAAGACCAGCAATATGGCGAACATCACCAGCGACACGGCTGACGCCTCGCCGAGTTTGCCGATGCGGAAGGCCAATTTGTAGAGATGGGTGACCAATATGTCGGTCGAGTTGGCCGGCCCGCCCTGCGTCATCACCCAGATGATCGGGAAGGAATTGAAGACGTAGATGGTGTTGAGCACGATGGCGATGTTGATGAACGGTTTTAGCAGCGGAAAGGTGATCTCGCGGAACTGCTGCAGCGGCGTCGCACCTTCCAGTGCTGCCGCCTCGTAGAGGTCGTCCGGGATCGACGACAGCCCGCCGAGGAAGATCGTCGTCGTGAACGGCACCGTCACCAATATGCCGATCAGCACCTGCATCGGAAACGCGGTCTCGGCGCTCGCCAGCCACTGGATGTTCTGTTCGATCAGGCCGAGCCCGATCAGCGCCGAGTTCAGCATGCCGCTTTCGCCATTGAGCGCCCAGCGCCAGACCACCGCGGTCATGGTCAGCGACACTGCCCAGGGCAGCATGATGATGACGCGGGCAATGCCGCGGCCATAAAAGTCGGTGTTGAGGATGATCGCCACCGGGATGGACAACAGCAGCGCGCCACCGACGACCAGCACCGTCCACACACCGGTGCGCCAGAGCGCTGCGGTGAAATCAGGATCGGCGGTGAGCGCCCAAAAATTGGTCAGGCCGCTGAAGTCGCGCAGCTGGCCGAAGCGGCTGACATCGTGGGTCGAGATCTGGATCAGGTCCCAGACCGGCCAGAAGATGACGACGGCCGCCAGGAACAGGCTGGGCAAGGTCAGGAGATAGGGCAAGAAGCGATTTTGCATCGGCTGACCTGAGGGCGTCGGGGGGTGGCGCGCCCCGACGGGTGGGGCGCGCCACGGGCGTCGGGAGTGAACGCCCTATTTCTTCAGCACCGCATTGGCCTTGTCCGCTGCCTCCTTCAAGGCAGCCTCCGGCTCGGCGCTGCCGAGATAGATCTTCTGCATGGCATCCGAAGTGATCTGGGCGATCTCTTCCCAACCGGGGATGACCGGCGCGAAGCGGGCATCGGGCAGCAGCGCCGTGAACGCCGCCAGGTCGGCATTGTTGACGTAGTAGTCCATTTTCGCTTCTTCCTTGTTCACCGGCAGGAAGCCTTCGCCTTGCGTGAACTTGGCGCGCTGCTCCGTGGTGAACAGGAAGTCGAGCAGCTTCCAGGCCTCATCCTTGTTCTTGGAATTCTTGAACATGATGATGGAATCGGTGACGCCATAGGTGCCGCGCGCCCCGGTCGGCCCTGCCGGAATCGCCGCCACGCCATATTTCAGGTTAGGCGCCTCGTCCTTGATCTGGTTGGATAGGAAGGGGGCGGTGATCATCATGCCGACCTTGCCCTGCTTGAACAGGTTCTGCACGTCCTCGCGGTTGTTCGAGGTGACGCCCGGCTCGGTCAGGCCTTCATCGATCATCGACTTGTAGAGCTTGGCCGCTTCGAGCGCGCCCGGCGTGCTCAGGCCCGACGTGCCGTCCTTGTTGAGGATCTCGGTACCCTGGGACCACATCGCATAGTAGTAATAGACGTCGGTCTCGATCTCCTTGCCCTGCAGGCCGAAGCCGAACGTGCCGGATCCGAGCGCCTTGATCTTGCGGGCGTCCTCCTGCAATTCGGTCCAGGTCGCCGGCGGCTGGGCGATGCCGGCCTTCTCGAACAATTCCTTGTTGTAATACAAGGCGCGCGCCGAAGCCGCGATCGGCAGGCCGTAGGTCTTGCCCTCCATGATCGACGGCGACAGGAACGTGTCGATGAAGCGGCCCTTGAAGTCGGGCGTGATGTAGCTGTCGAGCGGCTCGGCGACATCCTGCTGGACGAAATCGATCAGCCAGCGCGTACCGATGATCGACAGGTCGGCATTGGTGCCGGCGGTGATGTCGGTGGTCAGCTTCTGCAGGAGAACGTCCCACGGCACGATCTCGAACTTGACGGTGATGCCCGGGTTGGCCGCCTCGAAATCCTTCTTGACGTTTTCGAAATAGGGGCCGGTCTTGGCGCTGTATTCGGCGACGGTGACGCGCACCTCGCCGGCATTTGCCTGCGCTGCGAGCGTCAGCATGCTCATTCCGGCCATCAGGCCGACAGTCCATTTCGTCAGACTCATCTGCTCTCTCCCTTTGATGTGCGCCTGCGCGCCTCCCATGCTGTTCTGGCAACACAGGATTTTATGTGACTTTCCTACATTATCCATCATTCTGCGCTTCGCAAGCAGATTAATATGTTGCTAAATTACATTTCGGCGAATAGCCTCACAACCCCAAGCGGGACCAGGGAGGAGCGCGCGCGGTGGTTTCGAGAACCGAGTTCGAAGGCAAGACGGTCGTGGTGACGGGCGCCGGCGGTGGTCTCGGCTCGGCGATCGTGGCGCTGCTCAACGAGCGCGGCGCGCGGGTCGTCGGCTGCGACCAGTCGAACGAGGCCTTGGCCAGCCCGCAGCTTGCCTCGCGCCACGTCTTCAACCTTCTCGACCGCGTCTCGATGGAAGCCGCGATCGCTGCGATCCTCGAAAAGGACGGCATTCCCGACATCCTCATCAACAATGCCGGCTGGACGCGCGCCGAGACGCTGCCGGCGCTGACCTCGGACAAGATCGAGCACGAGCTCGACCTCAACCTGACCGGCGTGATGATGTTCGCCGACCCGCTGGTCAAGGCGATGGCCCGGCGCGGCTCGGGCGGCGTCGTCTTTATCTCCTCGGTCAATGCCATCGCGCATTTCGGCAATCCGGCCTATGCCGCGGCCAAGGCCGGCATCAACGCCTATGCAAAGTCGATCGCGGTCGAACTCGGCCGCAGCGGCCTGCGCGCCAATGTCGTCTGTCCGGGATCGATCCGCACCGCGGCCTGGGATCATCGCCTGGCCAAGGATCCGGAAATCCTCGGCAGACTGCAGCGGCTCTATCCGCTCGGCCGCATCGTCAACGCCTCTGAAGTGGCTGAAGCCGTGGCCTTCCTTGCGTCCGATCGCGCATCGGGCGTAACAGGCGTGGTGATGCCGGTGGACGCCGGGCTGACCGCCGGCTGCCTGCCCTTCATCGACGACATTTTGGGAGCGTGACCATGACCGATGTCCAGTTTCGCGACCTGTCGAAATCGTTCGGGCACCACAAGATCCTCGAGGACATCAACCTCGAGATCAACAGCGGCGAGTTCGTCGTCCTGGTCGGCCCTTCCGGCTGCGGCAAGTCGACCTTGCTGCGCATGCTGGCCGGGCTGGAGCCAATCACGTCCGGCGATCTCATCATCGGCGGCCTGCGCGCCAACGACTTGCCGCCGCAAAAGCGCAACATCGCCATGGTCTTCCAGTCCTATGCGCTGTTCCCGCATCTGAAGGCGTCGGACAATATCGGCTTCGGCCCGAAAATCCGCGGCGAGACCCGCGCAGCGATCGACGACAAGGTCAAGAAGGCGTCCGGCATCCTCAACCTGTTCTCCTATCTCGACCGTTACCCCCGAGAATTGTCGGGCGGCCAGCGCCAGCGTGTCGCCATGGGCCGCGCCATCGTGCGCGAACCGTCGGTGTTCCTGTTCGACGAGCCTCTGTCCAATCTCGATGCGCAACTGCGCGTGCAGATGCGCACCGAGATCAAGGCGCTGCACCAGCGGCTGAAATCGACGATCGTCTACGTCACCCACGACCAGATCGAGGCCATGACCATGGCCGACCGCATCGTGGTGATGAACCTCGGCCGGATCCAGCAGGTCGGGGCGCCGCTGGAACTCTATGACAGGCCGGCCAACAAATTCGTCGCCAGCTTCATCGGTTCGCCCTCGATGAGCTTCGTTTCCGGCGCCCTCAGGGGGTCTGCCACCAAGGCCTGGTTCGAGACGACCGGCGGCGGGCGGCTGGCACTGGCCGGCAAGGCCGTGCCGGAGGGCAGCACGGTGGAAGCCGGCATCCGCCCCGAACATTTCGTTGTCGGCGGCGCCGACGATGCGATGGCCATCGACGTCGACGTCGTCGAACCGACTGGCGCCGAAACCCATGTCTACGGCGCGATCGGCGCCGACACGGTGCGGGCTGTGTTCCGCGACCGGCTGCAGATCAAGCCTGGCGACCGCTTGCCGGTCTCAGTCGATCCCGCCAACATCCATCTGTTCGACAAAGCGACGGGCCTGCCCCTATGAAGGCGCCCGAATGAAGACACCAGCCGACATCATCACGCGGCTGCAACTGATGTCGCAGGACGGCACCAAGTCGGACCGCAGGCTGGCCGGCCTCGTGCTCTCCGATCTCGACTTCGCCTCCAAGGCGGCGATCTCGGAGATCGCCGCGCGCGTCGGCGTCAGCGAACCGACGGTGACCCGCTTCTGCCGCAATCTCGGCTGCGAAGGCCTGCGCGATTTCAAATTCTATTTGGCGCAGGCCATCGCCATCGGCGCCCAGTATCTGTCGCCGGAGCCGCTCAACCGCGACGTCCGCGAGCAGCGCATCGCCTCGGCCATCACCGAAGCCGCGATAGCGGCCATACAGCGCGCCAGCGAGAACCTCGACATGAAGGTGCTGGTCGGTGTGGCCGCGCGCATCGCCAGTTCGGGCAACGTGCTGTGCATCGGTTCCGGCGGCATTTCCTCGATGATGGCGACCGAGATGCAGAACCGGCTGTTCCGGCTGGGATTGTCGGCACTGGCGCAGGTCGACGGCCAGTTGCAGCGCATGTACGCCGCCGTGGCGACGCCGGAGACCACATTGGTCGCCTTTTCGGTGTCGGGCTACGCCCGTTCGGTCATCGAGGCCGTGCAGGTGGCGCAGCAATATGGCGCCGCCACCGTCGCCATCACCGCGCCGGATTCGGCGCTGTCCAAGGCAGCCGACACGGTGATCCATTTCCAGCCGCTCGAGGACGGCAACATCTACAAGCCGACATCCTCGCGCTACGCGCTGATGGCGATCGTCGACATGATCGCCACGTCGGTTGCCGAAACGCGCGGACCGAAAGGCCTGGAAAACCTGCGCCGCATCAAGCAGAGCGTCAACACGCTGAAGGTCGACGACCCGCGTTTGCCCCTCGGGGACTGAGAGACCTTTGTTGCCCGGCATTTGTGTGGGCGCCAAGTGAGTCCATTTGGCCGCAAGATGCACCAATCAGGAAACGTCGGTGCTGCCCCTCATCCGCCTACCGGCACCTTCTCCCCGTAAACGGGGAGAAGGGAGATGGCCGCAACACTGGCGTCTGTCCCGCAACGCCGGCGGTTGGCGAAACCAGCTGTGACGGCGTCTTTCTCCCCGTCACCATACGGGGAGAAATGCCCGGCAGGGCAATGAGGGGCAGCGCAGACCGACGTGATCAAAGCGCCGCATAGCAGCCGTCACAACGCCACACGTTTTAGCCGTCACCCAACGCCTCGATGCGCTTCGCCAGCGCTGCCGGCTCGCCGAAAATGCGCAGCGTCTTCAGCCGCGCCGCGCCGCCGGCAACCACCGACACAGCCGACACCGGCACGCCCAGTGCCTTGGCAACCAGCTTCTCAAGCGCCACATTGGCGGCGCCATTCTCCGGCACGGCGCGCACGCGGGCCTTCAAATGGCTGCGCCCGTCCGCCGCCGTCTCGACGCCTTCGAGCCTGTCCAGCGCCGCCTTTGGCGTCAGCCGGACGAACAGGTCTACGCCGTCGTCACGCAGGCGAAACGGCGTAGCCATCGAATGGCTGGCTCAGACGACCAACGACAGTACGGTGGTGAGCAGGAACTGGCGGAGGAAGAAAATGAGCAACAGCAGAATGATCGGCGAGATGTCGATGCCGCCGAGATCCGGGATGAACCGGCGGATCGGCCGCAGCGCCGGCTCGGTCAGCCGATAGAGCGTGTTACCGATGGTGCCGACGAACTGGTTGCGCGAGTTGACGACGTTGAAGGCGTAGAGCCAGGAAAAGATCGCCGAAGCGATGATGATCCACCAGTAGATGTCAAGCGCCATGACGATGGTTTGAATAAGGGCGATCATGCCGGTCTCCAATTGTTGCCGACATGTAGCCATTGCACGCCGAACCGGCAAGAGCCGGCTTCCGCCACATGCCGGACCAAAGCCTGAAACGAGGTCATTTGCGCAAAACGCTGCCTTGACAGGAAACCGCTGCCTTCGATAAATGCGCCATCCGTTGGACGGGGCTGTAGCTCAGCTGGGAGAGCGCGTCGTTCGCAATGACGAGGTCAGGAGTTCGATCCTCCTCAGCTCCACCAGCGGATCAATCACCGAAATGAACCCACGACCATCGAGCGGGTCGAATTTCAGATGGCGGCAAGATGTCTGCCGCCGAAATCCCCGAGCACCAGTCTCGCTGTCGCATCGCCGACCCTTCTGGCCGAATACGGAAAGTCCCGATCGCGGTGGGCGAAGCGCTCCCGGCGCCTGGCGAGATCGGGCACCGGTACGGGTTCGATCAAGTGCATGGTTCGTGCACGCCAATCTCGCGCCCATCGCTGCAGAACGTCTGAACGCCGTGTGAGGTATGTCATAGTCTATTGCTGCGCGTAGGTATTATTGGCACGGTCACATGTTTCGCCACGTGGGAGAAAGCGATGCCTTATTCACAAAGCGATGTGCGTGCTTATCTGGATAGCTATGGCGGTCTTTTGGGAACTCGCGTTGAGATGGTTGAGACGGACAGCCAATGCTTTGTGCGGGTAATCGAAGACGAAGAGGAACGCACCTACTCATTCGAGCCGGGATCCTTCGCCCTGGCCTTCGCTGAGCGCCAGAGAGTGCGCCTCAAGCTGCCCGCAATCGCGCGCCCTTTGACGCAGCCCAGATATCGGGGCCCTGGCCGTGTCAATGCCAATTCCGGCGTATCGGACCAGGCGTCCTCAGGTCACCCGGACATAGCTCGTCATTCCCGATTTCTGGTGCTCGATGATGTGACAGTGCAGTAGCCAGTCGCCTTGGTTGTCGGCGACGAAGCCGAGCTGGACCTTCTCGTTGGGCTGGATGAGATAGGTGTCGGAGATCATCGGCTGCACCGGGCGCGTCGAGGACGACAGCACCTTGAAGCTCATGCCGTGCAGATGGATCGGATGCGATTGCGGCGTCAGGTTTTCCATGTCGATGACATAGCTTTTGCCGAGCTTCAGTTCGGCCAGCGGCGCGGTCGGATCGGACGTATCGCCTGGCCACGGCACCTTGTTGATCGCCCAGAAACTGTAGCCGAGCGAGCCGCAGATGCCGTCGCTCGGCACGTTTTCCGCCGTGGCACTGAGCGACAATGAAATGTGCTCGGCAGCGGCGAGATCGACTTGCTGGACCGGATTGATCTCCAGCGGTGCAAGGTCGCGAAGGTCGCGTTTGAGAGAAGTTCCAACGGCACGCAGCGTCGCCAGGATTTTGGGCTTGGTGCCCCTGACGTCTCCCAGGCTGACGACTGCCCCTTCATCGTCGGGCATGCGAATGGCGAGCTCCAGCCGCTGTCCGGGTCCGAGCTGCAAGGCATCGGGCGCAAAGCGCTGCGGCACCGGATTGCCGTCGAGCGCGATCACCGTCGCTTCGGCGCCCTCGACGCGAAAAGCATAGACGCGCGTGACGTCGGTGATGGCGGCTCTGAGCCGCACCAACCCTCCGGCCGGTGCGTCAAATTGCGGCTGGTCGAGCCAGTTGGCGGTGCGCACCGTGCCGTAGGTGCCGGATCTTGCCGCATCGCGCGGCCGGAACTGGTCGATGAACTGCCCATCGTCGCCGAGGCGCCAGTCGCGCAGATTGATCACCACCTCGGCATCGAATTTCGGATCGTTCGGGTTCTCCACCACGATCACGCCGGTCAGTCCGTGGCCCATCTGCTCAAGCGTGTTGCAGTGCGGATGATACCAGAAGGTGCCGGCATCGGGCGGCGTGAAGGCATAGTCGAAATGATCGCCGGTATAGACATAGGGCTGCACCAGGAACGGCACGCCGTCCATCTTGTTGGGAACGCGAATGCCATGCCAGTGGATCGTCGTCGGATCGTCGATGGCGTTGACCAGCCGGGCGGCGAAGGGCTCGCCTTTTTTCATCCTGATCACCGGCGGCATGCCGGCGTCGCCATAGGTCAGCACATTTTTGGTCTGGCCGACATCCATCAGCTTCGCCTGGATCCGGGCCGTCTTCAGCAGCACCGGCCCGGGCGTGGCGGCGGCCCAGCTGCCCAATTTGCCCACGGCAGAGAGCCCGACGCCACCAGCGCCGGCAATCGCGGCAGTTCTCAAGAGTTTGCGACGTGTGAGGACCGTCATATTCGCTCCAGCTGAGAGGCCTCGGAGGCCCGGCACCCACATGGCATAAGCGACGAACCGGCGCCATCGCGGCGCAGCGGTTCGCTGTGATCCCCGATTGACCCAAACTCGGGAAGTCAATCAAGTCACATTCGCCTGACCGAAAGAGCGCTCTTGGATACCGGCTCGTCGTCCAGAGGTTCAGACTGCGGCAACGAGATGCCCGTTGCCGACATCCGTCAATGGCAATCGCGGCGGAGCCTCGCCGACCCTTCGCGTCGAGTTCGGGATTTCCCAGTCGCTAATCGCGCAGGCTGAAAACGAAAGGCGCCGTGCGGGTGACGCGCGCGCCGAGCTCCGCCGGCGGCGTGGGCACCGTGGCGCCCTGCAGCGCGCTGAGCGCCGCGCGGTCGAGATCGGCGTCGCCCGACGAGCGGGCAAGCCGAGCAGAGACCACTCTGCCGGACGCGTCGACGATGAAGGTCACGTTCGGGGTGCCTTCGGCCCGTCTGGATTTTGCCGCGCTCGGGTAGCGCGTGTGTCGCCGGATCCACGCCGCCAGGCTGGCATTCCACCGCGACGGGCTGACGCTCGACCGCGGCGCCCCATCGGACGACTTCGGCGCGGCGGCCTTGGCCGCAGCCTTGGCGTCGATGCTGGCCGTCGCCACCGTCTTGGGCGGTTCCGCTTTCTCCTTCTTCTTGCGCTGTTTCGGCTTTTCGACAGGCTTATTTTCCGTCGTCTTCTTCGCTTCGACCGGCTTGTTCGCCTTGACTTCCGTCTGGATCGGTTTCGGCTGCGGCAGCGGGATGACCACGTCGGGCGCAACCGTCTCGACGATGTCGGGCACGACCTCTTCGAGTGGCGGCTGCTGCTCGCTCAACGCCGCAACCGTCGGCTCCGCCGGCTCGGGCGCCCGTGCCTCTTCGGCTTCAACCGGCTGTTCGGCGACCGGCTCCGCTTCTTCCACGACCGGCTCCGGTGTCGGCTCGGTCACCGGCTTCACCTCGGCGATGGTCTCCTCGACCGGTTCGGTCTGGTCGGGCGTCACCACATCCGACATCGGCGTCTCTTCCTGAACGGCGGGTGCGATCACCATCGGCGACATTTCGATCGCCAGTGCCGGTGGCGGCCCGCCATCCGACATCTCGGTCAGGCTGAAATTCTGCACGGCATAGGCGACCGCCACATGCGCGACCAGAACCAGAGCTGCCGCGCCTGCCCACAGGCCAGCCGCGCGCACGCCGAAGCGCGGCGGATCTATCCTGGGCAGGGCGGCGGCTTCAGTCATTGGGCTGGGCCGCCGTTTGGCGCCGGCGCCGGGCCTCCGCTCGTGGCCGGCGCAGTGGCATCGGGCAATGTCTCCAGCCCGACCAGCGCGATCTTGAGATAGCCGGCGCCTCGCAGGAGGTTCATCACCTCCATCAGTTCGCCATAGCCGACCGTCTTGTCGGCGCGCAGGAAGATGCGCGTCTGCTTGTCGCCCTTGGTCCTGCCGTCGAGCACGGCGGCGAAGGTGGGGCGCGGCACGCTGTCATTGCCGATCGCCAGGGTGAGATCGCTTTTCAGCGTTAGGAAGATTGGCGTCTCGGGCCGCGGCGCCGGCGTCGCGGTCGAGCCGGGCAGGTCGACATTGACATCGACCGTCGCCAGCGGTGCCGCGACCATGAAGATGATCAGCAGCACCAGGATGACGTCGATGAACGGCGTGACGTTGATCTCATGGCTTTCCTCGAGATCGTCGCCTGCCGTTTCGCGAATTCTAGCCGCCATGGCTGCTTACTCCGCCGCCATGGCACTTGCCGGCGGCACGGTGCGGAAATCGAGGTCGCGGCTGACCAGCCGCTCGACGCCGGCCGAGGCATCGGCGAGGATCTGCCGATAGCCGGCTATCGATCGGGCAAAGACGTTGTAGATGACCACCGCTGGGATTGCCGCCACCAGGCCCATGGCGGTGGCGAGCAGCGCCTCGGCGATGCCCGGCGCCACGACGGCGAGATTGGTGGTCTGCGCCTGCGAGATGCCGATGAAGGCGTTCATGATGCCCCAGACTGTGCCGAACAGGCCCACGAAAGGCGCGGTCGAGCCGATCGTCGCCAGCAGGCCGGTTCCGCGCGACATGCGCCGCGCCGCGGCCGCCTCGATACGCGCCAGGCGGGACGTGACGCGCTCCTTCAGGCCCTCGCCCGAGACGTGATTCAGCGCGCCGGCCGAAAGCGCCGCCTCTTCCTCGGCTGCGCGCACCAGAAGGGCGCCGGGGCCGTTGTTGTGGCCGAGTGCACGCCCGGCCTGCATCAGCGTCGCGGCATTGCCGATGGCGTTGGCCGCGCGGCGCGCGCGCAGCTTGCCGCCAAAAATCTCCAGCGACTTGGCCAGCCAGATCGTCCAGGTGACAAAAGAGGCGAAGGCAAGCCCGATCATCACGGCTTTGACGATGATATCGGCGGCCATGAACATGCCCCAGGGCGACAGATCGTGCGGCAGCGTCAGCGAGATCGCCGTCGACGGCTCGGCCCCTGCGGCGGCGGACGATGCCGGCTGAACGCCTGGCTGCGGCTCCGCCGGTGCGGCTGCGGCCGGCGCATTTGTGGCGGGCGCGGAGGGTACCTGTGCCGCTGGGGCTTGCGTTGCCGGCGCCTGCACTGCTGGAGCCGGCGTTACAGGCTGTTCCTGCGCCGCGACGGCGCCGGCCGACAGGATGAGCGATGCGGCCAGCGCCGCCAACAAACCAGTTCTGGACACGCTTCGTCCTCGCTTTGTCATTGCACATAACCGATCGGCTGGCCGGTGACGGGATGCGCAAACACCCCCATCTCGACGCCGAAAATACCCTTGAGCACGTCGCCCTGCATGATCTCGCCGGGCGTGCCGCGGGTCAGCAGCCTGCCATGCTTCAGCGCGATCAGCTCGTCGCAGTAGCGCGCGGCCATGTTGGGATCGTGCAGCACGACGACGACGCAGAGGTCGCGCTTGCGGCTGAGATCCTTGACGAGGCGCAGCACTTCGACCTGATGCGCGATGTCGAGCGCCGAGATCGGCTCGTCGAGCAGCATGACGCCGGCATTCTGCGCCACCAGCATGGCGAGCCACGCGCGCTGGCGCTCGCCGCCGGAGAGTTCGTCCACCAGCCGGTCGGCGAAACCGGCCATGTCGGTCAGCGCCAGCGCCTCCTCGACATGCCTTTTGTCCTCATGGCCGAAGCGGCCGAGCGCGCCATGCCAGGGATAGCGCCCGAGCGTCGCCAGTTCGCGCACGGTGAGGCCGGTCGCCGCCGGTGTCGTCTGCGGCAGGTAGGCCAGCGCACGCGCCAATTCGCGCGCGCCCCATCCGGCCAGCGGCCGCTCGACGAAGCTGATCGCGCCAGCACTTGCCGGCTGCTGGCGCGCCAGCAGCTTGATCAGCGTCGACTTGCCCGACCCATTGTGGCCGATCAGCCCGTAGACGCGCGAACGTTCGAGTTCGAGCGAGACCGGGCCGAGCAGGGTCCGCTCGCCGACAGCGAAACGCACCGCTTCGATACGGAAGGCAGTTTGAACTCCAGCCACGCTTTCGGCCTCTCTGCAACTCCGGCTTGCGCAGGTCCCTGCATCCGGTTCCCGGCAACCATTGCCGGTTGACTATGAAACATGAGTTTACTAGTCAACTCTGAAGATGACTTTTTGAATCAACAAAAATGTCGTGACGCGCGGGCGGCACGTCGAAATCAGGCAAGTTCCGGGGGAACTGGCACGGGGCCGCACGACGCTGGTCATCGCCCACCGGCTGGCGACCATCCGCGGCGCCGACCGCATCGTCGTGGTATCCGATCTAGGCATTGTCGAGCAGGGCTCGCACAGCGAACTGCTCAGCCGGCGGCATCTACCGGCGCCTGCATGGCGCCCAGCATTTGGCATCGGCGCACTGAGAGGGTGGACGGCATCGCCTTCCCCGGCCACGATGATGGGCAGCAAGCGTGAGGCAAGCGGCACATGATCAAGGCGACACCGTTCGATTTCCCCTATGACGGCAGGCTGGTGCCGGAAAGCACCGCCCTCATCGTCATCGACCTGCAACAGGATTTCCTGTCGACGACTGGCTATTTTGCCAAACAGGGCTACGACCCGGCTCCACTGCGCGCCATCCTGCCGACGGTTAGCCGGCTGATCGCGGCAGCACGCGCGGCGGGCCTCAGGATCATCCACACCAGGCAAGGCTATCGGGCCGACATGGCCGACATGACGCCTTACGACAAATGGCGCCGCAAGCGCGCCGGCCTCGACGGCACCGACATCCTGCTGCGATCCGGTTCCGGCTTCCAGATCGTGCCCGAGATCGACGTCGCGCCTCAGGACATCATCGTCGACAAGACCTGCAACGGCGCCTTCACCTATACAGATTTGGAACTTGTCCTGCGCTCGCAGGGCATCACGCATCTCTTGTTTTCGGGATGCACGACCGATGTCTGCGTGCACACAACGCTGCGCGAGGCCTGCGATCGGAATTTCCAGTGCCTGACGATTTCGGACGCCTGCGCCAGCGGCGACAGATATGCGCATGAGGCAGCACTGCACATGGTCACGGTCGAGGACGGTGTCTTTGGGGCGCTGGCGGATTCAAGTGCTGTGCTAGCGGCGCTGTCGCGGCTGTCTGGGAAGGCGAGAGAATGAAAACGGTAGCGATCCTTCACACCCCTCTGGTGAAGGATCGCTACAGAATGGCTCTCTTCTGCACAGCTCACCCCGCCGCGCGAACTTCCGGAACAGCGCGCGATACAAACGCCTCCGGCTGCGGCACCTCGGCCTCGCGGCGCGCCAGCGTGTTACTGAGCAGCGTCGCCGTTTCGCGGCCGACCGTGGCGATCTCGCGTGGCCGGTCGATGCCGGCGATCATGAACTCATTTACACCAAGGGCCGCATAGGGCAGCAGCGACAGCGCGATCTGCCCCGGCGGACCCGAAACCTCGATCGCCTTGTGATCGGTGGCGGCTGCCTTGCCTTCGGAACGAATCCGAACCGGCAGCGCGAACCGCACCTTGCCGGCGCGCCCGTGTTCGGCAGCAGCACTGCGCACGCGCTGCATCAGCTGGCGGACCTCGTCCAGCGAACCAGCGGTCAATTCGAAGACATCCGCATGCCGACCGGCGACCTTGAGCGCCGTTCCGGACTGTCCGCCCATGCGGATGGTCACGCCATGCGGCCCCTTGCGCGGCACGTAACCGCCTTTAACGCTGTAGAAGGCGCCTTCATGGTCGAAAGGCCTGTCGTTCGACCACAGCCGCTTCAACAGCACCAGATATTCGTCGATGCGTTGCCAGACCACGGTGTGGCCGACAGGACGCGCGTCGGCATCGTCGTCGCTGAGCGGCTCGCTGAGCATCCTGAGCGACAGCCGGCCGCCGCTTTTGGTATCCAGCACCGCCAGTTGTCGCGCCGCCACGGTCGGTTCGATCACCCCGGCCCAATGTGTCAGCACCACTTCGAGCGACGAGGTGCGGTCCAGCGTCTGGGCGGCAAGGTCCATATTGGTCAAAAGGCCGGCCTGATCGTCGACGATGATCTTCCTGAAGCCGGCATCCTCGACCAGCGACAGTTTTGTCGCGGTCTCGACGAAATCATAGAAAAAACTGGCGTCCTGCGTTTTGCCGGGAACATGCGTGAACTCGATCGGCATTGCCATCTCCTCCATCACGTTGGGAATCGCTGATGCGGCGAATCCGAAATCCGCATCACCTTGGCGCACGAAAGCGCACCGCGATTGGGTTTTCAAACTCCGGTTGCCTGAAGGCGGTAGGCCGCCACCCGTAACTCAGGGAATAAGGCCGAGAACGACCGCCCCGGTGAACACGAACGCAAGGGCGAAGACGAGATAGGCGAAGGCGCCGGCATAGGCCGGGCGAAAGGCCTGGCCATTGGCCAGCCGCTGGCCGTTGCGATCAGTCTGAGCGTTCTGGATATAGGACATATCGACCTCCGTCTCGCTGGTTAATCTATAAAATCAGTAGACTTTGTCGAGTGCTATTTTTTGGCGATTGTTGGAATAATTTTCTCCAGTCGGTGAAAAATTTGGTTCCACTTTGCTGAGCGCTGCGTCATCACGATCGATCGGCCAAAGCGGCGACATGAGCCTCTGCGCTTGAATGGCCTTATATCTTCGCCTTTCTGCCCGGTTCAGGCATTGGCCATCCGGTGCTTGACGGATAGCATCATCGCAATCGGCAACGTGAAGAAACGACCAAACCAGTGCACGGGAGAAAAAGCATGGGCGAAAGACTGGCGGGCAAGGTCGCCATCGTTTCAGGCGGCGCGACGGGAATGGGCGGGGCGGCCTCGGAGCTGTTCGCGGCGGAAGGCGCCAAGGTGGCGATCATCGACCGCAACGGCGAAGCCGCTGCAGCGACGGCAGCGGCGATCCGGGCGCGTGGCCATGTCGCCGAGCATTTCGTCGCCGATGTTTCCGAGGAAGCGCAGGTCGAGGCCGCGGTGAAGGGCGCGAGCGAAAAACTCGGCCCGGTCACCGTGCTGTTCAACCATGCCGGCACCATCGTGATAAAGCCCTTCCTGGAGACGACAGTTCAGGAATGGGACTGGCTGCATGCCGTCAATGTGCGCTCGATGTTCTTGATGACGCGCGCCGTGCTGCCCGGGATGATATCGTCCGGCGGTGGCTCGATCGTCTGCACCTCGTCGATCTCGGCGGTGGCGGCGACGCCGATGGAAGTGCTCTACGACACCACCAAGGGCGCCTGCCACATGTTCGCGCGTGCCATCGCCGTCGAGTTCCGCGACCGCAACATCCGCTGCAACGCGGTCTGCCCGGGCTTCATCCGCACACCGCACGGGATGCGCGAGGTCGCCGATCTGGGAAAACTCGGCGTCGATGTTTCCGATGCGGCACTCGCCGCGCAGCAGGGCCGCATCGGCGAGCCGGAAGAGGTGGCGAAGGCGGCGCTGTATCTGGCCAGCGACGAGTCGAGCTTCGTCACCGGCGCGCATCTGTTCGTCGACAACGGCTTTACCGCAATGTGAGAAGCGGGACGCTGACAGACCCGCGGCTGTCAGCGCTCCTCCCGTCGAAACGGCTTGAGCAGGGCCGAAGGCGCCACCGCGTTGCGCGACATCACCGCCATGGCAACGATGGTGAAGATGAAGGGCAGCATCAGGAACGCTTCATAGGGGATGTGGCCGAGCCCGCTGGCCTGCATGCGTAGTTGCAAGGCATCGACGAAGGCGAACAGCAGCGCCGCACCGGCAGAGCGCCACGGGTCCCAGCGGCCGAACACGACCAGCGCGATCGCCACCCAGCCACGCCCGGACACGACGCCGAAGGTGAAGGCGTTGAACTGCGCCATCGACAGGAAGGCCCCGGCCAAGCCCATCAAGGCGCCGCCGAGAATGACGGCCTGGAAACGCGTGGCAATGACGCCGACGCCGGCCGAATCGGCAGCGCGCGGATTTTCGCCGACCATGCGCACCGACAGGCCCCATGGCGTCCGGTAAAGCACGAAGGCGGCAAGCGGGATGGCGATGATCGCCATGTAGACCAGCGAGAACTGGTTGAACACCGCCGGTCCGAGCACCGGGATGTCCGAGAGAACCGGGATTGGCAGCGTCTGAAAACCCTTGATGCTCGGCGGCACCGACTGCTGGCCGAAGATCAGCCGGTAGAGGAAGTACGCCAAACCAGAAGAGAACAGTGTCACGCCGATGCCGCAGACATGCTGGCTGAGGCCGAGCGCCACGGTGAACAGCGCATGCAGCGCCCCCATCAGCGCGCCGGTCAGCATCGCGACCAGCACGCCGAGCCACAGGCTGCCGCTGAGGCTGGTGGCGGTGAAGCCGGTCATCGCCGACAGCAGCATGATGCCTTCGATGCCGAGATTGAGCACACCGGCGCGCTCGGAAAACATTTCGCCGAGCGTCGCAAAGGCCAGCGGCGTGGCGATGCGGATGATGGCGGCGAGGAAGCCGACCTGAAAGATCTGTTCGAACAGCGCGCTCATTTGGCCACCCCTACGCGTCGGATGCGATAGGCGGTGAACAGCAGGGCCACCAACATGGCAAGCAGCGCAGTGCCCTGGATGACATCGCTGAGGAAAGCCGGAACGCCGGTCGCCCGCGACATCGCCTCGGCGCCGGTCATGACGGCGGCAAGGAAGATCGCCGCCGGCACCACGCCGAGCGGATTGAGTCTCGCCAGCATGGCGACGACGATGCCGGAATAGCCGTAGCCCGGCGAGATGTCGCTCATCACCTGGAAATGCACGCCACCGACCTCACCGACCCCGGCAAGGCCGGCCAGCGCGCCGGAGAACAGCGCGGTCGAGATCAGCACGCGTTCGACATGGATGCCGCCATAACGCGCCGCCTCGGGGTTTTCGCCGGTGACCCTGATCCGGAAGCCGAGCGTCGTGCGCACGATCAGGAACCAGATCAAGGGTGCCGCGATCAGCGCCGCCACCACGCCGAGATGCAGCCGCGTGCCTTCGAGCAGCACCGGGAAGTTCGCCGAATCCTCGATCGGCGGCGAGATCGGATAGCCGCTGAAACTGTCCTTCCACGGCCCCTCGATCAGCGCCATCAGGGCGTAGAAGATGACCGAGTTGAGCAGCAGCGAGCTGACCACATCGTCGACCTTGAATTTCACCCTGAGCGTCGCCGGCACCAGCGCCACCGCGGCACCAGCGGCAGCACCCGCCAGCGCCATCAAGAGCATGGCGAGCGGCCCCGGCATAGGGATGGCGCCGACGGCGCAGCTAGCCACCGCACCCGCCAGCAGCTGCCCTTCAGCACCGATATTCCAGAACTTTGCCCGGAAGGCGATCGCCACGGCAAGTCCGGTGAAGATCATCGGTGTTGCCCGAACCAGCGTTTCGGTGATGGCGTAGCTGTCGCCGAGCGAGGCCGAAAACATCACGCCATAGGCCTCGACGACGCCGGCGCCGGCCAGCGCAATGAGGCCGCTGCACAGGATGAGCGTCGCCCCGATCGCCAGCAGCGGCAGGGCCAGATTGAACCAGGCGGGCGTCGAGGTGCGGGCTTCGAGGCGAAACATCAGGCCGCCTCCTCTGCCTGCCCGGCCCCGGTCATCAGCAGGCCGAGCCGCGCCACTGTGGCGTCAGCACTGTCCAACGTGCCGGCGATGCGGCCCTCATACATCACCGCGATGCGGTCGCAGAGCATCAGCAGTTCCTCCAGGTCCTCGCCGATGACGATGATGCCGCAGCCCCTGGCGCGCATGTCCAAGAACTTTTCGTGGATGAAACGAGCCGCGCCGATGTCGAGGCCGCGTGTCGGCTGCGACACGATCAGCACTTTTGGGTCGAAGGCAAGCTCGCGCGCCAACAGCGCCTTCTGCAGATTGCCGCCGGACAGCGCGCCGGCGCGTGTCATCGGTCCGGGGCAACGAATGTCATACGCTTTGATCTGTTCCTCAGTGAAGGCGCGGATCGCATCGGGCTTGAGCAGCCCCTTGCGGCTGAAGGCTTCGGTGCCGATGCGCGGCAGCACCATGGAATCGGCGAGCGGCAGATTGGTGACCAGCCCGGTCGTCATGCGGTCTTCCGGGATGCGCCCGAGACCGAGCGCCTGCACCCCGCGCGGAGAGAACCGCGACACTGCTCTGCCGGCTATCGTCATCTGGCCGGCGCCCGGTACGAGCACGCCTGAGATCACATCGGCCAGTGCCCGCTGGCCGTTGCCGGAGACACCGGCAATGCCGAGGATCTCGCCGGCACGGACCGCGAGCGAGACGCCGCGCAGCACCGTACCTGAATGACCTGACGTCGAAATGCCGTCGAGGGTGAGCACCGCCGCACCCGGTGTCGACGGCCCCCTGGCCGGCGGCACGATCTCGTGGCCGCACATCAGTTGCGCCATCTCGGATGAAGTGGTCGTGGCGGGCGTATCGACGCGCCCTGCGACGCGGCCATGCCGCAGCACCACGCAGCGATGCGTCAGCGCCCGAACCTCGTTGAGCTTGTGCGAAATGAAGATGATGCCGAGCCCTTGCGCGGCCATCGAACGCAGCGCGGCAAACAGCCCGTCGACCTCCGTCGGCGCCAGCACCGCCGTCGGCTCATCGAGGATCAAGAGCCGCGCGCCGCGAAACAGCGCCTTGACGATCTCGAGCCGCTGCTGCTCGCCCACCGACAAAGCCGACACCGGGAGATCGGGATCTAGCGTCAGCCCGTGCTCACGACCGATTTCGGCCAGTCGCGCCAGCCCGCCGACGCGATCGATCCGGCCAGACTTGCCGGGAATGCCGATCAATAGATTCTCCAGCACCGACAGCCGCGGCGCGAGGTGAAAATGCTGGTGCACCATGCCGATGCCGGCGGCGAGCGCATCGGCCGAGCTGTTGATCCGCACCGGCTGGCCCTGGATAAGAATCTCGCCGGCATCCGGCGCATAGGCGCCGAACAGCACATTCATCAGGGTCGTCTTGCCGGCACCGTTCTCGCCCAGCAAGCCGAGGATTTCGCCCGGCGCCACACTGAGATCCACGGCCTCGTTCGCCTTGACGGCGCCGAAGCTCTTGGTGATGCCGCGCATTTCGATGAGAGGGGCGGGCAAGGTGGCTCCTGGAGGACTGGTTGGCTTGACTATGAAAGGCGAGCTCGGCGCACCCCCTCTGGCCTGCCGGCCATCTCCCCCTCAAGAGGGGGAGATCAGATGTGGCGCCGGCTTTCGCCAACTTTCACCGTAAACAATGACGCCACCGGCGAAGCTGCCGATCTCCCCCCTTGAGGGGGAGATGCCCGGCAGGGCAGAGGGGGGCTGGGCGCCAACCCCGAGCCACAAGCACTCAATCCGAAACCGGCGTGTTCTCGTCCACATCTACGCGGAAGTTGCCCTCGAGGATTTCGGTCTTCTTCTTTTCGACCAGATCCTTGACGTCCGCCGGCAGCGTCTTGTCGAATTTGTGGTACGGCGCCAAAGAGGAACCGCCCTTGGCCATGCGCGAGAAATCACCATAGTCCTGCGCGGTGAAGACGCCGGCCTTGACCAGCTTGATCGCCTGTTCGACGGTCGGATACATGTTCCAGACCGGCCCGGTGATCACCGTGTCGGGGCCGAGGCTCGACTGGTCGGACATGTTGGAGATGGCGAGGATCTTCTTCTCGACCGCCGCCTCGATGACGCCGAAGCGCTCGGCATAGATCACGTCGACGCCGGCATCGATCTGAGCGATCGCGGCTTCCTTCGCCTTTGGCGGATCGAAGAAGGAACCGATGAAGGCGACCTTCTTCTTGACGTTCGGATTGACCTCCCTGGCGCCTGCAAAGAAGGCGTTGACCAGCCGGTTCACTTCCGGAATGCCCATCGCCGCCACGGCGCCGATCGTGCCCGATTTCGACATCTTGCCGGCGATAAGGCCGGAGAGATAGGCCGGCTCATGGATCCAGTTGTCGAAGACGCCGAAATTGGGTTCCGCCGGTCCGGCGCCCGAGCCGAACAGCCAGGCGGTCTTCGGGAACTGCTTGGCGGTGCGGCGCGATTCACGCTCGGCGGCGAAGGCATCGCCGAGCACCAGCTGGTAGCCGCCCTGCGCATATTCGCGCATGACGCGGCTGAAGTCGGCGGTCTGCACCTTTTCTGACCATTTGTACTCGATGCCGAGTTCCTTCTCGGCCTTCTGCAAGGCGACGTGGATCTGGTTGTCCCACGGCTCCTCGATCGGCGTGGCGAAGATCGCCGCCACCTTCAGTTTGTCCTTGGCGAAGGAATTGCCCGGCAGCATGGCGGCAGCCAGGCCAAGTGCGCCCAGTTCCAGCACGTTGCGTCGCGATAAACCCTCGCGTTTCGATTGGATTTTGCAGTTGTCGTTTTTCATGGAAGTGCCCCTCTGTTCGACAGCCGTGTCGAGCCGGCTGTTCTTAGGAAATGTCAGACAACCAAGACTATGGAACGGTGTCCGGAAGCGGGTCAGTCCGACCCGTCAGCATTGTCTAGATATGCTTGGATCGCTGTCGCAGTGGCCTCGGCACGTTGCCGGGACGTTGCTTTCAGACCCAATCCCATATGATCGCGTTCGATCTCCATGAGGAACTCCACCACACTTTCCAACGTCCCGTCTTCTTGAAGGCGCCCAGCCGCCTCAAGGAGATATGGGTCATACTCATTTGCAAAGGGCTTGTGGTCCCAAATGCCGCCCTCTGCGAGCAAGCCTATTGGATCCCACTTGGCGAATCCGATGTCTCGCAGGCGGGAAAGCTTTAAAGAGCGGCTCATTTTCAAAGTAGAGTTTTCCCTATCCCGACGATAACCCGCACAACCGATCTCACGGTCTCGCGGCGGCTTCCCACGATCCCGTCTCGGCGAAACGCCTGAGCAGAGTTGCCGGCTGGAAGATCGGCCGATCGGTATGCTGGTGCCAATACTCCAGCCGCTCGACAATCTTGCCAGCGCCTTCAAGCCCAGCCCAGAACATCGGCCCGCCCTTGCCGACCGGAAAGCCATAGCCATTGACCCAGACGACATCGATGTCGGACGCACGAGCGGCTATCCCTTCCTCAAGGATCTTCGCGCCTTCGTTGACCAGCGGATAGAGCGTGCGCTCGATGATCTCGTCGGCGCCGATCGCGCGCGGCGTAGTGCCCTTCTCGGCCGCCTTGGCGCGGATCAGCGCTTCAACCTCCGCGTCGGGAACCGGCGTGCGAGAACCGTTCTCGTAGCGATAAAAACCGCTGCCGGTCTTCTGGCCGAAACGTCCCTGCTCGCACAGCGCATCGGCGATCACGGCCGTCAGACCGCGCGCCTTGCGGTTGCGCCAGCCAATGTCGAGGCCGGCGAGATCGCCCATCTGGAACGGCCCCATCGGCCAGCCAAATTCGGTGAACACACGGTCGACCTGGCTGGGGGTCGCGCCTTCGAGCAGCAGCGCCTCGGATTCCGCACCACGCGCCGCCAGCATGCGGTTGCCGACGAAGCCGTGGCAGACTCCGACCACCACTGGCACCTTGCCGATGCCCCGTGCCAATTCGACGACGGTCGCCAGCGCGTCCGGCGCGGTCCTTTCGGCGCGCACGATTTCCAAGAGCTTCATGACATTGGCCGGCGAGAAGAAATGCAGGCCGACGACATCCTGCGCCCGCGACGTCGAGGCGGCGATGGCGTTGACGTCGAGATAGGAAGTGTTGGTGGCCAGGATCGCGCCGGGCTTGGCCACCGCGTCGAGCCTGCCGAACACCTCCTGCTTGACCGCCATCTCCTCGAACACCGCCTCGACGATCAGGTCGCAATCGGCGAGGTCGGCATAGTCGGTGCTGCCCTTGAACAGGCCGAGCCTTTCGCGCTTGGCATCTTCCGCCAGTGAGCCGCGCGCGACGGAAACGGCATAGTTCTTGTCGATCGTCGCCAGCCCGCGTTGCAATGCCTCCTCGCTGGTTTCGAGCAAGGTGACCGGAAAGCCGCCATTGGCGAAGGCCATGGCGATGCCGCCGCCCATCGTGCCGGCGCCGATGACGCCGACCCGGGCGATCTTGCGCCGTGAGAGATCTTTGGCGGGACCCTTTGCCGCCTCGCGCTCAGCGAAGAACAGATGCCGCTGCGCGCGCGACTGATCGCCGGCGACAAGGTTCAAGAACAGTTCGCGCTCCGCCGCTAGGGTCTCGTCGAACGGCAGCGTGACGGCGTTGCGAACCGCCACAGCGCAGGCGATCGGGGCTTCGAGGCCGCGCGCCTTCTTGGCCAACTCCGCCGCCTGCCTATCGAAGGCGGCGAGATCGGCCTTTCCCAGACGATCGTTGCGGTTGCGCACGGGCAGGAATGGCCCGCCTTTGACCACCAGTTCGCTGGCGAAACGAACTGTTTGCGCAAGAAGATCGCCATCGAACATCGCGTCGACCAGGCCCGCCTCAAGCGCTTCGGCAGCACCGATCGGCGCCCCCGAGACGATCATGCCGAGCGCCTTCTCGGCGCCGACGAGGCGCGGCAGCCGTGCCGTGCCGCCGCCACCCGGCAGCAAGCCGAGTTTTACTTCCGGCAGGCCGAGTTTCGCCTTGCTGTCAGCGACGCGGAAATGGCAACCGAGCGCCAGTTCCAACCCGCCGCCAAGCGCGGTGCCGTGAATGGCGGCGACCGTCGGCTTGGCGATGGCTTCCAGCACCGCGATGACGGCGCGCAGCTCCGGCTGCTGCACCGGCTTGCCGAATTCGGTAATATCGGCGCCAGCAACAAAAGTCCGCCCGGCGCAGGCAATCACGATGGCCGCGACGGAGGGATCGTCGCGCAGTGCGGCCAGCGCCTGGTGAAGTGGCTCGCGCACGTGGAAGCTCATGGCGTTGACCGGCGGATTGTCGATGGTGACAACCGCGACATCGCCGTCGCTTGCAACGCTGACGAAATCGGACAAGACGAACCTCCAGCAAGTGCGAACCGCGCCCGCCGGGTTTACAGGGCCGATATCCGGATGGGAACCGGATTTCCGGCAGGGCCGGTATTCTCCCGGCGCTGTATCAGCGGAAGGCCGGCTGTCCTCAGCGCAGCGCCTTCTGCCCGCCCGCCACCGTAATCACGCCGACGATGATCAGCCCGGTCAGCAACAGGCGGACGCCGGCGCTGACGCCGAAAGTGTTGAGCATGGTGAGCAATAACACCAGGAACAGCGCCGCGCCCCACACCCCCGGCACATTGGCCTTGCCACCTGCCACCGACGTGCCGCCGATGACGACGACGGCGATCGAGGCCAAAAGGTACTCGTTGCCGATGTCGACATTGGCGCCGCGGAAGTAGCCGGCGAGCAGCGCGCCGTCGAGACCGCCGAGCATGCCCGACAGCGTGTAGGTGAGGAAGCGGATGCGCCCGACATTGACGCCGGCCAGCCAGGCGGCGCGGATGTTCTGGCCGATCGCCAGCACCGAGCGGCCATAGATCATGCGCTGCAGCGCAATCGCTGCACCGACGGTGAACAGCACCGTGAGGATCGCCAGCACCGGAATGCCCAGGATCTGCCAGTTGGTGAAATCGGCGAAACCCGGCGGCGGCTTGATCTGCAGCCCGCGTCCATAACTGATGTCGATCGACTGGATGATGAAGCTGGCCGACAGCGTGGCGATGATCGGCGGAATGCGCAGCGCCCAGATCAGGAGATAGTTGGCGGCACCGACCGCCATGCCGCAGGCGAGCGCCGCCAGCAGCCCGACGACGATCATCGCATCATTGCCGTCCATCACTTTCATGGCCACCGCACTGGCAAGGCCGATATTGGCCGGCAACGACAGGTCGACATTGCCCGGCCCGAGCGTGATGACGAACATCTGGCCGACGCCGACGATGACGGTGAAGACGGCGAGCGAGAGTGCGGCCGTGATCATGCCGCCGCCGCCATAACCGCCGGTGAAGGCGACCGTCGCCAGCCACACCAGCAGCGCGCCGAGGAAGGACCATATCCAGGGCTTGGCGATGAGCGTCTGCAACGAGGCCATCGCTCACCTCTCCCTGCGGCTGATCAGCACGCGGGCCGCCAGCACGATGATGAGGATGGCGCCGTTGGCGGCCACCTGCCAGTCAGGCGGGATGTGCATGAAGGTGAGCAGCGGCGAGGCGGCGAGCGCCAGCGTCAGCGCGCCGAGCACCGCGCCGATCGGCGACACCCGGCCGCCAACGAACTCGCCGCCACCGAGGATGACGCCGGCGATCGCAAGCAGAGTATAGCCATTGCCGATATTGGCATCGGCCGAAGTGGTGATGCCGATCAGCGCCATGCCGGAGAGCACGCCGAACAGGCCGGTCAGCGCGAACAGCAGGATTTTGGTCTTGAGCAGCGACCAGCCGGCGCGCTTGAGCGCGGCCGCGTTGCCGCCGGAGCCACGCAGGATGACACCGTAGGAGGTGCGCATCAGGCCGAAATGCACGACCGCCGCGATCAGCAGCGCGGCGATGATCGGGAAGGGGATGAAAGGCGGCTTGAACGCCATGAGCGACAGCAGCCAATCGGGCGCCTTGCCGCCGGGCTTCGGCAGGATGAGGATGGCAAGCCCCTGCCAGACGAAGCTCATGCCGAGCGTCACCACGATCGACGGCAGATTGCGCAGATGGATCAGCGCGCCGAGCAGCGCGTAGACGCCGATCGAGCCGGCAAGCACGACGATTCCGAGCAATGGGGCATCCTTCAGCCATGTCGCAGTGACGCAGCCGACGAAGCCGACAAAGGTGCCGATCGACAGATCCAGCTCGTTGCCGGCGATGACGAACATCTGCGCGATCGTCGCCAGGGCGATCGGGATCGCCAGGTTCAGCATCAGGCTGAAGCCGAAATAGCTGATGGCGCGCGGGTTGAGCCAGGCGATGGCCAAAAGCACAAGCGCCAGCGACAGCGCCGGCAAAAGGCTGCGCAGCCTGCGCGCCCGCGCCGCCGCGTTGCGCGTCGAAGCGCCCTTGAGCTGGTTTTCGATGGCCGCCGCTGTCATCTCAGGCCGCATCGCCGAATGAGGACTGGATGATCTTTTCCTCCGTCAGCTCGTCGCGCCTCAGATTGGCGACGATCCGGCCGTTCTTGAACACATAGACATGGTCGCAATTGTCGAGCTCTTCGGTTTCGGTCGTGTACCAGAGGAAGGTGCGGCCCTTGCGCGCTTCCTCGCGCACGAGGTCGTAGACTTCGAGCTTGGTGCCGATGTCGACGCCGCGCATCGGATCGTCCATGAGCACGATTCTTGCATCGGAGCCCAGAGCCCGCGCGAACAGCACCTTCTGCTGGTTGCCGCCGGACAGCGAGAAGATGTTGTTGCTCACGTCGGGCGTGCGGATGCCGATCTTCTTTTGCCAGAAATCTGCGAGCTCCGCCTCGCGCTGCGGTGAGATCAAAAACCCGCTGCGCAGCCGCGCCAGCGAGCGGATGCCGATGTTCTCCGATATCGACCATTGCGGAAAGATGCCGTCCGACTGGCGGTCACCGGCCACCAGTGCCACCGGCGCGGTTACTTCGATGCCGGCCTTGGCGCGCCCCGCGGCGGTAAAGATCGCCAGCAGCAGGTCCGTCTGCCCATGACCGGCGAGCCCGGCCAGGCCGATGATCTCGCCGACATGTGCGACAAGCTCCTTGCCGTCCTGCTGCCGCGCGGGCCGCGCGCGGACTCGCAACGGGCCGGCCTCGGTCTTAGCGGTCTCGGTCGCTGCCTTCTGATGTCCCTCGGCGCCGCCCATGGCGGTGACCAGCCTGTCGCGATCGAAGGACTTTGCCGCGTCTGCGGCGACGACCTTGCCGTCGCGCATCACCACGATGCGGTCGGCATTCTGCAGCACCTCGCCCAGCACATGCGAGATCAGGATGCAACTGCCGCCGCCGGCAACGAAACGCCGCACGAAGGCAAGCAACTGGCCGGCCGTATGCGCGTCGAGCGAGGAGGTTGGCTCGTCGAGGATGACCAGCTCGAGCGGATCCTGCGTCAGCGTGAAGGCGCGTGCCACCTCCACCATCTGCCGCCTTCCGATGGATAGGTCGCCTGCGATGTCGAAGGCGGAAATGCCATGGTCCGGGAAAATCTCATCCAATTTGGCGGCGATCAGGTCGGCCGCCTTGCGCCGCCAGCCGAAGCCGGTGAGCGACGGGTGGTTGATGCGCGTGTTCTCGGCGACACTGAGGTTCGGACAGAGCGACAGCTCCTGGAACACGCAGCGTATGCCGAGTTGCTGCGCGCGCGGCACCGAAAAGTTGTCCTCGCTGGCCCCACGCACCACGATCTTGCCGCTGTCGGGCACCAGCGTGCCCGCCACCATATGCATGAGCGTCGACTTGCCGGCGCCGTTATGGCCCACGAGACCGACGCATTCGCCGGCGCCGACATGGAAGTCGACGCCGCTGAGGGCCCGGACGGCGCCGAAATGCTTTTCGGCGCCGTCCAGTCTGATGATGAAAGAGTTGGCGGCGCCGAAATGTTTTTCGGCGCCGTCCAATCTGACGATGTCCGCGTTTGCCTGAGGCATCCTCAACGATATCCGGTTGGCGATGCGGCTGGCAACAATCGCACCAGGCTCACTTTATGTTGGCTTTGATCGCGGCAATGGCGTCTTCCTGGGTGTATTCGTGGGTAGCGACCCCGCCCTCTTTGATCTTTGGCAGCGCGGCCTCGAAATCGTCCTGGGTAAAGGCCAGATAGGGCACGAGCAGGTCGTGCGGGATGTCGGTGCGGCCGTCGAGCACCTGCTGGGCCACCCAGAAGGCGAGCGAGGAGACACCGGGCGCGATCGACGCCGACCAGGTCTGGTAGCCGTCCTTGTCCTTCTGTTCCTTCCACCATTTCAGCTCGTCCTGGCGGTTGCCCATGATGATGGTTGGTCGCGGCTTGCCGGCGGCGGCGAAGGCTTGGGCGGCGCCATAGCCGTCACCGCCCTGGTCGACAATGCCGACGATGTCGGGCAGCGACGGCAGGATGGTCGCGACGGCCTTCTGCGCCGTGGTCTGGTCCCAGTCGCCGGTAACCGAACCGACGATCTTGAACTCGGGATGGGCGGCGACGCCTTCGAGGATGCCGGCATGGATGGCATCGTCGATCGAGGTGCCGGCCAGGCCGCGGATTTCCAGCAGATTGCCACCCTTGGGCTGGAACTTGGCCATCTGCTCGACTTCCTGCCTGCCCATGTCCTTGAAGTCGACGACGACGCGGTAGGCGCAGGGTTCGGTGACGATGCCGTCGAAGGAGACGACGACAATGCCGGCGTCGCAGGCCTGCTTGATGGCGCCGTTGAGCGCATCGGGCGAGGCGGCATTGATGACGATGGCATCATAGCCCTGCAGGATCAGGTTCTGCACCTGGGCGGCCTGGGTCGGCACTTCCTTGTCGGCCGTGGTGAAGATGTCGGCGGCGGCGACCACCTTGTCCTCGACCGCCTTCTTGGTGACGATGCCGTAGCTGTCGAGCATCGCCTGGCGCCACGAATTGCCGGCATAATTGTTGGAGAAGGCGATCTTCTTGCCGCTTGTGTCGGCCAGCGCCGTGCCCGAGGCAAGCATTGCCGCCAGAGCGCTCAGGACGAGTAGTTTCTTCATCTCAAAAATCCTCCCAGATGTTGTTGACTGCTGCAATTCCTGCCGGATCCAGTCCGGCACACCTCCATGCCACGATGCCTCGGCACCGCTGCCGCCGGACCTTGGATCGGCGGCCATCCCGAATTGAGCGCCAACGCGCTCAAAACAGCCTCAGTCCCGGCACGCGAACCCTTAGCCGGTAAAGCGAAGTCGACGCGGCGATGTAGAGGCTCCTCAGATCCTCGTCGCCGAAAGTGAAGTTGGCGCAGTATTCCGGCGTGCGTATGACACCCAGAAGATCGCCCGACGCATCGAAGACATGGATGCCGCCCGGGCCTGTGCAATAGAGATTGCCACGGCTGTCGATCTTCATCCCGTCTGGCGATCCGGGCTCGCTGCCCTCGGTCACGGCCCACACGGCGCCGCCGTTCAGGTCGCCATTCGCTTCCACCCCGAACACCCTGATATGGCCGCGCTCGGTATCGTTGATGAACAGGCGCGACTCGTCCAGCGAAAAGCACAGCCCGTTCGGCTGCACGAAATCGTCGGCAAGCAGCGCCAGCCGGGCGCCGTCGCCGTCGATGCGGTAGACGCCCTGGAAGGCCAGCTCCTGGCGACGCGGCACGCCGTAGAATTCCATCCGCCCGAAGCTCGGATCGGTGAAGTAGATCGCCCCGCCTGTGGCGACGACGACATCGTTCGGGCTGTTGAGCTCCCTGTCGCCATGATGCGTTGCCAGCACGCTCACGCCGCCATTCGGCTCGGCGCGGGTGACGCGGCTTGTTGCATGCTCGCAGGTGACCAGCCGCCCCTGGCGATCCAGCGTATTGCCATTGGCCTTGTGACTCGGATCGCGGAACGGCTCGATTTCGCCCGAGGCAAGGCGCCGGTACATGCGGCCTTCCGGAATGTCGGAAAACACCAGCCATTTCTCATAGGGATGCCATACCGGCCCCTCGGTGAAGCTGAAACCGGTCGCCAGCCGTTCCATGGCCGCGTTGCCGACGACATCACCGAAGCCGGAATGGCGGGCTTTCGCCGATATCGGCATTATTGGCTCTTCGGTTTTCCGACGGCCGTGCCGCCGACGAACCAGTCGCTGGCGGCGACGTCCTCGAACACCACCCAGATCGCTTCCCTGGGCAGTTCCGCGACCTCGCTGATTGCATCGGTGACGCGGCGCGAGATCTCGTCCTTGCGCTTTTGCGAATGGCCCTCGAGTATCCGTATGTTCACGAACGGCATGAGCGCTTCCTCGATATTTTCTTGTTGTGGGGGTGAGCCTAGTCACGGCCTTGGTGGCGCGATACCGGTCAAAGCGCAACGACGACTGTGCGTTTGCACACTTGCCGCTATCAAGGCGCGGCCACGCCGGGTAGCGTCCCCAAAACAGCAAGGGAACTGACAATGGCACAGCCTCGCATCGATCCAAGTCCGCATAGCGGAATTGGAGATCGACCCTGATCAAATCGATGAATTCAAGGCCTTGCTTGCCGAAGAGATCGCAACGTCTGTAGAGCGCGAGCCCGGCGTGTTGTTCCTTTACGCCGTGTCGGTAAAGGGCGCGCCTTCAGCGGTGCGCGTCATCGAATGTTACGCCGACCCGCTCGCCTACCAGGCCCATCTGACCACCCCGCACTTTCTCAAATACAAGACGCAAACGGCCGACATGGTAAGATCCCTTCGGCTGATCGAAACCGAGCCGATTGCTCTTGCGGCAAAGAGCGGCCAGCACTCAAACGGAGAGGATCACTGATCCTGCGGCGGCGGCGCATGCGCCAGCCAGGCGTCGAGCCGGTCCTGCTCGCGGCGCAGCGCGTCGATGTTGATCAGGCCGCGCGCCATGGCAAGATAGATCGCCCGCGTGCGCGAGTTGAAGACGGAGGCCTCGCTGGCGCCCTCCTCCGGCGGCACGATGCCGAGCTTGTCGTAGACGTGCTTGATGCGGCTCTGCGCGCCACGGATCGACAGGCCCCGCCGCGCCGCGATGGCCCGATCGGTGAGACCCAGCGCGATGTCGATCAGGCTTTCATACTCGCCATCGGTGATGCCTTCGAAGCGGTCCTGCACGCGGTGCTGGATGCCGCGGATCTCGCGGTCGATGATGCAGTGGCCTTCGCGGAACACGCCGCGCAGGGCTGAGCGCATGCCCTCTTCCGTCGCCGATTTCAGCACATAGCCATAGACCGAACCCGGCGGCACGATGCGCGCCACGCCCCGGACATAGGCCTCGTCGGCGAAATTCGACCAGAACAGGATGTGCGTACCGGCGCGGCGGCTCCAGATCGCGCGCGCCACCTCGATCCCCGTCGCCTTGGGCAGCTGCAGGTCGAGCACGACATGCGGCGGCTCGCGCTCGGCCGCCAGGCTGATTGCGTCCGCGCCGTCACCGGCTTCGATCACTTCGACGTCGCCGGGCCACAATTGCTCGACGGTGCGGCGCGCGAAGGTCCGGTGCAGCCCGTCATTCTCCGCAATCATCACCAGCATCACACCACCTCCGGCACGGTCTGTTCTCCGGGCATTGCGGCGGGCGTTGCCTGGGCCTTGCCCAAGACGGGCTCGCGGTCGATCTCGATGACCACGCGCGTGCCGCCCTTGCGGCTCGCCGGCTCAAAACGCAGCCGCGCCCCGACAAGGGCGGCCCGCGTATGCATGTGGCCGATGCCGCCCTGGGCGGCCGGATCGACCGCGCCGCAGCCACGGCCATCGTCGGTGACGATGACCCTGAACACGCTTTCGGTCGATGTCAGAAGCACCTCGATGCGGCCAGGCGCTGCATGGCGCACCGCATTGTTGATCGCTTCCTGGACGATCCGGTAGAGCGCCGTGCGCATCGTTTCCGACAGGCCGTCGGCGCTGCCGTCGCTGGTGTCGGCGATGCGCACCGCGATCGGCGGCTTGGCTCTGGCGACACTGCGATTGAGATGTGCCTCGACGGCGTCGCGCAGGCCGAACAGCTCGAGCACGCTCGGCCGCATGTCGTCGACGATATGGCGCAGTTCGGTCAGGCAGCTTGCGATCTCCTGCTCGAGATCGGCAAGCTGGGCGGTTCGCGCCACGCCCTGGCTGCGAAAGGCCGAGACCTGGCGCGCGATGCGGGCGAGGTCGCCAAGCGTCTGGTCGTGCAGGTCCATGGCCATGCGGCGGCGCTCGCGCTCCATGCCTTCGGTCAGCTGCGAGGCGCCGACCCGCAAAAGCTCGGCACGGTTGCGCGCCTCGCTCTCGGCCAGCATGGCGCGCCGCGCCTCGTCGGTCTGGATCAGCGCGAAGATGTAGGGCGCGATCAGATCGGCGCATTGCTGGGCGACCGCCACATCCGCCAGCGTGTAGCAGCCGACCTCGTGCCGGCTGATGTTCAGCGCCCCGATGATGCTGCCTCGCGCCCTGAGTTGCACGATGATGCGGCTGCGCAGCTCGGCGGCGAAGATCGGCTCGTCGAACGCCCCAGCGAAGTGGAAGCGTGGGTCGACAACCGCGTTGTCCGACAACAGGTAGGGCGTCTCGCCCCACAGCACACGCCGGATCGGGCTGCCTTCCACCGGATGCTGCGCGAGTTCGCTCCAGCTGGTGTGGAAGCCGGCTTCGTAGCAGGCGTGCAGGCGCCCGCCCTGCAACAGAACCGCCAGATCGATGTGATCGTGCGGAATGAGCGTGCCGATTTCGATGGCTGTTGCCCGAAACGCCGAGCCGGTATCGATATGGCCGGCCAGCGCCCGCGAAATGGCCACCAACCGGTCGATCAACTGGGGAGATACGTCCGACATGGTTCCTCCCTGCCATCACTGCAAATCGACCGGGCGCCGCACGCCATTGCCAGCGCACGGCCGATACCCGGTTTGCCTGCAGTCCTCCCTGCCGGCGAAATAGTGGACGCTTGCCGATGCCGCTGTCAACGACAGCCTCCCGTTGCGGCAGGCGATCAACTTGCAGTGCAACGATTGAAAACCCTTCCCCTCCTGGTCTAGGTCTGAGCCAGGAGACCAATGCATGGCAGCGACGCCAACTGTTGCTCAGGGCGCCCCGGGAATCCCGGCGCGTTGGACGTCAAGCGCCAAGAGCGGCGTCGGCACCGCACTTTCAGCGACCAGCCGCGTCTGGTTCACCATCAGCCACGGCATTTTGAACGAGATCTACTATCCGCGCCTCGACAGCGCCTGCACCCGCGACTTCGGTCTGATCGTCACCGGCCCCGGCGGCGCTTTCTCGGAAGAAAAGCGCGACGCCAGGCATGAGATCGCGCCGTTCGAGGATGGCGTGCCCGGCTACAGCCTGATCAACACCGCTGCCGACGGAAGCTGGCGGGTCGAAAAGCGCATCGTTACGGACCCGAAATGCCCTGCCCTGCTGCAGGAGATCGCCTTCACGCCACTGAAAGGCTCGGCTGCCGATTACCGGGTCTACGCGCTGCTGGCGCCGCATTTGGTCAATGCCGGCATGGGCAATACCGCCTGGGTGGGCGAGCACAAGGGCAGACCTGTCCTGTTTGCCTCCGGGCGCGGCGTCTCGCTGGCGCTCGCCTCCTCGCTGCAATGGGGCCCCTGCTCGGCCGGCTATGTCGGCTTCTCCGACGGCTGGCAGCAACTCCGGAGGGATGGCCGCCTCGACCCGGCCTGCCAAAGGGCCGAAGACGGCAACGTGGCGCTGACCGGCGAGATCGGCTTTTCCGCCAAGGCAACCAAGGCCCTGCTGGCGCTCGGCTTCGGCGCGACGCCGGAGGAAGCGGCCGACAATGCTGCCGCCAGCCTGAAACGAGGCTTCGAGCCGGTGGCGAAGTCTTATGTCCAGAACTGGCGCCAATGGCAGGACAGCCTGCTGCCGCTCGACCGCCATGCGGCGTCCGGGCTAAACACCTACCGCTTCAGCACCGCGGTCCTGGCCGCGCACCGTTCGTTCGCCGTGCCGGGCGCGGCGGTCGCCAGCCTGTCGATCCCCTGGGGGTTCAGCAAGGGCGACGACGATCTCGGCGGCTATCATCTGGTCTGGCCGCGCGACCTGGTCGAGACGGCCGGCGGCTTTCTGGCCGCAGGCGACGCCGGTGAGGCGCTGCGCATCCTCGCCTATCTCCGCTCCATCCAGCAGCCGGACGGCCATTGGCCGCAGAACGTCTGGCTCGACGGGTCGGCCTACTGGCCGGGCATCCAGATGGACGAATGCGCCTTTCCGCTGCTGCTCGCCGACGCGCTGCGCCGCGCCGGCCACCTCTCGGGCACGGCGCTGTCCGCCTTTATGCCGATGATCGAGAGCGCGGCGTCCTATGTCGTGCGCAACGGCCCGGTCACCGGCGAAGACCGCTGGGAGGAGGACGCCGGCTACAGCCCGTTCACGCTTGCCGTCGAGATTGCCGCTTTGCTCGCGGCGGCGGACATTTTCGACGTCTCGGGAAAAACGGAGCCGGCAAACTATCTGCGCGAGACCGCCGATTGCTGGAACGACCAGATCGAGCGCTGGACCTATGTTACTGGCACGAACCTATGCACGGACGCCGCCGTCAAAGGCTATTATGTCCGTATCGCGCCGCCGGACGCCTCAGGTGCCGCGTCGCCGAAGGACGGCTTTGTCCCGATCAAGAACCGGCCGCCCGGCGATACGAACCGTCCGGCCGAAGCGATCGTCAGCCCTGATGCTCTGGCATTGGTCCGGTTCGGCCTGAGGGCGGCCGACGATCCGCGCATCTTCGATACGCTGAAGGTGATCGACGCCACGCTGCGCTGCGACCTGCCGCAAGGGCCGCTCTGGTACCGCTATACGGGCGACGGCTATGGCGAGCATGAGGACGGCGCGCCCTTCGACGGAACCGGCCAAGGCCGGCCCTGGCCGCTGCTGGCAGGTGAACGCGCCCATTACGAACTGGCGGCAGGGCGAAAGGACAAAGCGGAAGAGCTGCTCGAAACCTTCGAAGCCTCGGCCGGAGAGGGCGGCCTACTGCCCGAGCAGGTCTGGGATGGTCCCGACATGCCGGAGCGCGAATTGCGGCGTGGCGCGCCGTCGGGCAGCGCCATGCCACTGGTCTGGGCGCATTCCGAGCACATCAAGCTGCTGCGTTCGCTGCGCGACGGCGCCGTCTTCGACATGCCGCCGCAAGGCGTCAGGCGCTATATCGAGGAAAAGACGGTGTCGCCGCTCAGGATATGGCGCTTCAACAACAAGATCCGCACAATCCCGGCCGGCAAGGTGTTGCGCGTGGAACTCTCGGCACGTGGCGTGGTTCACTGGACGACAGACAAATGGCTGACCGTCCAGGACAGCAAGACCGCCGAGAACGCCTTCGGTGTCCATCTGGTGGACCTGCCGGTTAGCGAAATGCCGCCGGGAAACACCATCGTCTTCACTTTTTTCTGGCCCGACACCGGCCGTTGGGAGAATGTCGACTTCTCCGTCGGCATTGATGAGCCGGAATAGAATTTCGATTCCTCAAACGTTTCAGGACGAGACCATGCAGATCGGAATGATGGGACTGGGCAGGATGGGCGCCAACATGGTGCGCCGCCTGATGCGCGACGGCCACGAATGCGTCGTCTACGACATCAACCCGGCGAGCGTCGCCGCCCTGGTCAAGGACGGCGCCGTTGGTGCTGCCTCGATGGAGGAGTTCGTCGGCAAGCTTGCCAAGCCGCGTTGCGCCTGGCTGATGCTGCCGGCGGCGATCACCGGCAAGATCGCCGACCAAGTGGCGGCACTGATGGAGCCCGGCGACATCGTCATCGACGGCGGCAATTCCTACTACCACGACGCCGTCGACCAGGCCGCGGAGCTCGCGGCCAAGGGCATCAATTACGTCGATGTCGGCACCAGCGGCGGTGTCTGGGGGCTGGAGCGCGGCTACTGCCTGATGATCGGCGGCCCCGACGAGGCGGTACGCCATCTCGACCCGATCTTCGCCACGCTGGCGCCCGGCGCGGATGCCGGCGCCACCCCGGCCAAGGACGGCGGAACCGCCCCCTTCGGCTACCTGCATTGCGGACCGAGCGGCGCAGGCCATTTCGTCAAGATGGTCCATAACGGCATAGAATACGGCGTCATGGCCGCCTATGCCGAAGGCATGAACATCCTGAAGTCGGCCAATGCCGGCAAGCGGCAGCGTTCGGCCGATGCCGAAACCAGCCCGCTGGAAAACCCGCAATATTACCAGTTCGACATCGATCTGGCTCAGGTCGCCGAAGTCTGGCGCCACGGCAGCGTCATCGGCTCCTGGCTGCTCGACCTGACGGCCGGTGCCTTGAAGACCGATTCGGCGCTGACCCAGTTCGGCGGCCGGGTTTCGGATTCGGGTGAGGGTCGCTGGACGCTAAAAGCGGCCATCGATACCGGCGTACCGGCCCCGGTCCTCTCCTCGGCCCTGTTCGACCGCTTCTCCTCGCAGGGCGAATCCGAATTCTCCGACAAGCTTCTGTCCGCCATGCGCTATGCCTTTGGCGGCCATGTCGAAAAGCCCAAGACCGGCGCCTGAGGGGAGACAAAATGAGTCAGGAACGGTCCGACACGCTGGTGCTCTTCGGAGCGACCGGCGACCTCGCCCACAAGAAGATTTTCCCCGCCCTCTACCAGATGGTCGCCAAGGGGACGCTGACAGAGCCGGTGATCGGCGTCGCCTTCGACCCCTGGGACATCGGCAAATTGCAGGCGCGCGCCCACGACGGCATCGTCAATGCGCTGGGCAGCGTCGACGACGAGGTCTTCGCCAAGCTCGCCTCGCAATTGCGCTATGTCAGCGGCGATTATCGCGATGGGGCGACCTTCGAGAAGCTGAAGACGGCACTCGGTTCGGCGCAGCGGCCGCTGCACTACATGGCGGTGCCGCCGACCATGTTCGAAACCGTCGTCCAGGGGCTTGAACAGTCCGGCACCGCGCATGCCGCGCGGCTGATGGTGGAAAAGCCGTTCGGCCACGATCTGCAATCGGCACGCTGGCTGAACCGGGTGCTGCACCTGGTGTTCGAAGAACAGTCGATCTTCCGCATCGACCACTATCTCGGCAAGGAAGCGATCCAGAACCTGCTCTATTTCCGCTTCGCCAATTCCTTCCTCGAGCCGATCTGGAACCGCAACTTCGTCGAGAGCGTGCAGATCACCATGGCCGAGGATTTCGGCATCGAGGGGCGCGGCCGCTTCTATGACGATGTCGGCTGCATCCGCGACGTCATCGAAAACCATCTGCTCAACATATTGCTGCTGCTCGCCATGGAGCCGCCGGTCGGCCGCTCCGCCGACGATCTGATTGATGAGAAGGTGCAGGTGCTCCGCGCGATCCGCACGCTAACCAAGGACGACGTCGTGCGCGGCCAGTTCACGGGCTATCTCGCCGAACCCGGCGTGGCGCCGAACTCGCCGGTCGAGACCTTCGCCGCGGTGCGCTTCTTCGTCGACACATGGCGCTGGCGGGACGTGCCCTTCTTCATCCGTGCCGGCAAGAACATGCCCGTGCACGCCACCGAGGTGATCGTGCGGCTGAAACGGCCGCCGCTGGACGTCTTCGATCCGATCGAGCCCGGCGACGCCAACTATGTTCGCTTCCGCATCGATCCGCTTGTGGCGATCTCGATCGGCGCCCAGCGCAAGCAGGCCGGCGACGACATGGTCGGCGAGCAGGTGGAACTCACCGCGCTCGACGACAGCAAGGGCGACATGCCGCCCTATGAGCGGTTGATCGGCGATGCCATGAACGGCAATGGCCAGCTGTTCACCCGTCAGGACGCCAGCGAACTGGCCTGGCGCATTGTTGGTCCGGTTCTAGGCGACTCCACGCCGCCGCATCTCTACGAGCCGAAAACCTGGGGCCCCGCCGAGGCGATGAACGGCTTCGGCCCGCCGAACGGCTGGATCAATCCGTCGAAATAATCTCCCGGAGGCAAAGCGATGGCCAAGACGGCAAAGCCGACGGCAGACGGCGAACAGATCGTGCTCTCGATCGACATCGGCGGCTCGCACGTCAAGATCCTGACCAGCGCCGGCGGCGAGGAGCGCCGCGCCGATTCCGGACCTGGCCTTACGCCGCAGCAAATGATCGCGGCAGTGAAGACGCTGGCCGAGGGCCTGCCCTATGACGTCGTCGCGATGGGTTATCCCGGCCCGGTGACCCACAACCGGCCGATGATAGACCCCGCCAATCTCGGCAAGGGCTGGGCCGGCTACGATTTCGCCGCCGCCTTCGGCAAGCCGGTGAAAGTTGTCAACGACGCGCTGATGCAGGCCATCGGCAGCTACGAGGGCGGCCGCATGCTTTTCCTTGGCCTGGGAACCGGCCTGGGTGCGGCGATGATCGTCGACAATGTCGCCCAGCCGATGGAGCTGGCGCACCTTCCTTACAAGAAGGGCGGCAGCTTCGAGGATTATGTCGGCGAGCGCGGCCTTGACAAACGCGGCAAGAAGAAATGGCGCAAATACGTGTTCGATATTGTCGACCGGCTTCGCGCCGCCATGCAGCCCGACTATGTGGTCATCGGCGGCGGCAATGTCGACAAGCTCGACGAATTGCCTGCTGATTCGCGGCGCGGCGACAATACGCGCGCCTTCGAAGGCGGATTTCGACTGTGGCGCGACAAGGCGCTGATCGTCTGATAGTATTACGATTCAGTATAGTTGTTCAAAATTACGTGTGATGTGGCACGAAGTCATTGCGCCGAGCAGATTTGCCGACTAGGAGTGCCACCACCCCCCACCGACGGAGAGATAAATTGGCCGACGACAACAATAACGCTCGCAAAGACATCGACCTGCTCGAGCTCACCGCCCACATCGTGTCCGCCTACGTCGAGAAGAACCGCTTGCCCGCTTCCGGCCTCAGCGACCTCATCGCCAGCGTCAGCGCCTCGATCAGTGGCCTCGGCCAACCGGCCGTTCCCGAGGCAGCGCCGCTGGTACCCGCGGTCAACCCCAGACGGTCGGTGACGCCGGACTACATCATCTGCCTCGAGGACGGCAAGAAGTTCAAATCGCTGAAGCGCCATCTCGGCGTTCATTTCGGCCTCAGCCCGGAAGCCTATCGCACCAAATGGGGCCTGCCGTCCGACTATCCGATGGTCGCCCCCAACTATGCGGCCTCGCGCTCCGCGCTGGCGAAGTCGATCGGCCTTGGCCGCAAGGCCGCCGCGCCGGAACCGGTCAAGGCGAGGGGCAGGAAAGCCAAAGCCGCGGCTTGAACAACCGATGCTCGGCGCGGTCGGCGCTGAGCCAATTGTTTCGGCGACTGGAATAGAAGCCTGCCGGCGAATCCGCCTTGGCAGGCTTCATGCTTTTATGGCTTGGATACACCAAACAGGCCGTTTGGGGGGAAGCCATGAACTACGCCAGGATGGTGATCGAGAAAGAGGCGCCGGAGGAATACGGCTACGACCGTATCCGCTACAATCTCTCCGAAAGCTCGATCGCCGACCAGAAGCTCTCCGACATCGGCCTGTCGCTGCCCGATCTGACGCTGTTCTATGGCGAGCATCGCGGCGACAAGGATTTGCGGGCGCTGATCGCGGCGCAGGATGAGGGGATCTCGCCCGACGACGTGCTGGTCACCGCGGGTGCCGCCGGCGCGCTGTTCATCATCTCGACCTCGCTCCTGTCCGAGCGCGACCATCTCGTCGTCGTCAGGCCCAACTACGCCACCAACATCGAGACGCCCAAGGCGATCGGCTGCGCCATCTCCTATGTCGATCTGGATTTCGATGAAGGCTTCGCCATCGACGTCGCCCGCGTGGTCGCGGCGATCCGACCTGACACTCGTCTGATCAGCGTCACCTGCCCGCACAACCCGACCGGCACGATGATGAGCCAAGCCGATCTCGAAGCGCTGGTGGCGCTCGCCGAGAGCCGACAATGTCATCTGCTGGTCGACGAGACCTATCGCGATCTCTCCTATGGTAAGCGCCTGCCTTCGGCGGCATCGCTAAGCTCCAGGGCGATCAGCGTCTCGTCGCTGTCCAAGGCCTTCGGCATTCCGGGCATCCGCATCGGCTGGCTGGTCACACGCAACGCCGGGCTGCAGGAGACGTTCCTGGCCGCCAAGGAGCAGATCGGCATTTGCGGCAGCGTCATCGACGAAGGCATCGCGCGCGGCATGCTCGAGCGCCGCGACGCCTTCCTGGCGGCACTGCTCCCCGACATGGCCAGGCGCCGCGACATCGTCCAGGCCTGGATCGACCGCGAACCGCTAGCTGACTGGGTGCGGCCCGAGGGCGGCGTTGTCGGCTTTCCCAGACTGAATGTCGGCCCCGAATTCGATCTCGACCGGTTCTATGCGAACCTTCTGGAACACCACGGAACCTATGTCGGACCCGGCCACTGGTTCGACATGCCGAAGCGCTTTTTCCGTGTCGGCTTCGGTTGGCCGAAGGAGGCCGAATTGCGCGGTGGGCTCGACGCCATTTCCGAGGTGCTGCGGCAGTAACTTCCCCGTGCGATCCACGGAAGAGGGCGAAAATCCCTTGATCCTGGCCTGATTTTGACGCATATGCGCCCCGAACTTTGCTAAGTTTCGTTGGTCGGAACAGCGCCCATCCGGGAAGTGCCCCGCCGGCCAATGCTATTTGCAACGGGCCCCCACTCTCCATGACATCCCATGTATCGCCGGACCAGCGCTATGCCGCCTTCCGGCACAAAGCCTTCCTGAGCTACTGGACGGCGCGCTTCCTCGGCACATTCGCGACCATGATCGTCTCCGTCGCGGTCGGCTGGCAGATCTACGACCTGACGCGCGATCCCTTCGATCTTGGCATTGTCGGCATCGTCCAGTTCCTGCCGTCGCTGCTGCTGGTGCTGGTCACCGGCGTCGTCGCCGACCGCTTCGGCCGCCGTCTGATCATGGCCCTGTCGACACTGATTGAGGCAGGCTGTGCACTCGCTCTCCTGGCCTTGACGTTGCGCGGTCTCGTCAACCCGCTGCCGATCTTCGCCGTGCTCGCGCTGTTCGGCATCGCGCGTGCCTTTTTCGGACCGGCCTCGTCCTCGCTGTTCGCCAATCTGGTGCCGCCGGAGGATTTCGGCAACGCGATTGCCTGGAACTCGTCCGCCTGGCAGACGGCGACCATCGTCGGCCCGGTCGCCGGCGGCCTGCTCTATGGCCTCTCGGCGGAAGTTGCCTACGCCACCGCCGCCATCCTGATGGCGGTGGCCGCCCTGCTGATCTTCACCATTCCGAAGCCGGCCCAACAGACCGCCACCGACAAGCCGACGATGGAGACGCTGTTTGCCGGCTTCCGCTACATCTGGAGCGAGAAGATCGTGCTCGGCGCCATCTCGCTCGATCTGTTCGCCGTGCTTTTGTCCGGAGCGTCGGCGCTGTTGCCGGTCTATGCGCGCGACATTCTGGAACTCGGCCCCTGGGGACTGGGATTGCTGCGCTCGGCTCCAGGCATCGGCGCCATCTGCGTCGCCGTCTGGCTCGCCGGGCACCCGCTTCGCGATAACGCCGGCAAGATCATGCTAGGCTTCGTCGCTTTGTTCGGCGCCTTCACGGTGCTGTTCGGCCTGTCGACCATCACCTGGTTGTCGATCGCAGCGCTTGCCTTCCTCGGCGCCACCGACATGTTCAGCGTCTACATCAGGGAGACGCTGATCCAGCTATGGACGCCGGACGAGGTGCGCGGTCGCGTCAACGCCGTCAACCAGGTCTTCGTCGGCGCCTCCAACGAGGTCGGCGAGTTCCGCGCCGGCACCATGGCAGCGCTGATCGGCACCGTGCCGGCGGTGGTGATCGGCGGCGTCGGGGCGATTGCCGTCGCTGGTCTATGGGCGGTGCTGTTTCCGCAGCTACGCCGGGTGCGGCATCTCAACAGCCGCAACTGATTGAGTAAGCCGCTGGATCCGGCGCTCGGTCCAAATCAGTTTGCGCCGACAACGGCAGAGATGGGCCAGAAACGGACGGTCCGGTTCTGGGACGAACTAGCCAGAAAGGTGCCATTCCGCTGGCGCCCCATCTCGGCCGCAACGACGTTGCTTGCCGTTGCCTGAAAACAACTGCGGCGCCGCGTTGGCCGCCTTGCGCCAGCACCTGCCTCTTAAGCCGTCCATCAAAGGAATCCTGAATCCTTTAAATCGCGACTGGCTTTAGCCCGGTGGTGGGCAGCCACAGGGTGGACATTTCAGCCCACATGGAAAATGATCATCTCGCCATGCACAACACTGCAGTGATCTGATCTCGACGAGAAGCCTGAGCGTAGAAGCGGATCAACCGGCCTCCGGGTCCAGCGAGCGAGGACGCAAATGGACACCCCAGAGAATGGGCAATTGCATCGCGACGCGGGCGGGCGACCCCGTCGATCGGCCGGCTGGCTTGCCCGCGCCGCCGTGTCGGCGGCATTCCTGGTCGGCATGGCTTTCAGCACTGCGTTTGCGCAGGACCAGCAGCTACCCGTGGTGACGGCGGCCAAGCCGGTGGTCCGTGAAATCGTCGAAGACGACGAGTTCGTCGGGCGCTTCGAAGCCGTCGACCAGGTCGCCATCCGTTCGCGCGTGAGCGGCTATCTGGACAAGGTCAGCTTCCAGGACGGCGCACTGGTCAACAAGGGCGACCTGCTCTTCACCATCGACCAGCGTCCGTACCAGGCGGCTTATGATGCCGCCAAATCGCAAGTGGACGTCGCCAAGAGTCTGCTCGAATTCTCCAAGATGCAGCTGGATCGCGCCGACGAACTCGCCAAGACCGGCAATATCTCAACCGCGACGGTCGACGACCGCCGGCGGGAATACCTTTCGGCGCAGGCGCAGATGCAGGGCGCGACGGCTGCGTTGACGACGGCCAGCCTGAACATGGAATTCACCGAGATCAAGGCGCCCTTGTCCGGCCGCATCGACCGCCGGCTGGTGTCGGTCGGCAACCTCGTGCAGCCGGATTCCACCTTGCTGACGACCATCGTTGCGCGCGATCCGATCGACTTCTATTTCGACGTCGATGAGCGCCTGTATTTCAGCTACGCCCGCGACGCGAAGGAGCGCGGCGGCAGCATGCAGGAAGGCGCCGGCGGGCTCGAGGTGGTGGTTCGCGTCGCCGACCGCGCGGAGGCGGTATTCAAAGGCAAGCTCGATTTTGCCGAGAACCGGATCGACAACGCGACCGGCACCATGCGGGTGCGTGCAAGGTTTCTCAACGCCGACGGCATTCTCCAGCCAGGCATGTTCGGGCGCATCAACGTGCCGGGGTCGCTGCCGCATAGCGGCGTGCTGGTGCCCGACGAGGCGATCGGCGCCGATCAGGATCGCCGCATCGTGTTCCTGGTGGATGAGGCCGGGATGGTGTCGGCGAAGCCCGTGCGCACCGGCCCGCTTCTCGACGGCTACCGGGTGATCCGCCAGGGCCTGACCGGCGGCGAGACGATCATCGTCAACGGGCTGATGCAGGCCAGGCCCGGCACCAAGGTGAAGGTCGAGATGGTGACGTTGCCGCCCAAGGCCGAGACCGCCGAGTTGCAGCAATGAGGTTCGCACATTTCTTCGTCGACCGTCCGATCTTCGCATCGGTCGTCTCGATCGTCCTGCTTATCCTCGGCGGGATTGCTTATACCCAGCTGCCGGTCGCGCAATATCCCGAGATCGCGCCGCCGACCATCGTCGTTCGCGCGCAGTATCCCGGCGCCGATGCCGAGACGGTCGCAGCGACGGTGGCAACGCCGATCGAGCAAGAGATCAACGGCGTCGAGGGCATGCTCTACATGTCGTCCTATTCGTCGGGCGACGGGGCGATGGCGCTGACCATCACCTTCAAGCTGGGCACCGATCTCGACCAGGCGCAGGTGCTGGTGCAGAACCGCGTGTCGGTCGCCGAGCCGCGCCTGCCCGAAGAAGTCCGTCGCCTTGGCATCACCACCACCAAGAGCTCGCCCGACCTGATGATGGTCGTGCACATGCTGTCGCCCGACAATACCTACGACCAGCTCTACGTCTCGAACTACGCCCGCTCGCGGGTGCGCGACATACTGCTTAGACTCGACGGCGTCGGCGACCTCATCATCTTCGGCGAACGCGAATATTCGCTGCGCATCTGGCTCGATCCGGAAAAACTGTCCGCCCTGGGGATGACCTCGGGCGATGTGGTGCAGGCGCTGCGCGACCAGAACGTGCAGGTGTCGGGCGGCTCGATCGGCGCGCCGCCGACCAGCACCGGCACGGCTTTCCAGTACACGGTCACCACGCAAGGCCGCTTCAACGACGCACGCGACTTCCGATACGTGATCGTCAAATCGACCGACGACGGCCGCCTGATCTCGCTGCAGGACGTGGCGCGCATCGAGCTCGGCGCCAAGGATTACGTCACCAACTCCTATCTCAACGGCAAACCGGCGGTGGCGCTCGCCATCTTCCAGCGGCCGGGCACCAATGCGCTCGCCGCAGCCGCGGAGATCCAGGACAAGATGAAGGAGCTTTCCCGCGACTTCCCGAAGGGGTTGAGCTACGACATTGTCTACAATCCGACCGAGTTCGTCGCCGAGTCGATCCAGGAGGTCTACAAGACGATCCTCGAGGCGATGCTGCTGGTCATCATCGTCATCATCGTCTTCCTGCAATCGTGGCGCATGGCGATCGTGCCGATCGTGGCGATCCCCGTGTCGCTGATCGGCACGCTGGCGGTGCTTTACGCCGCCGGCTTCTCGCTCAACATGCTGACGCTGTTCGGCCTCGTTCTGGCGATCGGCATCGTCGTCGACGATGCGATCGTCGTGGTCGAAAACGTCGAGCGCAATATCGCCAGAGGGCTGGCGCCCAATCCGGCGTCGCACCTGACCATGGACGAAGTCGGAACGGCGGTCATCGCGATCTCGCTGGTGCTGATAGCCGTGTTCGTACCGACAGCCTTCATCCCCGGCATTTCTGGGCAGTTCTACCTGCAGTTTGCGATCACCATCGCGGTGTCGACGGCGATCTCGGCATTCAATTCGCTGACGCTTTCGCCGGCGCTGGCCGCACTGCTGTTCAAGCCGCACCACGCCGCGGCGGCACCGCCGCGCTTTTTCCTGGCCCGGTTCGGACGGGCGCTCGCCGACGGCTTCAATCGCGGCTTCGACAAGGTCGCCCATTGGTATTCGAGCATCATCCGCGTGCTGGTCGGCTCCCGGATAACGATCGCCGCCATGCTGGCCGTTTTCGCGGCCCTCATCTACGCCACGGTCTACATGGTGCAGGCGGTGCCGCGCGGTTTCATTCCGTCGCTCGACCAGGGCTATGCGATCGTCGTCGTCCAGTTGCCGGACGGCGCCTCGCTGTCGAGGACCGATGCGGTCATCCAGCAGGCGTCGCAGATCATCCAGAAAACGCCAGGCGTCGACTACGCAGTCGCCTTCGCCGGCTTCTCCGGCGCGACCTTCACCAACGCCAGCAATGCGGGCGTGATCTTCGCCAGGTTCAAGCCGTTTGACGAGCGACTGAAAGCCGGCCAGTCGGCGACCCAGGTCATCGGCAATCTGTTCGGCAGCCTGCAAAGCATCAAGGAAGCCTTCATTATCGCACTGCCGCCGCCGCCGATCCGCGGCGTCGGCAATGCCGGCGGCTTCAAGCTGCAGATCCAGGAGCGCAACAGCGCCGACATGCGGCAGATCCTGGCGCTTGCCTACGAAATCGCCGCCAAGGCCAACAAGACGCCGGGGCTGACGGGCGTGTTCACCACGTTCTCCGCGTCGAGCCCGCAATTCTTCCTGGCGATCGATCGCGACAAGGCGCGCATCCTGAACGTGCCGATCCCCAACATCTTCGAGACGCTGTCGATCAATTTGGGCACCGCCTACGTCAACGACTTCAACGCTTTCGGGCGCGTCTACCAGGTGCGGGCGCAGGCCGACCAGGCGTTCCGCCTCGATCGCGCCGACATCTTGAAACTGAAGGTGCGCTCGGCGACCGGCGCGCTGGTTCCGCTCGGCACGTTGATCGAGATCCGCGACGTCACCGGCCCGGCGCTGGTCCAGCGCTACAACATGTACGTCTCGGTGCCGCTGCAGGGCAACGCCGCGCCCGGCGTTTCCACGGGCGACGCGCTGGCATTGATGGAAGGGATCACGGCAAAGACGCTGCCGGCCGGTACCTCCTATGAATGGACCGAACTCGCCTATCAGGAGCGCAACACCGGCAATGCCGCTGTCTATATCTTCGGACTGTCGGTGCTGTTCGTGTTCCTGGCGCTGGCGGCGCAATATGAAAGCTGGGTGCTGCCGTTCGCCATTGTGCTGGTGGTGCCGCTCGGCGTGCTCGCGGCGTTGCTCGGCGTGTCGCTCCGAGGGCTGGACAACAACATCCTCGTGCAGATCGGCCTCATCGTGCTGATCGGGCTTGCCGCCAAGAACGCGATCCTGATCGTCGAATTTGCGCGGCAGGCGCAGGAACGCGGCCTGTCGGCCGCCGAGGCTGCCGTCGAAGCCTGCCGGCTCAGGCTGCGGCCGATCCTGATGACCGCCTTCTCGTTCATCCTCGGCGTCGTGCCGCTGATGATCGCAACAGGCCCGGGCGCAGAAATGCGCCAGTCGCTCGGCACCGCGGTGTTCTCCGGCATGCTCGGCGTCACCTTCGTCGGCCTGTTCCTGACGCCGGTGTTCTACGTCACGCTCAGCTCGCTGTTTTCACGGCGCAAGCCCGGTGCCGAGGCCGAGCCTTCGGGGCCGGCAGAGGCGCCATCGGAGACGGCCGCCGAGTAGGTTTACGAATTCGCCGCGTCGGGCGCGGCTTATCTGGTCGACCAGGCGGTACGCGGCGAAGCTGATCTCTGCGGCCGAGATGCGGCGCAAAGCGGTCGTCCACGCCCAGGCAGACGTAGGTCGTCAAGCTCGGCCACTATGAATTATTGGCTTTTATTCTGTGCAGCAGCCGCCCTGCCGAAGATCAGTTGCAAAAATTCGCCGAGCCAGCGCTTGAGATGCATGTCCCAGATCAGCCGGCCGCCGAGATGGTCGCGGCCCGGCTGGGCGCCGGGCAATTCGAAGCGATGCGCGCCGCGCACCACCCAGCGCTGCATCATCACCCGGGTCAATTCGCCATGGAACTGGATGCCCCAGGCATTGTCGCCATAGCGGAAGGCCTGATTTGGGTAGGTCTCGGAGGTCGCCAGCAGCGTCGCATCCCTGGGTAGCGAAAACCCCTCGCGGTGGAACTGGTAGACCATCTCCGGCCAGTGCATCAGCTTCTTGCCGGCTTCGGTGGCTTTCAGCGGATACCAGCCGATCTCGACCAATCCCTCGCCATGACCCTCGACCTTGCCGCCGAGATGGTTGACCAGCATCTGCGCGCCGAGACAGATGCCGAGGACCGGCCGGTTCTCCTTCAGCGGAACGTTGAGCCAGTTGGTCTCGCGGCGGACGAACTCGTCCTCGTCATTGGCACTCATCGGCCCGCCGAACACCACCGCCCCGGCATGGCCGTCCAGCGTGCCGGGCAATTCGTCGCCGAGCGGCGGCCGGCGGATGTCGAGATCGAACCCCTCTTCCAGCAGCATATGGCCGACGCGGCCGGGGCTCGAATTCTCCTGATGCAGCACGATCAGGATTCTTGGCTTCAAACTCTGCTTGGGCGGCATCGGCACCCTATTCGTCGCTTGACGTTCCGCTGGCGCCAGGCGCTTGCGCCGCCGCCTTGCGGCGCGCCTCGATACGGTCGCGGCGTTCGACGCCGATCAGTTCGGCGACGCGCCAGACCGTGTTGTCCTCCAGCTCGTGCAGCTCGCCATCGGCATAGACGATCTCCCACATCAGGCCGATGAAGGCCTTGCGCGCCTCGGCGTCGAGATGGCGCTTCAGCACGCTGGTGAAGGCATAGAGGTCGATCGCCTCATTGTCGGCGTGCTCGCCGGCGGCGGCCAGTGCGTCAAGTTCGTCGCCGCTGATCGAATAGCTTTGCGCCAGCACCTGCTTGAACCGCTCCCACTCGATGTCCTGGCGCACGCCATCGGCACTCATGACATGGTAGAGCAGCGCCGACGCGGCAATGCGCGGATCATCCGCGTTGGCGCGGGCTCCGGCACCGCCCGGCAAATCCTTAAGAAACGACAAGACGCGTTCGAACATCACTTCATTCCCAAACGGCCAAACCCGGGCCGGGCCTCAAAACAAACGGAACCGGCGCGGCGCTTTTTCCGCTTCCTCGTCGGGGTCGACGCCAGGATCGTCGGGCAGCCTGGCCAGCTCCTCCGCCGGTTCGACCGCCTCGGAATCGGCGGGCACAGCGGCAAAGGCGGCGGCGGTGACCGGCGTAACCCGGTCCTCGTCGCTTTCCGCCACGGCCCCGGCCGCTGCTGCCGTCTTGCCGGCGGAGACGGCCGGGTGATCAATCACATCGGCAGGCTTTTCCTTGACCGACACGACCGGCGCAGAAATAGCCGGCACGACAGCCTCCGGCAAATCTTCGTGGCTGTCGATCAGTTGGCCAAGCCGCTCCATCGGCGCGCGCCATTCGAAGGCGTCGAGTTTGCCGGTGACAGGCGACACCGGCACCCAGCGTTCCGAGATGACGCCGTCGGCGACCCAGGCCGGATCGCGCGGTGCCCTGACGGCCTTGGACAGCAATTGCCGCACCTTGCCCTGGTCGCCGCTTTCGGCCTCCTCGATATCGGCCAGCAGCAGGTAGGCGCCTTCGCGGCGATCCATGCGGATCGCGGCCTCGGCCTCGCGCCGCGCGGTCGCAAAATCCTGCGCGTCGAGCGCGGCGCGCGCCACCGTCAGCGAGGATTCGGCATGGTTCTTCTTCATCTCCTGCAGCTTCTTTGCCCGGTTCAGCCGGTCGAGCACCGCATCGCCCGGCCTTGCATGGGTGTAGAGTCCGGCGATCTCCGGATGCGGCTCGGCTCTCCAGGCCGTCTCAAGGATTTTTGAACCCTTGCGCACATCGCTCTGCTTGAACAGCAGGCTTGCCGCGACGACCGCCGCCGGCGCGAAATCCGGCTGCAGCTTGTTGGCCTCGAGGGCAGCGGTCCTGGCGGCATTGGGGTCGCTGTCGATCAGCGCCTGCGCCTTGGCCGTGAGCAGCACGGCGCGACGCCGATTGGCGGCGTCACGCTCGATCTGCCGCGTCGACTTCTGCGCCTCGACCAGCTTCAGCGCGCCGTCCCAGTCGCCACGCCCGGTCAATTCTTCCAACGTCGATTCGGCGGCCCAGGCGAGTTGCGGCGCCGCTGCCGCGGCGCGGCCGGCATAGTGCCTGGCGGCGTTGCGATCGCCGAGGCGCTCGGCCTCGAGATAGAGCCCGCGCAGGCCGAGCAGCCGCATTTCCGGATCGTCGAGCATGCTCTCGAATTTCTCGCGCGCGCCTTCATGGTCACCTTCGAGCAGCGAGGCCTGCGCTTCCAGCAGATGGATCAGCGGCTCCTGGTCGGAGCGGATCAGCTTGGCCGCTTCCTTGGTCTTCTTGCGGGCCAGCGCGCCATCGCCGGCGCCGGCGGCGATCATGCCGGTCGACAGCGCCTGGTAGCCACGATCGCGGCGGCGCACGCGGAAATAGCGCGAGATGGTGTAGGGGCTGTTCCACAGCGACTTGATCAGCCACCAGAAGATCATCACCGCGGCGACCACGGCAACCACCGCCACCGCCGCCACCATCAGCGTGACCTGGTACTGGTAGCCGTTGAAGGTGATGAGCATCTCGCCGGGCCGATCGGCCAGCCAGGCGAAGCCGAGGCCGAGCGCGAAGACGACGGCGAGGAAAAACAGGATGCGGATCATCGGATTTTCCTCACGCCTTCATCGCACCGGCAATCAGCGAATCGATCTGCTTTTCGACCTCGAGGCGCGCCTTCAGTTTGCCGGCAAACGCGGCACCGGCCGTTTTCACCGCTTCGGGCAAGGTCTCGTATTCGGTGAGCGCCTTGGCGTAGTCGCCCTGGTTGACCGCCACCTCCATGCGCGCCACCGTCTCGGGGGCGCCTGCGCCTTCGACGGCGCCGATCGGCCTGACCTTGACCAGCGATTCGGCGCTCGTCATCAGGTTCTGCAGGAAGCTCGCGTTCTGGTCGACGGGCGTGGCGGCGGCAACCATGGCGCTGGCCGCGGCATCAACCTCGCTGGCGATCTCGGTTCGGGTCGAAACGCCTTTCTCGGCATAGGCGCGCAGCGTCGCGATCTCCGGCGCGTCAGGCGAAATCGCCGCGAAGGTTTCGAGTTCGGCGGCGAAGGGCGCGCCACGGTCGAGTGCCGCCTTCAGCGCCGAGGCGGCGATGGCCAAAGCGATCTTCGGCTGCGATGCCTGCGCCTCGACCTTGCCGGAAAGCTGCGACACGGACTGTTCCAGCGCGGTGAGCCGGCCATCCTGCGCCGTCGCCGCCTCGCCGGCCGATTTCACCAGCGCCTCGAGCCCGGCGAGCTTTTCATTGAGCGGGCCGAGATCGACCGGCGCCGTGTTGCCCGCCTTGCCGAGTTCTGCAACCGCCGTCTCGACCTGCTTGACCTTGTCGCCAAGTGCAGCAAGGCCGGCATTGTCGCCGGCGCCGCCCTGCTCGACCGCCGATTTCAGCGCCGCGACATCGGTCTTGACCTGATCCAGTGCCGACGACAGGCCATCGACTTTGGCAGCGGCATCGCCGTTGCCGCCCGCCTCCTTCAAGCCGGCAATCTCGCTCTTCAGCGCGGCGATCTCGCCATTGACGCCATCGAGCGACACGCTGCCGGCGCCCAGCCCGGGCGCGCCGAGCAGGCCGGCGAACTGCAGCCCGCCGGCGCCGGCCAGTGCGATAACGCCGCCGATGATCCCGGCGGCGATGCCGTTGATGCCGCTGCGCTTCGGCGGCGCCACGGAGTCGTGCCGGACCTGGCTCGTCCTCGGCTTCTCTTCCGCCGGCTTGGCGGATGCATCCTCGAAATTGTAGTCGGTGGCTTTTGGCTGTTCCGGCGCCGCCTTCTCGGTTCCCGGATAGGAGGCTTCCGGCTCCTCGGAACCTTTTCGGGAAGCATCCGCCTTCTGTTCTGTGCCGGACTGCGCCGCGCCATCGGTGTGCTCCCACGGCTCGAGGTCGGTCTGGTCGGCATGGACGGGCTCTTCCGGTGTCTCCGGCGGAGCCTCCGGCTGCGACGCGTCGACGGCATCCTCCGCTTTCGCCTCGGCCTCGGCCTTCGCTGCGTCCTCGTCGACGATGCGCGACACGGCGCCGGGCTCGAGCTCGATCGTCACCGGCTCGCGGCGGCTTTTCGAATGTCGCATCTTCGGCGTCTTGACCATGCTTGGGCTCCGCAAAATTGGCTTGGGATGGTTCAAATTGTGTCGAGCTAAGGATGCTCTAGCACATCACCAAGCGGTGAAAAGGGGCGGTGTGATGACGCGGGTTCAGCGCCAAGCTCGCAACAGCCCCAGCAACGCCTCCTCCTGCGGTTCCGGCGCGATCTCGATCCTTGACCCGGCGATGCTTTCGCAGGCTGCGGCGATACGTCCCGACAGAGCGAAAAATGTGGTCTTTTCAAAAAGATCACGCAAAGCGGGCCGCCGGATCAGCGTCTCCGTCGCCGCTGCCGCCTTGGCCGAATAGAGCAGAACGGCTTCGACCGGCCGGCTGGACAGGCGCGTAAGCAGGTCCGTGTCGGAATAATCCAGCGCAAGCGTGTCGTAGGTCTCGATGGCGCGGACCCTGACGCCGGCTGCCATGAGCCGCTCCTCGAAGGCCGGAAAGCGCACGCGGCCCGCGAGATAGACGATCGTCCCTGCCGAATAGCCGGCAACGATCGCGTCGGCCAGCGCGGTGGCATCGCCCGGACCTTCGCCGACCGACAGGAAACCCGCCTTGCGCGCCGCTTCCGCCGTCCTGTTGCCGACGGCATGACAGGGCAAGGCAGCGAGCGCCGCGATGAGTTCTTCCGGCGCATGGCGCACCGCGTTGGCGCTGGTGACCGCAACGGCCGCAGCATCCAGTGGGCGCGCGCCGGCGTCGACCGGCAACGCCACCGTCTCGGTCAGCGGCAGCAGGATCGGCTGAAAGCCCATATCCTGCAGCCGGCGCATCGTGCGCGAGGCGCCCGGTCCAGGCCTCGTCACCAGGACGCGGACCATTTTAGGCCCAGCCGTCGAAGAATGTTTCGCCGGCCTTGGTCCGCACCGTCCTGGCGGCGTCCGCGCCGATCCGCGCAGCGTCCTTCGCAGGACCCTCCAGCTTAACCTCATGCGAGGCCGTGCCGTCAGGTGAGATGATCAGCCCGGCGAAATGCAGCGTTTCGCCCGATATCGTCGCATGACCGGCGATCGGCGTGCGGCAGGAGCCGTCGAGCGCCGCGAGAAAAGCCCGCTCGCAGGCCAGCGCCTGTCCGGTCGGCACATCATGGATGGCCATCAGCATCTTTTCCACGTCACGGTCGCCGATGCGGCTTTCGATGCAGATCGCGCCTTGACCCGGCGCCGGCGGGAAGATGTCCAGCGGCATCAAATCGGTGACGACGTGTTCGAGCCCGAGCCGTTTAAGCCCGGCATAGGCCAGAATGGTGCCGTCGGCGACGCCCTCGTCCAGCTTGCGAAGCCGCGTCTGCACATTGCCGCGGAACATCACCACGTCGAGATCAGGCCGCATGCGGCGGATCAGCGCCTGACGCCGGAGCGAGGACGACCCAACCTTCGCGCCTTGCGGCAGGTCAGCAATCCTCTTCGCCGCCTTGCCGACAAAGGCGTCGCGCGCGTCCTCGCGCGGCAGGAAAGCGGACAGCTCCAGCCCGTCCGGCAACAGCGTCGGCATGTCCTTCGACGAATGCACTGCGATGTCGATGCGGCGCGCCAAAAGCGCTTCTTCGATCTCCTTGGTGAACAGCCCCTTGCCGCCGGCTTCCGACAGCGGCCGGTCCTGGATGCGGTCGCCGCTGGTCGAGATGACGACCACCTCGAACGCTGCCTCCGGCAGGCCGTGCGCCGCCATCAGCCGCGCCCGCGTTTCATGCGCCTGGGCCAGCGCCAGCGGGCTGCCGCGTGTTCCGATTTTCAAGGTTGTTTGCATGGCGCGCGGTCCGTGATAACCCCCGGGCAAGCGAGTCTTGCCGGGTTTTCTCCTAACGGGGAACGCCTGGCGATACAATCTTCGAGGACCGTGACGAATTGATCCGCGTTCTAGGCATTGAGACGAGTTGCGACGAGACCGCCGCCAGCGTGGTGGCGCTCGACGGCACGTCCGCGCCCGAAATCCTGTCCAACATCGTGCTCAGCCAGATCGAGGAGCATGCCGCCTTCGGCGGCGTCGTGCCGGAGATCGCCGCGCGTGCCCATGTCGAGGCCCTCGACGGCATCATCGAGGCCGCCTTTGCCGATTCGGGCATGGCGCTCGGCGATATCGATGCGATCGCTGCCACCGCCGGCCCCGGCCTCGTCGGCGGGCTGATCGTCGGTTTGATGACCGCTAAGGCGATTGCCGCCGCCGCGAACAAGCCGCTGATCGCCATCAACCATCTCGAGGGCCATGCGCTGACGGCAAGGCTGACCGACGGGCTCGACTTCCCTTACCTGCTGCTTCTGGTTTCCGGCGGCCATACGCAGATTGTCGCCGTTCGTGGCGTTGGCGACTACCAGCGCTGGGCGACGACCATCGACGATGCACTGGGCGAAGCCTTCGACAAGACGGCCAAGATGCTCGGCCTGCCCTATCCCGGCGGCCCCAATGTCGAGAAGGCGGCGGCGTCAGGCAATGCCGCACGCTTTGCCTTCCCGCGCCCGATGAAAGGCTCGGCGCAGCCCGACTTTTCCTTCTCCGGCCTCAAGACCGCCGTGCGCCAGGCGGCGACGGCCATTGCACCGTTGAGCGATGAGGATGTCGCCGACATCTGCGCCTCCTTCCAGGCGGCGGTGGCGGACGCACTGGGCGATCGTGTTGGTCGGGCACTGAACCGCTTCCGGCAGGAATTCCCGGGCAAGGCGGACCCGGCGCTGGTCGTTGCCGGCGGCGTCGCCGCCAACCGCACGATCAAGGCGACGCTGGAGGCCCTATGCGTACAAGCCGGCTTCACCTTTGTCGCGCCTCCGCTGAAGCTTTGCACGGATAATGCGGCAATGATCGCCTGGGCCGGCATCGAACGGCTGCGCGCCGGCATGGCTGAGGAGAACGCCGCCGATTTCGTGCCGCGCTCGCGCTGGCCGCTGGACAGCATCTCGGCGCCGATGGTCGGCTCGGGCCGGCGCGGGGCAAAGGCATGATCGAGGGGGGCATGACCAGCGGCGAGGATAGGGCGCCAAGCGGCTGGCGCGTTGCCGTGCTCGGCGGCGGCGCCTGGGGTACCGCGCTGGCGCTGGCCATGCTGCGCGCCGGCCATTTCGTCCGCCTCTATGCGCGCGACCCGGAGACCGTCGCCGCGATCGACCGCGGCGAAAATCCGCGCTATCTGCCGGGTATTGCGATCGAGCCCGGCATCGTGGCGACGAGCGACATCAGGGCCGCGCTCGACGGCGCCGACTGTGTGCTGGCCGTGACCCCGGCGCAGGCGCTGCGCACCATGCTGGCCGTCGCAAAGGGCCATGTGCCGAAGGACGTGCCGCTGGTTCTCTGCGCCAAGGGCATCGAACGCGACACCGGTGCGCTGCTGTCGGCGATCGTCGAGAACATCCTTCCCAAGAATCCGGTTGCCGCTCTGTCCGGTCCGAGTTTTGCCACTGACGTCGCGCGTGGACTGCCGACGGCTGTGGTGGTCGCGGCCCGCGACGCTGATCTGGCCGCCGACCTTGCCGCCCGCTTTTCGGCCGAGAACCTGCGCTGCTACTCGAGCGACGACCTCGTCGGCGTCGAGATCGGCGGCGCGCTGAAGAATGTCTTTGCCATTGCCGCCGGCGCGGTGACCGGTGCCAGCCTCGGCGCCAGCGCCCAGGCTGCCATGGTGACGCGCGGCTTCGTCGAACTGCGCCGCATCGGTGCGGCCTTCGGCGCCAAGCCGGAGACGCTGATGGGGCTTTCGGGCCTCGGCGACCTCTTGCTGACCTGCTCATCGGCGCAGTCGCGCAACTTCGCCTATGGGCTGGCGCTGGGACAAGGCAAGCCGCTTGCCGGTCTGCCACTGGCCGAAGGCGTGCCAACGGCGGCAATCGCCGCCCGCATCGCCGCGGAGCGCGGCATCGACGCGCCGATCATCACCGCCATCGCCGCCATACTGGACGGCACGGTTACAGTCCGACAGGCTGTGTCGGCGCTGATGACGCGGCCGCTGAAGACCGAAACCGACATATAAGTCTCGAACAAACCGGAGCTGAAAAAGATGCTGTTTGCGTTGATTTGCAAGGACAAGCCGGGCAGCCTGCAGGTGCGCCTCGATACGCGGCCCGAGCATATCGCCTTCCTGGAAGGGCTGAACGGCGACAAGAAGCTCGCCTTCGCCGGCCCGTTCCTCGATGCCGACGGCAAGCCGAACGGCAGCCTCGTCGTCGTCGAAGCCCCGGACCTGGCCGGCGCCGAGAAGCTGTCGGCGGCCGATCCCTATGCCAAGGCCGGCCTGTTCGAAAGCGTCGAAATCCGCCAGTGGAACTGGACCTTCAACAAGCCGGCGGCTAATTGATTGCAGGCCGAACGGAGGAGCAAAGCATGAACTACTGGCTGTTCAAATCCGAACCCTCGGTGTTCTCCTTCGAGGCGCTGAAGGCCAAGGGCAAGGCCGGCACGCAGTGGGACGGCGTGCGCAACTACGCGGCGCGCAACAACATGAAGGCGATGCAGATCGGCGATCTCGGCTTCTTCTACCATTCCAATGAGGGGCTCAACATCGTTGGCATCGCCGAGGTCTGCGCCCTGGCCCATCCGGACAGCACCACCGACGATCCGCGTTGGGAATGCGTCGACATCCGCGCCGTCAAGGACGTGCCGAACCCGCCGACGCTGGAAGAGGTCAAGGCCAATCCCAAGCTCGCCGAAATGGCGCTGGTCCGGCTCGGGCGGCTTTCCGTGCAGCCGGTGACGCCGGCCGAATGGAAGGAAGTCTGTCGAATGGGCGGGCTGACGCCCGCCCCGTGACGATACTCACGCCGAACAGCGCCAGAAGATTCATCCTCGACAATACGGCGCTGATGGCACCGCCGCACGTACCCGAAGTCTTGTTGCATCTGGCCGACGAAGCGCATGATCTGTGGCTGCGCACCGAAGACGAGCTCGCCGCGATCGGCCTGCCGCCGCCCTTCTGGGCCTTCGCCTGGGCCGGCGGCCAAGGTCTCGCCCGCTACGTGCTTGACCATCCGGCCACGGTACGCCGCAAGCGCGTGCTCGACTTCGCCTCCGGCTCGGGCCTTGTCGCCATCGCGGCTGCGAAGGGCGGCGCGGCCGCGGTGATCGCCGCCGACGTCGACCCGTTCTGCGCGACGGCGATTGCCCTCAATACAGAAGCCAATCAGGTCGAGGTGGAATGCTTCGGTACAGACTGCGTCGGCACTGATGAAGGCTGGGATGTGGTTCTTGCCGGCGACGTCTTCTACGACAAGCCCTTCGCCGACAGGCTGATGCCATGGTTCGCGACGCTGAAGGCGCGCGGCGCGGAAATCCTGATCGGCGATCCCGGCCGCTCCTATCTGCCCAGGACGGGCCTGGAGCCGCTTGGCGTCTACGAAGTGCCGGTGACACGCGCGCTGGAGGATGCCGAGGTCAAGCGCACGACCGTCTGGCGCCTTGCTTGACGCCGCCGCCGAACAGGCGTTCCATCGCGCATCAAAGAATATGCATGTCGTTGTCTCGAAGCAGCTGCGCACTTTGGGCGACCTGCATACGGAGGGGGGACCATGGATTTTTCGGCCGTGAACTGGCTGGCGGTGATCGTCGCCGCCGTGGTGGCGTGGCTGTTCGGCGCCGCGTGGTACATGGGCTTGAGCAAGCCGTGGCTGAAGGCCGCCAAGCTCGACCCGGCGACGATGAAACGCTCGCTGCTGCCCTTCATCATCTCCTTCATCGCCGAACTGATCATGGCTCTGGTTATGGCGCTTGTCGTCGGCGCGATGACCGGCGGCGAACCGACCCTGGTCGCCGGGCTGGTCTTCGGCTTCGTGCTGTGGCTGGGCTTCGTCGCAACGACGCTGTCGGTCAACCACCGCTATGAAGGATTTGGCTGGGACCTGACCCTCATCGACACCGGTCACTGGCTCGGCGTGCTGCTTCTCATCGGCGCGGTGATCGGCTGGTTCGGTGCGCCGGTCGTTGCCGGCTGAGCACACCCCCCGACCGCATGGCGGCTGGCGCAATCTAAAGCTCGTCCCAACTCCGGCGCGTCGGGTCCGGCTGCGGCTTGTGGACCTCGTTCAGGATCCAGTCCTTGAAGGCCACGACCCTCGCGTCATTGGCGGATGCGACCGGATAGACGAGGAAATAGGCGAATTCGGGCGCGACCTTGATGCCCAGTGCGAACGGCCGCACCAGCCGGCCCTCGGACAGGTCGTTGGCCACCATGGCAAAATCGGCGAGCGCCACCGCATTGCCGTCGAGCGCTGCCTGCACCGCATCCGATGAGCTGCCGAAAACGATGGTCCGGCTGTCGTCGAAATCATCGACGCCCGCCGCCGCCATCCACATGCGCCAGTTCGGCCAGGTGACGCCCTGGCGCGACCATACGATATGGGCGAGCGTGTGCTGGAACAGGTCGCGCGGCTCCTTGAGCGGCGGCCCGGAGCGCAGCAGGGCCGGGCTGCAGACCGGAGTGATGATGTTCTCGAACAGTCGGTCGGCGCATAGTCCCGGATATTTGCCGGTGCCGAAGCGGATGCCGATATCGACGTCGTCGCGGTCGAAGTCGCGCACTTCATAGGAGATGTCGAAGCGCAGCTCGATGCCAGGCCGCTGCCGGCGAAAATCATCGACGCGCCGCATCAGCCATTTCGTCGCGAATTGCGCGTCCAGCGTGATCTTCAGCAGCGCCGTTCCGCGCGCCGTCTTCTGCGCCTGCGAAACCGCCCGGCCCAGCAGGTCGAGCGCGTCGGTCGCGGCGTCGGAAAGCACCGTACCTGCTTCCGTCAGCCGGATGGTGCGGCTGGTGCGCGTGAACAGCACCAGTCCGAGCTGGTCCTCGATCTCCTTGATCTGATGGCTGACCGCGGCCGGCGTCAGCCCGAGCTCATCGGCGGCGCGGGTGAAATTGAGGTGCCTTGCCGCCGCCTCCAGCGTTCTCAAGGCACGGGTTCCCGGCAGCAGACGGGCCATCAGGGCGAGACCTGGTCAAATGGGATCATGGCGCTTCGATCCTCAAAGAAAACTTGATGATGAGAAAAGAACTACTCGTTTCCCCCTTAAATTTCAATCCGGCATGATGTGATCATCGAAACACCATCAAACCGGATTTGACATCCGGAGAACGGATTACACCATGTCACACATCGCCTTGAGAGCCCCCCGGCCGAGCTGGATCAGCGCTGCGCTTGACTGGCTTCGCCACGCCAGGGTCGCCATACGCCTCGCCCACCAGGATATCGCCCACCAGGATGTCGAGGACCTCTCCGATCGCCAGCTGCGCGACATCGGCGGCGAACGCAAGGACGTCGCCCGCGCCATGGACCGCGAACTCGGCCGCCTCGGCTTGCTCGACACAGGCTGGCAGTCGCCACGCCGTCCGAACCATTGATACGCTCGAAGGCTGCTGAGATTCAGGTCAGGCCGAGTCGGAGTCGAAGACGGGCGCGAAGCGACCAAACAAGGTGGCTTCCGAGAACCGGAGCGGAGCGTACTTAAGTACGTGAGCACCGGAAGCGCAGGAAGCCATCGTTTGCAGGCCGGCATCACCTGAATCTCAGTGGCCCTTAGCGAACCACCCTCACCACCGTCCTATCCGACAGCAGCGGCAAAAGCCGCGCCATGGTTTGCGCCGTCACCGCCACGCAGCCTTGCGTCGGCGTGAAGCCCGGGCGCGCCAGATGGAAGAAGATGGCGCTGCCGCGCCCGCGCCGCCGCGGCGAAATGTTCCAGTCGAGCACCAGGCAGGCGTCATAGAGCCGATCGGAACGCCGCATCCGCTCGTGGCTGGCGCCGTAGGGGATTTTCACCGGGCGATTGTAGTTGCGGTCGTCCGGCACCTCGCACCAGCCGAGATCGGGGCCGATCGGCGTCATCGCCAGCCGCGTCCTGCGGCCGCCGGAAAATTGATCCCCACGGAAATAACCGGACAGGATCCGCATGGGGCCAAGCGGCGTGGCGCCGTCGCCTTCGCGCTTGTTGGCAGAAATGCCGCCGCGCCCCAGGGCGCAGGAAAACACCAGGCGGCCAGCCTGCAAAAACCCCTGACTGGGGTTGCCGGGCCTGGCGCGCACGCTGAGCACGGCGAGCCCTTTTGGCAAAAATGCGCCGGCTGCATTGCATGCACGTTTTTTCTTGTATGATCGTGTCACGGAACAAATCACTGTGATCGGCTGTTCTGTCGGTCAGCTTCCGCATAAACGGGGGGCGGTCAACTGAATTTTCTTTTCAAAACAACGGATTGATCCATGACCTCACGCACCATTCTGATCGTTGACGACGATGACGACCTGCGCGGCACACTCGTCGAGCAACTGGCCCTCTACGAGGAATTCGACGTCCAGCAGGAGGCAACGGCCGCAAAAGGCGTCGCTGCGGCCCGCGGTGGCCTCGTCGACCTGCTCATCATGGATGTCGGCCTGCCCGACATGGACGGCCGCGAGGCCGTGAAAATCCTGCGCAAGGGCGGCTACAAGGCGCCCATCATCATGCTGACCGGGCACGATACCGATTCCGACACGATTCTCGGTCTCGAGGCTGGCGCCAACGACTATGTGACCAAGCCGTTCCGCTTCGCGGTGCTGCTTGCCCGCGTCCGCGCCCAGCTGCGCCAGCACGAGCAGAGCGAGGACGCCACCTTCTCGGTCGGCCCCTACACTTTCAAGCCGAGCCAGAAGCTTCTGATCGACCAGCGCGGCGCCAAGGTGCGGCTGACCGAAAAGGAGGCCTCGATCATCAAATATCTCTACCGCGCCGACCAGAAGGTGGTGACGCGCGACGTGCTGCTGGAAGAGGTCTGGGGCTACAATTCCGGCGTCACCACGCACACGCTGGAAACCCACGTCTACCGTCTGCGCCAGAAGATCGAGCGCGATCCTTCCAATGCCGAAATTCTTGTGACAGAAAGCGGCGGCTACAAGCTGGTTCCTTAAACTTTTCATGATCCAATGAGCGGTCGGGCGGGGCCGCTTTCGGGTGCGATCCTGATGCTGGAGGGTGGTAGGATCGACTCCGAAACGCATCGGCCAAAGATCGGAATCGATTTTTGGAAAGCATGGTGCGTAGATTCAGGATGTTAGAGCATCCTTTGCGCATCCAATGGGATGCGGCGCTCTAAGGGAGGGATTGGACTGACCGCTCGGGGACATAGCTAGATGGCGCTGGATGACGACATCCGCATCCTGTCCGCCGTGAGGCTCTTCGAGGGCTTCACGCAGGAACAGCTGCGCCTGCTCGCCTTCGGCGCCGAAACCACGCTGCTGCAGGCGAACCACAAGCTCTACCGCGAGGACGACGTGGCCGATTCGGCCTATATCGTGGTCAGCGGCCGCATCGTGCTCTATCGCGAGCAGAATGGCGACCGCATCCCCATCAACACGGTCGGTCCGGGCACCATCTTGAGCGAGCTGGCGCTGATTGCCGACACCAACCGGTTGACCAGCGCCTCAGCCGAGATCGATTCGGAAGTGCTGCGCTTGAGCCGCAAGATGTTCCGCCGCATCCTGGAAGAATATCCCGAGATCGCGGTGAACCTGCACCAGCGCATCCTGGAGGATTTTCAGGCGTTGATCCGTCGCATCGAGGAGCTGGCGCCGCGCTTTACGGGGTAGGTTCGACTACGCGTCGACCACGACTACTCTAAATCAAATCGCGCAATGACCGGCACATGGTCCGACGGTCGCTCCCAGCCACGCGCCGGGCGCAGGATTTCATAGCCGGCAAAATTTGCCACCAGGTTCGGTGACGACCAGACATGGTCGAGCCGGCGGCCGCGGTCCGAGGCCTCCCAGTCCTGCGCGCGATAGCTCCACCAGGTGTAGAGCTTCTGTTGCTGCGGCACGTTGAGCCGCATCAGGTCGACCCAGTTGCCGGCGCGCCGCATCGCCTCGAAGCTTTCCGTCTCTACCGGCGTGTGGCTGACGACTTTGAGCAACTGCTTGTGCGACCAGACATCGTGCTCGAGCGGCGCGATGTTGAGGTCGCCGACCAGGATCGAGCCGGACACCTCGTCGTGCTCGGCGCGGATGGCGTTCATCTCGGCGACAAAGTCGAGCTTGTGCCTGAACTTGCGGTTGATCTCCGGGTCGGGTTCGTCACCACCGGCAGGCACATAGAAATTATGCAGCAGGATCGCCTTGCCGCCGGCCCGCACCGTGACCGACAGATGCCGGCTGTCGTCGATCTCGCAGAAGCGCCGCTTCTCGACCACTGCGATCGGCCGCCGTGCCACCGTCGCGACGCCGTGGTAGCCCTTCTGGCCGTGGAAGGCGATGTGCTCGTAGCCAAGCTTGCGGAAGGCCTTCTCGGGAAACAATTCGTCGGGAACTTTCGTCTCCTGCAGGCAGAGCACGTCGGGGGCCTGCTCAACAAGCAGGCGCTCGACGATCGGCATGCGCAAGCGAACGGAGTTGATGTTCCAGGTGGCGACGGAAAAGGGCATGCGGCAGGGTCCGGCAAAAGATCACCGATCTACTGCCAGTCGCACGCCGCAAAAACAAGCTGGGTGATAATCGGCAAGGTCGGCGCTGCCCCTCATTGCCCTGCCGGGCATTTCTCCCCGTAGACGGGGAGAAAAAAGCTGGCCGCAGCCTTGCGCTCATTCTGCAACGCTGGCGATTGGCGAAACGTTCGATGGCAGCGTCCTTCTCCCCGTTTACGGGGAGAAGATGGCGGCAGCCAGATGAGGGGCAGCGCAAACGCCCGGAAGGTTCCGCACGACAGCGGACCCCTAGCGCGTCTTGGTGTTCAGCTCGCGGTTTGCCGTATAGTCGATGGCAAAGGTGTCGGGGGCGAAGCTGACACCTTCCTTGACGTTGAAGATCATCACCGTCGTGTCCTTGCCCTGCGCGTCGGTGATGGTCCACTGGCGCAGTTCGTAGGACTTCGGATCGAACATCATGGTGATCCTCGCATTGCCGAACACGGATTTGTCGGAGAGCTGGATCGTGGTGAGGTCGTCCTCTTCCTTGACGCTTTTGACGCGGTTGCCGGAGAGGTCGATCCTGTCGTCGAGCAACAGCTTCAGCGGCGTCTTCGACAGCGGATAGAGGTCTGACGTCTTCAGCTTCTTGTTGAGGATGACTACCGATTTGCCGTCGGAAATCACCCGGAAATTCGACGATCCGTCATAGTTGAAGCGGATCTTGCCTGGACGTTCCAGGAAGAACTTGCCGCCGGTCTGCTCGCCCTTCGGCCCGAACTGCACGAATTCGCCGGACATCGATTTTACGGACGAAAAATGGTCGGCGATCTTCTGCGCCGCCGGCGGAACAGCCGCTTGCGCTGACGCCAGCAGCTGGAAACCAGGCACGACGTTTATGGCCGCGGCACCCGCAAGGACCATGCCAAGGCCAAGCACCTGACGGCGGGTTGGGGCAAAATCGCTGTTGGCGAAAATCAAGTTTTTCATGCCGGTCACTTTCGTCTGTTGCGTATGGTGTAGCAGTCCGTGGACCCCCAGTTAGGCTTAAGTTTGGCGGGTCGGACAGCGCTCAATCGCTTCAACGCGCCAGAAGGTTCAAAGGTTGCGGGCAGGCGCTGCGCAGCGCCTGCCGGCGCATCAGAACTTGTCGTCCTCCGTCGGTACCAGGATCTCGCGCTTGCCGGCGTGGTTGGCCGGACCGACAATGCCTTCCTTCTCCATCTTCTCGATGATCGAGGCGGCGCGGTTGTAGCCGATGCCGAGCCGGCGCTGGATGTAGCTGGTCGAGGCCTTGCCGTCGCGCAGCACCACGGCCACCGCCTGGTCGTAGGGATCGTCGGAATCCTCGAAATTGCCGCCACCGCCGCCGCCGGACCCGCCCTTGCCGGACGGCTCGTCGTCGTCGTCCTCGCCATCGTCCTCGGTGATGGCGTCGAGATATTCAGGCACGCCCTGCAGCTTCAGATGGGCGACGATCCTCTCGACCTCGTCGTCCGAGACGAAGGGCCCGTGCACGCGCTGGATGCGGCCGCCGCCGGCCATGTAGAGCATGTCGCCCATGCCGAGCAGCTGCTCGGCGCCCTGCTCGCCCAGAATGGTGCGGCTGTCGATTTTCGACGTCACCTGGAAAGAGATGCGGGTCGGGAAGTTGGCCTTGATCGTACCGGTGATGACGTCGACCGAGGGACGCTGCGTGGCCATGATGACGTGGATACCGGCGGCGCGTGCCATCTGCGCCAGACGCTGCACGGCGCCTTCGATGTCCTTGCCGGCGACCATCATCAGGTCGGCCATCTCGTCGATGATGACGACGATGTAGGGCATCGGCTCGAGATCGAGATTCTCGGTCTCGTAGATCGCCTCGCCGGTCTGGCGGTCGAAGCCGGTCTGCACGGTGCGCGAGATTTTCTCGCCCTTTTTCTCGGCCTGTTGGACGCGTGCGTTGAAACCGTCGATGTTGCGCACGCCAACCTTCGACATCTTGCGGTAGCGATCCTCCATCTCGCGCACGGTCCATTTCAGCGCCACCACCGCCTTCTTCGGATCGGTGACGACCGGCGTCAAAAGATGCGGGATGCCGTCATAGACCGAAAGTTCCAGCATTTTGGGGTCGATCATGATCAACCGGCAGTCCTGCGGCGTCAGCCGGTAGAGCAGCGACAGGATCATGGTGTTGATGGCGACCGACTTGCCGGACCCGGTGGTGCCGGCGACCAGCACGTGCGGCATCTTGGCGATGTCGACGATGACAGCCTCGCCGTTGATGGTCTTGCCGAGCGCCAGCGCCAGCTTTGCCTTGGTGGTCTCGAAATCGCGACTGGCCATGATTTCGCGCAGATAGACCGTCTCGCGCTTGGCGTTGGGCAGTTCGATGCCGATGGCGTTGCGGCCGGGCACGACGGCGACGCGGCAGGCGATAGCGCTCATCGAGCGGGCGATGTCGTCGGACAGGCCGATGACGCGCGAGGATTTGATGCCGGGCGCGGGCTCGAGTTCATAGAGCGTGACGACCGGGCCTGGCCGGACATGGATGATCTCGCCCTTGACGCCGAAATCCTCCAGCACGCCCTCGAGCAGGCGGGCGTTCTGCTCCAGCGCGTCCTTCGACAGGCTGGCGTCGCGCACGACGTTCTTCGGTTCGGACAGGAAATGCAGTGACGGCATTTCGAACGTTTCCGAGCCGATCAGCGAGGTCTGCGCCTCGCGCTGGACGCGGGCACCGGGGGCCGGACGCGGCGCCGGTGCCTCGACGCGGGTCGCCGCGTCGGAGCGGAAGTTCTGCACCTTGGCGGTCGGCGCAGTGCGGCGCTGGACGGGCTCGTCGTCGGCAAAATCCATGTCGGCGTCGTCATTGTCGAACACGTCGTCATCGTCCGGGTCGACGGAAATGCTGCGGTCGTTGACCATGGCGGCGAAGAATTCCGGCTCGACGCGGGCGCGGCCGCCCGGGCTCATCCGCGCCTCGGCATATTCCGCCGATTCGACGCGTTCGGCGGCACGGCGCCAGGCGGTGGAGCGCTGCTCCATCTCCGGCTCGAACTCGTCCCGCTCCTGCTGGCGGCGCACGGCGCGGCGATGCATCCACGCGCGCAGCGACAGCCACCAATGGGTGATGGCGCCGAGCGCCAATATGCCTTCGTCGCCCTCATCCTCGTCATTGTCGAAGAGCAGGTCGTCCTCTCGGGGATCGGGCGCGGCAGCTGGCTCGAGCACAGCGAAGCCGTTCTTGCGTGCGATCAGCGCCGAGCCATAGGCGAACAACCACAGCGCCGGCGCGGCAAGCAGCACGGCGAGCACACTGGCGAAGAGACCGGTCGGATAGCCGCCGATGACCAGGCCGGGGATCTTCAGCACCATGTCGCCGAACACGCCGCCGAGCCCGGTCGGCAGCGGCCAGGTCTTGGGCGGCGTCACGCAGCCGACGATCGCCGCCGCGAGCAGCGCGAAGCCGAACCAGGTGAGCCCCCGCTTCGGTAGCCTGTCGACGCCGCGCGCGGAAAACAGCAGGTAGCCCCAGATCACCGCCGGCACCAGGGCAGCAACGGCGGCAAGACCGAAGAACTGCATGGCAAGGTCGGAAAAGACCGCGCCCGTATAGCCCATGGCGTTGGTGACGATGTTGGCGGTGGCGTGGGAAAAACTCGGATCCGCGACGTTCCAGGTGGCGAGGCTGGCGATGCCGAAGGCAACGAACACGAACAGGGCGACGCCGACCAGCCGGCCGACCTGGCGCCGCGCGAATGCCTGGATGCCGTGCCCCGTATCGGTCAGCGCGAGCGGTGCTGAAGCCCCTGAACGCATGCCTCGTTCCCCGTCTGTCATGGACTGGCCGGGCGCAACACGCACTCCGGCAGATTCGGATGCCAGACTATCGGTGGGAAGGTTAAGGCCGCATTAACTATAAGAAGTTGAGGCGGCCAAAACCCGATACCGTGAGTTGCGGATGCCTGCCGGCGCCCGCCTTGCCGAGCCGGACGGGTCGATGCAAAAAAGCCTCGCGAGCCGGAGCCAGCGAGGCCTTTCTTGAGGAGGGCGAAAGTGGGATTTGGCCCTCCGCTGATCCGGGGGTGGGATCGAGGCGCAAGCTAGCCGACAAACGATGCGCCTGTGGAATCACTCTGAATCACATTCGCTTGATGCTTGACGGGCCGGATCCGTACCAACAAAAATGGCGAACCCGCGGACTCGCCATCGCTTGCTTGGAAAGACCAGGTCCGCATGGGCCTGATCCTTGCCATCTCAGTTGGCGCCGCCGAGCGCCTGCAAATTGGCGCAGAATTCGGCATGCGGCTTGCTCATCGCAGCATCCTGGCATTCCTTCATCATCGCGTCCTGCTTGTCCTTGGCCATCGAGTCCCAGGCCGCCTTGAACTCGGCCTTGGGCTTCATGGCCTTCATGCCACTGTCGGTAAAGAACGGCGCCATATTGTCCGGCGAGTCGAGAGCGCCGGCGAATGCCACGCCGCTGACCATGGAAAGAGCAAGCGCTCCAAGGCAGATACTCCTGATGTTCATGAGATGGGTTTCCTTCCCAGTTTTTCGCGGGCGCCCAAGCGACGATCGCCACCCCAGTTCGAAACCGGCATGCCGGATGTTTCAGACGGGAAGCCTGACGACGCGCCCGATCAACTGATAGTGATCGGGCCGCCGGCATTGGCGGCAGGCGGGCATCTAGAGCAATTCCAGGAAAAGTGTGCCGCGGGTTTCCGTCCGGAATTGCGCAAAAACAAAAGGTCAGACAAAAAAGAGGCCCGGAACAGGTCCGGGCCTCAATGCGTGAGCCCTTTTCGGGAGCGTCACGACGGGATGGGAGGATGCGGGGCGGCGCAAGCCGCCCGGCACTGGCGAGGCTTACGAGTGATAGGCCGCTTCGCCATGCGAGGTGAGATCGAGGCCTTCGCGCTCTGCGTCGGCCGACGGACGCAGACCGACGATCATGTCGACGATCTTGTAGAGGATGGCGCTGCCGATGCCCGACCAGAGCACGGTCACCAGCACGCCTTTGCCCTGCGCCAGCAACTGGGTGGCCGTGCCGGCATAGCCGGCGGCGAAATCGGCCGTCGAATAGTCGACGATGCCGGCGCCGCCGAGGGCGGGGTTGACCAGGATGCCGGTACCGAGCGCGCCGATGATGCCGCCGACGCAGTGGACGCCGAAGACATCGAGGCTGTCGTCATAGTCGAACGTGTTCTTCACCACCGAGACGAAGAAGTAGCAGACGAAGGTGGCGACGATGCCGAGCACGATGGCACCCATCGGCCCGGCAAAGCCGGCAGCCGGCGTGACGGCGACGAGGCCGGTCACCGCGCCGGAAGCTATGCCCAGCATGGACGCTTTGCCGCGCAGCAGCGATTCAAGCACGGTCCAGGTCACAGCCGCCGCCGCCGTGGCGACGAAGGTGTTGATCATGGCGAGCACCGCGTAGGCGTTCGCCTCGAGGTTCGAACCGGCGTTGAAGCCGAACCAGCCGACCCACAGCAGTGAAGCACCGACCATGGTCAGCGTCATCGAGTGCGGCGCCATGATGTCCTTCTTGTAGCCGATTCGCTTGCCGATCATCAGCGCGCCGACGAGGCCGGCGATGCCCGCATTGATGTGAACGACCGTGCCGCCGGCGAAGTCGATGGCGCCGAAGCTGAAGATCAGCCCGGACGGATCGGAATAGGCGCTCGGACCACCCCAGAACCAGACCATATGCGCGATCGGGAAGTAGATGAACGTCACCCAGAGGATGACGAAAAGGATCACTGCGGAGAATTTGACGCGTTCGGCGAAGGCGCCGACGATCAGCGCGGGCGTGATGCAGGCGAAGGTCATCTGGAAGACGACGAACACCAGTTCAGGAATGGCGACGCCCTTGGTGAAGGTTTCCGAGAGCGTCGATACGCTGACACCGGAGAGAAACGCTTTGGACAGACCGCCGACGAAGGCGTTGCCGGCGGTGAAGGCGAGGCTGTAGCCGTAGAAGACCCAGATGATCATGACCACGCTGGTGATGGTGAAGACCTGCATCAGCACCGAGAGCATGTTCTTGGTGCGAACCAGGCCGCCGTAGAAAAGGGCAAGGCCGGGAATGGTCATCAACAGCACCAGCACGGTGGAAATCATCATCCACGTGGTGTCGCCCTTGTCGACGGTGAAAGCGGGGGCTGCCGGCGCGGCCGCGGCGACGGCGGGGGCCGCTTCCTGCGCCAGCGCGGCGACCGTGCCCAATGCTCCGAGCGCGAACGAGCCCAGCAGCGCGGAGCGCGCCGCTGACTTCAAGGTGGAAGGTATGTTCATTGAACTCTCCATTGGAATGCGTGCTCGCTGCTCAAAGCGCGTCTGTGTCTGTTTCGCCGGTGCGGATACGCACGGCCTGGTCGATGCCGAAAACGAAGATCTTGCCGTCACCGATCTGGCCGGTCTTGGCCGCCGCCGTGATGGCTTCGACGGCCTTGTCGACCATGTCGAGAGCGACCGCGACCTCGATCTTGATCTTCGGCAGGAAGCTGACCGCGTATTCCGCGCCGCGATAGATTTCCGTATGTCCCTTTTGACGCCCGTAGCCTTTGACTTCGGTGACGGTCAGGCCCTGGATGCCGACTGCGGTGAGCGCCTCGCGCACCTCGTCGAGCTTGAACGGCTTGATGATAGCCATCACGATTTTCATAAGGTTTCACCCTTTGCTGTTGCGGGTCCCCGCGTTTGCACGACTTCGCCGATCCCAATGAGAGCCGGAGAGTGCCCGCTAGGATTCAAGCTCCGTGCCAATTGCCGAAGCAGCCTGTTAACCTATTGTAAACAAAGAGATTGAAGGCCGCGGAACGGCAAGTCGTGCACAGTCACGGCATTGTCACTGATTAAAAAATAGGCAATTTTTTGAAAATGCCTATTCGACAGGCCGAAGCGGCATACGACCGCTTTCCTGTCCTGCTCAACGCTTGAGCCGGATCAGCCCTTCCTGGGCAACCGAGGCGATCAGCGTGCCGTCGCGGGCAAACAGCGAGCCGCGCGTAAAGCCGCGCGAGCCTTGAGTCGACGGACTGTCCTGCGTGTAGAGGATCCAGTCGTCGAGCGGATGGCTGCGGTGGAACCACATGGCGTGATCGAGGCTGGCCGCCTGGATGTCGCGGTCGAAGATGGCGCGGCCATGCGCGAAGGTCGAGGTGTCGAGCAGCGTCATGTCGGAGAGATAGGCGAGCACCGCCGCCTGCGTGGCGCGGTCGGCCGGCACAGGTCCGGTGGTGCGGATCCAGATGTTCTGCTCCGGCTCCAGCTTTTCCCGGCTCGTATAGTGCTTCAGCATCACCGGCTTCATTTCGATCGGCCGGTCGCGGTCCCAGTAGCGTTTGATGCCTTCCGGAACCGCCTCGCCGAATTTGCCCAGCAACTCGCGCTGCGACAGCAGGCTGTCGGGCGCCGGCACGTCCTGCGGCATCGGCACCTGGTGCTCGAGACCGACCTCATCCTGCTGGAACGAGGCTTCCAGCGAGAAAATCGCCTGGCCGTGCTGGATTGCGACCACGCGGCGCGTGGTGAAGGAGCCGCCGTCACGGATGCGGTCGACCTCGTAGACGATCGGCACCGTGGTGTCGCCCGGCCGCATGAAATAGCCGTGCAGCGAATGCACATGGCGCTCGGGCTCGACCGTGCGCTGGGCAGCGACCAGCGCCTGGGCGATTGTCTGGCCGCCGAAGACGCGCTGCCAGTCGAGCTTGGGGCTGCGACCACGGTACAGGTTGTGTTCCAGCCGCTCGAGGTCGAGAATGCCGAGAAGCTCGTCCATGGCCACTGTCATGTTTCGCGCTCCATCCGCGGAAGTGTTATGGCGGTTTCCGACAGGAATGACGGGCAGTCAAGGCCGAATGGCCGGACATGGCCGGCAAGGGCCAGGGCCACGAAAGGAATTTGTCATGGTTGACCGCAAGGCGGATGCGAAAACCCGGGCCTCGCTCGACGTGCTGGTCGCCGGCGCCGGCTATGTCGGCCTGGCCAGCGCCGTGGCGCTGAAACAGGCACGTCCCAGCCTCGCCGTCGCCGTGGTCGACGCCGCGCCCGCCGGCGTCTGGCAAAGAGACGGCCGTGCCTCGGCGATCGCGGCGGCCGCCTGCCGCATGCTGGAACAGCTTCAGGTCTGGAACGAAATCGCGCCGGAGGCGCAGGCGATCACCGACATGATCATCACCGATTCGCGCGCATCCGATCCGGTGCGTCCGGTGTTTCTCACCTTCGACGGCGAGGTGGCGCCCGGCGAGCCTTTCGCGCATATGGTCGCCAACAAGGATTTGAACGGCGCCTTGCGCCGGCGCGCCGAAAAACTCGGCATCGACGTCATCGAGGGTCTCGCCGTCAGCGCCTTCGACACCGATGGCGCCGGCATCACCGTGCATCTGGCCGACGGCGCGACGCTGAAGGCGCGCCTGCTGGTCGCCGCCGACGGCGTCAATTCGAAACTGCGCGACATGGCCGGCATCAAGACGGTGAAATGGGAGTATGGCCAGTCCGGCATCGTCTGCACCGTCGCGCATGAGCGCCCGCACAATGGTCGCGCCGAGGAACATTTTCTGCCCGCTGGCCCCTTCGCTACATTGCCGCTCAAGCCGGACGGCAGCGGCACCAACCGCTCGTCGATCGTCTGGGTCGAACGCTCGGAGGACGCACAGAAACTGGTCGACGGCGACGACCTCGTCTTCGAGCACGAGCTCGAACAGCGTTTCGGCCTCAAGCTCGGCGCTATCCACGTCGCCGACAAGCCACGCGCCTGGCCGCTTGGCCTGACGCTCGCCCGCGCCTTCGTCGCGCCGCGCATCGCTTTAGCCGGCGATGCCGCCCACGGCATCCATCCGATCGCCGGCCAGGGCCTCAACCTCGGCTTCAAGGATGTGGCCGCGCTTGCCGAAGTGGTGGTCGAGGCCGACCGCCTGGGACAGGACATCGGCGCGCTCGACGTGCTCGAACGCTACCAGCAGTGGCGGCGCTTCGACACCGTGCAGATGGGCATCACCACCGATGTGCTGAACCGGCTGTTTTCGAACGACATCGGTCCGCTGCGCACCGTCCGCGACATCGGCCTCGGCCTCGTCGAACGCATGCCCAAGCTGAAGGACTTCTTCATCCGCCAGGCATCCGGTCTGTCAAGTGACACGCCGAAACTGCTTAAGGGCGAGGCGATCTGAGCGCCGCCGCTTAGCACAATTTACCTCAGGCCTTCTTTTCCAACGCTCGATGCGAGGCCGTCGACGCGATGCCTGCCGGCGTCCGGTGGATGCGTGGTCGAGATTTGGCCTCGACGCCGAAGGTCGAGGGTAACTACCCTGACGTCTCATGACAATGACGCAGACAGCACCAGCCCGGCCTTCGATGCCCTGATCAACGCCAACACCTACACCTTGGCCAGTACAGGCTTTTTGCGTTGGAAAGCTACGCAGGCGCGATCAGTGAGCGGATCATTATATGCAAGTGGGATTTGAACGCACGATTGCTTGGATCTCGACGTTTGAGTCTTGCGCTCGCTCAGCATTGGCTCGGACGATGTCGAGGACAGCTTGCTTCACAAAGGCAATGTCGCCGGATGGCACGTTCAGGGCGAAGCCATGAGCATGGCAGGCGGCCAGAAACTGCTCTCTACCCCCCAGTCGAGTTATAAGATCCACTACCTCAAAGACTTTCTCTGGGGTCATGAGAGGGGGATTTTCGGGAACGGCGCTTATTTCTAAGTCGTCGTAATTGACTGCCATTTCGGCTCCTCCTTTTCTATTCCCGTCTGCGATCGAATGCTTGCTGGAAGCGGACGTTATTCAGCTCATCTTCGACCCTCTGCTCTGCGATCGTGAGAGCTCGTTTGTCGGGCCCTGTTGGCATAACAAATGTGATGGCCACCTTGTGCACCTCGGATCGATCATTAGACACGGACCCTGACACTTTCGAGATCTCAAATGAGTCGCCGAGCGGATTCAGCGTAAGCGACGGCCCGACGGAACTCTTCGCACTCGTCGTAAATGTCAAAGTTATGGTGTAGGGAGTCTTGGATGTGTCAAGATTGCCCGACTGATTCATGCTCAGGAACGTCTGGGCATACGTGCGCAGACCGAGCACCCCGGTGATTGGATAAATGTAATTTTTCGTGCGAGGGGGCGCCCGCTCGCAATACTCGTCGTCCGGAACAAGTGTTACCAGTCGACCAAAGCTATCTAGGACGCGGAAATTCTCGACGCCATTCCGCTGCAATGTAGCAGACGCTATTAGCCCTATTCCGAATGCCCCCCGCGTCAACGCTCCAATGAAATCGGCCGAACCTTGCGCAGCGTTAGTTTCGGTAACATCCAAATTGAACTCGTACCCTATTAGAACGTTTTGATATCTCTCGCTCGCAAACTCGGCGACAGCCTAACCAATCGCGTTTCCCGCATGGGGACAGACCGAGACAAAGCCGCGTCGAATTACTACACGCGCGCTGCCGATCCTCGGCGATGCGCAACTGCTCAACGCCTACGGTGGCGCGTGGCTGCCGCGGAGGATCGTCGACGTCCGGGCATTCGACAGATGGCGACGACCTCGTCTTCGAGCACGAGGTCGAACAGCGTTTCGGCCTCAATTATGCGGCCGCGCTTGCCGAAGTGGTGGTCGAGGCCGACCGCCTCGGACAGGACATCGGCGCGCTCGACGTGCTCGAACGCTACCAGCAGTGGCGGCGCTTCGACACCGTGCAGATGGGCATCACCACCGATGTGCTGAACCGGCTGTTTTCGAACGACATCGGTCCGCTGCGCACCGTCCGCGACATCGGCCTCGGCCTCGTCGAACGCATGCCCAAGCTGAAGGATTTCTTCATCCGCCAGGCATCGGGGCTTTCAGGCGACACGCCGCGGCTCTTAAAAGGAGAGGCGATCTAGCAGCCAAAGAAGGTAGTAAAAAGCCACGACGCGATCAACAACCTGCCGGCCCTGGATTTGCGCAACCAATCTCCAAACAGCGTGCCTATCAGATCAGCCAATTCCGCAGCCAGGTAGGCTATTGCTTCCATTTGTACCGTGACAGTTCGGTGTGCCTAAACCTCATGTAGGCACGACTGCCTTCCGTTCAAAGATCGACCGTCGCCTGGGTCAATTCACCTCGAAGCCGAGCTTTTGCCGCAGCCGCAGAATGCGCTGGTCGGCTATCTCCAGTTTCTTCTCCCCGCCCTGGGCCGCGCGGTTCACCATCTGCAGCAGATCGTTTCGCTCGGCCACGTCTAGGCGCTCACGCAGGAACGGCGCCAGCTTGTCGATGACGATCGTGGTGTCGTCGATCTGTGCCGCCGCCCATTTGGCATAGACCACGGCCTCGTCGGTCTTCTTCTTGTCGGCGATCTCCGAGATCACCGAGCGGATGACGGCTTCGCGTTGCGGCAGCACGGGGCCATTTTCGGAGACGATGGCGGTGATCAGCGTCGCGGCGGCCACCACCGGATCGTCGATTGCCGTCAGCGGCGACAATGCCGCCTGCTTGCGCAATTTCTTGCGCCGGATGTTGCCTTGCACGCGCCCGACGACATCCGCGACCTCGCGCGCTGCGTCGTTCATGGCTTTCATCCGATACCACCAGAACGCGGCCGCTCCCAACACGCCAAGGATAGCAAGCAGGAAAGGCATGTCGAAATCCCCCAAACCCGCGGCGAGGATAAGAGAAGCATCGCCTTGCTTCAACACTTTGGAGTTGCGGCTCCGAAGAAATCCGAAGTGTCCCATTCAGGCATTTTAGATCCCGCAATCGGAGTCCGCGGTTTCAAGTCACCGCTCGCAAGAGTGGGAGCAGGATATGTTGGGGCTATGACCCCGGTACGTTATAGATCGCGCGGACTTCGATCGTGCCGAGTTCGGCAAGCGGGATGTTGCCGGCGATCTCCAGCGCCTCGTCGAGATTGTCGGCCTCGATCATGACGAAGCCGAGCAATTGCTCCTTGGTTTCGGCGAAGGGACCGTCGGTGACCAGCCGCTTGCCCTTGCGCCGCCGCACCGACTTCGACGTCTTCACCGACTGCAGCGCCTGCGCGACGATCAGCTTGCCTTGCTGGTCCAACGACCTGTCATAGGCCAGCGAATCGGCGTCGAGCTTGGCCGATCCCTCGGCGGCGAGCGCGTAGAGGTCTTTTTCCTCGCCATAGACCAGGCAGACATATTTCATTTCCGGCTCCCTTGCAGTGACGAACCATAGGATGCGGTGGTGACACTGTCTGCGGGGCCTTTGACTGCCGCCGCATAATCGAGAAGGCATGCCGCGACCGCGATGATCGCGACCGCCGCCAGCAACCGGCCGAGACCGGAAGGCGGCGGATGCAGCCAGAAATCTTCCGGTCGGTCGGCCTTGCGGCCTGGCCTCTTCCATAGGGCGAAAAACAGATTGTCCATCTTGAACCTCCATCCGGCCAGGAACTCCGTGGCCACCCGCAGGACGGTCGGGCCGGATGGAAGTCGACATTTTTGCACGCGCATTTTTTTCAGAATAATTTCTCCGCCGCCGACATTGCATGACGGCTCGCGGTGGTCTTCTCGCGCGCCGGCGCTATAGTCAGGAGGAACGCCGCCGCCCGGCCGGCGCAACCACGACAATCAGGAGGACTTCATGGACCGCACCGCAAACGCCGTCTGGCAAGGCAATCTGAAAGAGGGCAAAGGCACGCTCGACGCGCAGAGCGGGGCGCTCAAGGGCACGCCCTATTCGTTCAAGGCGCGCTTCGAAGACGAGAGCGGCAAATCCGGCACCAATCCGGAAGAGTTGATCGCCGCGGCCCATGCCGGCTGCTTCGCCATGCAGTTCTCGCATTTCCTGGCCGAGAACGGCACGCCCGCCGACCAAGTCGACGCCAAGGCGGTGGTAACGCTGGTTCCCGGTACGGGGATCACCGGTAGCGCGCTTACGGTGGTCGGCAAGGTGCCGGGCATCGATGCCGCGAAATTCCAGGAATTGGCCGAGAAGGCCAAGGCCGGCTGCCCGGTGTCGAAGGCGCTCGGCGCCATCAACGTATCGCTCGACGCCAAGCTCGGCTGAGCAGGATGACCTGAAGTGACAAACGCCGGCCTGAGGGCCGGCGTTTTGCCGACAATGGCGCCCCTGTGCGGCAACGTCTGGAATGATTGCTCGGCCTCAACCACCCAGCGCATCAAGCCGGGCGCGTAGTGCCGCGACTTCCTGCTCCAGCGTCTCCAATCTCGCTTCCAGGTCGGAAGCAGGCATGACTGACGCACTCCGTTGCGCCGATAGAGCTGCAACGTCCACAGGTCCAGAGAGGAGATGCACGTAGCGGTCCTCACGCTGGCCTGGCCCGCGCGGGATTTCCTGGACCAGCGGCGGCCGGCGGCCAATCAGCATGTCGAGTTCACCGCGCAGGTCTTCGATCGACGAAAACCGCGCCATGCGCTCGCTGCGCGCCAGGAGCTCATGCGCCGTCTGCGGTCCGCGCAGCAAGAGCAGGCCGAGCAACGCGGTCTGCGGCGTGGTCAGCGAGAAGCGCTGCGCCATCTGATGCTCATAGCGCTCCACGCGCGAGCCGAACATCTGCCGCACCAGTCCCTTCTGCTCAAGCAGCTTCAGTGCCCGGTGCACCTCTGTCTGCTCCAGCGCCATCACCGGCTCGCGCGCCGTCTTCTGGTTGGCTGCGGCATGCGCGGCATTGAGTGTCAGCGGATAGATATCCGGCGTCAGCTCCTTCTTCTCGATCAGGCAACCGAGCACGCGGGCTTCGGCGGGTGAGAGGATAGGAAGGTCGGTGTCGGTCATAGGTTTGGCTACTTGCTGATGGTTCTTGGCGCAGTGATTTTGACAGACATCAGAGCGCCGCGACAGGGCTGACCCTCTCAAAGTCGGCGGGACAGAGGGGGCGCGAAGGATCGCTGCCTGCGCGAGGAGAGGCGGAGAACCTAAACCCGTCTCTCCACCATCATCTTCTTGATCTCGGCGATCGCCTTGGCCGGGTTCAGCCCCTTGGGGCAGGTCTGGGCGCAGTTCATGATGGTGTGGCAGCGATAGAGGCGGAACGGATCCTCGAGATTGTCGAGCCGCTCGCCCTTGGCCTCGTCGCGGGAATCGATCAGCCAGCGATAGGCCTGCAGCAGCGTCGCCGGACCGAGATAGCGCTCGCCGTTCCACCAGTAGCTCGGGCACGAGGTCGAGCAGCAGGCGCACAATATGCATTCGTACAGCCCGTCGAGCTTCTCGCGATCCTCATGGCTCTGCAGCCATTCCTTGGCCGGCTCCGGCGACACCGTCTTCAGCCACGGCTCGATCGAGGCGTGCTGGGCGTAGAAATTGGTGAGGTCCGGCACCAGGTCCTTGACCACCTGCATATGCGGCAGCGGGTAGACCTTGACCGCACCGGAAATGTCGTCGCAGCCCTTGGTGCAGGCGAGCGTGTTCGAGCCGTCGATGTTCATGGCGCAGGAGCCGCAAATGCCTTCGCGGCAGGAACGGCGCAGCGTCAGCGTCGGATCGATCTTGTTCTTGATCCAGAGCAGCGCGTCGAGCACCATCGGCCCGCAATCGTCCATGTCGACGAAGTAGGTGTCGATGCGCGGATTCTCGTCATCGTCCGGCGACCAGCGGTAGATGCGGTACTCGCGCAGATTGGTGGCACCCTCCGGCTTCGGCCAGGTCTTGCCCTGCTGGATCTTCGAGTTCTTCGGGAGCGTGAGTTCGACCATTACCTGCGGTCCTTTCGGATGACGAGCTTCAGCCCGGACCAGATCTCGTTGACGGCGGCGACCTTGACGTCGACGAGGTCGCGCTTCAGCGCCTCAGCGCGAATGACGTCCTCGGTGACATCAGTCGGCACCTTAGAAGCCTTCTTCGGCCACGAGACCCACACCATGCCGTCGCGCTTGATCGCCGTTTCGACATCGCCGAGACGATCCTCGATCTCGGCGCGCTGCCGGGCGAAAGCGTGGACGGCGTCATACTTCAGGCTGCCCGAGATCACCGACCATTCGGTCAGCCGGTCAACCTGGGCGAAATTGACGGCATCGGCCAACTCGTCGAGTTCCGGCGGCAGAGCGATGAAAGCGGCGACCATCCCGTCCTTCAGGCCGAGCTTGGCCGGGAGAGGTGTGCCGGAATATCCCGCTGCCGCCAGCGCCATGGTCAGTACACCCTGGCCTTTGGCGCGATCTTGGCGAGGTTGATGCCGCCGTCTTTTTCCGCCAGCAACGGCTCGGTATGCACCGGCCGATAGGAAAGAGTCACCTTGCCGTCTTCGCTGAGCCTCGAAAGCGTATGCTTGCGCCAGGTTGCGTCGTCGCGCGCCGAAAAATCCTCGCGTGCATGCGCACCGCGGCTCTCCTTGCGCGCCTCGGCGCCGTAGACCGTGGTGATGGCGTTGGCCATCAAATTCTCCAGCTCCAGCGTCTCGACCAGATCGGAATTCCAGATCATCGAGCGGTCGTACACCTTGATGTCCTTCAGTTCGCCCCAGATCTGCGAAATGCGCTTGCAGCCGTTTTCGAGCGACTCCTGGGTGCGGAACACCGCCGCATCGTCCTGCATCGCCTTCTGCATCTTTTCGCGCAACACGGCGGTCGGCGTCGAGCCGTTGGCGTGGCGCAGCCGGTCGAAGCGGTCCATGATCTTCTCGACCGAGGCTTCGTTGGGCGCGGGGATCGCCGCCTTGCGGTCGATGACCTGGCCAGCGCGGATCGCCGCCGCGCGGCCGAACACCACGAGGTCGATCAGCGAGTTCGAGCCCAGCCGGTTGGCGCCGTGCACCGAGGCGCAGCCTGCCTCGCCGACCGCCATCAAGCCGGGCGACACCTTGTCCGGGTTATTCGCCGTCGGGTTGAGCACCTCGCCCCAATAATTGGTCGGCACGCCGCCCATATTGTAGTGCACCGTCGGCAGCACCGGGATCGGCTCCTTGGTCAGGTCGACGCCGGCGAAAATCTTGGCCGATTCCGAAATGCCGGGCAGCCGCTCATGCAGCACCGCCGGATCGAGATGGTCGAGATGCAGGAAGATATGGTCCTTGTTCTTGCCGACGCCGCGCCCCTCGCGGATCTCCAGCGTCATGCAGCGCGAGACGACGTCGCGCGAGGCAAGATCCTTGGCCGACGGCGCGTAACGCTCCATGAAGCGCTCGCCCTCGGAGTTGACGAGATAGCCGCCCTCACCGCGCGCGCCTTCGGTGATCAGGCAGCCGGCGCCGTAGATGCCGGTCGGGTGGAACTGCACGAATTCCATGTCCTGCAATGGCAGGCCGGCACGTGCGGCCATGCCGCCGCCGTCGCCGGTGCAGGTATGCGCCGACGTCGCCGAGAAATAGGCGCGGCCATAGCCGCCGGTCGCCAGCACCACCATCTTCGCTGAAAAACGATGGATGGTGCCGTCGTCGAGGTTCCATGCGACGGCGCCGGTGCAGGTGCCGTCCGGCTCCATGATCAGGTCGAGCGCGAAATACTCGATGAAGAACTGCGCGTTGTTCTTCAGCGACTGACCGTAGAGCGTGTGCAGGATGGCGTGGCCGGTGCGATCGGCGGCAGCACAGGTGCGCTGCACCGGCGGACCCTCGCCGAAATTCATCATGTGGCCGCCGAACGGCCGCTGGTAGATCTTGCCTTCTTCGGTGCGCGAGAACGGCACGCCGTAATGCTCGAGCTCGTAGACGGCAGCCGGCGCTTCGCGCACCAGATATTCCATGGCGTCGACATCGCCCAGCCAGTCGGATCCCTTGACGGTGTCGTACATGTGCCACTGCCAGGAGTCCGGGCCCATGTTGGACAGCGATGCGGCGATGCCGCCTTGCGCCGCCACCGTGTGCGAGCGGGTCGGGAACACCTTGGTGATGCAGGCGGTGCGCAGCCCCTGCTCGGCCATGCCGAGCGTGGCGCGCAGGCCGGCACCCCCGGCGCCGACGACCACCACATCGAACTTGTGGTCGACATAGGTATAGGCGGAAGCCGTGCTGGCGGCTTTTGCGTCCTTGGCCAACGTCAGCCTCCGAATGCCAGTTTGAGCAGGGCGAAGAGCGAGGCGACGCCGACTGCTATGGAAAAGAATGTGTTGAGCGCGATCAGCGCCAGCTTCATGCCCTCGCCATGCACATAATCCTCGATGATGACCTGCATGCCGAGCCGCATGTGGTAGAGCCCCGAGATCAGCACCAGCGCCAGGATCAGCGCCACGAACGGATTGGCAAGCGCTGCCCGCACCTCGGCATAGCCGGCGCCGTTGAGCGCGATCAGGAAGCCGACGAAGAACAGCGTCAGCGGGATGTTGGCGATTGCGGTCAGGCGCTGGCGCCAGAAATGCTCGGTGCCCTCGCGGGCCGAGCCAAGACCACGGACCTTGGCCAGCGGCGTGCGCATGTCGGTATTCTTGCCGCTCATGGTCAGGCTCCCCGCGCCATATAGCCGGCGATCCAGATCAGCAGCGTCAGCGCGATCGAGCCGGCCAGCGTCGCCCAGGCGATCTTCGAGGCGGTGTGCTTCTCAAGCCCGGCGCCGGTGTCCCAGACCAAATGGCGCACGCCGCCCAGCATGTGGTGCATAAGCGCCCAGGTGTAGCCGAACAGCACCAGCCGCCCCAGCCACGAACCGAAGGCCCAGTTGACGATATCGAAGGTGGCCTCGGTGCTCGCCGCAGCCATCAGCCAGAGCGCCACCAGCAACGTGCCAAAATAGAGGGCGCCGCCGGTGATGCGATGGATGATCGACATCGTCATCGTGATCGGCGGCCGGTACACGGTCAGGTGCGGCGAAAGCGGTCTGGCTCGGGTGGCTGGTGATTTGCTCATGGCTCCCCCAGTTTCGGCGTCCCGGAGCCGCGATAAATGCGGCATTTGCCGCTTTTACATATGACTTCGGACAGCCGGTTTCTAATGCTCTTTTTGCACCGCGTCAAAGCCAGAAAATCGTTTTGGAAACGTCATTTAGTCTGACAAATCGGCGGTCTTTTGCTTCAATCGATTAGGACGCCGGCGAGAAGCCGGCGCAACGTTCGCTGCAGTGCGATATACCGGTAGCACCGCATTACCGTGTGCAGGTGAGCGGCGTCTTTCCGCCCTTCATGACCAGCGCGTCGCGTCCGTCGATCACGATTGCGTCATGTGCGATGCCGAAGCGGCTGTTCTGGTTGGCGGGCGAGGCCGGCAGATCTTCGCTCGTGCCGTCGGGACCGAGCACGCGCAGCGACGTGCCGAGGTTTTCGATGGTCATCCTGCCGCCGTCGGCGCAGTTGTAGGTGGCAGTGCGCGGCTGCGGCGCCGTCAGGTCGGTGGCAGTGGGGGCGGCGGCATTTCCGGCCTTCGGCGCGCTGTTTTGCGGCACGCAGGCCGCTACGGCCAGGAGCAGCAAAACCAACGGCGCCACCCGAAATGCCCGGCGTAACGCCATATGCTGTCCTCCCGCGCGGCAAGCTAGCCACGATGCCTCGCCAGATCAAGGTCACCAGACCTTAGCCCCTGGGCCGGCGATGGTGCGGGCAAGCATGGCCGAAAGATGCTGCCAGGCCCAGGATATTAACCATGTTCATCAAGATCCTGCAGCGGAAGCCGCCGGGCTATTAACAAAGGTTAAGAAAAGGTTAATTTTCGATTCGAACAGGCCCCAGACCAAAAGGTCGAAACCTCACGGAGGACGCCATGCGTTCGAATTCGGGCAGACAGCGCCTCGCGGCGCTCACGCTGACGGCGCTGGCCGTCGGCTTTACGGCTCCGGCCTATGCCGGGCTGAGACACCATGATCGCGTCTATGCCGATTCCTTCGGCAATCTCGTCATCGACAGCGCCGCCGGCTACAAGCGCATCATCGTCGGCGAGGGCAAGCTGGCCAAGGAACTGTCCGACTACACCGGCGCCGGCCAGCCCGACGTGATCTATGAAAACGAATCGGACGATGTCTCGGGCCCCGGCTGCTACCAGCCGCCGGTCTTCTTGAAGGGCCGCTCCTATATGTACGGCCTCTCCGATGGCGAGATGCCGAACCTCAGCCCTTGCCGCTGACCTTGGGCATCGCGCGGTCTTGCCGCGCGGCCGGCCCGGCCGAGACGCGCACGCAGTCGCGGCCGCTGCCCTTGGCCTGATACAGCGCCTCGTCGGCGCGCCGCAGCAGATCGGAAAAATCCTCGCCCGCATGAAGCTCGGCGACGCCGAAGCTGGCGGTGCAGCGATGCTCGACCGGCAGGCTGTCGATCGGCAGCGCGCCGAAAGCGCTGCGCGCACCTTCGGCGAACAGCCGCGCGGCCGCGAGGTTGGCGCCCGGCAGGATGATGGCGAACTCCTCGCCGCCGATGCGGCCGGCGACGTGATGCTCGGCCGCCGCCTCGCGCAGGAAGCCGGCAAACGTCTCGATGACGCGGTCGCCGGCGGCGTGGCCGTAGCTGTCGTTGATGCTCTTGAAGTGATCGAGATCGGCGATGACCAGCGCCACCGGAACGCCCTGGCGCACCGCGTCCTTCAGCGCGATCTCGGCATGACGCTCGAAGCCGCCGCGGTTGAGCAGCCGCGACAGCGTGTCGGTCTCCGACTTCGACGTCGCTTCGGCCAGCACGTCGCGCACCAGGATCGCCAGCGCCAGCAGCGCTAGCGCGAAGCCGAACACCGTGCCGAGCGATTGCGACACCAGTGCATAGACGGTGGTCCCATAGGCTTGCGGATTGGCGCCCCAGCCGCCAAGGGCATGCGCGATGAACGGCTTCGAGGCGAACTGCACCGCACTGGCGGCCAGAACGGCCATCAGCAGGGCATCGAGCCGCCCGCGCCTTTGCCTGGACGACCAGACGATGCCGAGGGCCGCGAACTGCATGGCTGCGTAGGGAAGCTGGTAGGCCATCATGCGGGTGAGCGAATGGCGCGGCAGATCCTGCACGAACCACACCGCGACCGAAGCGACGGCCAAGAAGGCCAGCATCGGCGGCCAAGGCGGCGTCACACCGTATTTATGGGCCAACCCGCCATTGAAGGCGATGGTGGCGCCGAGGAACACGGCAAAGGCCGTGACAACCACCGGCCGGGCATTGTCGAAGGCCGGGATGCTGAATTCGATGGCGAAATAGGCCATGCCCAGCATGTAGCCGAACGCCAGCCAGCGCGCCGACACGCGGCCCACGTCGTGGATGGCGATCATCATGAAGGCCGCCGCCAGCAGGCCGGCGACGAACAGATTGATAATCAGAATGAATTCGACGCTGCCCATGGTTCTTCATACCCCGCAGGACAGCAAACCATCGACGGGCGAAAAAGACGTTAACGGGCGGCATGATGACGTAGTCGTTGGCCGAAGCGCGTTCGCCTTCAGCCGACGCTGGCGTTCTCCGGAACGAAGACGGTTTCCGCCCGCTCGTAGGACAGGCGCACGCTGTCGCGGCCGTTCTTCTTGGCCTTGTAGAGTGCCTCGTCGGCGCGCTGCATCAACGGCGCCAGCCCTTCATCGCCGGTGCGGGCGGCGACGCCGAAGCTTGCCGTCACCCTGACACCCGGCGGCAGGGTGGTGACGCCACCGGACGAATAGAGCGAACGGATCGCCTCGGCGAACAGGCGCGCCGAAGCAAGATCGCACAGCGGCAGGAGCACGGCGAACTCCTCGCCGCCGATGCGGCCGGCAGCGCCCCGCGTGCCGGTAGCGAAACTCAGCTTGGCGGCGAAATCGGCGATGACCCTGTCGCCCGCCGCATGCCCGTGCTGGTCGTTGAGCGCCTTGAAGTGATCGAGGTCGGCCAGCACCAGCGCAACCGGGAACCTGGCCGAGGCGCACTGCCGCAGAAGCAGGGCCGCCCGTTCCTCGAAGCCGCGGCGGTTGAGCAGGCCGGACAGCGGATCGGTGTAGGTCTCGGCCTTCAGCGCCTTCATCACGTCGAGCGCGGCGGCGGTAAACAGCGAGAGCGCGATCAACAGCGACAGCAGCGCCTGCGACAGCAGCGCCGTCGTCCAGTAGGACGAGGAATAAAACCCGTCATAGGTCGTGAAGGGGCCATGCACGACGACGATGGCGAGGGTGCGGCCGATGAAATTGAGCCCGGAAAGCAGCGCCAGCACGAACAGGATCATCTCCGTCGGGCCATTTCTGCGCACGGTGCGCAGTTCCGCGGCGACCAGCAGGCTGAGGCCGCCGAAACCGAAATTCATCGAGAGAATCCGCCATGTCAGGTCCGGCTGGACGAACAGGAACCAGCACAGCGCCGACAAGCCGCCGCCCGCCAGAATGCCGATCCCGACATAGGGCACGCGCCGCCCGTAACGCGCCACGATCGCCCCGGCCAGGCAGCAGGCGGCAATGGTGAAGCATATGTTGGAGAGGAGCTTGGTCGGCGCCATGCCGATCGGCAGCGTGAAATACTGCAGCAGGAAACCCGCCGGACAGAAGGCATAGCTGAGGGCCAGCACGGCCAGATAGGGACGGTGGCGCTGATGGAACCACAGCACGAGGAACGCAGCGCCGAGCGCCAGCGCTATCGTCGGGTTGAGCAGCGCAATGAGCAGACCCGTGTCCAAACGACTGTGATTTCCCCGCTTACGTCAGGGAAGACGCTAATACGGAAGCCCAAACAAGCGGTTAAGCGAAGGCCGATGCGCTCAAAAATTCGCTCGGGATCGCGGCTGCAAGCGGCGGAAAGAAAACCCCGAACCGCTTAGCGGTCCGGGGTTTTTGCATGAGGCAGTATTCGGAAATGACGCGACGGCCTATTTCCAGTCGCGAATATCGACGAAATGGCCGGCGATCGCCGCCGCCGCCGCCATCGCCGGCGACACCAGATGGGTGCGACCCTTGAAGCCCTGGCGGCCCTCGAAATTGCGGTTCGAGGTCGAGGCACAGCGCTCATGTGGCTTCAGCCGGTCGTCGTTCATCGCCAGGCACATCGAGCAGCCCGGTTCGCGCCAGTCGAAGCCGGCGGCAAGGAAGATCTTGTCCAGACCCTCGGCCTCGGCCTGTTCCTTGACCAGGCCTGAGCCCGGCACGATCATGGCGTTGACGCGCGGATTGACGGTCTTGCCCTCGACCACCTTGGCGGCGGCGCGCAGATCCTCGATGCGGCCATTGGTGCAGGACCCGATGAAGACGCGGTCGAGCGCGATGTCGGTGATCTTGGTGCCCGGCGTCAGCCCCATATAGTCGAGCGCGCGCAGCTTCGATGTGCGCTTGTTCTCATCGGTGATGTCTTCCGGGTTCGGCACGATGCCCTGCACCGAGACGACGTCCTCGGGCGAGGAGCCCCAGGAGACGATCGGCGGCAGTTTCGCCGCGTCGAGCACGATCACCTTGTCGAAATGCGCACCTTCGTCCGACTGCAGCGTCTGCCAGTAGGCGAGTGCCGCATCCCAGGCCTCGCCCTTGGGCGCGCGCGGCTTGTCCTTGACATAGGCGAAGGTCGTCTCGTCGGGCGCGATCAGGCCGGCGCGGGCACCGCCCTCGATCGACATGTTGCAGATGGTCATGCGGCCTTCCATCGACAGCGCGCGGATCGCCGCGCCGGCATATTCGATGACATAGCCGGTGCCGCCGGCCGTGCCGATCTCGCCGATGATGGCGAGGATGATATCCTTGGCGGTGACGCCTTCCGGCAGCACGCCGTCGACGCGCACCAGCATGTTCTTGGCCTTGCGCTGGATCAGCGTCTGCGTCGCCAGCACATGCTCGACCTCCGAGGTGCCGATGCCATGCGCCAAGGCACCAAAGGCACCGTGCGTCGAAGTGTGGCTGTCGCCGCAGACGATGGTCATGCCGGGCAGCGTAAAACCCTGCTCCGGGCCGATGATGTGGACGATGCCCTGGCGGATATCGTTCTCGGAATAATATTCGATGCCGAAGTCCTTGGCGTTCGTCGCCAGCGCCTCGACCTGGATGCGGCTTTCCTCGTTCTTGATGCCGAACTTGCGCTCAGGCGAGGTCGACACATTGTGGTCGACCACGGCCAGCGTCTTTTCCGGATGCCGAACCTTGCGGCCGGTCATGCGCAGGCCTTCGAAGGCCTGCGGGCTGGTTACTTCATGGACGAGGTGACGGTCGATATAGAGCAGGCAGGTGCCGTCGTCCTGGCGGTCGACGACATGGTCGTCGAAGATCTTGTCGTAGAGGGTGCGCGGTGCGCTCATGTGCGTAAATCCGTCGATATGAAAATGGGGAAGAGGTAGCGCCGGAAGCCATCCGGCCCGGCAAGCGGTCTGGTCGGTTCGGCCTAGCTAAGTCGGCTGGTCGGCGCGCCGCAGACGCGCGCGGAAAATCGCGACGGCAGGCGTTTTCTGTCCTGCAGCACGAAACCCTTGTAGGCCGGATCGCCAAAAAGCTCTTCCATGGCGCTGCTCATATCAATGTTTTGGCTTTTCGGCAATTGCGGCTGCCTTGCACGACCCTGCCTTCTCCCCCTGTGGGAGAAGGAAAGATGCGTCCCGCTCAAGCCACCTCGAACACGAACGTCTTCACCAGCGCCTCCGGATCGCCGATCGCATAGCAGCGGAACCATGGGCTTTCCTCGACCGGCCGCCATTTTTGCGCCTGCACAAGCTCATCGAACACGGCCTGGAACCCGCCGGCCTCAAAAACCTGGTCACGGACGGTGAAGATGGCGTGGCCTCCCTTTCTGGTGATGCGCACCAGTTCGTGCAGGCCGGAGGCCGGCGCATGGCCGATGGTGAACACGCCGGTGGAGAAGAAAGCGCGAAAATGCCTATCCGGCCAGGGCAAAGGGCCGCCGAGCATCGCCTTCTTCAGTTCGCTGTAGGCATTGCGGCTGCCGGCGATCTTGAGCATGTCGTCGGACAGGTCGAGCCCGGCAATGTCATGATAGCCAAGCGCCTTGAGAGATGGCCCCGACAGGCCGGTGCCGCAGCCGGCATCGAGCAACGGCCCTTCGCCTGCCGGCACATGGCGCGACACCCAGGCGGTGATCAGGAACGGCAGCAGATAGCCGAGCGAAGCGGTCTCGCTGTCATAGGTCGCGGCCCATTCGGCATAGGCCTTGGCGAGTGCTTCCGGCGTGTCTGCCGAATAGACGGAGTCCAGCGCCGCATTGGCCTTGTCGACGATCATGGGTTTCTCCGGAGTTGGTCGCATTCTGCGATCGTAGCGCCGTCTTTACTGGCCGGCTATTCCCCGTGCTGGTTTCGCAGCCGCTTCTCCAGCGCCCGCAGAGCCAGCGACAGGCCGACGGTCAGGATGAGATAGATATAGGCGACGATCGAATAGGTCTCGAAGAAGCGGAACGAGCCGGCGGCATAGACCTTGCCCATCTGGGTGATGTCGGCGACGCCGAGCACCGAGACCAGCGAGGAATCCTTGACCATGGCGACGAAGTCGTTGCCGAGCGGCGGCAGGATGGTGCGGATCGCCTGCGGGAAAACGATCAGCCGGAAGCGCTGCGTGCGCGTCAGCCCGAGCGCCTTGGCCGCCTCGATCTGGCCCTTCTCGACCGCCTGGATGCCGGCGCGGAAAACCTCTGAGATGAAGGCCGAATAGCCGATGGTCAGCGCCATGATGGCGCGCCACAAGAGCGACACGTCGCGCACCAAAAGCTCGCCGAGGAGACCGGCATTCTGCAGCGGCGCGGTCAGCGCGTTCCATGCCGCGACGAAGGCCGGCGCGCCGGCGAAGGCGATCCAGAACAGCAGCACCAGGATCGGCACGCCGCGGATGATCTCGACATAGAAGCGCGCGACCTGGCGCAGCACACGCGAGCCGGACAATCCCATCAGCGCGATGCCGAGCCCGATCGCCGAGGCCATCGCAAATGCGACCACGGTGACGAAGATTGTGATGCCGATGCCCTTGGCAACGGTGGCGAAGACCTGAGCGTAGAGGCCGCTCGTGGCGATGAAGATGGCGGCCGCAAGCGCAAGCGTCGTGGCTACGGCTAGCCACCAGGGGAACTCGGATTTTGGGATGGAAGATGGGGGCGTTGCCATCAGGCGACAGCGATCAGGGTGGCTTTCCGAAAGCCGGGCGCCAAGGCACCCCCCTCTGGCCTGCCGGCCATCTCCCCCTCAAGGGGGGAGATTGGCAGCTTCACCCTCGCCGCCCATCCTGCAACTTTGGAGATTGGCGAAGACCGAAGCGACATCCGATCTCCCCCCTTGAGGGGGAGATGCCCGGCAGGGCAGAGGGGGGTAGCCTGACGCAATGCCAGCGGGATTTTCGGCGCACAACCGTCGCGCATCAGTCGCACCAAGATGGCCTATTGCCCCATCTTGTAATCAAGAAACCACTTCTTGTTCAGCGCATCCAGCGTGCCATCCGCCTTCAGCGCGGCGATCGCCGCATTGACCGGCTTCACCAGGTCGGATCCTTTCGGGAAGATAAACCCAAAATCCTCGGTGCCGAGCGGTCCGCCGATCAGCTTCAGCTTACCTTCGGAGGCATCGACATAGCCCTTGCCGGCAGTGCCGTCGGTAAGCACCATGTCGACGTCGCCTGACTTCAGCGCCTGCACCGTGGCGCCGAACGTCTCGAACAGTTTTATCCTCGGGTTCTGCTCATTGCCGTCGAGCACGCTGTAGACGGCGGTGTAGAAGGGCGTCGTGCCGGCCTGCGCGCCGATCAAACCGTCCTTGAAGGCGCCGAAGGTCTTGGCGTCGGTGAAGCGGCTTTCGTCGCCACGCACCAGCATGAACTGTTCCGAGCGCATATAGGGGTCGGAGAAGTCGACTTTCTCCTTGCGGTCGTCCTTGATGGTGATGCCGGTCATGCCGATGTTGTACTGATTGTCGGAAACCGCCTGGATCATCGCATCCCAGGAAGTGTTCTGGTACTCGACCTTGAAGTTCAGCCGCTTGGCGATCTCATCCATCGCGTCATATTCCCAGCCGATCTGTTTTCCCGTCTTGGAATCGATGAACTGCAGCGGCGGATAGGCGTTTTCCGTCACCACAACCACCTTCTTGCCGCCGAGATCGGGCAGCGCCTGCGCCCATGCGGCGACGGGCGCGAGAAGGCAGGCCAGCAGGCCGGCCAGCAGCAGTTTCGATTTGGTCATGACACACTCCCGGAACGTGAAACGCCCCGATCCGTTTGGGGCTTGCAGGAAAATCCGGCGCCGACTTTAGCTTTCCGCAAGCGCCATGCAAGCCGATCCGCTGCACCGCTTGGCGCGATAGCGGATTCCCATGCTTTCAATCGGCGAATTCCGGAACGATCGTGTCGTGGTGAGGATCAGTCGCGATCCGCCGCATTCTCGGTAGCGTTCCGCAACCGAGCGACCAAACGGCTGACCGTCGCGTGCAGGGCTTTCAGCTCGCCAGGCTCCAGCGGCATGCTGCAGGCAAGCCCGGAGGACACCTCCTTCATCCGCCCGCGCAGCGCCTGGCCCTTGGCGGTCGGCTCGACCAGCACGCGGCGCTCGTCCGCCGCGTCGCGCCGACGCGTGACCAGACCACCTGCTTCCAGACGCTTGAGCAGCGGGGTCAGCGTCGCGGAATCCAGGCCCAGCGCCGCGCCAAGCGCGCCCACCGTGCTCGGCGCGTGCTCCCACAGCGCCAGCATGGCCAGATATTGCGGATAGGTGAGCCCGAGCGGATCGAGCAACGGCCGATAAAGCTTCGTCATCAGCCCGCTCGCCGAATAGAGCGCGAAACAGAGCTGCTGGTCGAGCCGCGGAACGGGAAAAGTCCCGGCGGCTGTCGCCGGGACGTCGCTGGCACTCCCTATGATCTTTGTCGTCATGCTGCCTTTGCCGGGAGCGTCACTGCCGAAAGCGCCACCTCGACATTGCCCTTGATGGCATTGGAATAGGGGCAGATCTGGTGCGCCGCCGATACAAGCGCTTCGGCGGCCGCCTGATCAAGGCCTTTCGTCTCCGCCGACAGCGAAACGCCCAGCGCGAAACCGCCCTGGCCATTGGGGTGCAGGCTGACATTGGCCGTCACCGCAGCATCCTCGAGCGGCAGCTTCTGCTTGCCGGCGATGAAGCGCATGGCGCTTTCGAAGCACGCCGCATAGCCGGCAGCAAACAGCTGCTCCGGATTGGTGGCGCCACCCTTGCCACCCAGTTCCTTCGGCAAGGCAAGGTCGACGCTGAGCAGGCCATCATTGGTCTGGACATGGCCGGCGCGGCCGCCGACGGCACGGGCTTCGGTGGAGTAGAGTGCAGGCATTTCGTTTCTCCATTTATTTTTGCACGATTATTTAGTGTACAAGATAATTCGAGTCAACCAAAGCAGGGGCAGATTTTTCGCCTTGAGCAAGCCGATCCCAGCGGGACGGGCTCTGCCTGCCCGCAAAACGAAAAAAGGCGGCCGAAGCCGCCTTTCTAAACCATGCTTTCTCGAAAAACTTATTCGGCGGTAGCCGCTTCCGCAGCCTTGGCGGCCTCGTCGGCGGCCTTGGCGGCTTCGTCGGCGGCCTTCTTCTCGGCGGCTTCCTGGGCGGCCTTCTCGGCGGCCAGCGCCTGGGCAGCGGCGACTTTCTCGGCCTCGATGCGCGCCTTCTCGGCGTTCAGCGCGTCACGCTCCTCGTCGTTCAGCTTGCGGGCGCGCACGCCGGTGTTTTCCGAAATACGGGCCGACTTGCCGCGGCGGTCACGCAGGTAATAGAGCTTGGCGCGGCGCACCTTGCCGCGCCGCACGATCTCGACGCCCTCGACCATCGGCGAATAGACCGGAAACACGCGCTCCACGCCTTCGCCGTAGGAGATCTTGCGGACGGTGAAGTTTTCCTGGAAGCCGGCGCCGGAGCGGGCGATGACGACGCCCTCATAGGCCTGGACGCGGGTGCGGGTGCCTTCGGTCACGCGGACCTGAACGCGCACGGTGTCGCCGGGCTGGAATTCGGGAAGCTTGCGCTTGGCTTCGATCTTGGCGGCCTGTTCGGCCTCGAGCTGACGGAGGATATCCATCTCTTAAAAATCCACTTCTTGTTCTTCCGACAGTCAGAGCGTCCGACACTCGCCTTGCAGTTCCATTGACCGCTCGGCTATGCCCTTTGTCGGAGACATCGGGCAGGGGCGACTACACCGTCATTGTTGACGGGCCAGAAGATCGCGCTTGGCAGATTGTTCTTCCGGTTCGGGCGGGCACATACAGCTATTTCGACGCTTTGTCACGCCTTGGCCCTGTCTTTTTTGCGCGCATGCCATTACGCAATTGTCCCGGCCGGGGTTGCACGCTCCCGTCAAGCTTCCTAATCCGGGGCAAGCAACCAGTCTTCGGCGGCGCCCTGATGTCTGTTTTCGACGTGATCCTGCTGTTTCTGGCGGGTTTTTTGTCAGGCGCCGCCAACGCGGTCGCCGGCGGCGGCACGTTCATCACCTTCGGTGCCATGACGCTGGTCGGCCTGCCGCCGATCGTCGCCAATGCCACCTCTTCGGTGACGCAGTTTCCCGGCTACGTCACCTCGACGCTCGCCTACGCCGCTGACATCAGACATTTCTGGCGCCAGGCATTGCTGCTCTGCCTGATCTCGGCCTTCGGTGCGCTGGCCGGCGCGCTCATCCTTTTGGCGCTCGACAATCCATCCTTCCGGGCAATGGTGCCGTGGCTGCTCTTGGCCGCAACTGCTCTCTTCGCTGCCGGGCCATGGCTGAAGCCGTCGCCGAAGCCGGACCATGAAGCGTCTGTGGGCTCGCTCGTCGGCTCGCTGGCGCAATTCCTGACCTCCATCTATGGCGGCTTCTTCGGCGCCGGCATGGGCGTGATGATGCTGGCGACGCTTGGCATTACCCAGTCAGGCGACTATCACAAGCTGAACGCACTGAAGAACATGCTGGCCATGGTCATCGCCGCGGTTGCGATCGTCGTCTTCGTCTCCGGCGGCGTCGTCGCCTGGCCGCAGGCGATCGTCATGATCCCGGGCGGCGCGCTCGGTGGCTATGCCGGCGTCTGGATTGCCAAGCGCGTGCCGCAAAATGTCGTGCGCGGCTTCGTCGTCGCCGTCGGCCTCTTTCTCGCCTTCTATTACTTCGCCAAGGGGTGAACCCGACCATTGCCGGAAGCTTTGTCGGCATCGGTCTGGTTCGCCACCATGGAATTCGCCAGCTCCCCCACCCGCCGCAGTGCGTGCCGGTGGGCATCGTCCCAGCGTCCGCCCAGCCCCAGCCGGATGCAGTGGCCGAAATGGTTTGTGGCGCTGAACATCTTTCCAGGCGCAATCACGATGTTCTCCGCCAGGCAGACCCGGAACAGCTCAAGCGAGTCGATGCTGTGCGGCAGTTCCACCCAGAGAATAAACCCGCCCTGCGGATCGGTGACGCGCGTTCCCGCTGGAAAATACCGCGCTATCAATCCGCGCGCCTCGTCGACCCGCGTCGCGACCGTCGCGCGCAATTGACGGTATCCGGCCTCGATGCCCGGCTGCGTCAAGAGGTCGGCCATCGCACGCTCCAGCACCGCCGTCTGGCTGCCGCTGGTCGATTCCTTCAGGCGCACGAGCTTGGCACCCCAGCGCCCGGCCTCCACCCAGCCAAGCCGAAGGCCTGGCGCGATCGTCTTGGAGAACGACCCGCACATCATGACGTGCCCGGTCGCATCGAATGCGCGCACCGCGCGGCGCTGTTCGTCCAGCTCGGCGAAATCGTTGTAGAGGACATCCTCGACCAGCGGGATGCCGCGGTCGGCAACCATCCGCGCCAAATGCTGCCGGTCGGCCAGGGGAATACTTGATCCGATCGGATTGGAAAGCGTGGGCACTGCGAGCACGGCCTTGATCGGTTGAGTGTCGAAGGCGAATTGCAGCGCATCGAGCGAGAAGCCGGTGCGTGGATGGGTCGGGATCTCGAGCGCGCGCAGGTGCAGGTTCTCGAGGATCTCCAGGAAGGCAAACAAGGTCGGCGATTCCAGCGCAACGATGTCGCCCGGTTTCGTCACCGCCCGCAGGCACAGCGTGATCGATTCCAGGCAGCTGTTGGTCACGACGATGTCCTGTGGGTCGAGCTGGCAGCCCATGCGTAGCGCATGGCGTGCAATGGCGCGCCGCAGGCTCTCGTCGCCATAGCCGGTCGTGTAGTTGCACAGTGTCGCCCGGTGGCGTTGCACGGCGCGGCTGACGGCACGGCGGACACGCTCCTCGGCAAACAGGTCCGCACTCGGACAGGCAGCGCCGAAGGAGATGTAGGCGGGATCGTGCGCGAGATGCATCACTCGCGCCGCGAGCGAACTGACGTCCACCGCCATGGAATCTGCCGGCGGATTCGATGTCTCCGGTTCGGGCAGGCTCGGCGACCGTGTCGCGACGAAATAGCCCGAGCGCGGTCGCGCTTCGATCAGGTGCGCATCCTCCAGCATGCGATAGGCCTGCAGCACGGTGCCGATCGACACGGCGCGGTTGCGCGCCAGTTCGCGCACGGAGGGAATGCGTTCGCCCCGCATCAGCGTACCCGCCCGGATCGGCGTCGCGATCGAATGCGCGAGCTGCAGGTAAAGGACCTCTGCGGATTGATCGTCTTGCATGTGCAATGCCTACCGCAAAATCGACTGAGCCGACTGACACAGATTGCAGGCACTTCGCCTGGTACAGATGCCCGATAATCCTCACTGTACCATATCAGATGCCCGCTGGCTGTGACTGTGCGTGCTGACGCTGGCGATCTACCGTTCAGCTCATGACCGATGTCGGCACCGAGCCTGGTGGTCGAAATGGACCACGCAAAACAGCCAGCCGACACCAACGCATTCACACGGAGGACTGAGCCATGTTTCCGATCGATATCTGGTTGGCCTACACAATCGCGAGCGTCCTGATCGTGCTCGCGCCCGGACCCGACATCGTGCTCTCGATTGCGCGCGGCCTGAGCCAGGGCCGCCTCGCGGCGACGGTGTCGGGAATGGGGGCCGGCACCGGCATCCTGATCCACTCGCTTGCCGCCACCTTCGGGCTGGCGCTGCTGATCCAGACCTCGGCCGCTGCGTTCCTGGCGCTAAAACTCGCCGGAGCTGCATATCTTGTCTGGCTGGGGGCGAAGGCGCTGTTCTCGCGAAATCTCGTCAGTTTCGCGCCGACGGCGCGGCGGCCTCTTCACGCGATCTACCTGGCGGGGCTGATGTCGAACGTCCTCAATCCGAAGATCGGACTGTTCGTGCTTGCCTTCATCCCGCAGTTCGTCAGCGCCGACCGCGGCTCGGTCAACACGCAGATGCTGACCTACGGCGCCTGGCTTGCCATCATCGCCGCCATCGGCCTTTCGCTCATCGGCGGCTTTGCTTCGGTTTTGAGCCGATGGCTGCACAGCCGTCCGCGCGCGGTTGCCGGGATCAATATCGGCGCAGGCATCACATTCGTCATGACCGGCCTGTCCGCCGCCGCGATGAAACACGGCTGAGCTTCATTGACATGCAGGTATTTACCTGCGTATTGGCCTCACAACGGAGTGAGGGCGATGGACGCCGACAAGGTTTTCAAAGCGCTGGGCGACCCGACACGCAGAAAGCTGCTTGACCTTCTGTGCGAGCAGAACGGGCAGACGCTCGGCCAGCTGTGCGAAAACCTGGAGATGGCAAGGCAGTCCGCCACTCAGCACATCGACCTGCTGGAGGCGGCCAATCTGGTGAGCACGGTCCGGCGTGGCCGGGAAAAGCTGCACTTCATCAACCCCGTGCCGCTGCACGACATCTACGAGCGGTGGGTGCGAAAATTCGAACGGCAGCGGCTCAGCCTGCTGCACGACCTGAAGCAAGAACTCGAAGGAGAGGACCGATGACCAGAGAGACGACCAGTTTTGTCTACGTGACCTATATCCGCTCTACGCCGCAAAAAGTGTTCGAGGCCATAACCAGGCCCGATATCGCCAGGCGCTACTGGGGCCACGAGAACGTCTCCGACTGGAAGGCGGGATCGAAATGGGAACATATCCGCGCCAATGACGAGCGCACCGTCGAACTCGTCGGCAAGGTCGTCGAAATCTCGCCGCCGACCCGTCTCGTGATGACCTGGGCGAACGCCTCGCAGGCCGACGATCCGTCGCAATACAGCCGGGTGACGTTCGGCATCGAGGAATACGACACCATGGTGCGGCTGACCGTCACCCATGACGAGCTCGAAGCCGGCAGCGGCATGGCGAAAGGCATCAGCCAGGGCTGGCCGGCGGTGCTGTCCAGCATGAAATCCTTCCTCGAAACCGGGAGCGGAATCGACCTTTTCGCCAAGCCGAAATCGGCCTGAAACGCTAGAGCGATTCCAGGAAAAGTGCGTAGCGGTTTTCCGTCGGAATTGCGTGAAAACAAAGAGTTAGCGGGAGAACGACGATGAGCAAGGTCTATGGCGGCGGATGTGCGTGCGGCGCAATCCGTTACGAAACGAGCAGCGAACCCATCTTCGAGAACCACTGCCAATGCCATGATTGCCAGAAACGCAGTGGCACTGGCCACGGATCCTATCTGACCTTCGGCCGGCGCGCCGATATGGCAATCACCGGCGAAGCGAAAACCTGGCGGTTGGCGGGCGACAGCGGCAACGAAAAGGTGCATGCCTTCTGCCCGACCTGCGGAACGCCGGTCTATCTGACATTCGCCGCCATGCCGGACCTGATCGCGGTCCACGCGACCAGCCTTGACGACCCAGGCCAATTCAATCCGCGGGTTGTGACATACAGCATTCGCGGCCGTGCCTGGGACACGATGGACCCCGTCTTGCAGAAGTTCGAGCGGATGCCCGGCTAATAGCCAACAGGGTAGCCAGGTGGTCGCCAGAGACTCTGAAGCGATCTCAGCCTTTGGTCTTGCCGTTCTGCACCAGGTCCGGCCGTCGTGTTTTTGTGAGCGCCTCGGACTCCGCACGCCGCCAGGCGGCGATCTTCTTGTGATTGCCCGAGATCAGCACCTCGGGGATCGGCCGGCCCTCGAACTCCTGCGGCCTTGTATAGTGTGGGTGTTCGAGCAGACCGTTCTCAAAACTTTCTTCCTCGCCCGACACCGCATTGCCCATGACGCCGGGCAAAAGCCGCACCACGGCGTCGAGCAGCACCAGTGCGGCCGGCTCGCCGCCGGAGAGGATGAAGTCGCCGACCGAAACCTCCTCCAGCCCGCGCGCCTCGATCAGCCGCTGGTCGACGCCTTCGAAACGGCCGCAGAGGATGACAGCGCCCGGCCCGGCGGCGAGCTCGCGCACCCGAGCCTGCGTCAACGGTTTTCCACGCGGACTCATCAGCAGGCGCGGTCGCGCATCGCCCGGCGGCGAAGCATGGTCGATCGCCTTCGCCAGCACGTCGGCGCGCATCACCATGCCAGCGCCGCCGCCGGCCGGCGTGTCGTCGACGGTGCGGTGCCGGTCGGTGGCGAAATCGCGGATCTGGATCGCGTCCAGCGACCATGTCCCGGCCTCCAGCGCCCGCCCGGCCAGCGACAGGCCGAGCGCGCCCGGAAACATCTCGGGATAGAGCGTCAGCACCGAGGCGGCAAAGCTCACCGGTTGCCCCCGGCATCCCTTGGTCCGCGCGGCCGGCCCTTCGGATCGAAACCGTCGCGGCCGGGCGCCTCGCTGTCCTCGTCGTCGACCAGGCCGGCGGCCGCCGGATCGACGCGAACAAAACCTTCGGCGATCGACACTTGCGGCACGGCGGCCTGCGTGAACGGGATCAGCACGCCCTTGCGCCCGCCTAGAGTCACGTCGAGTATGTCGCCGCCACCAAAATTGTGTACCGCCACGACCTTGCCGATCTCGGCGCCGGTGTCGTCCCTGACCGCCAGGCCGACCAGGTCGGCATGGTAGAATTCGTCCTCCTCGCCATCGTCCGGCAGCATCGAGCGGTCGACGAAGAGTTCCGTGCCGGCGAGCGCCTCGGCGGCGTTGCGGTCGCTCACGCCCTTGAACCGCACCACGACCACGGTGTTGGCCGGCCTGATGTCGATGATCTGGAAGGCGCGGCCGTCCCTGGCATAGAGCGGCCCGTAATCGGCCAGCGCAAGCGGCTCGCCGGTGAACGTCTTGACGCGCACTTCGCCCTTGATGCCGTGCGCGGCGCCGATCACGGCCATCTGGACGGGGTTCTGGGGCTTGCTCATGGCGAAAGGTCCTTTGCCTTGCTCTAGCCCTAGCCAGTTGTCATTTCAATGACGCGCTCTTCACCGCTTCCTAACCCGGCTGCCGGAAAATGGCCGTGAACTGGAAGAGCGCCATGCAGGAATTCCTCATCCCGGCAAAGCCCGACCTTCAGGCAGCGCGCGAAAGTTGGCTGAAGATGCTGGCGCGCGAACGCCGGCTGTCGCCGGAAACCGTCGAAGCCTATGAGCGCGACACGCGCCAGTTCCTGCATTTTCTGACCGGACATTGCGGCGGCCCACCCGGCATTTCGGATATCGCCGATCTGCGCCCCGCAGACCTGCGGGGCTTTCTCGCCGCCC